>SSMU01000030.1 GCA_004799545.1 Phenylobacterium sp.
CCGCGCCATCGCTGTGCAGCGCGGAAAACAGGCCCAGCTTGTAGCCGATGCGGGCGGTCGGCACGCTGAACGCGCCGCCCAGGTCGCCGAGCATCTTGCCCACCAGCTGGTTCAATTTGTCTCCGTCGATTTCGTGCATTGTCGTTCCGTCGGGCATCATCGTTCCTCTGTCTGGGAATGGCCGCGTGGCCTTTGGATTCGGCGTCCGTCCGGCGTTCCCAAGAGGGGGCGAGACCGGCAGGACTTGCTTGATTGGGCGTCTTAGGCAGCGGCCTGGGCGGGAGGTATGGCCGAGCCGCCGAATGGCTTGACCGTTCCGCCGGACTTCTCGCCGTGCGACGGCCGCTCAGGAACCGCGGGAGCGACCTCGAGCCTTCATTGCCATCATCGTCGACCAGTCACCTCGCCTGCCGACGCCAGGTCGCCGGAGGGCTTCCGCACTCACGGTGGAAGGCGCGGTTGAAGGCGGCCTCGGACTCGTAGCCAACGGCAAAGGCGATCTGGGCGACGGACTGGCGCGTCTCAGCCAATCTGTGGCGGGCGAGTTGCATCCGCCAAGCCGTGAGGTAGCGCATGGGGGGCTGGCCGAGGATCCCAGTGAAGCGGTCGGCGAAGGTCGATCGGGACATGTTCACCGCCCGCGCCAAGGCTTCGGACGTCCAGGCCTCGGCGACACGGCCATGCATCAGGGACAGGGCCCGGCCGATCGCGGGGTCGCGCAGGCCGGCGAGCCAGCCCGTCTCCGCCGGCGGCAGGCCGGCGAGGTAGCGGCGGATGGCCTCGACGAACAACAGCTCCGAAAGCTTGGCCACGACGGTCGCCGCGCCGGGATCGCCGTCGCCCAGCGTCTGGGCGGCGTAGGTGAAGGTGCGGCCGATCCAGTCCCCGCCCGGCATCCCGGCGATGTCGATCTTCATCACGGGCGGCAGGCTGGCGAGCAGCGGATGCATCTCTTCGGCGCCGCCCAGGAAGCCGCAAACCAGGCGGGTGCGCGCACCGCCCCCGCCGTGCGTCACCTTGATCAGGCCGGATGGGCCCGGCGGTTCAATCAGTTCACGCATGCTGACCGGGATCCGGTTTCCGTCGCTACCCAGCACATGCAGGTCGTTGCGCGGCATCAGCACCGCTTCGCCGGCGACGACCGTACACGGCGGCTCGCCCTCGAGGCGAAGCTCGAAGCCGCCCTCCACCACATAGTGAAAGCAGACCACCTGCGCCGGCTGCAGCATGAACAGGCCGCAAAGTTCCGGGGCGACCTTGCCGACCACCGACCACGGCTCGGTGAACTCGGCGTCCATGAACACGCCGCCCGTCAGCCCGACGACCCTGAGCACGTCCGAGAGCGCGTCCATTCCAGAAAGGGCGGCGGCCTCGGCGGATCAGTCAAGTCTTTCGGCGACCCGGGCATCCACCGTCCCGGCGCCGAAGCCTAGAACCCTGCCCAACGAGCGCCGCCTCCCACCCGCCTCTCCCGGCGCAAAAGCGACCTACCGATATTCGTTCAAGGACTGCCGACGATGACACTGCCTCTGTGGATGCTGCTGGCCTTCGCCGGCTGGACGTTGCTGGTCCTGCTGATCGGCGTCGGCGTGCGCCGCTGGTCGCTGATCCTCACCGGCCGCGCCGAGCTCTCCAGCTTTCCGGGCGACACGCCGCACGGCTCCGAGGCCTATCGCCGCGCGGTTCGGGCCCACGCCAACTGCGTCGAGAACCTGCCGGTGTTCGCCGCTATCGTCCTGACCGCCGCCGCCGCCCGCCTGGCTCCGCCGAACTTCGGCGCGCTGGCCGCCGCCACGGTGATCGCGCGTGTCGCGCAAAGCGCCATCCACATGCTGCTGCCCGCTTCCAACCCGATCGTCGCGGCGCGGTTCTCGTGCTTCCTGATCCAGGTGATCGCCATGATCGCCATGGGCGTCCTGGTCGTTCTGGCCGCCTTGCGCGGCTAGGGCGGCGGCGAACTCCAGCGCACCCCGATCATCGACGGCGGCTTACCGGGCGTCCTCTCGGAGCGGATGAGCGGGCCCAAGCCGCCTAGGACGGCAGGCCGGGGACCGCGCCGGGCTTGGCGCCGGCGGCGTTGGGGTCGGCCGTCCCGGGGGGCATCGGCGCGCCCGCGGCGTCGACCTCGGCCTGGTCACCGATCCGCCAACCGGCCGGGCAGGTCCCCAGCAGGCGATAGCGGACGGTCTGGACGAACGGCCCGCGTTCGAGGTCGAGCGGCGTCACGGCGTAACTCACCTCGAACGCCCGATCGGTGTCGCCCCGGGTCGTGACCGTGACCCCGAACCGGTGGCCTTCCGCCCTGCAGCGCAGGGCGTAGAGACCCGGCCGGGTCACCACGGGGCCCAGGGTGCGGCAGGGCTCGGCGTTCACCTCCGGCTCGGCGCGCTGGAAGCTGTCGCGCAGCTTCTGGTCGGCGCAGATCCGCACGGTCCGCATGACGATCCCCCGCCCGACCACCTCCTGCGCCTGCCAGAGCCGCGCCGGATCGAGAAGGGCCTGCCGCGCGGTGAGCCGGGCGGCATCGCCCTGGTCGTCGCACGCCCCCAGGGTCAGGGCGAGCGCCGCGGGAAGCAGGGGCGCGATATGGCCGCGGCCCAACATCGGCGAAGCCTTCAGCGAGAGCTGGTGGCGGGGACGCGCCAGGTGACCAGCAGCACCGACATCTGGCCGCCCTGGTGCTCCTCCTCCGCCACGATCGGCGGCGCCTGCGGGCGGAGCGGCAGCGGCGGCTGGACCGACCACGCGACGAGGGCGGCCGAGACCACGCCGGCGCCGACGATCAGCGGACCCTCCAGCCCGTCGTCGCGCCGCGACCGTCCAAGCAGGGCGACGCGGACCTCCAGCGGATGGCGCGAACGGGGCGGCCAGTAGCAGCCGAGCGGCAGGGTGGCGGTCGCAAGCTGGGTCTTCAAGAGCGTCCTGGCGTAGAGCGCCCGCGACTTCGGATGCCGGCGAAGCACCGCGGCGTCGCAGGCCAGTTCCTGGTCGAGCCGCGCCACGTGCGCCGCCAGGTGCACCAGCGGATTGAACCAGGCGAGGCATTGGAAAAGGGCGATCAGGGCGCCGGCCCGCGGGTCCTTGCGCTCGATATGCTCCCGCTCGTGGGCGCGGATCAGGGCCCGCTCGTCGGCGGTGTAGCGCCCGTCATCGGTCGGCATCACCACCCGGGGCGCGATCACGCCGACCACCGCCGGGCCTGCGCGGCCCTGGCGGGCGTTGGCCAGGAAGCTCGCCTGCGCCCGCCACATCAGGCCCGCCGCGACCGCGAAGCCCACGGCCCACAGGATCAGCAGGGCCGGCGACAGGTGGGCGGGCGTCAGATGCGACAGGGTGTGGATCGGCGACTTGGCGACCTTCAGCGGCAGCAGGGTCGCGGCGGCGGCCAGCGGCGGGGCGGCCCACAGCCGGTAGGCGATCTCCGGCCCGAACCGCCAGCGGGCCGGCAGCCGCGCCGCGAGCACCGCCAGGATGGCCAGGCCGGCGACCAGGTTCACCCGCAGGAGGGCGTCAACCAGCTCAGCCATCGTCCCGCTCCATCGCTGCGATCAACGACTTCAGACGCTCGATCTCTTCCGGCGCCAACGGCCGGTGCTTGGCGTAGTGGGCGACCAGCGGGGCCACCTCGCCGCCGAACAGGCGGTCCAGCAGGCCCTGGCTCTCGCCGGTGACATAGTCTTCCCGGGTCAAGAGCGGGCGGTAGCGGGCGCGCCCACCCTCCCGCTCCGAGGCGATCGCCTTCTTCTTCAAGAGCCGGTTGATCAGGGTCTTGACCGTGGCCTCGCCCCAGCTCTGGGCCTCGCCCACCTCGCGGACGATCTCCTCGGCGCCCAGCGGCCCCCGGGTCCAGAGGGCCTGCATGATCTGGCTTTCCGCCGCGGAGATCCGGGTCATCGTTCTTACACCTGTAGCTCAGGCGCAGCCTACGCCTGTCATCCAGGTCGTCAAGCCGCGGCCGCGGGACTCCCGGCCAGCCGCAGATGCGCGCGGAACGCCGCCGCCAGCGAGGCCGCCAGCAGACCGAGCAGGATGCACAGGCTGGCCTCCGCGAAACCCGGCGCGAGGATCGTCAGGTCGGGCGCCGGCCGCACGTTGGCGATGCCGATCGACATGTCCAAGAGGCCGTAGGCGGCGGCCGTCAGCCCGAACAGCGGGGCCGCGACCAGCACCGCCGAGAGGATATTCTCCCCCCGCTCCGCGTTGCGGCGGCCCTGGACCAGCTGGCCGATCCATACGGCGACAGCGGCGATCAGCAACGCGAACATCAGGAACAGGAACACCAACACCACCGGCTTGGCGTGGGCCAGGATCAGCAGGAGATTGAGGCGTTGGTCGACAGGAACGGACTGCATGGCGCTCTCCCTGAGCTACAGTTGTAATATAACTTGAAACTACGACTGTAATCCGAGATGTCAAGCCATCGATGTCGAGCAAAAAATTGCTGCGCTTGCGGTGATTTTGCCGCGCCGCAGCACTAGACGTGCCCGGGATCGCGGACCTACATGCGCTCCATGCCCGGCAAGACCCTGTACGACAAGATCTGGGACGCCCACGTGGTCGGCGAGAACGACGGCGAGACGATCCTCTACATCGACCTGCACCTGATCCACGAGGTGACCTCGCCGCAGGCCTTCGCGGGCCTTCGCGCCCACCAGCGGGCCGTGCGCCGTCCCGACCGCACCCTGGCGGTCGCCGACCACAACATCCCCACCGAGGGCCAGGGCCTTGGCGTCGCCGCCGTCGCCGACGAGGAGGCCCGCCTGCAGCTGCAGATGCTGGAGCGCAACGTCACCGAGGCCGGCATCGAGTTCTTCCCGATGGGCGACGTCCGGAACGGCATCGTCCACGTGGTGGGGCCCGAGCAAGGGCGCACCCAGCCCGGCATGACCATCGTCTGCGGCGACAGCCACACCTCGACCCACGGCGCGTTCGGCGCCCTGGCCCACGGCATCGGCACCTCCGAGGTCGAGCATGTCCTGGCCACCCAGACGCTGCGCCAGACCCGGTCGAAGAACATGCGGGTGGTGATCGACGGCCAGCCGGCCCCGGGTGTCGGCGCCAAGGACTTCGCCCTGGCGGTGATCGGGGCGATCGGCACGGCCGGCGGCACCGGCTACGTGATCGAGTACGCCGGCGAGGCGGTGCGCGCGCTCTCCATGGAAGGCCGCATGACGCTGTGCAACCTGACCATCGAGGGCGGGGCGCGGGCCGGCCTGGTCGCCCCCGACGCGACCACCTTCGACTACCTGCGCGGCCGCCCCGCCTCGCCGAAGGGCGGCGCCTGGGAGATGGCGCTGAACTACTGGCAGTCCTTCTTCTCCGATCCCGACGCCGCCTTCGACCGCGAGATCCATATCGACGCCGCCGCGATCGCCCCCCTGGTCACCTGGGGCACCAGCCCGGAGGACGTGATTGCGGTCACCGGCCGCGTGCCGGCGCCGGAGAGCTTCGCCAACCCCGACAAGCGCGCCTCCGCCGAGCGGGCGCTCGACTACATGGGCCTCACCGCCGGCCAGCCGATCGCCGAGGCCAGGGTCGACGTGGTGTTCATCGGCTCCTGCACCAACAGCCGCATCGAGGACCTGCGCGCCGCCGCGAAGATCGCCGAGGGCCGGACTGTGGCGCCCGGCGTCCGCGCCATGGTGGTGCCGGGCTCCGGCCTGGTGAAGGACCAGGCCGAGGCCGAGGGTCTGGACGCGATCTTCAAGGCCGCCGGCTTCGACTGGCGCGAGCCGGGCTGCTCCATGTGCCTGGCCATGAACCCCGACAAGCTGGCGCCCGGCGAACGCTGCGCCTCGACCTCCAACCGCAACTTCGAGGGCCGCCAGGGCCGCGCCGGCCGCACCCACTTGATGAGCCCCGCCATGGCCGCCGCCGCCGCCATCGCCGGCCACATCGCCGACGTCCGGGACTTCCTGCGATGATCGAAGGCCTCGACCATGTCGCCGTTGCGGTCCGCGACTTCGACGCCGCCGTCGAGGGCTACCGTCGCCTGCTCGGCCGCGAGCCGGAGCTGGAGCCGCGCGACGGGGCGATGCGCGCCTGGTTCCACCTGCAGAACACCGCCCTGGAGGTCATCGCGCCGTCCGGTGACGGACCGGCCGGCGACCGGCTACGGGCCCGTCTCGACGAGTCCGGCGAGGGCCTATGGATCGCGGCCTTCACGGTCGACGACCTGACCGCCGCCGCACAGCTGATCGCCCGGCGCGGCCTCGACGTCGAGCCCGTCGGCACGGTCGTCCGGGTGCGCACGGCCGGCCTGCAGTTCGTGCTCACACCCGGCCGCAAGGGCGCGGCGCCCTCGCCCGCCATCGGGCCGGAGACCGCGGCGATCCCCGCCCTCGACCACATCGTTGTGCACACGCCGAACCCCGACCGGGCGCTTGGCCTCTATGGCGCGAAGTTCGGCCTCGACCTGCGGCTCGATCGGTCCAATGAAACGTGGGGCGTGCGCCAGCTGTTCTTCCGCTGCGGCGGGACGGTGTTCGAGGTCGGCGCGAGCCTGAAGACCCCCGTCTCCGATGGCCCCGACAGCTTCGGCGGCCTCGCCTGGCGGGTGGCCGATCCCGACGCCGTCCACGCGCGCCTCGCCGCCGCCGGCTTCGACCTCTCCGAGGTCCGGCCCGGCCGCAAGCCCGGCACCAAGGTGTTCACCGTCCGCGACGCGCCGGGCGGCGCGCCGACCCTGATGATCCAGCAATCGCCTCAGTTGGAGGCCGCCTGATGCAGCCCTTCATCCGCCTCGACGCCAAGGTGGCGCCCCTGCCGCTGGCCAACATCGACACCGACCAGATCATCCCCAAGCAGTTCCTCAAGACCGTGGAGCGCGAGGGCTTGGCCAAGGGTCTGTTCTACGACCTGCGCTTCGACGGCGAGGGGCGCGAGAAGCCGGACTTCGTGCTCAACCGGCCGGAGTACAAAGGGGCCGGCGTGCTGGTGGCGGGCGACAACTTCGGCTGCGGCTCGTCGCGCGAGCACGCCCCCTGGGCGCTGATGGACTTCGGCATCCGCTGCGTGGTCTCCACCAGCTTCGCCGACATCTTCAACAACAACTGCTTTCAGAACGGCCTCCTGCCCGTGGTGCTGGCCGCGCCCCAGGTGCAGCAGCTGATGGAGGAGGCCAAGGGCGGCAACCACCTGGTCACCGTCGACCTGGAGGCCCAGACCGTGGTCTCGCCCTCGGGCGCCGTCTTCCACTTCGATATCGACCCGCAGCGCAAGGCCAAGATGCTGAGCGGCCTCGACCCGATCGGCGAGACCTTGCAGGCCAGGGACGAGATCGACCTCTACGAGATGAAGCGGGCCCTGGCGCAGCCCTGGCTGGAGGACGCATGAGCCTGATCATCGCCGGCACGGTGCGCGTGCCGCCCGGCAGCCTGGCCGGCCTCAAGCCGCATATGCAGAAGATGCTCGCAGCGTCCCGCGCCGAGGACGGCTGCGTCGCCTATTCCTACGCGGAGGACGTGGCCGAGCCGGGCCTGGTCCGGGTGTTCGAGGTCTGGCGCGACCAGGCCGCGCTCGACGCCCATTTCCAGACCGCGCACATGGCCGATTGGCGCGCGGCCTGGCCGCAGTTCGGGGTATCCGACCGCCGGCTCTTCGCCTACGAGGTCGCCGCCGAACGACCGCTCTAGCTGCCCAGGGACCGCATCCATGACCGACCTGCTGCTCCTGCCCGGCGACGGGATCGGGCCCGAGGTGATCGCCGAGGTGAAGAAGGTGGCCGCCAAGCTGGCGCCCGACCTGACGCTCGCCGAAAAGCCGTTCGGCGGGTCGAGCTATGACGCCCTGGGGACGCCGCTCAGCGACGACACCTTGGCCGCCGCCAAGGCCGCCAAGGCCGTGCTGATGGGCGCGGTCGGCGGGCCGCAGTGGGCCAGCGCGCCGCGCGACAAGCGGCCCGAGGCCGGGCTGCTCGGCCTGCGCGCCGGCATGGGAGTGTTCGCCAACCTCCGCCCCGCCCTCTGCTTCGATCCCCTGGCCGACGCCTCGACGCTGAAGCGCGAGGTGGTCCAGGGCCTCGATATCATGATCGTCCGCGAACTGACCGGCGGGGTCTATTTCGGCCAGCCGCGGTTCATCGAGGACCTGCCGGGCGGCGGTCGCCGCGGCGTCGACACCCAGGTCTACACCACCGCCGAGATCGAACGGGTCAGCCGGGTGGCCTTCGAGCTGGCCCGCGGGCGGCGAAACAAGGTGACGAGCTGCGAGAAGTCCAACGTCATGGAGACCGGCCTGCTCTGGCGCGAGGTGGTCACCGACCTGCACCGGCGCGACTACGCCGACGTCACGCTGGAGCACATGCTGGCCGACAACGCCGCCATGCAGCTGGTCAAGGCCCCCCGCCAGTTCGACGTGATCCTCACCGACAACCTGTTCGGCGACATCCTCTCCGATGAGGCCGCCCAGCTGACCGGCGGCCTGGGGTTGCTGCCGTCCGCGGCCCTAGGGGCTCCAGGCGCCCCCGGCCTCTACGAGCCGATCCACGGCTCGGCGCCGGACATCGCCGGCCAGGGGATCGCCAATCCGCTGGCGGCGATCCTGTCGTTCGAGATGGCGCTACGCTGGTCGCTGGACCGCGCGGCGACGGCCGACGCCCTGTTCGCCGCGGTCGGCCGAGCGCTGGACGCCGGCGCGCGCACGCCCGACATCGGCGGCCGACTCACCACGATCGAAATGGGCGCCGCGGTCCTGGCGGAACTTTAGAAAAGTCTGCGGGTCGCCGCGACAGGCCGGATTCGTGCGGAAAAACCTACGGCCGAACAAGGCCTTGCGAGGGCGGTGGCGGGCGCTACCCAAAATGGGGAACTCGTCGGTGGCAATCGGATATTAACTGCGTTCCCCCAACACCTTGAAACAGGCGCGTGGGCGTCCGCGGTTCGATGGCGACGGGTCATCGACAGGCGGACGGCGCGGGCCGAACGGGGAGGCTGAGGCGCCCATGGCGCTCGACGTCGCGTCTCGCGCGCGGTTCAATCTGGAACGGGCCGCGGTGCTGCTGCTGGATGAGACCCAGCTCGGCATGTCGATCCTCGTCCAGATCGTCACCGGCCTGGGCGCCAAACAGCTCTATCGCTGCGCCAGCCTGGAAGAGGCCAAGGCCGCCGCCACCGAGCACGAGATCGACATCGCGATCGTCGACGCCATGGCGCCCGAGGGCAAGGGCTACGACTTCGTCGAATGGCTGCGGCGCGAGGCGCAGGAGCCCAACTGCTACGCCCCCGTGCTGATCACCACCGCCCACACCCCGGCCAGCGACATCGTCCGCGCCCGCGACTGCGGCGGCCACTTCATCATCAAGAAGCCCATTGCTCCGATCGTCATGCTCGAACGGATCATCTGGGTCGCCAAGGCGGGCCGCCCCTTCCTGTTCACCGGCACCTATGTCGGGCCTGACCGGCGGTTCCGCGACGAAGGGCCGCCGGACGGGATCGGCCGGCGGCGGGAGGATATCGCCAGGGCGGAGTCGGCCGCGAAGGCGGCGGCTGAGATCGCGACCCACGACATTGAAACGCCTCCGGAGCGTAGCGCCGCATCATGACCTCGGTTCGTTTTGTATTCCCGAAGCCGCGGCTGAACGAGTTGCTCCGCACGCCGGGCGGCCTGCCCGTGGCCGAGGCGATCGAGAACGCCCGCAAGAACCTGGAGGCCATCAAGCCGACCTGCACGGCCGAGCTGCTGGCGCTGCTTGAGCTGTCCGAGGCCGGCTTCTGGAACCTGAAGAACGACTTCGACGACGCCGCGCTCGAGGAGCTCTACGCCATCGCGGTGAAGGGCATCGGCGCGGGCGAGGTCTGCGGCGTCGCCAATGTGGACGTGGCCCTGACCAGCTTCTGCGACCTTCTCGACCACCTGCGCACCCTCAAGCGCTTCGATCGCGAGGCGGTGGGCGTCCATGTCCGCGCCTGGCGCCTGCTGATGAGTTCCGAGCTGCCGGGGGCCGGCGCCAAGCAGGTGCTGGACGGCCTCTTGAAGGTCAGCGGCCGCTACGCCGCCGAGGTCGCCGCGGCCGTCTGAGCCGGCCCTAGTCCAAAATCGTCATCTGGGTCTGGGTCACCAGAGCCAGCAGCTTGCCTTCCGCCGAGGTGACCCGCGTCTGCCAGACGCTCGACCGCCGGCCGATGTGCAGCGGCGTCGCCTCGCCGGTCACCGTGGTCCCGACCTTGGCCGAGCCCAGGAAGTTGGTCTTGCTCTCCAGCGTGGTGGTCCGCGCGCCCTCGACCAGGTTCAGGAAGCCGCCGATCGCCCCCAGGGTGTCGGCGAGGGCCATGTAGGCGCCGCCGTGCAGGATGCCGCCGGCGGTGCACAGGTCCTCGCGCACCACCAGCCGGCCGACCACCCGGGCCTTCTCCTGGCTCACGATCTCCACCCCCAACAGGGCGGCGAAGGGCATCGATGTGTCGGCCATGCGGGTTCCGTTTGTCGCCAGGCCCGGGCTTGAAGGCGGCGGGCCGATCCGCCATCTGAAGCAGACTTTAAGGGCTCGTCAGTATAGCTCGCCTTGCTTCGGCCGCGTCCGGGGGGTAACCGGACGCTCCCTCATATCTAGGAGAACACCGATGGGTTACCGGGTGGCCGTTGTCGGCGCCACGGGCAATGTGGGCCGCGAGATGCTGAACATCCTCGAGGAAGTGAACTTCCCCGTGGACAAGATTCACGCGATCGCATCCCGCAAATCCATCGGCGTGGACGTCTCGTTCGGCGACAAGAACCTCAAGTGCGAGGACATCGAGCAGTTCGACTTCTCGACCGTCGACATCGTGCTGATGAGCGTCTCCGGGACCTTCTCCAGGGAATGGGCTCCGAGGATCGGCGCCCAGGGCCCGATCGTCATCGACAATTCCTCGGCCTGGCGGATGGACCCCGACGTGCCGCTGATCGTGCCGGAGGTGAACCCGGACGCCGTCAGCTACGCGAACCGCAAGAACATCATCGCCAACCCCAACTGCTCCACCGCTCAGCTGGTGGTGGCGCTGAAGCCGCTGCACGATCGCGCGACGATCAAGCGGGTGGTGGTGGCGACCTACCAGTCGGTCTCCGGGGCCGGCAAGGAAGGCATGGACGAGCTGTTCGACCAGACGAAGAACGTCTTCGTGCTTGGCGCAACGCCGCCCAAGACCTTCCCCAAGCAGATCGCTTTCAACGTCATCCCGTTCATCGGCGAGTTCCGTGACGACGGCTACACCGACGAAGAAGCCAAGATGTGGAACGAGACCCACAAGATCCTCGATCCGGCGATCAAGCTGACGGTCACCTGCGTGCGCGTGCCGGTCATGGTCGGCCACTCCGAGGCGATCAACATCGAATTCGAGAGCCCGCTCGACGAGGACGAGGCCCGCGACATCCTGCGCGACAGCCCCGGCATCGTGGTGATCGATAAGCACGAGCCCACCGGCTACATGACGCCGAAGGAGGCCCAGGGCGAGTTCCCGGTCTTCGTCTCGCGGATCCGCAACGATCCGACCCTCGAGAACGGCCTCAGCCTCTGGGTGGTCGCCGACAACCTGCGAAAAGGCGCGGCGCTCAACGCCGTGCAGATCGCCGAGTTGCTCCACGAGCGCGGCCTGATCCGCCAGACGGCGCTCGCCTAGGGCCATGGCCGCGTCGTCCGCGCCTGGCGAGACCCGCCTGGCGCTGGCGGCGGGAGCGGGCTGCTACTTCATCTGGGGCCTCGTCCCGCTGCTCTTCCAGCTGCTCGGGCGCATGGGCGTCGGGCCGTGGGAGATCCTCGCCAACCGCACGGTGTGGGCCGCGCCCACGGCGATCGCCTTCGTGTTGCTCGCCGGCCAGGGACGCCAGGCGCTGGCCGCCATCCGCACCCCGGCGATCGCCAAGTGGCTGGCGTTGTCCTCCGTCCTCATCGCCGTCAACTGGCTCACCTTCATCTGGGCGGTGAACTCCGGGCGGATGCTGGAGACCGCGCTCGGCTACTACCTCACCCCGCTGATCTCGATGGCCGCCGGCGCGCTGATCTTCCGCGAGCGGATCGACCGGGCCGGCGCCATCGCCATCGCGCTCGCCGCCACCGGCGTGGCGATCCAGGCGCTGGCCATCGGCCGCCTGCCGGTCGTCGCCCTGACGCTGGCGATCTCGTTCGGTGGCTACGGCGTCGTACGCAAGCATGTCGCGGCCGACGCCCAGACCGGCCTCGCCATCGAATGCGCCGTCCTCGCGGTCCCCGGCCTCGCCTACGTCCTGTGGCTGCAGCACGCGGGCCTGGGCCACCTCACGGCCAGCCCCGCGGCCGCCTTCTGGATCGTCGCCACCGGCCCCATCACCGCCGTGCCCCTGCTGCTGTTCGCCTGGGCGGCCAGGCGCGTGCCGCTCTCGGCCATGGGATTCCTGCAGTTCATCTCACCGACCATGACCTTCGGCCTTGGCATCCTGCAGGGCGAGGCCTTCACCCCGGTCCGGGCGCTGTCCTTCGCCTGCATCTGGAGCGGCGCGGCGGTGTTCGCCCTGGGGGCCTGGCGGCGTGGCCGGGCGGGTCGCCGTCTGGCCGTCGAAGCCGCCGCCGCCGAATGACCAAAGCTTAACTGGGGCGCTCGCCGCCCCGGGCCTAGCCTCCCCGCCTGGGCTGGAGGGTGCGTCATGCGGCGGATGGCGGGTGTTTTCCTGGCGGGCGCACTGCTCGCCCTGGGGTCCACGAGCGCGGCCCTGGCGGTCGCCCCCGATCCGGCTCAGGTGGCCCAGGTGTTCGCCCGACAGACCCAGGCGATCACCGCCCGAGCCCACCTGATCTACAAGCCCGCCGTGACCGACCCACCCTTCGAGGGCAACGTGACGGTCTTCGAGCAGCGGATGGGGCTGGTGGTGGTCGACGCCGGCGGCTCGCCGCCCTCGGGTGAGGCGATCGTCGCTGAGATCCGCAAGATATCGCCGAAGCCGGTTCGATACCTGATCTACACCCACTACCACGGCGACCATAACCTGGGGGCCGGCGCGTTGCGCCGGGCCTGGCCGGACCTGGTGATCATCTCCACCCTGAAGACGCGGGAGAACATGACCGGCGAGCCGATGGCCTTTGTGAAGACCTACGCCCAGTCCTATTCGGACATGGCCGACGCCGGCGCCCGGGCCGCCGCCAACCCGAAGCTGCCGGACGCCGTGCGCGCCGGCTGGGGCCGCATCGCCAAGGCAGGCCCCGGCCTGGTCGCGGGCTACACGGGAATGCAGGTCTATCCCGCTGACCTGACCTTCACCGACCGGCTATGGATCCCCGACGACGAGGCGCCGCTCGAGGTGATGTTCCTGGGCCGCGGCAACACCGACGGCGACGCGGTGGTCTGGGCGCCCAAGCAACGGCTGCTGGCGGCCGGCGACCTGGTGGTGTCTCCGATCCCCTACGCCGCCCAGACCTACCCCGGCGAATGGATCGCCACGCTCAAGAAGCTCGAGGCTTTCGACTTCGCCTATCTGGTGCCGGGTCACGGCGCGTTGCAGACCGACCGGGCCTATATCGACAAGCTGATCACAGCCCTGCAGACCGTCCGCGACCAGGTGGGGCCGCTGGCCCGCGCCAACGTCCCGCTCGACGAGGTGCGCAAGCGCGTGGACCTCAAGGCCATGAAATCGGGCTTCACCGGCGACGATCCCTGGCTCGCCTTCCTGATGGACGCCGTGTTCACCAACGACCTGATCTCCAACGCCTACAAGGAAGCCCGCGGCGAGGCGGTGATCCAGGGCGCGGGCTGAGACGCCCGATCGAACGGCGGGACTGGCGCGAGGGCGCTGAGCGCGCAATCTTCGGTGCATGAGCGCACCGCCGCCCCGCCTTGCCGTGCACGACCTGAAGAGCGATCTCGCCGGGCCCTTCGACCTCGAGCTCGCGCCCGGCAAGGCGGCGGCGATCAGCGGCCCGTCCGGCTCGGGGAAGAGCCTGTTCCTCAGGATGGTCGCCGACCTCGATCCCAACGCCGGCGAGCTGGCGCTGGACGGGGCGTCGCGGGCCGCGATGTCCGCCCCCGACTGGCGGCGCAAGGCGCCCTATGTGGCCGCCGAATCGGGCTGGTGGCGCGACCGGGTCGTCGAGCATTTCGCCCCTGAGCAGCTGGCGGCGGCCCGCGCGATCGCCGCCCGCGTCGGCCTCGCCGCCGAGCTGTTCGACGGGCCGGTCCTGCGGCTGTCCACCGGGGAGAAGCAGCGTCTGGCCATCATCCGCGCCCTGGTGCTCGACCCGCCGGTCCTGTTGCTCGACGAACCCACCGCCCCGCTGGACCCGGCCTCGACCAGGCAAATGGAAACCGTCCTGAAGGAACGGCTGAAGGCCGGCCTCGCCCTGGTGGTGGTCACCCACGACGCCCGCCAGGCCGGGCGGCTCGGCGCTCGTCACTTCCTGATGCGCAACCGCCGGATGACGCCGGCATGAACCCGATCTCGCTCGCCCCCCTGGACCTGGCGATCGCCGCCTCCCTGGTGGCCTTCGACGCCATATTGTCGGTGGTGCTGAAGCTGCGCCTGCACCGCCAGGTGCTGATCGCCGCCGCGCGCATGGTCGTCCAGCTGGTCGCCGTGGGCTTCATCCTGCGGGCGGTTTTCGCCATGCATAACCCCGCCGCGACGCTGGCCCTGGTGCTGGTCATGTCGGCCATCGCCGCGCGCGAGATCGCCGCCCGGCCCGAGCAGAAGTTCAAGGGCATGACCAGCCTCGGCCTCAGCGCCGGCGGCGTGGCCATCGCCACCGTGGTCACCGTCGGCCTGGCGCTGCTCACCGCGATCCGTCCGCATCCCTGGTACGATGCCCGCTACGCCGTGACCCTGGTGGGCATCATCCTGGGCTCGGTGCTGAACTCCGGCAGCCTGGCGCTGGACTCCATGCTGGGCGGGGTCGCCCGCCAACGGCCGGGCATCGAGGCGCAGCTGGCCCTGGGCGCGAGCTTCCACGAGGCCACCTTCCCGCTGCTGCGCGACGCGATCCGGCGTAGCCTCCTGCCGATCATCAACCAGATGTCGGCGGCGGGCGTGATCACCTTGCCCGGTATCATGACCGGCCAGATCCTCGCCGGCCTCGATCCGGTGGAGGCGGTCAAGTACCAGATTCTGCTGATGTTCCTGCTGGCCGGCGCCAGCGGCCTGACCAGCTTCATCATCGCCTTCGGCGCGCTCCGGC
Source organism: Phenylobacterium sp. (assembly GCA_004799545.1). Lineage (GTDB taxonomy): Bacteria > Pseudomonadota > Alphaproteobacteria > Caulobacterales > Caulobacteraceae > Phenylobacterium. Next base: position 15,110 of record SSMU01000030.1, read on the forward strand.
GGCTCACCGACGATCGCCAGCGCCTGCGCCTCGACCGTCTCCGCTAGACGCCCGGGAATAAACCGCGGCGCCCCTGCGTCTCTCCTCCCGAAACGCGCACCTTGCGCCGGAGGATGATCATGGGACCTGAGACTCATCGCAGGCGGTTCCTGGAATGCATGGCCTGGGCCGGGACCGGCCTCGCCTGGACGGTGAGCGGCGGCGTCGCCGGCTCCACCCTCCTGGGCGCGGCGGAGGCGGAGGCCGCACCAAAGGGCGTCACCCCGTTCACCTTCGTGCAGGTGAGCGACAGCCACATCGGCTTCAACAAGGACCCCAATCCCGACGCCCGGGTCACCTTCCGCGAGTCGGTGGCGCAGATCCAGGCGATGCCGCAGAAGCCGGCCTTCATCCTCCACACCGGCGACGTCAGCCAGCTGTCGCGCCCCGACCAGTTCGACGACGCCGACCAGATCCTCAAGGAGGCCGGCGTGCCGGTGTTCCACGTGCCTGGCGAGCACGACATGCTCGACGACGGCCAGGGTCAGGCCTTCCTCGATCGCTACGGCAAGGGCGCGCTCGGCGACGGCTGGATGAGCTTCGACCACAGCGGCGTCCACTTCGTGGGCCTGGTCAACGTCAAGCAGCTGCAGGCCGGCGGCATGGGCCACCTGGGCGAGGCCCAGCTCGCCTGGCTGAAGGACGATCTGGCCGGCCGTTCGGCCTCGACGCCGATCGTGGTCTTCACCCACATCCCGCTGTGGACCATCTACGCCGACTGGGGCTGGGGCACCGACGACAGCGCCCAGGCGCTTAGCCTGCTCCGCCGGTTCGGCTCGGTGACCGTGCTGAACGGCCATATCCACCAGGTGATCCAGAAGGTGGAGGGCAATGTCGCCTTCCACACCGCCCGCTCCACCGCCTTCCCGCAGCCGGCCCCCGGCCAGGGCCCCGCGCCCGGGCCGCTGAAAGTGCCGGCCGGCCAACTCCGCGAAACCCTCGGCGTGCGCCAGGTCAGCGTCGTGCGCGGCGCCCACCCGCTCGCCGTCGTCGACCGCGCCCTCGCCAGCTGACCTGACTCAACTCCAAAAGGACCTGATCCGTGCTCCACATCCTCCTGCGGCGCGCCCTGCCCGTCGCCCTGGCGCCCGCCACCGCCCTCCTGCTGATCGCCGCCGCCCCTGCGCAGGCGGCCCAGACCGTCACCATCGGCAACTTCACCTTCGGCCCCGAGGCGCTGACCGTGAAGGCCGGGACCACCGTCACCTGGATCAATGGCGACGACGTCCCGCACACCATCGTGGCGGTCGACAAGTCTTTCCGCTCAAGGGTGATCGACACCGACGAGCGTTTCGCCTTCACCTTCACCAAGCCCGGCGCCTACGCCTATTTCTGCTCGATCCATCCGCACATGACCGGCAAGATCGTGGTGACGCCTTAGGGCGGGGAACAGGCACGGTGGGGCGCATCCTCTCATTCCGGAACGTCAGGGCGAGTTCGCCCGACGCGGCCGCCGGCCGGGCCTCTCCCCCCGGTTCCGGCCGGCGGCCAGACGACTCTGCGCCCGCGCTCTCCGCCGCCGAGGCGCAGCGGTTCCGCGCCCTGGTGCTGCCGCACCTGGACGCCGCCTACGGCTTCGCCCGCTTCCTCAGCCGCGACGCGACCCTGGCCGAGGACATCGTGCAGGACGCCTTCCTCAAGGCCTACCGCGGCTTCGCGGGCTTCCGCGGCGGCGACCCGCGCGCCTGGCTGTTCGCCATCGTCCGCACCACCTTCCTCTCCACGACCCGGGGACGCACCACCTGGGCCGATCCGGAGGCCACCGAGGCGATCCCATCCGAGGCCGACACGCCTGAGGCCGCGCTCCTCCGCCAAGGCGAGGCCGCGAGCGTCCGCGGCGCCATCGAGGCCCTGCCCGAGCCGTTCCGCGAGGCCCTGGTGCTGCGCGAGCTGGAGGAGCTCAGCTACCGCCAGATCGCCGAGGTCACCTCGGCCCCGATCGGCACGGTGATGTCGCGCCTGGCCCGCGCCCGCCAGATGCTGCTCGCCGCCCTTCGCGAGGAGGGAGAGCCATGAGCGCCTGCCCCGACAACAGCCACCTGATCCACGCCTTCCTCGACGGCGAGCTGGACGCCGCCAACACCGAGGCGTTCGAGACGCACCTGAAGACCTGCGCCGGCTGCGCCGCCGAGCTGGCCGCCCTGCAGGCCCTCCGCGCGCGGATCGCGGCCCCGGGCGTTGCAACGCCCGCGCCCGAGGCCCTGCGTGGCCGCATCGAGGCGATGATCGCCGCCGAGACCGCGCCCGCGCCCCGTCGCCGGGCCGTCTCCCTACCCGCGGTCCTGCCCTGGGGCCTCTCCGGCGCCTTCGCCGCCGTCGCCGCCAGCCTGGCGGTAGTGGCCACCCTGCCCGCCACGGCCGGCCTGGAGGACCAGCTGGTCGCCGACCACGTCCGCTCGACGCTGGCCCTGCATCTGGTCGACGTGGCGACCTCCGACCGGCACACCGTCAAGCCCTGGTTCAATGGCAAGCTCGACTTCGCTCCGCCGGTGGCGGACCTGGCGGCCCAGGGCTTCCCCCTGGTCGGCGGCCGGCTCGACTATCTCGACGACCGGGTGGTGGCGGCCCTGGTCTATCGGCGCAACAAGCACGTCATTAACCTGTTCGTTCGGCCGCTGCGGCCAGCCCTCCGCCTGCCGGTCGCGAACGCGTCGCGGCACGGCTATTCCCTGCTGCGCTGGACTGAAGGCGGCCTGGAATTCTGGGCGGTGTCGGACGTGGAGCCGGGCGACCTCGCCGCCTTCCACCGCGCCTTCGCCGCCCGGCCGGGCGCGTTGGGGACGCCCTAAAGGCTGGCGTAGGCCGCCTCGATCAGCCGCTTGGCGCGGTCGTCGCCCATCAGCTGGGTCGACTGCTTGTTCATCACATAGGCGCCGGCCAGCCTGGTCTCCGGGTCGGCGAAGGCGCAGGAGCCGCCCCAGCCGGAGTGGCCGAAGCTCTGGTTGGCCGGGCCCCAGGGGTGCTCGGTCTCGTTGCGCATGACGCCCGCGCCCCAACTCATCACGAAGGGCAGCACCCGGTCCTGGCCGCGGATCCGCTCGCGCGCCATCTCGCCCACCAGGGCCGGGGAGAGAATGTCCTCGCCATCCAGCCAGCCGTCGTTGGCCAGCGCGCCCATCAGCCGGGCCAGGGCCTCGGCGGTGGCGTGGCCGTTGGCCGAGGGGATCTCCATCCGCCGCCACTCCGCGGCGCTGCGGCCGCCGGGCTGCGACCAGGGGGTCAGGAAGGCCGCGCGGGTCGCCGCGTTGACGTGGCCGAAGTCCGGCAGGGCCGAGGGCCGCTGCAGCTCGGCGATGCGGCCGGCTTCGCTGTCCGGCGTGCCGATCCAGAGGTCGAGACCGAAGGGACCGGCCAGGTCCTCGCGCAGCGCCGTCCCCATGGTCCGGCCCTCCACACGCTTGAAGATCTCGCCGGTCAGGTAGCCGAAGGTGACCGGGTGGTAGCCGCTGGCCGTGCCCGGCGGCCACAGCGGGGCCATGGCGGCCAGCTTGGCGCAGATGGCGTCCCAGTCGAACCATTCCGACGGCTCCATCGGGTCGGGGAAACCGGAGAGGCCCGCCTGGTGCGACAGCAGCTGCTCGATAGTGATCGCGCCCTTGCCGGCCTGGGCGAACTCCGGCCAGACCGAGGCCACGGTCTGGTCGTAGGCGAGCTTGGTCTCGTCGACCAGCCGGGCGATCAGCAGGGCCACGACCGCTTTGCCGGTGGAGAAAATCGGCGTGAGCGTCCGTTGGTCAAAGGCCCGCGTCTTCGCCCGGTCGGCGTGGCCAGCCCAGATGTCCAGCACCGTTTCGCCCGCCTGCACCAGGGTGAAGCGCGCGCCGAGCTCAAGGCCCGCCTCGAAGTTGGCGGCGAAGGCGTCCTTCACGGCGGCGAAGCGGGGCGGGGCGGTTCCGGAAATCTCGACCATCTAGAGCGTCGCCTTCTCCTCGAACCCCTGGGCGCCGTCGTCGTCCGCAGGCTCGCGCCGCACGGACCGGACCGCGGCCCCGGGCGGACCGGATTGGCACGCCAGGGCCAGCGCGTCGAGCGCTTCAGGCGCGCCGATCGCCAGCACCTCCACCGAGCCGTCGCGGCGGTTGCGGACCCAGCCGCGGAGATCCAGCTTCCGCGCCTCGCCGAGCGTCCACCAGCGGAAGCCGACCCCCTGGACGCGGCCCTCGATCCGTAGCCGGACCGCCGAGGCCGGCACGGCTTAGAGCCGCTCGACCCGGATGTGGGCGGTGGGGTTCACCAGCCGCTCGGCGATCGCCACCAGCGGCAGGTCGGCGCTCTTCCAGGTGATCGAAGCCTGCACGGCCTCGGCCACGGCGCGGGCGGCGCGTTCGGCGGCGAAGACCGGCGTCAGGCCCTCCACCAGGCCTGCGCCGAAGCTGGCGGCGACCAGATCGCCGGTGCCGTTCGGCGCGCGGTCGAGCCGGCGGTGGGCGAACAGCACCGCGACCTTCTCGTCGCAATAGACCAGGCCGATCTCGCCGGCGCCGGCCGGGACCGAGGTGACCAGGGCGCGGCGGCCGAGCTTACGGGCGGCGGCCACGGCGCTCGCGCCATCGGTCACCGGCATGCCGGACAGATGCGCCAGCTCCCAGGCGTTGGGGGTGATCCAGTCGGCGAGCGGCACCAGGCGGTCGGCCACGGCGGCCGCCACTTCCGGCCTCACATAGAGCCCCTTGGGCGCGTCGCCCATGATCGGGTCGACCACCACCACCGGCCGCCGCGCCGAGGCGGCGCGAATGCGCTCCAGGGCCTCGGCGGCGATCTCCACCTGGGCGGCGAGCGAGAAGTGGCCGGTGATCACCAGGTCCACGTAGCCGAACACCGCGTCGGCCTCGATGTCGGCCAGCATCCGGCGGAACACCGGTGGCGCGGTCACCTCGCCCTCGGCGCCCTTGGCGGGGCTGCGGCCGAACATCACCGTCGGCGCCAGCACCGGATCTATGCGGTGGGCGGCCAGCACATATTGCTGGGCCGCCCCGCCGATCCGGCTGGCCGAGACGAACGAGGAAAGGATAAGCGCGACGGGCATCGCGCCCAGCCTAACCGGTTATGGTTTAATATCTGTAGTGGTCTGGCTTGAACGGGCCGGCCTGCGGCACGCCGATATAGTCGGCCTGGTCCTTGGAGAGGGTGGTGAGCTTCGCGCCCAGCTTGTCCAGGTGCAGCATGGCCACCTTCTCGTCGAGGTGCTTGGGCAGGGTATAGACCTTGGTCTCGTACTTCTTGCCGTGCTGCCACAGCTCGATCTGGGCCAGGGTCTGGTTGGTGAACGAGGCGCTCATCACGAAGCTCGGATGGCCGGTGGCGTTGCCGAGGTTCACCAGTCGGCCTTCCGACAGGACGATGATCTTCTTGCCGTCCGGGAATTCCACGTGGTGGACTTGGTCCTTGATCTTGTCCCACTTGAAGTTGCGCAGGCCGGCGATCTGGATCTCGGAATCGAAGTGGCCGATGTTGGCGACGATGGCGTTGTTCTTCATCCGCCGCATGTGGTCGACGGTGAGCACGTCCTTGTTGCCGGTGGCGGTGACGAAGATGTCGGCCTTGTCGGCCACGTCGTCCATGGTCTGGACCTCATAGCCCTCCATGGCCGCCTGCAGGGCGCAGATCGGGTCGACCTCGGTGACCACCACGCGCGCGCCGCCGTTGCGCAGCGAAGCCGCCGAGCCCTTGCCCACGTCGCCGTAGCCCAGGACCACGGCCACCTTGCCGGCCAGCATCACGTCGGTGCCGCGGCGGATGGCGTCCACCAGGCTCTCGCGGCAGCCGTAGAGGTTGTCGAACTTCGACTTGGTGACGCTGTCGTTGACGTTGATCGCCGGGAACGGCAGTTCGCCGCGCTCGGCCATCTGGTAGAGGCGGTGCACGCCGGTGGTGGTCTCTTCGGAGACGCCCTTCACCGCGTCGCGGATCGCCGAATAGAAGCCGGGCTTCTCCTTCAGGTAGCGCTTCATCACCGCGAACAGGGCTTCCTCTTCCTCGTTCTGCGGATTGGCCAACAGGCTGGCGTCCTTCTCGGCCTTGGGGCCGAGCACGCAGAGCAGGGTGGCGTCGCCGCCGTCGTCGAGGATCAGGTTCGGATAGCCGCCGTCGCCCCACTCGAAGATCTTGTGGGCGTACTCCCAGTACTCCACCAGGGTCTCGCCCTTGATGGCGAACACCGGCGTGTCGGTCACGGCGATCGCCGCGGCGGCATGGTCCTGGGTGGAGAAGATGTTGCACGAGGCCCAGCGCACGTCGGCGCCCAGGGCCTGCAGGGTCTCGATCAGCACCGCCGTCTGGATGGTCATGTGTAGGGAGCCGGCGATCCGGGCGCCCTTCAGCGGCTGGTCCTTGCCGAACTCGGCGCGCACGGCCATCAGGCCCGGCATCTCGGTCTCGGCGATCTCGATTTCCTTGCGGCCCCAGTCGGCGAGGGCGATGTCCTTGACGATGTAGTCGGGCATGTCGGGTCCTTGGGAACGGCCGGAATTGTGGTCGCGGCTCTATAGCCGTGGGCCGTCACCCTCGCAAGGATCATATAAGGAAATCTTTATGTGATGAAGTTCCTCCCCCAGCGCGCGGCGCGCAAAGGGGGAGGTGGTCCGAAGGACCGGAGGGGTTTCAGCCGGTGACTCGCAGCTGAGAATTCTGAGTGGAAACCCCCTCACCGGCTCCGCCGGAACTCCCCCTGCGGGGAGCAACTGGGGACGCCTATCCCCAGAAGGACGGCGCGGCGTCCAGGCGGTCCATGGCCTTGGCGGCCTTGGCCAGCAGCTTCGGCTTGTTCGCGGCGCGCAAGCCCGCCAGCTCGCCGGCGGCGAAGGCGGCGTCGGCGCTCAGCTGCAGGCCGTGGACCAGGCCCTCGGCGGTGGCGAGGTCGTTGAGTTCGCCCAGCGCGTCCTGCAGGTCCTTCAGCCGGCCGACGAAGCGATCGACCTCCTTCTCGGGGAACAGGCTGGCGAGCCCTTCGGCCGCATAGCGCAGCTTCTTGGCCTTGATCCGCGCCTCATGGCGGGCCTGGTCGTCGCGGCGCTCCAGCCGGTGGCCGCGCTTGAGCAGCTTGCGGCGGCGGCCCGCGAGCGCGTGGGCGGCGAAGTCGCGGGCCGGTTCGCGGCCGGCTTCGCCCGCCAGCCAGTGGCCGGTCTCCACCCAGGCGGTGGCGTCGATCAGCAGCAGGCGGAACCGCTCACAGGCGGCCGTCTCGCAGGCGGCCACATGGGCGGCGGCCCGCGCCGTGGCCACGGCTTCACCCAGCGCGGCCAGGCCGGCGGGCGGCGCCTCCAGCTTGCCGGCCCGGGCCAGGACCTCATCGGCGTAGACGTCGAGGTTGCGGGCCTCGTCGAACGCCTTGGCGAGCCATTTCAGCTCAGCCTTCACCTGGGCGAAGGCCGCATCCTCGACCGCTGGCTTGAAGGTGGCGAGGTTGCTGCGCAGCCGGCGCGCGGCGACGCGCAGCTGGTGCACGGCGGCCGGCGTCGCGGCCTCGCGCAGCACCGCGGCGTTGGTGGCGATGTGGGCCAGCGCGTTGCGGGCGTTGGCCTGGAAGGCCTCGGCGACGCTGACGTCCTGCGCCAGCTTGACCTTCTCCTTGCGGCGCGCCTCCACCGCCTGGCCGGCGACCAGCGCCTGGCCGCGGGCCGACTTGGTGTCGAACGACAGATAGAGGGGCGCCGACTTGGAGAGCTCGCGGGCGAAGCCGAACAGCGCCGCGGGGACGCCCGACTTCAGCTCCAGCTCGACCTCGCAGATCGGGCTCACGAGCCGCCCGCCGGAGACCTCGCCCTGGTCGAGCGCCAGCTCGATCTCGGACTCCTCGAAGCGGATCAGCCGCTGCCGGCGGGTGACGCGGACGTTGTAGGCCGGCTCCAGGGCCTTGGCGTCGGCCTCGGAGAGGAATTGCCGTAGCGGCGCCAGCTCGGCCGGCGGGCCGTCACCCTCCAGCGGCGCCTCGTATTCCTCCCGCGCCAGGCCGTCGCCGCGCTTCATGGTCAGCACCCGGCCGGCCTTGCTCTGCCGCACGCGCAGCGAGACCCCGGCCTTCTGCAGGCGCAGGTCGGGGGTGTCGAAATAGACGCTGATCAGCTCACGGCTGTCGTCGTCGCCCTCGGGCGCCGCGGCCAGCACCGCGCTGAGATCGCGCGGCGCGCAGAGGAACTTCAGCTCGATCTCTCGAGACCCGCTCACAGTCGGCTCCGCGTCCAGACGGCAGAACCCTTAGCAAATGTGCATGACAAAGCTCGTGACAGTTTGGTGACACGGTATCCGGACGCGCGCATCGGCTTGCCTGCCATCCCCTCGCGGGGTCTAAGGCCTGAGCCTTCCAACCGGCCTTCGCAACCCGGAGCTCCCATGAACGCCCCTGTCCTTCCGGTCCGCCTGGATTTCGCGCCACCGCGCCACGACTGGACGCTCGAGGAGGTCGAGGGCCTGTTCGAAATGCCGTTCACCGATCTGGTGTTCCGGGCCGCCGAAGTCCACCGGCGCGGGTTCGACCCCACCGAACTGCAGATTTCCCAGCTGCTGTCGGTGAAGACCGGCGGCTGTCCGGAGAACTGCGGCTACTGCAGCCAGTCGCAGCACTTCAAGACCGCCACCGTCGCCTCCAAGCTGATGGCGGCCGAGGCGGTGATCGCCGCGGCGCGCGAGGCCAAGGCCGGCGGGGCGCAGCGCTTCTGCATGGGCGCCGCCTGGCGCGACCTCAAGGACCGCGACGTGCCGAGGGTCGCCGCCATGATCTCCGGCGTGAAGGCGCTGGGCCTCGAGACCTGCGCCACCCTGGGCATGCTGACGCCCAGCCAGGCGGCGGCGCTCAAGACCGCCGGCCTCGACTTCTACAACCACAACCTCGACACCGGGCCCGACTACTACGACCAGGTGGTCACCACCCGCACCTACCAGGCGCGGCTCGACACGCTCACCGCGGTGCGCGAGGCCGGCATCTCCACCTGCTGCGGCGGCATCGTCGGCATGGGCGAGACCCGGCGCGACCGGGCCGGCCTGCTGCACCAGCTCGCCACCCTGCCGGCCCATCCCGAGAGCCTGCCGATCAACGACCTGATGCCGATCCCCGGCACGCCGCTGGGGGGCTCCACGCCGGTCGACCCGCTGGAGTTCGTGCGGATGATCGCGGTCGCGCGCCTGGTCTGCCCGAAGTCGGTCGTGCGCATCGCCGCCGGCCGCGAGCACATGTCGAAGGAGCTGCAGGCGCTCTGCTTCCTGGCCGGCGCCAATTCGATCTTCGTCGGCGGCCGCCTGCTCACCACCAACAATCCCGACCGCAACACCGACGAGGCCCTGCTCGCCGACCTGAAGATGCGGCCGATGGGAACGAAGCTGTCGGAGACGGTCTAGCCCCGGCGTCCTCAGGGCCCTATCTGAAGGTCCCGGGGGAGCACGCTTGGATCCGATCATCCGCATCGAAGGGCTGTCGAAGACCTATGCCGGCGGCTTCCAGGCGCTGAAGGACGTCAACCTGGAGATCGCCGCCGGCGAGATCTTCGCCCTTCTGGGCCCCAATGGCGCAGGCAAGACCACCCTGATCGGCATCACCTGCGGTCTGGTCAATCCGACCGCCGGCAGGATCACCGCCGACGGCCACGACATCCGCACCGACTACCGGGCCGCCCGCGCCAAGATCGGCCTGGTGCCGCAGGAACTGTCCACCGACGCCTTCGAGAAGGTCTGGGACACGGTGAAGTTCTCCCGCGGCCTGTTCGGCAAGCCGCCGAACCCCGCCCACCTGGAGAAGGTGCTCAAGGACCTCAGCCTCTGGGACAAGAAGGACGCCAAGATCATGGCGCTGTCCGGCGGCATGAAGCGCCGGGTGATGATCGCCAAGGCGCTCTCCCACGAGCCGAAGATCCTGTTCCTCGACGAGCCCACCGCCGGCGTCGACGTCGAGCTGCGCCGCGACATGTGGGAAATGGTTCGCAAGCTGCGCGAGAGCGGCGTCACCATCATCCTCACCACCCACTACATCGAGGAGGCCGAGGAGATGGCCGACCGGGTGGGGGTGATCTCCAAGGGCGAGCTGATCCTGGTGGAGGACAAGCAGGTCCTCATGCGCAAGCTCGGCAAGAAGCAGCTGACCCTGCACCTGCAGGAGCCGCTGAAGGCCGTGCCCGCGGGCCTGTCGCAATACGACCTGCGGCTCGCCGCCGAGGGCGCCGACCTCGTCTACACCTTCGACGCCCAGGCCGAGCACACCGGCATCGCCGAGCTGCTGCGCGAGCTGGCGGCCAAGGGCGTCGATTTCAAGGATCTGCAGACCGAGCAGAGTTCGCTGGAAGAGATCTTCGTCAGCCTGGTGAGGGGCGCGAAATGAACATTCCCCTGAACATCCACTCGATCCGCGCCATCTACGTCTTCGAGATGCACCGCTGGTTCCGCACGATCGTGCAGAGCCTGGCGGCCCCGGTCATCAGCACATCGCTCTATTTCATTGTCTTCGGCGCGGCGATCGGCAGGCGGATGCCGGCGGTGGATGGCGTGACCTACGGCGCCTTCATCGTGCCGGGCCTGATCATGCTCTCGATCCTGACGGAGAGTATCTCCAACGGCTCGTTCGGCATCTACATGCCGAAATGGGCCGGCACCATCTACGAGGTGCTGTCGGCGCCGGTCTCGGCTGTGGAGATCGTGCTCGGCTATGTGGGGGCGGCCGCCACGAAGTCGGTGATGCTGGGTATCGTGATCGCCGTGACGGCGCGCTTCTTCGTGGCCTATTCGATCAGCCACGCCCTGGTGGCGCTGGCCTTCCTGATCCTGACCTCGGTGACCTTCTCTCTGTTCGGCTTCCTGCTCGGCATCTGGGCGGACGGCTTCGAGAAGCTGCAGATCGTGCCCCTGATGGTGATCACGCCACTGACCTTCTTGGGGGGAAGCTTCTATTCGATTTCCATGCTGCCGGGGATCTGGAAGCGGATCGCCCTCTTCAACCCCGTGGTCTACCTGGTGAGCGGGTTCCGTTGGGCCTTCTATGGAATCTCCGACGTGGGCGTCGGGACCAGCTTGGCGGCGACGGCCGGATTCCTCGCCGTCTGCCTGCTCGCGGTGACCTGGATATTCCGCACCGGCTGGCGGCTGAAGACCTAGCCCCGCGCCTACTCGTCCTCGTCGAACTTGGCGCTGACCAGCTGCTCCAGGGCGGCCACGGCGGCTTCGGCGTCCTCGCCCTCGGCCTCGATGTCGATGCAGCAGCCGGGGCCGGCGGCCAGCATCATCAGCCCCATGATCGAGCGGGCGTCGACCGTCTGGCCGTCCTTGGAGACCCGCACCTCGGCCTCGAAGCCCGAGGCCAGCTTGACGAACTTGGCCGAGGCGCGGGCGTGCAGGCCGCGCTTGTTGACGATGTCGACCGTGCGGCTGGCCGTCCCGCTCACTTCTCGCCGGCCAGCACATAGGAGGCGACGGAGATGTATTTGCGGCCGGCCTCCTGGGCGCAGGCGACGCAGTCTTCCAGGGTCTGGCGGTTGCGGACGCTGGCCAGCTTGATCAGCATCGGCAGGTTGAGCCCGGCGATCACCTCGGCCTTGGTCTGCTCCATCACCGAGATCGCGAGGTTCGACGGCGTGCCGCCGAACATGTCGGTGAGCAGGATCACGCCCTGGCCGGAATTGACCCGTCCGCAGGCCGCCAGGATATCCTGCCGCCTGCGCTCCATGTCGTCTTCCGGACCGATGCAGATGGCCTCGACCGCGACTTGCGGGCCGACCACATGCTCCATGGCGAAGATGAATTCTTCCGCCAGGCGCCCGTGCGTGACGATCACGAGCCCGATCATGCCAGTGCTCTCAAGGGGTATCCCCACCCGCGCGGCCTCAGCCTTGGCCGCGAGCGGTGCTACATACGCCTGTTAATGGGCGCGTCAAACCTCGCCAGCGCGCGACTGAGTTTCGCAGGCGCCGAGGCTTCCCATGGGGAAATCGTCAGCTGCGGCAAGACGATGCCGAGGATTTCGGTTGTCTCCAGATCGGGCGCTCGCTCCGGTTGTCCCAGATGGGCGACCAGGGCCACTTCCGCAAGGGGCAGGGCCGTCAGCGTCAGCAGGCCAAGGCCCCGCGCCTCGATCAGCCCGGCCAGCACCGGCGGCGCGCGCCCGAACAATCGGCCGCCCGAGGTCCACAGCTCCACCCGGTCGTCGGCCGCCAGCTGGAAGCCTGCGTCCAGGCAGCGCAGCGCCAGGTCGCTCTTGCCGGACCCCGACGGGCCCTCGATCAGCACGCCCCTCCAGAAGCCGCCGATCCGCTGGGCGACGAGGCCGGCATGGCGGATCATGCCCCGGCCTCGGGCAGGGTCAGGATGAAGGCCGCGCCCGCCACCTGGCCGTCCGGCGCCAGGCGGTTGGCGGCGCGCAGCTGGCCGCCGTGCGCCTCGGCGATCTGCCGGGCGATGGACAGGCCAAGGCCCGAGTTGCCGCCGAACGCCGTCCCCTTCGGCCGCGAAGTGTAGAACCGCTCGAACACCGTCTCCAGGTTCTCTGGCGGGATGCCGGGGCCACTGTCGGACACCGTCGCGATCGCCGTACCGCGCGCCTTGGCGAGCGCGATCACCACCTCTCCGCCGGGCGGCGAGAAGGACCGCGCATTGTCCACCAGGTTGCGGAAGATCTGGCCGAGCGGCCCCTCGCGCCCGATCACCGTCGGCGGCTCCAGCCCGCCCGGCGGCTCGAAGCGGACCGCGATGTCACCCGGCTTGGCGGTCGCCTGGTAGAGGGCCGCCACCTCGAAGATCAGCCGCTCCAAGTCGATCCGCTTGGGCTGGTCGCGCGACAGCTCGGCGTCCAGTCTCGAAGCATTCGAGATGTCGGTGACTAGGCGATCGAGCCGCTGCACGTCGTTCTTCAGGATGCTCAGCAGCCGCTCGCGGGCCGCGGGGTCGGTGACCAGGTCCAGGGTCTCCACGGCCGAGCGTAGGGAGGTCAGCGGGTTGCGGATCTCGTGGGCGACGTCGGCGGCGAAGCGCTCGATGGCGTCCATCCGCTCCGACAGGGCGTGGGTCATGTCCTCGAGGCTGCGGGTCAGGTCGCCCAGCTCGTCGTCGCGGTTGGCGAGGTCGGGCAGCGAGATGGCCCGCGCCCGCGACAGCCGCACACTGTCCGCCGCCCGCGACAGCCGGCGCACCGGCTGGGCGATCAGCCGGTTGAGCAGCAGCGACGAGGACAGCGTCACCGCGATGGCGATCAGGATGAAGGGGATCAGGGCGGCCCGTTCGCGGGCGATGATCTCGTCCACGTCGTTGGCTTCCAGGGTCAGCACGCCCAGCACCGCCTGCACCCGCTGGATCGGGATCGACACCGAGACCACCCGCTTGCCGTCCTCGCCCATCCGCAGGCCCGACCAGCGTTGGCCGGCCAGCGCATGGCCGAGCTCGGCCTGCAGCTGCTGGCGGGCCGCCTGCTGGCTCGCGGCGCTGCGCTGGCCGAGGCTGAAGCCCGGCGCCTTGTCGCGCGGCCGGGCCGGCGGCAGCTCGCGCGACTTCACCCGATCGGCGACCCAGTCGCTGTCGGCGATCACATGGCCCTGGGCGTCGAACAGCCGGGCGCGCTGGGTCTTGGGGTTGGACAGGATCTGCAGCCACTGGCTGGCCAGCGCCGAGTTCATCATCGGCTCCGGCTCGCCGGCCGTGGCGTATTCGTCGAGGATGGTCGAGATCAGCTCGCCCTGGGTGGTCAGGCTATCGATCCGCGCGTCGACCAGGCCGCGGCGCAGCTCGTTCAGCACCAGGGCGCCGGCGATCAGGATCGCCAGGCCCAGCACATTGAGGACGATGATCAGCCGGCCGAGCCGGGAGCCCGGCAGCCAACGGAAGCGCGACGGCCTCGCCCGCCGCTCAGGTCTCGCGGTATCGGTATCCGACGCCATACAGGGTTTCGATCGCGTCGAACTCGGGGTCGACCTCGCGGAACTTCTTGCGCATGCGCTTGATGTGGCTGTCGATGGTCCGGTCGTCGACGTACACTTGGTCGTCGTAGGCGGCGTCCATCAGGTTGTCGCGGCTCTTTACGAAGCCCGGCCGCTGGGCCAGGGCCTGCAGCAGCAGGAACTCGGTCACCGTCAGCTTCACCGGCTTGCCGTCCCACAGGCAGTCGTGGCGGGCCGGATCGAGGGTCAGCTTGCCGCGCTTGATCGCCCGGGCGCTCGCCTCGGCCGCCGCGGCCGCCGTGCCGGGCGGTGAATCCTCGCCCTCGATGCCTGAGCGGCGCAGCACCGCCTTCACCCGCTCGATCAACAGCCGCTGGCTGAACGGTTTGTGGATGTAGTCGTCGGCGCCCAGGTTGAAGCCAAGGATCTCGTCGATCTCGTCGTCCTTGGAGGTCAGGATGATGACCGGCAAATCCGAGGTCCGGCGCAGGCGCCGCAGCACCTCCATGCCGTCCATCCGGGGCATCTTCACGTCGAGGATGGCCAGGTCCGGCGGCTCGCTCTCCAGCGACGCCAGGCCCGCCGCGCCGTCGAAATAGGCTTTGACGGCGTGGCCGTGGCTCTCAAGCGCGAGGCTCACCGACGTGACGATATTCTCGTCGTCGTCCACCAGGGTGATCTTGGCCATCTTCGGTTCGAAGTCTCCTTGGACGTTGCGAGGCTATTCGCCCTGCACCATGGCCTCAATGGGGCGTCGGGAAAGGGGTGCGCGCACGACCGCGTCCGGGTCAACCCCGCCTTAAGGTTGATCGTACACCTTAGGCCGTCTCCGGGGGGAGCTGACCTGAAGATGGGTAGTGGGCGCGTGCATTTCGAGGTCTACGTCCGCAAGACGCCAGGTTCCGGCTGGACGCTGGAGATGGCCACAGAGCACCGGGCCGGCGCGATCTCCGCGGCGCAGGACCTGATGAAGGACGGCCGCGTGGCCGCCGTGAAGGTCACCAAGGAGACCCTCGACGAGGAATCCCGCGAGTTCCAGACCGTCACCATCTTCAAGGACGGGCTCGCCGAGGCCGCGCCGAAGAAGCAGGCGGTGCGCGAGGACGTCGAGCCGCTCTGCGTCACCCCGCAGGACCTCTACACCATCCACGCCCGCGAACGGATCGGCCGCCTTCTCGAGGCCTGGCTGGAGCGCAACAAGGCGACTCCGTTCGAACTGCTGCACCGCCCCGACCTTGTCGAGCAGCTGGAGACCTCCGGAACCGACCTGCAGCACGCGGTGCAGAAGATCGCCATCCCCGAGGCCCAGGCCCGCGGCGTCTCGGTCCATGAGATCATCCGCGCCTTCCAGGGCCTGATCGAACGCGCCATCAACCGCCTGCTGGCCGACGGCCGCAAGGGCGCCCTGCCGGACGTCGACAAGGAAGGCTTCGCCGCGGCCGCCGAGCGCCTGTCGCACGAGCCGGACCGCAGCTACCTGCTGGGCGCCGGCGTCGCCGCCTCCATCGCGCCGGCCCGCAGCTGGACCGAGAAGGTCTCGCGCCTGCTGGACCTCGCCGACGCCGCCCCGGCCAAGGGCGCCGGCCGGCTGCTGGCCATCGCCACCATCGGCCAGCCGCTCTCGGAGATCCTCGGCTCCAAGCCGGGCATCGAGGAAATCCTCGGCAAGGGTCTCGACCTCGGCGGCAACCTCGCGGCCATGACCCGGCTCGCCGCGGCGGACGCCGTCGACGCCCTGATGAAGGTCGAGCCCTCGGTCGCCAAGGTGATGCCGCCCCTGCCGCCCGCCGCCGAGCGGCTGGCCAAGTGGCTGACCGACGACGCCCTCACCGACGTCCGCGCCGCGCTCGGCCAGCGCATCCTGCGCGAACTGAACGGTCCCCGGCGCCTGCGCCCGACCGACGCGGTGTCGGAGATCGACGTGCTGCGCGCGCTGGCCATGTCGCTGACCGCCGCGGCCGGCAAGATGCTGCCGCTGGAAGACGTACAGTCGGCCTTCTCCACACGCTCGAAGATGCTGATCACCGGCGAGTTCGTGGAGGCCTACCTGGGCCAGGGCAAGTCGGCGCGGGAAGAGGCCGAGGCGCTGATCTGGCTCACCGAGAACATCATCGGCGCGGCCAACAAGCGCCAGGCCGGGCGCTGGCTGAAGGCGGTGATCTCCTCGCTGCGCTTCGAGAAGGAGTTCCGCAACGCCGGCGACAGCGCCGCGGGCCGCCTCGGGGTCCTGGCCTCGATGCACCGCGCCGCGGCCCGCTGCGGCCTGGTCGAGGAGGATTCCGAGCCGATCCAGCTCAAGCTCGGCGACATCGGCGGCCTGATCGAGGCCGACGCCAAGCTCACCGCCCAGATCGCGCGGGCCAATGCGCCCGCCGTCCACCGCCTGACCCTGCTCCTGAAGCTGGCGAGCGGCGAGTCCGCCCCGCTCGGCCCCGCCGCCGACCGCGCCCGCGCCGAGGCCCTGCGCCTGGTCCGCCACGAGGACACCCGCAGCGAGTTGGCCAGCGCGCCGGATCAGGTCGAGACCGTCCGCGACCTCATCCAGCAGGCCGGGCTCGCGGCATGAAACGCCGCGATCTGCTCGTCGCCCTGGCGATCTCCGCCGCGCCCGTCGCCCTGCACGCCGCCGAGAAGCCCGACACCAAGAAGAAGAAGTCCGGCGGCATCAGCTACGTCCCGATCGACACCCTGACCGGCGCCACCACCCGCTCCGGCGGCCGGCGCGGGGTGATGACCGTCGAGTGCGGCCTCGACGTGCCGGACGGCAACCTGCGGGCCCGCGCCGAGGCCAGCATGCCCCGCCTGCGGGCGGCCTATGTCCAGACGGTGATCATCTACGCCGCGGGCCTGCCGGCCGGCGCCCCGCCCAACGCCGACTTCCTGGCCACCTCCCTGCAGCGCGAGACCGACCAGGCCCTCGGCCGCCCCGGCGCGAGGTTGCTGCTGGGCGCGATCCTGGTGAACTAGCCTCCTCTCCCAAGCGAAGACTCGGGAGAGGCGATCTGGTCCTCACATCGCGCTGATCCCGCCGTCGAGCTTCAGCTCGGCGCCGGTCATGAACTTGCTCTCGTCGGAGGCCAGGTAGAGCACCGCATTGGCGATGTCGTCCGGCTCGCCGATGTGGCCCAGCGGCACCTGCCGGCCGAGCTTGGCCTCGGCCTCCTCCTTGCCGAACCGCTGGCGCAGGGGGTCGAGGATCGGGGTGTCGATGAAGGTCGGGTGGATGGAGTTGGAGCGGATGTCCAGCTTCTGCTTGGCGCAGTGCAGGGCGATGCCCTTCGACAGCAGCCAGACCGCCGCCTTCGAGGCGTTGTAGGACGGCGAGTTGTGCGCCGCGATCAGGCCCGCGATCGAGGAGATGTTGACGATCGAGCCCGGCTGGTGGCCGCGCATGTATTTGAGCGCGTGCTTGGTCCCGAGGAATACGGAATCCACGTTGACGCTCATCACCAGCTTCCAGTCCTCGAGGCTGAGGCTCTCGATGTCGCCGCCGCGGCTGATGCCGGCGTTGTTCACCAGCACGCTGATCCCGCCCATGGCCTCGTCGGCCTCCTCGAGGGCGTAGATCCACTGGTCCTCCTTGGTGACGTCCAGCGGGAAGGCGAAGGCGGTCCCCTTGCCATGGGCGGCGTTGATCTCGGCGGCGACTGCCTTGGCGCCCTCGATGTTGATGTCGGCCACCGTTACCTTGGCGCCCTCGCTAGCGAGCTTGCGCGCCATCGCCGCGCCCAGCCCCTGCGCCCCGCCGGTGATGAAGGCCTTCTTGCCCGCGACCCGTCCTGCCATGTCGTTTCCCCTCTAGTCTTTTGCGCCCAGCGTCCGGGCGGCCTCGTCCATGAAGCCGGCCAAGGTCACGTCGAGTTCGGTCACGCCCTCGGCGTCGTGCGTCGCGAGCGTCACGTCTACGCGGTTGTAGACGTTGAACCACTCCGGATGGTGGTCGAGCTTCTCGGCCAGCAGCGCGGCCCGGGTCATGAAGGCGAAGGCGGCGTTGAAGTCCTTGAACCTGAAGCTGCGCTGGATGGCGTCGCGCCCGCCGCCCACCGCCGACCAGGCCGGCAGGCGCTTCAGCGCCTCGGCCGCGCCGATCTTCTGCGGCCGGCTCACGCGGTCGCCTCGGCGTCGAAGCTAAGGCCGGTGGCGGCCGCCAGCTCGGCCAGGGTCTGGTCGACGTCCACCACCTTGATGGCCTTCATGCCCAGCCCCGCCGCCGGCTTGCAGTTGATGCCCAGGTCGTCGAGGTAGACGCAGGCCTCCGGCGCCACGCCCAAGAGGTCGCACATCATCAGGTAGATCCGCGGGTCGGGCTTGCGGACGCCGGCCTTCGAGCTCTCGATGATCGAATCGAACAGCGGCATCACCTGGCCCATGGCGCCGGCCGCGCGCTGGGCGCCGTCCTGGCCGGGCGAATGCTCGGAGACCACGTTGTTGGTGATGCAGCCGACCTTGAAGCCCGCGGCCTTGCAGGCCTTCAGCGCCGCCACCATCCGCGGCCGAAGCTCGCCGGACAGCCTGGGCAGCACCTCGCGCCCGCCGATCGGATGGCCGAGCGCGGTGGATTCCTCCAAGAACAGCTGGTCGAACCCGGCCACGTCGATCTCGTTGCGCTCGAACAGCGCCCAGGCGTTGTCGTGCGGGTTGGTGGCGTTGACCGTGCGGATGAAGTCCTTCGGCAGGCCCTTCTCGGCCTCCAGGCGGTTGAAGGCCTCGAACGGCGAGGAGGTGAACACCCCGCCGAAATCCCAGATCACCGCCTGGATATTCGAGTCTGCCGCCATATTCCGCTCCGACCTCACCGACCCCGCCTAAGCAGGCCTTGGCGGTCTAGAGAGCCCGCGCCGGACGTGCAAGAAGGCCGGCATGGGTTTCCATCGCCTGCCGCTCCCGGTCCGCCTCGCCCTCTATGGCCTGGCCGTGGCCATCCTGCTCTACCTGACGCTGGCCCCCAGCCAGGCGCTGCCCACCGTCAACGTCTGGGACAAGGCCGAGCACGCCATCGCCTGGGCGGTGCTGACCGCCACCGGCCTGATCCTGTTCCCCCGCCGGCCGTGGACGATCGTGCTCTTCTCCCTGGCGCTGGGCGGGCTGGTGGAATTGCTGCAGGCGGTCATGCCGCTGGGCCGCGACGGCGACTGGAAGGACTGGGTCGCCGACAGCGCCGGCGTCGCGGCCGTCTTCGCCGTCTACCGCCTGATCTTCCAGGGAAACCGCTGGCGCACCCGACACGATTCGAACGTGTGACCTTTGCCTTCGGAGGGCAACGCTCTATCCAGCTGAGCTACGGGTGCTTGGCAGCGGGTGGGTTCTCTAACCGAAAGCCCGCGCCGCGGCAAACCATCGTCGAGCGACGGCCAGCAAAAGTGGGGGCTGCTTTTGCGTCCGGCTGCGTGCCAGCAATCACGCGGTCTTGGTGACGTCGTCCCAGAAGCGCTTGGCCTTGCCCATGAACTTGGCCTGCTTGGGATGCTGTTGCTCGCCGCAGATGTCGGCGAACTCGCGCATCAGCTCCTTCTGGCGGGCGGTGAGCCGGGTGGGCGTCTCGATGAACAGCTCGACCACTAGGTCGCCGCGCTCGCGCGAGCGCAGGGAGGGCATGCCGCGGCCCTTGATGCGGACCATCTGGCCGGTCTGGGCGGCCTCGGGCACCTTGACGTCGATCTTGCAGGCGCCGTCGCAGTTCTCGCCGCCCAGCAGGCAGGGGGCGTCGACCATCCCGCCCAGCACCGCCGTCGCCATCGGCACCGGCACCGTGCAGAGCAGGTCCAGCCCGTCGCGCTCGAACAGCTCGTGCGGGCGGACGGAGACGAAGATGTAGAGGTCGCCGCGCGGGCCGCCCCGGGTCCCGGCGTCGCCTTCGCCGGCCAGCCTGATGCGGGCGCCGTCGTCGACCCCGGCCGGGATGCGCACTTCCAGGGTCCGCTCGCGGCGGATCTGGCCCGCGCCGTGGCAGTCCTTGCAGGGGTCCATGACCATCCGGCCCGAGCCGCCGCAGCGCGGACAGGCGCGCTCGATGGAGAAGAAGCCTTGCGTCGCCCGCACCCGGCCCGCGCCGTTGCAGGTCGAGCAGGTGGTCGGGCTGGTGCCCGGCTTGGCGCCCGAGCCGTCACAGGTCTCGCAGGTGAGCGTGGTGGGCGCGGTGATCTGCACCTCGGCGCCGGCGTAGGCCTGCTCGAGGCTGATCTCCAGGTCGTAGCGCAGGTCCTGGCCGCGGGCGGGTCCCCGGCTGCGCTGGCCGCGCATGCCGAACATGTCGCCGAAGACGTCGCCGAACACCTCGTTGAAGATGTCCTGCACGTCGTGGAATTGCTGTCCGCCGCCGCCCGCGCCGTTCAGGCCGGCATGGCCGAAGCGGTCGTAGGCCGCGCGCTTCTGGGGGTCGGACAGGACCGAATAGGCCTCGTTGAGCTCCTTGAAGCGGCCGGAGGCCTCTTCGCACCCGCCGTTGCGGTCGGGGTGGTGCTCCATGGCGAGCTTGCGGAAGGCGGCCTTGAGCGCGCCGTCGTCACAGCCGCGGTCGACCCCGAGGATCTCGTAATAGTCCCGCATCAGATCGTCTGGCGCTTTGTGAGTTTACTGCAGGGGGAAGTGGGATCGCCCCCGCCGCGCTGCAAGGTTTGTGGCCGAGCGGGCGGGGGCTCCTTCACCAGATAGGCGGCGACGTTCCCCAAGGCGACCTTTTCGCATTTGACGCCGAAGGCCGCCATGGGGCGGGTTGTCACGCCGACTTCTTGTGGTCGTCGCCGTTCACTTCCTCGAACTCCGCGTCGACCACGTCTTCGGAGCCGGGGGCGGCCTGCGCTTCGGAGGCTTCCGCCCCCTCCGCGCCGGCCTGGCCCTGCTGGGCCGCGTACATGGCTTCGCCGAGCTTCATGGACGCCTGGATCAGCGTCTGGGTCTTGGCGGAGATGGCTTCCGCGTCACCCGATTCCAGCGACCCCTTCAGGTCCTCCAGCGCCGTGGTGATCGCGTCGCGCTCCGGCTGGCCCACCTTGTCGCCGTGGTCGGCCAGCGCCTTCTCGGTCGAGTGGATGACCGCGTCGGCCTGGTTCTTGGCCTCCACCACCGCCTTGCGCTTCTCGTCCTCGGCCTTGTTGCTCTCGGCTTCCTTGACCATGGCGTCGATGTCCGAATCCGAGAGGCCGCCGTTGGCCTGGATGCGGATCGACTGTTCCTTGGCGGTCGCCTTGTCGCGGGCCGAGACGTTGACGATGCCGTTGGCGTCGATGTCGAAGGTCACCTCGACCTGCGGCACGCCCCTGGGCGCCGGCGGGATGCCGACCAGGTCGAACTGGCCAAGCATCTTGTTGTCCTGCGCCATCGGCCGTTCGCCCTGGAACACCCGGATGGTCACCGCCGACTGATTGTCTTCCGCCGTCGAGAAGGTCTGGCTGCGCTTGGTCGGGATGGTGGTGTTGCGCTCGATCAGCGGGGTGAAGACGCCGCCCAGGGTCTCGATGCCCAGGGTCAGCGGGGTCACGTCCAGCAGCAGCACGTCCTTGACGTCGCCCTGCAGGACGCCGGCCTGCACCGCGGCGCCCAGCGCCACGACTTCGTCCGGGTTGACGCCCTTGTGCGGCTCGCGGCCGAAGAACTCCTTCACCGCCTCGACGACCTTGGGCATGCGGGTCATGCCGCCGACCAGGATCACCTCGTCGATGTCGGTCTTCTTCAGGCCCGCATCCTTCAGCGCCTGCTCGCAGGGGCCGATGGTGCGGTTGATCAGGTCCTCGACCAGGGCTTCCAGCTTGGCGCGGGTCAGCTTGATGTTGAGGTGCAGCGGACCCGAGGCGTTCATCGAGATGAAGGGCAGGTTCACGTCGTACTGCGGAACCGAGGAGAGCTCCTTCTTGGCCTTCTCCGCCTCTTCCTTCAGGCGCTGCAGGGCGAGCTTGTCCTTACGCAGGTCGACGCCCTGGTCCTTCTTGAACTCGTCGGCCAGGTAGTCGACGAGCCTGAGGTCGAAGTCCTCGCCGCCCAGGAAGGTGTCGCCGTTCGTGGACTTCACCTCGAACACGCCATCCCCGATTTCGAGGATGGAGACGTCGAAGGTGCCGCCGCCCAGGTCGTAGACGGCGATCTTCTTGCCGTCGTTCTTCTCGAGGCCGTAGGCCAGGGCCGCCGCGGTCGGCTCGTTGATGATCCGCAGGACTTCAAGGCCCGCGATCTTGCCCGCGTCCTTGGTCGCCTGGCGCTGGGCGTCGTTGAAGTAGGCGGGGACCGTGATCACCGCCTTCTCGACCTTCTCGCCGAGGTGTTGCTCGGCGGATTCCTTCATCTTCTGCAGGATGAAGGCGGAGATCTGCTGGGGCGAATAGTCCTTGCCGTGGGCGCGCACCCAGGCGTCGCCGTTCGGGCCCTTGACGATCTCGTAGGGCACCATGCCCTTGTCCTTCTCGACCATCGGGTCGTTCCACTGGCGCCCGATCAGGCGCTTGATGGCGAAGAAGGTGTTGGTGGGGTTGGTCACCGCCTGGCGCTTGGCCGGCTGGCCGACCAGGCGTTCGCCGTCTTCCATGAAGGCGACGACGGAGGGGGTGGTCCTGGCGCCCTCAGCGTTCTCGATCACCTTCGGCAGCTTGCCGTCCATGATCGCGACGCACGAATTGGTCGTGCCGAGGTCGATACCGATAATCTTGCTCATGATTGAGTCTTGCTCGCTCCTTGTTGGCGGACGCAGCGGGGAAGCCTTCGGATGAAGCGCCTCTTAGGTTTGCGACGTCCCCGGTCGATCAGGTCTCCGCCGGGTTTCGGGAACACCGGCGTCGCCTGCCGATATGGGGGAAATTGCCGTCCCTGCAAGAGCGAAAGCCCCTAATCGTGACAAGGGCATACCTGTAACCGCGTTCCGCCGCGAGGCCGAGCGCGCGGTCAAGCTTGCCGGTTCCCGTCCGCCGAGGCGGCCGATCCCTTACAGCGTCACTTTGACTCCCGGCGTCCGGCTGAGCAGGATCGTGCCGCTCGACGAACATGAAATCCCAAACGGAGGCGCTCCCATGGTCACTCTCACCCGCGCGGAAGGCACCTGGGTCGGCGATCTCGACCTGACGCGGCGCTCCATAGCCCTGGCCCTGGCCGGCGGCTACGCGGTGGCGGCCTACTCGGCCGAGGCCGACCCGATCCACACCGACGAGACCGGCCTGGTGGCGGGCCCCGTGGAGATCCAGAGCACCGACCGGAAGATCCCCGGCTACCTGGCGAGGCCCGCCGCGCCCGGCAAACATGCAGTGGTGTTCGTCAATTCCGAGGTGTTCGGCGTCCACGAATGGGTCAAGGACATCTGCCGCCGGCTCGCCAAGGCGGGCTACGTGGCGCTCGCCCCCGACCTTTTCGTCCGCGCCGGCGATCCCTCGAAGACCACCGACATGAAGGTGGTCATGGACATCGTGAAGGCCCAGCCCGAGCCGCAGGTGCTCGGCGACACCGCCGCGGCCCTGAAATTCCTCAGGGCCCAGCCCTACACGGACATGAGACGGCTGGGCGCCACCGGC
The DNA here is from genome assembly GCA_004799545.1 of Phenylobacterium sp. Taxonomy (GTDB): domain Bacteria; phylum Pseudomonadota; class Alphaproteobacteria; order Caulobacterales; family Caulobacteraceae; genus Phenylobacterium. Next base: position 38,478 of record SSMU01000030.1, read on the forward strand.
TTCTGCTGGGGCGGCGGCGCCACCTGGCGCGATTGCGAGACCTTCCCGGAATTCAAGGCCGGCGTCGCCTGGTACGGCCCGCTGAAGGCCGGCCCCTATCCGCGCACCCCGCCGCTCGACGCGGTGAAGGACCTCAAGGCGCCCGTGCTCGGCCTCTATGGCGGCCAGGACAAGGGCATCCCCGCGGCCGATATCGAGGCCATGCGCGAGGCCGCCAAGGCCGCCGGGAAATCGGTGGAGATCGTCGTCTACCCCGACGCCCAGCACGGCTTCCTGGCCGACTACCGCCCCTCCTACAACGCCGCGGCGGGCGAGGACGGCTGGAAGAAGATGCTCGCCTTCTTCGCCGCCCATGGCGTGAGGTAGTCGACCTCCCCCAGGCCGGGCGCTAGGACGCGGCGATGACCGATGCTGCGCAGCCCGGCCCGCGGCCACGACTTGCCGCTCTGGCCGTCGCCCTGGCGGGATGCGCCCTGCTGGCCGCGGGGCTGTGGGTGTCGCTGCACTATTGCCTCGCCGCCTGGAAGGCCGAGTCCGACATCTTCGTCACCGTCGAGCTGTGGCGCGGCGTCAGCGAGCACGGCCTGGGGTTCGTCCGGTCCTGGGGCTACACCGAGGACAACTGGCTGTTCTCCCTCGTGCCGCTGACCTCGCTGATCTACGCGGTCTTCGACGCTTCCCCGCGGGTCGCGGTCCTCACGGGCTGGCTGGTCTTCCTGGCCTCCGTGGGCCTGACAGGCGGCCTCGCCGCGCGGCTGTCCGGATGGCGCACGGGCCTGATCACCGCCGGCGTGCTCTTGTTCGCGCCCTACTACGCCCTGGGGCCGATCGGCTTCCTCGGCTACCCGATCAGCCACAACCTCTCCATGGCCTGGGGCCTCTTGGCCCTGTTCCTGGCGCTTTGGGGGATCGAGCGGCGCGCCTACGGGCCGTGCGTCGCGGCGGCCCTCGCGGTGTTCATCGACACGGTCTCCGACCCCTGGGCCGGCGCGGCGATCGCCGGCCCGCTGGTGCTGGCCAGCGCAGCCCTTGCGATCCTCAACCGGCGGAGCCGGCTCGGCGGCTGCGCCCTGGCGCTCTGCCTGACCACCGCCGCCGCCCTCTGGGCCGCCTACAAGCACCCCTTCGGCACGCTCCGCTTCCTGCCGCGGGGCCATCTGCAGCTGGGCGGCCTGCACCCAGCGCTCGACAATCTGCGCTACGGCGCGCGCGCGCTCGAAGTGATGTTCAACATCGCGCCCGGCGGAAACCTCGAGGCGCCGGCCGTGCAGGCGATCTCGCTCGCGGCGCTGGCGGTCATCCTGGCCGCAGCCGGCGGGCTCACCCTCTGGAGCCTGCGCCGCGCGACGCCCGGCCGCCAGCTGATCGGCGGGGTGGCGATCCTGTCGATCGGGGCGGTGGCGGCGCTCTATGTGGCGGGGCCGGCCAACACCGGCCTCTACGTCGGGCGTTTCTTTCCCAACCTCTATTTCCTCGGGGCCCTGCTGGTCGCCATGATGGCGGGTGCGGGATGGCGCGCCTGGCCCTGGCCGGCGAAGGCCGCCATCGCCGCCTACGCCGCCCTCTTCGTCCTGGCCGGCGCCTTGAGCGGCCCGCGCTATTGGACCACGCCGCTGGAAACCTCCGAGCCCGCGGAGAAGGTGGCGCTTGGCGGCTTCCTGCAGGCGCACCAGCTCACCTACGGCTACGGCCCCTACTGGGGCTCCGGCGGGCTCGCCATGCGCAGCCTCACCCACGGGGCCGTGACCATCCGCCCGGTGGTCATCGCCAACGGCCGCGTGGCGCGGCGGCCCATCGAGACCTCGCGCCTGTGGTTCACGCCGCAGGCCGAACCGCCGGACGGCCGCCCGTTCCTGGTGGTCCGCGCCGAACCTCCGGAATTCCCCTCGCTCGAGGCCGGCGAGACCGCCGCCCGCCAGCAGTTCGGCGAGGCCGCCGAGCGCTGGGTCTACGGCGACAGCGTGATCCTGGTCTGGCGACGGCCGCTCGCGCCGCTGATCGACCCCTAGGGGCGGGCCCGACCGCGCCTTAGTGCGGCGGCTCGTCCGGGGACGGCGTGGCGGGCGCGGAGGTGTCGGCGGGCGCGGTGGGCAAGGTGTTGGTCGCGCCGGCGGCGGGCTTGGTGGCGTCGGCGGTCTTCACGGCCGGGGTGGCGTTGGCGGCGCTATCGGCGCTGTCGTCCGAATCGTCGCTGTCGTCGGTGTTGCTGGCCGCCTTCTCGACGGGCTTCGGCGGCGCCTCGATGCGGTCCTGGGTGATCGGCGTGGCGTCGGCGGCGTTGATCGCCGTCGCCCCGAACGCCGAGGTCTCGCCGGCCCGCTGGCCCGGCATCCGCCCCCGCTCCGGCGCATTGATCACGCCCATGGCGAAGGAGCCCGCCGCGCCCAAGGCGAGGAGGGCGGCGACCGCCTGCAGCAGGGGACGGGGCATGGTCCAGGTCATCGGCGGCGACCCTAGTCCGGCGGCCGGGGGATCGGAAGGGTGAAGCCGCGATCCCGTCAATCAAAGTCGGGGCGATCAAAGTAAACGGCCGTTAACGCCTATCCGCCAAACCAGGGGGAGATCAGCTTCGGAGCAGGGCATGGCGCGCACGGCGCGGAAGACCGGCATGGCGTGGGCGATGGGCGTCGCGGGCCTGGCCTGGTCGCATCCCCAGACCGCGCGGCTGCGGGGCGGGATCGTCGCCGCCACCGGGGTGGCGCTAGCGGCCGCCTTCGCCACCTACAATCCGGCCGACCCCAGCTTCAACGCCGCGGGCCCCGGGCGGCCCGGCAATGCGCTGGGCCTGCCGGGCGCCGCGCTCGCCGACCTGGGCGTCCAGTCGCTGGGCCTCGCCTGCGCCTTCGTGGCCCTGGCCATGGTGGTCCTCGGCCTGGCGCGGGTGACCGCCGCCGAGCCGGACCAGACCCGCGGCGCGATCCGCCTGCGCGCCCTGGTGGGCCTGCTGGGCGTGCTGACGCTGGCCGGCGCCCTGGCCTTCCCGCCGCCACCCGCCGCCTGGCCGCTGGCCAAGGGCCTGGGCGGTCTCTGGGGTGACGCCCTGCTGGCCGGGGTCGCCCAATTGCTGCGCCTGGCCCATGCGCCCATGCCACGTGGGATCGGCGCGGGCGTGCTGGCCCTGGTCGGCGCCGCGTCCCTCGGCTGGAGCCTCGGCCTGCGCCGGCTCGACGTCGCGGCGATCTTCGAGTGGCTGCGCGAGCATCTGACGCCCAAGGCCCGCGTCGCCCTGCCGGAGCCGTCCGCCCGGGTCGCGCGCCGCGCCGCCCGCGCCGCCGGCATCCCGGACGCCGCCCTCGATCCCGCGGAGCCCCTCGTCGACGTCGGCCCGCTCAAGGTCAAGGCCCCCAAGGTCCCGCCCAAGGAGAGCGCCCGCGAGCAGCGGGAGGCCCAGTCCACCTTCGAGTTCGTGCGGCCCGGCGGCTTCCGCCTGCCCGAGCTCTCCATGCTGGCCAAGCCCAAGCCCCGCGCCGCCCAGTTCGACGAAGGCTCCCTGCGCCAGAACGCCCAGCTCCTGGAGAGCGTGCTGGCCGAGTTCGGCGTCCGCGGCCAGGTGGACCAGATCCGCCCCGGCCCGGTGGTCACCCTCTACGAGCTGGTCCCCGCCGCCGGCGTGAAGTCGGCCCGGGTGGTGGCGCTCTCCGACGACATCGCCCGCTCGATGAGCGTCGCCGCCTGCCGCGTCTCGGTGGTGCCGGGCCGCAACGCCATCGGCATCGAGCTGCCCAACCAGAAGCGCGAGACCGTCTATCTGCGCGACCTGCTGGCCGCCCAGGAATATGAGCGCGGCGGCCAGTCGCTGCCAGTGGCGCTGGGCGAGACGATCGGCGGCGAGCCCTACATCGCCGACCTCGCCAAGATGCCCCACCTGCTGATCGCCGGCACCACCGGCTCGGGCAAGTCGGTGGGCGTCAACGCCATGATCCTGTCGATCCTCTACCGGCTGACGCCGGAGCAGTGCCGGCTGATCATGATCGACCCGAAGATGCTCGAGCTGTCGGTCTACGACGGCATCCCGCACCTGCTGACCCCGGTGGTCACCGATCCTAAGAAGGCGATCGTGGCGCTGAAGTGGACCGTCCGCGAGATGGAGGACCGCTACCGCCGGATGTCGAAGATCGGGGTGCGCAACGTCGCCTCCTACAACGAGCGCGCCGCGGAGGCCTCGGCCAAGGGCGAGCATTTCGAGCGGACCGTCCAGACCGGGTTCGACGACGCCGGCCGCCCGATCTTCGAGTCCGAGAAGATATCGCCCGAGGCCATGCCATACCTCGTCGTCATCATCGACGAGGTCGCCGACCTGATGATGGTCGCCGGCAAGGACATCGAAGGCGCCGTCCAGCGGCTGGCGCAGATGGCCCGGGCCGCCGGCATCCACCTGATCATGGCCACCCAGCGCCCGTCGGTGGACGTGATCACCGGCACCATCAAGGCCAACTTCCCGACCCGGATCTCCTTCCAGGTCACGTCGAAGATCGATTCCCGCACCATCCTGGGCGAGCAGGGCGCCGAGCAGCTGCTGGGCCAGGGCGACATGCTCTACATGGCCGGCGGCGGCCGCATCACCCGCCTGCACGGCCCCTTCGTCTCCGACGGCGAGGTGGAGGCGGTGGCCAAGTTCCTGCGCGAGCAGGGCCAGCCGCAATACCTTGAGGAGGTCACCGCCGGCGGCGACGAGGACGGCGAGACCGGCGATCTCGGCTTCGGCGGCGACGGCGAGGGCAACGATCTCTACGACCGCGCGGTGGCCGTGGTCACCCGCGACGGCAAGGCCTCCACCAGCTACATCCAGCGCCGGCTGCAGATCGGCTACAACCGCGCCGCCTCGCTGATGGAGCGCATGGAGCAGGAAGGCGTCGTCGGCGCCGCCAACCACGCCGGCAAGCGCGAAATCCTGGTCAGCGCCGCGCCCTAGCTCCGCCGCCGTCCGCCCGGCTTGTGGCCCTTGGTCATCGGGTCGGGCTTCTTCGGCAGCGGCGAACCCTCGGTGGAATAACTCTCCTGGCTGGTTCCGAGACCCATGGCGCCTGGCCGCTGCTCGCGCAACTTGGAGTCTCCGCTCTCCAGCCGCCCCAGCGCCTCGCGCAGCAGGCCCGCGGTCTCCAGATCGCCGGCGGCCTCCGCCTCGACGATGCGCGCTCTTAGATCCTCGATCATCATGCCTCCAGGAACGGCGGCGGAAGCTTCGGCGTTGCGCCAGGCCCCGCCGCACGCCCTATTGCCGCCGCCTGCGCATCGTACCGGAACGCCCGATGTCCCTCACCCGCCGCACCGCCGTCCTCGCCCTCGGCCTCGCCGCCCTGGCCCCCGCCGCCGTCGCGCAAAGCCCGCTCAGCCCGGACGACCAGGCCCTGGTCGCCAAGGCCACGGCCTATCTGCAGGGTCTCGACGAGGCCAAGGGCCGGTTCGTGCAGGTCGACCAGCGCGGCCAGACCACCGAGGGCGCCTTCTACCTGCAGCGTCCGGGCAAGGCGCGCTTCGAATACGACCTGCCGTCGGGTCTGGTGGTGGTGTCCGACGGCGCCGCGGTCACCGTCGCCGACAACCGACTGAAGACCTTCGAGCGGTTCCCCCTGGGGGCCACGCCCCTGTCGCTGTTCCTGGCCAAGACCATCCGGCTCGACAAGGGCGTGGTGGTCACCGCCATCGACCGCCAGCCGGGCGGCTTCACCCTCGTGGCCCGCGACGGCCACCGGAAGAACGCCGGCCAGCTGGCGCTGGCCTTCACCGAGACGCCGATACAGCTGGTCAGCTGGGCGGCCACCGACGCGCAAGGCCGCACCACCCGCGTGCGCCTGATCGGCCTGGCCCGCACCTCGGGCCTGGACAGGGCGCTGTTCACGCCCCAGGACCCCCGCCGGGCTCCGTCTGCGCACGCACCGATGTGATAATATCGTCACACACAAACGTTCAGCTTGTTTCTTTTGACTTTGCGCTGACGCTGTGGCGATAATGCCACTACGCCGTTTGCGCGATCGTTCGCGCGGATGGTCCGTGCCGGACCTATCCCCTCCCGGCCGCGGTATGAGAGACAGACTAACGCCCGGGCGAAACCAACCCGCCCGGGCGTTTCTTTGCCCGCTTCCGGCCCGAGCGCGGACGCGCTCGAAATCCTGGTTTGAGCCATTCCGAAGGGAATGGCTCGGGCGCCTCCGGCGCCCTATGGAGGGGCGATGCGGCTTCGTCTTTGCACCTGGAACGTCAATTCCGTCCGCCTGCGCCATGAGCAGGCCGCCCGCTTCGTCGCCGAGCAGGCGCCGGACATCCTGTGCCTGCAGGAGATCAAGTGCCGGGAGGGCGAGTTCCCCCGCGAGGCCTTCGTCGAGATGGGCCTGCCGCACCTGAAGATCGCCGGCCAGAAGGGCTGGCACGGGGTGGCCATCGCCTCGCGCCTGCCGATCGAGGAGGCCGCCCCGCTCGACGTCTGCCGCGAGGGCCACGCCCGCTGCGTCGGCGGGATCATCGCCGGCGTCGAGGTGCAGAACTTCTACATCCCGGCCGGCGGCGACACGCCAGACCGCGCGCTGAACCCCAAGTTCGATCACAAGCTGGATTTCTACGAGAAGCTCACCGCCGAGTTCGCCCGGCGCGACCCCAAGGCCCCGCTGGCCATCGTCGGCGACCTCAACGTGGCCCCGTCGGAATTCGACGTCTGGAACCACAAATACATGTCGAAGATCGTCAGCCACACGCCGGTGGAGGTCGAGGCCTTCGCCGCGCTGAAGGCCTCGCTCGATTTCATCGACCTGCCGCGCGAGGCGGCGCCGGAGCCGGCCAAGCTGGCCTCCTGGTGGAGCTACCGCGCCGTCGACTTCCGCGCCTCGAACCGCGGCCTCAGGCTCGACCACATCCTGGTGACGCCCGGCCTGCGCGACGCCGCCTTCCGTCTGGGCGCCGCCGCATCCCGCGTCCACGACGACGTGCGCGCCTGGGAACGTCCCAGCGACCACGCCCCGGTGACGGCGGACCTGGCGCTGTAGGGGCCCCTCCAACCGCCGCGCAGCGATCCGGGGGACCCAAGCCGAGTTTGTGAAACCGAAGCGCCGCATGGGTCCCACGGACCTGCCTGCGGCCGGCCGTGGAATGACGGCTGAAAAGGCTTAAGGCGCCAGCTTGTACCCGCCGGCCTCGGTGAGCAGCAGGCGGGCGTTGGCCGGGTCGCTCTCGATCTTCTGGCGCAGGCGGTAGACGTGGGTTTCCAGGGTGTGGGTGGTGACGCCGGCGTTGTAGCCCCAGACCTCGGCCAGCAGCTCCTCCCGGCTCACCGGCTTCTCGCCGGCCCGGTAGAGGTACTTCAGGATGTTGGTTTCCTTCTCCGTCAGCCGGATCTTCTTCTGGCCTTCGTCGACCAGCAGCTTGGCGGCGGGGCGGAACTCGTAGGCCCCCAGGCGGAACACCGCGCCCTCGGAATGTTCGTGGCTGCGCAGCTGGGCGCGGATGCGGGCCAAGAGCACGGCGAACTTGTAGGGCTTGGTCACATAGTCGTTGGCGCCCGCCTCCAGCCCCTGGACGGTGTCCTCGTCGGCGGCCGCGGCGGTCAGCATGATGATCGGCGCCGAGACCCCGGCCCCGCGCATCTGCCGGCAGGCCTCGCGGCCGTCCATGTCGGGCAGGTCGACGTCCAGCAGGATCAGGTCGGGGCGCTCGGCCTCGGCGGCCCGCACGCCGTCGCCTCCGGTGGCCGCCTCGACGGTGGCGAAGTCCTCGGCCTGCAGCTGTTCGGCCACCGCCCCGCGAAGGTCCGCGTCGTCATCGACGATGAGGAGGGTCTTGCGTTGAGCCATGGCTGAGACCATGCACCGTATGACAGCGGCCGGGCAAAAGGATTTGAGGCTCACCGTGAAGTTCGTCGCCCATCCCGACGGCCGGTTCGAGTTCCAGGGCCGCACCCTGCGCTGCGCGGTCGGCCGCAAGGGCGTCGTGGCCGCGGCTGCGAAGAAGGAGGGCGACGGCGCCTCCCCGGTCGGCGTCTGGTCGATCCGCAAGGTGCTCTACCGTCCCGACGTCGGCGCGCCCACGACCGCGCTCCCCGCCGAGCCCATCGCCCGCGACGACGGCTGGTGCGACGACCCCGAGGACGAGGCCTACAACCGCCCGGTGAAGCTGCCGCACCGGGCCAGCTTCGAGAAGCTCTGGCGCGACGACCACATGTACGACCGCGTGGTGGTGCTGGGGCACAACGACGATCCGCCCCGGCCTTACCTGGGCTCCTGCATCTTCCTGCACCTGGTCAAGCCCGGATATGCGCCCACCCAGGGCTGCGTGGCGCTGTCGGCCGAGGACCTCGAAGCCCTGCTGGAGGCCGCCCAGCCCGGCGACCTCGTAGAGATCGCCGCCGACTGATGCACGCCGCCGCCCCCGTCGCCCGCCAGCACCTCAGTCCCGGCGACCTGCCGCGGCACCGCCACGGCGCGGCCTATCTGACCCTGGTGGTGTCCGGCGGCTACGAGGAGGCCGGCGACCGCGGGCGCTGGCGCGTGCAGCCGGGCGACGTCATCGTCCACCGCGCCTTCGAGGCCCACCTGAACCGCGTGCGCGCCGCCACCGGCGTGGTGAACCTGCCGCTGGACGAGGACGAGCTGCCGCCGTTCGGGCGGATCGGCGACCTCGACGCCGTGGTCCGCGCCCTGGCCGACCCGGCCGAGGCTCTGGCGCGGGTCCGCGCTCAGTTCACCCCGCTCACCCCGCCGGTCCTCGACTGGCCCGACGACCTGGCCCGCGCGCTCGGCGAGGCTGAGCCAGGCGCGCTGGGCGCCTGGGCCCGCACGCGCCGGCTGTCGCCGGAGCACGTCGCCCGCGGCTTTCGCCAGGTGTTCGGCGTCGCGCCCCGCCGTTTCCGCGCCGAGGCCCGCGCCCAGGCGGCGCTGCGCGACCTCGCCGAGACGGACGCGCCCCTGGCCGCCATCGCCGCGGCCCGCGGCTTCGCCGACCAGCCGCACATGACCCGCGCCGTCGCCGCCCTCACCGGCCGCACGCCGGGCGCCTGGCGCAGGTCAACTGGGTTCAAGACCGGCGCCTGAGCCGCACCTAGGCTCGCGCCATGAATCGCCGCCACCTGCTGGCCGCCGGCCTCGCCGTCGCCGCCGCGCCCCGCATGGCCTTCGCCGCGCCGGCCTTCCACACCCGCTGGTCGGTGCGCGGCTCCGAGGGCTTCGACGCCCTCTGTTTCCTCGGCCCGCTTTCCGGCAAGCCGTTCTACGCCAGCTACTACACGGCCGAGCTCGCGGACTTCCTGCCGCGGTTCCCCAAGCCCGCCGCCGCGGCGCTGGCCACCCTGCAGGCCGCCGCCGACGCCCGCGGCGTCCTGCTCGGCCCGACGCTCTGCCTGCTGTTCTCGGGCGGCGCGGACGCGACCCTCGACGACCTGATCGCCAACCTCGACGCCGCCGAGACGCGGTTGAAGCCCGCCTACCGGGCGAGCGCCTACTGGGACGCCGACGACTGGGCCGCCTTCACGGCCGGCCGGCCGCTGATCCGCGCCGTGCTGGCGGGCCTACGCGAGGCGGACTTCCCCGGCCTGCGCCGACGCTTCGTGGCCGGGAAGCTCGCCGCGCGGATCCCGGCGCTGAAAACCCGGGTCGCCGGCCTCGACGTGATCGGCGAGCAGCAGCGCCTGCTCGGCCGCCCGCTGCCGCCATCGCTGGAGATCATCCTGCTGTGGTTCTCCAAGCCGCACGGCATCCGGGTGCAGGGCCAGCGGTTCCTGACCCATGTGGACTATCCGGACCAGATCGTGCTGCGCAACGCCGCCCATGAGGTGTTCCACCCGCCCTTCCCGATGCAGGGGCCCGCCGCCCGCGCGGCGCTCGCCGTCCTCGGCGCCGATCCGCTGATCGGCCGCATCGTCGCCGAGCACGACCCGGCCTTCGGCTACAACAGCCTGCCCGGCTATTTCGAGGAGGACACTGTCCAGGCCCTGGAGCAGGTCGTCAGCGAGCGCCTGGGGTTCGCCAGCCCGCCGGCCAGCCGCTGGAAGGCTGACGACGGCATGCACGTGCTGGCCGCCGGCCTCTACGGCCTGCTGAAGGCTGACGGCTTCGACCGCACCGGCGGCCGGATCGAGGCCTGGATCGGCGCGGCCGCGGCGGGCGCGGGCCTGGCGCCGGGCCCACTGCATGCCGCCGCGGCCGCCGTGCTGCAGGTCCCGCCGGACGGCCTGTGGCCGCGCAAGCTTGCCTGAGCGCCCCGGCCGGCCGATATCGCAAGCTTCAGCGGAGGGCGGTACGATGGATTGGCGGGTCTGGCTGGGCTTTGCGGCGACCTCCGCGGCAGTCGGCCTGATCCCCGGTCCCGGCGTCACCAGCATCGTGGGCTATGCGCTGAGCTCGGGCCGGCGTACGGCGCTGGCCTCGGTGGCCGGCGCCTCGGTGGGGGCGGCGATCTCCATGAGCCTGTCGCTGGCCGGCGCGGGCGCCATCCTGGCCGCCTCAGCCCTGGCGTTCAGCGTACTGAAGTGGGCGGGCGCCCTTTATCTCGTGGGCCTGGGCCTGGTCACCATCTGGAAGAGCCGCGCCGCGCCTGAGGCCGCCGACCAGGCGCCGCGCCCGGTCATCCGCCCGCGCACCGCCTTCTGGAGCACCGTGGCGGTGGGCAGCCTGAACCCCAAGACCATCGTCTTCTTCGTGGCCTTCGCCCCGCAGTTCATCAGCCCGCGCGCCGACTACGCCAGCCAGGCGGCGATCCTGGTCGCCACCTTCATCGCCGTGGTGTTCACCACCGACAGCGGCTATGCGCTGGCCGCCTCCCACGCCTCGCAGCTGCTGCGCACTTCGAAGGCGCTGATCTGGATGAAGCGAGCCGGCGGCGGGGCGCTCATCGCGGCCGGCGTCGCCACCGCGGCGGCCAGAACCTAGGCCGAGGTTCGCGCCCCGAAAATCGCCGAGCCCACCCGCACGCTGGTGGCGCCGAAGCGGATCGCCGTCTCGAAGTCGTCGCTCATCCCCATCGAGAGCTTCGAAAGCCCGTTCCGCTCGGCGATCTTGCCCATGAGGGCGAAGTGCGGCCCGGCCGGCTCGCCCACCGGCGGGATGCACATCAGCCCCTCGGGGTTGAGCCCATAGTTTCCGCGACAAGCCCCGATGAAGGCGTCGGCCTGCGCCGGGATCACGCCCGCCTTCTGCGGCTCCTCGCCGGTGTTCACCTGCACGTAGAGCCGCGGCAGCCGGCCCTGCCGCTGCACCTCCTCGGCCAGCACGCCGGCCAGCTTCTCGCGGTCCAGGGTCTCGATCACGTCGAAGAAGCCCACGGCGTCCTTGGCCTTGTTGCTCTGCAGGGGCCCGATCAGGTGCAGGGTCAGGCCGTCCGCCTCGCCGGCCCAGCGGGCCATGGCGTCCTGCACCCGGTTCTCGCCGAACACCGCCTGGCCGGCGGCCAGCACCGGGGCGATATGCTCCCACGGCTGCTGCTTGGAGACCGCCACCAGGGTCACGGCAGCGGGATCGCGGCCGCAGGCTTGCGCGGCGCGCGCGATCCGGGCGACGACATCGTGATAGCCGGAGGCCTCAGCCATTTCGACCTTCTGGACCCTTGAACGCACCGCCGCGCTCTTAAATCGCGCCGCGGGTCGGCGGAAGGGCTTGCCGCATCTGCTGTTCTTCACCGACCCGGCGCGCACGCCGGACGCCTGCGCCATCGCCGAGACCCTGCCGCGCGGCGCGGCCATCGTCTTCCGCGCCTTCGGGGCGGCCGACGCCGAGGCCCAGGCCCTGCGCCTGAAGGCCATCGCCCGGAGGCGGGGGCTGAAGCTGCTGATCGGCGCCGACGCGCAGCTTGCCGCCCGGATCCGCGCCGACGGGGTCCACCTGCCCGAGCGGCTGGCGGCCAACAGCCGCAGGCTGAAGGCGGCCCATCTGCGCTGGATCGTCACCTGCGCGGCCCATTCCCTGCAGGCCGCCCGTCGCGCCGGCGCGTTCGGCGCCGACGCCGCTGTGGTCTCGGCGGTGTTCGCAAGCCGCAGTCCCTCGGCCGGCGCGCCCATCGGGCCGCTGCGCCTCGCGCCCCTGGTCCGCGCCGCCGGCCTGCCGGCCTACGCCCTGGGCGGGATCAACAACAAAACGGCCCGCCGTCTCAAGGACGCGGGCCTGGTAGGTCTCGCGGGCGTGGAGGGTCTTAGAACTTGAACTGGGTCTCGAGGCGGACGCGGGGCTGGCCGGCGTCGGGGGCGAGCCTGGTCGGCGCCGTCTGCACCTGCTGGCCGCCCAGGGCCACGGCCCCGCCGACCCGCAGCGAAGGGGTGATGCGGAAATAGGCGCCGGCCTGGACGTCGTTCCAGGTGCCCTCGCGGGTGTCGGGCTGCTGCAGGTCGAGGGTGACGCCGAAGCGGCCGTGGCGGACGTCGGCCTTGAAGGTCTTGGGCGCGCCGGCCAGGCTGGCGGAATTGTCCGGCCGCACGGTGAAATCCACCGGCTTGGCGACCACGTCGGCCGCATGCGCTGCGCCGGCTGCGCCACCCAAGAGGGCGGCGACGCCGATCATTGCTGCGATGTGACGCGCCGACATACCCACAGACTTAGTCCCTCGTGACCGAGATTGCAGCCTCTCGCGTGTCATTCGGCCGCACAGTCGAGGTCGATTAAAGTCCCAGCGGCCCTCGGGTCAACTCACTACGGCGTCACAAGGCTGCTTCAGCTGTGACAAGCACCCCCGCTGTGGCCCTGGGGTCACTTAATTCCTGTTTGGCGCCGGCGAGGGCGTTGTTATAGAGGGCGCGGCGCGGGGCGGCGCCGTGGCGCTCGGCAATTTGGGCCGCTGCGGAAAATCTAGTGGAGACGGAAGCAGATGCCGTTTGTGCGCGGAGTGAGGTTGCGGCCGGTCAAGGCTGGCGCGGGGGCTGTCGTCGCCCTTGGCTTGGCCTCGCTGGCGCTCAGCGCCTGCTCGACCCCCCATGTGTTCGGCCTCGGCGGCCCGAAGGGCGTCGTGCCCAACCCGTCGCAGGCGGCCTCCGTCTCGGTGAACGGCTATCTGTGGCGCGCCACGCTCGACACCCTGTCGTTCATGCCGCTGGCCTCCGCCGACCCCTACGGCGGCGTGATCATCACCGATTGGTACGTCAACCCGGAAAAGCCGGACGAGCGCTTCAAGTGCACCGTCTACATCCTGGACGCCCGCCTGCGGGCCGACGGCCTGAACGTCACGGTGTTCAAGCAGACCAAGGACGGCGCCGGCAATTGGGTCGATACGGCCACCGCCGCCCAGACCGAGACGGACCTGGAAAACGCCATCCTGACCCGGGCGCGCCAGCTGCGACTTTCGAACATCAAGGGCTGACCGCCTCAGATGCTCCCCTTCAGGGGGAGCTGTCGCGAAGCGACTGAGGGGGTTGAAGGCCGACGCGCTCGCCGCTCGTGGGCGTGAACCCCCTCCGGTCCTCCGGACCACCTCCCCCTGTGGGGAGGATCGGGATTGACCGCCATTCCAACTCCAGTCCAAAGCCTCCCCTATGGCCCGCTACAATCCGAAGGAAACCGAGCCCAGATGGCGTAAGGCCTGGGCCGATACCGACGCCTTCAAGGCGACGATCGATCCGTCGCGGCCGAAGTACTACGTCCTGGAGATGTTCCCCTACCCCTCGGGGCGGCTGCACGTCGGCCACGTGCGCAACTATGCGCTGGGCGACGTCATCGCCCGTTTCAAGCGCGCCCGCGGCTTCTCCGTCCTGCATCCCATGGGCTGGGACGCCTTCGGCCTGCCCGCCGAGAACGCCGCCATGGAGCGCGGCGTCGAGCCCCGCGCCTGGACCTACGACAACATCGACCGGATGCGCAGCGAGCTGAAGGAGCTGGGCCTGGCGGTCGACTGGTCCCGTGAGTTCGCTACCTGCGACATCGAATATTACGGCCAGCAGCAGGCCCTGTTCCTGGAGCTCTACGACCGTGGCCTGGTCTATCGCCGCGAGGCCACCGTCAACTGGGACCCGGTGGACCAGACGGTGCTGGCCAACGAGCAGGTGGTCGACGGCCTCGGCTGGCGCTCCGGCGCGGTGGTCGAGAAGCGCAAGCTGAACCAGTGGTTCCTGCGGATCACCGACTACGCCGACCAGCTGGTCGACGACCTCGCTGCGCTCGAGCGCTGGCCCGAGAAGGTCCGGCTCATGCAGGAGAACTGGATCGGCCGCTCCAAGGGCCTGAAGTTCACCTTCCCCTTCGCCGGGACCGCGCCGTTTCCCGAGCTGAGCGGCGTCGAGGTCTACACCACCCGGCCCGACACCCTCTACGGCGCGAGCTTCGTGGGCGTGGCGCCGGATCATCCGCTGGCGGCGCGGGTGGCGAGCCGCGATCCCAAGGCCGCGGCCTTTATCGAGAAGTGCCGCAAGGGCGCGGTCTCCGAGGCCGAGATCGAGACCCAGGAGAAGGAAGGCTACGACACCGGGCTCAGGGTGAAGCACCCGTTCGACGAGCGCTGGGAGCTGCCGGTCTGGATCGCCAACTTCATCCTGATGGACTACGGCACGGGCGCGATCTTCGCCTGCCCAGCGCATGACCAGCGCGACATCGAATTCGCCCGCAAATATGGCCTGCCGGTGAAGCCGGTCGTCCTGCCGCCGGGCGCGGACCCGGCGACCTTCGACGTGGCCGACGAGGCCTATACGGGCCCGGGCGTGATCTTCAATTCGCAGTTCCTGGACGGGCTCGACGTTGAGGCCGCCAAGGCCGCCGCCATCGCCCGCGTCGAGGCGGAGGGGCTTGGCGAGGGCGCCACCGTCTTCCGCCTGCGCGACTGGGGCGTCGCCCGCCAGCGGGGCTGGGGCTGCCCGATCCCGGTGGTGCACTGCGAGGCCGACGGCGTCGTGCCGCTGCCGAAATCGGCCCTGCCGGTCGCCCTGCCCGACGACCTGGTGTTCGACCGGCCGGGCAATGCGCTGGCTCGCCATCCCACCTGGAAGCACACCACCTGCCCGCAGTGCGGCGGCCCGGCCACCCGGGAGACCGACACCCTCGACACCTTCGTGGATTCGTCCTGGTACTTCGCCCGCTTCGCCAACCCGCACGCCGCCGAGCCGATCGACAAGGCCGCCGCCGACTACTGGATGCCGGTCGACCAGTATATCGGCGGCATCGAGCACGCCGTCCTGCACCTGCTCTACGCCCGCTTCGTCACCAAGGCCCTGGCTGACGAGGACCGCCTCTCGGTGCGCGAACCGTTCGCGGGCCTGTTCACCCAGGGCATGGTCACCCACGAGACCTACCGCCGGCAGGGCGGCGAATGGCTGGAGCCGGCCGACGTCGAGATCCTCGCCGAGGGCAAGACCCGCCGCGCCAAGCTGATCGAGACCGGTGAGCCGGTGGTGATCGGCGACGTCGAGAAGATGTCGAAGTCCAAGCGCAACACCGTGGCCCCAGGCGAGATCTTCGAGGTCTATGGCGTCGACGCCGCGCGCCTCTTCGTGCTCTCCGACTCGCCGCCGGAGCGCGACGTGCAGTGGACCTCCGGCGGCGTCCAGGGCGCCTGGCGCTTCGTCAACCGGGTCTGGGAGGAGTTCGACAGCCAGCCCGCCGAGGCTCCGGCCGCCGCCGATGGCGGCGACGAGGCCGTCCTGGCCATCCGCCGCGCCACCCACCGCACGGTCAAGGCGGTCACCGAGGCGATCGAGACCTTCCACTTCAACTCCGGCATCGCCCGGCTCTACGAGTTCCTCAACCTGCTGAAGGCCCATCCGGCCAAGGGCGCCTCGCCCGCCGTGCTGGCGGCGCGCCACGAGGGACTTTCGGCCTTCGCCCGCCTGATCGGGCCCTTCACGCCGCACCTGGCGGAGGAATGCTGGGGCCGCGTCGGCGGTCGGGGCATGGTGGTGGAAGCCGACTGGCCGACCTATGATCCGGCCCTCACCGAGGACGCCAGCAGGGTCCTGCCCGTGCAGGTCAACGGCAAGCGCCGGGGCGAGATCACCGCCCCGGCCGGCGCCGAACCCGCGGACGTGGAGAAGATCGTGCTTGACGACCCGGAGATCGCGCGCCGACTTGAGGGCCTGACCATCCGCAAGGTGATCGTGGTGAAGGATCGCATCGTCAACATCGTGGCGGCCTAGGCGATGAGGCGTCTCGTGCTCTTCGCAACCCTGGCCGTTCTGGGCGCCGGCCTAGCCGCCTGCGGCTTCACGCCCCTCTATGCCGATCGCCCCGGGGTGGTGACCAAGCTCGCCAACATCCAGGTGATCCGGCCCGAGGGCCGCACCGGCTTCCTGATCGGCGAGCACCTGGACGACTACCTTACCAAGGATCGCAACGCCGCGCCGGCCTACAAGATGTACGTGCAGCTCTCCGAGACCCGCTATCCGCGCGGCGTGCGGATCGACAACGTCGCCACCCGCTACGAATACGTGCTGCAGGCCGACTACAAGCTGGTCAGCCTGCCCTCCACCGATGTCGCCAAGACCGGCCGGGTGCACGTGGAGATCACCTACGACTCGGCCGACCAGCCCTACGCCTCGGTCGCCGCCCAGGAGGACGCCCAGGACCGCGCCGCCGAGGAGGCCGCCCGGCGCATCCAGCTGGAGCTCGCCGCCTGGCTGGCCACCGGCAAGCCCGAGGTGAAGAAGGTCAAGGTCTCGCCGAACGGGCCGGCCGTCGCCCTGCCGCCCAAGGACCCCTACGTGGCGCCGCCCACGCCGACGGCCCTGCCGAGCCCCGTCGCCGGGGCATGATCCTCAGCCGCCGCCCGGATATCGAGCGGTTCCTGAAGAGCCCTGAGCCGGGCGTCCGCGCGGCGGTGATTTACGGCCGCGATATCGGCGTGGTGCGCGACCGCGGCCATGAGCTGGCCCGCAAGATCGCCAAGGACCCCGACGATCCCTTCGACGTCGCCCAGCTCACCGACGGCGACCTCGACGCCGACCCCGGCCGGCTGGAGGCCGAGCTCGCCGCCCAGTCGCTGATGGGCGGCCGCCGGCTGATCCGCCTGCGGCTGACCTCCGATAAGACGGGCCCCGACAAGCTCGCCGCCGAGGCCGTGGCCCGCCATGCCGCGGGCGAGCTCAACCCCGACGCCTTCCTGCTGATCGAGGCCGGCGCGCTCGGTCGTGACTCGGCGCTGCGCAAGACCGCCGAGAAGGCCGACGGCGCGGCCGTGATCCCCTGCTACGAGGACGAGCCCGGCGACGTGGCCCGCCTGGCCCGCGAGCTCTTGGCCAAGGACGGCGTCGGCCTGACCTCCGATGCGCTCGCCCTGTTGGTCGCACGCCTGCCCAAGGAGCGCGGCGTCGCCCGCCAGGAGATGGAGCGGCTGGCCCTCTATCTCGGGCCGGGCAGCGGGACCACCGCCACCCCGGCCGACCTCGAGGACTTCTTCGGCGTCGAGCCCGAGGCCTCCCTGGCCGACGCCGCCGCCGACGCGTTCGGCGGCCGACTCACCGACGCCCAGGCCGGCCTGCGCCGCGCCGCCCAGGAGGGCGAGGCCGGCCCCGCCGCGGTCCGCGCGCTCGGCATGCACCTGGGCCGCCTGCGTCGCACCCTGACCCTCGCCAGGGCCGGCGCCGGCCTGCAGGAGGCGGCCAAGGCTTCCGGCGTGTTCTGGAAGCAGGAGCGGGAGTTCCTCCGCCAGGCCCGCGCCTGGTCGCTCGACGACCTCGACCGCCTGCAACCCGAGGTCCTGGCCGCCGACCGAGCCTGCAAGACCGCCGGCTCCCCCGACCAGCTCATCGCCCAACGCCTGGCGCTGACCATCGCGGGACGCGCGCGGCGGCTGGGGCTGTAAGCCCCCTCTCCCATGTGGGAGAGGTTTGGGGTGAGGGCGGCTCCGCCTAACCGCGACAACAGAGGGGTCCCGGGGGCCACTCTGCCGCCCCCTCTCCCTCTCGGCAGAGGGCTTGACGTCGACAGATGTTCCCTTATTGTTCTCAACATGGTTCAGGTTCGCACCGTCCGAGCCGCCAAGCTCCTCGACCACGCACGCAGCATGCGGCGCGAGCCGACTCGCGCCGAGGCGCGCCTGTGGAATGCACTCAGGGGCCATCGCCTCGGCGGCTGGAAATGGCGCCGGCAAGCGCCGCTCGGGCCCTTCATTGTCGACTTCCTTTGCAACCACGCGCGGCTGATCGTCGAACTCGACGGCACGGCGCATGCGGACAACGGGCTCTATGACATCGACCGCACACTTCGCCTGCAACGGTTCGGTTTCCGCGTTCTGCGCTTCAGCAACGAGGCGGTGCTTGCCGACCTGGGCGGCGTCTGCGCCGATATCTTGCGGGCCTGTGGCGGGGATGTTCGGCGCCCTTCAGCGAATGTGGCGGGCTCGGCGCCGCCCTCTCCCCGCCCTCTCCCTTTGGGAGAGGGTCACCGTACCCGCGAATAGACGAAACAGTCCGGCGGATCGCCGGCGTTGGAGTAGCCGGCCTTGCGGAGCGTGCCCTCGCGCGCGTAGCCGCAGGCCTCCGCGAGCCGCGCCGAGGCCTCGTTCCAGGTCTCGATGATCAGCTGCAGCCGGTGGCAGGCTGGCCGCTCGGCCAGCAGGTAGTCGCCGAACAGCCGGAGCGCCTCCGAGGCGTAGCCCTTCCCCCGGTCCGCCTCGGCATGGAGGATGTAGCCGATCTCGTAGCCGTGCACGCCGGCGCCCGAGCGGTAGAACTGCATGGTGCCCACGAGGCGCCCGTCGGCCTCGATCGCCACGGCGCCGGCGTCCTCCGTCCAGAACCCCGTCGCATCGAACACGTCGGTGAGCCGGGCGATATGGGTCAGGGGCTCGAGGATCGACAGCGTGTACTGGAAGCCGCTGGCCCCCTCGAGGTCGCCGCGCGCGATCCGCCGCAGCCGGACGCGCTCGCCCTCCGCCAAGATCATGGGGCCAGGCTCACGGCGCCCGCGTCAGCCGCCGGCAGATCTCGTCGAGCTGCTCCAGGGTGGAGTACTTGACCTTCAGCTCGCCCACGCCGCCGCGGTCGACGATCTCCACGGCCATGCCGAGCATCTCCTCGATGTCGGCCTCCAGGGCGTGGGTGTCGGCGTCCTTCGGGGCGCGCCGGGGGCCCGAGGCCTTTTTCGGCCGGTCCGCCGCGCCCTTGGCCAACGCCTCCGCCTCGCGCACCGATAGATGCCGCGCCACGATCAGCTCGGCCAGCGCTTCGGGGTCCACCGCCGCCAGGATCGCTCGGGCGTGGCCGGCGGTCAGCCGGCCGGCCATCAGGTGCGCCTGCACGCCAGGCGGCAGGGTGGCGAGCCGCAGGGTGTTGGCCACATGGCTGCGGCTCTTGCCCACCACCTTGGCGGTCTCGTCCTGGGTGTACTGCATGCGCCCCATCAGGGCGGCGTAGGCCTTGGCCTCCTCCAGGGCGTTGAGGTCCGAGCGTTGGACGTTCTCGACGATGGCGATCTCGAAGGCCTGGTTGTCGCCGAGCTCGCGCACCAAGGCCGGAACCGAGGTCAGCCCCGCCCGCTGCGCCGCCCGCCAGCGCCGCTCGCCGGCCACGATCTGATATTCGCCCGGCGTGCGCGACGGCCGGACCAGGATCGGCTGCAGCACGCCTTTCTCGCGGATCGATTCCGCCAGCTCGGCCAGCTCCTCTTCGCCGAACTGGGTGCGCGGCTGCTCAGGGTTTCGCTGGATCAGCTCGATGGGGATCTCCCGCGCGCCCTCGCCAGTCGGCCGACCGGGCGCGGCCTGCCCCTCTTCGGCTTCGCCGAGCAAGGCCGAAAGCCCGCGTCCCAATCCCCTGCGGCTGTCCGCCATCAAGTCCCCCTAGGCCGCGGCGCGGCGGTCGCGCTCGCGCAGCACCACCTCGCGGGCCAGCTTCAGATAGGCCTGGCTGCCCGCACACTTCAGATCATAGACCAGGGCCGGCTTGCCGAACGAGGGCGCCTCGGAGACCCGCACGTTGCGGGGGATCACCGTCTGGTAGACCGTCTCGCCGAAGTGGCCGCGCACGTCGCGCGCCACCTGCTCCGACAGGCTGTTGCGCCGATCGTACATGGTCAGCACCACGCCCTGGATCTCCAGCTTCGGATTGAGGCTGCCGCGCACCAGGTCGATGGTCCGCATCAGCTGCGAGAGCCCCTCCAGGGCGAAGAACTCGCACTGCAGCGGCACCAGCACGGCGTCGGCCGCCGCCATGGCGTTGACCGTCAGCAGGTTCAGCGACGGCGGGCAGTCGATCAGCACATAGGTGTAGTCGCCGGCCGCGCGGATCACCTCCAGGGCGTCGCGCAGCTTGTAGGAGCGCCGGGGCGCGTGGCCGAGCTCGAGTTCGACGCCGGAGAGGTCCGGATCGGAGGGCGTCAGGTCGAGGCCCGGCACCGCGGTCGGCACGATCGCCTGGTCGAGCGGCTTTTCGCCCATCAGCACGTCGTAGAGGGTGGTTTTGCGCTGCGCCCGGCCGATGCCGAGGCCGGTGGAGGCGTTGCCCTGCGGATCGCTGTCGATCAGCAGCACCCGCTCGCCGACCGCGGCCAGGGCCGTGCCGAGGTTGATCGCCGTCGTGGTCTTGCCGACGCCGCCCTTCTGGTTGGCGACCACCAGGACGCGCAAGGCAGTCCTACCGGGCATGCCGAAGCCTCTTCACGCGGACGATCCGGCCTCTGGGGTCGCTCAACGACGGCACGATCTCAGCCTCAAACGTCCAAGATTTAGTAGCCTCTTCTAGATCAGACGCAACATCTTGTCCCTTGAGGAACCAGCCGGTCGCGCCCATCGCCAGGTAGGGCCGGGCATACCCGAGCAGGCGCGTGAGCGGGGCGCAAGCGCGCGCAGTGACGCTGTCCACAGCCAGATCGAGGTTTTCCGCCCTGGCGGTGTGGACGGTCGCCGGCAGGGCGAGCTCACCCACCACCTCGGAAAGGAACCGGCAGCGCTTGGCCATGCTCTCCACCAGGTGGACGTGGAAGCCCGGCCGCCCCTTGCCGAGGATCGCCAGCACCATCCCCGGCAGGCCGGCGCCGGCCCCGAGATCGGCCCAGGTCCTGGCCCGCGGATCGAGCTTGAGCAGCTGGGCGCTGTCCCAGGCGTGGCGGTTCCAGAACTCCGGCAGGGTCGACGGCCCGACCAGGTTCATCACCGCGTTCCATTCGCCGAGCAGGACGCGATAGCGCTCAAGGTCGACCATCTGCACGTCCGTCGCGCCGCTCGCGGCGGCGAAACTCTGTGCATCTGTAACGGTTACAGCCTCAGGCTGCGCGGCGACGGACATGGGCCAGCAATGCGGTGAGCGCGCCCGGCGTAACGCCTTCGACGCGAGCGGCCTGGCCGAGGGTCAAGGGCTTGATCACACTCAGCTTTTCGCGGACCTCATTGGACAGGCCACCGACCGCGCCATAGTCCAGCTCAGCGGGCAACCTGAGGTCTTCGTCGCGCCGGAAGGCCGCCGCGTCGGCCGCCTGGCGGTCGAGGTAGCCGGCGTAGGCGGCGTCGATCTCCACCTGCTCGCGCACCGCCGCGGGCCACGCATTCAGCTCCGGCCACAGCCGCGCCAGGTCGTCGAAGCCGATCGTCGGATAGGCCAGGAGTTGGACCACGTCGCGCCGCTGGCCGTCGGCCTTCACCGGCAGCCCGGCGCGTGCGGCCTCGGCCGGCGTCAGCGTCAGGGCCGCAGCCTGGGCCCGCGCCGCCGCCAGCGCCGCGGCCTTCCGGCCGAATACCTCGGCCCGCCCCGACCCGACCACGCCCAGCTCCACCCCCTTGGCGGTCAGCCGCTGGTCGGCGTTGTCGGCTCTGAGCGTCAGGCGGAATTCCGCCCGGCTGGTGAACATCCGATAGGGCTCGGTGACGCCGCGGGTCACCAGGTCGTCGATCAGCACGCCGATATAGGCCTCGTCGCGGGCGAACTCTGCCGCCGCGCTACCCGCCGCCGCCCGCGCGGCGTTCAGCCCCGCGACCAGGCCTTGTGCGGCCGCCTCCTCATAGCCTGTCGTGCCGTTGATCTGGCCGGCCAGGTAGAGGCCCGGGAGCCGCTTGGCCTCCAGCGTCGGGAACAGCTCGCGCGGGTCCACGTAGTCGTATTCGATCGCATAGCCGTAGCGGCGCACCGCCACCCGTTCGAGGCCCGGGATGGTCTTCAGGAAGGCATCCTGGGTCTCCGCCGAGACCGAGGTCGAGATCCCGTTCGGATAGACCGTGTCGTCGGTGAGACCCTCCGGCTCCAGGAAGATCTGGTGGCTGGTCTTATCGCGAAAGCGGACCACCTTGTCCTCGATGGACGGGCAATAGCGCGGCCCGCGGCTCGCCACGCGCCCGCCGTAAACCGCTGATTCAGATAGCCTTTCAGCGATGATCCGGTGCGTCGCTTCGGTGGTGTGGGTGACCCCGCATTCGACCTGCCGCGTGGTGATCGCCTCGGTCAGGAAGGAGAAGGGCACCGGCTCGGCGTCGGCCGGCTGCATCTCCAGCCGATCCCAGGCGATGGTCGAGCCGTCCAGCCGGGCCGGCGTGCCGGTCTTCAACCGGCCCATGGCGAAGCCCGTGGCGTAGAGCCGGTCCGAAAGCCCGATCGCAGGCTGATCGCCCACCCGGCCGGCCGGGATCCGCTCGTCGCCGCGGTGGATCACCCCCTTCAGGAAGGTGCCGGTGGTCAGCACCACCCGCGCTGCGGCATAGGCCTCGCCGCTCGCGCCCAGCACGCCGGCGACCCGGCCGTCCACGACGACCAGGTCCTCGACCGCCTCGGCCTTGAGGGTGAGGTTGGGCGTCGCGGCCAGCTCAGCCTGCATGGCTTGGCGATAGAGCCTGCGGTCGATCTGCGAGCGCGGCCCGCGCACCGCCGCCCCCTTGGAGCGGTTCAGCATCCGGAACTGGATGCCAGCCCGGTCGGCCAGCCGGCCCATCACCCCGGCGAGGGCGTCGATCTCGCGGACCAGGTGGCCCTTCCCCAGGCCGCCGATCGCCGGGTTGCAGCTCATCTCGCCGATCGTCTCGACCTTGTGGGTGAGCAGCAGGGCGCGCGCGCCGAACCGCGCCGCCGCGGCCGCCGCCTCGCAGCCCGCATGGCCGCCGCCGATGATGATCACGTCCCAAGTCATTTTAGCCAGGTCATGTGAGCGCGCTCATATAGAGGATCGGGGCGGCGCTTTCACGTGAAACGTCCTGCCGCAAGCTTGGCCATGCGACATTCCGGCCCTCAGGTCTTGCGTTCCAAGCTTGGCCACCCATTTCAGCGACCGACCGCTGGCCTGTCCCTCCGCGAGGAACGAGCCCCCAAACCCCCGACCGGATGGTCGACGGCCAGCGTGCGACCCGGGTCGGATCCGCGCGGCGAACTCTCCACGCCGCGCGGATTTCCCCGCTTCGGTTGTTTCACGTGAAACACTGCTACTTGCCGATGCAGAAGGTCGCGAAAATCCGGCCGAGCACCGCTTCCGGATCGATACGGCCGGTGATCCGGTCCAGCGCCCGGGCCGCCAGCCGCACATCCTCCGCCGCGAGCTCCAGCCGATCGGCCTCCGCCAGCGCCTGACGCAGCCGCGCAGCCGCCTCGGTGAGCAGCTCCCGATGGCGCGCCTGGGTGGCGGCCGGCGGTTCGGCGCCGCTGAGCGCCTCGATCACCCGCTCCGAGAGCAGCTCCTTCAGCCAGCCCATGTCGTTGGGGCTTTTGGCGGTGACCGAGGCGACGCCCAGCCCGCGTTCCTGCGCATCCTCCATCGCCCGCCAGCCGGCCTCGTTCTCCGGCAGGTCGCGCTTGGTCACCACGCAGAGGTCGCCGGGCTGCAGCTCGCGGGGAACCTCGATGATCTCGGGCTGCGAGCCGTCGACCACCCAAAGCCGCAGGTCCGCCCCGTCGGCCCAGGCGCGCGCCCGGCGCACGCCCTCCGCCTCGATCTCGCTGTCGCTCTCGCGCAAGCCCGCGGTGTCGGCCAGCAGCAGCTTGTAACCGGCCAGCACCATGGGGACCTCGATCACGTCGCGCGTCGTGCCAGGCGTCGCCGTGACGATCGCGGCGTCGCGGCCGGCGACCGCATTCAGCAGGGTGCTCTTACCGGCGTTCGGCGCGCCCAGCAGGGCGATGCGGTAGCCCTCGCGCACCCGCTCGCCACGTGAAACATCCGCCGCAGCGGCCTCCAGCTCCTCGGCGAGCGCCTCCAGCACCGGCCGGGCGCGGGCCGCGACGTCGGCCGGGACTTCCTCGTCGGGGAAGTCGACGGCGGCCTCGAACATCGCCAGGGCCTCGGTGAGCGCCGCGCGCCAGCGGGCCTGGACCTGGGAGAGCCGACCGCCCAGCTGCGCCAGCGCCTGCCGGTGCTGCGCCTCGGTCTCGGCCTGGACCAGGTCGGCGACCCCCTCGGCCTGGGCGAGGTCGAGCTTGCCGTTCTCGAAGGCCCGCCGGGTGAACTCGCCGGGCTCCGCCAGCCGCAGCCCGAGCGCCGTCAGCGCCGCGATCAGCGCCTCGACCACCGCCGGCCCGCCGTGCACATGAAACTCCGCCGCGTCCTCGCCGGTGTAGCTGGCCGGTCCCTCGAACCACAGCACCAGGGCGGTGTCGATCTCCTGCCCGTCGCCGCCGAACAGCCGCCGGAGGGAGGCCTGCCGCGCCGCCGGCACATCGCCGGCCAGCGCCCCCACCGCCATGGCGGTTTTCGGCCCGGAGACCCGGACCACGGCCACGGCCGCGCGGCCCGCCGCGGTCGCCGGCGCGAAGATGGTGTCGCTCATCCCTTTCCGGCGGCGCTTAAGCCCACCTCCATGAGCTTGCGGAACTGCTCCTGGGCCCCGGCGCCGAAGGCCATCCAGTTCTTCATCAGCTCCTCAGGCGCGAGGGCGGCCATGTTGGCGGTCATCCGCGCCTGCATCTCCTTGACCAATGCTTCGTTCAGCGCGCTGACGTCCGGCAGGCCCAGGAACCGGCGGGCCTCTTCCGGGGTGCAGTCCACCTCGACGGTCATCTTCATGGCTCGCGCCTCCTGGCCGCGCTTTCAGCTTTTCGATATGGCCCGCCCAGCCGCCCTCGCGCTAGTAGGCTTGCAACAGCCAGCTGGAGACGACCATGGGCGAGCGGACCACCATCACCGTCAAGGACGGATCCTTCTCGGCCTATGTGGCGCGGCCCAAGGCGGCCTCGGCGCCGGCGGTCGTGGTCATCCAGGAGATCTTCGGCGTCAACCAGGTGATGCGCGACATCACCGACGGCCTGGCCGAGCACGGCTTCCTGGCCATCTGCCCGGACCTGTTCTGGCGGATCGAGCCGGGGATCGACATCACCGACCACTCCGAAGCCGAGTGGAAACGGGCTTTCGAGCTGTTCAACGCCTTCGACGTCGACGCCGGCGTCAAGGACATCGCCGCCACCATCGCCGCGATCCGCAAGGACCCCGGCTGCAGCGGCAAGGTGGGCGCGGTTGGCTTCTGCCTGGGCGGCCTGCTGGCCTTCCTCACCGCCACCCGCACCGACGCCGACGCCGCGGTCGGCTACTACGGGGTGGGCATCGAGAGCCGCGTCGGCGAGGCGGAGAAACTGGTGAAGCCCCTGCTGCTGCACATCGCCGAGGAGGACCAGTTCGTCCCCAAGGAAGCCCAGGCCGTGATCCGCCTGGCGCTGAAAGATCATCCCAACGTCGAAATCCATACCTATCCGGGCCGCGACCACGCCTTCGCCCGCCAGGGCGGCGAGCATTACGACGAGGCGGACGCCAAGCTGGCCGGCGGCCGCACCCTCACCTTCTTCCAGAAAAACCTGGCCTAGGCGGGGGCTGAACATGCGCGCCATCCGCTTTGACCAGACCGGCGGCCCCGAGGTCCTGAAGCTCGTCGAGGTCGAGACCCCGGCGCCCAAGCCCGGCCAGGTGCTGGTCCGCCACACGGCGATCGGCGTCAACTTCATCGACACCTACCATCGCACCGGCCTCTATCCGCTGAAGCTCCCCTCGGGGCTCGGCTCCGAGGCGGCGGGCGTGGTCGAGGCGGTGGGCGAGGGCGTCACCCGCTTCCAGGTCGGCGATCCGATCGCCTATGCCGGCGGTACGCTCGGCGCCTACGCCGACCACGGGGTCATCGCCGCGGAGCGGGCGGTGAAACCGCCGCCGGGGATCGACGCGCGCACCGCCGCCGCGGCCCTGCTGAAGGGCATGACGGTGGAGTTCCTGCTGCGCCGCTGCCACCACGTGAAACCGGGCGAGACCATCCTGGTCCACGCCGCGGCCGGCGGCGTCGGCCAGATCATGGTCCAGTGGGCCAAGGCGATCGGCGCGGAGGTGATCGCCACCGTCGGCTCGGAGGACAAGGCGGCCCGCGCCCGCGAGCTCGGCGCCGACCACGTGGTCCTCTACCGCCACCAGGACGTGGCCGCCGAGGTGCGGCGGATCACCGGCGGCAAGGGCGTGCCCGTCGCCTATGACTCGGTGGGCAAGGACACCTTCGAGGGGACGCTGGCGAGCCTCGCCCGCCGCGGCTTGTTCGTCAGCTTCGGCAACGCCTCGGGGCCAGCCCCGGCCGTAGAGCCCGGCCGCCTGTCGCGGGCCGGCTCGCTCTACCTCACCCGCCCCACCCTGTTCGACTACATCGCCGCCACGGAGGAGCTGGACGACAGCGCCGGCGCCCTCTTCGAAATGATCGGCTCGGGCAAGGTGAAGATCGACATCGGCCAGACCTTCCCCCTGGCCGAGGCCGCCAAGGCGCATCAAGCTCTGGAGGGCCGCGCCACCATCGGCGCGAGCTTGCTGATACCCTGAGATGTTTCACGTGAAACACTTCGGGTTGTAGGGGGCGGCCGGCGCACGCAATTCTTGCGCGGTCTTTCAGCGGAGGCGGGAACCATGGGTGTCGATCGGCGGGCGTTCAGCCTGGGCCTGCTGGCCGGGACGATGGCGACCGCGGCGCGCGCGCAGCCGGCCGCGGGCACGGCCTGGACCGTGCCGGGCGACGCGGCGATCCGCCAGATCCTGGCCGACCGGATCGACGTCCAGAAGGCCGGCGTCGGCATCGTGGTCGGCGTCATCGACGCCCATGGCCGGCGGATCGTCAGCTATGGCGCCCGCGACAAGGGCGACGCCCGGCCGCTCGACGGCCAGACGGTCTTCGAGATCGGCTCGATGAGCAAGGTCTTCACCTCACTCCTCCTGGCCATC
Source organism: Phenylobacterium sp. (assembly GCA_004799545.1). Taxonomy (GTDB): domain Bacteria; phylum Pseudomonadota; class Alphaproteobacteria; order Caulobacterales; family Caulobacteraceae; genus Phenylobacterium. The sequence continues at coordinate 65,444 of SSMU01000030.1, forward strand.
GCCGTCGAGAAGGGCGAGGTGACCCTCGACGAGCCGGTGCAGGCGCTGCTGCCTTCGACCGTCCACGTGCCGCAGCGGGGCGGCCGGCAGATCACCCTGATCGACCTCGCCACCCATTCCTCCGGCCTGCCGAGGATGCCGAACAACTTCGCGCCCGAGGACCCGGCCAACCCCTACGCCGACTACGACGCCGCGCGGCTCTACGCCTTCCTGGATGGCTATTCCCTCACCCGCGACATCGGCTCCCGCTACGAATATTCCAACCTCGGCGGCGGCCTGCTGGGCCATGCGCTGGCTCGGCGCGCCGGCGTCGACTACGAAACCCTGGTCCGCCGGCGCATCACCGGACCCTTGGGCATGGCGAGCACGGCGATCGCCCTGACGCCGGCGCTGAAGGCCCGCCTGGCGCCTGGCCACAACGCCGCCCTCGCGCCGGTCGCCAACTGGGACCTCGACGTCCTGGCCGGGGCCGGCGGCCTGCGCTCCGACGCCGACGACGTCCTGACCTTCCTGGCGGCCGAGCTCGGCTTCAAGCCGACGCCGCTGAAGCGGGCGATGGACTCCCAGCTGGCTCCCCGCCGACCGGGACCCGCGACCAACATCGAGGTCGCGCTGGCCTGGCACATCACCACGCCGCCCGGCCGCGACCCGATCGTCTGGCACAATGGGGGCACCGGCGGCTACCGCACCTTCATGGGCTTCGACCCCAAGACGCGCGTCGGGGTGGTGGTGCTGACCAACGTCGCCAACGAGCGGGGCGGCGACGACATCGGCTTCCATCTGCTCGCCGGGCTGCCGCTCGTGGCGCTGAAGGCGCCGCCGGTCGTGCGCCACGAGATCGCCCTGTCCGCCGAGGCCCTGGAAGCCTTCGTCGGCCGGTACGACTTCGCGCCGGGCGTCCTCTTCACCGTCACCCGCGACGGCGCCCAGCTCTACGGGCAGCTCACCGGCCAGCCGCGGGTCGCCCTCTATCCCGAGGGGCCCAATGACTTCTTCCTTAAGGTGGTCGACGCTCAGCTCACCTTCGAGCGCGGGCCGGACGGCAAGGTGACCGCGGTCGTGCTGCACCAGAACGGAGCCATCCCGAGGGCGACGCGGCTGCCTTGATCGACGCCGGTCAGCCCGGTGTTTCACGTGAAACACCGGCCATACCAAAAGAGCGCCGCCCTGAAGGGGACGACGCTCTCGTGGCAGGTCCGGCCGGACTGGCCGATCCTACGTGTTCATCGACTGGAAGAAGTCGTCGTTGTTCTTCGACTGGCGCAGCTTGTCGAGCAGGAACTCGATGGCGTCCTGGGCGCCCATCGGGGCCAGGATGCGGCGCAGCACGTGGGTCTTGGCCAGCTGGTCCTTCGGCGTGATCAGCTCGTCCTTGCGGGTGCCGGACTTCAGGATGTCGATGGCCGGGTAGATGCGCTTGTCGGCCACCTTCCGGTCGAGGACGATTTCCGAGTTACCGGTGCCCTTGAACTCTTCGAAGATCACCTCGTCCATCCGACTGCCGGTGTCGATCAGCGAGGTGGAGATGATGGTCAGGGACCCACCCTCCTCGATGTTCCGCGCGGCGCCGAAGAACCGCTTGGGGCGCTGCAGGGCGTTGGCGTCGACGCCGCCGGTCAACACCTTGCCGGAGGACGGCACCACGGTGTTGTAGGCCCGGCCCAGGCGGGTGATGTTGTCCAGCAGGATCACCACGTCGCGCTTGTGCTCGACCAGGCGCTTGGCTTTTTCGATAACCATTTCAGCCACTTGTACGTGCCGCGCAGCCGGCTCGTCGAAGGTCGAGGAGACCACCTCGCCCTTCACCGTGCGCTGCATGTCGGTGACTTCCTCGGGCCGCTCGTCGACCAGGAGGACGATCAGGTAGCACTCGGGGTGGTTGGCCGCGATCGCCTTGGCGATGTTCTGCATCATGATCGTCTTGCCGACCCGCGGGGGCGCGACGATCAGGCAGCGCTGGCCCTTGCCCAGGGGCGCGACGATGTCGATCACCCGGCCGGAGCGGTCCTTCAGGGTCGGGTCGTCGAGCTCCATCTTCAGGCGCTCGTCGGGATAGAGCGGCGTCAGGTTGTCGAACAGCACCTTGTGGCGGACGTTCTCGGGATTCTCGAAGTTGATCTGGCTGACGTTGACCTGGGCGAAGTAGCGCTCGCCTTCGCGGGGCGCGCGGATGCCGCCCTCGACGGTGTCGCCGGTCCGGAGGCCGAACTTCCGGATCTGCGAGGGGCTGACGTAGATGTCGTCGGGGCCGGGCAGGTAGTTGGCCTCGGGCGAGCGCAGGAAGCCGAAGCCGTCCTGGACCACCTCGAGGGTGCCGGAGCCGAAGATCTCCACGCCTTCTTCGGCCAGGGTCTTCAGGATCGCGAACATCATGTCCTGCTTGCGCATGGAGTTGGCGTTCTCGATCTCCAGCTGCTCGGCGAAGCTGAGCAGGTCGGTGGGCGACTTGTCCTTCAGCTCCTGCAGGCTCATGCGCGTGAGGCCGAGCGCCTGGATGGCGCGGGCCGCCTCGGAGGGTTCGTCGGCGCCGCCCTCGTCGGTGTCGGCCGCGATCTCGGCGGCCGTGACCTCGGCGGTCTGGGATTCAGGGGTCTGGGGCTCGAGGGCTTCGATCTCGTCGGCCGGGGTGTTGGGATTGTCGTCTTGCATGGGTTTCACTCAGGGATTCACCTCCGCGCGGACACGCGTCCGGAGGCGGAGGTCTTGGAAGCTATGGGCGCGGGATCGCGCCGATTTGGGTTCGTCTCTGTGGGGACCGGCTGGGCTCGGGGCCTGGGCTTAGAGGCAGGCGTCGAGGGCCGGGAAAAGGCGGGGCGCGCCGCAAGGCGACGCGTGAGGCGATCGGAACCACGTTCGCGGGAGCCGGTCAAGCGCGGCGCTGACGCGCCCTAGCCGCCAAACTTGGTGGTTATGGCCAGGACCATGACGATCGCGGCCAGGAACGGCAGCTCGTTGGTCATCCGCCAGAACTTGCCGGAACGGGGCCGCTCGCCCGCCGCGATCTGCCTTCGCGACCGCGCCAGGAAGCCGTGCCAGCCGGACAGGAAGACAATGCCGGCCAGCTTGGTCAGCATCCAGGGCGTGGTGAGGAAACTCCACCCCAGCCGCTGGCTGCCATCGATATATATGAGCGTCAGGCCGAAAATGAAGGTCAGGACCATCGCCGGGTTGATGATGATCCTGAGCAGCTTGGCTTCCCAGACCTTGAAATGGCCATCGAACTCGCTGCCCGGCGCCGCCGTCTCGGTGTGGTAGGCGAACAGCCGGGGCAAGAACATCATTCCGGCCATCCAGGCGATCACCGAGATGATGTGCAGCCCGCGGACCAGGTTGTAGTGGCCGACGATCCAGCTGGTCATGCCGCCCTCCCCGCTCGACAGGCGCATTTCGCATGGCCGGCCGGGCAGAGCCAAGGGCCGTAGGGTCGTGGCCCCCCGGGCCGCTCGAGCGCGTCCAGCGTCGCCTTGACCAGGCCGTCGATGAAGGCTGCGCGGACACCGGGCGTGCGGGCCCGCAGGTAGGGCGCGCAGCCGACCTCGCGGGCCAGCCTGGCGTAGTCGTGGTCCAGCTCGACCAGGGTCTCGACATGTTCGGAGACGAAGGCGATGGGCGCGATCAGCACCCCCTTGCCCTCCGCCCCGGCCCGGCGGATCTCATCGTCGGTGGAGGGGGCGAGCCATTTGAGCGGCCCGACCCGGCTCTGGAAGCAGACCTGCCAGTCGGTGAGCTCCGGCAGCTGGGCGGCGATCGCCGCCGCCGTGGCCTCGACCTGGGCGCGGTAGGGGTCGCCGGCCTCGACGATCTTCTCCGGCAGGCCGTGGGCCGAGAACAATAGCCTGATATTGCTGGGCTTTCCGGCCGTGGTCCAGAGATCGCGGAGGGCCTCGGCGTGGGCCTCGATCAGCCCCGGTGCGGTCGGATAGCAGCAGACCTCGCGGCTGCGGCCCGGGCCCCGGTAGGCCGCCTTCCAGGCCTTCAGCGAGGAGGCGGTGGTGGTGGTCGAATACTGCGGATAGAGCGGCAGCAGGACGATCTCGTCGGGCGCGGAGTCGGCCACCTGGCGGGCGACCTCGGCCGCGAACGGCGTCCAGTAGCGCATGGCGATGAACACCTGGGCGTCGATCTCCGGCGCGGCGAACTGCAGGCCCGAGGCCAGCTCTCGGGCCTGTGCCTCCGTCTCCGGCAACAGCGGCGAGGCGCCGCCCATCAGGTCGTAGTTGGCGCGGGCCAGCTTCTCCCGGCTGCGCGCGATCAGGGCCGCCAGCGGATAACGGACGATCGCCGGCGAGGTGATGATCGCCGGATCCCGGAACAGGTTGAACAGGAAGGGCCGCACGGCCGCAGGGCCATCCGGTCCGCCCAGGTTGAACAGAACGACGGCGAGCTTCAAGCCGCCACCTTCACCCGCGTCCCGGTCACCCGCCCGACCACGCGCGCGATATGCTCGATCGGGGTGTCGGGCATGACGCCGTGGCCGAGGTTGAAGATGTAGGGGCCGTCGCCCCACTGGGCGAGGAGCTGATCGACGCGGGCGTCCAGGGCCGGGCCGCCGGCCCGCAGCAGCAGGTTGTCAAGCGCGCCCTGGATGGTCTTGCCCTGGGCCTGCAACCGTCGCCCGATGGCTGCGGAGGCCTGGGTGTCCAGCCCCACGCCTTCGGCGGGCACGCCCTTGGCATATTCCTCCACCAGCGCCCCCGCCCCGCGCGGGAAGCCGATGAAGGGCGCGGTGACGCCGGCGGCGCGGACCTTCTCGATGATGGCGGCGTGCGGCCCGACCACGATCCGCTCGAAGACGTCCTCGGCCAGCTGCTCGGCCCAGCTTTCGAAGATCTGCAGCACCTGGGCGCCGGCCTTCGCCTGCATGATCAGGTAGCGGGCGGTGGCGTCGACCAGCACCTCCAGCAGGGCGTCGAGCTTCTCCGGATGCTGGTAGGCGAAGGTCCGGGCCGCTGAGCGGTCGGAGCTGCGGCCCTCGATCATGTAGGTGGCCACCGTCCACGGCCCGCCGGCGAAACCGATCAGGGCGCGCTCCGGCTCGAGCTCGGCCCGGACCCGCGACAGGGTCTCGCCCACCGCGGCGAGCCGACCCGTCGAGGCTTCCACCTCACCCTTCAGGGCGGCGATCTCCGGCAGGGGGCCGAGCCTCGGCCCCTCGCCTGCTTCGAACCACACCTTCTGGCCGAGCGCGCCTGGGAGCAGGAGGATGTCGGCGAAAACGACGGCGGCATCCATCGGGAAGCGGCGCATGGGTTGCAGGGTGGCCTCGGCCGCCATCTCCGGGTTGAAGCAGAAGGCGATGAAGTCGCCCGCCTTGGCGCGGAGCTCGTGGTACTCCGGCAGCGAGCGGCCGGCCTGGCGCATGAACCACACCGGGGGCCGGTCCAGGGTCTCGCCGGAAAGGGCGCGTAGCAGACGGGGTCGATCGCTCATGGAAGGCCTTAAAGCCCCTGGGGCCGTTCGGCTCAAGCCCGCCGCTAGGCCCGGCTCACCGCCCTGCCCTTCTACCTATCTAAGAAATTGAATCTGAATTGCAGGAGTAGGCGGTAGGGCCTGTCGAGGATGGGGACGAAACCGGCCGCCCCTGCGACCTCGCGGACCTTGTCCCCAGTTTGTGCACCCCTCGGCGAACCCGCTTTTCCCGCCCCTGTGGAAAACGGGGAGGGCCGCCCTAAGCCGTGCCGGCGCTTAAGAATTGGTTAACCTCTCGGCGGACGATCAAGGGTCGGATCCGCCCGGGTTCCGCCCCTGTCGACAACCCGACCCGATCCGGCGCCGGTCCGCACGGCCCTGGGGGTTAAGGAACTGTAAACGGCCCGTCTTATCCCTGTCTTAATTCGCAGGGCCCGATCGGCGCCCCGACCGTGCGATCTATCCCCATTCCCGCCGGGCTTCGCTAAGAGTGGGTCCACAGGATTTGTCCCCAGCTAAATCGGGATTCCGCCTTGCCGACCGCCGCCGCCCAGCCGCCCACCCGGCTCGCCACCTACTTCCACGTCCACCTGGTCTCGGACTCGACCGGTGAGACGCTGAACGCCATGGCGCGCGCGGTCTGCGCCCGCTTCGACAACGTACTGCCCATCGAGCACATCTACGCCCTGGTCCGCTCGCAGCGGCAGCTGGACCGGGCTCTGGGCGACATCCAGGAGGCGCCGGGCGTGGTGATCCACACGATCGTCGACGACAAGCTGCGCCACGCTTTGGAGGAAGGCTGCCGGCAGATGGACATGCCCTGCATCCCGGCGCTGGATCCGCTGGTCGCAGCCCTGTCGCGCTACCTGGGCGCCTCGACCACCACGCGGGTGGGGGCGCACCTTCGGCTCGACAACGACTATTTCAACCGCATGGACGCGCTCAACTACGCCATCGGCCACGACGACGGCCAGGGCGGCCAGGACCTCGACCGGGCCGACGTGGTGCTGGTGGGGGTCTCGCGGACCTCCAAGACGCCGACCTGCATCTACCTGGCCCACCGCGGGGTGCGGGCGGCCAACGTGCCGCTGGTGCCGGGACGCTCGCCGCCGGAGCGGCTGTTCCAGCTCTCCAACGCCCTGGTGGTCGGGCTGACCGTCTCCCCCGACCGGCTGATCCAGATCCGCCGCAACCGCCTGCTCAGCCTGAAGGAGGAGCGGGAGAGCACCTACATCGACGTGGATTCGGTGCGCGACGAGATCGTCCAGGCCCGGCGGCTCTACGAGCGCCACAGCTGGCCGGTGATCGACGTCACCCGCCGCTCGGTCGAGGAGACGGCGGCGGCGATCATGAACCTGCTGCACGGCGGCCACGGCCAGGTGGAGGTGCTCGGGTGACGGTCACGCTCGCCTCGAAGAGCGCGGCGCGACGGGCGGTCCTCGACGGGGCGGGGGTGGTGTTCGAGATCGCGGAGTCCGGCTTCGACGAGGACGCCGCCAAGGCGCGGCTGACCGGGCAGGGGGCCCCGCCGAGAGAGGTCGCCGAGGCGCTGGCCGAGGGCAAGGCGCTGAAGGTCTCGGCGGGAACGCCCGGCCTGGTGGTGGGCGCCGACCAGACGTTGGAGCTGGACGGCCGGGTCTACGACAAGGCCGATAGCCTTGAGGCGGCCCGCGCGCGGCTGAAGCTGCTGCGCGGCAAGCCGCACAGCCTGCACTCCGCGGTGGTGGTGGCCAGGGACGGGCAGGTCCTCTGGCGCGAGACGGCCAGTGCGACGCTGACCATGCGCGACTTCTCCGACCCCTTCCTCGAAACCTATCTCGCCTCGGAAGGCCCCGCCGCCCTCGGCTCGGTGGGCTGCTACCGCCTCGAAGGGCCGGGCGCGCAGCTGTTCTCCCATATCGAGGGCGACTATTTCGCCATCCTCGGCCTGCCCCTGCTGGGGCTCCTCGATTTCCTGCGCCACGAAGGAGCGCTCGCCTCATGAGCCGTCCGATTTCCGGCGCCACGGTGGTGGCGGGGGTGGCGGGCCAGCCGGTCCGCCAGTCGCTGAGCCCGCTGTTGCACAACGCCTGGCTGGCCAAGGCCGGGATCGACGGGGTCTACGTGACCTTCGCGCCCCCGGCCGACGCCTTCCAGCGGTTTGCCGAGGGCCTGCGGGGCGGCGCCGTGCGCGGGATCAACGTCACCCTGCCGTTCAAGGAGGCGGCGCTCTCAGTCTGCGACCGGGCGACGTCGCGCGCGGCGGAGGCGGAAGCCGCCAACCTGCTGGTCTTCGAGGCCGACGGCACGATCACCGCCGACAACACCGACGGCCTGGGCCTCCTGGCCGCTTTCGCCCTGCAGGCGCCCGGCTTCGATCCCAAGGCCGGGCCGATCGTCATCCTCGGGGCGGGCGGCGCGGCGCGCGGCGCGGCCGCGGCGTTCAAGGCGGCGGGCGCGCCGGAGGTGCGGGTCGTCAACCGCACCCTGGCCAAGGCGGAATTCGTGGCCGGCGGCCTGGGCGACGTGGGTCGCGCCTTTCCGATGGACCAGGCGGCGCAGGCGCTTGCCGGGGTCCAGGCGGTGGTCAACGCGACGTCGGCGGGCCTGACCAACGGCGGCCGGCTCGAGGTCCCGCTGGAGGCGACGCCGGAGGGGGCGGTGATCATGGACATGATCTACACCCCGCTCGACACCGACTTCCTGACCGGGGCCAAGGCGCTCGGCCGGCGGACGGTGGATGGGTTGGCGATGCTGGTCGGCCAGGCGCGGCCCTCGTTCGAGGCCTTCTTCGGCCAGTCGCCGCCGGAGGGGGTGGACGTCCGCGCCCTGGCGATGGAAGCGCTCCGCCACGCGGCGGACCCCGCCAAATGATCCTGATCGGCCTCACCGGCTCCATCGGCATGGGCAAGTCGACCACCGCGGCCATGTTCCGCGACGCCGGCGTGCCGGTCTATGACGCCGATGCGGCGGTGGCCGACCTCTATGTGCAGGGCGGGGCGGCGGTGGAGCCGGTGGGCGAGGCCTTCCCCGGCGTGGTCAAGGACGGCGCCATCGACCGTGAGGCGCTGCGCACCGCCGTGCTGGGCCAGCCCGAAGCGCTGCAGCGGCTGAACGCCATCGTCCACCCGCTGGTCGGCCGCGACCGCGTGCATTTCTTCAAGGCCGCCGAGGACGCCGGCGCCGAGATGGTGGTGCTCGACATCCCCCTGCTGTTCGAGACCGGCGGCCACGCCAACATGGACGCGGTGGTGGTGGTGACCGCGCCGCCGGAGATGCAGCGCGAGCGGGTGCTGGCCCGGCCCGGCATGAGCCCTGCACGGCTCGACGCCATCCTGGCCCAGCAGGTGGCCGATGCGGAGAAGCGGGCCCGCGCCCACTTCGTGGTCGACACCTCCAAGGGGCTGGAGCCGGCCCGCGCCCGGGTGGCCGAGATCATCGCCGCCATGCGCGACCCGGCGCGACGACCGGCCGCCGCCGCCAAGGATTGAGCGCGGGCGCGAAGCGGGCCAAAACAGGATCATGGCCCGCGAGATCGTCCTCGACACCGAAACCACCGGCTTCGAACCCTCCCAGGGTCACCGGCTGGTTGAGCTCGCCTGCCTGGAGATCGAGGACTTCGTCCCCACCGGCCGCACCTTCCACGCCTATATCGACCCCTGCCGCGACATGCCGATCGAGGCCGAGCGGGTGCACGGCCTGTCGGGCGCCTTCCTGAAGGGCAAGCCGCGGTTCGAGCATCCGGAGGTGGTCGAGGCCTTCCTGGAGTTCGTGGGCGACGCCCCGCTGGTGGCCCACAACGCCGGCTTCGACCGCAACTTCCTCAATTGGGAGCTGCGCACCTGCGGCCGGGTCGAGACCCACGACCACCGCTGGGTCGACACCCTGGCCTTGGCCAAGCACCGCTTCCCGGGGATGCACAATTCCCTCGATGCGCTCTGCAAGCGGTTCAAGATCTCGCTGTCGGAGCGCGAGAAGCACGGCGCCCTGATCGACGCCAAGCTGCTGGCGGCGGTCTATCTGGAGCTGAAGGGCGGCCGCGAGCGGCGCCTGGAGCTGACCGCGACCGCCGCGGCGGTGAGCATGGTCCACGCCGCGACCCAGAACGCCTACGGCGTCCGGCCCCGGCCGCTGGAGCCGCGCTCGACCGAGGCTGAGCGCGCCCTGCACGCCAGCTTCATCCGCGACGAGCTGAAGGTCGAGGACCTCTGGACGAGGTTCGGGCTCTAGCCCTACGCGTTGCCCACCACCGGCTGGCCCATGGCCTCGGCCTTGCGCGCGGCGTAGACGCCGGCGAAGTCGATCGGGTCGAGCAAGAAGGGCGGGAAGCCGCCTTCCGAGGACAGGTCGGCGATGATCCGCCGCGCGAACGGGAACAGGTAGCGCGGGCACTCGATCAGCAGCACCGGCTCGATGTCGTCCTGGCTGACGCCCTCGATCTGGAACAGGCCGCCGTAGAGGATCTCGATCATGAACAGGGCGCCGTCGTCGCGCCCGGCTTTCGCGGAGAGCTTCAGGTCCACCTCGAACAGGCCGTCGTCGCGGCTGCGGGCGTTCATCTCGACGCCCAGGTCGATCTGCGGCTGCACCTGGCCGGCGGCGCGCAGGGATTCCGGCGCGCGGGGGTTCTCGAAGGAGAGGTCGCGGATGAATTGGGCGAGGATGCGGATACCCGGCGCCTGCACGCCCTGGCCGTTCTGTTGCGCAACCGCGCCGGCGTCGATGTCGCTCATGATAACCGCTTCAAATCCGTGGTCTGGCGCGATGAAAGCGCGCCATATGGGGCGGCCGGGCTAACATGGCGCCTGGGCCGATGCAACGCCGCCCCTGACGGGGGCGTTCCGAAGGCTTATATAGGCTGCGATACGCCCGTTCGTTCTTGGAAGGCCTGAGTTTGCAAGTCCTCGAACTGATCATCTTCGCGGGTCTGGCCGGCCTGATCCTGTACCAGCTCTATTCGGTGCTCGGCCGCCGCGTCGGCCGCCAGCCGGAGGATACCCCGGCCACCGAGGCGGCTTCCGGCGTGGTGCGTCCCGCCGAGCGGACGGCCGATCCCGTCGACGACGGTGTGGCGCTCTCCGGCCTCGCGGCCGTGAAGGCCAAGGACCCCGGCTTCGATGTCGGCCAGTTCCTGGGCGGCTCCAAGTCCGCCTACCAGATGATCGTCAAGGCGTTCGCCGAGGGCGACCGTCCGACGCTGAAGAACCTGCTCGCCACCCCGGTGATGGCCAGCTTCGACGCCGCCATCGCCCAGCGCGAGGCGGAGGGCCGCACCGAGACCGTGGAGTTCCTGCACACCCCGCGCGCCGACCTCGAGAAGGCGGAGATGACCGCCGGCGACCTGGCCCGCATGACCGTGCGCTTCCTGGCCGAGTTCCGTTCCCGCACCAAGGGTCCGGAGGGCGAGGGCGTCGACGACAAGCGCACCGCCGAGCTGTGGACCTTCGAACGCAATCTCAAGAGCCGCGATCCCAACTGGATGCTTGTCCACGTGGACGCCGCGGAGGCTTAGGGGCTGTTGAAGACGCGAGCGGTCGGGGCGGCGCTCGCCGCGATGCTCTGGGCTGCCGGGACCGCCGCGGCGGCCGCGCCACCCATCGCCACCTTCCGGGACCTGCCCGGCTGGACCGCCGAGGACCACGCCGCCGCCTACGCCGCCTACCGCGAGACTTGCGGGGCCTCCAGCGACCCGGCCATGGCGCGGATCTGCCGGCTGGCGCGCGCCACAGGACCGCTCGACGAGGCCGCCGCCCGTCAATTCTTCGAGAGCAACTTCACCCCCGACCCGGTCACCACCCAGGGCGTGCTGACCGCCTATTTCGCGCCCGAGTACCCGGCCCGGCGCCGGCCGGAGGCCGAGTTCACCGCCCCGGTGCGCCCCAAGCCTGCCGACCTCACCGCCGGTGGTGGCGCTTACGCCGACCGGGCGGCGATCGAGGGGCGGACCGCCGAGGACGCCCTGGCCTGGATGCGGCCGGAGGACCTGTTCCTGCTGCAGGTGCAGGGCTCGGGGACCCTGCGCTTCGAGGACGGCCGCAAGATGAAGGCGCTCTACGCCGCCACCAACGGCCGGCCCTACCTGGCGATCGGCGGGCCGATGCACGCCCAAGGCCTGCTCTCCGGCGAGGTCTCGGCCGACGCGATCCACGCCTGGCTGGCCACCCACCGGGGACCCGAAGCCCAGGCGGTGATGCAGCTCAACCCACGCTATTCGTTCTTCCGCCTGAGCCGCGACGATGGCCGCCCTCCCTCCGGCTCGGCCCATGTGCCGCTGGTCGCCGGCCGGGCGCTGGCGATCGATCCCGCCTACCACGCCTATGGCGAGCTGCTGTGGATCGCCGCCGACCGGCCGGTGCTGCCGGGCGCCCGGCCGAGCTACCACCGCCTGGCGATGACCCTGGACACCGGCGGCGCGATCCGCGGCCCCGCCCGCGCCGACCTCTACCTCGGCGAAGGCGCCGCCGCCGGGACCGAGGCCGGCCGCGTGCACCACCGGCTGACGCTCTGGCGGCTGGCCCCGCGATGAAACGGCCGCTGAAACCCGACGAGCTGCGCGTCTGGGGCCTGGTCGCCGCGACGGTGCATCCGTTGCCGGGGCGCGAGACGCCGAGCGTCCCCTCCCCTCAAGGGGAGGGACAGACGGCGAAGCCGTCAGGGTGGGGCAGTAAGGTCCAGGCGCCGACCTCACAGTCCCGTCCCACACTTCCTCACCCGGACCGAGCTGCGCTCGGTCGTCCCTCCCCCCAAGGGGAGGGAAACCGATCGATCGAACCCCGCCGCAAGCACCGCATCGCCAAGGAGCGCGAGGAGATCGGCGGCCGGCTCGACCTGCACGGCCTCGACCAGGATCGGGCCCGCGCCGTGCTGGAGGCCTTCCTGCGCCGCGCCTGGGACGAGGGCTACCGCGCCGTCCTGGTGATCACCGGCAAGGGCGTGCAGGGCGACGGGGTCCTCAAGCGCCGGACCCCGGAATGGCTGGCCGCGCCGCACCTCAGCGCCATCGTCGCCGGCATCTCCGAGGCCCACCGCCGCCATGGCGGGGAGGGCGCGCTCTACGTGGCCCTGAAGCGCAAGCCGAAGAGCTGAACCGACGGCACTAGGCGGGACGCCCGGCCTTCTCGTCCAACCCCGAGGTCCCCTCCCGGCCCTCCAGCTTGTCGGCGACGTCGTCGAGGGAGACGCCGGTGGCGGCGAGCAGCACCAGCCAGTGGTAGATCAGGTCGGCGCTCTCGCCGGCCAGGGCGTCCTTGTCGGCCTGGATGGCGGCGATCGCGGTCTCGACGGCCTCTTCGCCCAGCTTCTTGGCGGCGCGGGCCGGATCGGCCAGCAGCTGGGCGGTGTAGGACGAATTGGGCTCGGCGCCGCGCCGGCGCTCGATGGTCGCGGTCAGGCGGGCGACGGCCTCGGCGAAGCGGCTCATGCGGCGGCTTCCGTCCGGCGGACCGGGATGCCGTTCGCGGCCATGGCGGCCTTCACCTCGCCGATCGAGACCTCGCCGAAGTGGAAGATCGAGGCGGCAAGCACCGCGTCCGCCCCGCCGATCTTCACCGCATCGACCATGTGCTGCGCGTTCCCCGCCCCGCCCGAGGCGATCACCGGCACGCCGACCGCGGCGGTGACCTGTTTCAAGAGCTCGAGGTCGTAGCCGATCTTGGCGCCGTCGCGGTCCATGGAGGTCAGCAGGATCTCGCCCGCCCCATGCGCCACGGCGTCCACGGCATAGTCGACCACGTTCAGCCCGGTGTCGTTGCGGCCGCCGTAGGTGAACACATGCCACCCGTCGGCCGTCCGCTTGGCGTCGATCGCTACCACCGTCGCCTGGCTGCCGAAGGCGTCGGCGCAGCCGGTGATCAGGTCGCGGGTCTCCACCGCGGCGGTGTTGATGGAGATCTTGTCGGCCCCGGCCAGCAGCAGGCGCCGGGCGTCCTCCACCGTGCGGATGCCGCCGCCCACCGACAGCGGCATGAAGCAGACGTCGGCGGTGCGGGCCACCACGTCGAGGATGGTCCCGCGATGCTCATGGCTGGCGGTGATGTCGAGGAACATCAGCTCGTCGGCGCCGGCCGCGTCATAGGCCCTGGCCTGTTCCACCGGATCGCCGGCGTCGCGCAGGGAAACGAACTGCACGCCCTTCACCACGCGGCCGTCCTTGACGTCCAGGCAGGGGATGACCCGCACCCGCAGCATCAGGCCGCCGCCTTGAGCGCGTCCGACGGCACGATGGCGCCGTTGTAGAGCGCGCGGCCGAGCACGGCGCCGGCGATCGGCACGCCCTTGCGCGCCTTCAGCCGCACGATGTCGTCGATCGAGGCGAGGCCGCCCGCGGCGATCACCGGGATGGTCACCGCATCGGCGATGGTCCCGAACGCCTCGACGTCGAAGCCCATGGTGGTGCCGTCGCGGTCGATGTCGGTGATGATCAGGGCCGAGACCCCGACGTCCTCGAACCGCTTGGCCACCGAGATGGCGTCGAGGTCGCTGTCCTCGGTCCAGCCCTGCACGGCCACCTTGCCGGCGCGCACATCGACGCTGACGGCGATCTGCTCGGGGAAGGCCTTGGCCGCTTCCCGCACCACCTGCGGTTCGCGCACCGCCACGGTGCCCAGGATCACCCGGCTGACCCCGGCTTCGATCCAGCGCTCCACGTCGGCCAGCGAGCGGATGCCGCCGCCCAGCTGGACCGGTAGGGAGACCGCCTCCAAGATCGCCTCGACCGCCGCGCCATTGACCGCCTGGCCCTGCACCGCGCCGTTCAGGTCGACCACGTGCAGCCAGTGGAAGCCGCCGTCCACCCAGGCGCGGGCCTGGTCGGCCGGGCTGGCGTTGAACACCGTGGCCTGGCCCAGGTCGCCGCGGATCACGCGCACGCACTGGCCGTCCTTCAGGTCGATGGCGGGATAGAGGATCACGGACGCCACTCCAGGAAGCGCTTCAGCAGCGCTAGGCCAGGCTCTTGCGACTTTTCGGGGTGGAACTGAACCCCCGCGACATTGCCCCGCGCGACCGCCGCGGGAAACCGGCCGCCGTGCTCCACATAGGCCGTCACGTCGGCGGAGTCCCTCGGGAAGATGGCGAAGGAATGGGTGAAATAGACCGCCTCGCCGTCCGCCAGCGGCGCGAACAGCGGATGGTCGGCGACCTGGACCAGGGTGTTCCAGCCCATGTGCGGGACCTTGATGGCGGGACCTTCGGGCGAGAGCTTCCGCACCTCGCCCGCGATCCAGTCGAGACCCGGCGTCTCGCCGAACTCCAGCCCGCGCGAGGCCAGGAGCTGCATGCCGACGCAGATGCCCAGGAAGGGGGCGCCCTTGCCCTGCACCGCCTCGGTCATGGCCTCGATCACGCCGTCGCGCGCCGCCAGCGCCGCCATGCAGGCCGCGAAGGCTCCGACGCCCGGCAGCACGATGCGGTCGGCGCCGGCGATGGTCTCGGGATCGCTGGTGACCACGATATTGGCCGCGCCCTCGGCGATCCTCGCCAGGGCCTTCTCGGCCGAGCGCAGGTTGCCCGACCCGTAGTCGATCAGGGCGACGGTATGCATGGAGGAGTTTCCTACAGGACGCCCTTGGTGGACGGCGCGTGGCCCAGGCTCTTGGGGTCGAGCTCGACGGCTTGGCGGAGCGCCCGGGCCAGCGCCTTGAACCCGCTCTCCGCCACGTGGTGGGAGTTGGTCCCGTAGAGGGTCTCCAGGTGCACGCAGGCGCCGGCGTGCATGGCGAAGGCGTGGTGGAATTCCTTGAACAGCTCGGTGTCCATCTCGCCGACCTTCGGCGTCCTGAACTCCACCTTCCAGATCAGGTAGGGCCGATTGGAGAGGTCGATGGCGCAGCGGGTCAGGGTCTCGTCCATCGGGATATAGGCGTGGCCGAACCGGCGGACGCCCTTGAAGCCGTCCAGCGCCTTGTTCACCGCCTGGCCGATGACGATGCCGGTGTCTTCCACCGTGTGGTGCATGTCGATGTGCAGGTCGCCCTTTGTCTCGACCTTCAGGTCGATGCCGCCGTGGCGGGCGAAGCTGTCCAGCATGTGGTCGAAGAAGCCGATGCCGGTGGAGATCTCGGACACACCGGTCCCATCGAGATCCACGAGCACGCGGATCTTCGTCTCCTTGGTGTCGCGGGCGACTTCCGCCGTACGGCTCATCGGTTCAGTACCCCTTCGAGGCCGCCAGCTCTTTGAGGCTGACCTGCGGCCGCGGACCGTAGTGCGAGATCACCTCGGCGGCGGCGAGGGAGCCCAGCTTGCCGCAGAGCTGCAGCGGCCGCCCCCGCGCCAGGCCGAACATGAACCCGGCCGCGTATTGGTCGCCCGCGCCGGTCGTGTCCACGATTTTCTCCACCGGCTCGGCGGCGACGGTAAGGCGTTCGCCGGCGGTGAGGATCACCGAGCCGTGTTCGCTGCGGGTCACCGCGGCCAGCGTCACCCGCTGGCGCAGCTGCTCGACCGCGGCGTCGAAGTCGTCGGTCTCGAAGAGGGCGCAGACCTCGCTCTCGTTGGCGAACAGCAGGTCGACCTGGGTCTCGATGAAGCCCAGCAGGCCCGCGCGGTGGCGCTCCACCACGAAGCTGTCGGAGAGGGTGAGCGCGATCATCCGGCCCGCGCCGTGCGCCAGGGCGGCGGCCTTGGCGAAGGCGCGCCGGGCGGCCTCGGCGTCGAACAGATAGCCTTCCAGGTAGACGATCTTGGCCGCCTCGATCACGCCTGGGTCCACGTCGTCGTCGGTGAACTGCACCGAGGCGCCCAGGAAGGTGCACATGGTGCGCTGGGCGTCGGGCGTGACGTTGATCATCGAGACGGCGGTCGCGGGGCCGTTCTCAAGAGGCGCGTTTTCGAAGTGGGCGCCGATGGCGCGCATGTCGTGGGTGAAGACCTGGCCCAGCTGGTCGTTGGCCACCTTGCCCAGGAAGGCGCCTCGCCCGCCGAAGCTCGCCAGGCCCGCCACCGTGTTGGCGGCCGAGCCGCCGGAAGCCTCCACGCCGGCGGCCATCTTGCCGTAGAGCGCCGCGCTCTGCTCGGCGTCCACCAGCATCATCGCGCCCTTGGTCAGGGCGTTGGCCGCCAGGAACGCGTCGGTCGCCGGGGCGCTCACGTCGACGATGGCGTTGCCGATCGCGGCCACGTCATAGAGGTCTGGCATTGCTGAGCTTTCGTGAGAAGGAGGCGGCGACTTAGCGGGAAAGGGCCCGCTTGTCAGCGCCCGATGAAAAGATGCCGCGAGGGGCAGAGGTCGGCGACCAGGCAGTCCTCGCACTTCGGCCGCCGCGCGACGCAGGTGTAGCGGCCGTGCAGGATCAGCCAGTGGTGGGCCCGCGTCAGGTAGGGCTCGGGCACGATGGCCATCAGGTCGGCCTCCACCGCGTCGGGCGTCTTGCCCTCGGACAGGCCCAGCCGGTGCGACACCCGGAAGACGTGGGTGTCGACGGCGATGGCGGGCTCGATGCGGAGCTCGTTCAGCACCACGGACGCCGTCTTGCGGCCAACGCCGGGCAAAGCCTGCAGCGCCTCGCGGGTCAGTGGCGCCTCACCGCCGTACTGCTCGACCAGGATGCGGCTGAGCGCGATCACGTTCTTGGCCTTCATGTTGTAGAGGCCGATCGAGGCGATGAACGGCTTCAGGCCGGCTTCGCCGAGCGCCAGCATCTTCTCCGGCGTGTCGGCGACCTTGAACAGCCTGTCGGTGGCCTTGTTCACCGAGACGTCGGTGGCCTGGGCCGAGAGCGCCACGGCGACCACCAGGGTGAACGGGCTCGCATAGTCCAGCTCGGTGCGGGGATCGCTCTCGGCCGCCTCGAAGCGCGCGAACAGCTCGGCGATCCGCGCAGTTTCCGCGGGCTTGAGCGCGCGGCGCTTGGGCTTGGCTTTAGGGGTCTTGGTCGGCTTGGCCATGGCGTGGCGAAAATGGCCTGTACGCACCCTCTTCGCCAAGGTGGATTCCGGGCCTATCTTCCGCCCCCATGGTCGAGCCGTTCTACATGGACGCCGAGATCCGGCCGAACCGGTCGCTGTCCGAGCGCGGGTTCATCGTGCTGATCGCGGTGGTGACGATCGCCAACTGCGCGAGCGCGGCGGTGTTCGTGGCCATGGGCGCGACCTTCGTGCCGATCTTCCTGGGGATAGACATGATCGCCGTGGTGGCGGCCTTCCTGGTCAGCTTCGCGGCCGCCAAGCGGGTCGAGCGGGTGCAGGTCACCTCGCGCGACGTGCGGGTGACCCAGGAGACGCCGCGCTGGAGCCGGGTGATCTGGGAAAGCCCCACCGCCTTCACCCGGGTTCAGGTGGAGCGGGAGGAGAACCGCACGGTGGGCCTGAAGCTGGCGCTCTCCGGCCGCGTGCTGCCGCTCGCCGTGGCGCTCAGCCCCCGCGAACGCGCCGAGTTCGCCACCGCGCTCGAGCGGGCCATTTGGCAGGCCAAGCGCGGGCAGGGGTGATTTCCCTCCCCTGGAGGGGAGGGACAGACCGCGTAGCGGTCAGGGCAGGGAAGTGTGGGCTAAGCGCCGAGCTCGGAGCTTGATCGTGACTTCCCCACCCGTCCGAGGCTGCGCCTCGTCCCCCCTCCCCGGAACGGGGAGGGAAGGGATCACAGGATAAACCTCGACAAATCCGCGTCCTTCGCCAGGTCGCCGATGCGGCTGGCCACATAGTCCGCGTCGACGGTGACGGTCTCGCCCGAGCGATCGCCAGCGGTGAAGCTGATCTCCTCCAGCACCTTCTCCATCACGGTCTGCAGCCGCCGGGCGCCGATGTTCTCCACCGCGCCGTTGACGGTGACCGCGGCGTCGGCCAGGGCGTCGATCGCCTCTTCGGTGAAGGCCAGCGTGACGCCCTCGGTGGCCAGCAGGGCCTGGTGCTGGCGCACGAGGTTCGCCTCCGGCTCGGTGAGGATGCGGCGCAGGTCGTCGCGGGTCAGGGCTTTCAGCTCCACGCGGATCGGCAGGCGGCCCTGCAGCTCGGGCAAGAGGTCCGAGGGCTTGGCCACGTGGAAGGCGCCGGAAGCGATGAACAGGATGTGGTCGGTCTTCACCGGCCCGTACTTGGTGGCGACGGTGGTCCCCTCGATCAGCGGCAGCAGGTCGCGCTGCACGCCCTCGCGGGAGACGTCGGCGCCGGCCCGCTCGCGGTTGGAGGCCACCTTGTCGATCTCGTCCAGGAAGACGATGCCCTGCTGCTCGGCCAGCTCCAGGGCTTCCTGGGTGAGGGCGTCCTGGTCCAAGAGCTTGTCGCTCTCCTCGGCGATCAGCGGCGCCCAGGCGCCGGAGACCGTGGTCTTGTGGGTCTTGGTGCGGCCGCCGAACGCCTTGCCGAACATGTCGCCGATGTTGAGCATGCCCATCGAGGCGCCGGGCTGGCCGGGGATATCCATCATCGGGAAGGCCGGGCCGCTGTCGGCGACGGTCAGCTCGACCTCTTTCTCGTCCAGCTCGCCGGCCCGCAGCTTCGTGCGGAACGAGCTGCGCGCGGCGACCGAGCCCGGCCCGGTCAGGGCGTCGAGGATGCGCTCCTCGGCGGCGGCCTCGGCCTTGGCGCGGACGCCCGCCCGGCGCTTCTCGCGGACCATGCCCAGCGCGCTCTCCACCAGGTCGCGGACGATCTGGTCGACGTCGCGGCCGA
Source organism: Phenylobacterium sp. (assembly GCA_004799545.1). Lineage (GTDB taxonomy): Bacteria > Pseudomonadota > Alphaproteobacteria > Caulobacterales > Caulobacteraceae > Phenylobacterium. The sequence continues at coordinate 84,440 of SSMU01000030.1, forward strand.
CGTAGCCGACCTCGGTGAACTTGGTGGCCTCGACCTTCAGGAAGGGCGCCTGGGCGAGGCGGGCGAGCCGTCGCGCGATCTCGGTCTTGCCGACCCCGGTGGGGCCGATCATCAGGATGTTCTTCGGCGTCACCTCGTCGCGCAGGTCTTCCGGCACATGGCGGCGGCGCCAGCGGTTGCGCAGCGCCACGGCGACGGCGCGCTTGGCCTCCTGGTGGCCCACGATGTAGCGGTCGAGCTCGGAGACGATCTCGCGGGGGGAAAACTCGGTCATGGGCCTTAGATAGCTACGACTTGGGCGTCTCGGGAGCAGGCAGCAGCTCGTCGAACAACAGCCGCCAGCCCGCGGCGTCCTTCCGCCAGATGCGCACGTAGTGGCCGCGGCCCTCGGCCCATCGGGCCGCGCCATAGGTCCAGGCGAGATCGCCGGCGGCCGAGGCCTGGCCGCCGAGTGGGGAGAAGGCGACGGTGGTCGGTCGGGTGGCGAGCTCGGCCACCAGGTCGGCACGGCTCATCGGCGGCCTGGCCTTGGAGCCGACGACGCGGCCGTCCTCGGCGATCGCCGCGAGGTAGGCGGCCTTAAGGTCGGACTTGGCGCCGGTGGCCAACGCGGCTTCGGCGGCGGTGACTTCGGCCATGGCCTTGGCGGGCGAGCCGGCGGCGCGGGCGGCGGGGTGCGCATAGGCGACGGCCGAGCCCTGGGCGGCGGCGCCCTCCGGGCTGCTGGGCGGGCCGCCGTCGAACAGCCATTTCCAGCCGCCGTCCGCCTGCCGCGCCCAGACGGTGAAGTACCAGGCCCGCATGGTCCCGTTGACGCTGTAGGGGCCGGTGGTGAAGCCGAGGTCGCCGGACCGCGCGATCCCGGCCCACAGCGGCCACCAGGCCAGCTTGGCGGTCCCGCCGTCAGGGGCGGCGCCATAGACCGCCTGGGCCAGCATCGGCTCGGGGTCGAGGACGATGGCCTCGGGGGCGGAATGCTTCAGGAAGCTGCCCTTGATCCCCATGGCCAGGCCGTCCGCCGCAAACGCCCGCTCGGCGGCGACCACCTGGGCGGGATCGGCTTTCGGCGCGGCCTGGGCCGAGGTCGCCAGCAACAGGATCGCGGCGGCGGCGAGGAGGTCAGACCGTCTCAACCACCAGCTCCCGGTTGGTGTAGACGCAGATGTCGGCGGCGATGCCCATGGCCTTGCGGGCCACCGCCTCGGCGTCGAGGCCGGAATCCATCAAGGCGCGGGCGGCGGCCAGGGCGAAGTTGCCCCCGGAGCCGATGGCGGCCACGCCGGTCTCCGGCTCCAGCACGTCGCCGGCCCCGGTGACGGTGTAGATCTGGTCCTTGTCGGCGACGATCAGCATGGCCTCCAGCTTGCGCAGGTAGCGGTCGGTCCGCCAGTCCTTGGCCAGGTCGACGCAGGCGCGGGCCAGCTGGTCGGGATATTGCTCCAGCTTGGCCTCCAGCCGCTCGATCAGGGTGAAGGCGTCGGCCGTGGCGCCGGCGAAGCCCGCCACCACCTTGCCGCCGGCCAGGCGGCGCACCTTCCTGGCGTTGCCTTTCACCACCGTCTGGCCCATCGAGACCTGGCCGTCGCCGGCCACCACCGTCGCGCCGTCTTTGCGGACGGCCAGGATGGTGGTCCCATGCCAATCGGGAAACGGGGCGGCCTGTGACATGGTCGCGATGTGGCCAGGGTGAGGGGCAAGGTCAAGCCGGATGGTGTTCACCGACGTCGAGATCGAGCGCTACGCCCGCCACCTGGTGCTGCGCGAGGTGGGCGGGCCGGGCCAGCAGAAGCTGAAGGCCGGCAGCGCGTTGATCGTCGGGGCCGGCGGCCTGGGCTCCCCGGCCGCGCTCTACCTGGCCGCGGCCGGCCTCGGCACCATCATCCTTGCCGATCCCGATGAGGTCGACCTCTCCAACCTGCAGCGGCAGGTGATCTACACCGAGGACGACGTCGGACGGCCGAAGCCCGAGGCGGCCGCCGATCGGCTGGCGGCGCTCAACCCGCACATCTTCGTGGCCGGCTTCCACGGCGCCTTCGACGCCGAGACCGCCGACGAGCTGATCAGCGACGTGGCCCTGGTGCTGGACGGCGCCGACAATTTCGAGACCCGGTTCGCGGTGAACGCGGCCTGTGTGCGCCACGGCAAGCCCCTGGTCACCGGCGCGATCGGCCGCTGGACCGGGCAGGTCGGGGTGTTCGCCGGCCAACCCTGCTACCAGTGCCTGGTCCCGGAGATCCCGCCGGACGCCGAGACCTGCCAGGCGGTGGGCGTGGTGGGCGCCCTGGCCGGGGTCATCGGCTCGATGATGGCGCTGGAGGCCATCAAGCTGATCACCGGGGCGGGGGAGCCCCTGGCCGGCCGGCTGATGATCTACGACGCCCTGGCCGCCGAGACGCGGACCGTGCGGGTGGCGGCCGACCCGGACTGCCCGGTGTGCGGCGGCGGGGCGCCATGACCGCGGCCCTGGTCCCCGAGCTTGATGTCGGCGACCTGGCGCGCTCGCTGAGGTTCTATGTCGAGGTGCTGGGCTTCTCGGTGGTCTACGAGCGGGCCGAGGAGCAGTTCGCCTATCTGAGGCGCGAGGAGGCGGAGCTGATGCTGGAGGCCGCCGACGGCCCCGGCCGCCGCTTCCGCACCGCGCCGCTTGAGCCGCCGTTCGGGCGGGGCATGAACCTGCAGATCCGCACCGGCGATGTCACCGCCCTGTTCGACCGGGTCGCCGCTCACGGCCTGGCGCCGCTCATTCCGCTTGAGGAGCGCTGGTACCGGGTGCGCCTGCGCGAACGCGGCCTCCGGCAATTCGTGGTCGCCGACCCGGACGGCTATCTGCTGCGCTTCTTCGAAGACCTCGGCGTGCGCCCGGCCGCCCAACAGGAGACGGAGGCCCACCCATGAACCAGGATGCCTACACGGCGGTCGACGCCTATCTGACCGAGGTCCTCCTCGCCCCGGATCCGGTGCTCGACCAGGCCCTGGCCGCGGCCCGCGCCGCCGGTCTGCCGGCCATCGACGTGGCGCCCAACCAGGGCAAGCTGCTGCACCTGATGGCGCAAATGGTCGGGGCGCGGCGGATCCTGGAGATCGGCACGCTGGGCGGCTATTCGACCATCTGGCTGGGCCGCGCCCTGCCGGCGGACGGGGAGCTGATCACCCTGGAGTACGCGCCGAAGCACGCCGAGGTGGCGCGCCGCAACCTCGCCCTGGCCGGCCTGTCCGACCGCGTGGAAGTCAAGGTGGGCGCGGCGATCGACACCCTGCCGACCCTGACCGGCCCCTTCGACTTCGTCTTCATCGACGCCGACAAGCCCTCGAACCCCGACTATTTCACCTGGGCCCTGAAGCTCTCGCGGCCGGGCTCGGTGATCGTGGTCGACAATGTGGTGCGCTCAGGCGCGGTCGCCGATCCGAAAGGCGACGCCGCCGTCCAGGGCATCCGCCGGATGAACGCCATGATCGCCGCCGAGCCCCGGGTGAGCGCCACCGCCGTGCAGACCGTCGGCTCCAAAGGCTGGGACGGGTTTTGTTTGGTGAGGGTGCTGGCGTGAAGTTCCTCCCCCAGCGCGCAGCGCGAAGAGGGGGAGGTGGTCCGAAGGACCGGAGGGGGTTTCCTCAACCGGCTCGCTGCGGAACCTTCTGAGTGGAAACCCCCTCAGTCGCTCCGCGACAGCTCCCCCTATGGGGAGCAACTGATCACAGCATCTGGGTCAGCACGCGGTCCGGGGGCTTGTGGCCGTCCATCCAGGTGCGGATGTTGATGATCACCTTCTCACCCATGTCGATGCGGCCCTCGATGGTGGCCGAGCCCATGTGCGGCAGCAGGACGGCGTTGGGCAGCTTGAGGAGCTTCGGGTTGATCCGCGGCTCGAACTCGAAGACGTCGAGGCCGGCGCCGGCGATCTTGCCTTCCTCCAGCAGGGCCAGCAGCGCCGCCTCGTCGATGATCTCGCCGCGGGCGGTGTTGATCAGGATGGCGTGCGGCTGCAGCAGCTTCAGCCGCCTTGCGGAGAGCAGGTGGTAGGTGGCCGGGGTGTGCGGCGAGTGGACGGTGACGATGTCCGTCCGGGCCAGCATCTGGTCGAGGCTCTCCCAGTAGGTGGCCTCCAGCTCCTCGGCGATGCGCGAGGAGACCGGCTTGCGGTTGTGGTAGTGGATCTGCAGGCCGAAGGCCCGCGCCCGGCGGGCCACCGCCTGGCCGATCCGGCCCATGCCGATGATCCCCAGCCGCTTGCCGGTGATCCTGCGGCCCATCATCCAGGTGGGGGTCCAGCCGGTGAACTCGCCGGCCTTCACCGCGTCGACGCCTTCGACGATCCGCCGGGCGACAGCCATGATCAGCGCCATGGTCAGGTCGGCGGTGTCCTCGGTGAGCACCCCCGGGGTGTTGGTGACGATCAGGCCCCTGGCGTTGGCCGCGGCCACGTCGATGTGGTCGACGCCGGCCCCGAAGTTGGCGATCAGCTTCAGCTTCGTCCCGGCCTTCTCGATCAGCCGGGCGTCGATCTTGTCGGTGATGGTGGGCGCCAGCACGTCGGCGCGGCCGACCGCATCCTCCAGTTGGGCGCGGGTCATCGGCTTGTCGTCGAGGTTCAGCTCCGCATCGAACAGCTCGCGCATACGGGTCTCCACCTGATCGGGGAGTTTGCGCGTGACGATGACTTTCGGCTTGCGGGCGGGCATTTCGATCTTGAAAAGGGGACGAGCTCTGGCGCGCCGCGTCGGCGCATTTGGGCTGGAATAGAACCTCTAGCAAAGGGTCCATGGGCGGCCAAGGCGAGGCTCGAGCGTTGAGGAATGGGTTGAAGCGCCGGACCGCCGGTTTCGCGGGCGTCCTGGGGGCGGGATTGCTGCTGGCCGGCGCATCGGGCGCGGCCGAGCGGCAGACGCCCTCGGGCCTGCCCGTACCCCGCTACGTCTCCCTGAAGTTCGACCGGGTCAACGCCCGCGCCGGCCCCGGCGACGACCACCGATTGATGTGGGTCTACCGGGTGAAGGGCCTGCCCGTGCAGGTGGTCGCCGAGACCTCGGAGTGGCGCAGGGTCTGCGATCCGGAGGGCAGCCTGGTCTGGGTGCACAAGCGCACCACCGATGGCCGGCGCATGGTGATGAACACGGGAGAGGCGCGCGTCACCCTGCTCAGGCGGCCCCGCCCGGACGCCCGCGCGGCGGCCTTCCTGAACCCTCGGGCGCTGGCGGCGTTGGATCGTTGCGAGAAGGGCTGGTGCCGCGTCCATGTGGACGGGGTGTCGGGCTGGGCCAAGGAGGGCGACCTCTGGGGCACGGCGCAGGCGCCGCAATGTCGTTGAGCGCGCCGTCCGGCTCGTGGTACGGGCCTGTCGCCCCGCCAGAGAGGGTCTGAACCACCGATGAGCCAAGCGACCGCTCCTCCCCCGCGCCCGTCGAGTTTCAGCTTCGAGGAGCTGATGACCTGCGCGCGCGGCGAGATGTACGGCCCCGGCAACGCCCAGCTGCCGGCGCCGCCGATGCTGCTGTTCGACCGGATCACCGAGATCAACGACGACGGCGGCGAGCACGGCAAGGGCTATATCGAGGCGGAATTCGACATCAATCCGGACCTCTGGTTCTTCGCCTGCCACTTCCTGGGCGACCCCGTCATGCCCGGCAGCCTGGGCCTCGACGCCCTGTGGCAGCTGGTCGGCTTCTACCTGGGCTGGATCGGCGGCAAGGGCCGGGGCCGGGCGCTGGGCTGCGGCGAGGTGAAGTTCGCTGGCGAGGTGACGCCCAACATCAAGACCGTCACCTACAAGATCCAGATGAAGCGTGTGATAAATCGGCGTCTGGTGATGGGGATCGGCGACGGGGTGCTGGAAGCCGACGGAAACCCTATCTATTCGGCGCTGGACCTGCGGGTCGGCCTCTACCAACGGCCCTGAGAACCGCGGAACCGGGAAGGAAGCATGCGTCGCGTCGTCGTCACCGGACTGGGTGTCGTCTCCTCGATCGGCGTCAACGCCAACGAGGTGACCGCCGCGCTTCGTGAGGCCAAGTCCGGGATCGTCGCCGCGCCGGACTATGCCGAGCTCGGCTTCCGCAGCCAGGTCTGCGCCCCGCCGCAGATCGACTGGGAGTCGATGATCGATCGCCGCGCCGCGCGGTTCCTGGCCCAGGGCACGGCCTTCGGCCACATCGCCATGGAACAGGCGATCGCCGATTCGGGTCTTGAGGAGGCTGAAGTCTCCCACGAACGCACCGGCCTGATCGTCGGCGCCGGCGGGCCCTCCACCCGCACCATCGTGGAGGCGGCGGAGATCACCCGCACCAAGGGACCCAAGCGGGTCGGGCCGTTCGCGGTGCCCAAGGCGATGAGCTCGGGCCCCTCGGCGGTGCTCGCCACCTGGTTCAAGATCCGCGGCCTGAACTTCTCGATCTCCTCGGCCTGCGCCACCTCCACCCACTGCATCGGGGTCGGCTACGAGCAGATCGTCATGGGCAAGCAGGACATCGTGTTCGCCGGCGGCGTCGAGGAGCTGGACTGGACGCTCAGCGTGCTGTTCGACGCCATGGGCGCCATGTCCACCAACTTCAACGACCGGCCGGCCGTGGCGTCGCGCGCCTACGACAGGGATCGCGACGGCTTCGTGATCGCCGGCGGCGCCGGCGTGGTGGTGCTCGAGGAGTACGAGCACGCCAAGGCCCGCGGGGCCAAGATCTACGGCGAGATCGTGGGCTACGCCGCCAATTCCGACGGCTTCGACATGGTGGCCCCCTCCGGCGAGGGCGCGGCGCGCTGCATGAAGCTCGCCATGCCCGCCGACGGGCGGAAGATCGACTACCTCAACACCCACGGCACCTCGACCCCGGTGGGCGACGCGAAGGAGATGGAGGCCGTGCGCGCGGTGTTCGGCGCCGCCCCGCCGATGATCTCCTCAACCAAGTCCCTGACCGGCCATAGCCTGGGCGCGGCCGGCGCCCAGGAGGCGATCTACTGCCTCTTGATGATGAACAACGGCTTCGTCGCCGAGAGCGCCCACATCGACAACCTCGACCCTGCCTTCGAGGACCTGCCGATCCTGCGCAAGCGCGTCGACAAGCAGGTCGAGACCGCGATGTCCAACTCGTTCGGTTTCGGCGGCACCAATGGCTGCCTGGTGATCAGCCGGGTCTAGCTTCCCTCCCTTAATGGGGAGGGGGCCGAGCGCAGCGAGGTCGGGTGGGGGAGTCGCGACGGGGCTCCGACTCTATCGCCCAGCCCACACTTCCCTACCCTGGCCGCTTCGCGGCCTGTCCCTCCCCACCAGGGGAGGGAAGTCACGGCCTCGCTTCCCCGTACATGTCCATCTGCTGGCGCTCGAGCTCGGTGGCGTAGCGGCGGGTGGCATAGGCCTCGCCGACCAGTCCGAGGACGCGGCCCTCCTCGTCGACCACCGCCAGGTCGTCGGCCTCGGCCACCTCGAAGGCCCGCAGCACCGCGGCGATGTCCTGGTCGGGGCTGAGGGTGGCGTCGCGGCTTATGGCGATGTCGGCGGCCTTGGCGTCCGGCGAGACGTCGTCGGCGAAGGCCGAGGCGGTCAACACCAGGCCCGCGTAGCGGCCGGTGTCGTCCACCAGGATCACCCGCGTGGTCGAGCCCAGCGGGAAGTGCTGGCGGAACTCGGCCATCGTGCCGGCGGCGTCGAAGACGCCGGTGTCCTGCCGCATCATCCGCCCGGCGGTCAGAGTCCGCATCCAGCCCACGTCGCGGGCCGAGCGGATGGTCTCGCCGCGCAGGTGCAGCCGCCAGGTGGAGAAGGAATAGCCGAACCGCTCGCGCACCACGGTCGAGGCGATCAGGGCGGCGGCCAGGGTGGCGGCCGCCAGGCCGAAGTTCCGCGTCGCCTCCAGCACCAAGAAGCTCATGGTGAGCGGCCCGCCGACGATGGAGACCGCCAGCGCCCCCATGCCCACCAGGGCGGCGTTCTGCGCCGACAGGTCGAAGTGCAGCGGGATGTAGGCGATCAGCTTGGCGTAGATCTGGCCCAGCAGGGTGCCCAGGAACAGGGAGGCGAAGAACAGGCCGCCGCGGAAGCCGAAGCCCAGCGCCGTCACCGAGGCCGCGATCTTCAGGACGAAGACGGTGGCCAGGAAGGTCAGCGTCGCCCCGCCCAGCGCCAGGTCCAGGTGCAGGGCGCCGTGGCCCGCCGACATGGTCTGCGGCGTCCAGAGCGCATAGGCGGCCAAGAGCACGCCTCCCATCACCGGCCGCAGCAGCGGCGAGCCGGGCAGGGCGCGGGCGAACTGCTCGACGCGGGCGGTGAGATGCATGATCCCAACCCCCACCAGGGCGCAGACCAGGCCGAGGCCGGCGTAGAGCAGGTAGCCGGAGATGTCCGGCGCGCGCTCGGCCTCCAGCTGGATCGAATAGGGGATGCCGCCCAGGGCCTGGGAGGCGAAGACGCTGGCCAGGCAGGCGGCGGCGACGGGGGCGATGGCCGAAGGGGTGTAGGAGCCGATGACGATCTCGAAGGCGTAGAAGGCGCCGGTGAGCGGCGCGCCGAACGCCGCCCCGATCGCCGCCCCGGCCCCGGCCCCCACCAGGATCCGCATGTCGTGGCGCCTGAGCTTCAGCCGCCGGCCCAGGAAGGAGGCCGCCGCCCCGCCCGCCTGGGCGTAGGCCGCTTCCAGCCCGACCGAGCCGCCGACGCCGTTGGAGAGCAGGGTCTGGCCGCAGACGATGGCGCTGTCGGACAGCGGCAGGACCCCGCCATGCAGGGCGTTGGCCTCGACCACGTCGACCAACGGGGCGCTGCGCCGGCGGCGCACCAGCCAGGAGAAGACCCCCAGCGCCAGGCCGCCGATCGGCAGCCAGATCGCCTGCAGCGGCGAGATGTGCGCCTCGGCGCTGAGGTGCTCCTCGAAGTCGATGTTGTAGAGCAGCATCTGCAGGCTGTGGGCGATGCGCACCTGCAGCACCGCCAGGGCGCCTGCCGCCGCGCCCACCCCCACCGACAGCACGATCAGCCACAGCTCGCTGGCCCTGAGGCGTCGGCGGACCTCGGCCAGCAGGCGCGCGGGCCTCGGACGCGGGAAGTAGGGAATCTCGGCCATTCGTCCTGCCGCCGCCGCTTTGGCGGCCGTGGTGAGCGTGGCCCATATCGCCCATGCGGCACAAGAAATGAAGGGCGCGGCGGGCTTGCCTAAGCCGCGGGGCCCGTCCACAAACCCGCCGACGTTGCGCGATTGTTTCAACCAAGCGGGAGACGCCAGGTGGCCGACGACTATCAGATGCCCAAGGGCGAGCTGATGAAGGGCAAGCGCGGCGTCGTGACCGGCGTCGCCAACCACCAGTCGATCGCCTGGGGCATCGCCGCCCAGCTGGCCGCGCAGGGCGCGGAGATGGCCTTCCTGCACCTGCCGGGCATGGAGCGCCGCGTCGAGGCTCTGGCCCAGCAGGCCGGGGTGAAGCTCCTGGCCCCGGCCGACGTCACCGACGACGCCTCGATGGACGCCGCCTTCGCCGCCGTCGAGAAAGCGTTTGGGACCATCGACTTCTTCGTCCACGCCATCGCCTTCGCCAACAAGGACGAGCTGAAGGGCTCGTTCGTCGACAACACCACGCGGGACGGTTTCCTCAGGGCGCTGAACATCTCGGCCTTCAGCTTCGTAGACTGCGCCCGGCGCGCCTCGGCCCTGATGCCGAACGGCGGCTCGATCCTGACGCTGACCTACATGGGCTCCGAGCGGGCGATCCCGAACTACAACACCATGGGCGTCGCCAAAGCGGCCCTGGAAGCCGCCGTCCGCTACGCCGCCCGCGACCTGGGGCCTAAGGGCATCCGGGTGAACGCGCTGTCGCCCGGCGCCATGCGGACCCTGTCCCTGGCCGGCATCTCCGGCGGCCGCGGCATGCTGTCCAAGGGCCGCTCGCTCTCGGCCATGAAGCAAGACACGGCCATGGAGGGCGTGGCCGGCGCGGCGCTCTGGCTGCTCTCCGACCTCGGCCTCTCGACCACCGGCGAGGTGATCCACGTGGACGCCGGCTTCCACATCATGGGCTTCACGGAAGACGAAGGTGGCGAAGCCTAAGGCCAAACCCTCGTCCGGATCGGCGCCCCCGTCGGGCTTCGACGCCGACGTGATCATCGCCGGTGCGGGCATCGCCGGGGCCACCCTGGCCCTGGCGCTGGCCAAGGCCGGGCTGAAACCCGTCCTGATCGATCCGATCGTGTTCGACGCCCAGGTCGCGCCGAGCTTCGACGGCCGCGCCACGGCGATCGCCTACGCCGCGTTCCGCCAATGGCGGGCGCTGGACGTGGCGCCGGCCCTGGAGCCGAAGGCCGAGCGCATCGAACAGATCCTGGTCACCGACGGCCGCCGGCCCGGCGCGTCGGCCGGGGGGCCGGGCCCTTTCTTCCTGCGGTTCGACGCCGCCGAGATCGCCGACCGCTCGGAGGGCGAACCGCTCGGCTACATGCTGGAGAACCGCCACATCCGCGCGGCTCTCGCCGCGGCGGTGCAGGCGGCCGGCATCGAGGTGCTGGCGCCGGCCCGCGTCGCGCGCGCCGAGTTCGGACCCCGCGGGGCGACCGTCACGCTGGCCGACGGCCGGATGCTGACCGCCCCGCTGGTGGTGGGCGCCGAGGGCCGCGGCTCGGTGATCCGCGAGGCGGCCGGGATCGGCGCCATCGGCTGGGACTATCGCCAGACCGCGGTGGTGGCGACGGTCAGGCTGGAGCGGCCGCACGGCGGCGTGGCCCACGAATACTTCCTGCCCTCCGGCCCGTTCGCCATCCTGCCGCTCACCGAGGACCGCGCCAGTTTGGTCTGGACCGAAAGCGTCTCGCGCGGCGCGGCCCTGAAGACCGCCCGGCCGGAGGTGTTCCACGCCCACCTGCAGCGCCGGTTCGGCGAGTTCGTAGGCGCCGCCACGCGCGAGGGCGCGGTCTTCACCTACCCCTTGAGCCTGCAGCTCGCCGAGCGTCTGGTTGGCCCGCGCACCGCCCTCTTGGGCGACGCGGCCCACGCCGTCCACCCGATCGCCGGCCAGGGGCTGAACCTCGGCCTCAAGTCCGCTGCAGCGCTGGCCGAGACCATCGTCGAGGCGGCCCGGCTGGGCGAGGACATCGGCGCCGAGGCGGTGCTGGAGCGCTACGCCGCCTGGCGCCGCTTCGACACCGCGACCCTGGCCGCCGGCATGGACCTGTTCGTCCACCTGTTCTCCAACGACCACCCGCTGCTGCGCCTGGTCCGCGGCGCCGGCATGGCCGCCGTCAACCGCATCGGCCCGGCCCGGCGCTTCTTCATGCAGGAGGCCGGCGGGGCGGTGGGGGATCTGCCACGGCTGTTGAAGGGCGAGGCGCTGTAGTCCCTCCCTCGATGGGGAGGGAACTATTCCCCTTCGCCCAGCTCCCGCGCCTCTTCCGGCAGCATGATCGGCACGCCGTCGCGGATCGGGTAGGCGAGGCGGGCGGCGCGGCTGACCAGTTCGCCCTTGGCGCGGTCGTAGGTCAGCGGCCCGTGGGTCGCCGGGCAGACCAGGATCTCCAGCAGGCGCGGATCGACCTCGGCGACGGGCGCGGGTGGGGTCTCCGGTACGGGCTCGGGAAGGTTCTCGCTCATGGCGCCCAGCCTCTACTGCATGGCGTGGGGTTCGTCATCGCCGTCGTCGAGGCAGTCGATCTCCAGCAGGGTGGTCAGCGCATCGAACCGGTCGGCCAGGGCCGGGGCCTCCAGCAGCGCCTGCTTCTCGGCCGGATCGAACGGCAGGCCCATGGCCAGGCTGTTGACCAGGGGCTCCAGCGGCGCGGTGGTGGCGGTCTCCCAGTCGATGTCCAGGTCGCGGTGGTTCAGGTAGCGCTTCAGCGCCTTGGCGAACCGGTCGCGGATGGCGTCCGAGGCCTCCTCCGCGTCGTCCTCGTCGAGGTCGGCCTCGAAGCGGTCATACCGGGCGCGGAGCTGCCGGTAGGGCGTGGCGATCGAGATTTCCTCGCCGGCGTCGAACCGGCAGACTCCGGTCAGGGTGACCAGGTAGCGCCCGTCGGCGGTCTCGGCGTAGCTGGTGATCCGGCCGAGGCAGCCGACATTGGCCAGCTTCGGCCGCGCGCGGTCGCCGCCGCGGGTCTGGATCATGCCGACCACCCGATCGCCGGCCATCACGTCGTCGACCATGTTCAGGTAGCGCGGCTCGAAAATCTGCAGCGGCAGCTCGCCGCCGGGCAGCAGCAGGGCGCCGTCCAGCGGGAACACCGGGATCACCTGCGGCAGGTCCGCCGCCCGTCGATAGCCCGGCATGGACAACCTCCTCAGCTGAACAATATGGCCGAGAGCCGGCGGCGGCCCTGCTTGGCCACGTCCGACATCGGCCCGGCGGCCTCGAAGACCTTCAGCAGCTGCTTGCGGGCGGCTTCGTCGTTCCAGGCCCGGTCGCGCTCGATGATGGTCAGGAGGTGGTCGGCCGCCTGCTCCATCTCGCCCGCGCCGGCCAGGGCCGCGGCCAACTCGAAACGGGCCTCGTGGTCGTCCGGGTCCTTGGCCAGGCGCTGCTCGAATTCGGTGGTCTCGGCCGGCGCGGCCTCGGCCAGGGTCAGGGCGGCGCGGACGCCGTCGAGGTCCGGGTCCTTGGCGCCCTCGGGGGCCATGGCCAGCACCTCGCGGGCCCGCTCGGGATCACCGCCGTGCAGGTAGAGGCGGGCCAGGCCGCCCAGCGCCTTGAGGTTCTCGGCCTCGGCCTGCAGCACCTGGGCGTAGGCCTGGGCCGCGCCGCCGGGATCGTTCATCTCCACCGACTCGCGGGCCAGCTCGAGCAGCTCGTCGATCGCCGAGCCCCCCGCCGCGCCGGCCTTGGCCAGGCGGTCGACGAAGGCCTTCACCTGGCTCTCCGGCAGGGCGCCCATGAAGCCATCGACCGGCCGGCCGCCGTCGAAGGCGAACACCGCCGGGATCGACTGCACGCGCAGCTGGCCGGCGTAGGCGGGGTTCTTGTCGATATCGATCTTGACCAGTTTCACCGCGCCCTTGGCCGCGGCCACCGCCTTCTCCAGGGCCGGGCCGAGCTGTTTGCAGGGGCCGCACCAGGGCGCCCAGAAGTCGACGATCACCGGCTGGGCCTTCGAGGCCTCGATCACGTCGGCGACGAAGCTGGCGTCGGAGCCGTCCTTGATCAGGTCGCCGATAGGGGCGCCGGGCGCCGCGCCGGTGGTTTCGCCGATCAGGCTCATGGCCGTCTTCCCTCTCTCGATCTCAAACGCGTGCCCGCAAAGATGGTCGCAGGCGCCGCCGGGTTCAACGCGCGGCCGCCGGTTCAACCACCGTCATGGCCCGGAAGTCCACCACCAGGGGCCTAACCCCGATCGATGACAGGAAGTTGGCGAACCCGGTCCGGGAGATGGTGGTGGTCGCGGTGTTGGTCAGCGGGTGGAAGGCCACCCGCTCGGCCTCCGCCAGGGTGCGGTCCAGCACGAAGCGGACGCGATGGGCCACATCGTTGACCAGGCCGAAGGCGGTCACCGAGCCCGGGGTGACCCCCAACGTCTGCGCCATCAGCTCCGCATTGCCGAACGACAGGCGCGCCGAGCCGATCACCGTGTGCAGCCGCTTGAGGTCGATCACCGCGTGGTCCTCGGCCGAGATCAACCACAGCTGGCCCTTCGCGTCCTTGAGGAACAGGTTCTTGGTGTGGGCCCCCGGGATCGCCTGCTTGACCGCCTCGCCCTCGCCCACCCGGAACACCGCCTCGTGGTCGGTGGTGGCGTGGTCGGCCCCGATCGCGTCGAGGTGAGCCAGCAGATCGGCGCGGGTCATCATGGCTCAAACAGATACCCGAACTGGACGGAGAGGCGAGGGGGGCTTTAAGGGACGTGACGCCTTTGGTCATACCGGTCGGACCCGCCATGGAACTGGAGTGCTACCCCACCACCGATCGGCCGCCGGAGATGGTGGCCGGCCGCCCGAACCGGGCGTGGATGGACCATTTCGCCGAGCGGCACCCCTACCGCTGCCTGCCCTTGACCATGGCCAACACCTCCGGCTGGGAGCTGCTCTGCCCGACCTCGTTCACCGCGGAGTGGACCGGCGGGACCCACCAGCAGGACATCAAGCTCACCCCGGACCATCCGCATCCGGACTTCCACAAGCACGCCCAGAGCCATTTCAGCCACGGGGTGCTGACCTTCCACTCGGGCTACCTGTTCCGCACCCCGCCCGGCTGGTCGATGTGGGTGATGGGCCCGCCCAACCACGTCAAGGACGGCATCCAGCCGCTGTCGGGCGTGGTGGAGACCGACTGGCTGCCCTTCCCCTTCACCATGAACTGGGTGTTCACCCGGCCGGGCAAGGTGCGCTTCGAGAAGGGCGAGCCGTTCTGCTTCGTCACCCTCCTGGAGGACAAGACCCTGCACGAGATCCAACCGGTGATCCGGCGGATGGACAAGAACCCGGAGCTTCGCCACCAGTACGACGTCTGGGAGAAGCACCGCTCGGAGTTCAACCAGCGGATCTTCCGCCAGGATCCGGAGGCCACCAAACAGGCCTGGCAGCGCTACTATTTCAAGGGCGAGTTCCCCGAAGAGGTGGCCCCGGCCCGCCAGGACCACGTCAACAAGCGCCGCCTCAAGACGCCGAAATTTGGCGGGTGAGCAGCGGCCCGGAAGCGCGGCGCCAAATCCCCTGGCGGCCGCTTGCAAACGTAAGGGGCGTCTGCCATAAGCCGCCTCTCGAATTTTCGGGGGCTAGGACGCCTTCGAGGAGCGCGGGCGTAGCTCAGTGGTAGAGCACAACCTTGCCAAGGTTGGGGTCGAGAGTTCGAATCTCTTCGCCCGCTCCAAATTCACTCTGCGAGATCAGAGACTTGACGCCGGCCGAAAGGGCCGGCGTTTTGCTGTGCGCTCCGCGGGAGAAAGGACGAGACGCCGTTGGAACCGGCCCCGGCGCTTCAGCCGCACCTCGTTCACACGCGCCATGGCGATCTGTCGTTCAAGGCGGCGCTCGCCGGGGATGCCGGCCGGCCGGTGCTGCTGGTGATCCGCGGACTGTTCTCGCGCGCCGACCACATGGAGGAGTTGGCGGCGCCACTCTCGGCCGAGGCCGACATTGTCTTCGCACACCTGCCGGGCATGCATTCGCCGACCCTGCCGGGCAGTGACCTCACAACCATCACGAAGGCCTTTCGCGAGATGATGGCGGAGCGGTTCGCCGATCGCCGGGTGGTCCCGACGGGCGTCTCGGCCGGATGCCTGGTCGCGCTCGGCCTCGCTTCTCTGCCGCAGGTGGACGCCATGGTGCTGGTCGAGCCGTTCCTGGACGTCAGCCAGTGCTGGCCGCTTCGGGAATTCGCAGCGGCCAAGGCGGCGCCGGGCTCGACGCTGCTGCCCTGGCTGAAGGCCTTCTTCGGGCCGAACGTGGCGGACGATTTCTCACCGCTCGCGAACCAGGCGCCGGCGCGCACGGCGGTGCTCGTGGGCGCTGTCCCGCTCGAGCCGCCCCGCGCCATGACGCGCTTCCCGAGCCTGACGAGCGAGGCGGAGCGGGCGATGTGGCGGGCGCGCGGCGCGAAGGTGACGGTCTGCCCGGACGCCGGCCACGATGTCCCGGCGCGCGCGCCGCAGGCGCTTCTCGCAGCCCTTCGCGAGGCGCTCTAGACCCGGCGTCAGATCGGCTTCAGCCGCCCCTCGAGGAATTTCTGGAGCGCCAGCAGGTTCCGCTGATCCTCGGTCAGCGACTGCGGCCTGCGCCGGTCCGGCTCGCCGTGCACATAGCCGTTGGTGAAGGCCTGGATGCGGTCGAGAATCCGATTCGGATAGGCGCCGAGCTGGTCCGAGCCCTTCAGGAACACCGCGACGAAGTCGTTGAGATAGCCGCCCTCCTGCTCGCCGGTGTAGGATTCCAGCAGGGTGACCTCCTGGCCATTTCGGACCGCCCAGCGGGCGAGCGCCGGACCGGAGTCCGGATAGAAGCGCCAGCAGTCGACGGGATAGCCGTGCACCGGGCCGTTCGAAGGCGCGTTCAGGTAGATGAGCCCGCCGGGTCGGGTGATCCGCACGGCCTCAAGGAACGTCAGCCAGAAGAACTCCGAGTGTTCGAAGCAGGAACTCGTGACGACGGCGTCGATCTCGTCGTCGCCGAACGGGAAGCGGTAGGGGTCCTCCAGCACCACGTCGACGCCGCGGGCGTTCGCGAAGTCCACGCCGATGTAGCGGACCTTGTCGCCGAACACGGGTCGGATCGAGCCGTTCACGTCCTGCGAGCCGATCTCCACGATTGTGGCGGCGCCGGCGTCCGCCAGATAGACCTCGGCGAAGAGCCGGGCGTTTTCGACCGCCGTCCTGTGCACCATGCCTACCCCCTCCCGTCCGCAAGCCAGTCGTCGAAGCCACGCAGGAACTCCGCGGCGGGTTGCGGCGCGTTGACGTCCCAGTAGCGGTCGAAGCTCTCCGGCGTGAACGCCAATTCGCCGTAGCGCGCGAGAATCTCGTCGTAGTGGTCCGCGAGGACGGTCGAGGCCGGGTCGAGGCGGGTGATCGCGATGCTGCCGGTGGGTGTCACGGCCACCGGCGCGATCCTGAGGTCGGGCCGGTATTCGCGAAGCACCGAGAGCACCTTCCAGACGTCGCCCGTCCACCAGCCGGCGAGCTGGCGGTCCTGGCGGAGCTCCGGGCGGTGGTCGCGCTCGGTCATCTCCAGATTCACCGGCAGGCAGTCGTCCAGCATCACGACGGAGGTCCGCGCGCAGACCTGTTCGGTGTGGATGAAGTCGCGCAGCAGATATTCGAAGAGGTGGAGTCCATCGAGGAAGGCCACGTCCACCGGCCCGCCAAGGATGGCGCGCGGGTCCTGGTCGCGGAAGAAGTCGTCGCTGGTCGTGCGGTAGAGGTGCAGGGCCGGCTTCTCGCCGACCGGGTCGCGGTCGAAGACGAAGTCGGGATCGACGCCTATGGCCGCGCAACCGACACCGGCGATCGTGGAGCCATTGTGCACGCCGACTTCCAGGTAGCGCTCGGCGCCCTTCAGCTTGAGGACGTCCCACACGAGCTGGCGATAGGAGGGACCCTTCAGGCTTCTGCGAGATGGCCCCCGGTCGGCGGGCCCCGGTGGCGCGGCGCGGGCGCGGGCGGGCCGCGCCTCGCCGGGTTCGCTCCGCAGGTCCGGCGCGCGCGCCAGCAGCGCTTCGGTGAGCTCCGCGCGGCGGTCCCAGAGGCTGCGGTACCAGGCCAGCCGCGCGGGAATCTGGTCGACGAACATGCGCTGCGTGCGCACATCGTCCCAGGCGGCCTTGGCCATCCGCCGCTGCCCGTCCGGATCCCGGAGCGCATGCCCGAGCTGCACGGCCCAGTCGGAAAGCTCCGCCGCAATCAGGCCGTTCTCGCCATGCCGGATGACATGCTGGTAGCAGGGGGATGAGGCGATGGTGAGCACGCCGGCCCGCGAGGCGTCGAGGAACTTGGCGTCGCTCTTGGTCTCGATCAGCGGCTTCGCCCCGATGGGGGTGAACGAGACGGCGCAGCGGCTCATCTCGGCGAGGTAGCCCTCGTAGCTGAGGAAGGGCCGGAAGACCTTGCGGTCGGTCGGCAGCGCCGCGAAAACCCCCTCGTCGCCCAGCACCACGAACTCCGCGTCCGGGAACTCCTCGATCACCGGCCCGAGCGAGCGCGCCACCTGCAGCGCGAAATCGCCGCGTCGGACGGCGCCGTAAAACACCCGCGGCGGCCGCGGCCCCTCCGGGAAGGGGAGGAGTTCGAACACCGCGTTCGGGAAGACCGCCACCTCCGGGTTCTCCCGCCGGAAGGCCTCGGCGAGGCTTTCGGTCGAGGTCTGCACGGCGTGGACGGAGCGGAAGCGGGTCAGGGACGCCTCGCCGAACCGCCCGTGGAATTCGGCGATCAGCTGCGGATGGTCGTCGAGTTCGATCACCACGATCCATCCCGCGGCGAGCAGACTCTTGAGGAGCCGCCGCCCGCCCTCGTCCTGCAGGTCGCCGGCGCGTTCGAGCACCAGCACCCTCGGTTCGTCGGGGTCCGCGTCAGGGACCGCGAAGGCGCCGGTCTGGTGGCGGACCTCCAGCCCCGGGAGCGTGCGGAGCATCTCCACGGGCAGCCGGCCGCGGATGTCCATCAGCCGGGGCGCGAGAGAGATGTCGTAGAGCTTCAGCCTCGGGGTCTCCGCGGCGGCCCGACGCTGAAGCCGCACGATTCCCGGCGAGACAAGCTCCGCCGGCGCAAATCCGGCCGTGGCGAGCAAGGCGGAGTCGAGCGCGCCGGGATCGGCGCAGCGCATGACGGCCACGCCGCCCGGGCTAAGGCGATCGCCCAGGGCCGCCAGGGCCGCAGTCGTGGGCGCGACGGCGAAGACCGCCGCATCCGCCGGCGCGCCCTTCTCCGCCGCCGTCCAGGGCTCGACGCGCGCCTTCGGGTTGCGCGCCGCGACCGCGAGCCGGAAGGTCCCGGCCTCCTCACCCTCGTAGAGGAGATTGAGGGCGGTAGCCGGCGTCGCCTCGAACAACGCCTCGTCGAGCTTCGCCACATCGTAGGCCCGCGCCGCGGCCGCCCGGCGGCAGGCCTCCACGACTACGTCGGTGACCAGCAGGGGCGCCTGGCCCTGCACCGGGTGGCCGGCGCCCGGCGCGATATGCACCCGCACCCGTGGGCTGGCGGCGAGCTGAGCCCGATCGGCGTCGTCCAGCAGGCTTGGGAATACGTCGAGCGGCCGCGGCGGGTTGAGCGGGATGCTCCCGAGGATCACGTCCACCGGCACGCGCAGACCCTCGATCAGGTGTCCGTAGCTGCGGGGCACGTCACCGCCGTCCGTCACGCCCAACAGGCCCGCCATTCGCTTTCGCCGCGGGTCGGAGGCGGGGAGCGGCGCAAGGCCCTCGCGAATGCGCCCCAGCACGGGCCACAGCCCCTCGGTCGTCAGCACAGGCTCGGCGGCGACGACCCGCCTGATCGCCGGCGAGCGCATCGCCAGGCAGACCGTCGCGCCGATCGAGACGCCAAACATCACCACGGCGCGCTCCGGGAAGCGCGCGGCGACCGCCTCGTCGAGCGCCGCCGCCACCGCCTCGACCGACCAGTCGCCGACCATCTCGATCTCGTGCAGGCGCACGACGCAACCGTCGGCGGCGTAGCCCAGCGCGTCCCCCAGCTCGGCAAGGTCGCGTGGCCCCGCGAAAAGCCCGGTGACGCCAATGACCAGCGGCCGCCCCGTGTCGCCGGCGTCGGCGAGGTCATGCAGGGTCAGCGCCCCGAGGGTCGTGCTCACCTGAAGTGGCCGAAGGCCGTCACCGCTCAATTTCCGCACCCGTCCCATGGCCGCATGCGCCTAGATCGCTTGCCCGCCGGGTGCAGGCAAGGGCGCTGAGCTCCGGCCGCCGCCGCCGGAGGGCGCGCCTCTGGACGCCGTGAGCTCCGAGCGCCGCTTGCAAACGCGAGGCGCTCGGAGTTCACCAGATCGCCAGGCCCTGGCTGGTCGGCAGCTCGAGGACGGGCACGCCGCGCCGCGCGAACCAGGCCCGCTCCTGCAGGTGTTGCTGGCGGTAGGGGATGGCCCCGAAGTCGTCGAGCACGATCACCGCCCCGGGAGCCAGGCGGGCCTCGATGGCGTCGAGGGCGCCGATCTCGGCGGCCGCATTGTTCATGTCGATGTGGGCGAAGGCGATCTGCTCCGGCAGGCCTTGCGAGAAGCTCTCCGGCACCGCCCCGCGGAACACCCGGACGCGCGGGAAGGCCGCGAACCGCTGCACGACGGCGTCGAACAGGCCGGGGCCATGCTCCTGCATCGCATGGTGCGGCATCGCTGGGTCGTGGTCGAACAGGTCGTAGAGGAAGACGTCGCGGCCCTCGACGTTGACGCTGTCGAGCACGATCCGCGCGGTCGTGCCCTTGTAGCAGCCGCATTCGATGTAGGCCCCGGGCCGGCGCAGGGCCTGGCGCGCCGCCCAGACCACCGTCGCGGTCCGCCAGAGCAGGCCGCGCTCCACCCCGCCCGTCGCATGGGCCTGCCAGGCGGTCATCAGCGCCTTGTCGTCGAGGAAGCCCAGGTTCCGTCCGAAGGCGATCAGATTGTCGGCGGCGTACCAGCCGCGCTTCTCGCGGGCGGCGTCCACCAGGCCGTCGATGCCGGCGCTGAACCGGGCGGCGTCGTCCACCCCCCAGAAGAAGTCACTCCGGAAAAACGGATTCTCCACCCACCGCTCCCATGTCGCGCCGACGCGAGGGTCACTAGCCCGCCGGGGGCGGGTGCGGTCAATCTTCCCGCTGGCGCTAGGCGGCCTGCGCCAGGGCGAACACCCGGCAATGTTCGAGATAGGCGCGCTCATGGATGCTGAGCAGGTCGACCACGCTCGACCACAGCCAGCTCGGCGCGTCGAGCTGGGCGGTCCGCGCCCGGGAAAGCGCGGCCTGCCAGGCCGCCCGCTGCTCGGCGCTCATCTGCCGGCCGTGGGCCTTGCCGACCACGCCGGCCAGATAGGCGGCCAGCGCCATGGCCCGGCCGGGCGTCAGCTGTTCGATCTCCAGCTTGAGGTCCTGGGGCATCAGCTCGCGCAGCACCACGGGCTTGTAGAGCAGCCGGGCCGCCAGCATCCGCATGCCGAGGTTCGGCGACAGCGCCCGGGCGCCCGCCACCACCCGCTGGGCGTTGTCGCGGGGCATGGCGACCCCGGCGGCGCGCGGAGCCGCGGCGGTGACGGCTTCCTTGAGGTCGACCAGGCAGAAGGACGAGGTCTTGCCCTCGCCGATCCGCAGCATGGCCGCGAAGCGCAGCCGGCCGAGCGAGCTGCAGCCCTTCATCCAGTAGGCGGCGTCGACCAGCGAGATCGGGTCCTGGTCGTCGCGGGACTGCAGGGTGGTGAGCAGGGCGCGGACGCTGTCTTCCGCGAACAGCTCGCCCAGGGCGGCGCGCTCCTGGTCGGTGAGCGCCCAGAACCGCTTGCCCAGCGGGATCACCGGCTTGACCGTGTCCAGCCGTTCCTGCGCCAGGTGGCGCCAGCGGCGGCGCGCCGAGCGGTCGAGCAGGCCGCGGATGCTGGCTGGCCTGAGCTCCTTCTCGCCGGCGCTGTCGAAGTCGCCGGCCATGGCGGTCTCGTAGCCGGCCATCAGGTGCTCGAGGATGTGGGCGGTGGTCACGCCGGGCAGGTCCGAACCGCGCGCCGCCGAGGCCAGGGAGAGGCCGAGCCGGATCAGGTCGTGGGCCGGGTTGCCGATCACCGTCTGGTCGAGATCGCGGATCTGCACCGCCACCCGCCCCTTGCTGTCGGCCAGCGGCCCCAGGTTGCCCAGATGGCAGTCGCCGCAGATCCACACCGGCGGGCCCTCGGGCAGTTGGTGCGGTGTCGCCTCCAGCCATTCGTAGAACTTGACCGTGCTGCCCCTGACGTAGGCGTGCGCCGAGCGCGCCATCTTCAGGTTACGGGTCTCGCGAAGCCGGTCGGCGCGTTCTTCGGGGCTGGTCATCGCTCGGCCAACGCGGGGGGAAGCTTGGCCGTTCCGAAATAGCGGCGATCCGCGAAGCCATGGCCAAGATTGCGCCGCCGCAATCGGCCCGCCCCAAACGCAGGGGCGACTGGGCCGATGAGGCCTGAGCCGTCAGCGTCCGAGGATCCCGCGCCCGCCCTGCGCCGGGCGATGGCCGACCACGCCCGGGGCCGGCTCGCAGAGGCCGAGGCGGCCTATCGCGGGATCCTGGCGCGGGACCCGGACGAGGTCCGGGCGCTGGGCCTGCTGGCGCTGATCCTCGCCGACGGCCCGGACGAGGCCGAGGCGGAGCGGATCCTGGCCCGCCATCTCGCGCTTAGGCCCGACGACGATGCGAGCCTCCTGGCGCTGGGCCGGCTCAGCGCCCGGCGGGGCGACGACGTGGCGGCCGTGGCCCTGTTCCGCCGGGCGGCGACGGCCCGGCCCGGCCTGGCGCCGATCCACAACGAGCTGGGCGTGTCGCTGCACCGGCTGGGCGATCACGCCCAGGCCCTGGCGGCCTTCGACCGGGCGCTGGCGATCGATCCCGCCTACGCCGTGGCGCACGGCAATCGCGGCCTGGTCCTGCAGGCGCGAGGCCGCCCGCGGCTCGCCGCCCGGGCGCTGCGCCGCGCCCTGCGGTCCGGGGCCGAGGACGCCGGCCTGTGGGAAGCCCTGGCCAGCGTGCTCGACCAGGATCGCCGCGCCCAGGCCGCCCGGGTGGTGCGCGACGACCTCGCCCGGCGCACGGGCGTCCAGCGCAGCGGGCGGACCGACGCCGCCGCGCCGCGGGTGCTGGTGTTGGGCGCGGTCGGAGCCGGCCACGTGCCGACCCGCTACCTGGTGGACCCCGACGCCTTCGCCATCGCCGCGCTCACCCTGCTTTCGCCGCAGGCGCGGGACGCGTCGCTCGGCCGCGTGGCCCTGGACGAGCTGCGCGACACCGACGTGGTGTTCTCCACCCTCGGCGACGTGGACCGCGACGGCGGCCAGCTGTCCGCCGCGACCGCCTTTTGCCTGGCGCTGGACAAGCCGGTGCTGAATCCGCCGGCCGCCATCCGCCACACCGGCCGCGATGCGGCGGCCGCGCTGTTCGCGGGCATCCCCGGCCTGGTGACCCCGCCGGCCCGCCGCGCCAGCCCGGCGGAGCTGGCCGCGACGCCGATCGAGACGCCCCTGCTGGTGCGGCCGGCCGGCGACCATGGCGGGCAGAACCTGGTGCGGCTGCAAGACGCCGCCGAGCGCGACGCCTATCTGGCGACCCGGCCGGACGAGCGGCTGCTGCTGACCCCGTTCCACGACGTGCGCTCGGCCGACGGGCGCTGGCGAAAGTACCGCTTCGTCTTCGTCGACCGCCGGCCGTTTCCCTTCCACCTGGCGATCGCCGATCACTGGCTGGTGCACTACTGGCGGGCCGACATGGCGGGCTCCGCCGAAGCCCGGGCGGAGGAGGCGCGGTTCCTCGCCGACTGGCGCGGCGTCTTCGGGCCGCGCGCCGCGGCGGCCGTGGAGGCCGTGGCCCGGCGCCTCGACCTCGACTACGGCGGCCTCGACTGCGCGCTGACCGAGGCGGGCGAGGTGCTGCTGTTCGAGGCCAACGCCTGCATCCTGCTGCACCTCGACGATCCGGCCGACGTCTTCCCCTATAAGCACCGCGCCGTGCCGCCGATCCGCGAAGCCTTCACCCGCCTCGTGCTGGACCGGGCCCGCGGCCGCTGATCCGCTTTCCGTCAAGCTGATGTAGGCTCGCGCCCGACGCCGCATGACAGGGGGAACGCCGTTGGTCACGCCGATCGCCGAAGTCGCCTTCAACCTGGTCACCGCCTGGGGCATGGGCAGCGTGGTCGGCTGGGAGCGCACCTACAACGGCCGGCTGGCGGGCCTGCGCACCCACGGGCTGGTGGCCCTCGCCGCCGCGGCGGTGATGACCTTGGCCTATGCGCCGGCGCTGTCGCCCGGGATATTCGGCAAGGTGATTCAGCTGGAGGCCGCCCCTCTGGCGCAAGGTGTGATGACCGGCCTCGGCTTCCTTGGCGCAGGCGTGATCTTCAAGGAGGGCGTCAGCGTCCAGGGCCTGACCACCGCGGCGGCGCTGTGGACCTCCGCGGCGCTCGGCCTGCTTTGCGGCCTGGGCCTGCAGCTGCCGGCCGCGCTGGCGACCGTTATTGCGTTCTTCACCCTCACCGTCCTGCGCTGGGTCGAGGCCTGGGCGCCGGCCCGGGTCCTGGGGATCGCGGTCTTCCGCTTCACCGCCAAGGCCGCGCCCGACGAGGCCGGGCTGCGGCGCCTGCTCGGCGATCATGCGGTGTCGCTGCAGGACGTCAGCTACGGCCGGATCCGCGACGGCAAGCTGGTCGAATACCGGGGCAGCATCGAATCCCGCAGCCACAAGGCCTTCGAGGCCCTGGCCGAACGGCTCAGGACCCTGTCGGAACTGGTCGAGTTCGACCTCAGCCGGATCAGCAAGTGAGCTAGCCGGTCGCGCTGGGGCCGCACCAGCCGGGCAGGTGCTGCGCTTCGGGCCTCTTGGAGAGGCTCAGGGCGCGGGCGAGCGCCGCGGCGAAGTCGTCATCGACCGCCTTGCGCTTGATCCGGCGCCGCAGGAAATCGGCCCAGATGAACTCGCTGAACGGGGTGGTCTCCTTGGAGAAGCCGCCCGCCCGCCGCAGCTCCCCCGCCAGGCTGCGGAACGGGTCGTCGGCCAGGTCCGCCACCGCCTTGGGGATGGCGTCGAAGTCGCGCCGCTTGCCCTCGGCGTCATAGGGGTGGCACCAGCCGCGGTTGTCGCAGAAGCTCCAGAACTCGGCCTTGGCCAGGTGGCTGAGGTCGGCCAGCACATTGACCGCGACCTCGGCCACGCCCTCGTCGTGCAGGGCGCGGGCCAGGTGGTGGTGGTCGAGGACGTAGGGCCGGCCCTTCAGCCCACGGATCACCGGGATCATGTGCCGGCCGAGGAAGGCCGGCCCGTCGCGCTCGGCCCGCTCACGCCATTCGCGCCGCTTCTCGGCCACTTCGCGCAGGCCCACGGTGATCTGGGTCGGCCGCAGGTCGGCGACCGGGACGGGCTCGAGGATCGGCTCGCGGGAGGTCATGGCGCCAAGGTGGCCGCCAGCGGCCTCGCGTCAAGCCTGCGGAGCCTATGGACGCGCGCCCCGACGCTTGCCAGTCTCCGGCCCGAAACGCGAGGGGGCTCAGATGACGCACGATCCGGCGCTGGAAGCGCACGAACACGCCGAGCACGCCGAACATGCGGCGCATGAGCACGACCCCTTCATCTCGCGGGTCTCGATCACCGTGGCGATCCTGGCGGTGCTGGCCGCCGGGATGGGCAGCCTGGAGACCATCGAGGCGGGCGGGGCGATCACCTCGGCCAGCGAGGCGGTGCTGTCGCAGGACAAGGCCACCGACGCCTGGAACGAGTACCAGGCCGACAGCCTGAAGAAGCACATCTACGGCCTGGCGGCCGACGCCGGCGGTCCGAAGGCCGGCAAGTACGGCGACACCGCCAAGGAGCAGACCGGGAGGCAGGCCGAGGTCAAGAAACAGGCCCAGGAGGACGAGGCTGACCGCGACAAGCTGATGGCCGCCAGCCGGGAACACGAACATCGCCACCACTGGCTAACGGCGGCGGCGACGCTCACCGAGATCGGCATCGCCATCTGCACCGTGGCGATCATCACCCGCCGGCGCAGCTTCTGGCTGGGCTCGATCCTGCTGGCGCTGGTCGGCCTCGGCCTGTTCGCGACGGCTTATTTGACCTGAGCCCGAGCGTCAGCCAGCAAAAGTGGAAACCACTTTTGCGTCCGGCTGCGCGTCAGGAAACAGCTACTTCGGCGGTGCCGGGTACTGGATCCGCGGCTTGAGGTTGTCGATCACCGCCCGGGCGTCGAAGGCGCGCGGGTCGTCCGCGGGTTTGGCGCCGTGATGCATCTGGATCTCGGCGGTGGCCTCGAACTTCTGGATCGTCTGGACGTCATAGCGATCGCCCCAGAAGGGGTCGCCCCAGAACGGGTCCCAGGTGCTCCAGCCGAAGCCGCGCCGCTGGTAGCGCCAGGTCGGCCGCCAGAAGCCGTAGCCGTGCCACGGCGAATAGAGCGGATCGGGCTGCACATAGGTGTGTGCGTCGCGGGAGGTCTGGCGGTCGGCGATCGAGAACCAGTCGTAGCCCTGCTGTACGGTCAGCTCCGCGGAGCGGAACAGCAAGTAAGCCTCCACGGTCTCGCGCGAGGTCAGGCTGTTGCCGGCGAAGGTGACGCGCCAGCGGTCCGGCTCGACGCGGACCTCCGAAAATCCGCCCGAGCTGGCCCGGCCGGGAACGCTCGGCTGGTAGGGCGTGGCGGTCTCGCAGGCCGCGAGGCCGGCCGTCAGCGCCAGGGCGACCGCGAAGCCGATGGATTTGCCGGGCATTTGTCGAACTCGAATCTTCGCATGTCCCGCGATCGGGGCGTCTTCCGGAACAACACTCCGCGGCAATTGTGGTTGCCGCGAGGCTTTGCCGTTGCGGCTTAGGCGCCGACCGTCGCCAGCAGGTAGATGATCCGGCCGAGCGCGCCCACGAACAGGATCGCGGCGGCCACGAACTGCACCAGGAACCCCGTGCTGCGCTTGGACGGGTCGGCGACATAGCCGGTGGCGTACATGATCCGGCCGATGATCCAGACCACGCCTAAGGCGGCGGCGATCAGCTGGTTCCAGTAGATGGCGAACAGCCACATGGAGACCAGGAAGATCGGCAGCCATTCCAGGGTGTTGTAGTGCGCCCGGAACGCGCGCTCGAGCAGCGGGTCGCCGGTCACCGCCGGGGCGGCGATCCCCGACTTGCCGCGGGCGCGGCCGACGTTCAGTCCCATCCAGAAATAGGTCGCCAGCGCCAGCAATGTGACCAGCGCGACCCAGCCAAGCGGTTTCATTTGGTCGTTCCCCCGGAGCGGCGAACAAGCGTCGCCTTAGGCGGGAACCTTGCCATGGTTGCGGGGGCTGAGGGAACCGATCCCTATCCCCGGACCGTTTTATCATTCGAGGCAGATCGGGAGCGCCAGGGCGATGGACGTAGACTCCGCGGCCATCAAGGAGATCGACTACGACGCCGAGCGCGCCAAGCTGCTCGTGCGCTTCGTGTCGGGCGAGCGCTACGTCTATGTCGGCGTGCCCGGCGAGGTGCATCGCTCCTTCGTCGAGGCCGATTCCAAGGGCGGCTTCTTCCAGGCCGAGATTCGCGACCGCTATCCGTTCAACAAGCTGGACAGCTAACCCCCCCGCCTAACCCTGGAAGTGCTCGCCCTTCGGCGGCGCGCCGGCCGGCGTCCCGTGGCGGCGGTCGCGGTTGGCCTTCACCCGCAGCCTGAGCGCATTGAGCTTGATGAAACCGGTGGCGTCGCGGTGGTCGTAGGCCACGGCGCCCTCCTCGAAGGTCACCAGCTCCTGGTCGTAGAGCGAATAGGGGCTGGAGCGGCCGATCACCGTGACGTTGCCCTTGTAGAGCTTCACCCGCACCTGGCCCGAGACCATGGCCTGCGAGCGGTCGATCGCCGCCTGCAGCATCTCCCGCTCGGGCGAGAACCAGAAGCCGTTGTAGATCAGGGTGGCGTACTTCGGCATCAGCTCGTCCTTCAGGTGCATGGAGCCCCGGTCGAGGGTGATGCTCTCGATGCCCCGGTGGGCGGCGAGCAGGATGGTGCCGCCGGGGGTCTCGTAGACGCCGCGCGACTTCATGCCGACGAAGCGGTTCTCCACCAGGTCGAGGCGGCCGACGCCATTGTCGTGGCCGAGCTGGTTCAGCCTGGTGAGCAGGGCGGCTGGCGACAGCGCCTGGCCGTCGATGGCGACGGGATCGCCGTTCTCGAAGTCCAGGGTGAAGACGGTCGGCGTGTCCGGGGCGTCCTGCGGGCTGATCGTGCGCATGTGCACGAACTCCGGCGGCTCGACGGCCGGGTCCTCCAGCACCTTCCCTTCGGAGGAGGAGTGCAGCAGGTTGGCGTCGACGCTGAACGGCGCCTCGCCGCGCTTGTCCTTGGTGATCGGGATCTGGTGCTTCTCGGCGAACTCCAGCAGGGCCTCGCGGCTCTTGAAGTCCCACTCCCGCCAGGGGGCGACCACCCGGATCTCGGGCTCCAGGGCGTAGTAGGCCACCTCGTAGCGGACCTGGTCGTTGCCCTTGCCGGTCGAGCCGTGGGAGACCGCGTCGGCGCCCACCTTGCGGGCGATCTCGATCTGCTTCTTGGCGATCAGCGGCCGGGCGATGGAGGTGCCCAGCAGGTACTGGCCCTCGTAGACGGTGTTGGCCCGGAACATCGGGAAGACGTAGTCGCGGACGAACTCCTCGCGCACGTCCTCGATGAATACGTTCTCCGGCTTCACGCCCAGCATCAGGGCCTTCTGGCGCGCCGGCTCCAGCTCCTCGCCCTGGCCGAGGTCGGCGGTGAAGGTCACCACCTCGGCGCCCAGCTCGACCTGCAGCCACTTGACGATGGTCGAGGAATCCAGCCCGCCGGAATAGGCGAGGACGACTTTCTTGACGGGCTTGTCGGCCATGGCGCGGGGTGGTCCTGAGGTCGGGAGGTGAGCAGAAGTCGCGCGCCTTAAAGGGCCAACCGCGCGTGGGTTCAAGGCCTAAGCACGCCCTTCAACAGCCAAAGCTGCAAGAGCGCCAGCAGCGGGGCGGTCGTCGCCCGCACCCCGAACACGATCAGCGCCGCCTCGCCCTCTGCGTCGCGGGCCCTGAGCGCCAGCCACAGCGAGAAGGCGAAGGCCGCGAAGGGCAGGGCCCAGACGCCCAGGCCGCGGCCGATCTCGCCGATCGGCAGCCGCACCGGCTCGCCAGGCCGGGTGCGGCCCCAGGCCTGGCGCGCGGCGCCGAACATGGTCGCCAGCACCAGCACCCAGAGCGCGTCGCCGATGTAGGTCAGGATCACGGCTAGATGGTCACCTGGGCGCCCATCTCGACCACGCGGCCGGGCGGGATCTTGTAGAATTCGGTCGGGTTGGTGGCGTTCTTCATCAGGAAGATGAACAGCTTATCTTGCCAGAGGGGCATGCCCGACTGAGCCGAGGGCACGATCGAGCGACGGCCAAGGAAGAAGCTGGTCGCCATGATGTCGAACTTCAGCCCGAGCTTGCGGCAGGTGGCCAGGGCGCGGGGGATGTTGGGGCTCTCCATGAAGCCGTAGGAGACGATTAGCTTCTTGAAGTCGTCGTTCACCGGCTCGATGCGCACCCGCTGGTCCTCGGGCACCCGCGGGGTCTCGGCCACGTGGATGGTCAGGATGACGTTCTTCTCGTGCAGCACCTTGTTGTGCTTGAGGTTATGCATCAGCGCCACCGGCGCCATGTCCGGATCCGAGGTCAGGAAGATCGCGGTGCCGGGCGCGCGGTAGGGCGCGCGGGCCTTGAGGATCTCGGAGAGCTCCAGCAGGGGCACGCTGTCGCGCCGGGTCTTGTCGGTGAGGATCTGCGCGCCGCGCGTCCAGGTGAGCATGATGGTCACCAGGCCCGCCCCCAGCACCAGCGGCAGCCAGGCCCCCTGCGGGATCTTCAACAGGTTCGAGGAGATGAAGGTGATGTCCAGGATGCCGAAGGCGCCTGAGGCCAGCGCCGCCACCCAGGTGGGCCGCTTCCACATCCAGCGGACGATCACGAAGAACAGCAGGGTGTCGACGAACATCGCCCCGGTCACCGCGATGCCGTAGGCCGCCGCCAGGTTGTGCGAGGTGCGGAACATCACCAGGAGCACTACCACCCCGATCATCAGGAAGGTGTTGACCTGCGGCACATAGATCTGGCCGGCCTGGGTCTCGGAGGTGCGGCGGATCTCGATGCGCGGGAGGAGGCCGAGCTGCACCGCCTGCTGGGTCATGGAGAAGGCGCCGGTGATCACCGCCTGCGAGGCGATGATGGTGGCGACGGTCATCAAGAGCAGGATCGGCCAGTAGATGACCTGCGGGATCATCCGGTAGAAGGGCTCGATCTTGTCCGCCGGATGGGCCAGCACCAGGGCGCCCTGGCCCAGGTAGTTGAGCAGCAGGGCCGGCAGCGCCAGGACCAGCCATGCGGCGCGGATCGGGTCGCGGCCGAAATGGCCCATGTCGGCGTAGAGCGCCTCGGCCCCGGTCACCGCCAGGAACACCGAGCCCAGGATGACGAAACCCAGGAAGCCGTTGTCGAGCAGGAAGATGATCCCGTAGTGCGGCGACAGCGCCCGGAAGATCGAGAGGTCGTCCTTGATGTGGAACAGGCCGAGCGCCGCCAGCACCAGGAACCAGACCGCCATCACCGGGCCGAACAGCTTGGCGACGCTGGCCGTGCCCTTCGACTGCACTAGGAACAGGCCGACCAGGATCACAGCCGAGATCGGCACCACCAGCTCGGCCACGCCGTGTGGGGCGCCCGGCGCGTCGCGCACGCCCTCCACCGCCGACAGCACCGAGACCGCTGGGGTGATGATCCCGTCGCCGTAGAACAGGGCCGCGCCCAGCATGCCCAGGAACAGCACCAGGCCCGAGCGCCGGGGCACGATCCGCTGGGCGAGCGCCATCAGCGCCAGCGTGCCGCCCTCGCCCTTGTTGTCCGCCCGCATCAGGAAGACGACGTACTTCACCGTCACGATGAGGATCAGCGCCCAGGTGACCAGGCTCACCACCCCCAGCACGGCGAGCTGCGGGCTCACCGAGGCGCGGGTGGCGTGCAGCGCCTCACGCATGGCGTAGAGCGGACTGGTGCCGATATCCCCAAACACCACGCCCATCGACCCGAGGGCCAGGGCGAAGAAGCTCTCACTGACAGGCGAGTGACGCACCTCGTCCGGCGCCTCGATGACGCCGCCGGCCGGATCAGCCATCCAATCTCTCCGGGAACGCACGCAAACGAGGTTCCCTTGGGCGGCCCGATGCCGTCAATCGGCGGGCGCGATACACCTTATGGCGTTCCTGTTCAATCGAATGAGGCCGGGCTTGCCGGCGCGGTCCGCGCCGGACCTTTGAATGCGCGAAGCGTGGCCCTAGTTTCGTGTGTCGGCAACGGGGAGGGGGCGATGGACCGCAGACTGGCGCTGGTGACCGGCGCCTCGGCCGGGATCGGGGCGGCCTTCGTCCGGATGTTCGCCAGCCACGGCTACGACGTGGCGCTCACCGCCCGGCGGGCCGAGCGGCTGGAGACCCTCGCCGAGGAGATCCGTCTGCGCTGGGGCGTCGAGACCCTGACCGCGCCCGCCGACCTGGCCGAGACCGGTGCGCCGGCGCAGATCCTCGATCATCTCGCCGCCAACGGCCGGGTGGTCGACGCCCTGGTCAACAACGCCGGCTACGGCCTGCCCGGCGGCTATGCCGCGACCCGCTGGGAGGACCAGGCCGCCTTCATCCAGGTGATGGTGACCGCACCCTGCGAGCTGGCCCACCGCGTCCTGCCGGGCATGGTCGAGCGCCGGTTCGGGCGGATCGTCAACGTGGCCTCCCTGGCCGGCCTCGCGCCCGCCGCCGCCGGCCACACCCTCTATGCGGCGTCCAAGGCCTTCCTGATCAAGTTCTCCCAGAGCCTGCACCTGGAAGCCCGGTCGGCGGACGTGCACGTCACCGCGCTCTGCCCCGGCTTCACCTATTCGGAGTTCCACGACGTCAACGGCACGCGGGCGCAGACCAGCGCCTCGACGCCGCCCTGGCTATGGCTGGGCGCCGACGAGGTGGCGGCCACCGGTTACGAGGCGGTGGAGGCCAACCGCCCGGTCTGCGTGCCCGGCGCGCCCAGCAAGGCGCTGGCGGCGCTGGCCAAGATCATCCCCGACGACTGGGGCCTGGCCCTGATGGCCAGCCAGGGCTCGCGGTTCCGGAAGCTCTAGTCCTTCTGGTACGGCAGGGCGGTGTCGTGGCGGATGAAGCCGTGGGTGGCGTCGAAGAAGCCGGTCAGGATGAACTGCACCGCCATGGCGCAGAGGATCAGGCCCAGCACCCGCACCACGATGGAAAGCCCGATCCGCCCCAACAGCCGGGTGATCAGCGGCGTCGCCAGGAAGGCGATCAGCGTGGTCGTCGCCACCGCTGCGATCACGCCGACCCCGATCGCCGCCCCCGGCAGGCCGAGCGGCTTGGCCTGGCTGGCGTAGATGATCACCGTCGAGATCGCACCGGGCCCGATCAGGAGCGGCATGGCGAACGGCACGATCATCCGCTCGAAGCGGCGCGAGACCGTCTCGTTGCGGGTCTTGGGCGAGACCTTCGGCGTCCCCTCCATGGCGTCGGTCGATTTCGAGGAGGGGTCGTCGCGCACCATGTCGAGGCCGAGCACGAACAGGATCACCCCGCCGGCGATGCGGAAGGCCGGCAGCGAGATGCCGAAGAAGGCCAGCAGGCTCAGGCCGGTGAAATAGAAGAAGGTCAGGAAGCCCAGGACGAACAGCGAGATGTAGAGGGCGATCTGCGCGCGGTCGCGGCCGCTGACGCCCACGGTGCCCGCCGCGAAGAACGGCACGATGCCGATCGGGTCGATCAGCGCGAACAGCGCCACGAAGAAGTTGACCGCGAACTCTGTCTGCCCCATGCACGGCTCTTAGCCCAATTCGCTGCGTCGCCGGAACCCGCGTTCCCTGCGCGCCTGCCTGACCGGAGCTAAGCCATGGCCGCCGCCGCCCTCGCCGACACCCCCACCCGCACCGATCCCCGGCTGATCGTGCCGCTGGACTTCCCCACCGTCGACGAGGCGCGCGAGGCCATCGCCCGGCTGGGCGATGCGGTGAGCTTCTACAAGGTGGGCCTCGAGCTGCTGGCCACCGACGGCATGGCGCTCGCCCGCGAGCTGAAGCGCTCCGGCAAGCAGGTGTTCCTCGACTGGAAGCTGCACGACATCCCCACCACCGTGCAGAAGGCCGCCGCCGCCCTCACCGGCGCGGGCTGCGATTTCCTCACCGTGCATGGCGAACCTCAGGTGATGGCCGCCGCGGTGCGCGGCCGCGGCGCCTCGTCCCTGAAGATCCTGGCGGTCACCGTGCTGACCAGCCTGGCCGACGCCGACCTCGAGGAGATGGGCTACGCCGAAACCGCCCGCGCCCTGGTCGAGCGCCGCATCCACCAGGCGATCGCCGCCGGCTGCGACGGGGTGGTGGCGAGCCCGCACGAGGCGGCCCTGGCCCGCGCCCTGGGCGGCAGGGACTTCCTGGTGGTGACGCCGGGCGTCCGCCCCGACTGGTCGGCGAAGAACGACCAGGCCCGCGCCGCGACTCCGCTGGACGCGCTGAAGGCCGGCGCCTCGCACATCGTCTGCGGCCGCCCGATCACCGCCGCCAACGACCCCCACGCCGCCGCCCTGCGCATCGTCGCGGAGATGAAGCAGGCGGGGACTTCCTTTCCCGCGTAGCGGGAGAGGGGGACCACGCGCCGAAGAGCGCGTGGTGGAGAGGGCGGGCGGCGCGCACAGCCCGGCGGCCCTCCCTTTCCACCATTGGCTCTTCCGCCCGCTTGCGCGGACGTCGGCCAACGGTCCCCCCTTCCCATGAATGGGAAGGGAAGATCAGAAGTCGACAGCGATGCCCTTGCGCTCCCAGTCGCCGAACCGGGTGGGCTCGAGGCCCTTGGGGCCGCCCTGCTCATGGGGAAGTTTCGTCGCCGCCTCGGCGGCCTGACGCGCGGCGGCTTCCTCCAGCGCGCGGCGGGCCTCGGGGCTTAGCGCCTTGCCCGGCGCGGCGTTGGGCGGGGTCTCGTCCATGGCCTCCAATCTAGGCCTGAGCGCCGACGCTCGCCAGTCCTGCGGACCGATCGCCCCTTGCGCCGGCGGCCCTGAGGGGGCACGCCGGCGCCGGTGAGCCAGATCGAAACGTCCCAGCCCTCCGGCGACGCCGCGGGCCTGCCCGCCCGCGCCGCCGCGCTCGATATCCTGGGCGCCGCCCTCTCCGGCCGCTCGGGCCTGGACGCCGGCCTGGCGCATCCCGCCGTCAAGGCCCTGGAGCCGCGCGACCGGGCCTTCGCCCGCGCCCTGGCCATGGCCACCCTGCGCCACCTCGGCCCCATCGACGCCGCCCTGCAGGCGCGCGTGAAGAAGCCGCCGCCGGAGCGGGTGGTGAACCTGCTGCGCATCGGGGCGGCGCAGCTCTTCCTGCTGAAGACCCCGCCGCACGCCGCCGTGGACTCGACCGTCGGCCTGACGCCCCCGGCCTTCAAGGGCCTGGTCAACGCCGTGCTGCGCGGCCTGACCCGCGAGCCGCCAAATCTCGCCGACCCCGACATCATGGCCCCGCCCTGGCTCTACGCCCGCTGGCGCGCGGTCTTTGGCGAAGCCGAGGCGCGCAACCTCGCCGCCCTGATCGCCCAGGAGCCGGCCACCGACCTGTCGCTGAAGGACGCCGGCCAGGCCGAGGTCCTGGCCGCGGCGCTGGAGGCCGAGGTGCTGCCCGGCGGCACGCTCAGGACCGAACGCGGCGGCGACGTCACCGGCTGGCCGGGGTTCGACGAGGGCGCGTGGTGGATCCAGGACGCCTCCGCCGCCGTGCCGGTCCGCCTGCTGGACGCCAAGCCGGGCGAGACCGCGCTGGACATGTGCGCCGCGCCGGGCGGCAAGACCCTGCAGCTGGCCGCCGCCGGCGCGTCCGTCACCGCCCTCGACCGCTCCGGCCCGCGACTGCAGCGGGTCGCCGAGAACCTCGCCCGCACCGGCCTTTCCGCCGAGGTCGTCGAGGCCGACGCCGCCACCTGGGCGGACGGCCGCGCCTTCGACGCCGTGCTGCTGGACGCCCCCTGCTCGGCCACCGGAACCTTCCGCCGTCACCCCGACGTGCTGTGGGTCGCCCGGCCCTCCGACGTGGTCAGCCTGGCCGCCGTGCAGTCGCGCCTGCTGGACGCCGCCGCCCGGCGGGTGAAGCCCGGCGGCCGGCTGGTCTATTGCGTCTGCTCGCTCGAGCCGGAGGAGGGGGAGGCGCAGGTCGCGGGCTTCCTTGGCCGCATGTCCGGCTTCACCCTCGACCCCATCGCGCCGGGCGAGGCCGGCGCGCCCGAGGCCAGCCTGCGCCCCGACGGGACCTTGCGCATCCTGCCGCACCACCGGCCCGGCGGGACCGACGGCTTCTACATCGCCCGCTTCCGGCACGCCTGACACGGGGGGTTCTGGTCCGGCGCCCCGGATCACGGTAAAGCCCGCCCATGGCCCACGACGTGATCATCGCGCCCTCCATCCTCGCCGCCGACTTCGCGCGGTTGGGCGAGGAGGCGCGCGCCGTCGAGGCGGCCGGCGCCGACTGGCTGCACGTCGATGTCATGGACGGCCACTTCGTGCCCAACATCACCATCGGGCCGGACGTGGTGAAGGCGCTGCGGCCGCACGTGAAGATCCCCTTCGACGTCCACCTGATGATCGCGCCGGCCGATCCCTACCTGGAAGCGTTCCGCGCCGCCGGCGCCGACTACATCAGCGTCCACCCGGAGGCGGGGCCGCACCTCAACCGCACGCTGAAGCGCATCCGCGAGCTGGGGGCGAAGGCCGGGGTGGTGTTCAACCCCTCCACCGATCCGAGTGTGATCCAGTGGATGATGGACGAGGTGGACCTGATCCTGGTCATGTCGATCAACCCCGGCTTCGGCGGCCAGAGCTTCATGACCTCGCAGCTGAAGAAGATCGAAACCCTGCGGGCGATGATCGATGCGACCGGCCGCGACATCCCCCTCGAAGTCGATGGCGGCGTCACCCCCGAGACCGCGCCCAAGTGCGTCGCCGCCGGCGCCTCCGCCCTGGTCGCCGGCACGGCCGTGTTCCGCGGCGGGCCTGAGAAATACGCCGCCAACATCCGGGCCCTGCGCGGCTGAGTCCCGTTGACGCTGGGGGCCGCGCGGCCTATCCCCCGGCCATCCTGCGTGACTGGCGAATGAGGTGGGCGACCACCGGGGAGCGCGGGACCATACGACCGCCGCTCGCCTGGGCATTTCCTTCGAACCTCCGAGGAGAATGCCGTGCCCGCCGCCCCTGATTTCCCCGCCGCCCCCGACCGCGCGCCCGTCAAACGCGCGCTGATCTCCGTCTCCGACAAGACCGGGCTGATCGAGGCCGCCCGCGCGCTCGCCGCCATGGGCGTCGAGCTGGTCTCCACCGGCGGCACCCGCAAGGCGATCGCCGAGGCGGGCCTGGCGGTGAAGGACATCGCCGACCTCACCGGCTTCCCGGAGATGATGGACGGCCGGGTGAAGACCCTGCACCCCATGGTCCACGGCGGCCTGCTGGGCGTCCGCGACGCGCCGGCCCACAAGCAGGCGATGGACGCGCACGGGATCGGCGGGATCGACCTGGTCTACGTCAACCTCTACCCCTTCGAGCAGACGGTGGCCGGCGGCGCCGACTATGCGACGGCGGTGGAGAACATCGACATCGGCGGCCCGGCGATGATCCGCTCGGCGGCCAAGAACCACGGCTATGTCGCGGTCTGCACCGAGATCGCCGACCTCCAGGAGGTGCTGGCCGAGCTGACCGCCTCGGGGACCACCGGCCTCGACCTGCGCAAGCGGCTCGCGGCCCGCGCCTATGCGCGCACGGCGGCCTATGACGCGGCGATCTCCACCTGGTTCGCCGCCGCGCTCGGCGAGGACTGGCCGCGGCGCAAGGCCTTCGCCGGCCAGCTCGCGCAGACCATGCGCTACGGCGAGAACCCCCACCAGGCAGCCGCCTTCTACCGCTTCGAGAACCCACGGGTCGGCGTCGCCACGGCGACCCAGTTGCAGGGCAAGGAGCTTAGCTACAACAACATCAACGACACCGACGCCGCCTTCGAGCTGATCGCCGAGTTCGATCCGGCCGCGGCGCCGGCCTGCGCGATCATCAAGCACGCCAACCCCTGCGGCGTGGCGACCGGCGGCTCGATGCTCGAGGCCTACGAGCGGGCGCTGGCCTGCGACCCGGTGAGCGCGTTCGGCGGCATCATCGCCCTCAACCAGGCGTTGGACGTGGCCACCGCCACAAAGATCCTCGACCTGCTCACCGAGGTGGTGATCGCCCCGGCCATCGACGCCGAGGCCGCAGCCCTGTTCCGCAAGAAGAAGAACGTCCGCCTGTTGGTCACCGGCGGCCTGCCCGACCCGCTGGCGCCGGGCCTGACCTTCAAGTCGGTGTCCGGCGGCTTCCTGGTTCAGGGCCGCGACGACGCCCGCCTGACGCCGGCCGACCTCAAGGTGGTGACCAAGCGCGCGCCCACCGAGGCCGAGGTGCGCGACATGCTGTTCGCCTTCACCATCGCCAAGCACGTGAAGTCGAACGCCATCGTCTACGCCCGCGACGGCCAGACGCTGGGCGTCGGCGCGGGCCAGATGAACCGCAAGGATTCAGCCCGCATCGCCGCCCTCCGCGCCGCCGACTTCGGCCTCGACCTCAAGGGCTCGGCCTGCGCCTCGGAAGCCTTCTTCCCCTTCCCCGACGGCCTGATCCAGGCCGCCGACGCCGGCTGCACCGCGGTGATCCAGCCCGGCGGCTCGATCGGCGACCAGAAGGTCATCGACGCCGCCGACGAGCGTGGCCTGGCCATGGTGTTCACCGGCGTGCGGGTGTTCCGGCACTGATTTCCCTCCCCCAGAGGGGAGGGACAGATCGCGCAGCGGTCAGGGTAGGGAAGTCACGATCAGGCTCCGACTCAGAGCCCGGCCTACGCTTCCCCACCCGACCTCGCTGCGCTCGGCCACCCTCCCATCGAGGGGAGGGAGACAGCGCGGAGCTACTTCCGCCGCTTCCCCGCCGGCGGCTCCGTCAGCTCGCGCAGCGCCGCATTGGCGATGGTCAGCTTGGCGAAGGTCCAGGGGCCGCCGGCCTGGTCGATCTCCTCGACCGTGCGGCGGGCGGCGTCGGCCTTGTCGCTGCGCAGGGCGGCCCAGGCGGCCACCGCCTTGGCCGCATGCTCGGCGTCCTCGCCGGCCTGGGCCGAGCCGGAGAACTGCATGATCGTCCGGGTGAGCGCGGCCTGTTCGGAGAGCAGGTCCTCCAGCAAGCGGCGCAGCGCCGTCCGCTCGAAGCTGTCGCCTACCGCGTAGCCCGCGGCGGCTGCGCGCATCCGGTCGAAGGCGAAGGCCGCGCCGGCCTGGTGGTAGAGCCGCGTGACATTGGCCAGCGGCCAGCTCGAGGCCTCGGCGAGGTCGACCATGTCGGCCGCCGTGGTCACCGACTGCAGGACGGCGGCCGCCTGGGCCAGGCCCTCCGGCGCGCCGGCCTCGACGAGCTGCCGGGTGCGGGTGGCGACGGCCGCCTGCTCGACGCCTGAGGCGACCCCCGGCATCAGGCCCTTGAGCCGCTTGAAGCCGGCGCCATAGCGCTGGACCAGGGCGGCGACGTCCAGGGCCTCGCGACCGGCCCGCCGGGACAGCCAGAAGGTGGCGCCGCGCAGGGCCGCGGCCAGCCGGCGATAGAGCGCCATCTGGCCCGCCGCCGGGATCTCGCCGTCGAGGGCGTCAACCTTGGCCCACAGGGCCTCGAAGTCGAGCACCGCCTTGGCCGCCTCGTAGCCGGCCGCAAAGGCGCGGACGTCGCAGTTGGCCGCCGCCATCAGCCGACCGGGGAAGCTCGGCCCGCAGCGGTTGATGATGTCGTTGGCGACCACGGTGGCGATGATCTCGCGCCGCAGCCGGTGGCGGCGCATGGGCTCGCGGTACTTGCGCAGCGGCTTCGGGAAATAGGCCTCCAGCACGCCCTCGTAGAAGGGGTCGTCCGGCAGGCTGGATCCCACCAACTCGCGCTTCAGCTCCAGCTTGCCGTAGGCCAGCAGCACCGAGAGCTCCGGCCGCGTCAGGCCCTGGCCGGCCTGGGCCCGCTCGGCGATGACGGTTGCATCCGGCAGGCCTTCCACCGCCCGGTCCAGCCGGCCGGCCGCTTCCAGGTTGGCCATGAACTGGGCGTGCGGCTCCAGTTCGCCGGGCGCGTCCATCTGCATGAGCGAGAGCGCCAGGGTCTGCTCGTAGTTGTGCGCCAGGACGTGCGCGCCGACCTCGTCGGTCATCGACTGCAGCAGGGTGTCGCGTTTCTTGCGGTCCAGCGTGCCGGTGCGCTCCAGGGCGCCGGTGAGGATCTTGATGTTCACCTCGTGGTCGGAGGTGTCGACGCCGGCCGAGTTGTCGATGGCGTCGGTGTCGATGTGGCCGCCGGCCCCCCCCGCGCCTATCTGGGCGAACTCGATCCGGCCCGCCTGGGTGACGCCCAGGTTGGCGCCTTCGCCGACCACCTTGACCCGCAGCTCCGCGCCGTTGACCCGCAGGGAGTCGTTGGTCTTGTCGCCGACGTCGACGTTGGCCTCGGACCTGGCCTTCACATAGGTGCCGATGCCGCCCAGGTAGAGCAGCTCGACGGGGGCCTTGAGGATGGCGTTGATCAGGTCGGCGGGCGCCAGTTCGTCGGCGTCGACCGCCAGCAGCTTCTTCACGTCCGCGGTGAGCCGGATCGACTTCAAGGTGCGCGGGAAGACCCCGCCGCCCTTGGAGATCACCTTGCGGTCATAGTCGTCCCAGGACGAGCGCGGCAGGTCGAAGATCCGCTTGCGCTCCTTCCACGACTTCGCCGGATCGGGGTCGGGATCGAGGAAGACGTGGCGGTGGTCGAAGGCGGCGACCAGCCGGGTCTCCTTCGACAGCAGCATGCCGTTGCCGAACACGTCGCCGGACATGTCACCGACGCCCACCACGGTGAAGGCCTCGGTCTGGATGTCCTTGCCGAGCTCGCGGAAGTGGCGCTTCACCGCCTCCCACGCGCCCTTGGCGGTGATGCCCATGACTTTGTGGTCGTAGCCGGCCGAGCCGCCCGACGCGAAGGCGTCGCCCAGCCAGAAGCCGTAGCTTTCGGCCACCTCGTTGGCGATGTCGGAGAAGGTGGCCGTGCCCTTGTCGGCCGCCACCACCAGGTAGGGGTCGTCGCCGTCGTAGTCGATCACGCCCTTCGGATGGGTGACCTTGCCGTCGGGCGTCAGGTTGTCGGTGATGTCCAGGAGGCCGGCCAGGAAGATCTTGTAGGCGCGCACGCCCTCGGCGCGGATGGCGTCCGGCGCGCCGCCCTTGGGCAGCATCTTCGGGAAGAAGCCGCCCTTGGACCCCACCGGCACGATCACCGCATTCTTCACCTGCTGGGCCTTCACCAGGCCCAGCACCTCGGTGCGGAAGTCGTCGCGCCGGTCGCTCCAGCGCAGGCCGCCGCGCGCCACCGGGCCGAAGCGCAGGTGCACCCCCTCGACGCCGACGCTCCAGACGAAGATCTCGCGGAACGGCTTGGGCGCCGGCAGGTCGGCCAGGGTGTCGCTGGCGATCTTGTAGGAGATGTAGGGCTTGGGCCGCCCGTCGGCGCCCGGTTGGTAGAAGTTGGTCCGCTGGGTCGCGGCGACCAGGGCCGCGATCCTGCGCAGCACGCGGTCGTGGTCGAGGCTCTCGACCGCCTGCAGGGCCTCGGTGATCTTGGCCATCGTGGCCTCGGTGCGGACCTGGCGCCGGTCCAGGTCGCCGCCGGCCTCGGGATCGAAGCGGACGCGGAACAGCTCGAGGATCAGCTGGGTGACGTCGGGGTTGGCGGCCAGCGCCTCCTCCTGCACCCGCTGGCTGGGATCGAGACCGGTCTGCTGGCGGAACCGGGCCAGGGCGCGCACCAGGGCGGCGTCGCGCCAGGGCATGGAGAGCTCCAGCACCAGGCGGTTGAAGCCGTCGTTCTCGGTGTCGCCGCACCAGACCGCGACCACAGCGTCCTCGAAGCAGCGTTTCACCTTGGCGAACACCAGCTTCTCGCCGCGCGGGTCCTCGATCTCGAAGTCGTGCACCCAGATCGGCGCGCCGCCGCCCGGGCTGACCGGGAAGCCGGCCTCGGCCAGGGCCTTCAGGCCCATGTTGTCGAGGATCGGCAGGACGTCGGCGAGCGCCGCCGGCTGGCCGGCGCTGTAGAGCTTGAAGCGGAACTGCAGGGGCGAATCCGTCGCCGCGCGATAGGCGCGCACCCGGATGGTCTCGACCGCGCCCATCTCCTCGATCACCGCCAGGTCGGCCATGGCCTCGGCCGCGTCGAAGCGGTCGCGGTAGCCGGCCGGGAAGGCGGCGCGGTAGCGCAGCAGGGTCTGGGCCAGGGCTTCCGGGTCGCGGTCGGTGGCGCGCACCGCCTCCTCGAAGCGGTCCTCCCAGGTGCGGGCGGCCTCGGCGATCTCCGCCTCGATGACCTTCAGGTCCGGCCAGGCGTGATGGCCCGGCGCGAAGCCCACGATGTAATGGATCCGCGCCAGAGGGGCGTCGGAGAAGGTGGGGTAGGAGGCCGAGACGTGGCCGCCGTAGGCGCCCGCCAGGATGCGGCCGGCGCGCGCGCTGAGGTCGGAACTGTAGCGGTCGCGGGGCAGGAACAGCAGCACCGAGGCGAAGCGGTCGAAGGGGTCGCGGCGCTCGAACAGGCCGACGCGGGGCCGGTCGT
Source organism: Phenylobacterium sp. (assembly GCA_004799545.1). Classification (GTDB taxonomy): domain Bacteria; phylum Pseudomonadota; class Alphaproteobacteria; order Caulobacterales; family Caulobacteraceae; genus Phenylobacterium. The sequence continues at coordinate 125,179 of SSMU01000030.1, forward strand.
AGAGGTGCAGGATGCCGAGGCTCAGCTCGAGCAGCTCGTCCTCGGAGGTCTGGAAGAGCTCGTCCCGGGGATGGTTCTCCAGGATGTTCTTGAGGCGCTTCTCGTTGTGGCTGCCGTGCGCCACGTGGGCGCGGGCCAGCACATTGTTGAGCTTCTCGCGGACCAGCGGCACGGCGAAGGCCGGCTCGTCATAGGCCTCGGCGGTGAACAGGCCGACGAAGCGCACCTCGCCGAGCGGGCGGCCCTTGTCGTCGTAGCGTTTGACGCCGACGTAATCCATGTAGGCGCGGCGGTGGACGCGGCTTCGCGCATTGGCCTTGGCGACGGTGACGGCGGGATCCTCGATGATCCGCTCCTTGACGTCGCCCATCCTGAGCGCCGGCTCGTGCGCGCGGCGCAGCACAGTGCGCTCCGGGTCGCGCAGCACCCCCTTGCCGTCCTTGGCCTGGTAGACCGGCTCCTCCGGCGCGTAGTCGCCGTTGGCCAGCCGCGGGTATTCGTAGACCCGGGCCCCCAGGAACACGAACTGCTCGGCCTCGAGCCAGCCGAGGAACTCGCTCTCCTCGCGGGTGAATTTGTCCGGATGCGCGCGGCTCTCGTCGAGCATGTTGCGCGCCAGCTCCAGCATGGCCGGGAAGTCGTCCACGGCGGCGCGGACGTCGTCGAGCGTGGCCTTCAGGCCGGCGATCAGATGGGCCTCGCGGTCGGCGCCCACGGGCTCCAGGATCACCTGGACGAAGGACTCGCGCCGCGCGCGCCCGCTCTCGCCGCGGACGCCGGCGCGGTCGCGCTGCACCTCGACGACGGGGTGGAACATGGCGCGGACCGACAGGCCCTGGTCGGCGATCTCGCCCATGATCGAGTCGACGAGGAAGGGGGCGTCGTCCTGCACGATCTCCAGCCGGTCGAGCGTGGCCCTGCGGCCCACGGCTGGCACGATGCGGATCTTCGGGCCGTGGCCCCGGCGGCGCTCGCCGAACGCCCAGAAGTCGGCGAGGTTGGCGGCCAGCTCCGGGGTCGAAAGCTCGGTGAGTTCGTCCGGCGCAGCGTCGGCCGCCGCCTGGTCGGCGAAGGCGCGGGCGGCGGTCTGAGCAACATCGCCGGCGAGGGCTTTCATGATGGCGCGGATGAGCGCGGCGCCGGCGCGGGGAGGTTTGCTCATGACTGAAGCCTGGCGGGCGGGCCGGAAGCGAGGGCGCCGCCGGAGGAGAGAGTCCGGCGGCGCGGGGCTTCGCCGTGGGGGGGCGGCGAAACCTCTGGGGCTCGCTGCGTCCGTGGGTTTGGGGGACGGACGCACCTGCCGGGGCCGTAGAGCCCCGGGCTAACCTTAGGTAGGAACTGATCGCGCAATTTGAAGACCTTGATCAAGTTTAGCCGGTTGCGGAACCCTCGGCGTCGACGGCCTGGTCGGGCGAGGTGTCCACCGGCCGGTTCCGGAGTTTCTGTGGTTCGCCGTCGGAGGAGAGCAGCACCGCCACCCAGCGGGTGCCGTCGAACTGGGCGAGGATCACCATGATCATCACCGTCAGCGGGGTGGAGAGGAACATGCCGGCGATCCCCCAGATCGCCCCCCAGAAGGCCAAGGCCAGAAGGACGACGATGGGGTCGATGTTCAGGCTGCGACCCTGCATCCGCGGATAGATCACGTTGCCGATGACGATGCCGATGGTCTGCAGGGCGACCAGCAGGATCACCGCCGGCCAGTAGCTGTCGAACTGCATCAGGGCGAACAGCGGCGGGGCGATGCCGGCGAAAGTGCCGCCGATCACCGGGATGTAGACCGCCAGGAAGATCAGGAAGGCCCAGAACACCGCGTTGTGCAGGCCGACCGCGGCCATGGCCACCCAGGAGAGGCCGGCGACCATCAGGCCGGTGAGGGTCTGCACCCACAGGTACTGCTCGACCGCGTCGCGCATCCGCATGAAGGCCGCCAGCGCGCCGGCCCGCTCGGGCCGGTTGGGGAACAGGCCGATGATCTTGCGCTCGAAGCCCGAGCGCGAGGCCAGGATGAAGCCCAGGTAGACAGCCACGAAGGCCGCTGTGGAGGTGAAGCTCTGCAGGGCGCGGGCCACCTCGCCGAGGTACTGGGCCGGGTCGAGCTGGCGGACCAGCTCCTCCACGGTCAGCGGCACACGCACGTGGGCGACCGCCGCGATCCTGGCGATCAGCGCCATCATCTTCGGCGCGAAGTCGATCAGCTGGCTGAAGAAGCCCGGCGCGCGGGCCACCACCATGAAGGTCGCCCCGCCGAACAGCAGGACGGAGATCAGCAGGGCCAGGGGCAGGGCGGCGCGGCGCGAGACGCCCGGCAACCGATGCTCCAGCACCCGGGCGAAGCCGTCGATCATGATCGCCAGGAAGATGGCCAGCGCCAGCGGCGTCAGGATTCCCGCCAGCCAGGAGGCCACCGCGCCGGAGGCGATCACCGCCAGCACGACGATCGCGTTGCGGGAGACGGTGGAAGGCTGGGCGGCGCTCGGCATGCAGGCTTTCGCGGAGGGTCGCCGCAGGGCTTACCCCCATTTGGCGGGGATTTGGAGGAGGCGCGCCGGAATTCTTGCGCATCGCGCGTCGCCCGTGCCGGTCAGGGGCCGCCCAGCGCCTTGTCAATGACCGCTTCCAGCAACTCGCTCTCGCCGAGCGGCTCGGTCATGAAGCCCTTCAGCCGGCCGCCCTGCACCAGGGAGATGAAGCCGTGCAGCGTCGACCAGCCGGTGAGCGTGCGACGCGCCACCACCGCGGGCGAGGCGTGCGGATCGGCGGCCGCCACCGCGCCCCTGAGCGCCTCCCAGCCGGCGCGCGCCGCCGTCAGCAGAGCGGGCGAGGCGCCGTCGTTCACTAGGTCGCTTGCGAACATCAGACGGAACAGGCCGGGCTTGCCGAAGGCGAGCGCGAGGTACGCCCGAGCCATACCGCGGGCCGCGCTCGCGGCGTCCGGGGCCTCGGCGACGGCGCGGTGATAGGCGGCCGTCAGATCCTCGAAGCCGCGTGCCGCCACGGCGTCGAGCAGCGCCCGGCGATCGGCGAAATGGCGATAGGGGGCGGCGGTGGAGACGCCCAACGTCTGGGCGAGCGCGCGCAGCGAGACGGCGTCCGGCCCGCCCTGCTCGACCGTGGTGGCGGCCGCTTCGATCAACCCAGCGCGCAGGTCGCCGTGGTGGTAGGCGCTTCGACTCATGCTCCGATGTTGACATAGCTAACATTCATGCGCAATGTAAGCGGCGCTTACACGAGGAGACGGCGATGCGGTTGCTTGGATGGGTGATGGGCCTCGCGGCTCTGTTCGTGGCCTCGGCGGCCTTCGCCGGCAACGTCGGCTTCGAGACGATCTCGATCCCGGTGGCCGGCGACAAGCCGCTGCAGGCCGGGGTCTGGTATCCCACCGATGCGGCCGAGGCGATGACGCCGCTGGCGCTCGGCCGCCAGAGCGTGGCCCCGGGCGCGGCCGTCCTCGGCCACGGTCATCCGCTGGTGGTGATTTCGCACGGGACAGGCGGCTCGTTCGCCGACCACTTCGACATCGCCCGGGCGCTGGCCCAGTCGGGCTTCGTGGTGGCCGCGGTCTCCCACACCGGCGACACCTACGACGACCGCAGCCGTGCGCTCCGGATCACCGAACGGCCCGGCCAACTGGTCCGGCTGATCGACTACATGACGGCGGACTGGCGCGGCCACGCCGCGATCGACGCCCAACGCATCGGCGCCTTCGGATTCTCCTCCGGCGGCTTCACGGTGCTGGGGGCGATCGGCGGCGAGCCGAACCTGGCCCTGCTCGCGCCGCACTGCGCCCGGCATCCGCACTTCTTCGACTGCCAACTCAACCGCCAGTTCGCGGCCTTCCCCCGGCCGGCCACGCCGGCCCCGGTGGCGCACGATCCCCGGATCAAGGCCGCGGTGGTGGCGGCCCCGGCGCTCGGCTTCACCTTCGCGCCCTCAGGTCTGGCGAAGGTCCGGATCCCGGTGCAGCTCTGGCGCGCCGAATGGGACACGGTGCTACCGCAGCCCTACTACGCCGAGACGGTCCACGGCCTCTTGCCCAAGGCGGACTACCGCGTCGCCCCACGCGCCGACCACTTCGACTTCCTGCCGCCCTGCAGCGAGGGCCTGGCCAAGGCCGCGCCCTCGATCTGCGTGAGCAACATCGACCGCGCGACCTTCCACCAGACCTTCAACGCCGAGGTGGTCCGCTTCTTCCGCGAGAAGCTCCGTTAGCGCGGCGCCATCCGGATCGCGCCGTCGAGGCGGACGTCCTCGCCGTTGAAGTAGCCGTTGGTGATCATGCACAGCGCCAGGGAGGCGTACTCCGGCGCGTCGCCCAACCGCTTGGGGAACGGCACCGAGGCGGCCAGCGCCTCCTTCACATTGGGCGGCGCGCCCTGCATCAGGGGCGTGTTGAAGATGCCGGGCAGGATGGTGTTCACCCGGATGCCGTCGCCCATCAGGTCGCGGGCGATGGGCAGGGTCATGCCGACAATGCCGCCCTTCGACGCCGAATAGGCCGCCTGGCCGATCTGGCCGTCCTCGGCCGCGACCGAGGCGGTGTTGATGATCACCCCGCGTTCCCCGCCCTCCAGCGGCTGGAGGTCCAGCATCCCCTTCGCCGACTTGGCGATGCAGCGGAAGGTGCCGATCAGGTTGATCTGGATCAGCCAGTTGAAGGCGTCGAGCGGGAAGTGCTTGGTCTCGCCGGTCTGCTTGTCGCGGCTGGCGGTCTTGAAGGCGTTGCCGGTGCCGGCGCAGTTGACCAGGATCCGTTCCTGGCCGTGGGCGGCGCGGGCCTTCTCGAAGCCTGCATCGACCTCCTCGTCGGAGGTGACGTTGACCTTGCAGAAGACGCCGCCGACCTCTTTGGCCACGGCCTCGCCCTTCTGGTCGTTCATGTCGAAGATGGCGACTTTCACGCCCTGGGCGGCCAGCGCCCGGACGGTGGCCTCGCCGAGACCGGAGGCGCCGCCGGTGACCACCGCCGCGACGTTCGAATTCAGTTCCATGGACGCATCGCTCCCGTAAGATCGAATTTCAAGTTCAGCGAGGCTTTAGCGCGATGAGCGGGGCCGAAAAAGCGTCACCCGGCGTCAATGGGGCGTTCGACCCCTCCGACGCGCTCGACCCGAGCCGCGCCCTGGTCCCGGCGGCGGTGAAGCTGAACGAGCGGATCGTGGCCCGCGGCTTCTGGCCGAAAATCCGCAAGGTGGCCGCCCACGTGCCCTTCGCGGCCCAGGCGCTCTCCGTCTGGTACGCCGTGCAGGACGACGAGACGCCGGCCGGGGCCAAGGGGCTGATGCTCGCCTGCCTCGCCTATTTCGTGCTTCCGACCGACGCCATCCCCGACTGGATCCCGGTGATCGGCTACGCCGACGACGCGGCGGTGTTCGCCGCCCTGCTCGGCCTGGTTGGCCGGCATCTGAAGCCGCAGCATCGCGCCGCCGCCCGCGAGGCGGTGCAGCGGATCAGGCGGGAAGACTAGTGGCGGCGGCCTCGCGCGTCGCGGCCAGGTGCTCGCGCCAGGTGATGAACAGGGTCGATCCGACCACCACGCCGGCCCCCGCCAGGGTCCAGACGCCCGGCAGTTCGTGGAACAGCAGGAAACCCGCGCCCACCGCCATGACCAGCCGCGTGTAGTCGATGGGCGCCATGGCCGCGGCGTCGCCGATCTGCATGCCCTTGATGTAGGTCCACTGGTTGAGGGTGCCGATCGCCCCCATGGCGGCCAGCAGGACCAGGTCGCGGCCGCTTGGCCAATGCCAGGCGAGCACCGCGCCGGGCAGCGAGAACAGCAGCCCCAGGCTCGCGGCCCAGACCAGCAGCACCATCGGCGAGTGGTCGCGGGTCATCACCTTCATGCCGGTGACGGTCAGCGCGAACAGGAAGGACGAGGCGAGCATGGCCAGCGCTGGACCCGTGACGGCGAAATGGCCGCCGGCGCCCGGCCGCACCATCAGCAGCACGCCGAAGAACCCCACCACGGCCGCGCCGATCCGCATGGGGCCGACGTGCTCGCGCACCACGAAGGCAGCCAGCGGCACCAGCCAGAGCGTCCGGGTGAAGCTCAGCGCATTGGCGTCGGCCAGCGGCATCTTCTGGTAGGCGTAGAAGGACAGGATCAGGCCGATGGTGCCGGCGCTGGAACGGAAGATCAGGATCCACGGCCGGGTGGTGGCGAAGGCCGCGCCGCGGTGCCTGACGATCACCGGCAGCAGGATCAGGAACCCCGCCGCCTGGCGATAGAAGGTCTGCAGGGCGGCCGGGTAGTCGGCGCCGAGGTATTTGATCAGCGTGGTCATGACCGTGAAGGTCACCGCCGAGGCGAGCATCCACAGCGCGCCCCGCAGGTTGGGCGTCAGGTTCGCGTAGCCGCCTCGGATCGCCGCCGCTGCGCCGGCCACTAGTCGACCGTCACCACGACCTTCCCCATGGCCTTGCGGCTGGCGAGGTGCTTGATCGCGTCGGCCGCCCGGGCCAGCGGGAAGCGCTCGGAGACGAAGGGCTTGATCTTGCCGGCCGTGTACATCTCAAGGAGCTCGGCGACGTTGGCCTGGTGTCGCGCGGGATTCTTGGCCACCCAACCGCCCCAGAAGACGCCGACAATGTCGCAACCCTTCAGCAGCGCCAGGTTCAGCGGGATCTTCGGAATCTCGCCCGCCGCGAAGCCGACCACCAGGTATTTGCCCTCCCAGGCGATGGAGCGCAGCGCCGGCTCGGCGTAGGCGTCGCCGATGGGGTCATAGATGACGTCCGCGCCGTTCGGGCCGGTGGCGTCCTTGAACAGGCCCGCCAGCGCCTTCTGGCCGTCGCGGTCGAAGGGCCCGCGGGGATAGACCACGCCGCTGTCGGCGCCGTGCTGGATGCAGAGGTCGACCTTTTCCTGGCTGGAGGCTGCGGCGACCACGCGCGCGCCCATCTGCTTGCCGAGCTCCACGGCGGCCAAGCCGACGCCGCCCGCGGCGCCCAGCACCAGCAGGGTCTGGCCGGCCTTCAGGTCCGCCCGGTCCTTCAAGGCGTGCCAGCTGGTGCCATAGGTCATGATGAAGGCCGCGGCCTCGTCGAAGGGCATGGCGTCAGGGATCTTCACCAGCCGGTGGGCCTCCAGCGCCAGCTCCTCGGCCATGCCGCCCCAGCCGGTGTTGCCGAGCACCCGGTCACCCGGCTTCACGTGGGTCACGCCCTCGCCCACCGACTTCACGATGCCGGCGATCTCGCCGCCCGGCGCGAACGGCCTGGCCGGCTTGAATTGGTACTTGTCCTCGATGATCAGCACGTCGGGGAAGTTGACGCCCACCGCCTTGACCTGGACCACGGCGAAGCCCGGCTTGGCCTCCGGCGAGGGGACGTTCTCCAGCACCAGGGTGTCGGGCCCGCCCACTTCCTTGCTCAGCAGCGCCTTCATTCTCGTCTCCCGACCTGATGTCCCTAGAGGGGCCGGACGCTAGCCCAGTCGAACGGATGTTTGAAGCGCCTGCGGGATCGCTGAGGCCCCTTTGCAATATTTCGGCGCGCGGACCCGTGTTATTTCGGGGCCATTCTCGGAGCGCCATTTTCATGAAGCCCATTTTCACAGCCGCGGCCGTGGCCGCCACGGGTCTCGTCCTGACCGCCGCCGCCGTCGCGCCGCATAGGGCCCGCGCCGATGCGCCGGCCGTCCAGACCCCGCAGCACGTCGACGACTTCCAGCTCACCGACCAGACGCGGACCGCCCAGCATCTCTATTATTTCAACTATGCGCCGGCGATCGTGCTGCTGACCGAGACCAATGGCTCGCCTGTGTCGCGCGCCTCGGCCGCCGGCTTGGAGAAGCTGGCCGCCGCCTACCGCGACAGGGGCGTGATCTTCTTCATGCTCAATTCCAACCTCGGCGACAGCCGCGACGCCACCGCGCTCGAGGCCCAGACGCAGGGCTACACCGTGCCCGTCCTGATGGACGAGCAGCAGCTGGTGGGCGAGGGCCTGGGCGTGCAGCGCGAGGGTGAGGTGTTCGTCATCGACCCGAAAACCTGGAGCATCGCCTACCGCGGACCGCTCGCCGGCAAGGACCCCTACGCCGCCCAGGCGCTCGACGCCGTGCTGGCCGGCAAGACCGCGCCTGAGGCGCGCGTCGCCCTGACCGCCGGCAAGGCCGTCGCCTTCCCCGAGCGCGCCAAGGCGGCGAGCTTCGCCCAGATCTCCTATTCCAAGGACGTCGCCCCGATCCTGCAGGACAAGTGCGTCAGCTGTCACATCAAGGGCGGCATCGGCCCCTTCGCCATGACCAGCTATGAGGTGATCAAGGGCTTCTCGCCGATGATCCGCGAAGCCGTGCGCACCCGCCGCATGCCGCCCTATTTCGCCGACCCGCACATCGGCGTCTTCAAGAACGACCAGGGCCTCTCACCTGAGCAGACCAAGACCCTGGTCCACTGGATCGAGGCGGGCGCGCCGCGCGGGACCGGGTCGGACCCGCTGCTCGCCAACGCCGGCAAGACCGCGCCCGAGTGGCCGACGGCGCTCGGCAAGCCCGACGTCGTGGTCGAACTGCCGGCCTTCAAGGTGCCGCCCACCGGCCTGATCGAGTACCAGAACCCGGTCATCGACAATCCCTTCAAGACCGACGTCTGGCTGCATGCGGTGGCGATCAAGCCGGGAGACCGGCGGGTGCTGCACCACGTGGTGTCGAACACCATCGGCGATCCGGCCCATCCGGCCGACATCCCCGGCGGCTCGGTGGGCTCCTACACGCCGGGCGCCCAGCCGCAGATCATGGCCGAGGGCTCCGGCGCGCCGATCCCGGCCGGCGGCAAGCTGCATTTCCAGATGCACTACACGACCATGGGGACCGAGACCGTCGACAAGACCGAGGTCGGCTTCTACCTCCTGAAGGCCCCGCCGCAGTACATCAAGCGCTCGGCGGTGATCGGCGACTTCGCCCTCTACATCCCGGCCGGCGCCCAGGCCCACAAGGAGGTCGCGTACCTGACCTTCCCGGCCGACGCCTACCTTTACACCCTCTATCCGCACGCCCATTACCGCGGCGCCCACGTGGAGCTGAAGGCGGTGACGCCGGACGGCAAGCAAACCATGCTCTTGAGCCTGCCGAAGTACGACTTCAACTGGCAGCGCGACTACGATCCGGTGAAGCCGATCCTGGTGAAGGCCGGCACCAAGCTGGTGGCCACCTGGGTCTATGACAACTCGGCGCACAACCTCGCCAACCCCGACCCGAAGCGCAACGTCACCTGGGGCGAGCAGACGCCGGACGAGATGATGTACTTCCGGCTGAACTACCGGTTCGTTGACGAGACCACGAGCCACATCCGCGGCGACCTGCAGGCCAAGCTGATGGAAAGCGGCCTGATTGGCGGGCTCGACGCCAACCTCGACGGCGTCATCGAGCCGGACGAGCTGAAGGGTCCGATGGGGGCGGCGATCCGGCTCCGCTTCGCCGAGCTCGACAAGAATCACGACGGGGTGCTCGACGCCGCCGAGATGCGCGCCGCCATGCCGCGGCGCATGGCGCGCAACCGCAACGAGACGCCGGACCTTTAACTTCCTTTCCCGTGCGTCAGCGCGGGAGAGGGGGACCGCACGCCGAGGGTCGCCGCAAGGCGAGCCGTAGAGCGGGTGGTGGAGAGGGAGGGCGAGCGGCAGTGCGCCGGCTCTCCCTCTCCACCCCGCCCTCTTCGGGGCGCGGTCCCCCTCTCCCGCTTCGCGGGAAAGGAAGGGCGATTTGGTCGGGCTGGCCGGCTCACCTATATTCCGGCCTCTTCGAACCTGAAGGACCCGATCAGTTGGGCGTGACCCTCGACCTTTCGCGCGCGCCGCCTGCGAGCGCGCCGGCCAAGCCGAACCTGACCGGCCTGACGCGGACCGAGCTGCAGGCCGTGCTGGTCGAGGCCGGCGTCGTGCGGCCGGAGAAGGCCAGGATGCGCGCCGGCCAGGTCTGGCGCTGGCTGCACCACTACGGCGTCACCGACTTTTCGATGATGACCGACATCGCCAAGGAGACGCGGGGCCAGTTCGCGGAGGCCTTCAGCCTCGACCGGCCCGAGGTCGTGGAGCGCCAGGTCTCCCGCGACGGCACCCGCAAGTGGCTGATCCGCATGGCCCCGGGCATCGAGGTGGAGACCGTCTACATCCCCGACGTCGGCCGGGCCGGGGCGCTCTGCGTCTCCAGCCAGGTCGGCTGCACGCTCAACTGCACCTTCTGCCACACCGGCACCCAGGCCCTGGTGCGCAACCTGACCGCCGCCGAGATCGTGGCCCAGGTGCAGCTGGCCCGCGACGACCTCGGCGAATGGCCCTCGCCGAAGGAGGACCGCCGGCTCTCCAACATCGTCTTCATGGGCATGGGCGAGCCGCTCTACAATCTCGACAACGTCGCCGCCGCCATCGACATCATCGCCGACCACGAGGGCATCGCCATCTCGCGCCGGCGGATCACCGTCTCGACCTCCGGCGTGGTCCCGGAGCTGGAAGCCCTGGGGACCCGCACCCAGGCCATGCTCGCCATCTCGCTCCACGCCACCAACGATCCGCTGCGCGAGAAGCTCGTTCCGCTCAACAAGAAGTACCCGATCGCCGAGCTGATGGCGGCGATCCGCGCCTATCCGGGCCTGTCCAACGCCAAGCGGGTGACCTTCGAGTACGTCATGCTGAAGGGGGTCAACGACAGCCCGGCCGACGCCAAGGCCCTGGTCCAGCTGCTCAAGGGCGTGCCGGCCAAGATCAACCTGATCCCGTTCAACCCCTGGCCGGGCTCGACCTACGAGTGCTCTGACTGGGGCGCCATCGAGACCTTCGCGGCGATCCTCAACCGCGGCGGCTACGCCTCGCCGATCCGAACGCCCCGCGGCCGCGACATCCTCGCCGCCTGCGGCCAGCTGAAGAGCGAGAGCGAGAAGCTCCGCGCCAGCGCCCGCCGCAAGGCCGCGACGCCCTCAACCTGAGGTTTGGCGACAGGGCCGCGCCTCGTGCTATCGAGGAGCGGTTCGGGGGAGTTTCGCCATGCCGTTTCCATCGCCTGAGATCCAGGCCTTCGCCACCGGCTTCCCGATCACCCTGCTGCACGTGGCGGTGACCCTGGTGCTGCTGTTCGCCGGGGCCGGCGTCTACATCATGCTCACCCCGCACAAGGAGGTGGCCCTGGTCCGCGAGGGCAATGTCGCCGCCGCGGTGTCGCTGGCGGGGATCCTGCTGGGGTTGGCCATCCCGCTGTCCGCGGCGCTGAAATCCTCGGCCAATCTGATCGACCTGATCCTCTGGGGCGTGGCGACCCTGGTGGTGCAGCTGCTGATCTCGCGGCTCACCGACCTCGCCCTGCACGGCCTGCCCCGGCGCATCCAGGCCGGGGAGGTGGCCGCCGCCACCCTGCTCGCCGCGGTGAAGATCGCCACCGGCCTGATCCTCGCGGCGGCCGTCTCCGGCTGACCCGATGCATTTCCCCAGGCTTCCCGACTGGCTGATCTATGCGGCGGTGGTGGTCGCCCTGCTGATCGCCGCCGTCAGCCGGCGCGAGCGGACCAATGCGCCGCCCGCCCCGCCGCCGGTGGCCGAGGCCGAGGGCGCCCTCCTAGGCCCCGCCTCGCCGTTCGATCCCTCGGTCGTGGTCGAGGTGGCGACCAAGGCCGAGCCCGCCTCCGGCACCACCTTCTCCATCGCCGATACCGGTGTCTGGGTCACCGCCCGCCACGTGGTCGACGGCTGCACCCAGACGGCCATCGTGGTCGGGCCGGGGCGTGGGGTGGCGGCCAAGGTGGCGATCGATCCGCAGGGCGAGGCGGCGATCCTGACCACCGACGGCGGCGCGCCGCCCTTGCCGCTCAACCTCGGGGCCCCCTTGCGCCGCGGCGAACGGGCCTTCCATCCGGGGTTCCCGCAGGGCCAGCCGGGCGAAGCCACCTCGCGCCTGCTGGGCCGCGAGACCCTGGTGGTGCGCGGCCGTGGCGCGCGGCTGGAGCCGGTGCTGGTTTGGGCCGAGGCCGGCCGCACCGAGGGGCTGAAGGGGACGCTGGGCGGGCTTTCCGGCGCGCCGGTGCTCGACGACCAGGGCCGGGTGATTGGGGTGACCATCGCCGAGGCGCCCCGGCGCGGCCGGATCTACACGACAGTCCCGGAGACCGTGCAGGGCGCGCTGCAGACGCTGCGCCAGCCCGTCGCCGCTTCAGCCGTCAGCGAACCGATCAGCCCCGACAACTATGGCCGCGTCGCCGACGACCTGCGCCGGGCGCTGCGCGTGGCGCAGGTGGTTTGTCTGAAGACCTAGGCGGCGGCCGGCGCCGCGCGGCCCTGGCGCGCATGCAGGTGTCCGAGAATCGCGAACAATATGATCGGCGGGATGGCCGTCAGGCCGGTGCCGACGAAGGCCAGTCCGTAAGCCCCGAGCAGGCCGTGGCTCGGCGTCAGGCCCTCGACGATCGAGCCGGAGAAGCCCTTCAGGAACTTGCCGAGGAAGGCGTAGGTCGAGGACAGCAGGGCGTATTGGGTGGCGGTGTAGCCGAGCCCGGTGAGGCTCGACATATAGGCCACCAGCGCCACGCCCGCGAAGGCCTGGGCGAAGCTGTCCAGCCCCATCACCGCCGCAAAGGTCGGCATGTCCACGTGCACGCCGAGCAGGGCGAAGGCGGCGGTGCCCAGGCCCTCAATGACCAAGCCGATCATCAGCGAGGGGAAGATGCCGAGCCGGATCGCGCTCAGCCCGCCCAGCGCAATGCCGGCGAAGGTGGCGCCCAGGCCCAGCGAGCCACGCACCAGGGCCACCGTGTCCTTGGTCATCCCGAGGTCGTGGTAGTAGGGGTTGTACATCGGCCCCATGACGAAGTCGGGCAGCCGATAGAGGGCGATGGCCAGCAGCATCAGCAGGCCGAGCCAGCGGTGTTGTCCGAAGAAGTCCACGAACGGGCCGATGATCGCGTCAAAGAAGCCGCGGGGGGTCCAGATCGGCGGCTTGGCCTGCAGCACGGCCTCGGCCCGCGCCGGCTCGAAGGCGAAGAAGGTGGCTGCAACGCCTACGCCCATCAGCACAGCCATGGCGACGTAGGAGATCGGCCAGCCGACGCGGGCGGCCGCGGCGATCACCAGGGCGTCGGTGACCAGCAGGGCGATCCGGTAGCCGAGCTGGGCGGCGGAGGTCAGCAGACCCACCTCGTCGCTGTCGGAGGCCGCCTCGATGCGCCAGGCGTCGATGGCGATGTCCTGGGTGGCCGAGGCGAAGGCGACCAAGAGGGCGAAGCCGCCGATCGCCGTCAGCCCGCCGGCCGTGCCGACCGCCGCCATGCCGACCAGTCCGATGGCGACCAGGCCCTGGGCCAGCAGCATCCAGCCGCGGCGGCGGCCCAGCCGGCCGAGCAGCGGCACGTCCACCCGGTCGACCATCGGCGACCAGAACACCTTGATCGAATAGGCGAGGCCGACCCAGGAGATGAAGCCGATCGCCTTCAGGCTGGTCCCGGAATCGCGCAGCCAGTAGCCGAAGGTGTTGGCGGTGAGCAGGAACGGCAGGCCGGACGAGAAGCCCAGCGCCAGCATCATGGCGACCTTCGGCTGGCGCACCGAGGCCAGCACCTCGAGGGCCGTGCGCTTGCGGCGCGGCGGGGCGCTGGCGTTGGAAGTCATGCGGAGAGGCCTCGCCGTGAGCGCGTCTGCGCCCAGTATCAGGCGAGCTTGGCCTGCGCCGTCGGGCCCGTCCAGCCGCGGCTGGCCCAGCGGGTCAGCATGGCGCGAAGCGCGTCCGGCGACAGCGGCTTGACCAGGAAGTCGTTCATGCCGGCCGCCAGGCAAAGCCGGCGGTCCTCCTCGAAGGCGTTGGCGGTGAGCGCCACGATCGGCGCCGTCACGCCCATGGCGCGCAGCGCCCGGGCCGCCTCCTCGCCGGACATGCCGGGCATCCGCATGTCCATCAGGATCAGGTCGTAGGTCCCCACCTTGGCCGCGGCCAGGGCGTCCGCGCCGCCGGTGGCGTGGTCGACCTCGCAGCCTTCGCGGGTGAGGAGCGCGCGGGCCAGCAGCGCATTGATCGGATTGTCTTCCACAAGCAGGATCCTCGCGCCGGGCGCGGCGGCCGTGGCGATGCGGTCGTCGTCCGGCGCGGCGGCCACGTCGGGCTCCTCGCCGGCGGCGATCAGCACCCGTTCCACCAGCGAGGCCCGCCGCAGCGGCTTGATCAGGTAGCCGGAGACGCCGGCGCGACGGTAGGCGTCCATCCGCTCGCGTTCGTCCGGCGGCAGCAGGACGATGGCCGGACAGTCGGCCTCGGCCCGCCAGCGGCGCTTCAGGGGCTCCAAGGCGTGGTCGATCAGCAGCACGTCACCCGGCTGCGCGCGCCGCCGGGCGTCCTCCAGGTCGACCGCGACCCAGGCCTCGCCCGCGCAGTCGAGCACCTGCCGACGGGCGGCGTCGCGGAGGATGGTGTTCGGCGAGACGATGCCCACCCGCCGACCGGCGAGCGTGCGGGCGCCTTCGGCCGGCGGCCGCGTGCGGATCGGCGCCTCGAACCAGAACACCGCCCCGCCGCCGCGGCGGGTCTCGACGCCGATCTCCCCGCCCATGGCCTGGGCGAGGCGCCGGGCGATGGCCAGGCCGAGGCCCGCGCCACCGACTTCGGCGCGGCCGAGCTCGGCCTGGGCGAAGGCTTCGAAGATCTTGTGCCGTTCGGCCGGGGTGACGCCCGGGCCGGTGTCCTCCACCGTGAACCGCACGCGGCCGTCCTCAGCGTGCTCGGCGGCGATCAGCACCCCGCCGGTCTGGGCGAATTTCACCGCGTTGCCCGCGAAGTTGAGCAGCACCTGCTTCAGCCGGCTCTCGTCGGCGTCGATCTCGGCCATCGACGGCGGCGCGGTCCAGGCGATCTCCAGGCCCTTCTCGCGGGCCCGGGGCGACAGCAGCTCAGCGACGCTGCGCAGCAGGCCCTCGGTCTCGATCGGCTCGTCGTGCAGGTCCACCCGGCCGGCCGCCAGCTTGGCGAAATCCAGCACGTCGTTGACCAGGGTGAGCAGGTGCTCGCCGCTTTCGCGCAGCGCCAGCACATAGGCGCGCTGCTCGGCGGTCAGGCGGGTGCCCTCCAGCAGCCGCGCCATGCCGATCACCCCGTTCAGCGGGGTGCGGAACTCGTGGCTCAGGGAGGCCAATTGCTCGGCGCTGACGTGCGCGCGCTTGGGTCGGCGCTCGTTCAAGGGGCGGGGCGGTCTGCGCATCGGCGCGGAGACTAGACCCCAACCGCTTAACGGCGTGTCAAATCGGCGCAGCGAAACGGCGGCCTGCGAACCGGCTCAGCCGCGGACCTGCGCCATCTCCTGGGCGAGCGTCAGCAGGGCGTTGCGCGACCTGGAATCCGGCACGCCGTTGAAGGCCCGTAGCATCTCGATGGCCCCCGGCTGGGCGAGGGCCAGGAACAGCTCGTTGTCCTCGGTTGCGCCACCGCCTTCCTCGCCGACCAGCCAGGCCACGGTCGACGACAGGGCTTCGGCCGCCGCCACCAGGGTCGAGGCCGCCACGCGATTGGAGCCGCGCTCGTATTTCTGCACCTGCTGGAAGGAGACGCCGAGCCGCTCGGCCAGATCGGTCTGGCTGAGGCCCAGTTGACGGCGCCGCGCGCGCATCCTGGCGCCGATCGACAGCTCCAGCGCGGTGTGGCGAGACTGCTCTTTCTGCTCCATTTCGGCCTCCGTGGCCCGGCTGGAGCATAGCGCAACCACACGCGCTTGTTGCGTAAAACTGGACGCGCCCCGCCCGGCGGCGTTTACTGTAGCCGTCATGCCAACGCGCACGGCCACAACCGCCGATCCTGTCGGCCTGCTCACGCCCAGAGAGCGTGAGTGCCTGCGCCTGGTCGATCAGCACCTTTCATCGAAGCAGATCGCCCGCGAACTGGGCATGTCCAAGACCTCGGTCGACACCTATTGCGACCGCGCGCGCCGCAAGCTCGGCGTCGACGATCGCTATACGGCGGCGCGTCTGCTCCGCGGCGCGGACGTTAACCCTGTCCTGACTGAATCAGGACAGGACGCGATCAGGACAGACGAGCGCCCCAACCCCTGGCTGGATGAACCGGCAACAGGGGGAGGCCCCAATGGGCGACTGGCAGAACTTCGACAACCGGGCGACGATCGGACGGGCGCTCCGCCTGCGTCAGGAAATCGACGACTTCGAGACCCGCTGGCCGACGCAAGGCCGCGGGGAGACGATCCCGATCTTCTCCTGGGAGCAGCTGGAGCGGCAGCTCGTCGATTTGGCGGCTACCGAGACCCAGGCTTCGATGGCCCGGCACCTGGTGTCGGCTACGCGGAAGCTGGCCCCCTTCAAGCCTTCGGAAATGGTGCTGAGGGAAATCCTCTGCATGACCTGGGTTCTCTTGGACGAGAACTTCAAGCCCGAAGCCGACGGGGGCTCGGGCGAAATGACCTAGGACCCGCCGCACGTGTCGGCGCCATCGTGGGCGTGGCCATCATCACAGCTCTCGCCTTCGGGGCGATGCTGGCCGGCCTCCACGCGCTCCAAGAGCTCGGCGCAACTTTTTCCGGCGTCTGAACCGGATCGAAACCATACCCCTGTAACGAAGGCCGCGCGCGCCGCGAAAAATGGCGCGTGCAGGAGATATCTCATGCTCAAAGAACGTCGGATGGTGGCTGAACAGATCGCGACCGCACTGTTTGAAGCCGAGGCGGCGATCGACGCCGCCCTCAGTAAGACCGCTCAGCTTACCGGTGTGATGCCGGCTCTCCGCGGCCAGGCGGGGCTCTCGGCCCTGATTGGCCAGGACGCGGTGGAGCACGCCAGCCACGCCATCATGGCGCTGGCCGAAGCCCGCCGCGCCATCGTCGAGACCCACAAGGAGCTCAGCGTCGCCCAGGAACAGGCGGGGCTTGGCGCAGTGAAGATGGACATTCCGGGCCTTGGCGACAAACCAAGCATCCCGTCAGCGTTCGACATCCGGCGCCATGGCCGCGCCAACATCAGGACGGTGGCGGCCGCCTAACGCGACGCGCGTTTCGCTCGCCCCCTCTCTCTGTCAAAGTGGGCCCTCGGACACGTCCGGGGGCCCTTTCCTTTGCATTCTCCCATCCTTTCGCCCTGGATCGGCATCGGCTTCTTCCTGGCGACCTGCGCCGCGGCGCTCTGGAAGGGCGGGCGGGATGAGCGGATCGTCGCCGTGGCGTTCCTGCTGAACACCGCGATCAGCTACGCGCTCCTCGACCATCGGTGGTCGGGAACCCAGTGGGGTGAATTCGTGGCGGATGCGATCTTCTTCCTGGTCTTGGCCGTCGTGGCCCTGCGATCGCGAAGCTACTGGCCGATCGCCGCGGCGGGATTCCAACTCCTGGCGATCCTCACCCACGCCGCGAGCACGGTTGACCGCCATCTCGGCGCCTGGGCCTACATCACCGCCGGCATCATCTGGACACAGCTGGTGACGTTCTCGCTCGCGATTGGCACGTACAACCACTGGCGCGCCCGACGTCAGTTGGCGGCCATGGACGCCGCCATCGCCGATCCGGGCGCCACGCGCCTGTAGATCAGCGCTTCGGCGACGTGGACGCGGCGCGCCGCGTCGGCCCCCTCCAGATCGGCGATGGTGCGGGCGAGGCGGAGCGTTCGGGTCCAGCCGCGCGCGGTGAGGCCGCCGGCCTCGGCGGCGCGGGACAACAGCGCGCGGGCCGCCGGATCGAGGGCGCAGATCGCCTCCAACCAGTCGCCGTCGGCCTGGGCGTTGAGCGCCGTCGCGCCGTCGCCGCCGGCCGCCGCGCGCTCCATCTGCAGCGTGCGGGCGGCGCCGACCCGGGCGGCTGCCTCCGCCGTGCCCTCCGCGGGCGGCGGCAGGGCCAGGTCGGCGGCGGTGACCGGCGGGACCTCGACCTGCAGGTCGATGCGGTCCATCAGCGGGCCGGAAATCTTCATCTGATAGTCTGCCTGACAGCGCGGCGCGCGTCCGCACGAGCCCCGCCCCGCGCCACCCTGGCCGCATTTGCAGGGATTCATCGCCGCGACGAGCTGGACGCGCGCCGGATACCTCACATGGGCGTTGGCGCGGGCGACGATCACCTCGCCGGTTTCAAGCGGTCCCCGGAGGGAATCGAGCGCCTGGGCGGAGAACTCCGGTATTATGTAGCAAGCACACCTAAGACGATGCGACCGCCTCCATAACCAGCGGCCCCCATCATCGGATCGGATGCGGCTACGGGCGACTTTCCAGTTGAGCGACGCGAGCGCGCAGCGCAGCGATCTCCTCTTGAAGCTCAGCCTTGAGCTTCAGAAGAGCTGCCTCAACATCGTTCTTGTAGGTCTCAAGAACGCGTTTGCTGACGGGTGTATCTAGATCATCCGGCATTACGCCCTCCTTGATAGGTCGGCGAGATTTGCACGGCCAAGCTTAAGGCGCCAAGGTCTCTCCACCAGGGGTGGTTAGGGTGCGTGCCATGGCTGACGGGGCGCTCAGTCTCTATTTCCAGCTCAAGCCGGGCGAGAAGGCGGACCTAGAGGTGGTCGCAAGCGCGGCCCTTGCCTGGGTCGAGGGGCTGCGCGCGTCAGCGCGGGCCATGGACCCGGACGCAGTTGTTCAGGTCGAGATCGTTGACGCAGATGAGAGCAGTCTGCTGATCAACGCGATCCTCAAGTGGTTCGAGAAGACGGTCGAGCCCAAACTGGATCGGCTCGCGCGGGGCGCGGAAAAGCTGCCCCGTACGAAGCAGTTGGCGATCACGCTCGCCGCCTTTCTCGTAATCACCGGGCCGGAGACCTACGACTTCTACTTCGGCAAGGACAAATTCACCGCAGAAGACCGCAAGCACCTTGAGGAGCTTCTAGCCCAAACGCGGGACAACAAGGACGTACAGGCGGCGCGGCGTCGGTTCTACCGCGCGGTCGAGCGCGACCCGTCCATTGTCGCCGTTGGGGTGAAAGAGGCGCCAGACGGGGAGCCGGTTGCCATTGTGCCCGGCCGTCTGTTCGCCGAGGGCGGCGGCCTATGGGAGCAAGACGAAGACACCATTCAGGAGCGGATTACGCGGCCGGAGATCGAGGTGGTCTTGATCAAGCCCGCGCTTGTTCACGATCCTCGCGCTTGGACGTTCAAGCCTGACGGGCTCCCTGAGTTCGACGCCGTCATGCGCGACCCGGAAGTCTTGCAGGCCATGCGCACCGGCCTTCCGCAAAGCATGCGCGAAGGCATCACCATGCGCGTTCGGCTTGAGGTGAAGGAGGTCATGGTGGACGGCCAATGGAAACTCGTTCGCGGCGGCCGCTCGGTTACGAAGGTGATCAGTCCTCCGCTCGGCCCCTAGTCCTTGCCCGCCGCCCATAGGGCGATGACGAGGCCCGCTAGGGCGACAACGGCGATCACAAACGTAACAACGGGGGCGAGCCGCCAGAAGCCGAACAGCGCAACGAGCGACGTGACCGAGATCGCCAGAAGCGATAGCCACTTTCGCCTCGATTGTCGCACAGGTGCCTGCATCGCTCGGCTCGCTTACCGTTCTTCGAACGGTATCATGGGCCCAAGAGGAGCGCAAGAAATTATCGGCCAGTATTGATGTTATTCGTCAATTCGAAGTGAGTTAACGCCCATCGCCACCAAGCATTGAATCAGGAAGGCCCCCGTAAAGCCGCCTCGACTGATCTTGTTACGCAGGTTCGCCTCTGTCTCGCGGATTCCGATGGCGGCCAGCTTCTCGACTAGGCCGGTATAGCTCAGCCCGCGCTTGACCATCTCGGCGCGCAACAGGCCCTTGGCGTAGGCTACCCAATCGCGGTCCTCGTGCATGGCCATCTCCGCATCCGTTCGATTTGTCATCATATCCGATGCATTTACCGTTGACAACGATACGCGTCATCACTAGATCAGATGCAGACGCATCGGATGTGATGACAAATGGCCCAACACTTCCTCCTCTCCGCCGCCGCCCGCAGCCTCTCCCTCGCCAAGGTCATGCGTATGACCGAGGACCAGGCGTTCGATGCGTTCCGCTCGATCCGCTGGACGGCCACGGATGGCGATGCGGTCTGCCCGAAGTGCGGCGGCTGTGAGTGCTACACCTTCAAGGCTCGCCGCATCTTCAAGTGCCGCGCCTGCCTCGCCCAGTTCAGCGTCACCAGCGGGACGATCTTCGCCTCCCGCAAGATGCAGCTTCGGGACATCCTGGCCGCCATCGCGATCTTCGTGAACGGCGCCAAGGGCCACTCCGCGCTCCAACTGAGCCGCGATCTGGACTGCCAGTACAAGACGGCCTTCGTCCTCTCCCACAAGATCAGGGAAGCGCTGGCGGCCGAGCAAGCGGCCTCGGTGATCGAAGGTGAGGTTGAGGTCGATGGCGCCTACTTCGGCGGCTACGTGAAGCCTGCCAACCGCCGCGAGGACCGCAAGGACCGGCGCCGGAAGATCCACCAGACCGGCAAGCGTCAGGTGGTCGTGGTCGCTCGCGAACGTGATGGCGAGACCCTGACGCACGTTGCGGCCTCAGAGGCGGAAGGCGTGCCCTTCGTCCTCGGGACCGTCCAGCCCGGCTCCGTCGTCCATGCGGACGAGGCCAGCCATTGGGATCATCTGGAGGCCAAATACCTCACCCGCCGCATCAACCACTCGGTGGAATACTCCTCGGCCGAGAGCTGCACGAACATGGCGGAAAGCTTCTTCTCCCGCATCCGCCGGGCCGAGGTCGGTATCCACCACCACATCGCCGGGCCGTACCTGTCGGCGTACGCAATGGAAATGGCGTGGCGCGAGGACAACCGCCGGATCAGCAACGGCGAGCAGTTCCTACTCGCTACGTCTTCTGCTCTGGCCCATCCGGTGTCGCGTCAGTGGAAGGGCTACTGGCAGCGGGCGGCTTAGGAAACTCCTGCGTCGGCAGCTTCACGCCAAGAAACCCCTCGCGGTCATACGCGATGGCCTGATCCTGAATCAGACGCACGGCTACCTCTCCAACCGACTTGCCTAGGATCGCCCTCAGCGCGTGCCGATGCAGGAAGTCGTGCAAACCCGCTCCTACCGTAATGCTGAAGGAGTTGCTGTCGCCCGCGTCTGGCGGCCGGCCGGTCTGCTTCGGTACTTGCGCCACTTAAAACCTGGATAGAAGCCGCTTTAAAGTCACTTAAAACTCTTGCGCGGTAGAGTCGAATCCAGCATCTTGACCAGGACGCTCGGAGGCGCCTGATTCGGGCCGCTTTCTGTGGGCTAATAAATTAAGGGGACGAGCGGTCCGTCACGACCACCCGTCCCCCGCTTCCCGGGCTGGGCTTGAACCAGCGACCTACGAATTGACAGTCCGCCGCTCTACCAGCTGAGCTACCGGGAACTCCTACAGGGCCGTCCTTCGGGGCGGCCCTGAATACTTTAGGGCTGACCAGTATGGCCTGACCCTCTTCGCCCCTACATGTTGTGGTGACGAGGAGTCACACAACCCACATATGGGGACACAGAGCCTAAAGAGTCGTCAAGCGGCTCGGCTCATCGGCGCCCAGGTTTTTCGTTAACGAAAGCTTACCGCAGGGTGGCCGCCCTCGGGCTACGGCCATGGGTAGTGCCGCAGCGTCACGACAGTGTGACCAGCAACGCCCCCCTAATCAGGGATCGCCGCAGCTCGGCGCAAGGTCAGCCTCAGCCGCCGCGCGGTAGCACTCGACCTTATGATGCTCCCGCGACCACGCAACCGCGAGCCCGGCGCAGATCAGCGCCAAGGCCACGCTGATCGCGGCGAGGATGCGGATTACTTGTGGCAGACCTTATCCATGGCGATACAGGAGCCGCCGCAGGGCTTGCCCTTCTTGCAGTTGGGAGCCTTCTTCGCGGCATCTGCGGGCTTGCAGACGGACATAGAGGCCATCTTCCCCTTCGCGTCGTGACAGTGGCCTTTCGCGTCGATCTTCTGAGCTGACGCCGACCCGGCGGCCAGGGCGAAGGCGGCGACGATAACGAGGGTGCGAAGCATGGTGTCCTCCCAATTTCAGGGGACCCTAGCGAACGCTGATAGGACTCGCCAGCGGCGATCCGTTCTGCTTCTGTTCTGACCAGGAGGACGCCATGGCCAGAGCGCGCAGCTTCAGCAATCCGATGAACCCGAGGGCCGAGTTCGAGGCGCTGAAACCGGCCTTCGACACGATCATCAAGCTCCAGACGACCGTCAGGCCGTACGGGCCGGACTACATCATCCTGACGGCCGTGACGAAGGCCATGGGGACGGCCGCGTTCCACTTCCTGCGCGATCCGAACTTCTTCGGGAGCAAGCCGCACGGCTAGGCTAAGCGCCAGCGGATCAGCCCCTCGGCGTGGCCGTCCTGACGCACCGTCCCCTTGTGATGCAGCGCCTTCAACGTGGCCCCGATCCTCTTGCGGACCAGGGAAACCGTGGAGGGCTTGGCGGTGAGCCCACGGTCGGCGCACCACGCATCGGCTAGCTGGCGGCTGGTGAGCGGTTCTGAGGCCTCCCTGAGCCTCGCCAGCACGAAGCGGGTGGATTGGCCCTTGGGCGCCCGGTGCAGCGCCGCGTAGCGCTTGCGGGCCTCAGGCGTGTCCTCGGGATCGAAGATACGGATCGCGGCGTCGAGATGGTCAATGTCCACCGTCACGGCCTTGATGTCAGCTTCTAGCTGGTCGCGGTACTTGGCCAGCTCGTGGCGCTTGGCCTTGATGCCGGACAGCGTGTTGGGGCGGTCAGGTTTGGAGCTGGCTCTTTGATCCGGTAAAGGGGCCATATGTAATCACCTCCGATGCACGCGGCATCGTATCCGGTGACGTAGGCTGCGTTCTAGGTGTGCTTGCTACATAATACCGGAGAACTCCGGCAGCTCGTCGAGGAACAGCACGCCGTTGTGCGCCAGGCTGACCTCGCCGGGCTTGGCCTTCAGGCCGCCGCCGGTGAGCGCGGCCATGCTGGCGGAATGGTGGGGCGCGCGGAACGGTCGGGCCCGCGTCAGCGCGCCCTTGGCGATCAAGCCGGCCACCGAATGGACCATGGAGGTGGCGAGCAGCTCTTCCGGCGTCAGCGGCGGCAGCAGGCCGGGCAGCCGCTGGGCCATCATCGACTTGCCGGAGCCGGGCGGGCCGACGAACAGCAGGTTGTGGCCGCCGGCCGCGGCGATCTCCAGCGCCCGCTTGGCGTTCTCCTGGCCCTTCACGTCGCGCAGGTCCGGCGCGCGCTCGGCCTCGACCATCGGGCCCGGCCTCGGCGGCGACGGCATCTGGGTTCCGCGGAAATGGTTGATTATCGCCACAAGCGAGGGCGCGGCGAGGATCCGGGTCTCGCCGGCCCAGGCGGCTTCCGGCCCGCAGGCCTCCGGGCAGATCAGACCCAGGTCCATGGCGCCGGCCGCCACGGAGGCCGGCAGGGCGCCGGCGACCGGCAGGATGCGGCCGTCCAGCGCCAGCTCGCCCATCGCCGCCCAGCCGGTCAGCGCGTCCGGCGCGATCACACCCATCCCGGCCAGCACCGCGAGCGCGATCGGCAGGTCGTAGTGGCTGCCTTCCTTCGGCAGGTCGGCCGGCGACAGATTGGCGATGATCCGGCGGGCCGGCAACGCCAACCCCAGGCCGGTGAAGGCGGCGCGGACCCGCTCGCGGCTCTCCGTCACGGCCTTGTCGCCAAGACCTACGACAATGAACCTGACCTCGCCGCCCGTGAACTGGACTTCCACTTCCACGCGCACCGCCTCGACGCCTTGGAACGCCAGGGTGACGACGCGAGCGGCCATGCCTCAACCCCTTGTGTCCCGGCCCGACTTATCCACAAGCGGCGGAGAAGTCGCTGGCTCGGAGCAGGAACCAAAAAGGAACAATAGGAGAATACGGCTACCCCATCAGGGGTTGTGGCGCAAGCGCGGCTAAACCCGCAGGGCCTCGATACGCTCCCACATGATCTGGGTGGCGTCGATTCCGGTGAAGGTCTTCAGCGCCATGGCGCCGGTGGGCGAGGTGACGTTGATCTCGGTCAGGTAGTCGCCGATCACGTCGATGCCGACGAACATCAGGCCGCGGCGCTTCAGCTCGGGCCCGATCGCGGCGCAGATCTCGCGGTCGCGGGCCGAGAGCTCCACCGGCTCCGGCTTGCCGCCGACCGCCATATTGGAGCGGATCTGGCCTTTTTCCGGCACCCGGTTGATGGCGCCCACCGGCTCGCCGTCGACCAGCAGGATGCGCTTGTCGCCCTTGGTCACCGCCGGCAGGAACTTCTGGACGATCACCGGTTCGCGGGCGAGTTCGGCGTGGATCTCCAGCAGCGCGCCCAGGTTCGGATCGTCGGCCAGATGGCGGGTGACGCCGGAGCCGCCCTTGCCGTTCAAGGGCTTCAGCACGACGTCGCCATGGCGGGCGCGGAATTCGCGGATCGCCTCGCGGTCCCAGGTGATCAGGGTCGGCGGCTGCAGGCCGGGGAAGCGAGTGACGAAGATCTTCTCCGGGGCGCTGCGCACCTCGGCGGGATTGTTCACCACCAGGGTCTTCGGGTGGATCGCCTCCAGGAAGAAGGTGGCGTCGATGTAGCGCATGTCGAACGGCGGGTCCTGGCGCATCAGGACGACGTCGAAACCGCTGAGCTCGACGCGGCGCATCTCCCCCAGCCGCGCGTGGTCGCCCTTCACCCGCTGGACCTGCACGTCACGGCCGCGGGCGAACACCCGGCCGTCCTCCATGGCCAGCGTCTCGGTCAGGTAGACGAACAGCGAATGGCCGCGCGCCTGGGCGCTCTCCATCATCAGGAAGGTGGTGTCGCCCTCGATGTTGACCCCCTCGATGGGGTCCATCTGCACGGCGACCTTCAGCGGCATGCGCCCTCTCCCCGACTTCACGCTTGGGACATAGGGCCTGCGCGACGGTTCGGCTAGTTCAGCCTGAGGCGGACCCGTTCGCGCTGGGCGCGGGCGGCGAGGGCCGCGCCGCCGTCGAGCGCGGTGGCCCGGGCCAGGGCCTCCAGCGCGCCGGCCAGCGCGCCCTGGCCCTCGCGGGCGGCGGCCACGTCGAGCCAGGGGCGGTGGTCGGTGGGGTCGAGTAGGGCGCGGCGCAGGGCGGCCCGTTCGGCGCGGGGATAGTCGCGCGCCGCGCTGGCGCGGGCGAAGATGGTGTTCTGCAGCCGGATCAGCACGGCGCGGTCGGTCACCGGCGCCATCAGCCGGTCGAGCCGGTCGGCGACGTTGGGGGTCAGGCCCGCGTGCAGGGCGCGCCGCGTCAGCTCGGAGGGCAGCACCACCCGGCCTTCGGAGAACGGGTCGAGGGCCAGCGGCCCCTCCTCGGTCTCGATGCGCAGCAGGAAGTGCCCCGGGAAGTCGACCCCCTGGACGTTCAGGCCGCAACGCCGCCCGGCGTGCAGGTAGTAGATGCCGAGCGCCACCGGCAGGCCCTTGCGGCGATCGCAGACCGACAGGATGTCGGCGTTCCCGGGATCCTCGTGGGTGAACAGGTCGCCGGCCAGCCGCAGGTCCCCGGCCATGGCCTCGGCCAGCGCCTCCTCCGGGGTTTCGCGCTCCAGCCGGTTGGCCAGCCGCTCCACGCCGACCCGGCCCAGGTCGCGGGCGGACTGCGGGTCGCGGGTCGGGTCCTCATGGATGGCGCAGGCGATCGCCGCCTCAAGCAGCGGGAACTCGCCGTCCTCCGCGCCGCCGGCGTCCAGCAGCAATTCCTCGGCGTCGTCGCGCGTCATCCGTCCATCGGCGAATCGAGGGGATCACATCCCCTTCCAAGCGTCCGGAATATGCACAGGAAACCGGCCGGGCGCGAGCGCCACCAGGTCGAGGCGAACCGACGCACCCGCCAGCTGCGGCCGGCGCGCCGCCAGGTTGGCGCCCGCCCGGCGCAGGCGCTGACGCTGGTCGAAGCCGACCGCCTCGAGGGCGGCCAGCAGGCTGGTGCGGCGTTTCACCTCGACCACCGCCAGCGTCCGACCGCGCAGCGCCAGGATGTCGATCTCGCCCTGCGGCGTGCGCAGCCGGAAGCCGAGGATGCGGTAGCCCTTGGCCATCAAGAGCAGGGTGGCCAGCACCTCGCCGCGCCGGCCGGAGAGGCGGGCGGCGGTCCCGCGCACCGCGCGGACCTGGTTCACCGCTTCAGCTCCATGGCCCGGCGGTAGAGGTCGCGGCGGGGCAGGCCGAGCGCCTTGGCGACCTCCGAGGCGGCTTCGGCGGGCCTGAGGCGGGTCAGCGCGTCGGCCAGCGCCGCGTCCGCGTCTGCGGCGGTGGCGGCGGTCTCGCGGCCGGGGCCGACCAGCACCACCAGCTCGCCCTTGGGCGCGGCGAACTGCGGATCGGCAGCGAGGATGGAGAGCGGGCCGCGCACCACCGTCTCGTGCAACTTGGTGAGCTCGCGGCAGACCACCGCCTCCCGGTCCGCGCCGAACACCTGGGCCATGTCGGCCAGGCTGGCGGCCAGCCGCGAGCCGCCTTCGAAAAAGGCCAGGGTCGCGCGGATGCCGGCCAGCTCCTCGAAGAAGCTGCGCCGCGCCGCAGACTTGGGCGGCGGGAAGCCCGCGAACAGGAAGCGGTCGGTGGGCAGGCCGGCGGTCGAAAGCCCGGCCAGCAGGGCCGAGGCGCCGGGGATCGGATAGACCGCGTGGCCGGCGGCGGCGGCCTCGCGCACCAGCCGGTAGCCGGGGTCGGAGACCAGCGGCGTGCCGGCGTCGGAGACCAGGGCGACGCGGGCGCCCTGAGCCAGGGCCGCCAGCGCCTTGGGCCGGGTGCGCTTCGCGCCGTGCTCGTCATAGCGCTCGAGCTTGGCCGAGAGGCCGAAGGCGGCGAGCAGCTTGCCGGAGACCCGGGTGTCCTCGGCCAGCACCAGGTCGCAGGCGGCCAGCACATCGAGGGCGCGCAAGGTGATGTCCCGCAGGTTGCCGATCGGGGTGGCCACCACATAGAGCCCCGGCGCCAGGGGCGCGTCGGAGAGGGCGGGCGGTGGCGGTCGCCGGGACATGGCCGAGGCTTCGCCGGTCCGGGGGCGGATGGCAAGCTTGGCGTCAGACTCGCGGTTGTTCACGATTTGTTTCAAGATGACATGGCCGTAACTTTCCGGGGGCGGAAAGCTCGGCGATACAGGGGATGGGATCGGGAGACGCCCACATGACGCCGACACGCCGCCTCGTGGTGCAATCCGCGCTCGCCGCCTCGGCGATAGCCTCGCCGGCGCTAGGCGCGGTGACCAAGGCCGCCAAGCCTCTGCGCCTGCTGATCCTCGGCGGCACCGGTTTCATCGGCCCGCACGAGGTGCGCTACGCGCTCGCCCGCGGCCACAAGGTGACGATCTTCAACCGCGGCCGGCAGAAAGAGGCCTGGCCGGGCCCGGTCGAGGAGCTGCTCGGCGACCGCAACACCGGCGACCTCAAGTCGCTGGAGGGCCGCGACTTCGACGTCTGCATCGACAATCCGACCACCTTGCCGTTCTGGGTGCGCGACGCCGCCCGGGTGCTGAAGGGCCGCGTGAAGCAATACGTCTTCATCTCGACCATCTCGACCTACGCTGGCGCCGACAAGCCGGGCGACGAGACCGCGCCCTTGATGAGCTACACGGGCAAGGACGCCTACGCCGAGACCCAGAAGGCGGTGGCCGAGGTCCCAATGCTCTACGGCGCGCTGAAGGCCGAGAGCGAGGCGGAAGCGAAGCGCCAGTACGGTGAGGCCGCGACGACCATCATCCGGCCCGGCCTGATCTGCGGTCCCGGCGACGAGACCGACCGCTTCACCTACTGGCCGGTCCGGCTCGCCCGCGGCGGCGACGTGCTGGCGCCCGGCGACGGGACCGATCCGGTGCAGTTCATCGACGCCCGCGACCTGGCCGAGTGGATCGTCCGCACCGCCGAGCAGCGGACCACGGGGACCTTCAACGCGCTCGGCCCCGCGCGGCCCCTGACCATGAAGGGTTTCCTGGAGGGGGTGGCGGCCGGCGTGGCGGCGCATCCCCACTACGTCTGGGCGCCGGAAGCCTTTCTCGACGCCTACAAGGTCAATGCCTGGAGCGACATGCCGGTCTGGGTGCCGGGCGACGGCGAGACGGCGGGCTTCCACCGCCGCGCGAACCGCCGCGCGGTCGCCGCGGGCCTGACCTTCCGGCCGGTGAGCGTCACGGCTGCCGACACGCTCGCGTGGTTCAAGACACTACCGGCCGAGCGCCAGGCGAAGCTGCGCTCAGGTCTGACGGCGGACCGTGAGGCGGGGCTGCTCGCGAAGCTTAAGGCGGGCTAGGCGGCCAGGGTCTCGTCCAGCCAATCGAAGATGCGGCCGAAGGCGAGACGGGTGGCGCCGACCTGGCAGTGGGCGCCCGCGCCCTCCGCCTCGGTGAAACGCATGAGCGTCTTCTTGCAGGTCAGGTGGTCGTAGAGCAGCTGCGGCTGGCCCCGGAAGAACAGGTCGCCTTCAGCGTCGCAGACCAGGGTCGGGCAGCGGATCTTCTCGGCCACGCCGCCCTTCAGGTTGTAGGCCATCGCGGCTTTGAGATAGGCGCGGGGGCTCGAGACCCCGAAGGCCCACATGCCGTGCTCGAAGGACCAGCGCGCGGTGGGCGAGGCCTTCATCATCCCGCCCAGGATCCCGTCGAGCGGCGAGCGGCCGTCCGGGGCGTTGACCATCGCCAGGAAGGCCGGCCGCTGGGCCGCCGGCACGGCGGCGAGGTAGGGCGCGCCATAGTCGTAGAGCCCGTCGTTGGCGATGCAGGCGGCGAGCCTCGGCTCGAAGGCCGCCGCGCGCGGGGCCAGCTCGCCGCCCATGCTCGCGCCCATCAGCGCCAGGCGCCTGGGATCGACCCCGCGCTGCCGAAGCGCGAAGTCCACTACCGGGGTCACCACCTTCTCCCAGTCGGGCCGGAAGGGCAGACCCTCGCGGTGCAGCGGACCGAACTGGCCCGGGCCATCGAACACCAGGGCGTTGTAGCCGCGCTCCACCGCCGCCCGGGCGCCTTGGGTGTGCATTTCCTCCGCCGACCCGTCGAAGCCGGTGTGCATGATGATGGTCGGTCGGCGGCGGCCGGAGCGGTCCACGCGATGCAGGTAGCCCGGCAGGGTGGTGTGCTCGTAGGGGATCTCCACCGGCTCGATCGGCGGGTCGAACAGGGCGGCTGAGGCCTTGTAGGTGTCCACGGACCTGCGGTAGGCGCGCCCGATCCGCGGATCCTTGGGGTTGGCGTGCAGGAAGAACTCCGACGAGCGGTAGTAGTTGGAGGCGCGCAGCAAGCTGTCGCGGGCGCTGATGCGGTGGCCGCGGGCGAGTTGGGCCTCGCCCTCGTGGGCGGTGCGGTCGGCGGCCTCGTTCCAGGCGGCGTACCAGCTGTCGTAGTCGCCGCCCTTGATGCGGGTGGAGACGGCCATGACCTCGCCGAAGGCGGCGGCGCCGTATTCGTCGGCGCCGAACATGCGCTGGGTCTCGAACCAGAACTGGGCGTCGTCGGGGAACAGCGGCGTCGGCGCAGACGCAGGCGTGGCGCCGCCTGAGGCGGGCTCTGCGGCCTGGGCGGCGCCCGCGGCCAGGGCGAGCGGCAGGCTGAAGGCGAGCAGGGCGCGGCGGTTCATGATCGTCTCCGGTGTGCGATCTCGAGCGTGACCTTGCGCTCATCGCCGAATTAATGCAAATTATTTTGCATTAATGGAGGCTCGACCCATGATCACCCCCCGGCCCGGCGGCCGCACGGCGCGCACCCAGGCGGTGGTGTTCGAGGCGGCGGCGGCCCTGCTGGCCGAGAAAGACCCCGGCCAGTTGAGCATGACCGAGATCGCCGTCCGCGCCGGGGTGGCCGCGACCAGCCTCTATCGGCGCTGGGGCGACGTGCGGACGCTGTTGATGGAGGTGGCGGTCGAGCGTCTGGCGCGGGAGTCGCCGCTGCCGGACACCGGCGCCCTGGCCGGCGACCTGAAGGCCTGGACCGCGGCGATCGCCGGGAGCCTGGCGAGTCCCGGCGGGTCGGCCTTCTTCCGGGTCTATGTGGCGACCGCGCCGACGGGATCGGCGGAGATGCCGGGCCGCGCGCGGGCGATCGGCCGGCGGCTGGAGCAGGTGCAGGCGATGCTGGATCGGGCGTCGGCGCGCGGCGAACGGGCGCCGGGCGTGCTGGAGGTCACCGATCACCTGCTGGCGCCGCTTTATATGCGGGCGCTGTTCGGTGTTCCGGCCGATCCGGCGTTTGCGGAAGCCCTTGTGGACCGGCTGCTGTCGCAGACCTAGATGGCGAGTTCGGCGGTGAGGCGATCGAGCACCAGCCGCCCGGCCGCCGTCGCGCGCAGGCGCATCGGATCGTCTGCGATCAGGCCCAGCTCCACGAGGTCGGCGATGCGGGCGGCCGGGATAGCCAGCGGCGTCAGCTCGGCGAGCGCCACGCCCTCGCCGATGCGCAGGCCGGAGAGCAGGCGCTCCTCGGCGGCTTCGCGAGGATTCAGCGGCTCGCGGGTGGCGAAGCCGAGGCCGGTCTCGGCGACGCGGGCGATGTAGTCGGCGGGCTTCGCCGCGGCGTGGGTGGCGTGGCGGACGCCGCCGAGGGTGATCCGGCCGTGCGCGCCGGGACCGGCGCCGACGTAGTCGTGGCCCTGCCAGTAGATCAGGTTGTGGCGCGAGCGGGCGGCCTTGCCCAGGGCGTGGTTGGAGACCTCGTAGGCGTCGAAGCCGGCGCGGGTGAGGACCTCCTGGGTGACGTCGAACAGGGCCGCGGCTGTGTCCGGATCGGGCGGGGTGAGCTGGCCGCGGCGGACCGCGCGGTCGAAGGCCGTGCCGGCCTCGATGGTCAGCTGATAGGGCGAGAGATGCTCAGGCGCCAGCGCCAGGGCGGCCTCCAGCTCCTGCGCCCAGGCCTGGGGCGTCTGGTCGGGGCGGGCGTAGATCAGGTCAAGGGAGAGCCGCGGGAAGGCGGCGCGGGCGGCCTCGGCGGCGCGGACCGCGGTGCGGGCGTCATGGTTGCGGCCGAGGAAGGCCAAGGCCCGGTCATCCAGCGACTGCAGCCCCAGCGACAGCCGGTTCACCCCGGCCTGGGCGAAGGCCTGGAAGGCGCCGGCCTCGGCGTCGGTGGGATTGGCCTCCAGGGTCACCTCGAGGTCCGCGGCCGGTGTCCAGAGCCGACGGGCGGCCGCGATGATCGCCGCCGCCCAGGCCGGGTCCATGAGCGACGGTGTTCCGCCGCCCAGGAAGATCGAGGTGAGGGTCCGCGGTCCGGTCAGCGCGGCCTGGGCCTCCAGGTCGGCGACGATGGCGCGGGCCAGGGCCTGCGGCTCCGCGCCAGGCCGCGCCTTGAAGACGTTGAAGTCGCAGTAGGGGCAGATGCGGGCGCAGTAGGGCCAGTGGATGTAGACGCCCAAAGGGTTCGCCGGCTCGGCGAACCCGTTTGGATTTCTTGCGTCTGACCATTTTCCCTGCGGAAAATGGTCGGGCTGAGGCGCAGTGGTCACAAGAGCGCGGCCTTCAGCTTCTCGAAGGCCCGGGCGCGGTGGCTCATCCGGTCCTTCGCGGCCGGATCCATCTCGCCGAAGGTCTCGGCGTGGCCCTCGGGGATGAAGATCGGATCGTAGCCGAAGCCGCGGTCGCCGCGCGGCGGGAAGGTGAGCGTCCCGTCGACCCGGCCCTCCACGACAACCGCCGGTCCGCCCGGCCAGGCGACGGCGAGCGCCGAGGTGAACCAGGCGGCGAGGTCGCGGCTCTCGACCTCCTCCAGGCGCTCCTCCACCTTGCGCATGGCGACGGTGAAATCGCGGCCCGGCCCGGCCCAGCGAGCGGAATAGACGCCGGGCTGGCCCTCGAGCGCGGCCACCGACAGGCCGGAGTCGTCGGCGAGCGCGATCAGGCCGCTGGCTTCGGCCGCGGCGCGGGCCTTCAGCAGGGCATTGCCCACGAAGGTCTGCTCGGTCTCGTCGGGCTCGGGCAGGCCCAGCTCGCCCGCCGCGACCAGCTGGAAACGGTTCTCCAGGATCTGCGCCAGCTCGCGGGCCTTGCCGGGATTGTGGGTCGCCACCACCAGGCGCGCGCCGGGCTCGAGCTTCAGGGCCATCGGTCACCTCCAGGCGGGCGAACCTAGCGCTGGAAGTCTCCCTTGTCGCGCGGCCGGACGCAAAAGCGGTTCGATCGCCCTTGCTGGCTGAGGCTTCGCTGCATTGCAAAAGTTTAATATCGTTACTCGATATTCATTTGATCGAGAATCGATGCGGGCATATCGATCATCGCCATCGGAACGGCTTCACCGTTCACCACCCCGCTGCACCGCAGCAAGACTTGGAGACTTCAGATGTTCGCCCGCTTCGCCACCCTGCTCGACCGCACCGCGCTCACCGTCTTCCTGGCCGTCGCCGCCGTGCCGGTGTTCGCCTTCCCGCTGCTCAGTGTCGCCCTCGGCGGCACGATCCACTAGGCTTCCCGCTGTGGGTTTCGAGCTGACCCGCGCCGGCCAAGGGCGCGGGCCACGGGAGCCGATGGAGGGGCGGTTCATGCGCGCGTTGGGTCCAGGCTCGGTCTCGAGCTTCCTGAAGATCATCCTGGACGTGGTCTACGTCACCCTGTGGGTGGGCGTTGGCGCCGTGACCCTGCTGGTGGTCGCCGCCCTGCTGTTCAGCTTCAACCCCGACCTCCTGGACGATGCGAGCCTCGCCTCGAGCCAACTCGCCAAGCTCGGACCGGCGATGACGGGCGTGCTGCTCGCCGCCGACCTCTACATGGCCGGCGTGCTGGTGATCGTGGGCCTGCTGCGCCGCATCTTCACCACGCTCACCGCCGGCGATCCTTTCCATCCCGACAATGTGCGGCGGCTGCGCCTGATCGGCGGCATCCTGGCCGCGCTCGAACTTGGCCGCTACGCCTTCTGGGCGATCGGCGCCTGGCTGCTGGTCGGCGTCAGCAAGGGCCAGCCGAGCATCGCCCTCAACACCTGGTTCTCCGTGCTGGTGGTCTTCGTCCTCGCCGAGGTGTTCCGCGAGGGCGCGCGCCTGCGCCGCGAGGCGGAGCTGACGATTTAGCCATGCCCATCCGTGTCCAGCTTGACCGTGTGCTCTTCGAGCGCCGCATGTCGCTCACCGAGCTCGCCGACCGGGTCGGCGTGACCATCGCCAACCTGTCGATCCTGAAGACCGGCAAGGCCCGCGCCGTGCGCTTCTCGACGCTCGCGGCCCTCTGCCGCGAACTCGAATGCCAGCCCGGCGACCTTCTGACCTACGAGGCGGGCCCGTCGGACGAGCCCGAAGAGGACGACGACAGCTGACGACGGCGTGGCCGCTGGTGTTGCGCCGCAGTATCACTGACCTCCGGAAATCGTTTCGCGCCGGCAGAACCTTGCGATTCCAACACCCTCTTCATATATGCGCTGCAGCAATATTGCGCTGCACACAGGAGAGGGTGACATGATCGCCATGATCGAACGCTTCCTCGACGCCCTGTTCGCGCCCCTGGCGCGCGAGCTCGCCCGCTTGCCGGCGTCGGCCTTCCGCCACGTCCTTTCGGGCTTCTAAACCACGGGTGTCATCCCGGAGGCCGCGCCAGCGGCTGTCCGGGACCCATGGACGTCGATGATTCAAAAAAGGCCGTGGCGGCGACGCTGCGGCCTTTTCTGTTTCTGCCTGTGCTTATGGAGCCCCGAGTTTAGCCGCCCACCGCCTGCCGCTGCAGGACGCACAGCTCGCCGATCCCCTTCCTGGCCAGGCTGAACAGGGCGTCGAACTCGGCCTCGGAGAAGCCGCGCTTCTCGCCCGTCGCCTGGATCTCGACGATGTCGCCGGAGCCGGTCAGCACGAAGTTGGCGTCGGCCTCGGCGTTGGAATCCTCCTCGTAGTCGAGGTCGAGCACCGGCGTGCCCTCGAACACCCCGCAGCTGATCGCCGCCACCTGGTCGAGGATCGGGTCCTTGGTGATCAGGCCTTCGTCCATCAGGTAGCGGGTGGCGATCCGCAGGGCGACCCAGGCGCCGGTGACCGAGGCGGTGCGCGTGCCGCCGTCGGCCTGCACCACGTCGCAGTCGATGGTGATCTGCCGCTCGCCCAGCGCCTTGAGGTCGACGATCGCCCGCATCGAGCGGCCGATCAGCCGCTGGATCTCCTGGGTGCGGCCGGACTGCTTGCCCTGGGCGGCCTCGCGGCGGCCGCGGGTGTGGGTGGCGCGGGGCAGCATGCCATATTCGGCGGTGACCCAGCCCTGGCCCTTGCCGCGCAGGAAGCCCGGCACGCCTTCCTCGAGGCTGGCGGTCACCAGCACCTTGGTGTGGCCGAAGCTCACCAGGCAGGAGCCCTCCGCATAGCGGCTGACCCCGGTTTCCAGGGTGACGGCGCGCAGCAGGTCGGGGGTACGGTCGGAGGGGCGCATGAAAGGTTGGGAACTCCCGTGGGGCCTGGGCGTCTTGCGCCGACTGAGGGGGCGCTTATCCTAGATCGACGAGGTCCAGTCCATGGGCGCTCTCGAGGCCCTGCCACAGGCTCATGTGAACAGTTCAATCCTAGGCCGCGGGCCATCGCTCGCAGAACTCGACGAACGGGCGCGCGACATCTTCCGCCGCATCGTCGAAAGCTATCTGGACACCGGCGAGCCGGTGGGGTCGCGCACCCTGTCGAAGGCGGGCATCCAGCTGTCGCCGGCCTCGATCCGCAACACCATGCAGGACCTGACCCAGCTCGGCCTGCTGGGCGCGCCGCATGTCAGCGCCGGGCGCCTGCCGACCCACGCGGGGCTGCGGCTGTTCGTCGATGGGCTGATGGAGGTCGGCGACGTCGGCGAGGACGAGCGCCGCTCCATCGAGGCCCGCCTGCGCGCCCACGGCCGCAACTATGACGACGCCCTGAACGAGGCCTCCGCCATCCTTTCCGGCCTGGCCGGCGCCGCCAGCGTGGTGGTGACCCCGATCCGCGACGCCGGCGTCAAGCATGTGGAGTTCGTGGCGCTCGGCGTCGAGCGGACCCTGGCGGTGATGGTCTTCGAGGACGGCACGGTGGAGAACCGGCTGATCCGCCTGCCGGCCGGGGTGACGCCCTCGGCCCTGCAGGAGGCGTCGAACTTCCTCAACGCCCGGCTGCGCGGCCGAACGGTCGCCGAGGCCCGGGCCGACCTGAAGGTCGAGCTGGAGAGCGCCCGGCGCGACCTCGACGCCAGCGCCGCGGGGCTGGTGGAGGACGGCCTCGCCGCCTGGAGCGGGGAGGGCGAGGAGCGGGCGCTGATCGTCCGCGGCCGGGCGAACCTCCTGGAGGACTCCCAGGCCATCGTCGACCTCGAGCGGGTGCGCTCGCTGTTCGACGACCTGGAGGAGAAGGAGCAGCTGATCCAGCTGCTGGACGGGGTGCGCGAGGGCCAGGGCGTGCGCATTTTCATCGGGGCGGAGACCCGGCTGTTCTCGCTTTCGGGTTCCGCTGTGATCGCCGCGCCCTATATGACGGGCTCCCAGCGCGTGGTGGGTGCGATCGGGGTGATCGGACCCGCCCGTCTGAACTATGCCCGCGTCATCCCGTTGGTGGACTACACCGCCCGGGTGCTTGGCCAGGTGATGAACACGTGAAGAGAGACCAGATGTCCGACGACATGGACCCCGAGGGCGAAGACGCCGAGGCCGGCGGCGATATCGAGGCGCTGAAGGCCGAGAACACGGCGCTCAAGGACCAGATGCTCCGCTATGCGGCCGAGGCCGACAACACCCGCCGTCGCGCCGAGCGTGAGGCCAACGACGCCCGCGCCTACGCCATCCAGAAATTCGCCCGCGACCTTCTGGGCGTGGCCGACAACCTTTCGCGCGCCCTGGCCCACGAGCCGGCCGACACCGGCGACGCGGCGGTGAAGAACTTCGTGGTCGGCGTCGAGATGACCGAGAAGGAGCTGCAGGCCGCCTTCGAGCGCAACGGCCTGAAGAAGATCCACCCGGCCAAGGGCGACAAGTTCGACCCCCACCAGCACCAGGCGATGATGGAGCTGGCCGAGACCGAGGTGGCGCCGGGCGCCGTCGTCGAGGTGATGCAGTCCGGCTACGAGCTGCTCGGCCGCCTGGTGCGTCCGGCCATGGTGGTGGTGGCCGCCAAGGCCGCGGGCGCCAAGGCCGATCCGGGCGCGCCCAAGCCGAACGGCGCCGACAACCCCTACGCCGCCAACGAAGATGACTCCGGCGGCTCGGTGGACACCCGGGCTTAGCCCCGCTTGCGGCGACGCGCCGGGGCGGCCTTGCGGCCGTCGCCCGCCCGGAACCGCGGATCGCCGGTCTGGCTCAGGATGAAGGCGTAGGTGTCGGCGCTCTCGTCGTCGCGCTGCTTGCGGGTCGAGCCCAGGCCGTGGCCGGCGTCGGTCTCCACGCGCAGGATCACCGGCTTGCCCGAACTGGTCGCGGCCTGCAGCCGGGCGCTCATCTTCATCGCCTCCCAGGGCGCGACGCGGGGATCGGTCATGCCAGTGGTGAGCATCACCGCCGGATAGGGCGTCCCGTCCCTGACATGCTGATAGGCGTCCATCTCCAGGAGGCCCTTGAGGCCCTCGGGGTCCTTGATGGTGCCGAACTCCGGGATGTTGGCGGGGCCGGCCTCCATGAACTCGAAGCGGGTGGCGTTGGAATCGCCGACCCGGACGATGGCCACGCCCAGGAGCTCCGGCGCCTCGGTGAGGAAGCGGCCGACCATGATGCCGCCGGCCGAGGTGCCCTCGACCGCGAGCTTCGATGAGCTGGTCCACTTGTTGGCGATCAGCCACTTGGCGCAGTCGATGCAGTCGCGCCAGGTATTGGGCTTGGTGAGCTTCTGGCCGGCCTGGTGCCAGGCTTCGCCCAGCTCGCCGCCGCCCCGCACGTGTGCCACGGCGAACACGCCGCCGAGGTCCAGCCAGGGCAGGAAGCGCGGGCTGAAGCCGGGGTCGATATCGAAGCCGTAGGCGCCGTAGGCCTGCAGGTAGAGCGGCGCGGTCCCGTCGCGCTTCACCCCCTTGGCGTAGACGATGGACAGCGGAACCTTGGTCCCGTCGCGGGCGGTGACCATCACCTCCTGGCTCTCGTAGCGGGCCACGTCGATGGGCGGCTGCGGGGCGACGTCGGTGATCGACACCGAGCCGTCGGGGGCGCCGTAACAGACCACCGGCGGCTTCACCCAGCTGTCCAGCACGAACCAGCAGCCGTCCTGCAGCGGGTCGGTGGAGAGCGCGCTGACCGTGCCGGGATAGGGCAGGGCGAGCGGGGTCAGCCGGTCGTCGCCAGCCAGCCGCATGATCTTGCCGAGGCCGGCGTCGAGGGCCTGGACGTAGACGCCGTCGCGGGCCGTGGAGAGCGCCTTCAGCACCACACCGCTCTCGGGGATCACCGTCTTGGCTGTGGCCAGGTTCGGCGCGGCGAGCGAGGTCTTCAGCAGCTTGAAGCGCGAGGCGTCCTTGTGGGTCAGCAGGTAGAGGTCGCCGCCGCGCAGGGCGAGGCCGGTGACGTCGTCGGCGAAGCTGACGGCGGGCGACCACTGCGGCTTGCCGGCCGCGGCGGCGGCCAGCGGGGTGACGTGGATCTCGACCTCGTTGAGCACGCCGCGGGCGGTGAGGCCGACGGCGGTGTCGCTGCCGGCCTGGACGCCCAGGACCGGGACGTCGATGTCCTGCATGGCGATGGCCGGGTCGAAGCCGCGGGCCATGACCTTCAGGTCGCCGGCCGGGTCGGTGTTGAGGCGGTGCAGCCAGTTGACGCTGTCGGCGTAGTGGTCCGGGTCGCCGTGCTTGGTCCCGGCCTTCAGGCGCACGAAGAAGAAGCCGGAGCCGTCGGGAAGCCAGGAGGGGCTGCCGAATTGCCCCCGGTCGATGCTCTCGGGCAGGAACCTCCCGGTGGCGGTCTCCAGGATCTGGATCACCGAGTCCTCCGACCCGGCGGGCGAGACGCCGACCAGCACGTGGGCGCCGTCCGGCGAGGCCGACCAGTAGTCGA
This sequence comes from Phenylobacterium sp., assembly GCA_004799545.1. Lineage (GTDB taxonomy): Bacteria > Pseudomonadota > Alphaproteobacteria > Caulobacterales > Caulobacteraceae > Phenylobacterium. Next base: position 162,914 of record SSMU01000030.1, read on the forward strand.
GGGAATAGTGGGTGGTGGCGGTGGCGCGGCTGTCCGGATCGAGCAGCAGGCGGTCGGCGCCGCTGCGGCCCTGGCGGACATAGAGCTTGAAGGTGTTGGCGCCGGCCGGGCGCACCTCGCTGAACACGTAGGGGCCGGCGGCCTGCACGGCCGAGACGGTGGTCAGCACGCCGGTGACCGCGCCGATCTTCGCCGCCAGGGCCTCGCGGCCGGGGATCGCCGCCAGCCGCTCGCGGGCGTGGGCGTTCTGGCCGAGCAGGAAGGGCTTCCAGTCCGGATCGGTGGTGGTCTCCATCCAGCGGTAGCGGTCGGTGAGCGTGGTCCCGAAGAGGGTTTCGGTGACCGGCGTGAGCTTGGCGACCGGCGGCCCGGCCGGTCCCTCGGCGAAGGCCGGCGCGGCTCCGGCGGCGGCTGCGGCGGCCACGCCGGCCATCAGTTGCCTGCGATCGATCTGCGGCATAATCCCGTCCCCTCTTCAACCCGTGGGCGAGCCTCCCTGCGGGCCGGAGAAAGTCAAGTTAAGCAACCGCAACGATCCGCTTTCCCGGCCTCGCAAATCCGGTAATGTGCAAAGTCCCTTCCAGTCGGGGCGCGGGTCTGCGAATCAGCCGCGTGGTGAGGTCCGGGACAAAGGCATGAAGCTGACGATCGAAAGGGCCGCGCTGCTTCGGGCGCTTGGCCACGTGCAGAGCGCTGTCGAGCGGCGCAACACCATACCGATCCTGTCCAACGTGCTGTTGTCGGCCGAGCGCGATCGGCTGGCCTTCTCGGCCACCGACCTCGACATGGAGATCGTTGACGAGACCGCGGCCCAGGTGGACCAGCCGGGCCAGATCACCGCGCCGGCCCATACCCTCTATGAGATCGTCCGCAAGCTGCCGGAGGGCGCCGACGTCTCGCTGGCCTTCACCGGCGAGGATCCGCGGCTGACGGTGGCGGCCGGGCGCTCGCGGTTCAACCTGCCGGTGCTGCCGGCCGGTGACTTCCCGGTGATGAGCTCCGACGGCCTGTCGGGCAGCTTCAAGCTCGACACCGGTGACCTGATCCGGCTGATCGACAAGACCCGCTTCGCGATCTCGGCGGAAGAGACCCGCTACTATCTGAACGGCCTCTATCTGCACACGGTGATGGAGGACGGCTCGGCGAAGCTGCGCGCGGTGGCCACCGACGGCAGCCGACTGGCGCTCGCCGACATGGCCGCCCCGGATGGCGCGGCCGGCCTGCCCGGCGTGATCATTCCGCGCAAGACGGTGGGCGAGGCGAGGCGCCTGCTGGAGGACGCCGGCGAGACCGTCGAGCTGCAGATCAGCCCGCAGAAGGTGCGTTTCGGTTTTTCCGGCGCCTCGCTGACCTCGAAGGTCATCGACGGCAACTTCCCCGACTACAGCCGGGTGATCCCCAAGGACAACACCCGCTCGGTGAGCGTCGACGCCAAGCTGTTCGCCCAGGCGATCGACCGGGTGGCCACCATCTCGGCGGAGAAGAGCCGCTCGGTCCGGCTGGCCTTCGAATCGGGCCGCGTGGTGCTGACGGTCCGCAACATGGAGGCCGGCCAGGCGGTCGAGGAGCTGGAGCTGGACTACGACGGCGACGCCTTCGAGCTCTCCTTCAACGCCCGCTTCCTGATGGACATCACCGACCAGATCTCGGGCGAGACGGCGGAGCTGCGGTTCGGCGGCCCCAACGATCCGGCCCTGGTGCTCGATCCGGCCGACGGCCTCGTCCAGTACATCCTGATGCCGCTGCGCGTCTGACGATCCGCGGCGCGCCGATGAAGCTCAACCTCGGCTGCGGCTACAATCGGCGGGACGGTTGGGTGAACGTCGACGCGGCGGCTGAGTGCGGGCCGGACCAGGTGGTCGACCTGGAGAGCTTCCCTTGGCCCTGGGCCGACAGCTCCGTCGAGGAGGCTCAGTTCGTCCATTCGCTGGAGCACATGGGGGGCGATCCCAAGGCCTTCCTCAAGCTGATGACCGAGCTCTACCGGGTCTGCGCGCCGGGCGCGAAGATCCACATCACGGTCCCGCATCCGCGCAACGACAACTTCATCGGCGATCCGACCCACGTGCGGATCATCACGCCGCAGGTGCTCAGGCTGTTCGACCGGAAGCTCAACGACGAGTGGAAGCTGAGCGGCGCCTCGAACACGCCCCTGGCGCACTACCTGGGCGTCGACTTCGAGATCACCACCGCCACCGTGGTGCTCGAGGAGCCTTACGGCGGGCAGATGAAGCGCGGCGAGCTTACCGCCGAACAGGCCAACCTCTTGGTGCGCACCCAGAACAACATCGCCAGCGAGTGGCGCATCGAGATGATCACCCGGAAGTAGGGCCGCCTAGAAGCGCGGTCCCAGGCCCGCCAATGAACGATGCTTAGTGGCCGTGCGGGCCTTCGTAGACGCCCGGCGCCAGCCGCTCGTCCTCGGCCCCCGAGGCGCCTTTGGCCAGCACGAAGCGGCGGTCGCAGTAGGGGCACTCGACGAAGTCTGCCTCGCCCATCTCCAGCCAGACCCGCGGATGGCCAAGCGCGCCGCCAACCCCGTCGCACGCCACGCGGGCCGAGCGCACCTCGACGATCTCTGGGGCCGGGAGGTTCGGCGTCAACGCGCCCTTGGCCGGGGCCGGCTCGGGCCGCTTCTGGGCCCTGGCGCCCTTGTTTCGAACGAGACGAGCCATCGGATGTCCTTAACTGCGCCCGGCCGCTTGGCGCGGCCCGAGTGCGCGCCTAGGTATGCGACGCGGCTTCGCGCCGTCAACGACTGGAGTTTCGATGGACCTTCCCGACTATGCGATCGAGGCGAAGGGCCTGGTCAAGACCTACGCCGCGACCAAGACGACGCCGGAGATGCAGGCGCTGAAGGGGATGGACCTGGCGATCCCGCGGGGCTCGATCTTCGGCCTGCTGGGGCCGAACGGGGCGGGGAAGTCGACCTTCATCAATATCCTGGCGGGGCTCTGCCGCAAGACCGGCGGCACGGTCTCGATCTGGGGCCGCGACATCGACGAGCGTCCGCGCGACGCCCGCGCCGCGATCGGCGTGGTGCCGCAGGAGATCGCCGCCGACCCGTTCTTCACCCCGCGCGAAGCCCTGGAGGTGGCCGCCGGCATGTACGCCGTGCCGCCCAAGGAGCGCCGGACCATGGAGCTGCTGGAGGCCCTCGGCCTGGCGGACAAGGCCAGCGCCTATGTGCGCCAGCTCTCCGGCGGCATGAAGCGCCGCCTGATGGTCGCCAAGGCCATGGTGCACAACCCGCCGGTGCTGATCCTCGACGAGCCCACCGCCGGGGTGGACGTCGAGCTCCGCCGCCAGCTCTGGAACTACGTCCTGGAGCTGAACCGCAAGGGGGTGACCATCGTGCTCACCACCCACTACCTGGAAGAGGCCCAGGAGCTCTGCGACCAGATCGCGATCATCAATCGTGGCCAGGTGGTGGCCTGCGAACCGACCACGACCCTGCTGCGCCGGATGGACACCCGCAAGGTGCTGGTGACGCCCGAGGAGCCGGTGACCGCCGCCCCCGCCCTGCCGGGCTTCGACACCAGCCTGCTGCCCTCCGGCGGCTTCGCGGTGACCTATCGGACGGGCCAATCGAGCGTCGAGCAGGTGCTGGCGGCGATCCGCAAGGCCGGCCTGCACATCAAGGACATCTCCACCGAAGACCCCGACCTCGAAGACGTGTTCGTGAGCCTGACCTATGCGGCGGAGCCTTCCCTGCCCTAACGGGGAGGGACGGGCCACGTAGCGGCCAGGGTAGAGAAGTGTGGGCCAGGGCGCCGAGCTCGGAGCTTGATCATGACTCCCCACCCGACCTCGCTGCGCTCGGCCACCTTCCCCGCTAGGGGAGGGAAGGCGCGACCTCGCCGCTGAACGCCGCGACGTCCTCCATCAGCCCCACGACCGCGGCGGCCACCAGCTCGCCGCCCTTTTCCGGGGTGGCCTGGCCGGGGTCGGAGCCCATGCGGCCGTCGGGATAGCGGGCGCGGAAGTCCAGAGCCTCACGGATCGGGCCGGTGGGGGCGATCTGCGGGGCGTAGTTCGCCGCCTTGATGGCGTCCGGGTAGGCCCACTGGGTGACCGCAATCTCCGACGGCGTCGCATGGCTGCCATGGCCGGTGGGGAACTGCCGGCTGGCCAGCGACATGACGCCCCGAAGCTCCCACCAGTTCTTCAGCTTGCAGGCGAAGCCGCGGTTAGTCTGGCGGTAGGTGGCCTCGGCGTAGAGTTCGGAGAACGCCGCCTCGATGGTGGCGACGTTGCCGCCGTGGCCGTTCAGGAAATAGAGCCGCTCGAAGCCGGCCAGGCCCAGCGAGCGGCACCAGTCGCCGATCGCCGCCATGAAGGTGGACGGCCGGAGCGCGATGGTGCCCGGAAAACCCAGGTGATGCTGCGCCATGCCGATGTTGAAGGTGGGGCCGACCAGCAGGTCCGGATGCGCCTTCTGCGCCTCGTGGGCGATGATCTCCGGGCACAGCCAGTCAGTGCCCAGGAGCCCCGTCGGTCCGTGTTGTTCGTTGGAGCCGATCGGGATCACCACCGTCTTCGACCGCTTGAGATAGTCCTCGATCTCCATCCAGGTGGAGAGGTGCAGCAGCATGGAAAAAACCTCATTCGGTCGTGCGCGCGTCGTCAGGGCTTACTATCTTTCGCTCCGGGCCGATAAGCGCAAACCTGTTTGGGAGACCACCGCATGAGCCTCCGTTTGGGCGACATCGCCCCCGACTTCACCCAGGATTCCACCGAGGGCCGCCTCAGCTTCTACGACTGGGCCGGCGACAGCTGGGTGGTGCTGTTCTCGCACCCGAAGGACTACACCCCGGTGTGCACCACCGAGCTCGGCTTGGTGGCCAAGCTGAAGCCGGAGTTCGAGAAGCGCGGCGTCAAGGTGATCGGGCTCTCGGTCGACCCGGCCGACAGCCACGCCGGCTGGGCCAAGGACATCGAGGAGACCCAAGGCCAGAAGCTGAACTTCCCGCTGATCGCCGACGCCGACCGCAAGGTCGCCGACCTCTATGGGATGATCCATCCCAACGCCAACGACACGCTCACCGTCCGCTCGGTGTTCGTCATCGACCCCAACCGGAAGGTGCGGCTGACGCTGACCTATCCGGCCGCCACCGGCCGCAACTTCGACGAGCTGCTGCGGGTGATCGACAGCCTGCAGATGACCGACAAACACAAGGTGGCGACGCCCGGCAACTGGAAGCAGGGCGATGACGTGATCATCGTGCCCTCGGTCACCAATGAGCAGGCCAAGGACCTGTTCCCCGGCGGCTGGACCGAGCACAAGCCGTACCTGCGCACGACGAAGCAGCCGGCTTGATCCGGCGCTAGCGCTTCGCCTTCGCCTCGGCGGGCAGTACGACGGTCAGGTTGGCGGCGGGCATGCCGACCAGGCGCCAGCCGGGTTTCTCGTGGGCGAAGGTCAAGAGGCAGCGCTGGCCGGGACTGAGGTCGTGCAGGCAGGCGCGGCCGCCGCCTGTGTGCTTCACCAGGGCCGCGACCTGGGCCTTCGACGGCGGGCCCGGCAGCGCCGCGCCGCCATCCGCCTCGACCAGTTTGAAGGCCTGGGGGACGATCATCCGGTCGAGGGCGAAGTCGGAGGGGCCGCCGACGTCGAGGCCGCTGGCCAGCGCCAGGCCGGTCATCTGGCGGCGCAGGTCGGCGCGGATCGCCGGCCGGTCGAGCACGGCCTCGAAGGCCTTGGCGTCGCCGGCCTGGACCGCGGTCAGCAGGCCCTGGGCCGCGCCCACCGGGTCGGAATCCGCGCCGCCCCCACAGGCCTGAAGCGTCCCCGCCAGGGCGCCCAGCGCCGCAACCCGAATCCATTTCCGCATCGCCGGACCATGGCCGCGCCGGCTCAGCGCCGCAACCCGCCCGGGCCAGGTTTCGGGGCGCGACGGTTGCGCCCACCCGCCCGCTCCGCATACTGGTTCCGGGACGTTGATCTAGGAGTGCGGAGCGTGTCCGAAGAGCTGTTCCCGGTTCCGGATGAGTGGGCGAACAACGCCATCATGGACGCCGCGGCCTACGAGGCGGCGGTGAAGCGGGTGGAGGCCGATCCGCAGGCCTATTGGGCGGACCTCGCGAAACGCCTCGACTGGATCAAGTTCCCCACCGAGATCAAGGACGTCTCCTTCGACAAAAAGGACTTCCACATCCGCTGGTACGCCGACGGCGTGCTGAACGTCTCGGTGAACTGCCTCGACCGGCACCTGGAAAAACGCCGCGACCAGGTGGCGATCATCTGGGAAAGCGACGACGGCAATTCCTACGACGCCTTCACCTACGGCCGGCTGCATTCCGACGTCTGCCGCATGGCCAATGTGCTGAAGGCCAAGGGCGTCAAGAAGGGCGACCGGGTCACCATCTACCTGCCGATGGTCCCGCAGGCGGCGATCGCCATGCTGGCCTGCGCGCGGATCGGGGCGGTGCACTCGGTGGTGTTCGGCGGGTTCTCGCCCGACAGCCTGGCCGGCCGCATCCAGGATTGCGCGTCCACCGTCGTGATCACCGCCGACGAGGGCCTGCGCGGCGGCAAGCCGGTGCCGCTGAAGAAGAACGTCGACGAGGCCGTGGCCAGCTGTCCGGGGGTCACCGACGTGATCGTCATCCGCCGCACCCGCGCCGACGTGCCGATGAAGGCCGGCCGGGACTTCTTCTATTCGGACCTCAAGGAGACGGTCTCCGACATTTGCGACCCGGAGCCGATGAGCGCCGAGGATCCGTTGTTCATCCTCTACACCTCGGGCTCGACGGGGAAACCGAAGGGGGTGCTGCACACCACCGGCGGCTACCTCGCCTGGGCCAGCTGGACCCATGAAGTGGTGTTCGACTATCGGGCCGGCGAGGTCTTCTGGTGCACCGCAGACGTGGGCTGGGTGACCGGCCACAGCTATGTGGTCTATGGCCCGCTGGCCAACGCCGCGACCTCGCTGATGTTCGAGGGCGTGCCCAACTACCCGACCTCGTCGCGGTTCTGGGACGTCTGCGACAAGCACAAGGTGGAGATCTTCTACACCGCGCCCACCGCCATCCGCGCCCTGATGCGCGAGGGCGACGGGCCGGTGGAGCGCACCTCGCGCGCCTCGATTCGCCTCCTGGGCACGGTGGGCGAGCCGATCAATCCGGAAGCCTGGCTCTGGTACCACCGCATCGTCGGCGACAGCCGCTGCCCGATCGTCGACACCTGGTGGCAGACCGAGACCGGCGCCTGCCTGATGAGCCCGCTGCCGGGCGCGACGGCGCTGAAGCCAGGCTCCTGCGCCAAGCCGCTGCCCGGCGTGGCGCCCGAGCTGGTCGACGCCGAGGGCAAGGTGCTGGAGGGCGCGGTCAGCGGCAACCTCTGCCTGACCGACAGCTGGCCCGGCCAGATGCGCACCGTGTACGGCGACCACCAGCGGTTCATCGACACCTACTTCTCGACCTATCCCGGCAAGTACTTCACCGGCGACGGCGCCCGCCGCGACGCCGACGGCTACTACTGGATCACCGGCCGGGTGGACGACGTGATCAACGTCTCCGGCCACCGGCTGGGCACCGCCGAGATCGAGAGCGCCCTGGTGGGCCATGACGGCGTCGCCGAGGCGGCGGTCGTGGGCTACCCGCACGACATCAAGGGCCAGGGCATCTATTGCTTCGTGACCCTGAAAGCCGACGTGACGCCGTCCGACGCCCTGCAGGCCGACTTGCGCGGCTGGGTGCGCCACGAGATCGGGCCGTTCGCCGCGCCGGACGTGATCCAGTTCGCGCCGGGCCTGCCCAAGACCCGTTCCGGCAAGATCATGCGCCGCATCCTGCGCAAGATCGCCGAGGACGATCTCGGCAACCTCGGCGACATCTCGACGCTCGCCGACCCGACGGTGGTCGACGACCTGGTGAAGAACCGCGCGGCGCGCCGCGGCGACGAGCTGATCACCGCCGGCGGCCAGAAGCTTCATGCCCCCGACCTGGAGGCGGCGCTCCGGGCCCACGACGCCATCGTCGACGCGGCGGTGGTGGGGATCGGCAAGCCGGGCGCGGATGAGGCCATCCACGCCTTCGTCCAGCTGGAGCCGGACGTGACGCCCACCGACGTGCTGCAGGCCGACATCAAGGGCTGGATGCGCCGCCAGATCGGACCGCAGGCGGCGCCGGCGGTTGTGCAGTTCGTCCACGGCCTGCCGAGAGCCAAGTCGGGCGAGCTGGCCCGCGCCATCCTGCGCAAGATCGCCGAGGGCGACGTGAAGGACCTGGGCGACACCTCGTCGCTCGCCGACCCTGCGGTGCTGGACGAGCTGGTCAAGAACCGCGCGCCCGCGGAGGCGTGAGGCTCGACCGGCTGATGGCGAGGTTGCGGGGTCTCGGTCTCGTGGCGAGCGCGGCGCTTTTCGCGACAGCGGTCCGGGCGGCCGACCTGCCGCCGCGCGCGCTGGCGGCGCTGGATCAGGGTCGGGCTTACGTCGACGTCCGCCCCGATCCGGACGGCGAGTCCGGGATCATCCAGGCGGCCATCGACATCGCCGCCCCGCCCGAGGCGGTGTTCCGGGTGATCACCGACTGCGACCTGGCCCCGAAGATGGTCGTCAGCCTGAAGAGCTGCCGGATCGTCGAGCGCGACCCGGCCGGCCGCTGGGACGTGCGCGAGGAGGTCAGCAAGATGACCTTCGTGCCCTCGGTGACCAATGTGTTCCGCTCCGACTACGACCCGCCGCGCGGCGTGCGCTTCCACAGGGTGGGCGGCGACCTGAAGGTGTTCGAGGGCGCCTGGCGGATCGAGCCGCATGGGGCGGGCGTCCGGGTGTTCTACGAGAACCGGGTCAGCGCGCCGTTCCGCGTGCCGGGCTACCTGGCGCGGATCGCGCTACGGCTGGAGGTGCCCCAGGCGCTGATGGCGCTGCGCCGGGAATCGATGGCGCGCGCGGCCCCGGTCCGCGCGCCGTGAGCGTCGAACTGCCGGCCGCCCTGCGCGGGGCCCTGGCCCTGGAGCTGGAAGGCGTGTCACGCAAGGACCTGGCGGTGCGCGCCCAGCGGACGTCTGAAGCCTATCGGGCCGGCGGGACCTCGGCGTCGGTGATCCGCACGGCGGAGGACGCCCTGGCCTATGCCCTGGCCCGCCTGCCGGCCACCTACGCCGCCTGCGCCACGGTGTTCGCCGAGGCCCGGCGCATGACGTCGGGCTTCGCGCCGAAGCGGCTGCTGGACGCCGGGGCCGGGACGGGGGCCGCGAGCTGGGCCGCGATCGAGGCCTGGGGCGGCCTGCAGGGCGTGACCTGGCTCGACGCCAGCGCGACGTTCCTCCGCCTGGCCGGACGGCTGGGAAAGGCGGGGCCCAAGGCCTTGCAGGCGCCGGACCTGCTCACCGCCGACCTCGCCTCGACCCAGCCTTGGCCGGTCGCGGACCTGGTGGTGGCGAGCTATGCGCTGGCCGAGATCCCGGCCGCGAGCCAGGCGCGCGTGGTGCGCGGCCTCTGGGACGCTTGCGCGGGCGTGATGGCCCTGGTGGAGCCGGGCACGCCGGCCGGCTACCAGCGCATCCTGGCGGCGCGGGAGGTGCTGGTCGCCGCCGGCGCCGATCTCCTGGCCCCCTGTCCGCACGCCAGCGCCTGCCCTTTGACCGCGCCGGACTGGTGTCACTTCAGCGTCCGCCTGCCGCGCAGTCGCGACCACCTGCTGATGAAGGCCGCCGAGGTCCCGTTCGAGGACGAGAAGTTCGCCTATCTGCTGGCCGCCCGGCCAGGGATCGCGGCCACGGCGCGGAGCGCTCGCGTGCTCGCCCCGCCGCGGGCCGGCAAGGGCGCGACCGCATTCAAGCTGTGCGGACCGCAGGGGCTGGAAGCCCGCACCGTCGCCCGGCGGGACAAGGCCGCCTTCGCCGCCGCCCGGCGGCTCGGCTGGGGCGATATCCTTCCATGACTCACCCGTAAGCTTTCCCCGACCGCGCTCGGTGCTAAGGGTGACGGCTCCCGACAGATTTTCGGACATCCACATGCTCCGCCAGCTTCTCGCCGCCGCCGGCCTGTCTCTCGGCCTCGCCGTTTCGGCCGCCGCGTCCGCCACACCCGAACCGGTGGTTCCGCCCACCGCCCACGTTCCGCCGATCGGGTTCAAGACCCACCGGCTGCCGAACGGCCTCTTGGTGATCTCCTCCCTGGACCGCTCGACGCCCAACGTCTCGGTGCAGGTCTGGTACGGCGTCGGCTCGAAGAACGATCCGGTGGGCCGCTCCGGCTTCGCCCACCTGTTCGAGCACCTGATGTTCAAGGCCACCAAGGACCTGCCGGCCGAGAGCTTCGACCGCCTGACCGAGGACGTGGGCGGGCTGAACAACGCCTCCACCGACGACGACTTCACCAACTACTACGAGGTGGTGCCGGCCAACCATCTGGAGCGGCTGATCTGGGCGGAGAGCGAGCGGATGGGCTCCCTCGTCGTCGACCAGGCCAACTTCAAGTCCGAGCGGCAGGTGGTCGAGGAGGAGCTGCGCCAGCGGGTGCTGGCCTCGCCCTATGGCCGCCTGTTCGCCCTCTATGTGCCGGAGGCCACCTACAAGGTGCACCCCTATCACCGGCCCGGCATCGGCTCGATCGAGGACCTGGAAGCCTCCACCGTCGACGACGTGCGGGCCTTCCACCAGGCCTACTACCGCCCCGACAACGCCGCCCTGATCGTGGTCGGCAACTTCGACGAGGCGCAGCTCGACGCCTGGGTCGCCAAATACTTCGGTGGGCTGAAGCATCCGGCCCAGCCGATGAAGCGGGTCACCGCGATCGAGCCGGCCCGCACCGGCCCCGGCGTGTTCAACGGCTACGGGCCGAACGTGCCGCTGCCGGGCATCGCCATCACCTGGCTGGGGCCCAAGGCCACCGATCCCGACGCGCCGGCCCTGAAGGTGCTGGACGCGGTGCTGTCGGCCGGCAAGTCGTCCCGGCTCTACGACAGCCTGGTCTATGACAAACAGGTCGCTACGGCGGTGTTCTCCAACGCCGACCTGCCGCAGCAGCCGGGCAGCTTCATGGTGGGCGCAGTGATGGCCAGCGGCCACGGCCTGGACGACGGCGAGAAGGCCCTGCTGGGCGAGGTCGCCCGCCTGCGCGCCGCCCCGGTGAGCGCCGCCGAACTGGCCGAGGCCAAGAACGAACTGATCACCGGCGCCCTGCGCGAGCGCGAGACCATCGAGGGCCGCGGCTATGCGCTGGGCTATGCGCTGCGCATCCAGGGCGATCCGGCCCGCGCCAACGCCGACCTGGCCGACATCGCCAAGGTCAGCGCCGCCGACGTGGAGCGGGTGGCCCAGAAGTACCTCGATCCCAACAGGCGGATGACCATCCGCTACCGCGCCGAGAGCCAGCGGCCGAAGGGCGCGGTGGCGCAGAAGGAGCCGCCGGCGCCGAAGCGCGAGGTGAAGTTCACCGGCCCGGTGTTCAACCTGCTGCCGGCCGCCGCGCGCCAGAAGCCGCCGTCGATCGGCACGCCGATCCAGCCGGTGCTGCCCAATCCCGTGGAGCGCACCCTGCCGAACGGCCTGCGGGTCATCGTGGCCAAATCCTCCGACCTGCCGCTGGTCACCGCCGACCTGACCATCCGGACCGGCGCCTGGGCCGATCCGCCCGGCCTGGCCGGCGCGGCCGGCATGACCGCCGACATGCTGACCGAGGGCACCAAGACCCGCTCCGCCCGCGAGGTGGCGCGGCAGACCGAGGCGCTGGGTGCGAACCTGGAATCCGGGTCCGGGCTGGAATCCTCCTCGGTCACCCTCAACGTCATGCCGGACAAGCTGGACGTCGCCATGCCGATCATGGCCGACGTGGCCCGCAACCCGGCCTTCGCCGCCGAGGAGCTGGCGCGGCAACGGCAGCTGGCTTTGGACGGCATGTCGGTCGCCTATCAGGAGCCCGGCCAGCTCGCGAGCTTCGCCGCCGCTCCGGTGATCTTCGCCGGCACCCCGTTCGGCCACGTGCCCGGCGGCACCCCGGATAGCCTGCCGAAGCTGAAACCCGCCGACCTGGCGGCGATCCACCAGGCCTGGTTCCGGCCCGACAACGCCGTCCTGGTGTTCACCGGCGACATCACGCCGGAGCGCGCCTTCACCCTGGCCGAACAGACCTTCGGCGACTGGGCGCGGCCGGCCTCGCCCCTGCCGCCGGCCCCGGACATCACGCCGAACCCGACGGCCAAGGTGATCGCCATCGACCTGCCGGGCACCGGCCAGGCCTCGGTCAATGTGGTCAAGCCCGGCATCCGCCGCGGCGACCCGGACTACTACACCGGCATCGTGGCCAACACCGTGCTGGGCGGCGGCTATTCGGCCCGGCTCAACGAGGAGATCCGCATCAAGCGTGGCCTCTCCTACGGGGCCAATTCGGGGCTCTCGGCCAACCGCACCACCGGCTCGTTCCGCGCCTCGGCCCAGACCAAGAACGAGTCCGCCACCCAGGTGCTCGAGCTGATCGAGACCGAGATGAAGAAGCTGGCCGCCGAGCCGCCCGGCGCGGACGAGCTGAAGGCCCGCAAGTCGGTGCTGGTCGGCTCCTACGGCCGCAACCTCGCCACCACCGGCGGTCTCGCCGACACGCTCGGGACCTACGCCCTCTACGGCGTGCCGCTGGACGAGATCACCCGCTACACGGCCAAGGTCGAGGCGGTGACGCCGGCCGAGGTGCAGGCCTTCGCCGGCAAGGAGCTCAATCCGGACAACGCCAGCGTCATCGTGGCCGGCGACGGCAAGACCTTCGTGGGCCCGCTGAAGGCCAGGCTGCCGAACCTGGAGGTGATCCCGGTGGGCGAACTCGACCTGGATTCGCCGACGCTCAGGAAGAGCGGGAAGTAGGGGCGGGCGCTCACCTGGGATGCAGGACAGCTTCGACGTCGTGGTGGTGGGCGCGGGCGCGGCGGGGATCGCGGCGCTGCAGCGGCTGAGGCGCGCCGGCGTCGCGGCGGCGGCGCTGGAGGCGCGGCCGCGGATCGGCGGGCGGGCCCATACCATCCTGGCGACGCCGGAGCTGCCGCTCGACCTTGGCTGCGGCTGGATGCACTCGGCCGACGTCAATCCGCTGGTCCCGCGGGTGGAGCGCGCCGGCTTCACCGTCGATCGCAGTCCGCCGCACTGGATGCGGCTGGCGGCCAATCGGGACTTCCCGGCCGAGGAACAGGCGGCCTTCCGGCGGGCCCGCGAAGCCTTCGAGGCGAAGCTGGAGGCGGCGGCGAAGGGTGGCGTCGATCGGCCGGCGTCGGAGCTGCTGGAGCCCGGAGGTCGCTGGAACCACCTGCTGGACGCGGTCTCCAGCTACTACAACGGCGCGGAATACGATCAGGTCTCGGTGCTCGACTACGCCGCCTACGAGGACACCGGCGTGAACTACCGGGTTCGGGAGGGCTACGGGACCGCGGTCGCGAGCTTCGCCGATGCAGGCGACATCGTCACCGACTGCCCGGTGACGACGATCCGCCACGATGGCCCGACGCTGCGCCTGGAGACCGCCAACGGGACGCTCACGGCCCGCGCCGTGATCGTGGCCGTGCCGACGCCGATCCTCAGCCAGGCGCGCCTGACGTTCTCGCCGGGCCTGCCGGAGAAGCTGGCGGCCGCGGCCGGCCTGCCGCTGGGCTTGGCTGACAAGGCCTTCCTCAGCCTCGCCGAGCCGGCGATGTTCGAGGCCGAAGGCCACCTGTTCGGACGCATCGACCGCACCGAGACCGGCAGCTACCACCTGCGGCCGTTCGGGCGGCCCTATATCGAGGTCTATCTCGGCGGCCGGTGTGCGCGCGGGCTGGAGGGGGAGGGACTCGGCGCCATGACGGCTTTCGCCATCGAGGAGCTGGTCGCGCTCATCGGCTCGGACATTCGCAGCAAGCTCGCCCCCGTCGCCGAGACCCACTGGGCCTCCGACCCTTGGGCGCTGGGGAGCTATTCGCACGCCTTGCCGGGCCACGCCGGCGACCGCGCCATCCTGGCGGCGCCGGTGGAAAACCGGCTGTTCTTCGCCGGCGAGGCGACCCACCCGAACTTCTACTCGACCTGCCACGGCGCCTGGATGAGCGGGCTCCGGGCCGCCGACGAAGCGCTCGCTGCGCTCGGCGTCAGCCCGGCCGCATCGTCCATCGGCTGAGGTCGCGCTCGCGGCCGATCAGGGCGAGGCCGGCGGCGATGGATTCCAGCTCCGCGCCGGTCTCGATCCGCTCGGCGGCGAAACGGCGCTGGAAGATGGCGCGGACCGCCGGGACCAGGGAGGAGCCGCCGGTCAGGAACACCCGGTCGATCTGGCCGGAGTCGAGGCCCGCGTCGGCCAGGGCCCGATCGACCGCGCCCTCGATCTGCGAAAGCTCCGGGGCGATCCAGCCTTCGAACTCGGTCCGCCGCACCTGGCGGGCGATGGCGATCGAGCCGGCCTCGAAGCGGAACTCCGCCGCCTCGTCCGCCGACAGGGCCTCCTTCAGTCGCGAGACCGCACGGTAGAGCTGGTAGCCGTAGTTCTCGTCGAGGGTCTCCACCAGACGGGCGATCTTCTCCGGCTCGACCGCCTCGCGCAGCAGGGCGCGAATCTCGCGCATGTCGCGGCTCATCCGCATCAGGGCCAGCTGGTCCCAGCGGGCGAAGGCCGAATAGTATCGATTGGGGATCGGCAATACCTTGCCGTAACTCTCGTAGCTCGAGCCCTTGCCGAGCGCCGGCGAGACCAGCTGGTCGATGATCCGGTAGTCGAAGGCATCGCCGGCCACCCCGACCCCCGCGCGGCCGAGCGGGGTCGACCGCATCTCGCCGGCAGCTCGTTCGAAGCGGATGATCGAGAAGTCGCTGGTGCCGCCGCCGAAGTCGCCCACCAGCACGGTGGCGTCATGGTCGAGGGTGCGGGCGAAGAAGAAGGCCGCGCCCACCGGCTCGTAGGCATAGAGGATCTCGGAGAACCCCATCCGCCCGAAGGCGGTGTCGTAGCGGGCCAGCGCCAGGGGCTCGGAGGGCGAGCCGCCGGCGAAGGTCACCGGGCGGCCGACGATCACCCGGGCCGGCAGGTCGGCCATCGCCTCGCCCGCACAGCCCTTCAGCTTCAGCAAGAAGGTCGAGAGCAGGTCCTCGAACCGGTAGCGGCGGCCGAGGATCTGTGTCTCGCTGAAGCTTTCGGCAGCGGCGAACATCTTGAACGACTGGATGAACCGGGTCTCGACCGGGTCCTCCACATAGGCCTCGATCGCCCAGGGACCCGCCGCGATATGGCGCTCCGAGGGCCGCTCGGGCGGAGCGTGGAACGACAGGCAGGAGCGGAAGGCGAAGGGGTGGCCGTCAACCCCCGGGAACTTCACCAGCTGCGCGGGCCCGTCCGCCCCAGCCAGCGAGACCACGGTGTTGGTGGTGCCGAAGTCGATGCCAAGACTGACCGTCATCGCCTCCGCTCCCGGCAAAGGGTGCGGGTGATAGCAAAGGGAGCGTGGCGACGGAAGCAATTGCTCCCCCTAAGGGGGCTGGGCCTACCCCTCGCCCTCCACCAGCGGGCGCTCGTAGGCGCAGACAGTGGCCATCTGCAGGATCTTGGAGACCGAGGCCGAGAGCGGACAAATCTGCACCGGCTGCTCCAGGCCCAGCAGGATCGGGCCGATGACCGTGGCGCCGCCCAGGGTCTTGATCAGCTGGGTGGAGATGGTCGCCGAGTGGATCGCCGGCATGACCAGCACATTGGCCGGGCCCGACAGGCGCATGAACGGGTAGTTCGCGCGGCCTTCCGCCTCCAGCGCCAGGTCCGGCGGCATCTCGCCCTCGTACTCGAAGTCGATGTCGCCCATCTCGTCGAGCATGGCCACGGCGTCGCGCACCTTCTCCGAGCGCTCGCCCATCGGATTGCCAAAGGTCGAATAGCTCATGAAGGCGACGCGTGGGGTGTAGCCAAGCACCCGCACGGCGCGGGCCGCCTCGCAGGCGATCTCGGCCAGGTCGGCGGCTTCCGGCATCTCGGTGACATTGGTGTCGGCGATGAAGATGGTCCGACCCTTGGCCATCACCACGCTCATGCCCAGGATCCGGCCGGCCGGCGTGGGATCGATGACCCGCAGCACCTCCTCCAGCACCTGGTCGAAGGCCCGGGTCACCCCCGTCACCATGCCGTCGGCGTGGCCCAGGGCCACCATGGCGGCGGCGAAGGAATTGCGGTCCTGGTTGATCAGCCGCTGCGCGTCGCGGCGCAGGTAGCCCTCCCGCTGCAGGCGGGCGTAGAGGTGATCGACGAAGGCGTCGTTCCAGTGCGAAAGCCGGGCGTTGACGATCTCCAGCTTGGCCTCAGCCGGATCGAGGCCGACTAGGCGCATGTTCTCGTGCACCAGCTCCTCGCGGCCCACCAGGATGGCGTCGCCCAGGCCGCCGGTCTGGAAGGCGTAGGCCGCGCGGATCACGCTGGGCTCCTCGCCCTCGGCGAAGACGATGCGCTTCTTCGGGCCGGCCTGCACCGCGCCCTGCAGCTTCTGCAGGAAGGCGGCCGTCGGATCGAGCCGCTGCGCCAGCGAGGCGCGATAGGCGTCCATGTCCTCGATTGGCTTGCGGGCCACGCCGGTGTCCATCGCCGCCTGGGCGACGAAGGGCGGGATGTACCAGATCAGCCGGGGGTCGAAGGGCGTGGGGATGATGTATTCGGGACCGAACCTGAGCTGAGTGCCGTGGTAGGCGGCGGCCACCTCGTCGGGCACGTCCTCGCGAGCGAGTTGGGCCAGGGCCTCGGCGCAGGCGATCTTCATCTCCATGTTCACCCGCCGCGCGCGCACGTCGAGCGCGCCGCGGAAGATGTAGGGGAAGCCCAGGACGTTGTTCACCTGGTTCGGATAGTCGCTGCGCCCGGTGGCCACGATGGCGTCGGGGCGGACCTGATAGACCTCCTCCGGGGTGATCTCCGGATCGGGATTGGCCATGGCGAAGATGATCGGCTTGGGGGCCATGGTCTTCACCAGCTCGGCGGTGAGCGCGCCCTTGACGGAGAGGCCGATGAACACGTCGGCGCCTTCCAGCGCCTCGGCCAGGGTGCGCTTGTCGGTCTCCACGGCGTGGGCCGACTTCCACTGGTTCATGTCCTCGCCGCGGCCGCGCCAGAGCACGCCCTTGCGGTCGACGGCGATGACGTTGTCATGCCGCACGCCCATCGCCTTGATCAGCTCCAGGGTGGCGATGCCCGCCGCGCCCGGGCCGTTGAGCACCACCTTCACGTCCTTCAGGTCGCGGCCGGTGATGTGGCAGGCGTTGATCAGACCGGCGGTGGAGATGATCGCCGTGCCATGCTGGTCGTCGTGGAACACCGGGATATCGAGCAGCTCCTGCAGCTCGGTCTCGATGCGGAAGCACTCGGGGCTCTTGATGTCCTCGAGGTTGATGCCGCCGAAGGTGACGCCGATGTTCTTGACGACGGTGATGACCTCGTCGGGATCGGTGGCCGAGACCTCGATGTCGATGGCGTCGACGTCGGCGAAGCGCTTGAAGAGCACCCCCTTGCCCTCCATCACCGGCTTGGAGGCCAGAGCGCCGAGGTTGCCGAGGCCGAGGATCGCGGTGCCGTTGGAGATCACCGCCACCAGGTTGCCCTTGGACGTGTACTCGTAGGCGTCGTCCGGGTTCTTGGCGATCGCCAGCACCGGCACGGCGACGCCGGGCGAATAGGCGAGGCTGAGGTCCCGCTGGGTGGCCATCGGCTTGGTCGCCGCGATGGCGATCTTCCCCGGCGTCGGATCGCGATGGAAGGCGAGGGCTTCCTCGTCGGTGAAGGTGCGTTTCTCGCTGTCGCTCATGGCGGCGGCTTGATCCTGTGGGCGCGCGGGCGGGGTGGAACCTATAGAGAGCCGCGCCCCGGCGAACAACTCTCACCCTGAGAGCGATACCGCCCCGTCGTAAAGTTGCTTGACTCAGTTGTAAGCGCTGGCTTACGGTAAGTCATGGCTTACTCAAACGCCTTCGCCGCCCTCGCCGACCCGACCCGACGGGAGGTGTTCGAGCGCCTCGCCCAGGGGCCGCGCTCGGTGGGCGACCTGGCGGAGGGACTGCCGGTCAGCCGGCCGGCGGTGTCGCAGCATCTGAAGGTGCTCAAGGAGGCGGGGCTGGTGACCGACCACCCCGAAGGCGCCCGGCGCGTCTATCAGATCGATCCGCAGGGACTTGGTCAGATGCGCGCCTGGCTGGACCGCTTCTGGGACGCCGCATTGGCGGCCTTCCAGGCGGAAGTGGAACGCGACGACGACAAGGAGGACGAGGCTTGAGCCAGACCATCACCCCCGCCCCGATCCGCAAGACGCTCAGCGTCCGCGCCCCGCCGGAGAAGGCTTTCGAGGTGTTCACCGCCGGCATCGACCGCTGGTGGCCGCGCACCCACCACATCGGCAAGGCCGAGCTCGGCCGCGCCGTGCTGGAGCCGCGCAACGGCGGCCGCTGGTACGAGGTGGGCGTCGACGGCTCGGAGTGCGAATGGGGCGAGGTGCTGCTCTGGGAGCCGCCCCGGCGGCTGATGCTCGCCTGGCATATCACCGCGCAGTTCACCTACGATCCCGACGGTTACACCGAGGTGGATATCCGCTTCACCGACGCCGGCGACGGGACGACCCGCATCGACTTCGAGCACCGCGGCCTGGAGCGCCTGGGCGCGGAGGCGGGCTCCACCATCGCCAGGATGGACAGCGGCTGGGGCCAGATCCTCGGCCTCTTCCTGGCCGCCGCCGAGGCCTGAGCGAACCCTTCACCCTAAGGAGGACGACCATGTCCCAAGTGACCATCTATGGCATTCCCGGAAGCCCCTATGTCCGCATGCCGCTCCTGGCCTGCGAAGAGAAGGGCGTGCGCTACACGCTCGTGGCCATGAACTTCGGCGACCAGAAGTCGCCCGAGCACCTGGCCCGCATGCCGTTCGGCCGTATCCCGGCCATCGAACACGACGGCTTTCGGCTCTATGAGGCCGACGCCATCCTCCGCTACATCGACGAGGTCTTCGACGGTCCCAGCCTCACCCCCGCCGATCCGAAGGCCCGGGCGCGGATGAACCAGGTGATGGGCATCGTCGACTGGTACGTGATGCCCTCGCTCTCGGCCGGCATCGGCTTCAACCGCATCATCGCCCCGGTCATCGGCCGGCTGGTGAACGAGGAGGCGGTGCAGGCCGCCATCCCGCTCGCCCGCACCGCGCTCGCGGCGCTGGAGGACATCCTCGGCGACAAGCCCTATTTCGCGGGCGACGCCGTCTCCCTCGCCGACCTGATGGCGGTGGCGCACCTGGAGTTGGTTCCCTTCTCGCCGGAGGGCGCCGAGCTGATCGCCGGCTCGCCGCTGCTCGCCTGGCTCGACCGCATGAACGACCGCCCGGCCGTCGCCAAGACCGCCATGCGCAGGATGATGAACCTGCCGGAGCCCGAGCTGGCCTGACCCAGCCCCGAGACAGGCATTGACCAGACCGCCTCCCTCGCGAGACTAACGGCCATCGCCGTTCGCCGGGGGAGGCGCGTCTGTCTGGGCCGTTGAAGATCGCTGTCGCCGGGGCGCTCGGGCGCATGGGACGCACCGTCTCGGCCCTGGTCGAGACCGAGGCCAACATCGTGGTCGCGGCCCGGTTCGACCGGCCGGACGCCAAGGGCGAGGGCTTGGTGAGCCAGGCCGAGGCCCTGGCCGCCGCCGACGTGGTGATCGACTTCTCCACCCCTGGCGCCTCCGTCGCCCTGGCCCAGGCCGCCGCCGCCCGCGGCGGTCCGGCCCTGGTGATCGGCTCGACGGGCCTCGACGCCGCCCAGGCCTTGGCCATCGACGCGGCGGCGGGCAAGGTCGCCATCGTCCGCGCCGGCAACTTCTCCCTTGGCGTCAACATGCTGATCGGCCTGGTCGAGCAGGCCGCCCGCGCCCTGCCGGCCCAGGGTTTCGACATCGAGGTGCTGGAGGCCCACCACGGCCGCAAGGTCGACGCCCCCTCCGGCACCGCCCTGATGCTCGGCGAGGCCGCCGCGCGCGGCCGGGGCGTCGAGTTGGCCAAGGTCGCCAAACGCGGCCGCGAGGGAATCACCGGCGTGCGTCCGACCGGCGAGATCGGCTTTTCCGTGATCCGCGCCGGCGGCATCGTTGGGGAACACTCGGTGATCTTCGCATCGGACGAGGAGATCCTCACCCTGTCGCACTCGGCGCGCGACCGTGGCCTGTTCGCCCGGGGCGCCATCGCCGCCGCCCGGTGGGTCGCCGGCCAGCCGGCGGGCGCCTATGACATGCGCGACGTGCTGGGCTTTTTGAAGGGCGGCTAGGATGGACCTCCTCGAGCTCGACGCCACCGGCCAGCTGGTCGCCCTGGCGAGCGGCCGCGTCTCCGCCGTGGAGCTCCTGAAGGCGACGCTGGTCCGTCACGAACAGACCCACGGGGCGATCAACGCCGTGATCATGGCCGATCCCGAGCGGGCGCTGGACCGGGCCCGCGCCATCGACGACCTACGCGCCAAGGGCGACGCCCTGGGCCCGCTGGCCGGCCTGCCGATGACCATCAAGGACACCTTCGATGTGGCCGGCATGGCCGCCTCGTCCGGCATCGAGGCCCTGCGCCGCCGCCAGGTCGAGGACGCCACGGTGGTGGCCCGGGCCCGCGGGGCGGGGGCGGTGATCTGGGGCAAGACCAACACCCCGGTGATGGCCGGCGACTGGCAAAGCTTCAACGGTCTCTACGGGACCACCAACAATCCCTGGGACCCGAGCCGCACCTGCGGCGGCTCCTCGGGTGGCGCGGCGGCGGCGCTCGCCCTGCGGGTGACGGCCCTGGAGATCGGCTCCGACATCGGCGGCTCGTTGCGCGTCCCGGCCGCCTTCTGCGGGGCGGTTTCGCACAAGCCCACCTGGGGGCTCGTCCCGCAGCACGGCCACGTGCCGCCGAAGCCGGGTTCCTGGGTCGAGCGCGACCTCAATGTGGTGGGGCCGATGGCCCGCAGCCCGCGGGACCTGCGCCTGCTGCTGTCGATCCTGGCGGGGGGCGCGGTCGCGCCCAAGGCGCCGCCCGCCGAGCTGAAGTCGGCGCGGATCGGGCTGTGGCTGGACGAGGCCCAGTTCCCGCTGGATCCGGAGGTCCGCGCCGTGGTGGAGGCCCTGGCCGCCGACCTCGTCCGGGCCGGCGCCCAGGTGACCCCGATCCCCTCGCCGGTCGATGCGCGCCAGCTGATGGGCGCCTACCAGACCCTGCTGGGCGGGGTGCTGGGCGAGGACCTGCCGCCGGCCGTGCTGCGGCAGATGCAGATGATGCGGCCGTTCGCCAAGCTGGCCGTCAAGCGCGGCGCCGGGCCGCTTTCCACGCCGGCCCTGGCGCTCGCCTATACCGCCACCCACCGCGAGTGGATGGAGGCCGACGCGGTGCGTTGCCGGTTGCGCCACGAGATCGGCGCGGTGTTCGATAGGTTCGATGCCATCCTGGCCCCGATCACCCCGCTCGCCGCCTTCCCGCACGACCACAAGGCCTTCCAGTCGCGCAAGCTGACGCTCTCGACCGGGGCGGCGATCCCCTACAATTCGATGTTGAACTGGATCGCGCTGGCCACCACACTCGGCCTGCCGGCCACCGCCGTCCCGGCCGGCCAGACGCCCTCGGGCCTGCCGGTCGGCGCCCAGCTGATCGGCCCGGTGGGCGGCGACGCCCGCACCCTGGCCCTGGCCCAGGCGATCGACGAGGACGTCCGCGGCTTCACCGCGCCGGCCGTCTAGCTGGCGCGGTCCCAGGCGGCGTCCACGGCAGCCTGCAGGTCGCCGGCGACGCCGCGGCGAGCGAGCGACAGGCCGTCCAACTCCAGCTTGCGGCCGAGCAGCAGGCGGCGGTGGGCGGTGTAGCCGATCTGGTAGATCGACCGGTCGGTCCGGGTCTCGCCGGCCTCGACATAGGTGGTGACGATGCCCACCGGCAGGCGCGCTTCGGCGTCGCCCTTGGGGGTGCGGCCGGCCTTCTTCACCCCGTCCTCGAACCATCCGCGATCGATGCGCGGATTGCCGGTGGTCTCGATCACCCCGCTGCGCACCGCGGTTGGGAAGATCACCGTCTGGGTCTGGATCACCTGGTCGCTGCGCGCCGAGGCCAGGCGGATGCGGTCGCTGTCCACCGAACCGGTCAGCAGGAAGGTGTCGCGCAGGTTGGCGCGCTTGGCCTCGGTCGCCTGGGCGCTACGGGCCGCGGCCCGGTCGGCGTCCTGCTGCTGGTGCTCGTGGTGGCCGTCCCACCAGCCGAGCCCCGCGATGACCAGGGCCGCGATGCCCACCAGCTCGGCCAGCGTCAGCAGCCGCAGGCGCGGACGCCGGCGGGGTGGGCTGGGACCGTCAGCGGGCATCCGGTTGATCCGTCAGGCGCGGCGCTTACGGGGCCGAGGCGCCTGGGGCCTTGCCGCCGCCGGCCGCCGGCGCGGCCTTGGCCGCCGCGGCCTCGCGCTCCTGGGCCCGCGCGCCCGCCAGCATGTCGGGCAGGGCGTAGTTGCCCTCGTGGCAGGCGTATTCGTAGAGCGCGCCCTTCAGCGGTTTGAACTCGTACTCGCCGCCCCAGGGCTTCTCCCACATCGTCGGGTCGTCGACCTGGAACTGGTAGAGCATCCGGTTCGCGCCCACCCGGGTGAACCGCTCGGTGACCTTCAGGTTCTTCCACGAGCCGAAGAACTGCTCCTGCTCGGGGATGTTGGTGGTCTCGACCACCAGGGTGGCGCCCTCCCACCAGCCGATGGAATCGCCCATCCAGGGCCGCACGTCGTCGGTGCGGTGCTTGGAGTTCAGCCGGATGATCCGCATGTCGTGGACCATCTCCACGTCGATGGCGACGTAGTCCGGCGTCTGGATGATCTGGTAGTCGTTGTTGTAGAAGCCGTTGGGGAACATCGGCGGGCCGGCGTTGCGGCCGAAGCCCATGATGCAGCGCTCGCCCAGCGAGCGGGTCTCATAGCTGTCGAACGAGCCCAGGCCCCGGTAGCGGCGGTAGTCCGGCGTCGGCGCCCCGTCGCGCTTCTTCGGTGGCTGGCCGGTCTCGGTGGTGATCAGCGAGGTGCGCGGCTGGCCGTTCACCCGCATGACCTGCGAGCCCGGATCGAGCCAGCCGATGTTGTAGCCGCCCACGTCACCGCCGGCGGCGGCGAACTCCGGTCGCACATTCGTGTCCGGGCCCTTCACGGGCGCCGCGTTGGGATCGGTGGGCTTGCTGCCCTCCTTGAACTCCCGGGCCATCTCCGATTCCTCGGCCTTCACCGCGTCCGGCGGCATGACCAGCGAGGCGCCGAACTTCTTGTCGCGGATCATCGGGGTGAGGGTCGCATTGGTCCAGTCGCCCGACAGGTCCGGCTGGCCGAAGGCGGTGCGCGGGGCCACGAAGGCGGCGTCCGACTTGGCCGGCGCGGCGGCGGCCGGCAGGGCGGCGGAGATCGCCAGCGGCGCGCACAGGGCGGTGCTGAGGGCGAGAAGGACGGCGCGTTTCAAGGACAGCTCTCCCGATAATGTCGGCGTGGTTCAAAAATATGCGGCGTACTTAGCCTTCGATTTTACGAGCGGTGTGTCGGCGCGGCAATCTTTCCGAACCGCATGAGGCGATTTGTTCGTCGCCGCCGGCCTACGACGCCGGCCCACCCGGCTCCAGGCCGGCGGGGGGCTGGCGCTGCAGGGCCCCCACCGGCGTCAGCACGGTGCGCTCGATGATCTCCCCCATGGCCTCGGCGTCGACCCGGTCCAGGTTGCGCAGCCACCAGGCCAGCAGGTTGAGGATCGAAGAGACCACGTGGAACAGCACCAACTCGTCCAGGGCGCTTTCCGGGACACGGCCGCGGGCCTGGGCGACCGTGGCGAGCGTCTGGCGCAGCATCTCGGCGCGCACGGTGTCTCCGGCCCCCCCGGCGATCAGCGCCCGGTGGATCGGCAGGTGGTCCTCGACGAAGGCGCAGAGCGAGCGGGCGGCGGCGAGCCGGTCCTTCTGGCGCAGCAGGGGCCGCACCTGCTCCAGGAAGGCCCGCGTCAGCTGGTCGGCCACGTCGGCCAGCAGGGCTTCCTTGTCGGCGTAGTGGCGGAAGAAGGTGGCGTAGCCGACCCCGGCCCGCGCCGCGACCGCGCGGATGGTGATCGCTTCCAACGGCGCCTCGGAGGCCAGGTCGGTCATCGCCTGGCGGAGCGCCTCGCGGGTGCGCACCACACGCGCGTCTTCCGAGATGATTGCGTCCACGGGCAAACCTTCGTTATGATACACTGTGTATCGTAACTGGTCCGGGCGTGGCCAGGGTGATCTGCAGGGCGGCGGTGGGCGGCTGGGGCCGCGCGGCCAGCCTGGGAGGCAGGATATGACGGTTTCCAGGAAGAGCATGGCCCTGGCGGTTTCGGCCGCGGCCCTGGTGGCGGCCGCGATGGGCGGGATCGCGTTCGGGAGCTCCCGGGCCAAGGCCGACGCCGCGCCGGCGGCGGGACCGACCCAGGTCGGCGACTTCATGCTGGCCGACCAGGACCTGCTGGCCAAGCAGCTCTACCGGATGGGCGACGCCAAGGCGGTGGTGATCGTCACCTACGCCAGGGGCGATGCGGCCCTGCGCGCCGACGCGCCCGGCCTGATGGCGCTGAAGGCGGCCTATGGCGCCAAGGGCGTCGAGTTCCTGGCCCTGGATTCCACCCTGGGCGACAAGCGGCCGCCGGTGATCGCCGACGCCAAGGCGCTCGGCCTCGCGATGCCGATCCTGTTCGACTACGAGCAGCTGGTCGGCGAGGAGCTGGGCGTCACCCGCGCCGACGAGGCCATCGTCATCGACCCGCGGACCTGGTCCGTCGCCTACCGCGGTCCGGCCGCCGGCGCCCACGCCAAGGCCGCGATCGAAGGCTTGGTCGCGGGCGACAAGGTGGCCATGGCCGCCGAACCTTCCCACGGCGGCGTCATCGCCTTCCCGGAACGGGCCAGGCAGGCCGCCTTCGACAAGATCTCCTACGCCAGGACCATCGCCCCGATCATCCAGGCCAAGTGCGCCGGCTGCCACCAGCCGGGCGGCGTCGCCCCCATGGCGCTCAACAGCTATGCGCAGATCAAGGGCTTCTCGCCGATGATCCGCGAGGTGATCCGCACCCGGCGCATGCCGCCCTTCCTGGCCGACGAGACCGTCGGCGCCTTCCAGGACGACGAGCGGCTGTCGGCCGAGCAGATGAAGACCCTGGTCCACTGGGTGGACGCCGGCGCGCCGCGTGGGGCCGGCGCCGATCCGCTGGCCAAGATCCACTTCCAGGCGGCGGAATGGCCGCTTGGCAAGCCCGACGTGGTGCTCAACGTCCCGCCGGCTCCGGTCCCGGCCTCGGGCGTGATGGAATACCAGCACCCCGTGGTCGAAAACAAAATGGCCGAGGGCCGGTGGATGAAGGCCACCACCTTCCGCATCTCCGACCGCGCCGTGGTGCACCACATCCTGACCGGCGTGGTGCCGGAGGGCTTCAAGCCCGGCGAACAGGTCTCCGAGGCCCGCTGGGGCGCTTCGCTCGGCGGCTACGGCCCGGGCCGCGGCTCCAACATCCAGCCCATCGACACCGGCGTCTGGGTGCCGCCCTCCGGCGGCGTCGCCTTCCAGAACCACTACACGCCCTATGGCAAGGAGACCGTCGAGAACACCCAGATGGGCCTCTACTTCTACGCCAAGGGCCAGGAGCCGAAGTACGTGCTCCGCACCTTCGGCATCTTCGACTTCAACATCGAGATCCCGGCCAAGACCGAGATCCACCCGGAGACCGCCTACATCGCCTTCCCGAAGGACGCGATCCTCTACGGCATCACCCCGCACGCCCATAAGCGGGGCTCGTCCACCAAGGTCTCGATCCGCTATCCGGACGGCCACGAGGTGATGCTGCTGGCCCTGCCGCGCTACGACTTCAACTGGCAGTACGAGTACTTCCTGAAGGACCCGCTGAAGGTCCCGGCCGGCTCGAAGGTCATCGCCCGCTGGACCTACGACAACTCGACCCGCAACCCCGGCAACCCCGACCCCACCAAGGTCGTCCACTGGGGCGAGCAGACCTCCGACGAGATGCTGGCCACCTACCTGCACTATCGCTGGGTCGACGAGACGGTGAAGAAGCAGACGCCGGAGTACGAGACCGCCCTGCAGAACAACCTGCTGTTCGGCGTCCTCGACACCAACATCGACGGCCGCCTGGAGCCCGCCGAGCTGCACGGCAAGGCCGGCGAGATGCTCAAGAAGTACTTCGCCCTGATCGACACCGACCACGACGGCTACATCGAGCCCGCCGAGCTGGCCGCGGCCCAGAAGCTGCTGCCCAAGGGCCGGCGCGGCGGCGGCGGGGATCAAGGCCAAGGGGGCGCCATGCCGATGCCCATGCCGCCGGCCGACGCCAAGCCGGCGACGGTCGCCTCGCGCTGACACGCGCCGGCGATTGGTGCATTCTAGGCCGGCGTAAATCAGAAGCGGTCGCCGTCAGGCGGGGGGAAATCGTGTCGTCAATCCAGTCCAGGCTCCTGGGCCTCGCGCTTGCGGCCGCCGCGGCCGCGTCCCTGGCGGGCGCCGCCAACGCCCAAGCCGCCGCGCCCTCGGGCCAGGCGGTGTTCGAGAGCCGCTGCAAGGCCTGCCACGAGCCGCCGGTCGAGCGCGCCCCCGGCCGCGAGCAGCTGGCCCAGCGGCCGCAGGGCGACATCGAACGCGCCCTGACCAGCGGCATCATGGCCCCCATGGCCCAGGGCCTGACGCCCGCCGACATCCACGCGGTGGCCGCCTATCTGAGCTCGGTCGGCGCTGAGCCGCCGCGCGCCGCCGCGCCCTCCGGCCGCGAGATGCCGCAGATCGCCGTCAGGACCGGCCCGATCGGGACCGACCCGATGTGCGCCGCTCATCCGCCGATCAAGGCCATGCCCGGCGACTGGGCGACCACCGGCATCGACGACGCCTCGCGGCGCTTCCAACGCCACCCCGGACTCACCGCCGCCGACCTGCCGCGGCTGAAGCTCAAGTGGGCCTTCTCGATGACCGGCGGCGGCCAGCCCACCGTGGTCGGCGACTGGCTGTTCATCACCAACCGCTCGGGCAAGTTCTACGCCCTCGACGCCCGGACCGGCTGCGTCCACTGGACCGTGAACGACCTCGTCTCGCGCACCGCGCCGATCGTCATCCATTCGCCGATCGCGCCCTCCGGCTGGCTGACCATCGTCAGCGAGAGCGACCGGATCGTCCGCGCCTTCGACGCCCAGACCGGCCATGAGGTGTGGCGCTCCAAGCAGCTCGAGAGCCATCCGATCTCGGTGCTGACCGGCTCGCCGATCGTGGCGGGCGACAAGCTGCTGGTGCCGATCTCCTCGATCGAGGAGGCGGCGGCCATGAGCAAGGCCTACAGCTGCTGCACCTTCCGCGGCTCGCTGGCGGCGCTGGACCTGGCGACCGGCAAGCTGCTCTGGAAGACCTTCGTGATCGACGAGCCCGCGCGGGTGATCCGCGAGAAGGAGGGCGGGGCCAAGGTGCAGGGCCCGGCCGGCGCGGCCATCTGGTCGGCGCCCTCGATCGACCGCAAGCGCGGCCTGGTCTACGTGGTCACCGGCGACAGCTACACCGACGTCGAGACCACCGGCGACGACTCCATCTTCGCCATCGAGATCGCGACGGGCAAGGTCCGCTGGCATCGCCAGGTGACGGAGCACGACAACTTCGTCATGGGCTGCGGCCCGGCCTCGGCCTCCGGCAACTGCCCGACCCCGCTCGGCCCCGACTACGATTTCGGCGCGACGCCGATCCTGATGAAGCTCGCGACCGGCAAGGACGTGGTGCTCGCCGGCCAGAAGTCGGGGATGGTCTATGGCCTCGACGCCGACAGCGGCGCCCTGTTGTGGAAGACCGCGGTGGGCGTCGGCTCGGCCCTCGGCGGGGTGGAATGGGGCATGGGGGCGGACGACAGGAAGCTTTATGTGCCGATTTCCGACCTCGGCGGCCTGTTCGCGCGGCCCGGCCATCCGGCCAACGGCAAGCCCGGCCTCTATGCGCTGAACCCGGCCAGCGGCGCCTTCGTCTGGCAGGCCCCGGCCCCGGACGCGCCCTGTCACTACGCCTCGGACAAGGACCGGCCCAGCCGCTGCTTCCGCAGCATATCCTCGGCGCCGGCGATCACGCCCGGCCTGGTGTTCGACGGCGGCCTCGACGGCTGGTTCCGCGTCTGGGACAGCGCCACCGGCAAGGTGGTCTGGGAATATTCCACGACCGCCCAGACCTATGACACGGTCAACGGGATCAAGGGTCAGCCCGGCGGCGGCATCGACGGCCTGCCGGTCACCGTGGCCCACGGCATGGTCTATCTGGTGAGCGGCAACAATGGCGCGGCGCGGGTGGGCTCCAACGGCGTCAACGTCCTGCTGGCCTTCTCGGTGGACGGCAAGTAGGCCCCGGCTAGGGCGTCCAGACCCGATCGACGCGGACGTAGCGGCGGCCGCCGAGGCCGCGGCCAGCCGCCAGCTCCTCCGGCGTTTCGGGCCGGATCGTCGGCGTCACCTTGATCACCTGGCCGCTCGGCAGGGTGATCCGCCCGGTCTGGCCCGAGGTGAGCGTCACCGAGCCGGAGGTCATCGGCTCGAGCCGGCCGTTGAGGCCCGCGGTGACCACCAACCGCTCGCCGTGCTGGGCGACGCGGGTGAACAGCTTGTAGCGGCTGCCGCCGCGGCGGATGTAGCCCAGCCGGTAGAAGGACTGCGAACCGAAGGCGGTGAGGTCGGTGGTCAGCGGCGCCCCGTCCGGATCGGTCATGGTCGCCAGCACCCGCACCGCTGAGCCGGGCTCGACCCAAGACCAGCGCGACAGGGTATGCACCCGCTGCGGCGGCCCGAAGGCGTCGGGCGGCAGCTGCTGATCCGTCGCGCTCGCCGGCAGGACCCGGCCGGTCACGGGGGAGGCCGCGCCCTCGGGCGCGAGCTCAGGCACGAGGTTGGCCGGGCGCGGAGCAATGGCGTGGCGGCCCGTGCGACGGGGCTTCGGCGCCGCGACGGTCGCCGGAGCCGGAGCCGGAGCCGGCGCCGACACTGGCGCGGGCGCGTCAGACGTCTCGGGAGCCGCCACGGCGAGCAGCTCAGCCGGCCGCGCGGCCCAGGCCGCACAGGCTCCGCCCAGCGCGATCGCCGCCACCGCCCCGGCCCCGGCCATATGGCGGCCGCGGCCGGGCGTGCGGCGCCCCAGCAGGCCGATGCGTTCGGCAAGGGGATGGAGGTCCTGCGCCGGCCAGTAGCAGCCGATCGGCAGGGGGCGGGCGGCGAGCTGGGTCTTCAGCATGGCCTCGGCGTAGGCGCGCCGCGCGGTCGGATGGGCGGCCACCACCTGGGCGTCGCAGGCCAATTCCTGGTCGATGCGGAGCTGGCGGGCGGCGAGGTGCACCAGCGGATTGAACCAGTTCACACAGCGGGCCAGCGCCACCAGGGCGTTGATCCGCGAGTCCTGCCGGGTGATGTGCGCCTGTTCATGCGCTAGCACGACTTGCTGCTCGCGCGGCGTGTAGCGGCGTTCGAAATCGTTGGGGGTGACGATGCGCGGCTTGAGGACGCCGATCACCGCCGGGCCGGCGCGACCGGCCCGCGCCGCACGGCCGAACTGCGCCTGGCGCCAGGTCAGGTGGGCGAGGCTGGCGGCGAGGCCCGTGAGCCACAGGCCGACCAGCCACGGCCCGGCGTCGAGGCCGCGGGCCGCTGCTGAGACGCCGGAGGTCGCAGAGGTCACGATGTCGACGGCCTGGGCTGGCGCGGCGGCGACGGCGACCGTCACCACCCGGACGGGGGCCAGCATGGCCAGGGCCGCCAGCGGGGCCAGCGACCACAGGCCGTAGGCGACCCGGGCGCCGAACAGCCGCCGGACCGGCAGGCGCAGGGCCAGGGCCACAGCGATTGCGGCCGTCACCGCCAGGTTGACCCGCAGCAGGGCGAGCAGGAGGTCAGCCACCGCCGCTCTCCTCGTCCCCCTGATCCTCCTCCAGGGCCGCGATCAGGGTCTTCAGGTGCTGGATGTCCTTCGGCGTCAGCGCCCGGTGCTCGGCGAAGTTGGCGACCAGGGGCGCGACCTCACCGGCGAACAGCCGGTCCACCAGGCTCTGGCTCTCCGACTGGACGTAGCTCGTCCGGGTGATCAGCGGCCGATAGAGGTAGCCGCCCGGCTCCCGCGCGCCTTCGATGGCCTTCTTCTTCAGCAGGCGGGTGATCAGGGTCTTCACCGTGCCGGGGGCCCAGCCTTGCGCCTCGCCCACCTCGGCCACCACGCCGTCGGCGGTGAGCGGACCCAGCCGCCACAGCGCCTCCATGATCTGGCTCTCGGCTCCGGAAATCCGCACGCCCGTCCTCATCTGATCGATTACCGAAAATACACGTGTATTCTGATCGAGAATACATCTGTATCATACGCCTCGCCGCCGGGTTGGCCAGCGGCGCATCATGAGGAATTGGTAAGGTGCGCACCGGTCTGATCTGCCTGGCGCTGGCCGCCGTCCCGTCGCTGGCGGTCGCTCAAGATGCGGCGCCGGCCAAGCCCCCGCCGAAGCCGGCGCCGGCCGCCAAGCCCGCCCCTCATACGGTGGGCGAGGTGGTGGTCAACGGCCAGCAAGCGGCGGTCACCACCGCCATCGATCGCCGAAGCTACAGCATCACCGGCGACTTGCAGGCCCAGACCGGCTCGATCGGCGATGCGCTCCGCAACCTGCCCTCCGTCGAGGTGGACGTGCAGGGCAACATCAGCCTGCGGGGGGATCCCAACGTCACCATCCTGATCGACGGCAAGCCGTCCAGCCTGTTCCAGGGCGACAACAAGGCCCAGGCCCTGCAATCGTTGCCCGCCAGCCAGATCGAGCGGGTGGAGGTGATCACCAACCCCTCGGCCGAGTTCCGAGCCGACGGCACGGCGGGCGTCATCAACCTGATCAGCAAGAAGGCTCGCGGCGCCGGGCGCACCGGCTCGCTGCGCATGAGCGGCGGTCCCGGCGGCCGCGCGGTGGCCGGGGCCAATCTCGGCTACAATTCCAAGCAGCTCAGCGTCACCGGCGACCTCACCTATCGGCGTGACACCCAGAAGCAGACCACCACCCAGACCCAGCAGAACCTCGACCCGGCGACCGGCGGCTTCGACGGGACCGACCAGGACCAACATCTGCGGCTGAGGTTCAATTCGCTATCGGCCCACGCCACCCTCGACGACGACCTCACGGCGCACACCCGCATCGGCCTGGAGACCCACGGCAACTACACCGATTTCCAGCTGAGCGGCCCGACCCACTTCACCCAGACGGATCCGAACGGCGACCTCGTGGCCGACTTCAACCACGCGCTCCAGGTCCACCAGAAGCGGGCCGCCGCCGAGGCAGCCGCCAACCTGCGGCAGAGCTTCGATACGGCCGGCGAGGTGCTGAGCGCCAGCCTCAGCCAGGAGGTGATCAACGACAATCGGGTCCGCGCAGGCCAGACGGCGACCAGCTTCCCGACGGTCCCCGACGAGGCTGACCAGCAGCGGCTGAACTATCACCAGCGCAAGAGCGAGCTGAAGGGCGACTACGTCCGGCCGATGGCGGGCGGCGTCACCTTCAAGGCCGGCGTCGATCTGGAATACGATGACAACGCCTATCGCAACCGCGGCTTCCAGGGCCTCTCCCCGGACGCGCTCGCGCCCGACGCGGCGCTGACCAACCTGTTCCTGTTCCGCCAGACCCTGTCGCAAGCCTACGTCACCTATGAGCAGCCGTTCGGCGACCTGACGGTGCTGGCGGGCCTCAGGTTGGAGGACACCCGGATCGACCTCGACCAGGTCACCCAGGGGCGCGAGGATCGCAACGACTACACCAAGCTGTTCCCTAGCCTGCACCTGGCCTGGAAGCTCTCCGACAGCCAGCAGCTCAGCGCCAGCTACAGCCACCGCATCCAGCGGCCCGATCCGCTGGAGTTCAACGCCTTCCGCTTCCTGTTGGACCCGCTGAACTTCCGGAACGGCAATCCGGCCCTGAAGCCGCAGGAGACCCATTCCTTCGAGCTGGGCTGGCAGGCCAAGGCAGGGCCGGCGCTCTACATCGCCACCCTCTACTACCGGGAGAACTTCAACGGCGTCGCCGACGTGGTCAGCGTGCTGCCCACCGGACAGTTCCTCTCGACGCGGGACAACGTCGCCAAGAGCCGCGCTGCCGGGCTGGAGCTGGTGGCCAACGGCCGGCTGACCAAGACCCTGACCTACAACCTGAGCGCCAACGCCTTTTGGACCGAGCTTCAGCCGCAGCCGCTGGGCGTCCCGGAGACTCGCTCGGCCCTGACCGGCTTCGGCCGCGGCAGCCTGAACTGGCAGGTCACGCCCGACGACCTCGTGCAGGTCAATGTGTTCGTCAACGGCAAGCGGCTGACGCCGCAGGGCTACATGACGCCCACCGGCGCGCTCAACCTCGGCTACCGGCGCAAGCTCACCGACCAGCTGTCGCTGGTGTTCACCGCCCAGGACCTGTTCCAGACCTTCCGCTTCGAGCAGGTGATCGACACGCCGGCGCTGCGCGGGCGGATCAGGTCGCACATCGATACGCCGACCTTCATGGCCGGCTTCAACTGGACCTTCGGCGGCGGCCGCGCCCGCGATCCCGCCTTCGACTTCGGCGGCGGCTCAGGCGGCGGTCCGCAGTAGCGCCTCGCTGCGGCTTTCACCTCTCCCGCGAGCGGGAGAGGCGACTAGGCTCTGCGGCTGGCGATCCATTCGTCGCCGACCCTGCGCAACACCTCCAGCGGCACCCGGCCGTTGGCCAGGACCGCATCGTGGAAGTCCTTGATCTGGAACTTGGGGCCCAAGGCCGCCTGGGCCCGGGCCCGGATGGCGACGATCTCGGTGTGGCCCAGCTTGTAGCTGCAGGCCTGGCCGGGGCTGGCGCAATAGCGCTCCACCTCGCGGGCTGCGAAGCCGGGCGCCTCGCCCTCCTGGTCCACGAAATAGGCGATGGCCTGCTCGCGGCTCCAGCGCAAATGGTGGAGGCCGGTGTCGACCACGCAGCGGTTGGCGCGGAACATCTGGAATTTCAGATAACCCAGCCGGCCCAGCGGGTCGTCGTCATAGGCGCCCAGCTCGTCGGAGAGCTGCTCGGCGTAGAGCGCCCAGCCCTCGCCATAGGCCGGGAAGCTGGTGGTCTTGCGCAGCAGGGAGAGGTTCGGGTTGGAGAGCGCCAGCCCGCCCTCCAGCTGGTGGCCCGGCAGGCCCTCATGGAAGATGGTGGTGGCCAGGCAGAACTTCGGCCACTCGGCCGAGTCGTGCAGGTTGAAATAGACCAGGCCCGGCCGCGAGCCGTCCAGCGCCGGGCCCTGGCTGAAGGCTGAGGCGGCGCCGGCCTCGGTCTGCGGCGGCACGCGGCGGACCTCGAACTGGTAGGGCGGCAGGCGGGAGAAGGCGCGCGGCAGCATCGTGCGGATCTGCGCCAGCCGCTCGTTGCAATAGGCGATCGCCTGGGCCTTGCCGGCGTCGGTGTTGGGGTAGAGCTGGCTGGGGTCCTTGTAGAGGGCGGCCATCCGCGCGCCGATCGAGCCCTGGCTCAGGCCCTGTTTCTTCAGCAGCCCATCGAGCCGGGCGGAGATCTCGCGGGCCTGGTCGAGGCCGATCTTGTGCACCTCGTCCGGCGAATAGGGCGTGGTCGTCGTGTCGTGCAGGGCGGCCTGGTAGAAGGCCGGCCCCTCCTTGAACCGCCACAGGCCCGCGTCGTGGCTGGCGGTGGCGCGCAGCCGCTTCGCCTCGGCGATCTGGCGGTCGAGGGCCGGCGCCACCTTGGCCTCATAGATCCTGGCCGCGTCGGCGGCGTAGCTGGCGGAGAGACCCTTGGCGGCGGCCCGCTTGGCGAGCGAGGTGACCAGGATGTTGTCGGCGGCCGGCAGCCGCGTCTTCGACAGCTGGTCCAGCGTCAGGTCGAGCATGAAGTCCGGCGGCGCGACACCGAGCGCAGCGTCATGCTTCATCCGCTCGGTGTTGGCGTCGAGCTGGCCCGTGAAGGCGTCGAGTCTGGAAAGGTAGGCGTCGGCGTCCGCGGCGGTCTCGATGCGGTGCTTGGTGTCCAGGAAGTCGGGGACCTGCTGGTAGGCGCCGGTGAGCTGGCTGACCACATAGGGCGACGGGCCGAACGCATTGCCCCCGAAATCGAAGGCCTGCACCGCGGCCGTGCTCTCCAACGAATAGAGCACGGTGTCGTAGCTGACCCGATCGGCGGGGCCTAAGGCCGCGCGGTCGACAGCCTTGAGCCGCCTGAGCTGGTCGGCGGTCTGCGCCTTGGCGGCCTTCAGACCGGCCGGCGACTGGTCGCTGAGCCGGCCCTTGAGGTCGGCGTTCTCGCCCTTGTCGAGGCCCAGCTGGGTGGCGCTCTCCGGCCGCTGCCGCAGCCGCTCCTGGAAGAACCGGTCGAACAGCGGCGTGAGCGGCGACGCGGCCTGGGCCCCAGCCAGCCTTGGCAGGGCCAGGGCCGCGGCCCCGGCCGAGGCGGACAGAAGCAGCGAACGGCGATCGAGCATGACGGGCCCCCTTGAACTGGCGGGACCCTACAGGCCGCGGCGCGGGCCCGCCAAGGCCCGGCCGTCAGCCCCCGGTGACCTTGATGTCGTTGTCCTCGGAGTTGCGGTCGATCAGCTTGTTGTAGGGATCGACGCCGGCGAACAGCGGCTTCCGGGGCACGGTGATAGTGATCGTCTGGGCGCCGGACTTCAGGGCCACACGCTGCAGGGAGAGCACGTCCTTGGGCGAGAACTTGTCCTTGCCCGGCTCGGCGGTGAACACGCCCACGTCGACCATTTCGCCGGCCAGCGGCGCCTCGGTCTCCTTGCCCTGGCCGTTGGCGTAGAGCTTCCGGGCCTCGACGGTCAGCGTCACGTCCCAGCGGCCGTCGGGCCGCTTCGTCGCCACCGCCGTCTTGGCCTTCAGGTCATAGAGGGTGATCCGCTCGAACAGGTCGGTGATCAGCTGCTGCTTGTCGGCCGGCGCCTCGGCGCGGAAGTCGGCCACCAGCTCGGTGGCCGTGGGATAGGGCGCGGCCTTGAAGGCGTGGGCCGCCAGGAATTTGCGCAGCGCGCGGTTCACCGCCTCCTCGCCGATCTCCTCCTGTAGCCGGTACATGACCAGCGAGCCCTTGCGGTAGTGGATGTAGCCCTGGTTCGACTCCACCCGCTCCAGCGGCAGCTCCTCCATCACCTCGCCGCCGCGGTTCTTCAGGTAGTTGTCGAGTTCGTACTTGAGGAACTTCCGGATCATGTCCGGCCCGTACATGTGCTTCATCACCATCAGGGCGGAGTACTGGGCCATGGTCTCGTCGAGCAGGGTGGCGCCCTGCTCGTCGGCGCCGATCACCTGGTGGGCCCACCACTGGTGGCCGAGCTCGTGGGCGCCGACATAGGTCACCATGTCGATCCGCGAGGGATCGCTCGAGGCGTCGGCGATGAACACCAGCCCCTCGGACCAGGGCACGGTGTTGGAGAACGACTGGGCGAAGGCGCCGTCGAACTGCGGGAACTCCAGGAACCGCAGCTGGCGGAACTGATAGGGGCTGAAGTTGGCCTGGTAGTAGTCGAGCCCCGCCTCGCCGGTCTTGATCATCCGGTCGACGTTCCAGGGGTGTTTGGGGTCGTAGTAGACGCTGATCGCCACGCCCTTGTAGGTCACGGTCTTCACCGCATAGCGGGCCGACTGCATCGAGAAGAAGTGCAGGATCGGCGTCTCGGTCACGAAGCGGGCCGTGCGCCGGCCGTTCGTGGTGGTCGAGGAGACCTCGTAGCCCGGCGCCACCGGGATCTGGTCGGCGTCGGTGCTGAGCGTGATGTCGGCGTTCACCCAGTCGCTGTCGTGGCGGATCAGGTTGAAGCGGGCGGCCGCGGGATCGTCCAGCTTGGGCATCCGCCGCTCGGGCGGCAGGCCGTACTTGCGCCGCTTGGCGCGGTCCTGCAGCAGGGAATTGCGGTCGACGCCGAAGCCCGGCGTGACGTCAGTGTCGTTGATGAACGAGCCGTTGCGCACCACGCCCAGGAACGAGGGGTTGTTGGCGAAGCCCCGCTGCTCGCGCACCGTCTCGAAGCTCACCGTGCGCCGCTCGCCCGGCTGCATGGGAGTGTCGAAGGCGTAGATGCGGAAGTTGAACGTCGGATAGTCGGTCTTCACGTGCGCGCCCTGGATCGCCAGGCTCGTCACCTCCAGGTCGCGGTCGAGGAAGCCGATGTGGGCCTCGGTGAGCGGAGCGCCCGTCCGGTTCTCGATCTGGTAGCTGCCCTTGGTCACCACCTTGGGGCCGCGCGGATAGAGCTGCACGTCCAGCTTCACGTCGGTGATGGTGGGTTCCGGCGCGTCGTGGAAAGGCCAGAGCGCCTTCTCGTAGTCGGCCTGGTGCCGCTCCGCTTCCAGGTGGTTGCGGTAGGGATTCCAGACGTTGGTGTTGATGAAGATGTAGACGCCGGAGCCCACGAAGACCGCGGCGGCGCCGGCCAGGATCAGGCCTGGCGCGCCCTTCAACCGGCTCGGCAGCCGGCGCAGCCGCGGCATGAACCGCGCCTCGGTGCCGCGCCGCCACAGGCCGTAGGTGACCACCAGCAGGATCAGGGCGAAGGCCGCCCAGTAGAGCAGCGTCCAGTATTCCCCGATCCAGAACCGGCCCTGGCCGTTCATGTCGCTGAGCGGCACGTTCGGGCTGTTGCCGTACTGATAGAGGTTGTGCTCGAAGCCGAGGTTGCCGAGCACCAGGGTGGAGATGAAGAACACCACCATCACGCCCCAGCCCACGAACTTGTGCGGGCTCAGCGCTTGGAAGAACATCGCCAGCACCGCCAGGAGGATCATCTCGATCGACTGCGGCAGCAGCCACCAGAGCAGGTAGGCGCCGAGCTGGACGTCGGCGAAGCCCTTGATCAGCTGGATGATCACGGCGACCACGATGCTGACCGCGAAGGTCGAGATCAGCACCAGGGAGATGGCCAGGGTCTTGGGGGCGATGAACGCCCAGTCGGGCACGGCGGTGGCGTCGACGATCTCGTGGGTGCGCCGCTCGCGCTCGCGCCAGACCAGCTCGCCCGCGTAGTAGATGGCGATGATCAGGGTGATGGCGCTGAACACATTGCCCAGTGCGGTGATCATCACCCGGGTCACCGGATAGGTCCGACCGCCGTAGAGGGCGACGTCGGTGGAGAGCCACAGGTTCACCACCGAGAGCAGGCCGGCGAGCCCCAGCAGCACGAAATAGGCCGGGCTCTTGAACACCTGGCCCATGTCGAGCCGGGTGCGCGCCCAGAGCTGCGCCCAGGCCGCGGCGCGGTCGAACCGCGGCTTGGCCAGGGGTTTGGCGGGGGGCGGGGCGAAATCCATCTCCTGCGCCGCCAACTTCGCGGCCCGCCGCTGCTGGCGCGACGCCTTGCCGGTCTCGAAGTGGAACAGGACGTAGGCCAGGCCCAGGAAGCCCACGCCGATGGCCGTCCAGATCAGCCGGTTCCAGAGGATCATCCCCGAGATCGCCGGCAGCAGGGTGTTGCGGTCGCTGGCCGTCCAGTAGCGGGTCGCCAACCCGAAGGCGGAGAGGCCGTTGGGCTCCCACAGGGCGGCCGTCTGCTCCATTCCCTGCCGGGTGAGCAGCAGGCTGAACACCGCCCGCAGGACGAGGAAGGCGATGACGCCGACGTAGGTCCACATCATCGACCGCGTCACGGTGGCGAGCGCGAAGAAGATCGCCGAGCTCAGGAACAGCACCGTGGCGGCCCAGGCGTAGGAATAGAGGTAGGCCTTGGCCACGAAGGGCCCGAGCGTCTCGCGGTCGACCCAGGGCATCACCGAGCCCAGCCACATGCCGATCGGCACGGCGGCGAAGGACAGGGTCGCGGCCAGGTAGGCGCCGGTGAAGCGGCCGAACAGGTAGTCGAACTTCGTGACGCGCGTGGCGTGGACCATCGGCCCGAAGCCGGTCTCGTCGTCGCGGATCACCACATTGGCCACGAAGGCGGTGGTGATGAACATGTAGATGATCGAGAAGATCAGGCTGGTCTGGGCGATCACCCAGGGCGCGTTCTTGTGGATATTGGCCGTGTTGCCGATCCGCACGTTCTCCGAGGCGACCGCCCCGAAGGCCAGGAGGACGAACAGGATGGCGGCCACCCAGAACACTGGGTTGCGTGTCTGGTAGCGGAACTCGAAGCCCGCGATCTTGAGGAACATGCCGGCGGCCCTCAGGCGGCTTGGCGGGTGGCGAGGGTGGAGAAGTAGACGTCCTCCAGGCCCCCCGGCGCCCCGGCGAAGCCTGCGCCCGGGCTGGCGTCGGAGAGCACGTGGACCACCGTGCGGCCGCCGAACAGCCGG
Organism: Phenylobacterium sp.; assembly: GCA_004799545.1. Taxonomy (GTDB): domain Bacteria; phylum Pseudomonadota; class Alphaproteobacteria; order Caulobacterales; family Caulobacteraceae; genus Phenylobacterium. The sequence continues at coordinate 201,113 of SSMU01000030.1, forward strand.
GTGGAGATCACCTGGTGCTTGGCGCGCATCGCCTCAAGCTCTGACTTATCGATGGTCTTGGTCCAGATCCGGCCCTTCAGGGCCTCGATCAACTCGGCTGGGGCGCCTTCGCGGACGATCTTGCCGCCGGCGATGATCGCCATCCGCGGGCAGAGGTCGGAGACGTCCTCGACGATGTGGGTGGAGAGGATCACCACCACGTTCTCGCCGATCTCGGCCAGCAGGTTCAGGAAGCGGTTGCGCTCCTCCGGATCGAGGCCGGCGGTGGGCTCGTCGACGATGATCAGCTGCGGCTGGCCGATCAGCGCCTGGGCGATGCCGAACCGCTGGCGCATGCCGCCGGAATAGCCGGCCACCGCCTTCTTGCGCACGGCCCAGAGATTCACCTGCTGCAGCAGGGTCTCGACGGTGTCCTTGCGCTCGCCGCGGCCGGCGACGCCCTTCAGCACCGCCATGTGGTCCAGCAGGTCATAAGCCGACACCCGCGGATAGACGCCGAAATCCTGCGGCAGGTAGCCAAGCGTCCGGCGCAGCAGCTCGGGCTGCGCGATGACGTCGATGTCGCCGAACCGGATCGAGCCCGAGGTCGGGGTCTGCAGGGTCGCCACCGAACGCATCAGGGTCGACTTGCCGGCGCCGTTCGGGCCCAGCAGGCCGAACATCCCGCGCGGGACCTCCAGGCTCACGTCGTCCAAGGCCTGCACGCCATTGGCGTAGACGTGGCTCAGGTTCTTGATCGACAGCATCGGCGGTCCTCTCCCGTTCGTGGCGGCACGCTGACCGCGATCCACCTCAGGATGCAAGTGAGAGAACCGTAACCTTTCCTGTAACGGTTGGCCGGATCCCGCCCCGGCCTGAACGCCCGCCGCTCACCAGCAGCTGTAGCCGCCGTCGACCGCCACGATGGCGCCGGTCATCAGGCTGGCGGCGTCGGAGGCGAGGAAGGCGACGACGCTGGCCACCTCGTGAGGCTCGCCGAGCCGGCCCATGGGGGTGCCGTCGATCCACCGCCGGTACATCTCGCCCTCGCGGTCGGCGAAGGCGTTGAGCGGCGTGTTGATATAGGTCGGCGCCACGGCATTGACCCGAACGCCCCGCGGCGCCCACTCGGCGGCCAGCGACCGGGTCAGCTGGTGCAGGGCGGCCTTCGAGGCGTTGTAGTAGCTCTGCGGCTGCGGCCGGTTGACGATGAAGCCGGACATTGAGCCGACGTTCACGATCGCGCCGGACCCCTGGGTCAGCATGTGGCCGCCGAACGCCCGCGCGCACCAGAAGGCGCCGTTGAGGTTCACGTCGAGGACGTTGCGCCACAGCTCGTCGCTCACCGCCTCGGCCGGCGTCTCGCTGCGCGCGATGCCGGCGTTGTTGACCAGGATGTCGATGCGCCCGGCCTCCGCCGCCAGGCGGTCCGCCGCGGCCTCCACCGCGCGCGGATCGGTGACGTCCAGGAGCACGGTGCGGACGGCGTGGCCACGCGCGGCCAGGCTCTCCGTCGCCGCTTGGCCCGCCGCCTCGCTGACGTCGCCGATCGTCACCCGGGCGCCGGCTTCGGCCAGGGCTTCGGCGACCGCCAGGCCGATCCCCTGGGCGCCGCCGGTGACGAACGCCACCCGGTCGGTGAGCTTGAGTCTGTCGAGGTACATCGGCCCGCTCCGTCTTTCGGCTCAGCGGCCGCCGGTCGATCCGAAGCCGCCGGCGCCGCGGGCCGTCTCGTCGAGGCTATCCACTTCGCGCCAGGCGGCCTGGACCACCGGGGCGACGACGAGCTGGGCGATGCGGTCGCCGCGGCGGATGGTGAAGTCCTCTTCGCCGAGGTTGACCAGGATCACCTTCACCTCGCCGCGGTAGTCGGCGTCGATGGTGCCCGGGGTGTTGAGGCAGGTGACGCCGTGCTTGGCGGCCAGGCCGGAGCGTGGCCGCACCTGGGCCTCGAAGCCCTCCGGCAGGGCGAAGGCGAGGCCGGTGGGCACCGGGAAGCGGGCGCCGGGACGCAGGACCAGGGGCTCGTCCGCAGGGACCGCGGCGCGCAGGTCCATGCCCGCGGCCTGGGCGGTCTCGTAGGCCGGCAGCGGCAGGTCGGGATTGTGCGCCAGGCGGCGGATCGGGACGACGGGCGTCACTTGAGCGCCTTGGCGATACGGTCGGCCAGCCGGCGGGCGACCTCGGCCTTGGGCGCGCGGTCCCAGCGTTCGACGCCTTTGGCGCTGACGATGGCCACGGCGTTGTCCTCGCCGCCCATGGTCCCTGCGACGCTGACGTCGTTGGCGACGATCCAGTCGCAGCCCTTCTTCGCCAGCTTGGCCTTGGCGTTGGCCTCCACGTCGTTGGTCTCGGCGGCGAAGCCGACGACCAGCTTCGGCCGGCGCTTGCCCTTCGACAGGGTCGCCAGGATGTCGGGGGTCTCGACCAGGGCGATCGGCTTGGGTGAGGCGCCGTCCTTCTTCACCTTGGCGGCGGCGACGCTTTCCGGTCGCCAGTCGGCGACGGCGGCGACGCAGACGGCGATATCGACCGGCAGGGCGGCCTCGCAGGCCTCGAGCATCTGTTGCGCCGTCTCGACATCGACGCGGCGGACGCCGGCCGGGGCGGCCAGCGCCGTCGGGCCGCTGACCAGGGTGACCTCGGCGCCGAGGCCCGCGAGCGCTGCGGCGATCGCATAGCCCTGCTTGCCGGACGAGCGGTTGGTGATCACCCGCACCGGGTCGATCGGCTCGGCGGTGGGGCCGGCGGTGACCAGAGCGCGCTTGCCGGCCAGCGGCCGGCCGGTGGCCAAGGCGCCGAGGATCGCCTGGAAGATCGCCGCGGGCTCGGCCATGCGGCCGGGACCGAACTCGCCGCAGGCCATGGCGCCTTCGTCCGGACCCACGAAGCCGACGCCGTCGGCCTTCAGCGCGGCGAGGTTCCGGCGGGTGGCGGCGTGCTCCCACATGCGCACGTTCATCGCCGGGGCCATCAGCACCGGCTTGTCGGTGGCCAGGAGGGTGGTGGAGGCGAGGTCGTCGGCATGGCCGTTGGCCGCCTTGGCCATCAGGTCGGCGGTGGCCGGGGCCACGACCACCAGGTCGGCCGAGCGCGACAGCTCGATATGGCCCATCTCCGCCTCGTCGGTGAGCGAAAAGAGGTCGGCGTAGACCTTGTCCTCCGCCAGGGCGGAGAGCGAGAGGGGGGTGACGAACTGGGCGCCGGCCCGTGTCAGGATCGGGCGCACGGCGATCCCCGCCTTGCGCAGCAGGCGGGTCAGTTCCAGCGCCTTGTAGGCCGCGATGCCGCCGCCCACGATCAGGAGGACCCGCTGTTCACTCAAGGGATTTCGCCCCTCCATCGCCCGCGCCAGCCTTATGCCAGATGGCGGCGCTGGACAAACCCGGCAAGTTGTTCCTTGTTCGTTCTGAGAGGCCCGCAACCTGTGCGGGAAGAAGGACTCGACAAGCCCACAGACCTGTGTTCTTAGTTTGTTCTGAACCTTGGCTATGATCCGGGAGAGGACATGATGGTTGGGTTGAGGACGGCGCTGGGACTGGCGCTCTCGATTTCCGCGGCGGCGCTCATGGCGTCCTGCGATAACGGCCCCTCGGCGGTGCATTCGCGCGCCTCGGCCGATACCGCGGCTCCGGCCGCTAGCAGCGGGTCGGGCGCGAGCCGTTCGGACGATTATCGCTCCAACTACGCGAGCCGGGGCGGCGGCCAGGACGGCGGCGTCGACCACCGCAAGGACGATGTGAAGCTGGTCGAGGGCAAGCCCGTGTGGGCGGCTTCGCGCCGCTATTCGGCGGAGGACAACGCCCAGCGCGCCTTCGAACGCAACGGCGAGGCCTTCGGGGCCCGCTCCATCGACCAGTTCATCAAGAAGGCCCACGGCTTCGTCGACCACCCGCCGGCCGGCACCCAGACCCTGACCCGGGCCAATGGCGACACCCTGTTCTATGATCCGAAGGGCAACGTCTTCGCGGTGGCCAGCAAGGACGGCGCGCCCAGGACCATGTTCAAGCCGGACGACGGCCAGGCCTATTGGGACAAGCAGAAGGACCGCGAGGCGCGCAGCAAGATCGCCCGGCGCGGCCGGCGCAGCCAGGACGACGAGACCTGATCCCGGTGAGCGAACCGAAGCACATCGTCCGGCCCGACTGGTCGAGCGCCTGGCGCGGGCGCCATCCGTTCAATCCGGCCTCGGAGATGCGGATCCTGCGCCTGGGCGCGGCGGCGGGGCTGCAGCGGATCGGGGTCAACCTGATCCGCATCCCGCCGGGCAAGGAGAGCTTCATCCCCCATGCCCACAGCGCCGAGGAGGAGTTCCTCTATGTGCTGGAAGGCGCCGGCGAGGTGGTGCTGGACGGCGTCGCCCATCCGGTCGGTCCCGGCGACTTCGTGGGCTTCCCGATCGATGGGGTGGTCCACGCCCTGGTCTCCAAGGGCCCCGGCGACCTTGTCTACCTGACCGGCGGCGAGCGGAGCGCGGTCGAGGTGGCCGACATGCCGTCGATCGGCAAGACCACAGTGTTCCGCGGCGGGACGATGACGCTGTTCGGCGAGGACGGGACCGAGACCCTCACCCAGGCCGAGTGGATGGCCCGCACCCAGCTGCCGGACGGAGGCTAGCGGCGGGCGACGAGGACATAGGCCAGCACGCCCGCCAGCACGGCGACGAGGGCGAGCGCGAGGACGATCAGCCAGACCCGCCCCGGCGTGCTGGGCTGTTCGTAGTCGGGGCCATGCTCGGCTTCGAGTTGCGAGAGCCGCCGCCAGCTGCTCGCCAGGACGACCACCATCAGCGCGGGCGGGGTGAGCTGCACGATCTCGTGCAGACCGCCGCCCCTGCGGATCGTCAGGATCGCGCTGGCGATCAGGGCGCCGGCGATCAAGGCGCCGCCGGCCAGGATGAACCGCTTGCTTTCCCGGACCGTCATGGGCGCTCCCCCGAGGCTCCGGGGAGGAGACTAGCGCAGCAGGTGGCCCAGCAGGAAGGCCGCGCCCGAGGCCAGGGCGCCGAGGGCGAACCACAGCAGCCGCGACCGCTCACGGGCCGCGTGGATGATCGTGGTCGGGGCGAACGGGGCCTCGGCCAGCCGGGCCAGGTTGCGGACCGCGGTCTGGGCTTCACCGGCGAAGCGGCGGACTTGGCTGGCCGGCGACAGTTCGCGCGCGATCCAGCGGCGCACCACCGGCTCGGCGGCGGCCCAGATGTCGTGGTCCGGATCGATCCGCCGGGCGACGCCCTCCACCGTCATCATGGTCTTCTGCAACAGCACCAGTTCCGGCCGCAGCCGCATGTCGAACAGGGCGGTGATCTCGAACAACTGGGTCAGCACCCGGCTCATCGCCACCTGGCTGGCGGCGCGGCCGAACACCGGCTCGCCCACCGCCCGCAACGCCTGGGCGAAGGCCGAGACGCTGTGGGTCGCCGGCACATAGCCCGCCTCGAAGTGGACCCGGGCCACCCGCTCGTAGTCGCGCTGCAGGAAGCCCCAGAGGATCTCGGCCAGGTAGCGCCGTTCCGGCGCGCCCAGCCGGCCGATGATCCCGAAGTCCACGGCGGTCAGCTGGGCCGGCGGCGCCACGAACAGGTTGCCCTCGTGCAGGTCGGCGTGGAAGACGCCATGGTCCAGCGCCTGGGCCAGGAAGGCGCGGATCAGGTTGTCGGCCAGGGCCTTGCGGTCGAGCCCCGGCTGGTCCAGCGCTTCGGCGTCCGACAGCGGCTGGCCCTTGGCCCATTCCAGGGTCAGCACCCGCTTGCCGACCCCCTCCCAGACCACTGGCGGGGCGCGCATGTAGCCGTCGTGGGCCATCACCTCGCCGAGCTCGTCGGCGCCGGCCGCTTCGAGCCTGAGGTCCAGCTCCAGCTCGGTGGCGCGGATCACGGTGGCCGCGAAGCCGCGCGGCTCCAGCCGCCGCGCCGCCGGCGCCCAGCGCTCGACCAGGCGGGCGGCGAGCGCCAGGACCTCACCGTCCTCCGCCACCCGCCGGGCGATGGCCGGGCGCAGCACCTTGACCGCGACGCGGCGGCCATCGGGCAGCGTGGCGTCGTGCGCCTGGGCCAGGGAGGCGGCGGCCACCGGCTCGCCGAAGGTCGCGAACACCGCCTCGATCGGCCGGCCCAGCTCACGCTCGATCTCCACGCGGGCCTGGGCGGTGGGGAAGGGGGCCAGCCGGTCCTTCAACCGCGACAGGTCCTCGGCGAACTGCGCCCCGAACAGGTCCGCGCGGGTGGAGAGCAGCTGGCCGAGCTTGATCGCCACCGGCCCCAGCCGCTCCAGCGAGCGCGCCAGCCTCTCGCCCGGCCGGCCGTCGCGGGCGCCCCGTCCGGCGAACAGACGAAGCGACTTGGAGAGGGTGGCGACCGCCGGTGGATAGAGCGGGTCGAGCTCGGCCGGCAGCAGGGCGTCGTTGCGCGCCAGCACCCAGGCCGCGCCGATCAGCCGGCCGAGGGCCGCGGGGCCGCGCATGACCCTAGATCGCCCGTCCGGTATGCAGGGCGGCGACCCCGCCGGCAAAGTTGGTGACGTCGACGCGGGAGAATCCGGCCTCGCCGATCATCGCCGCGAACCGCTTCTGGTCGGGGAAGCGGCGGATGCTCTCGACCAGGTACTGGTAGGACTCGCGATCGCCGGCCACCCGCGCCCCGATCTCCGGGATCACCTTGAAGGAATAGGCGTCGTAGGCGGCCCGCAGGGCCTCGGTGACCGGCCGGGAGAATTCCAGGCAGAGGAACCGGCCGCCGGGCTTCAGCACCCGGCGCGCTTCGCGCAGCGCGGCGGGGATGTCGGTCACGTTGCGGATGCCGAAGGCGATCACATAGGCGTCGGCGCAGGCGCCGGGCAGCGGCAGCCGCTGCGCATCGCCCACCGCCCAGGCGATCTCCGGCTCCGAGCCGCGCTCGCGCCCGGCGGTCACCATCTCGGCGTTGTAGTCGACCACCAGGACCTGGGCGTCGGGGCCGCCGCGGCGCAGCTGGGCGCGCCGCGCCATCCGCGCCACACGCCGGGCGATGTCGCCGGTGCCGCCGGCGCAGTCGATGATCACCTCGCCGGGCTGCGGATTGAGCCGCGCCGCCACGGCGTCCTTCCACAGCCGGTGCACGCCCGCGCTCATCAGGTCGTTCATCAGGTCGTAGCGGCGGGCCACGCGGTCGAACACGCCGCGCACCAGGCCGGGCTTTTCCCCGGGGTCGACGTCGCGGAATCCGAAGGTGGCGGCAGGCATGGCGAGCCTCTTAAACGCCAACCCCTTGGCGCGCCATCCCGCGCGTGCCAAGGCTCCGCGTGACATGCCCGAACTTCCCGAGGTCGAGACCGTCCGTGGCGGCCTGGCGCCCGTCCTGGAGGGCCACCGGCTGGCCCGCGTCGAGGCGCGGCGGCCGAACCTGCGCTTTCCCCTGCCCGAGAACTTCGTCCAGCAGTTGACCGGGGCCACCATCCTGCGGCTCGACCGGCGGGCGAAATACCTGCTGGCGCGGCTGGATCGCGAGGACACCCTGGTCATGCACCTGGGCATGAGCGGCCGCTTCGAGATCGCCAAATCTCGAGAAGACAGGCCTGAGGGCGTGGAACGGCCGGGTGAGTTCCACTACGCGCCGGATCCCGATCCCAAGCACGCCCACGTGGTGTTCGAGACCGAGGCCGGGGCGCGGGTCACCTACTACGACCCCCGCCGGTTTGGCTACATGAGCCTGATCAACACCGCGACGCTTCACCTGCATCCCTGGTTCGCGGGCCTGGGACCGGAGCCGCTGTTCGAGGCCTTCGACGCCGCCCACCTGAAACACGCCTTTGCCGGCCGCAAGCAGGGCCCCAAGACCCTGCTGCTCGACCAACGGATCGTGGCGGGTTTGGGCAACATCTATGTCTGCGAGGCGCTGAACCGGGCGCGCATCTCGCCCTTCAAGGCTGCTGGGAAGATCTCGCTGGCTCGCCTGGAGGGATTGGTCACGACGATCAAGGACGTGCTGCGCGAGGCCATCGCCGCCGGCGGCTCGACGCTTCGCGACTATGCGCAGGCCGATGGCGCGCTCGGCTACTTCCAGCACCGCTTTCGGGTCTATGACCGTGAGGGCGAGCCCTGCCTGAACCCGGGCCACAAGGGCGTTATCGCCCGCAAGGTCCAGGCCGGGCGCTCCACCTTCTACTGTCCGGTCTGCCAGACATGATCGCGCGCCGCCTCCGGTCCTGGGTCGCGGGCGCACTCGGCGCGCTCCTGGCGCTCGCCTCCGCCGGCGCGGCGGCCGCCGAACCGCCGGTCTGGGTGGTGAAGGACAAGGATTCAGAGCTCGTGCTGTTCGGCTCGGTCCACGTCCTGCCGCCAGGCCTGAAGTGGGAGCCGCCGGCCCTGAAGCGGGCGATCGCCGGCGCCGACGACATCTGGTTCGAACTGCCGGTCGACCCGGCGACCGAGGCGGCCACCGCCCAGCTCGCCACCCAGCTCGGCGTGCTGCCCCCCGACCAGTCGCTGTTCCGGCTGCTGCCGCCGGCCGACTCCGCCCAGCTCGCCCGGGTCGCCCAGGCCTATGGCGTCTCGACCATGCTGCTCGACCGGCTGAAGCCCTGGATGGCGGAGATCGCCCTGGCTGGCGCCGCCTATCGGAAGTCGGGCGCGGAGACCGGCTCCGGCGTCGAGCAGGCGCTCTCCGCCGAGGCGCCGGCCACCGCCCAGCGCCGCGCCTTCGAGACCCCGGCCGAGCAGCTGGGCATCTTCGCCGCCACGCCGGTCCCCGAGCAGATCGTCTCGCTCCGGGAGACCATGAAGGAGCTGGAGGACAAGCCCGACGAATACGACACCCTGATCCGCGCCTGGACCTCGGGCGACGTGGCGGCCCTGGAGAAGGAGGCGCTCGACCCGCTCCGCGAGGCCTCGCCCGGCCTCTTCCGGCGCATCGTCACCGAGCGCAACGACCGCTGGATCGCGACCCTGCAGGCCCGACTGAGGGGCAAGGGCCGCACGGTCGTGGTGGTGGGCGTCGGCCACCTCGTGGGCCCGGGCGGTCTGCCGGCCCGGCTCAGGGCGCTTGGCTATTCGGTGCAGGGGCCTTAAGCGCACCTTCGAACCCCGCGGAGACCGCCATGAGCTTCGAGACCCTGCTCGTCGAGACCACGGACGCGGTGACCCTGATCCGGCTGAACCGGCCGCAGGCGCTGAACGCCCTGAACAGCCTGCTGCTCAGCGAACTCGCCGCGGCGCTCGACCAGGCCGAGGCCGACGAGGCCATCCACTGCGTGGTGCTGACCGGCTCGGACCGCGCCTTCGCCGCCGGCGCCGACATCAAGGAGATGTCGGACAAGACCTACGCCGAGATGTTCGCCCAGGACTTCTTCACCAAGGGCGCGCGGCGCATCGAGCAGTTCCGCAAGCCGATCATCGCCGCGGTGGCGGGCTACGCCCTGGGCGGCGGCTGCGAGCTCGCCATGCTCTGCGACTTCATCCTGGCCGCCGACACCGCCAAGTTCGGCCAGCCGGAGATCAACCTGGGCGTCATGCCGGGCATCGGCGGCACCCAGCGGCTGACCCGCTTCGTCGGTAAGTCCAAGGCCATGGAGATGGTGCTGACCGCCCGGATGATGGACGCCGCCGAGGCCGAGCGGGCGGGCCTGGTTTCCCGGGTGGTGCCGGCCGACACCCTGATCGGCGAGGCCATGACCGCGGCCGCCAAGATCGCCGCCCAATCGCCGCTGGCGGTGATGATGAACAAGGAGCTGGTGAACGCCGCCTACGAGACCACGCTCGCCACCGGCGTGGCCATGGAACGGCGGCTGTTCCACTCGCTGTTCGCCTTCGAGGACCAGAAGGAGGGCATGGCGGCCTTCCTGGGCAAGCGTCCGCCGAAATTCACCGGCAAGTAGAGGCGCGCAAAAGGCCGCCCGCGGCATTGACCCTGCGGCTGCGGTCCCGTATATCCGCGCCTCCTAATTTCACGCCCGGTCCCCAAGTTCTTGGGGAGGTGGGGCGCGTTTGTTTTTGAAGAGCTCCGAACCATGGCCAACACGCCCGGCTCCAAAAAGGCGGTCCGCAAGATCGCCCGCCGCACCGAAGTCAACAAGTCGCGCCGGTCGCGCGTCCGCACCTACCTGCGGATGTTCGACGAGGCGGTCACCGCCGGTGACACCGACAAGGCCAAGGCGGCCTTCGTCGAGGCGCAGTCGGAAGTGATGCGCGCCGTCTCCAAGGGCGTGCTGCACCGGAACACCGGCTCGCGGAAGGTGTCGCGGCTGGCGGCCCAGCTGCGCAAGCTGTCGGCGGCCTGAAGGCAAGCGCCGAGGGCCCCAGATTGGGGCCCGAATACCCCGGCGACCGATAGGATTTCAGGCTGTGGAAGAGGCGTCCGAAAGGGCGCCTTTTTTGTTGTCCGCCAGCCCGCTCTCCGGCGCCGCTGCGACCAATCTTCCCATCGGCTTGTCGCAAAACCGACGTTTCCCTTGGCGGAAAAGGGCTCTTGGCGAGTCAACGAAAATATCGCTGGCCTGCGCTAAGAATCCCCGTTGACCGGCCCCCGGCCCCGACTAGTGTCAACGGTCTTACAGGCGTCTTTTACTAATCCCGGATCCAAACCGGGGGCCGGCGGCACACAACTGTTCGCTGGGTAAGCACCTGTTTGTCTTGAGAAAAGTCGGCTGGGGCGAGGGGTCCCGGAACGATGGGCGGGTTCGATGGGGTTGGCGAGGATGATGAGCGGGGGGGTTGCGGGAGCAATGGCGAACGCGCCGGCTGCAGCCGTGTGGACAAAGACGTGTCAGGTTCTCAAACACGAGTTGGGTGAGGCCACGTTCGGCTCATGGCTGGGCCAGGCTTCCCTGCGTGAGGCCGGTGAGGACGTGTGCCTGGTGGCCGCCACCGGCGTGGCGCGCGACTGGATTCGCCGGCACGCCTGGCGCCGCATCGGCGAGCTGTGGGCGCAGAACGATCCGCAAGGCCGCCGGCTCGACCTGAAGTCCCGCATGGAAGTGGATTCGCTGGGCGCCGTCGCGGCGCCGCTGACGGCCGCCCCGATCGCGGCCAACGTCGCCCCCGACCTCGTCTCAACGGTGGTCTCCGCGGTCGCTGCGCCCGCCATCTTCGAAGTCGAGGCGACGGCCGCGCCCGTGGCCGCGCGTCAGGGCCGACTGCTCGGCCTGCAGGAACGCTTCACCTTCGACACCTTCGTGGGCGGACCCGCGAACGAGTTTGCCTTCGCCGTGGCCCGCCGGGTGGCCTCCTGGGCGGACGGCCATTTCAATCCGGTGCTGTTCCACGGCCCCTACGGCTTCGGCAAGACCCACCTGCTGAACGCGCTCGCCTGGGAAGCCATCCGCAATGCGCCCGAGAAGCGGGTGGTCTACCTCTCCGCCGAGCGGTTCACCTCGACCTTCGTCAAGGCCCTGCAGGACCGCCAGACCGCGGCCTTCAAGGAAGAGCTGCGCAACGCCGACCTGCTGCTGATCGACGACGTGCACTTCGTGGCCGGCAAGACCTCCACCCAGGAGGAGCTGTTCCACACCCTGATCGCCCTCGTCGAGGAAGGCCGTCGCGTGGTGATGACCGCCGACCGCTCGCCCAATGAGATCTCCGAGATGGAGCCCCGGCTCCGTTCGCACCTGCAGGCGGGTCTGGTCTGCGGCATCGAGCCGGCCGACCGGACGCTGCGGATGGGCATCCTGGAGCGCAAGCTGGCGACGCTCGCCCAACAGGGCGGCTTCCGCGCTGCGGCCCGTCCCGAGGTGCTGCAGTTCCTGGCCGACCGCTTCACCGACAGCGTCCGCGAGCTGGAGGGCGCGCTGAACACCCTGGTGGCCCGCGTCGGCGGCGGGGCGGCGACGCTCAGCCTCGACGAGGCCCAGGCGATCCTGCGGCCGCACCTCTCCTGCAACGAGCGCAAGGTGACGGTGGATATGATCCAGAAGACGGTCGCCGAGCACTTCAGCCTCAAGCAGTCCGACCTGATCTCCGAGCGCCGCGCCCGCGCGGTGGCCCGGCCCCGCCAGGTCGCCATGTGGATCGCCAAGCAGATCACCACCCGCTCGCTGCCGGACATCGGCCGGCGGTTCGGCGGTCGCGACCACACCACCGTGTTGCACGCCGTGCGGCGGATCGAACAGCTGAAGGCGGAGGATCCCGCCCTCGCCCGCGACGTCGACGTGCTGCTGCGCAAGCTGCGCGGCTGATCCGAGAGTTAGTCCGAGGAGCTTAAAAAGGCCCGCCGCAAGGCGGGCCTTTTCGTTTGCCGGTCCCGCCGGGACGGCCATTCCTGTAGGATGGGTCTCAACCCGCGCATTCGCGGGCCGTCAGAAAGCCTCCCATGAAAGACTTGAAGGGCGCGCGTCTCACCGATCGCCTGTCCGCGGCTGCGGCCGCCAAGGCGTCGCTGCTCGAGAAGCTGCGGCCGAAGGCGGCGGCGACGGATCCGCTGTTCGCCGAGCGCGGCGCCATGCGGCAGGCCGAGCTGAAGGCGGTGCGCGAGGCCCGCGCGAACGAGAAACAGGCCGCGGTCCAGGCGAAGTCCGACGCCGAAGCCGCCGTCCAGGCCGCCGTCGTCGCCGAGGAAGAGCAGGCGCTCACCGAAAAGCGTGACGCCCGCAAGGAGCGCAAGCAGCTCACCAAGGCCGAGGGCCAGGCCAAGCGCGACGCCCGCTACGCCGCCCGCAAGGCGCGGCGGTAGTCGCCCCCGAACTAAACCCTGCGGCCGGGCGCAGAATTTCTGGGCGTTCCGGTCCGCAGCGGCCGCTTGCTTGGCGCAGAGGACTTCCCAGCTAGGCTGTCAGGCGACGATGGACGCCGCCGCAGGGAGTTCATCCATGTCCAGATCCTCAACCAAGGGCGCGGCCCTGGTGACCGGCGCCACCGCCGGCATCGGCGCGACCTATGCCCATCGCCTGGCCCATCGCGGCCATGACCTGGTCCTCGCAGCCCGCGACGCCGTCCGGCTGCAGGAGGTCGCCGACCGCCTGCGGGCCGAGACCGGCGTCTCCGTCGAGGTGTTCCGCGCCGACCTCACCGATCCCGCGGACCTGGTGCGGCTGGAGGCCCGGATCGCGGCGGACGAGACGATCGAAGTGTTGATCAACAACGCCGGCGCGGCGCTGTTCGGAAGCTTCGTCGATCAGGGCCCTGAACAGATCGAGAGCCTGATCCGGCTCAACGTGGTCGCCGTCACCCGGCTGGCCAATGCGGCGGCCAAGGCCTTTGCGGCGCGCGGCCGCGGGACCATCGTCAACATCGGCTCGGTGGTCGGCCTGCTTCCGGAGTACCGCAGCGTGGCCTACGGGGCGACCAAGGCCTTCGTGCTCTACCTGACCCAGGGCCTGAACGAGGAGATCGGCGGCGCCGGCGTGCGCCTGCAGGCCGTGCTGCCCGGCGCCACCCGCACCGAGATCTGGGAACGGTCGGGCCGCAATCCGGCTGACCTCGATCCTACCCGGACCATGGACGTCGACGAGTTGGTGGACGCGGCCTTGGCGGGGCTCGACGCCGGGGAGCTGATCACCATCCCCTCGCTACCTGACCCCGCCGACTGGGACGCCTTCCAGACCGCCAGGCTGAAGATGGCGCCCAACCTTTCCAAGGCTCATCCGGCGCCGCGCTACGGCGTGCGGGCGACTGTTCCCGCCTGACGGCCAACGAAAAGGGCGGCCGCATCGCTGCGGCCGCCCGATCTCATCGCTTATGAGGCTGACGCTTAGGCGTCGGCCGTCTCGGGCTGTTCCTTCTTGGACAGGTCTTCGCCGGTTTCCTGGTCGACGACCTTCATGGAGAGCCGGGTCTTGCCGCGATCGTCGAAGCCCAGGAGCTTCACCTTCACGGCCTGGCCTTCCTGCAGCACGTCTCCGACCTTGTCGACGCGCTGGTTGGCGATCTGGCTGACGTGCACCAGGCCATCCTTCGAGCCGAAGAAGTTCACGAAGGCGCCGAAGTCGACGATCTTGACCACCTTGCCGGTGTAGATCTGGCCCACCTCGGGTTCCGAGGCGATGCCCTTGATCCACTCGCGCGCGGCGTCGATCTTCGACTGCTCGGCGGCCGCGATCTTGATCGTGCCGTCTTCGCCGATGTCGATCTTGGCGCCGGTCTCGGCGGTGATCTCGCGGATCACCTTGCCGCCCGAGCCGATCACTTCGCGGATCTTGTCGACCGCGATCTTCATGGTCTCGATCTTGGGCGCGTACTCGCCGAGGTGGGCGCGGGGCGCCTCCATGGCCTTTTCCATCTCGCCGAGGATGTGCTCACGGCCGCCCTTCGCCTGGGCGAGCGCCTGCTTCATGATCTCCTCGGTGATGCCGGCGATCTTGATGTCCATCTGCAGCGAGGTGATGCCGTCGTGCGTGCCGGCCACCTTGAAGTCCATGTCGCCGAGATGGTCCTCGTCGCCCAGGATGTCGGAAAGCACGGCGAAGCCGTCCTTCTCCAGGATCAGGCCCATGGCGATGCCGGAGACCGACTTCTTCAGGGGCACGCCCGCATCCATCAGGGCCAGCGACGAGCCGCAGACCGAGGCCATGGACGACGAGCCGTTGGACTCGAAGATCTCCGAGACCAGGCGGATCGTGTACGGGAACTCCTCCTCGCTCGGCAGCATCGGGCGGATCGCCCGCCACGCCAGCTTGCCGTGGCCGACTTCACGCCGGCCGGGGGCGCCCATGCGGCCCGTCTCGCCCACCGAGAAGGGCGGGAAATTGTAGTGCAGCATGAACTTCGAGTAGGACTTGCCCTCGAGGGCGTCGATCAGCTGTTCGTCGTCGCCGGTGCCGAGCGTGGCCACGACCAGCGCCTGGGTCTCGCCGCGGGTGAACAGCGCCGAGCCGTGGGCCCGGGACAGCACGCCCACTTCCGAGACGATCGGCCGGACCTGGTCGACCTTGCGGCCGTCGATGCGGATGCCGGTGTCGAGGATGTTTCGACGCACCACGTCGGCTTCCAGGTCCTTGAACACCGCGCCCAGCTTGTCGGGGGCGATGCCGGCGGGATTGGCGTCCGACTTGCCGAACTTCTCGGTAGCCTTGGCCTTGGCCTTGGCGACCGCGTCCTGGCGTTCGCCCTTGGCCACGATCTTGTAGGCCGCGGCGAAATCCTTGCCGATCAGCTTCTTCACGTCGGCCTTGAGGGCGTCGGTGTCGTCCGGCTGGAAGTCGAACGGCTCCTTGGCGGAGTGATCGGCCAGTTCGATGATCGCGTCGATCACCGCCTGCATTTCCTTGTGCGCGAAGGTGACGCCGCCCAGGACCTGCTCTTCGGAGAGCTCCTGGATCTCGGACTCGACCATCATCACGGCGTCGGCGGTGCCGGCCACGACGAGGTCCATCAGGTTGTCCTCTTTCATCTGGTCGAGGGTCGGGTTCAGCACGTACTCGCCGTCGATGAAGCCGACGCGGGCCGCGCCGATCGGGCCCATGAAGGGCGCGCCGGAGATCACCAGGGCGGCGGAGGCCGCCACCAGGGCGACGATGTCGGGATCGTTCTCGAGGTCGTGGGCGAGCACGGTCGCCACCACCTGGACCTCATTCTTGAATCCCTTCACGAACAGCGGCCGGATCGGCCGGTCGATCAGGCGCGAGGTCAGCGTCTCCTTCTGGGAGGGCGCGCCTTCGCGGCGGGGGAAGGAGCCCGGGATCTTGCCCGCGGCGTAGAACTTCTCCTGATAGTTCACGGTCAGGGGGAAGAAGTCCTGGCCGGGCTTGGGGCTCTTGGCGAATACCGCGGTGGCCAGCACCATGGTGTCGCCGTAGGTGGCCAGCACCGCGCCGTCGGCTTGACGGGCCATGCGGCCGGTTTCCAGGGTGAGCTTGCGGCCCCCCCAATCGATGGTCTTGCGCTTGATGTCGAACATTTTGCTTCTTTCTCAACCCGCGGGCGGATTCCTCGCGGGGACGGACAGGGCGTCGGGTTTCCGAAATCCTCTCCAGATGAACAGGCGGATGAGGATTTCTCGTGAACCCTCAGCGTACGGATGGGCCGCCTTTTTGCGGAGGCCCGTAGAGACCGCATCGAGTCCCCCGGCCTGTTGCGGGGGAGCGGTGTGGTGGGGACCGGCGCCTAGCGGCGCAGGCCCAGCTTTTCGATCAGCTGCTGATAGCGGCTTTCATCCGACTTCTTCAGGTGATCGAGGAGCGAGCGACGCGCGGAGACGAGCTTGAGAAGCCCGCGGCGCGAGTGGTTGTCCTTCTTGTGCGTCTTGAAGTGCTCGGTGAGGTTGGCGATCCGTTCGGACATGATCGCAACCTGGACTTCGGCGCTGCCCGTGTCCGCGTCGCCGCGGGCATGGGACTTGATGACTTCAGCCTTGCGTTCGGTCGTAATCGACATCGGGTTGGTCTCCGCTCTTTTCAAGATGAAAGACACGCGAAGGCTCGAGCCGGCCCGCACGCATCTCGCAGAGAGCGACCATCGATCCCCCCGCCATGGCTGAAACGGTGCGCGAGCCCGGCTTGAGCCTGGCTTTCACCGCTTCGACCTGTCGGGGAACGAGAACGATCGACCGTCCCTGCTTTAGTCGGGAGGCTTCTTCATCGGTCACGGCCAGCGCCGGGATGTCGTCCAGCGCGGTCTCGACCGGAAGCAATGCCTCCGACTGGCGGGGCTTATGCCCCAAATCCTCAAGAGATTCCAGCGTCACCGCAGAATTCTCCGTGAACACCCCCACCCGGGTCCGCCGGAGGTCGCTGACGTGGCCGCAGGCGCCGAGCGCAACGGCGATGTCGCGGACCAGGGCGCGGACGTAGGTCCCCTTGCCGCATTCGATCTCCAGGGTCACGTGGTCGGGGTCCGGCGTGGCGGCCACACGGGCCGAATGGATCACCACCATGCGGGCCGCCAGCACCACGGTCTCGCCGGCCCGGGCGAGGTCGTAGGCCCGCTCGCCATCGACCTTGATCGCCGAATAGGCGGGGGGGACCTGGCTGATCTCGCCGACGAACCTCGGCAGCACGGCTTCGACCTCTTCCGGCGTCGGACGGAGCTCGGACTCGGCGATCGTCGCCCCCTCGCGGTCGTAGGTGTCGGTGGTCCGGCCCCAGGCGATGGTGAAGCGGTAGGCCTTGTCGGCGTCCATCAGGAAGGGGACGGTCTTGGTCGCCTCGCCGAGTGCGATCGGCAGGATGCCGGTGGCCAGTGGGTCGAGCGTTCCGGCGTGGCCCGCCTTCTGGGCGTTGAACGCCCGGCGCACCCGCGAGACCGCATGCGTCGAGCCCAGGTCGTAGGGCTTGTCGAGATTGATCCAGCCGGAAACCGCCTCGCCCTTGCGGCGACGGCCCATCAGTCCTCTTCCTTCCAGGAATCCGAAGGCTCCTCGGCCTCCAGGTCGCGGCGCACCAAATCATTTTGGACCTTGGGGTCATCGAACAGCCGGTTCATCCGCGCGGCCTCGTTGAAGCTCTCGTCGTGCAGGAACTTCAGGTCGGGGGTGAACTTCAGCTCGATCGAGCGGCCCAGCCGGCCGCGCAGGAACTTGGCGTGCCGGTTCAGCCCGTCGACCACCTCGGGCGCGTGGCCGCCACCCAGCGGCTCGACGAAGACGGTGGCGTGCCGCAGGTCCGGGCTCATCCGCACCTCGGTGACGGTGACCGAGACGCCGACCAGCGCCGGATCGGTGACGTCCGCCTCGCGCAGGATCGCCACCAGCGCGTGGCGGACCAGCTCGCCGGCCCGGAGCTGGCGCTGGGAAGGGCCTTGGGCCGGACCGTGGTCCTGACGGGCGTGACGTGACATAGCGACTTGCAGCCTCTTGGCCTGAGGCGCGGGTCGGACGCGTCGCTCAGGGAAAGCGGGCGCTTCTAGTGCCATCGCCCGCCGATGTCATCCCCTTCTCCTCTGCCAAGTCTTCGCTTGAGAGAGGCTATGCCCCGGTCCTTTCCTTGAAGAACTGGATCACCCGTTGCTCGGCGGCCTTGCTCGGCCCGTCCTCGGCGAGGTTCAGCGTCAGCACCGAGTGCGGATGTTTGAGCGGACCGGGCCGGGCGTCCTCGTCCTCCAGCTCGATGGCCTCGAACTTGTCGCCGAGCTCGCGTTTCAGGCGCTCGAAGCGGGCGGCCGGGACCATGGGATCGCCCTTGAACCTCAGGCCGATCACCGACAGGCCCTCCTCGTCGAAGCGGCGCTTGGCGCAGGCCATCTCGGCCGGCGAGACGTCGATCGAGGCGGCCCGCCTGTCCTTCCCGGGCCCGGCCGCGAACGGCATCGACGGCTGGGACAGCACCGGCGCCACCACGGCAGGTTCGGTCATCATGGCCAGGGCGAAGCCGCCGGTGAAGCACATGCCGACCGCGCCCACGCCCTTGCCGCCGCACTCGGCGTGGGCCTTGCGGGCCAGGGCCCGCAGCCAGTCGACCATCGGCGAGGACTTGTCGGTCGCCCAGACATTGAATTCCCGGCGGATGCAGATCCCGCCCAGCATGGTCAGGACGCTGGCCGGATGGGTCGCCGGCCGGCCCGCCACGCCAAACAGCACCGGGAGGAAGACGGTCATCCCGGCTGCCGCCACCCGGTCGGCGAAGCGCACCACGACCGGATGCAGGCCCGGCATCTCGTGGATCACGATCACTGCGGGGCCGGAGCCGCGGCGGTAGACCGGGCGCGTCCAGCGGCCGTCGTCGAAGTCGAACTTGTCGTAGGCCGACAGAACCGCGTCGTAGGCCATGGCGCCCTCCCCCAAAATAGCCCGAGCCCGAGCGGCCCTAAGCTTAGGCGATCAGAGCTTGAGGCGCAGGTCTTTCACGTCGCCCTGGAAGCCGGTGAGCTTCCAGACGCCCTGCTCCTTGGTGAACACGAGGGTGCAGGGGCCTTCCTTCTTCTTGACCGCGCAGACCCGGCCGTCGGGCAGGGGCTTCAGCGCCTGGGCGATGACGATGGCGCCGGGGATCTTGGTGTCGTCGCCATAGCCGTACTGGCGGGCGACCTGCCGGAACACGCTGGGCTGCACCAGGGTGTCGCCAGCGAACTGTGCGAGGCCAGGGGCCAGCAGGCTGGCGATGTCGCCATAGCGCTTGGCGGCCTTCTGCACGATCAGGCCCTGGAGCTGCTGCTGCAGGGCGGGGCGGTCGACGTGAGCGTCGAAGGCGGCCTGGTCGTTGTCGCGGATCGACAGCAGGAAGGCGTGCACGTCGTTGGCCGCGCCCAGCCGTTGCATGGAGGCGCAGGACGCGAGGCCGAGGACAGCGATGAGGATCAGGAGGCGGCGCATGCTTCGGTCCCGGAACGAGCGGATGTCGTAGCGCAAAAACGCGGCGGCATCACGGCCGGCGCCATGCACGTCTTCGGGCGCCGCTTCCGCGCGCATCGCGCTTCGCAGTCAACCGGCGGCCTGCTAGCTTTGCGCCGCCGCCTTGCGAGCGAGGCGGCCGGAGGGGCTGCGTTTGACGGGAGTAACCACTGCAGCCGACGCCGCGGAGCGCAAGCTCGTCGCCGCCCACCAGACCCTGCTGCACACCCGCGGTATCCAGTTCGACTTCGCCGCGGCGCCCACCCTGCCCAAGCCGCCGCACTGGCTGATGGCGTTGCTGCGGTCGCTCGAGCCCCTGGCCCCGGTGCTGAAGTACGTCTTCTGGGGTGGCGTGATCGCGGGCGGCCTGTTCATCCTATGGATCGCCGTGCGCGACCTGATCCCGCTCGGCTGGCGGCGCGGCAAGCCGGCCGTGGTCGCCACCGACTGGCGCCCCGCGCCGGACGCGGCCCGCGCGCTCCTGGAGGAGGCTGATCAGCTCGCCCGCGCCGGCCGGTTCGGCGAGGCGATCCATCTCCTGCTGTTCCGCAGTATCGAGGACATCACCGCCAAGGCGCCCGGCGCGATCCCGCGGGCCTTCACCACCCGTGACATCGTCGCGGCGACCCCCATGCCCGACCAGGCGCGGGGCGCTTTCGCCCGCATCGCCGAGGCGGTCGAGCGCACCTTCTTCGGTGGCCGCGCCGCGGACGAGGCGGACTTCCACCGCTGCCGCAGCGACTATGAGGCCTTCGCCTTCTCGGACGCCTGGCGATGAGCGTCGAGCCCGCGCCAACGCCCGCATATGCCGCCGCCTTCTCGCCGCGGACCATCCTGGCCCTTGTGCTGATCGGCGTCACCGCCTTCGCCGGGCTGTCGGTGCTCGCGGTCTACGCCCCCGACCTGCGCGGCGGCACGGATGGCGGGGCCCATGCGCTGTCGCCCTCGGCCGTCGGCTTCCGGGGCGCGACCATCATGCTGAAGGCGCTGGACGCGCCGGTGGTGGTCAGCCGTGCGCCGGCCGGCAGCCACGCGTTCCGCGGCGCCGATCTGCTGGTGCTGACCCCGCCGGCCGGCATCGAGGCGAAGGAGCTGACCGCTTTCCCGAAGCCGCCGCGCACCCTGATCGTCCTGCCCAAGTGGCAGACCATCCCCGACCTCGACCGGCCGCCCTATGTCCGCAAGTACGCCGTGCTTCCCGACCAGGGCTGGGCCGCGAAGATGCTCGGCGTCTATGGCCCGACGAGCGGCCTCGGCCGTCGCGCCGGGGTCTCGAAGCCGGTGCTGCATGGCGCGGGTGGCCCGTTCCTGGCCGGGACCTACCTGCCGCTCGGCCGCATCGACCAGCTGCAGACTCTCCGCGGTGACGGCTGGGCGCCGGCCTTGGTGGACGACACCGGGGCCATGGTGCTGGCCTATTCCAAGACCCGGCCGGACGTCCTCGTCCTGTCCGATCCGGACTTGCTCAACAACCAGGGCCTGGCCCAGCTCGACACGGCGCGCGCCGGGATGGCGGTGGTGCAGACCCTGCGCGGCGATGGGTTGATGTTCGACGTCACCCTCAACGGCTTCACCCGCGGGCGCAGCATCGGCAGGCTGATGCTGGAGCCGCCGTGGCTAGCCGCCACCCTCTGCGCGGTCGCCGCGGCGATGCTGATGTTCCTGCAGGCGCTGGCCCGCTTCGGTCCGGCGCGGGAACGCGGCCGGGCGATCGCGCTCGGCGCGGGGGCGCTGGTGGACAATTCCGCCGGCCTGGTGCGGATGGCGCGCAAGGAGGCGGCGCTGGCCCCGCAATATGTCGAACTCGCCAAGGCCCTGGTGACCCGCGCCGCGGGCGGCGGCCGGGCCGGGACCGAGGCCGACCACGAAACCTGGCTGGCCGAGCTGGCCCGCCGGCGCGGGCTCGCCGCGCCGGAGGAGCTGACGGCCGAGGCCACGCGGGCCAAGACCCGCGACGACGTCGCGGCGCTGGGCGCCAAACTGTATCGCTGGAGACGGGAGATGACGCGTGAAGGTGGATGAGGTGAAGGCGCTCGGCGCGCGCGTGCGCGCCGAGGTCGCCAAGGCGATCGTCGGCCAGGCCGACACCGTGGACCTGATGCTGATCGCCCTGTTCGCCCGCGGCCACGTGCTGCTGGAGGGCCCGCCGGGCACCGCCAAGACTTTCCTGGCGCAATGCTTCGCCAAGACCCTGAAGCTGGGCTTCGGACGCATCCAGTTCACCCCCGACCTGATGCCGGCCGACATCATCGGCGCCAACGTTTTCAACTTCCAGACCAGCGCCTTCACCCTCACCAAGGGCCCGGTGTTCTGCGAGCTGCTGTTGGCCGATGAGATCAACCGCACCCCGCCCAAGACCCAAGCGGCGCTGCTGGAGGCCATGCAGGAACGCCGCGTGACCCTCGACGGCAAGTCGCACGCCTTGAGCGACCGCTTCATGGTGGTGGCGACCCAGAACCCGCTGGAACAGCAGGGCACCTATCCCCTGCCGGAGGCCCAGCTCGACCGCTTCCTGTTCAAGCACGTGCTGGCCTATCCGAGCCGCGAGGAGGAGCGGCGGATCGTCGAGACCTATGGCGTCCAGGCCGGGCCCTCGGATCCGGCCGAGATGGGGATCGGGGTGGTGGTCGACGCCAAGACCATCGCGGCGGCCAATGCCGCGGTGGCCAGCGTGCGGCTCACCGAGGAGATCGTCGACTATGTGCTGGAGCTGGTCCGCTCCACCCGTGAGACCCCGGACCTGCAGTCGGGGGCCTCGCCGCGCAGCGCCGCCCAGCTGGCCCTCGCCGCCCGGGCGCGCGCCGCCCTGGACGGCCGCGACTACGCCATCCCCGACGACGTCAAGGCGCTGGCCCTGCCGGCCCTGCGGCACCGGGTGATCCTGTCGCCCGCCGCCGAGATCGAGGGCCGCCGCGCCGAGCAGGTGATCCAGGCCCTGGTCGACCAGGCCGCGGCCCCGCGCTGAGCCGGTGGGCGCCTATCCCACCCGCCGGGCGATCGCCCTGATGGCCATCGGCGCCGGGCCGGCCCTGGTCGTGGCGCTCGCCGCCCCGCAGGCCTGGCTCGCCGCGGCCGGCTGGGTGCTGGTCGCCGCGGCCCTGATCGTCGTCGACCTGGCGCTGGCGGTCTCGCCCCGGGCGCTGGAGGTCAGCGTCACGGCCCCCAAGGTGATGGGCGTCGGCCGGCTGGGCGCGCTCGGAGTGGAGGCCCGGTTCAAGACCGCCGCGCCGCGAACGCTGGAGCTGGCGGTGGCCGGCGACGAACGGCTGCAGGTCCATCCGGTCCGCCAGGGGCTGACGCCGGACGGCGCCCAGATCGGCGCGACCCTGACCCTGAAGCCGCATCGCCGCGGCGAAGCCAGACTGGGCGGCCTGTGGCTGCGCTGGGGAGGTCCGCTCGGCCTGATCTGGCGGCAGCGGACCGAGACCCACGACGCGCCGATCGCCGTCACCCCAGACATCGAGGGCGTGAAGGAGCAGGCGCTCAAGCTGTTCTCCCGCGATGCGCCGTTCGGCGAGAAGGCCCAGCTCGATCTCGGCGAGGGGGCGGAGTTCCACGCCCTGAAGGAATTCCAGACCGGCATGGACCAGCGCGCCGTCGACTGGAA
Organism: Phenylobacterium sp.; assembly: GCA_004799545.1. Classification (GTDB taxonomy): domain Bacteria; phylum Pseudomonadota; class Alphaproteobacteria; order Caulobacterales; family Caulobacteraceae; genus Phenylobacterium. Next base: position 223,864 of record SSMU01000030.1, read on the forward strand.
GCAGAGCGCGCGGCACGGCAAGCTGGTCGGCCGCGAGTACCGCGCCGAACGCAATCACAACGTCATCCTGGCGCTGGACTGCGGGCGGTTGATGAGCGCGCCGGTGGCCGGCGAGCCGCGTATCGACCGGGCGATCAACGCCGCCCTGCTGCTGGCCTTCACCAGCCTCAAGCTCGGCGACCGGGTGGGCCTGTTCGCCTTCGATTCCCGGCCGCGGGTGTCGAGCGGGGTCACGGCCGGCGCCAGCGCCTTCGGCCTGCTGCAGCGGCTCGCCGCCAGCATCGACTATTCCACGGAGGAGACCAACTTCACCCTGGCGCTCACCCAGCTGGGCGGCCAGCTGAAGCGCCGCGCCCTGGTGGTGGTGTTCACCGATTTCGCCGACGCCACCTCCGCCGAGCTGATGGTCGAGAACCTGAGCCGGCTGACCCGCACCCACCTGGTGCTGTTCGTGGTGTTCCGCGACGAGGAGCTAGAGGCCCTGGTGACCGCCGAGCCCAAGGTCGCCGACGACGTCTCCCGCGCGGTGATCGCCCAGGCGCTCGCGCGGCAGCGCGACGGCGTTCTGACCCGTCTGCGCCGCATGGGGGTGCAGATCGTCGACGCGCCGGTGGCCGAGCTGGGGCCGGCCCTGGTCAACAGCTACTTCGACATCAAGCGCCGGGAGCTGGTCTAGCCATGGCCGAGCTGCAGCTGAAGAGCGCCAGGTTCCGGGCCGAGCGGGAGGCCGACTGGCGCCGCCTCGAGACCCTGCTGACCCGCGCCCAGGGCGGTCGCGCCGCGAAGCTGAGGCCCCAGGAGCTGCTGGAAATCCCGGTGCTCTATCGCCAGGCGCTGTCCTCGCTGTCGGTCGCCCGCTCGATCTCGCTCGACCGTAGCCTGGTCGACTATCTCGAAGGCCTGGCCGCCCGGGCCTATTTCGTCGTCTACGGCACGCGCACGCGGCCGTTCGAGCGGATGGGCCGGTTCTTCGTCCACGACTGGCCCATGGCGGTCCGCAGCCTGTGGCGCGAGACTCTGGTCGGCGCCCTGATCGGCGCGGTCGCCGCGGTGGTGGCCTACATCCTGGTGCGGCAGGATTCCGACTGGTTCTACGGCTTCATGCCCCAGGCCATGGCGGGCGGACGCGACCCGACCGCCTCGACGGCCTTCCTGCGCGGCACGCTCTATGGCGAGGGCGGCCACGGGGCGAAGGAGGGGCTGGAGCTGCTGGCCACCTTCCTGTTCACCCACAATGCGCAGATCTCGCTGTTCGCCTTTGCGCTGGGCTTCGCGCTCTGCCTGCCGACCGCGGCGCTCTTGGCCTACAACGGCGCGACCCTGGGCGCCTTCCTGGCCCTGTTCGCCGAGCGGGGCCTGGCCTTCCAGGCCACCGGCTGGCTGATGATCCACGGGGTGACCGAGCTGTTCGCGGTGACGCTGGCGGGCTCGGCGGGGCTGTCGATCGGCTGGGCGGTGAGCTTCCCGGGCGAGCGCAGCCGGGTCGAGGCCGCCGCCCACGCCGGCCGCCGCGGGGCGCTGGTCATGGCCGGGGTGGTGGTGATGCTGTTCGTAGCCGCCCTGCTGGAAGGCTTCGCCCGCCAGCTGATCACCTCGGACGGGGCGCGCTATGCGATCGCCGCGACCAGCGGCGTGCTCTGGGCGGCCTATTTCTACTGGCCGCGGCGGAGCCGCCCGGAATGAGGGCGGCCCTGGCCAACTGGCGGGCGCGGTGGAGCGGCCGGGTGCCGCCGCCGCCGGGGCCCCGCCCCTTCGTCACCCCGGAAGGCGTCGACCTGCGCCTGGCGGTGGGCCTCTACACCGATCGGATGAGCGCCTTCATCCTGGACGCCCTGATCATCATCGGCCTGCTGATCGCCATCTCGCTGCTGGCGATGTTCGGCGCCTGGGGCTTCCACCGCGGCAGCATCGGCACGGAAGGCGCGCTGGTGATCTGGCTGCTGGGCGCCTTCCTGCTGCGCAACTTCTACTTCATCGGCTTCGAACTCAGGCCGGGCGCGGCGACGCCGGGCAAGCGGGCGTTGGGCCTGCGGGTCATCGCCCGCGACGGCGGGCGGCTGACGGCGGACGCGGTGTTCGCGCGCAACGCCATGCGCGAGCTGGAGATCTTCCTGCCGGCCAGTTTCTTCCTGGCGCGCGGCATGGGGGTCGACGCCGGGCTGATCGCGCTCGGCGCCATCTGGAGCGGAGTGTTCGTGGTCTTCCCGCTGTTCAATCGCGACCGGCTGCGGCTGGGCGACCTGGCGGCGGGCACCATGGTCATCAAGGTCCCCAAGACGACGCTGCGGCCCGAGCTTGTGCAGGAGGGGCCGGCGACCGTCCGCGGCGTCGCTTTCAGCGAAGCCCAGATCGACGCCTACGGCATCAAGGAGCTGCATGTGCTCGAGCAGGTGCTGCGCACCGGCGACCGCCGCACCCTGGCCGAGGTCGCCCGCCGCATCCGCACCAAGATCGCCTGGGACGGCCCGATGGACGTCACCGACCGCGCCTTCCTGAGCAGCTACTACGCGGCGCTGCGCGGGCGGCTCGAAAGCCGCGCCCTGTTCGGCCACCGCCGGCAGGACAAGTTCGACCGGGTCTGAGTTTAATCTGCGCGCAGCCGGCCGCAAAAGCGCTGCACACTTTTGCTGGCTGTCGCTCGGCTAGTCGAACACCGCCGCCAGGCTCTCGTGCCCCAGGCCTTCCTTCAGTTCGCGGAGGTTGGCGTAAAGGACGGCGAGGCCGGTGTAGGTGATCGCCGTGGTGAAGATCGCGATGACCCCGGAGATGATCAGACGGGCCGGCGACAGCAGCGCGCCCACGCCGCCGGCGACGCCGAATATCGCGCTCACCACGCCCTGGATGATCGCCACCACCACCAGGAAGATCAGCACCAGGCCGAAGATCCGCCAGCGGTTGCCGCGGGTCAGCTCGGCGCTGCGTCCGAACACCTGGGTGATGCCGGTCCGCTCGGCGACCAGGGCGGGCCCTGCGACGCACCAGGCCACCGCCAGCATCAAGCCCGGCACGATCAGCAGGAAGCAGCCGATGACGATGGCGACGGCGCTCATGAAGTTCACCGCGAACAGCGGCAGGAACAGCTTGGCCCCATTGGTGACGATCTCGCCGAAGGTCGCCTTGCGCCCGCTCACCTCGGAGAAGGCCACGTAGAACAGCGAGGCGCCCAGGAAGGCCCCGACGAACAGCTGCGCGATGATCCGCAGCCAGTAGCCGAAGGTGGTGAACTGGGTCAGCGCCGCCGCGCCGCCGCCAACCAAGGCCTGGCTCGCATAGTAGAGGTTGAGCGCGGCCGGGAGGCCGCCCAGCAACAGCGCCAGGCCGAAGATCGTCACCGGCTGTCGCCCGAGCACCGTGAAGGTCTGCGACGCGACCCTCCCGAGGTCGAGCTTGCGCACCGCGAAGTCGTCCATCATCGACGTCATGGAATTCCCCCCATTCCTCAACCCTAGGGAGCGGAGCTAATCACGGCTGCCGAAGGCTGTCGACTGACGCTCCGGACAAGCAAAAGCCCCGGAGGGTCGCTCCGGGGTTTCGCAACTCGGTTAGCTCGGGCGCCTTACAGCGACCGCTTGACCTCTTCGAGGGTGAAGCACTCGATGGTGTCGCCCTCCTTGATGTCCTGGAAGCCCTGGAAGGCCATGCCGCATTCCTGTCCGGACTGCACCTCGTTGACCTCGTCCTTGAAGCGTTTGAGGGTCTGCAGCACGCCGAGCTCGAGCACCACCACGTCCTGGCGGATGATCCGGACCCGGGCGCCCTTGCGGACCACGCCTTCGGTGACGCGGCAACCGGCGACCTTGCCGACCTTGGTGATGTCGAACACCTGCAGCACGTCGGCGTTGCCGAGGAAGGTCTCCCGCTGGATCGGCGCCAGCATGCCGGAGAGCACGCCTTTGATGTCGTCGATCAGGTCGTAGATGATCGCGTAATACCTGATTTCAACGCCTTCGCGCTCCGCAAGCTCGCGGGCCTGTTTCGAGGCGCGGACATTGAAGCCGAGGATCGGGGCTCCGGCGCCCTTGGCCAGCAGCACGTCGCTCTCGTTGATCGCCCCGGCCCCCGACAGGATGATCCGCGCGCGGACCTCGTCGGTGCCCAGCTTGTCCAGCGAGCCCACGATGGCTTCCGCCGAGCCCTGCACGTCGGCCTTGATCAGCACCGGCAGCTCGGAGACCTTCTTGTCGGTGATCTTGGCCATCATGTCGGCCAGCGAGGCGCCCTGGGTCGGCGCGCCGGTCCGCTCGCGCTTCTGGCGCTGGCGGTATTCGGTGAGCTCGCGGGCGCGGGCCTCGTTCTCCACGACGGCGAAGGGCTCGCCCGGATCGGGCGTGCCGTCGAGACCCAGAACCTCCACCGGCACGGACGGCCCGGCTTCGTTCAGCTGTTCCTCGCGCTCGTTGAGCAGGGCGCGGACCCGGCCCCAGTTGGCGCCGGCCACCACGATGTCGCCGCGCTTCAGGCTGCCGCGCTTGACCAGCACGGTGGCCACGGCGCCGCGGCCGCGGTCCAGCTGGGACTCGATGACCACCCCGTCCGCGGTGCGGTCGGGATTGGCCTTCAGGTCCATGACCTCGGCCTGCAGCAGGATGGCCTCGACCAGGTCGTCCAGGCCGAGCTTCTGGGTTGCGGAGACCTCGATCGCCTGGGTGTCGCCGCCGAGGCTCTCGACCACGATCTCATGTTGCAGAAGCTCGTTGATCACCCGGGTCGGATCGGCGTCGGGCTTGTCGATCTTGTTGATCGCCACGATCAGCGGGGCGCCGGCGGCGCGGGCGTGCTGGATCGCCTCGATGGTCTGCGGCATGACCCCGTCGTCGGCCGCCACCACCAGGATGACGATGTCGGTGGCGTTGGCCCCGCGCATCCGCATGGCGGAGAAGGCGGCGTGGCCGGGGGTGTCGAGGAAGGTGACTCGCTGGCCGCCTTCCAGGCGCACCTGGTAGGCGCCGATATGCTGGGTGATGCCGCCGTGCTCGCCCGACACCACGTCGGTGGAGCGCAGCGCGTCGAGCAGCGAGGTCTTGCCGTGGTCGACGTGGCCCATGACCGCCACGACGGGCGGCCGGGGCTGCATCTCCTCGTCGACGTCCTGGGCGCCGATGAAGCCCTCTTCCACATCGGCTTCCGACACCCGGCGCACGGTGTGGCCGAATTCGGTGGCCACCAGTTCGGCGGTGTCGTTGTCGATGACGTCGTTGATCTTCAGCATCACGCCCTGACGCATCAGGAACTTGATGATCTCCGCGCCGCGGATCGCCATGCGGTTGGCGAGTTCGCTTACGGTGATGACGTCGGGGATCACCACTTCGCGGGCCGCGCGGACCTGCTCCTGGCTGCCGCCCTTGCGCTTCTCACGCTCGCGTTCGCGGGCGCGGCGCACGGAGGCGAGCGAACGCATCCGTTCGACGCTCTCCTCGTCGCCGCCGGCCACCGCTTGGATGGTCAGTCGGCCTTCGCGGCGCTGTGGCGCCCCGCGGACCCGGCTGATCGCCTTGGTCGGCGCGGCCTTGCGGCGATCGTCCTCGGCGTCGTCCGGACGGCGGTCCATGTTGGCGGAGCCGGGACGCGGCGCCTGGCGCGTGGCGCGCTGGATCTCGGGCGTGGCGGGCGGGCCCGCGGCGCCGATGCGGGGCGCGGCGCCGCGCGGACCGCCGGGACGGGCGGCGTCGCGCGGACCGGCCGGCCTGGGCGCGAGGGCCGAATAGCGGACGGTGCCTTCGGGACGCGGACCGCCGCGGTCGTCGTTGCGCGGCGGACCCCGGTCGCCGGTGGGCCGCGGGGCGCGGTCGTCGCGCGGCGGACGGCCGGCGTCGTCGGGGCGCGGCGCGCGCTGGTTGAAGGTCGCGCTCTCGAAGCGGCCGCTGGACGGCGTCTGGGGTCGGTAGGTGGTCGTCGACGCCCGGTCATCCCGGCGATCGGCGGAGGGTTGGTAGGTGCGGGTCTGGCCGGGCAGCGCAGACCGCGGGTCCGCGTGCGGCCGGGCTTCGGCATGCGGCCGGGCCTCGGCGTGCGGGCGCGGCGCGGGCGCCGGGGCGTGGGTCGGAGCCGGCGCGGCGGCGGCTGGAGCGGGCGCCGGCGCTTCGGGCGCGGCGGCTTGCGGCGCTTCGACGACGGCGGCGGGTTCCGGAGCCGCGGCGGCTACGGGCGGTGGCGGTGGCGCGGCGGCCGGAGCTTCGACCTGCGGCGCGGGCTCCGCGGGGCGCGGGGTCTCGGACTTGGCCTCGGTCTCGGCGCGGGCGCGCTCCTCCTGGGCGCTGCGCTCGGCGGCCTGGCGTTCCTGTTGCTGGCGGGCCAGCTCGATGGCCCGCTGGCGGGCGGCGCGCTCCTCGGCGGAGAGGCCGTCGGCCGGCGCGGCGGGACCGCGCGGCGGGGCCGGCGCCTGCGGCGCGCGGGTGTCGATCACCCGCTTCTCGGCGGACGATGGCGCGGCGAGGTTGCCGGCCGGCGCGGTATGGGTGCGCGGGCGCTTGGTCTCGACGACCACCGTCTTCGAACGGCCGTGGCTGAAGCTCTGCCTCACCGTCCCGGCGCTGACCGAACCCGCACCGCGGGGCTTCAGCGTCAGGGGCGGACGCCCGCCTTGGGGAGCGCCGCGGCCATTGTTGTTGTCGTCGCTCATGCGCTCGCTTTACTCGTGCGACCGGCGGACCCGGCCAAACAGATCGAAGTTCCAATGCCGACGCCCGGGATTTTGGTCCCGGTTCGCCTCTTAAGGCTCCTCGCGCCAACTCGGAGGAAGGAGCGGACTAAAGCCTGACAACCGATGGACGTCCTGCGTCCAACGTTCGGCGGCTCGCCCCGCAAGGAAGGCGGTGTGTATCACATTCTCCGCGCCCAAGGCCAAACCCAATTCGGCCGCCGTGAAGGCGCCGATCAGGCCCGGAACTCGAGGCTGTTTGCGCGCCTGGGCCCAGAGCTTGCGGCGGCCGTCGGCGGCGCCGTCGGACGCCTCGATCAGCCACGCGGTCCTGGGAAGCGCCGCGGAAACCTTTTCGAAGCCTGAGGTAAGCTCGCCCGCCTTCCGTGCAAGCCCCAGGCCCGCCAAAAGCCGGCGTTTCAGGAGATTTTCCACGAGATCGGCGAGCCCGGCCGGGGCGGCGACCTTGGCCTTGGCGGCGCGGGCGAAGAGGTTCTTCTTCGCCGCGGCCTCCACCGAGGCGCGGTCGGCCGCGACCCAGATCCCCCGCCCGGGCAGCTTGCGCGCCAGGTCGGGGGTGACCACGCCGTCGGGCCCGGCGACGAAGCGGATCAGCTTGTCCTCCGCCATCACCTCGCCCGAGACGATGTCCCGCCGTTCGCGATCGGCGGTGGCCTGGGCGTGGGTGGTGGCGGAGGGATCCAAGTGCGAACTGCGGCGCGGACGCCTCAGGCGTCGCGCGCCTCACCTTCCATCTCGGCCGCCGCGAACACGTTGCTGTCCTCGGTGGCCTCGCCCTCTTCGATCTCCTCCGGCTCCGGCTCGGGCGGGGCTTCCACCCAGCCCATGGCCACGCGGGCCCGCATGATCAGCAGCTCGGCGTCGGCCGGATCGAGGTTGAAGCTTTCCAGCGCGCCGGTCTCGCGGACCCGCTCGCCGTTCTTGCTCTCGTACCAGCCGCGCAGGTCGTCCGGCACCAGGTCGGCGAGGTTCTCGACGGTCTTGATCCCGGCTTCGCCCAGGGCGACGGCCATGGGCAGGGTCAGGCCCTCGATCTCCAGCAGGCCGTCCTCGACGCCCAGCTCGCGGCGCTTGGCGTCATATTCGGCGGCTTCCTTCGAGAGGTAGTCGGTGGCCCGCGCCTGGATCTCCTCGGCGGTGTCCTCGTCGAAGCCTTCGATGGCCGCGATCTCGTGCGGCTCGACGTAGGCCACGTCCTCGACGGTGGCGAAGCCCTCGGTGACCAGCAGCTGAGCGATCACCTCGTCGACGTCCAGGGCTTCCTGGAACAGGGCCGTGCGCTCGGCGAACTCGCGCTGCCGGCGCTCGCTCTCCTGGCTCTCGGTGATGATGTCGATCTGCCAACCGGTCAGCTGGCTTGCAAGACGGACGTTCTGGCCGCGTCGGCCGATGGCGAGGCTCAGCTGCTCGTCGGGGACGACGACTTCGACGCGGTTGTCCTCCTCGTCCATGACCACCTTGGAGACTTCCGCCGGGGCCAGGCCGTTGACGATGAAGGCCGGGTCGTCCGGGCTCCACTGGATGATGTCGATCTTCTCGCCCTGCAGCTCGGCGACCACCGCCTGCACGCGCGAGCCGCGCATGCCGACGCAGGCGCCGACGGGATCGATGGAGCTGTCGTTGGAGACCACCGCCATCTTGGCGCGGCTGCCCGGGTCGCGGGCCACGGCGCGGATCTCGATGACCCCGTCGTAGACCTCCGGAACTTCCTGGGCGAACAGCTTGGCCATGAAGCCGCCGTGCGCGCGGCTCAGCAGGATCTGCGGGCCCTTGGTCTCGCGGCGGACATCGTAGATGTAGCAGCGGGCCCGGTCGCCGATGTTGAAGTTCTCGCGCGGGATCGACTGGTCGCGGCGCATGATGCCTTCGCCGCGGCCCAGGTCGACGATCACGTTGCCGTACTCGACGCGCTTGACCACGCCGTTGACGATCTCGCCCACGCGGTCCTTGAACTCCTCGTACTGCCGCTCGCGCTCGGCCTCGCGGACCTTCCCCATGACCACCTGGCGGGCCATCTGGGTCTGCACCCGGCCGAACTCGAAGGGCGGCAGGGTCTCCTCGTAGGTCTTGCCGACCGCGGCGGTCTTGTCGGTGCGCTTGGCGTCGGCCAGGCGGATGATGCCGGCCGGCTCCTCGAAGGGCAGCTCGTTGCCTTCCTCGTCGACGCCGCCGCCGAACACCGCGTCGTCCTCGACCACGGTGACCACCCGGGTGATGGTGGTCTCGCCGGTCTTCGGATCGATGTGCACGCGGATGTCGTGCTCGGCGCCGTAGCGCGAGCGCGCACCCTTCTGGATGGCTTCCTCGATCGCTTCGATGACGATCTCTTTCTCGATCGACTTCTCGCGGGCGACGGCCTCGGCGATCTGCAGAAGCTCAAGCCGGTTGGCTGAAATGCCGGTCAGGCTCATGGGGTCTCTCTCTTACTCAGGCGGTTCTTGGTGTTGCAGGCGCTCGGCCCGGGATTGGGCTCCGCGCTTCATCAGGTCGTCGGTCAGCACCAGCTTGGCTTCGACGATCCAGGCCAGCGGCACGAGGGTGGTGGCCTCTTCGCCCTCCAGGTCGATGGCGACGTTGTCGCCCTCGACGCCGGCCAGCTGGCCGCGGAAGCGCTTGCGCCCCTCGGCCAGGCGGTCGAGCTCGAGGCGGGCTTCGTAGCCTTCATAGGCCGCGAAGTCCTTCTTGCGGGTCAGCGGCCGGTCGACGCCGGGCGAGGACACCTCAAGGGTATATTCGCCGCTGACCGGATCGGCGGCGTCCATCACCTCGGAGATGGCGCGCGACAGCTTGGTGCAGTCGGAGATGTGCATCTCGCCATCCGGCCGCTCGGCCATGATCTGCAGCCGCCGGCGTTCGGCGCCGCCCATCAGGCGCAGGCGCACGATCTCGTAGCTCAGCGCCTCGGCCACGGGGTCGAGCAGCTCCAGCAACTTCGCGTCTTCGGCGGTCTTCCCGCGCACCAGGCCCTCCGGCCAACAAAAAAGCGGCTGGGCCGGAGCCCGCCGCTCGTAGGCGCCATCACAGCGCTAACGGACGATGTTGAGATGAATATAGAGCGGCGGGAGGGGTTTGTCAGCCCCAATGAGTCGGCCGCTACTTCCCTGAGGACGACGGATGGTCCACAGAGCGCGCCACTTCTCCCCTGTGTGTGCGAGACCCCCATGGACCTCTCCAAGATCCCCGTCGGTAAGAACCCGCCCTATGACGTCAACGCCGTGATCGAGATCCCGCAGGGCGGCGAGCCGGTGAAGTATGAGCTCGACAAGGAGAGCGGGGCGATCTTCGTCGACCGCTTCCTGCACACGGCGATGTTCTATCCGGGCAACTACGGCTTCATCCCGCACACACTGGCCGACGACGGCGATCCGATGGACATCATCGTGGTCGGGCCGACGCCGGTGGTGCCGGGCGCGGTGATCCGATGCCGGCCGGTGGGCGCCCTGATCATGCGCGACGAGGCGGGCGGCGACGAGAAGGTGCTGGCGGTGCCGGTTGACGCCCTGCACCCGTTCTACACCGGGGTGGACAGTTGGCGTTCGCTGCCGGCCATCCTGACCGAGCAGATCGCCCACTTCTTCAAGCACTACAAGGACCTGGAGAAGGGCAAGAGCGTCGACATCATCCGCTGGGCCGATCCGGAGGAGGCGGGCGAACTGATCCGCACCTCGATCGAGCGCCACCGGGAAAAGACCGCCGGCGCGCTCTAGGGCGAGGCCGCCGCCCCGTGGCCCGCATCATCTACCTGGCGTTCCCGAGCGGCGCTGTGCAGGGCGGGCAGAAGATGCTGTTCCGCCATGTTGAGACCCTGCGGGCTCTGGGCTTCGACGCGGTGTGCCTGCTGGGCGCGAAGAGCCAGCCGCCGACCTGGTTCGAACACGCGGCGCCCGTCGTGCAGGGTGAGTTCCCGATCGAGGCGGACGACATCCTGGCGGTCCCGGACGACGCGCCGCAGATGCTGGCGCAGGTCGCCCCGATCCGGGCGCGCACGGTCGTGATCAGCCAGAACCCCTACCTGTTCACCGCCCTGTCGCTGCAGGCCATGGCGCGGTTTCCGGCCGATCGCCTGCCGCCGTTCATCGTCATGGCGCCCGGTCAGGCGGCGCTGCTCGGCCGGCTCTATCCGCAGGCGCAGGTCGAGCGGGTCCCGTGCTTCGCCGATGAGCGGCTGTTCGCACCGGGCGCGAAAACGCCGGCGGTCGCCTATGCGCCGCGCAAGCGACCGGTGGAGGCCGCGTCGATCCAAGGCTTGTTCGGCGCCTTGCATCCCCGGCACGCGTCCCTCGACTGGCGCGGCCTGGAGGAAGCCACCGAGACCGAGGTCGTGGCCACGCTCGGCGCCGCCAGCCTGTTCCTAAGCCTGAGCCGGCTGGAGTCGGTCGGCTTGACCACCCTGGAGTCCATGGCCAGCGGCTGCGTCTGCGCCGGCTTCAATGGCGTGGGCGGCTGGGAATACGCCACGCCGGAGAACGGCTTCTGGGCCCCGGACGAGGATTGCGAGGCCGCGGCGGACGCCCTCGCGCAGGCGGCGGACCTGGTCGAAACCGGCGGCGCGCCGTTGAAGGCGATGGTCGAGGCGGGCCGGGAGACCGCGGCGCGCTGGTCCTACGCCGCCTTCCGCGAGGCCCTGGAGGCGACCTGGATGAAGCTCGCGCCGGAGGCCCGGCTGCGCAACGGACCGCTGGACTAGAGCGCAGTGAGCGAAAGTGGATTCCACCTTCGCGCCCGCAATGCGCTCCAACTCTCTAGACGCGCACGAAGTCCAGGAACACCGGCGCGCAGTCGCCCAGCCGCTTTTCCTCGTAGCGCGTGGTGACGTGGTCGGCCGGCGGGTTGCGCCAGTCGGCGGCGGCCGTCGCGGCCCAGCGGAAGGCCGGATTGCCGACGATATGCTCCAGCGCCCAGTCTACGTAGTCGGCCCAGTCGCTGGCGAAGCGCAGCCGTCCGCCGGGCGCCAGCACGCGGGCCAGCTCGGCCACCGTCTCAGGCCCGATCAGCCGGCGCTTGTGATGCCGCGTCTTCGGCCAGGGGTCGGGGAACAGGACGAACACCCGTTCGACGCTGCCGTCCGGCAGGCGGGCCAGGAGCTCGCGGGCGTCGCCGTCTTGCAGGCGCACGTTGGCCAGGGCCTGTTCGTCGATGTGGCGCAGCGCGCTGGCGACCCCGTTCTGGAACGGCTCGGCGCCGAGGATCAGGGTGTCCGGATGACGCCCGGCCTGAGCCGCCATGTGCTCGCCGCCCCCGAAGCCGATCTCCAGCCAGACGGCGCGGGCTTCGGGCGCCAGGGCCTTCGGATCGAACGGCTCTGCGGGCACGCGGATCTTCGGCAGCAGGCTATCCAGCAACGCCGCCTGCCGCGGCTTGATCGGCCGCGCCTTGATCCGGCCGTAGGTGCGCAGGGGTCGGTGATCCGACATCGCGAGCCGACTACCACACCGCGGTGTTTGCGAGCGCTACGCCAGCGACCGCAGCTGGTCGACCAGGTCGGTGCGTTCCCAGGAGAAGCCGCCTTCGTTGTCCGGGCGGCGGCCGAAGTGGCCGTAGGCCGCTGTGCGGGCGTAGATCGGGCGGTTGAGGCCCAGGTGCTCGCGGATCGCGCGCGGGGTCGCGCCGCCGATCATTTCCGGCAGGGCCAGTTCCAGCTTGGTGGCGTCCACCTCGCCGGTGCCGTGCAGGTCGACGTAGAAGCTCAGCGGCTGGGCGACGCCGATCGCATAGCTGATCTGGATGGTGCACTTCCGCGCCAGGCCCGCAGCGACCACGTTCTTGGCCAGGTACCGACAGGCATAGGCCGCCGAACGGTCGACCTTGGTGGGGTCCTTGCCGGAGAAGGCGCCGCCGCCGTGCGGGGCCGCGCCGCCGTAGGTGTCGACGATGATCTTGCGGCCGGTGAGGCCGGCGTCGCCGTCCGGCCCGCCGATCTCGAAGCGGCCGGTGGGGTTGACGTGCCACTTGGTCTTCTTGGTGACCAGGCCGTCGGGGAAGATGCTCTCGACGTAGGGCCGGATCAGGGCCTCGATGCGCTTCGGCGTCGCCGAATGCAGGCCGATGCGCTTCTTGTGCTGGGTCGAGACGACGATCTGCAGCACCTCGACCGGGCGGCCGTCCTCGTAGCGCAGGGTGACCTGGCTCTTGGCGTCCGGTTCCAGCGCGCTGCACTCGCCCGAATGGCGGACCTCGGCCATCCTGCGCAAGATGTTGTGCGAGAACTGCAGGGTCGCCGGCATCATCTCCGGCGTCTCGTCGCAGGCGTAGCCGAACATGATGCCCTGGTCGCCGGCGCCTTCGTCCTTCTTGTCCGAGGCGTCGACGCCCTGGGCGATGTGGGCCGATTGCGGGTGAAGGTAACAAGCGTAGCGGGCCTTGGCCCAGTGGAAGCCCTTCTGCTCGTAGCCGATGTCCTTGATCGCCTGGCGGACCTTCGGCTCCAGGCTCCTCACGATGTCCTTGGTGAGCGCCTTGTTCTCGGCCTTGGAGCCGCCCGGCCGTCCGGCGCGGACTTCGCCCGCCAGGACGATGCGATTGGTGGTCACCAGGGTCTCGCAGGCGACGCGCGCCTCCGGCTCGACGCTCAGGAAGGCGTCGACCACGGTGTCCGAGATCCGGTCGGCGACCTTGTCGGGGTGACCCTCGGAGACGCTCTCGGAGGTGAAGATGTAGTTGGAACGGCTCAAGCGACGTGCTCCGCGAAATCCTGGCCGCCTGCGCTCCGCGAGCGGCCGCCTATAAAGTCGCAAAGCCTATAAAGAAGTCTTTATGTCCCGCCAAGCGCGGCGGCCGCCAGCGCGGCCTTAAGCCTCGACGGTTTCGACCTCTTCCACGAGTGCCCGGATCAGCTCGACCAGCTTGCGGCGCAGGCGCGGCTGGCTGATGCGCGGGAAGGCGATCGCCAGCTCCAGGCCGTCCGACGACATCAGGAAGTCCTGCATGCCCTCGCGCGGGACCGGGCCGTCGGCCGCCTCGGCCTCCGCCAGGCCTTCGTAGAAATAGGTCACCGGCGCGTCGAGCGCCCGGGCCAGCTCCCAGAGCTTCGAGGCGCTCACCCGGTTGGCGGCGCGCTCGTACTTCTGGATCTGCTGGAAGGTCAGGCCGACGGCGTCGGCCAGTCGCTCCTGGCTGAGCCCCAGTTCCTTGCGCCGCATCCGGATGCGCAGACCCACGTGCCGATCGATCGGGTTGGCCCCGTTGTCGGCTTCACCAAGCTTGTCCATGAACTCTCCCTACGGGGGTTCTAAGGCGACGAAGGGGGGCTCTGTCAATCGACCATCGGTCGGCGAACGCGATCGACCAGGGCGATAAGACCCGAAAGCACCAGCATCAGCAGGAAGAAGGCGTCGCCGTAGCGCGCGTAGGGCGTGGGCGCGAGCGCCGGCGGCAGGCGGGCGTCGATCACCCCCAGATCGCCCAGGCCCAGCCGGGCGTTCGGCTGGACGCGGCCGAAGGCGTCGATCACCGCCGAGACCCCGGTGGGGGTGGCGCGGACGATCGGCAGGCCGGCCTCGATGCCGCGGTAGCTGGCCATGTTGAGGTGTTGCAGCGGCCCGCTGGTGACCCCGAACCAGGCGTCGTTGGAGATGTTGAGGATCCAGGCCGCGCGAATGCCGGAGCGGCGCGCGCCGTCGCGGGTGAGGCCGGGGAACAGCGCCTCGTAGCAGATCAGGGGCTGCAGCGCGGGCAGTCCGGCCGGCGTGATCGGCTGCGGCGGTGGCCCGGCGGTGAAGTCGTCGGGCATGTGCACCAGGCTGCGGAAGCCCACCCTGCCGGCGAGCTTGCCGAGCGGCATGAACTCGCCGAACGGCACCAGCCGGTACTTGTCGTAGACGGCGGTGACCCGCAGGCCCTCGGCCTCGCGCCGAAAGGCGATCAGGCTGTTGAAGTAGAGCGGCTGGCCATCCGGCCCGGCCTGGGCGTGGTTGGCGCCCATCAGCAGCGTCTGGCCGGGCTCGACCGTGTCGCGCAGCCGCGCGCCGAACGGCGAGTCCGGCGCCAGGAGGTCGTCGATCACCGCCGGCAGGGCGCCTTCGGGCCAGACGACGATGTCGGGACGCTCAGGCCCCTTCTGGCGCGTCAGGGTGACGTAGGTGTCGAACACCTGGGCGAGGTTCTCCGGCCGCCACTTCTCCTTCTGGTCGATGTCGGCCTGGACGACGCGGATCAGCGGCGCGCCCGGCTGCGTGGCCGGCGTGTGCGCCAGGCGCACGCCGCCATAGAGGTAGAGCAGGCCCAGGAAGCCAAGGATCACCCCGGCGGTCGCCAGCTTCTCGATCCGCCGCATCTTGTCGAACAGCAGGACGGGGGCCGCGGCCAGGGCCACCGTGTACCAGGTGAGGCCGTAGGCGCCGACCAGCGACGCCGCCTGCGACGGCGCCGAGCCCGCCCGCCAGGTCTCGCCCGGCAGGTCCCAGGGGAAGCCGGTCAGGAGGTGGCCGCGCACCCATTCGATCAGCGCCAGGCAACCGGCGAACACGAACACCCGCGCCGTCCCGCGGTGGCCGATCGCCCGGTAGGCGAGGCCCGCCACGCCCCAGAACAGGGCGAATCCCGCCGCCATCAACGGCAGGGCGATGGGCGCCATCCAGCCCTGGTGCTTGGCGTCGACCATGAACGGCTCGACGATCCACCAGCAGCTGACCGCGAAATAGCCGAGGCCGGCCAGCCAGCCGCGGAAGAAGGCGCTGCGCCACGGCCGCTCCCCCTCGGTGTCCAGCAGGCCGAGCAGCAGGGCGTAGCCCAGCAGGCCCGGCAGCACGCCGAACGGCGGATGGGCGAGCGCGGCCGCGAGGCCGGCGCAGAGCGCCCAGAGCCGGATGGCCCAGGGAGACGATCGGGTCATTGGGGACGGGCTCAGGTCTCGGCCGCCTGGGTCGCGCCGGTGCGGCGGATCCGCACCCGCTTCACCCGTCGAGGATCGGCCGACAGCACCTCGATCAGGAAGCCGCCGGGGTGGGGGATGGTCTCGCGCCGCTGCGGCACCCGGCCGGCCAGCGCATTGACCAGGCCGGCGACGGTGTCGATCTCCTCGTCGAGGTCCGGCGGCGCCAGGTCGACGCCCGGGCCCATGGCGGCCTCCAGCTCCTCCAGCGGCGTGCGGCCATCGGCGACCCAGCCGCCGCCCTCGTCGTTGGTGGAGATCGGGGCCACGCCGTCGTCATCGTCGTCGTCGTGCTCGTCGGCGATCTCGCCGACCAGCTTCTCCAGCAGGTCCTCGAGGGTCACCAGGCCGTCGGTGCCGCCGAACTCGTCGATCACCAGGGCCATGTGGGTGCGGTGGCTGCGCATCAGGGCCAGGAGGTCGGCGGCCGGCATGGCGCCGGGCACATAGAGCACCTCGCGCACCAGGTGGCGGCGGCCCTGCAGCACCTTGTCGTCCGGCTTCGGCCGGCGCGGTGGCTTCTGGGCCAAGAGCTTGAAGACATCCTTGACGTGGACCACGCCTACCGGCTCGTCGAGGGTCTCCCTGTAGACCGGCATCCGGCTGTGCTCGGCGTCGACGAACCGGTCGACCAGCTCGGCGAAGCTGCAGGCCCGCGAGATGGCCACGATGTCGGCGCGCGGCTTCATCACATCGTCGACGTTGAGGTCGTCGAAGGCCCGGGCCTGGCTGACCAACTCGTCGGCCGCCTCGGAGGGCGCGGCCGGCGTCGTCGCCTGCGCCTCGGGCTCGCGCCGGCGCCAACGCTCGAAGAAGCCGATCACGCCCCGTCGTCGGGGGTGGTCGGCGGGACTGTCGGGCGCGGTCTCAGCCATGGTCTCCCTCGCCGGCGGCGTAGGGATCGGGAACGCCCAGGCTCGCCAGCACGACGCGCTCGAGGCCCTCCATCTCGTGGG
This sequence comes from Phenylobacterium sp., assembly GCA_004799545.1. Classification (GTDB taxonomy): domain Bacteria; phylum Pseudomonadota; class Alphaproteobacteria; order Caulobacterales; family Caulobacteraceae; genus Phenylobacterium. Next base: position 240,347 of record SSMU01000030.1, read on the forward strand.
CCTCCTCATCGGTCATGTGGTCGTATCCTAGAAGGTGCAGCACCCCATGCGCCACCAGATGCTGCAGATGGGCGGCCAGCGGCTTGCCCTGCTGGGCGGCCTCGCGGGCGCAGGTTGCGTAGGCGAGGGCCACGTCGCCCAGGTGGCGCTCGGGGTTCGGCGTGGTCGGGAAGGACAGCACATTGGTCGGCTTGTCCTGCTGGCGGAAGCGCAGGTTGAGGTCCTGCACCGTGGCGTCGTCGGTGAGCAGGACCGTGGCCCCGCCCGGCTGCCGCTCGTGCTTCAGCACCGCGTCGGCGGCGGCGCGCGCCAGCCGCTCGGCCTGCGGCTCGGCCGTGGTCCAGGCGGGATCCTCGATCTCGACGTCGATCAAAAGCTGCGCCCGCGCTTGGCCGCGTCGGCGTCGTAGGCGCGGACGATCCGCTCCACCAGCGGGTGGCGGACCACGTCCTCGGCCGAGAAGCGGACGATGCCGATGCCCTTGACCCCGTCCAGCAGGCCCACCGCATGGGCCAGGCCGCTGTCGGCCGGATTGTTCAGGTCGATCTGGGTCGGGTCGCCGGTCACCACCATGCGCGCGCCTTCGCCCAGCCGGGTCAGCACCATCTTCATCTGCAGGCGGGTGGCGTTCTGCGCCTCGTCGACGATGACGAAGGCGTGGGAGAGGGTGCGGCCGCGCAGGAAGGCGATCGGGGCCACCTCGATCTCGCCCTTCTCGCGCCGGCGCCGCAGCTGCTCGGCGCCCAGGATGTCGGTCAGCGCCTCCCAGACCGGCGCCATGTAGGGATCGACCTTCTCGGTCAGGTCGCCCGGTAGGAAGCCGAGCCGCTCTCCGGCCTCGACCGCCGGGCGCGAGACGATCAGCCGATCGACCTCGCCGCGCAGCAGCAGGCCCGCGCCATGCGCCACGGCCAGGAAGGTCTTGCCGGTGCCGGCCGGCCCCAGGCCGAACACCAGTTCGCACTTGGCCAGGGCGTCCAGATAGGTCGCCTGCATCGCCGTCTTCGGGGCCACCTGACCGCGGCGGCCGACCGGCAGGGCGCCCGACGCGCCGCCGCCGCCCGATTTCGCCTGGCCGATGGCGACGCGGATGTCGGCCTCGCCGATCTCCAGGCCCTGGTCGGCGCGCTCGGCGATCGCCTTCACGGCGGTCTTGGCCCAACCGCGGCTCTTGGCGTCGCCCTGCACCGAGACCCCGCCGCCGGGGGTCTCCAGCAGCACGCCGAAGGCGTCCTCGATCAGGGCGGCATGGCGCGAATTGGCCCCGGCCACGGCGCGAACGGCGGCGTCGGACAGGTGGATGAACTCGGGCGCCCGGCTCACGCGGTCTCCAGTTCCAGCATCCCGGCCAGGCTGTTCTTGGCGGCGCCGTCGATGCGCACCGGAACGATCTGGCCGATCAGCCGATCCGGCGCGTTGGCGTGCACCCCCTGCAGATAGGGGCTGCGGCCGATCAGCTGGCCCGGATTGCGGCCCACACGCTCGAACAGCACGTCCAGCGTCCGGCCGACCTGGCGCGCGTTGAACGCGCGCTGCTGGTCGTCGAGCAGGGTCTGCAGCCTTTGCAGGCGCTCGCCCTTGACGGCCTCGGCGACCTGGCCGGGCATGGCGGCGGCCGGCGTGCCGGGCCGGCGCGAATATTTGAACGAGAAGGCGCTGGCGTAGCCGACCTCGCGGACTAGCTGCATCGTCGCTTCGAAGTCGGCGTCGCGCTCGCCGGGGAAGCCCACGATGAAGTCGCCGGAGATGGCGATGTCGGGCCGCGCGGCGCGCACCCGCTCGATCAGCCGCAGGTAGCTCTGCGCCGTATGCGCCCGGTTCATGGCCTTCAGGATCCGGTCGGAGCCCGACTGCACCGGCAGCTGCAGGTAAGGCATCAACTCCGCAACCTCGGCGTGGGCGGCGATCAGCGCCGCGTCCATGTCGCGCGGATGGCTGGTGGTGTAGCGGATGCGGTCGAGGCCGGGGATCTTCGCCAGCCGCCGGACCAGGGCCGCCAGGCCGCCGACTCCATCGTAGGCGTTGACGTTCTGACCCAGCAGGGTGACCTCGCGGACCCCTTTTTCGGCCAGGCTGCGGGCCTCCGCCTCGATGTCTCCGGCCGGCCGCGACCACTCGGCGCCGCGGGTATAGGGCACCACGCAGAAGCTGCAGAACTTGTCGCAACCCTCCTGCACGGTGAGGAAGGCGGTGACTCCGGTCGGCCGTCGCTCAGGCGTCAGCGCGTCGAATTTCTCATCCGGGGCGAAGTCGGCCGCCAGCCGCTCGCCACGGGCCCGGTGGCTGCGGGCGATCAGCTCGGGGATCTGGTGATAGGCCTGCGGCCCGACCACCAGGTCCACCGCTGGCTGGCGGCGCATGATCTCCGCGCCCTCGGCCTGGGCGACGCAGCCGGCGACCGCGATGGTCATCCGCCCGCCCGCCTCGGCGCGCGCCTCCTTCAGCTCGCGGATCTTGCCGAGCTCGGAATAGACCTTCTCGGTGGCCCGCTCGCGGATGTGGCAGGTGTTGAGCACCACCAGGTCCGCCCCGGCCGCATCGTCGGTCATCCCATAGCCCAGGGGCGCCAGCACATCGGCCATGCGCTCGCTGTCGTAGACGTTCATCTGACAGCCGTAGGTCTTGATGTAGAGGCGCTTCTTCGGCGCGGGCTCGGACATGGCGGGGCTTATGGGACGGCGGGGCGGCTGAGGCTTCAGTTTTCTTCCACCGGCACGCCGTAGAGCTCCAGCCGGTGGTCCACCAGCCGGTAGCCCAGGCGCTTGGCGATGGCCTCCTGCAGGGCCTCGATCTCGGCGTCGACGAACTCCACCACCTGGCCGGTCTTCATGTCGATCAGGTGGTCGTGGTGCACCTCCGGCTGCTCCTCGTAGCGCGAGCGGCCGTCGCGGAAGTCGTGGCGGGTGATGATCCCGGCCTCTTCGAACAGCCGCACGGTGCGGTAGACCGTGGCGATGGAGATGTGCGGATCGACGGCATGCGCCCGGCGGTGCAGCTCCTCCACATCCGGGTGGTCGTGCGCCTGGCTCAGCACGCGGGCGATCACCCGGCGCTGGTCGGTCATGCGCATGCCCTTGTCGACACAGAGCTTTTCGATGCGGTCCGGCACGGGCGGCTCCACGGTTCCTCCGTCAGGATAGGGCGAACTGGCCGCCTCGTTAAGATCGCGCCGCATGACCACGGCGTCCACCAGCCCTTCGGGCCCGCGATCATAGTAGCTCGGGCGGTGGCCGGCGCGGCGAAAGCCGAGGGTCGCGTAGAGCGCTTCGGCGGCGGCGTTGTCCACCGCGACCTCCAGGAAACAGGTCTTCGCCCCGGCCTGTCGGGCGGCGGCGAGGCCGGCCGCCATCAGCGCCCTGGCGACCCCGCGGCCGCGGGCCGGCGGCGCCACGCCAAGGGTCAACACCTCCACCTCGTCGGCGGCGACGCGGCAGAGGATGACGCCCAGCGGGGCCTCTTCGTCCTGGGCCAGGAAGCCGAAGATGCCTTCGCCCTCCAGCAGGTCCTCGAACTCGTCCTCGCGCCAGGAGGTCTCGAAGGCGCCGGCGTGGGCCATCGCCATGCCCGAGGCCTCGGCGGCGGTCGCCCAGGTCAGCTTCACGGGGTGAGTCTTCATGCCGGCAACTTCGCGTCGGGGGTGCGCAGATAGAGCGGCGTCAGCGGACCGGGCGTCCGCAGCGCGGCCAGCCGGGCCACCTGCCGCGCATCGGCGCCGTCGGCCTCGACCAGGCGGGCGGTCGGAACCATGCTCGCCAGCAGCGGTGCGCCGGAGCCGATCAGGGTCAGCTGCCGGCCCATAGCGATCTCGGCCAGCCGGGCGGCGGCGGTCTCAATAGCCAGCGCGTCGGGCGCCATCAGCGCCTGGCTGTTCTCGAAGGCCTGGCAATAGACCTGGTCCCGGCGGGCGTCGATCACCGCGAAGGCCAGGCCTTCAACGCCGGCGGCGAGCGCCTCCAGCGTGCCGATCCCGCAGGCTGGCAGGCTGAGCGACGAGGCCAGGCCCTTGGCGAAGGCGATCCCCACCCGCAGGCCGGTGAATGAGCCCGGACCGACGGTGACGCCGATCCGCTCCAGCGCCTGGAAGGGCAGGTAGGCCTTGCGCATCACCGCCTCGGCCATCGGGGCCAGCCGCTCCTGGTGGCCGCGGGCCATGGTCTCCGAGGCGGACGCCAGCACGCGCTCGCCGTCGTTGACGGCGACCGAGCAGCTCGCAAGGCAGGTGTCGAGGCCGAGGACGATCATCGGTGAAGGCAATAGCTGAGGGGGTGGCGTGTCCGATAGGTCCCGGTCCGGCCTTCGGGCTGGGTTGGCCGGGATGACGGTTTCTAGAGCGTCTGCTCGACCCGGGTCACTTCCGGGACGTAGTGCTTGAGCATGTTCTCGACGCCGGCGCGCAGGGTCGCGGTGGAGGACGGGCAGCCCGAGCAGGCGCCGCGCATGTTGAGCCAGACCACCCCGGTGTCGACATCGAAGCGGCTGAACAGGATATCGCCGCCGTCCTGCGCCACGGCCGGGCGGATGCGGGTGTCCAACAGGTCCTTGATCTCGGCGACGATCTGGGCGGTCTCGCCCTCGTAAGTCCCCTCGTCATGGCCCGCCGCCTCGCTTTCGCCCGCGAACAGCGGCCGGCCCGAGGAGAAATGGTCCATGATGGCGGCCAGGATCGGCGCCTTGAGGTGCGCCCAGTCGTGGTCCTCCGCCTTGCCGACGGTGAGGAAATCGGCGCCGAAGAACACCCGGGTCACACCGTCGAGCTCGAACAGCCCGGCGGCCAGCGGCGAGGCGGCGGCGGCCTCGGCGTCACGGAAGTCGCGCGATCCCTCGCCCATCACCTCGCGGCCGGGCAGGAACTTCAGCACCTCAGGGTTCGGCGTCGGTTCGGTCTGGATGAACATGGGCCAGATGTGGCGCTGGCGGCCGCGCGATGCAAGCCACACCTCTCCCCCACGCGAAGCGAGAGGGAGAGGCGCGCAGGCGTCACCCCGCCCAGAAGCCCACGATCTTGCGGACCTCGGCCATGGTGGGGGTCGCGATCGCCCGGGCCCGCTCGGCGCCGTCGCCGAGGATCCGGTCGATCTCGGCGGGATCGGCCAGCAGGCGGCGCATCTCCGCCCCGATCGGCCCCATCACCGAGACCGCCAGGTCGGCGAGCTTGGGCTTGAAGGCGCCGAAGCCCTGGCCGGCGAACTCCCCCAACACCTGCGCGGGCGAAAGCCCGGCGAGCGCCGCATAGATCGCCACCAGGTTCTGCGCCTCGGGCCGGCCTTCCAGCGCCTCCAGCTGCTCCGGCAGGGGCTCGGCGTCGGTGCGGGCCTTCTTGACCTTCTGGGCGATGGTGTCGGCGTCGTCGGTGAGGTTGATCCGCGAATAGTCGGACGGATCGGACTTGGACATCTTCACCTGTCCATCGCGCAGGCTCATCACGCGCGCCCCGGGGCCCTGCGTCAGGGGCTCGGGCAGGGGGAAGAAGCCGGGCCGCTCGAAGTCGTGGTTGAACTTGCCGGCGATGTCGCGGGTCAGCTCCAGGTGCTGCTTCTGGTCCTCGCCCACCGGCACGTGGGTGGCCTTGTAGAGCAGGATGTCGGCGGCCTGCAGCACCGGATAGGCGTAGAGCCCGACGCTCGCCCGCTCCTTGTGCTTGCCGGCCTTGTCCTTGAACTGGGTCATCCGGTCGAGCCAGCCGACCCGGGCCACGCAGTCGAACACCCAGGCGAGCTCGGCGTGCTCGGGGATCGCCGACTGGGCGAAGATGGTGGCGACCTTGGGATCGAGGCCGGTGGCCAGGAAGGCGGCGGTGATCTCGCGCACCTGACCCTTCAGCTTCGCCGGGTCCTGCCACTCGGTGATGGCGTGCAGGTCGGCCACGAAGATGAAGGTCGGCATCTCGTGCTGCAGGCGCACGAACTTCACCAGGGCGCCGAGATAGTTGCCCAGGTGCAGGTCGCCGGTCGGCTGCACGCCGGAGAGCACGCGTTGCGGGCCCGCGTAGGGATTGGGGGCTTGATCGGTCATGAGGTCAGGCTTCTGGAACGAACGGACGTGCGGGCGCAAGGCCCCGAAAGCCTTCTCGGAAGGCTTTCGCCTTGAATCGAGAAGAACGGGCGGAACGCCCGTGGGATGAGACGGGTCAGCGGCTCAGAGCCGCCATCGACGCGAATTGTCCGTCCGGATCACCATGGCCTCAATCTAAGCCAGCTGCGGACTGGCGGCAATCGCGGGGCTCAGCGCGCGGGTTTGCGCCGACCGAGGGCCGACCGCGCCTCGGCGACGGTCATGCCGCCGGACGCGAATAACAGCAGGGGATAGAGTCCGGCCGCCAGGACCGCGACCAGAGCGACGGCGATCTCCTTGGGCCCCAGCTTGCTGAGGTGGAAACCGCCGAGCAGGCCCTGGATTTGATACCGCCAGTGGCCCGCCGCCAGCAGCAGGGCCGCCAGCACCAGGTTGGCCAGCAGGATCCGGATCAGCCGCGAGACGGTCTCCGGCGCTGGCCGGTAGTGCGACCGGCGAGCCAGGCTGACCGCCATCATCGCCACGTTGGTCCACCAGGCGACGGTGGTCGCGGCGGCCACGCCGGGCACCCCGATGAAGTAGAACAGGCTCACCCCCACCACCACGTTCACCACCACCGAGATCAGCCCGAGCCGCATCGGGGTCTTGGTGTCCTGACGGGCGAAGAAGGCGCGGTTGAGCAGTTGCGCCGTCACGAAGGCCGGCACCCCCCAGCCATAGAAGAACAGGGCGTTGGCGGTCTGGTGGGCGTCGAAGGTGTGGAAGGCGCCGCGCGTGTAGAGGCCGTCGATGATGAAGAAGGGAATGGTCACCAAGGCCACGGCGCAGGGCAAGGCGAGGGCTAGCGAGAACAGCATCCCCTGGTCCATCGCTTGGCGGGCGCCGGTCTCGTCGCCGGCGTGGATGGCCCGCGACAGCCGGGGCAGGAGCGCGACGCCGATCGCTACGCCGATCAGCCCCTGTGGCAGCTGGTAGAGCCGCTCGCAGAAGAACAGCCACGTCCGGGCGCCATTCACCTGGCTGACCAGGATGCCGGACACGAAAACGCTGATCTGGGTGGCGCTGGCGGCGATGGCGCCGGGCACGGCCAGCGCAATGAGCTTGCGGATCTCCGGCGTCAGCCTGGGCATGCGCACGTCGACATGGGCGCCGGACCTGCGCACGCCCCACCAGAGCAGGGCCGCCTGGCTGATCCCGGCGATGACGATGCCCCAGGCGCCCCAGACAGCGGCCTGGTGCGCGGTTCGGGCTGGCAGGACGGTCGCCAGCGTCCAGAGGTTCAACAGGATCGGCGCCGCGCCCGACAGGATGAAGCGGTTGCGGGCGTTCAGCACGCCCGACAGGTGGGCGTAGATGGCCATGCACGGCAGGTAGGGCATGGTGATCTGGGTGAGCAGGATCGCCAGCTTGAACTTCTCGGGGTTGGACGCGAAGCCCGGGGCGATCAGGTACATCAGCCAGGGCATGGCCAGCTCGGCCACGACGGTGACGAAGATCGAGGCCGCGGCCAGGGTGGCCATGGCGTCGGCGGCCAGCACGTCGGCCACCTCCTCGCCGTCGCGCTCCAGGGATCGGGAATAGGCCGGCACGAAGGCGGCCGCGAAGGCGCCCTCGCCGAAGATCCGCCGGAACAGGTTCGGGAACGACCAGGCGGCGTTGTAGGCGTCGGCCACGAAGGTGCTCGACGCGCCCATGGTGTAGCTGATCGCCAGGTCACGCATGAACCCGGCGATGCGACTGAGCAGGGTGAAGCTCGAATAGATCATCGACGAGCGGATCAGGCCGCCGCCCTTGGCGCTCGGCTTGGACGCGGCGCTCGGCGCAGCTTTCGGCGCGGCGGCCGGCTCGGTCACGGGAATCGGGGTCTCTGTCACGGACCGCAGGCTAGCGTGCGATGCGGCCTCGCGCGCGCAGCAAATTGGCGCGGCGTTCAGCCATTGGCCTTGCGGTGCTTCGGCTTGCGCGCCTTCGGCGGCGGCGCGCTGCGGGTCGGGTCATAGGCGACAGCGGGCCGCGGCCCCGCGGCGGGACCTGGGCCCGGGCCGGGGCGGCGGTCGGTCCGGGGCGGCTTCGGCCCCGGCGCCCCGGCCGGCTCGACACGCATGTCGCCGGCTTGGCCGGCCGCCTTGATCGCCTCGCGGAAGCGCGGTTCGGCCTCGCGGCTGATCTCGAACTTGGTCTCCCGGTCGAAGATGCGGATCTCGCCGATGTCCTTCTTGGTCACGTGGCCAACGCGGCAGATCAGCGGGATCAGCCACTTGGGGTCGGCGTTGTTGGTCCGTCCCACCGCCAGCCGGAACCAGGCGCCGTCGCCGGCGGAGTAGTCGTCGGAAGTGCGGCGTGGGCCGCGCTCAGGGCGCTCGCTGCGTTGCGGCCGGGTGTCCGGCGTGCGGTCGCGGACGTCGTCGAACATCTCCTCCGGCTCCGGCAAGCGGGCGCGGTGCAGGCGGATCAGGGCCGCGGCCACCGCCTCCGGGCTGCGGTCGGCCAGGATTCGCTGCGCCAGCGCAAGGTCTTCCGGCGACGGCGTCTCGTTGAGGATTGGATCCTCCAAGAGCCGCACCTGGTCCTTGGCGCGGATCTCCTCGGCCGAGGGCGGCCCGGACCATTCCGCCTCGATGTTCGCCGACTCGAACAGCCGCTCGACGATGCGGCGCTTGTTGTAGGGGGCGATCAGCACCGAGACGCCCTTGCGGCCGGCCCGGCCGGTGCGACCGCTCCGGTGCAGCAGGCCCGCCTTGTTGGCTGGCAGGTCGGCGTGGATCACCAGGCCGAGGTCGGGCAGGTCGAGCCCGCGCGCCGCCACGTCGGTGGCGACGCAGGCCCGGGCATGGCCGTCGCGCAGCGCCTGCAGGGCGGCGTCGCGCTCCTTCTGCGACAGCTCGCCGGACAGGGCGACGGCCGAGAAGCCCCGCTCGCGCAGGGCGCCGTAGAGGTGCCGCACCCGCTCGCGCGTGGCGCAGAACACCAGGGCGCCGGGGCTCTCGAAATAGCGCAGCAGGTTGACGACCGCCTTCTCCAGCTCGTTGGGCGCCACGCGGACGGCGCGATATTCGATGTCGCCGTGCGCCTCGTCGCGCCGGGTGGTGTCGATCCGCTCGGCGTCGCGCTGATAGCGCCGCGCCAGGGTGGCGATCTCCCGGGCGATGGTGGCCGAGAACAGCAGCGTGCGGCGCTCCACCGGCGTCGAATCCAGGATCTCCTCGAGGTCTTCGCGGAAGCCCAGATCGAGCATCTCGTCGGCCTCGTCGAGCACCACGACCTTCAGGGCGGAGAGGTCGAGGTTGCCGCGCTCCAGGTGGTCGCGCAGCCGCCCTGGCGTGCCGACCACGATGTGGACGCCGGCCGCCAGCGCCCGCTGTTCGCGCCGGGCGTCGGTGCCGCCGACGCAGGTCTCCACCCGCACCCCGGCCTCGGCGTAGAGCCAGGCCAGTTCGCGGCTCACCTGCATGGCCAGTTCGCGGGTGGGGGCGATGACCAGGCCGAGCGGCGCGCCGGGGCGGCCGAAGCGATCCGCCTCGCCCAGCAGGGGCCCGGCGGCGGCCAGGCCGAACGCCACCGTCTTGCCCGACCCGGTCTGGGCCGAGACCAGCAGGTCGCGGTCGGCGGGGGCGGCCAGCACGGCGGCCTGCACCGGGGTCGGCTCGCCATAGCCTTGCGCCTGAAGGGCGCGGGCGAGGGCGGGATGGGTCTGCGGGAACGGCATGGGAAGTCCTCGGGTCCGCCCCGTCTCAACGCGGGGGGAGGCGCCTTGGATCGGACCCGGGCGCGGAATGCAAGCCTTGCGAGACCAGAAGGCTCAGCGCGCGACGCTTGCCCGGGCGCGCTGGAGGGTGGTGCGGCGCCCGCCGGCGGGCTCCGCGTCGGGCTCGACGAGGGCGGTCAGGACGGCGTTGCGCACCGCGTTGCGGCGGCGGGTGTCGGTGACCTTATGGCCCAGGGCGTCGATCACATAGAAGGCGTCGACCGCCCGCTCGCCGTAGCCGTCGATGTGGGCCGAGACGATGGACAGGCCGGCGTCGGCGAGGGTGCGGGCGAGCGCCGCCAAGAGGCCCGGGCGGTCGCGGCCGGAGGCCTCGACCACGGTCGCGGTCTCCGAGGCGTCGTTGTCGAAGGTGACCGAGGGGGTGATGTCGAAGGCGGCGCTGCGGCCAAGGTCCGCGCCGCGGCGCGGTTCGTGGACCACCGGCTCGCCGCGGGCCGCGGCTTCCAGGGCCTGAATCAGCCGCTGCAGGGCGCGCGGGTCCTGGGCGCCATAGGGCTCGCCTGTCACGTCCTGCACGTTGAACACGTCCAGCGCCTGGCCGGTGCGGGAGGTGAACACCCGCGCCCCCACCACATTGGCGCCGGCGTCGGTGATGGCGGCGGCCAGGTCGACGAACAGGCGCGGCCGGTCGGCGGCGGCGACGGCGATCTCGGCGGCGGTGCGTTCGGGACGCACCCGGCCCTCGGCCGCGGCCCCGCCCGAGGCTTGCGCCTTGGCGGCCAGGTGGGCGTGGGCCAGCACCTCATCCTCGGCGAAGGCGGTGAAGTAGACGTCCTCCATGGCGTCGCCCCAGGCCTCGGCGGCCGGGTCGGCCTTGGCCAGGCGCACGCGCGCGTCGTAGGCGGCGTTCTCCAGGTAGCGCTGCAGGGCTGCCGCGGCGGCCTCCGAACCGCGCCCGCCGCGGAACACCGCCTCGGTGGCGCGGTAGAGCTCGCGCATCAGCTGGCCCTTCCAGCCGTTCCAGACGCCTGGCCCCACGGCGCGGATGTCGGCGACGGTCAGCACCAGCAGCAGGCGCAGCCGCTCCGGCGTCTCAACGATGCGGGCGAAGTCGGCGACGGTGCGCGGATCGGAGATGTCGCGCTTCTGGGCGTAGTCGCTCATCACCAGGTGATGCTCGACCAGCCAGGCGACCAGCTCGATCTTCGAGCGCTCAAGGCCCAGCCGCTCGCAGGCCTGGCGCGCGGCCCGGGCGCCGGCCTTCTCCTGGCCGCCCGCCCCGCCCTTGCCGGTGTCGTGCAGCAGCATGGCCAGGAACAGGGCCTCGCGGTCCTCGACCATGGGCATGATCGCGGTTGACAGCGGGTGGTCCTCGGCGAAGCGGCCGGCGGAGATCTCGGCGATCACGCCCACCGCCCGCAGGGTGTGCTCGTCCACCGTGTACGAGTGGTACATGTTGAACTGCATCTGGGCGACGATGCGGCCGAACTCCGGGATGAACCGGCCGAGCACGCCGGCCTCGGTCATCAGGGTCAGCGTCCGCTGCGGGTCGCGGCCGCGGGCCAGGATGTCGAGGAACACCTTGGCGGCATGGCGGTCGCGGCGCACCGCCGAGCTGATCAGGCCCGAGGCGCGGGTGGCGGCGGTGAAGGCGTCGGGGTGGAGGTCGAGGTTGCGCGCGTCGGCGATCCTGAACAGCCGGAGCAGGTTGATCGGATCCCGCTCGAAGACCTCGATCCCGTCCACGTCCAGGCGGCCGCCGACCTCGTGGAAGCCCGGCACGTCCAGGGGCTTGCGCTTCAGCTTGCGACCCGGGAGTAGGCGCGACAGGCCCTTGGGCGCGCTCTTCACCCGCTCGGCCTCGAGCTTGGCGGCGAACACCCGGGTCAGGGCGCCGACCTCCTTGGCGATCAGGAAGTAGCGCCGCATGAACCGCTCGACCGCCGGGGCGTCGCCGCGGTCGCCATAGCCCATGCGCCGGGCGATCTCCGGCTGCAGGTCGAAGGTCAGCCGCTCTTCCGGCCGGCCGGTGACGAAATGCAGGTGGCTGCGCACCGCCCACAGGAAGTCGAAGGCGCGGATGAAGCCGCGCACCTCGCGGCCGGTGAACATCTCCAGTTGCAGCACCCGGTCGATGTTCTCGCCCGGATGCAGGTACTGGGCGATCCAGAACAGGGTGTTGAGGTCGCGCAGGCCGCCCTTGCCCTCCTTGACGTTGGGCTCGACCATGTAGCGGCTGGCGCCGGCGCGAGCGTGCCGCTCGTCCCGCTCCTTCAGCTTGGCGGCGACGAACTCGGCCCCCGTGCCCTTCACCACCTCGTTCTGGAAGCGCTTGACGAGGTCGGCGGCCAGCTGCTCGTCCCCGGTCAGCCGGCGAGCCTCGAGGATCGAGGTGCGGATGGTGAAGTCCTCGCGGGAGAGCTTGATGCACTCCTCGATGGTCCGCGACGCGTGGCCGACTTTGAAGCCCAGGTCCCACAGGGCGTAGAGCATGAACTCGATCACGCTCTCCACGTGGGCGGTCTGCTTGTAGGGACGCAGGAAGAGGAGATCGATGTCGGAATAGGGCGCCAGCGTGCCGCGCCCATAGCCGCCGACGGCCATGAGCGTCAGGCGTTCGCCCTCGGTGGGGTTGCGGGCGCGGAACACGTGGACGGTGGTGAAGTCCCAGAGCGCGGTGATCACCTCGTCGGTGACGCCAGATAGCAACCGCGCGGTCTCGATGCCGCCGGCCCCGTTCTCCAGCCGCTCCTTGGCGATCATACGGCCACGGAACAGGGCGGCCTTCAGCACCTCCAGCGCCGCCTTGCGCTGCGCCACCTCGTCACCCAGGTGCTCGCGGGCCGCACCGGAGAGCTGCGCGCGCAGCTTCACGCCGTCGACGACATATTCCAGGCGGGTTGGGCGAAGGCGGGGCGGCATGGACCTGAGATATAGGGGAGTCTGAGCGCCTTTCCCTCCCCTTTATGGGGAGGGTGGACGATGCGCAGCATCGGACGGGTGGGGAAGGATGGGCCAAGCGCGGAGTCGGAGCTTGATCGTGACTTCCCCACCCTGACCGCTGCGCGGTCTGTCCCTCCCCATGAAGGGGAGGGAAATCAGCCCAGCAGGCCCTTCAGCTTATAGAGCGCGTCCATCGCCTCACGCGGGCTCATGCTGTCGGGATCGAGGGCCTTCAGGGCCTGCTCGACCAGGCTCGGGCCGTAGCTTGCGGCCGGCTCCGCGACGGCGGCGAAGAGCGGCAGGTCTTCCAGGTGGGCCGGGGCGCCGGCTTCGCGCTCCAGGCGCTCCAGCACTTCCCGGGCGCGGGCCACCACGGCCGGCGGCACGCCCGCAAGCTTGGCCACCTGGACGCCATAGGAGCGGTCGGCAGGACCGGCGGCGGCCTCATGCAGGAAGATCAGCTCGCCGTTCCACTCCTTGGCCTTCAGCGACAGGTTGCCGACGTAGGCCAGCCGGCCCTCGAGCGTGGCGAGCTCATGGTAGTGGGTGGCGAACAGGGCGCGGCAGCGGTTCACCTCGTGCAGCGCCTCGGCGCAGGCCCAGGCGATGGCCAGGCCGTCGTAGGTGGCGGTGCCGCGGCCGATCTCGTCGAGGATCACCAGGGAGCGCGGCGTCGCCTGGGTGAGGATGGCGGCGGTCTCCACCATCTCGGCCATGAAGGTGGAGCGGCCGCGGGCCAGGTCGTCGCCGGCGCCCACCCGGCTGAACAGCTTGTCGACCACCCCCAGCCGCAGGCGCTTGGCCGGCACGAAGCAGCCGGCCTGGGCGAGCACGGCCAACAAGGCGTTCTGGCGTAGGAAGGTCGACTTGCCGGCCATGTTCGGGCCGGTGACGATGGCCAGGCGCGATCCCGCAGCTCCCATGCCGTCGAGCCGGCAATCGTTGGGGGTGAAGGCTTCGCCCGCCCGCTTCACCGCGGCCTCGACCACCGGATGGCGGGCGGCCTCGGCCTCGAAGGCGGTGGAGCGGTCGACGATCGGGCGTGCGGCCCCGGCGTCCTCGGCCCATTCCGCCAGGCCAGAGGCGACGTCCAGACGCGCGGCGGCGTCGGCGGCGGCCTTGACGCCGGCGGCGACCGAGATCGCCGCCTCCCGCCAGGCCTCGAAGGTGTCGACCTCGATGGCCAGGGCCCGCTCGGCCGCCTGGGCGATCTTCGCGTCCAGCGCGGCCAGTTCGACGGTGGTGAAGCGGACCTGGTTGGCCAGCGTCTGGCGGTGGATGAAGACCGCGTTGAGCGGGGCCGCCATCAGCGGCTCGGCCGCCTTTGCCGTGGTCTCCACGAAATAGCCGAGCACCGCGTTGTGGCGGATCTTCAGCGCCACGTTGCTCTCGGCGGCGAGCCGCGCCTCGAGCTGCAGGATCACCCGGCGGCTGTCGTCGCGCAGGGCGCGGGCCTGGTCGAGCTCGGGCCGCACGCCCTCGGCCACGAAGCCGCCATCGCGGGCCAGGGAGGGCAGGTCGGCACCGAGGCCGGCCTTCAGCAGGTCGCGGAACGCAGCGAGCTCGGGGTTGAGCGCCGGGTTCAGGGCGGCCAGCGCGCTGGCGATCTCGGTCGGTGGCTGGACCAGCGGGTCGCGCATGGAGGCGAACAGGGCGGTGAGCTGCTCGGCCACGGCCAGGCCGCCCAGCAGGCAGCCCAGGTCGCGCGGACCGCCGCGGCCGAGCGCCAGGCGGGAGAGGGCGCGGGCCATGTCGCCCATGGCCTTCAAGAGCTCGCGCAGCCGCTGGCGCTGGGCGCGGTGCTCGCAGAACCAGGCCACCGCATCGAGCCGCGCATCGATCGCGGCGGGGTCCAGCAGCGGGCGGGCGAGCCGCGAGGCCAAGAGGCGCGCGCCGGGGGCGGTGATGGTCCGGTCGATGGCCGCCAGCAGCGAGCCGTCCCGCGAGCCGGAGGTGGCCCGCTCGATCTCCAGGCTGGTCCGCGTCGCCGGGTCGATGACCATGACGTCGGCCTCGCCCGCCCGCCGAGGCGCCGACAGGGCCGGCAGGCGGCCGGCCTGGGTGGTCTCGAGATGGGCGGCGATCAGGCCGAGCGCGGAGATCTCAGCGCCGGACAGCGTCCCGAAGCCGTCGAGCGTCTCGACGCCGTAGAGCCGCTTCAGCCGCATCTCCGAGGCGCCCGGCTCGGCCAGCGCCTGCGGGAGCGGCTGGACGAAGCCGCCCGCCGCCTTCAGGGCCGCCGACACCACCTCATCGGCGAACAGCCGGTCCGGGACCAGGATCTCGGAGGGCGCCAGCGCGGCCAGGGCCGAGGCGAGGCCCGCGAGGCTGGTCGCCTGGCATTCCACCTCGCCGGTGGAGAGCTCCACCGTCGCCACCGCCGCCCCGCCGGCCCTGACCGCGATCGCCGCCAGCCGGTTGGCCCCACGGGCGTCGAGCAGCCCCTCTTCGGTGAGCGTGCCGGGCGTCACCACCCGCACCACGTCGCGGTGGACGACGGACTTGGAGCCCCGCTTCCTGGCCTCGGCCGGGTTCTCCATCTGCTCGCAGACGGCGACCTTGAAGCCGCAGCGGATCAGCTTGGCGAGATAGGCCTCGGCCGCATGCACCGGCACCCCGCACATCGGGATCGGCGCCCCGCCATGCTGGCCGCGGGCGGTGAGCGTGATGCCGAGCGCCGCGGCGGCCTTCTGGGCGTCCTCGAAGAACAGCTCGTAGAAATCGCCCATGCGGAAGAACACCAGGGCGTCGGGCTGGCGCGCCTTGGCCTCGAAGAACTGCGCCATCACCGGCGAGGCGCCGGCGGCGGGGTCGTGTTCGGTGCTGGGCGACTGGGCGTTCATGAACCGCGCACGCTAGCCGCGCGAGCGAGTCGGGTCAGCCCCTTGAACATCGCGCGAACCACGCCAAGCTGTGGAAGGATGTCGCAATCCCGTGGAGCGTCCGTCTCCGTCCTGATCCTGCCCGCCGGTCCCGCGGACGCCGAGGCCTTGGCCCGGGTCCACGTGCGGTCGTGGCGCGAGACCTATCGCGGCCTGCTCCCCGACGCCTATCTCGCGCGGATGAGCGAGGCCGCCTTCACCCGCCGGTTCCGCCGCGCCCTGACCTATCCCGGGCCGAACAACGTGACCCTGGCGGCCGCGGAGCCGTCCGGCCTGCTTGGCTACGCCGAGGGCGGACCCTCCCGCGCCGGGATCGCCGACGAGGCGGAGATCGCCACCCTCTATGTGCTGCGCACGGCTCAAGGCCTTGGGGTCGGCAAGCGGCTGATGTCGGGGACGGCGCGGGCTCTGGCGGCGCAGGGGGCCAAGTCGCTGGCGCTGTCGGTGCTGCGCGACAACCTCCGCGCCCGCGGCTTCTACGAGCATCTGGGCGGCGAGGCCGAGCCGGCCACCCTGGAGCGCGGCCCTGGCGGCGCCCTGTTGCACGAGGTGGTCTACCGCTGGCGGGAGATCGAGCGGCTGTTCTAAGCCCTAGTGCGGCGGGCCGAAGCTCGGGCCGGCGCCGGCGATGGCCAGATGCGGCTTCTTCACCTTGGGCTCGCCGTTCCAGTCCAGGTCTTCCGGCTTGACGATGGCGCCGGCGTCCTTGGCGGCGGAGGCCGCGGTGACCATCTCGGCGGCGGGTCTCTCGACCATGGCGACCTTGGTGGTCGCCGGCGCCTCGGCGGCCGTCGGCGCAAGCGCGGGCGCGGCGCTGGAGGTGGTGGCGAGCGAGCTTCGCGGCGCGGCGGCGCCCCCGAGACCGTCCAGGGTGGCGACCTTCAGGCCGGTCATCTCGCTCCCGGCGTAGCGGCCGACGAAAGCGGGGGGCGTGCCCCAGCCGCCGGTCCAGCGATAGAAGATGTGCTGGCCGACCACGGCCACCTTGACCAGGGTCGGGCTCCAGTAGGGGGCGACATATTCAGCGTGGTAGTGCGTCGCCTCGCCCACCTTCTTCATGACGTAGCCGTTGAGCGCCGCCTCGGCGACCTTGCGGGCGCGGGCCCAGACCACGTCGTCGGGCTTGCGGGCCAGCGCTCCGTCGCAGGTGAAGGTGAACTGGCAGCCGGTGGCGCGTTCGGTGCCTTGGAAGACCACGCCGCAGACGGTCTTGGGGAAGGCCGGGTGGCGCATGCGGTTCAGCACCACCTGGGCCACGGCCCGTTGGCCGTCCAGGCTCTCGAAGCCCGCCTCGTAGTAGATGGCCGCCGTCATGCAGTCGACGGCGCGGGCCTCGTCCAGCACGCCCTGGGCGTCCAGCTTGAACGGCTTGGCGGCGGGGTTGGGCAGGGTGGCGATCGGGTTGCTGGCGTTCCACTTGCGCGCCTGGTCGGGCGTCAGGTCCTGCAGGCGGATCACCGCCAGCTCATCGGTCGCGGCCGGCGCGGTGGCGGCCGGCTGGACCTGGGCCGCGGCGACGACGGTGGGCGTCAGGCGGACGGTCATCAGCTGCGCGGTCTGGCGGGCCGGCACGGCGGCGATCGCCAGGCCGGCGCTCATCAGCACCACGAGCGCAAGCTGCGCGCCCGCCAGGTGGATGGCGTCGTCCCGCACAAGGAATGTCCGCAGACGTCGAAGCACGCCGCCCCCTAGCTCAGCTTTTGGAAGGCCGACCCAATAGGCCGAAGACGCCTCCGAAGCGAGTCGAAACTTTCACCAGTGGTTAACCCTGGCCGGCTCAGAGCCTCGATAATTCAAAATGTTAACGCGCGAGTCTCGCCGGCTTGCAACCCTAGGCCGTGAACACCGCCCCGTCCTTCAGCGCCACCGGCCAATCGGTCAGGCGCTGGCCGTAGCAAGGCCCGGCGACGCAGGTTCCGTCCAGCCGGAAGAGTGCGCCGTGCCCCGAGCAGAGGATGTGACGCGCGTCACGGGTCAGGTAGCGGTCGTCGAGGGCGGCCAACGGCCACTGGGCGTGCGGACAGGAATCCACATAGCCCGCCAACAGGTCCCCGGCCCGGACCACGAAGCCCGCGAACAGCCAGCGCTCAGCGCGGAACCGGAAGCCCCTTGTCCCCGGATCGGC
Source organism: Phenylobacterium sp. (assembly GCA_004799545.1). Classification (GTDB taxonomy): domain Bacteria; phylum Pseudomonadota; class Alphaproteobacteria; order Caulobacterales; family Caulobacteraceae; genus Phenylobacterium. The sequence goes on from SSMU01000030.1 coordinate 258,015, forward strand.
AAGTTCGTCGAAGCCGCAGAGCCTCAGGCCCGCGGACGGCCGCGCCGGATTTTCGCTAGCGGTTGTCAATCGTCACCCGGAACGGGCGGATGTCGACGGAGGCCCACAGCCCGGTCTTGGTGTAGGGGTCCGCGGCGCTGAACGCCTTGGCGGCCGCCAGGTCGGCGAGCTCGACGACCATCAGGGAACCCGCCATGTCGCCCGCCTCGTCGAGGAAGGGACCGCCGAACTTCAGCGGCTGATCCTTCACCCAAGCCAGGTGCGCCTCCCGCGCGCCCAGGCGCACCTCGAGCGACTTGGGCTTGTCCAGGCAAGTGAACACGAACAGCGGCATCAGCTTTCTTCCCTTAAGGGTCGTGACAAGAGACCCATGATCGCGGCGTCGACGCTGGCCTCGCCGGCCAGGATCGCCGCGGTCGCCTCGCAGATCGGGACCTCGACGCCGAGCTTGCGCGCCAGCTGCCGCACGGCCGGCGCGGAGGCCACGCCCTCGGCCACCGAGAGCTTGCCGGCCAAGGCCTGGTCCAGGGTCTCGCCGCGGCCCAGCGCCAGGCCGACGCTCATGTTGCGCGACTGCGGGCTGGAACAGGTGAGCACCAGGTCGCCCAGGCCGCAGAGCCCGGCTACGGTCTCGGCCTCCCCGCCCAGGGCCTCGGCGATGCGGGTCAGCTCGGAGAAGCCGCGGGTGATCAGGGCCGCGTGGGCGCTGCGGCCCAAGGCCCGCCCCTCGACGATGCCGCAGGCGATGGCCAGCACGTTCTTGATCGCGCCCCCCGCCTCGGCGCCGATCATGTCGGTGGCGGTGTAGGGCCGGAAGGCGGGGGTGGCGATGGCCTCGGCGAGCCGCCAGCCGAGGTCCTCGTCGGGACAGGCCAGGGTGATGGCCGTGGGCAGGCCACGGGCCACCTCGCCGGCGAAGGAGGGGCCGGAAAGCACCGCGGGCGCGGCCTGCGGGGCCTCCTCGGCCAGCACCTCGGTCATCAGCTTCAGCGATCCCTGCTCGATCCCCTTGGCGCAGAGCACCACCGGCAGGCCGGGCTCGATCAGGCCGGCGAAGGCCTTCAGCGCGCCGCGCAGGTGCTGGGCGGGCGTCACCGCCAGCAGGAACTCCGAGCGGGCGAGGTCCACGAAGTCGTGGCTGGCGCGGATGCCGCCGTCGAGCGCCACGCCCGGCAGGAACAGGCGGTTCTCGTGGCGCTGGTTGACGTCGGCGACCACCTCCGGCTCCCGCGCCCAAAGCACGGTCTCCAGCCCCGCCCGGGCGCAGACCTGGGCGAGCGCCGTGCCCCAGGCCCCGCCGCCGATCACGCCAGCCCGTTTCATGCTTTCGCGCCCTTGCGGCCGGGGACGTGGGTGGGATTGTGCGCCGCCGCCGCGGCGTCCAGCGGCCAGCGCGGCCGGGCCGGGGCGTCCAGCGGATCGCTCATCCCCAGCGCCAGCCGCTCGGCGCCGGCCAGGGCGATCATCGCGGCGTTGTCGGTGCAGTAGCGGAGCGGCGGGGCGGTGAAGGAAAAGCCGCGCGCCGCGGCGGCCTCGGTCAGGCGTTCGCGGACGGCGGCGTTGGCCGCCACCCCGCCGGCCACCACGAACCGCAGGTTCCGGCCCTCCTGTTCGCGGGCGTAGGCCACCATGGCCCGGTCGCTCCGCTCGGCCAGCTGGCGGGCGATGGCGGCCTGGACGGAGGCCGCGAGATCGCGCCGGTCGGCGGCGGTCGAAAGCCCCTCGGCGAGCCGGGCGGCGGCGGTCTTCAGGCCGGAGAAGGAGAAGTCGCAATCCTTGCGGCCGAGCAGGGCGCGGGGCAGGGGGAAGCGTTCGGCCTCGCCGCCCTGCGCCAGCTGCTCCAGCGCCGGGCCGCCGGGATAGGGCAGGCCCAGGGTCTTGGCGATCTTGTCGAACGCCTCGCCCGCCGCGTCGTCGATGGTCGAGCCCAGCCGGCGGCAGGCGCCGACGCCCGCCACGGACAAGAGCTGGCAATGGCCGCCGGAGACCAGCAGCAGCAGGAAGGGATAGGGCAGGTCCGCCGCCAGCCTGGCCGAGACCGCGTGGCCCTCCAGGTGGTTCACCGCCACCAGCGGCAGGCCGCGCGCCAGGGCCGCCGCCTTGCCGAACGACAGGCCGACCATCACCCCGCCGACCAGGCCGGGGCCGGCCGTCGCCGCCACGCCGGTGAGGTCGCCGTAGCCCAGGCCGGCCTCGGCGAGCGCGCGTTCGGCGATGAGGTCTATGGATTCCACGTGCGCCCGGGCGGCGATCTCCGGCACCACGCCGCCATAGGGCGCGTGCTGGGCGATCTGGCTGGCCACCACCGAGCTCAGCACCTCGACCCCGCCGTCTGCAGCGCGGCGGACCACGGCCGCGGCGGTCTCGTCGCAACTGGTCTCAAGGCCGAGGACGGTCTGGCCGGGCAAGGTCTGGGTCGGGCTCATCGGTTGCCGCTGGCGCCCGGCTCCTGTAGCGAGGCGATCTCTTCAAGAACGCTTGCAGGTAGACCGCCGCCCATGCCCGCGCAACCGCCAGTCAGGATCGGCGCCCGCGGCTCCAAGCTGTCGCTCGCCCAGGCCGGGATGATGCAGCGCCGGATCGCCGCCGCCCTCGGCGCGGCGCCTGAAGACGCCGAGCGCGTGGCGCCTCTGGTGATCATCACCACCACCGGCGACCGGGTGCAGGACCGCCGGCTGCTGGAGATCGGCGGCAAGGGCATGTTCACCAAGGAGATCGAGGAAGCCCTGCTGGACGGCCGCATCGACTGCGCCGTCCACTCGATGAAGGACATGCCGGCCCTGCTGCCCGACGGCCTCTGCATCGCCGCCATCCCCGAGCGCGAGGACCCGCGCGACGCCTTCCTGAGCCTCGGCGCCGAGCGCCTGGAGGACCTGCCCAAGGGCGCCCGCCTCGGCACCGCCAGCCTGCGGCGCCAGGCCCAGTCGCTGCATCGGCGGCCCGACCTGGTGGTCGACATGCTGCGCGGCAATGTCGACACCCGGATCGCCAAGCTGGAGGCCGGTGTCGCCGACGCCATCCTCTTGGCCTACGCCGGCCTGAAGCGGCTGGGGCTGGAGGGCCACGCCCGCAGCCTGATCGACCCCACCGAATGCCCGCCGGCGCCCGGCCAGGGGGCGCTGGCCATCGAGACCCGCGCCGCCGACCGCGGGGCCGACTGGGTCCGGGCCCTGGTCGACCACCCGACCACCGTCGCCGTCGCCGCGGAGCGTGGCGCGCTGGAGGCGCTGGAAGGCTCCTGCAAGACCGCCATCGGGGCCCACGCCTGGTTCGAAGGCTCCCGCCTGCAGCTGATCGTCGAGGCCCTTTCGCCGGATGGCGTCCGGCGCTTCCGCCATGCCGGCGAGGCCGACCTCACCGAGCTGGCCGACGCCGAGGCCTCGGCCCGCGCGCTGGGCGTTTCCCTCGGCGAGGCGGTGCGTGATGAAGCCGGCGACGTGATCTTCGTCTGAGGCCTTTGCGGCCGCACGCTTAGGCTGTATTCGGCCGTCGGGATTCAGTCGTTATTGGTTAATCAGCGAGTGGGCAGAATCGGGGATGGCCGGCCGACGACAGCGAATCTGGATCACCCGCACCCAGCCCGGGGCGGACTCGACCGCCGAGCGCGTGCGGGCGATGGGCCATGAGGCGCTGATCGCGCCGCTGCTGACCGTGCGGCTGGTCGAGGATGCGGATATCGACCTGAGGGGCGTCGGCGCGCTCGCCTTCACCAGCGCCAACGGGGTCCGCGCCTTCGCCGACCGCTGCGGCGAGCGCGAGCTCAGGGTCTTCGCGGTAGGCGCCGCCACCGCCCAGGCCGCCCGCGCCGCCGGGTTCCACACCGTGCTGTCCGCCGACGGCGACGTCGAAGCCCTCGCCGAAGGCATCGCCTCGCGCCGCGGCCAGCTGCGCGGCGCGGTGCTGCATCCGGGCGCTGTTGAGCCTGCGGGCGACCTCGCCGGCGCGCTGGAGAAGCATGGCGTCGAGGCCCGCCGAGCCATCCTCTACGAGACCGGGCCGGTGAAGATCTCCGACGCCCAGGCCGAGGTCCTGGTGCAGGCGGACGCCGCCCTGCTGCATTCGCCGCTCGCGGCCAAGGCCCTCGCCGCGGTGCTGAAGGCCCATCCGGCGCCGGACCTCCGGGCGCTCGGCCTCTCCAAGGCGGTGATCCGGCCGCTGTCGCGCGCGCGGCTGGCCGCCAAGGCCTACCCACCCTTTCCGCTCGAAGCGGCGCTGCTGAATCTGATAGACCGGGGGGCATGACCCCCGGCTCCGACGCCGAGATCACCGCGCCGAAGGATCCGGCCGAATACCGCCCGCGCGCCCTGCTCGGCGTCAGCTTCTGGGCGACCGTCGCGCTCTGCGTGCTCTGCGTTCTGGCCGGCATCGGCGTCGCCGTGCTGGCGCCCCGGCTTTGGGCGCATCGGCCGGCGCCCCGCGTCGAGGCGCCCCTGCCGGCCGAGCCGCCGCGACCGGCCGCCGAGCTTCCCCCGCCGTCGAACGCGCCCGTGGTCGCCGCGGCGCCCGAGGCCGCCCCGCCGGTCGCCGTCGCCGAGCTGAGCGCGCGCGTCGCGTCGCTGGAGGCGCAGCAGGTCCGCACCAGCCACGCCGCGGCCGCGGCCCTCGCCGCCGCCGCCCTGGTCGAGGCGAGCCAGGGGTCGGGTCCCTTTCCCGAGGAAGCCGCCAGCCTGCGCGCCATCGCCCCCGGCGCCCCCGAACTCGGCGAGCTGACGCGCCTGGCGGCGACCGGCGCCCCGGCCCGCGCCGAGCTCGCCGCCAGCTTCCCGGACTACGCAGCCCGCGCCGCCAGCGCCGCGCGCCTGCCCGGCGAAGGCGCCTCGATCCGCGACCGCCTCGCCTACGCCCTGTCGCGGGTCGTGATGGTCCGCCGGGTGGGCGAGGTGGCGGGCGAGGGCGCGGACGCCCAGATCGCCCGCGCCGAACGCGCCGTGGAGGACGGCGACCTGGATCGCGCCTTCACCGCCCTCGACAAGCTGCCGCCGGCCGCGCGCGAGGCCATGGCGCCCTGGCGGGTCCGCGCCGAGCGCCGCGCCGAGATCGACCGCTATGCCGCGGCGCTGCGCGCCCGGGCGCTGGCCGACCTCGCCGCGGCGGGCCGGGGCGGCGCATGATCCGCGGCGGAATCGTCGTGCTGCTGGTGGCCGCGGTGGCTGTCGCCATCCTGGCGCTGACCGGCGATCCCGGCCGCGCCAGCCTGACCTGGCTCGGCTGGCGGGCCGACATGACCGCGGCGACCGCCGTGCTGATCGTCTTCCTGGGCTCGCTCTTGGCCACCGTCGGCTGGCGCACCCTGCTGTGGATCCTGGCCGCCCCGCAGCGGGCGGCGCGGGCGCGGGCCGAGAACCGCAGGCGCCAGGCCGGCGAGGCCCTCTCCCGTGGCTTCCTGGCGGCCGCGGCCGGCGACGGCTCGGAGGCGCGCCGCTTGGCGTCCAAGGCCGCCGAGTTGGCTGTCGACACCCCGGCTCTGGTCCGCGTGCTGGCCGCCCAGGCCGCGGAAGCCGCCGGCGATCGCCCCGCCGCCGCGGGCGCCTACCAGGCCATGCTGGGCTTTCCCGACATGCGGTTGGCCGGGCTGAAGGGGTTGATGGACCTCGCCTTGGCGGCGGGCGACCCCGCGGCGGCGGTAGGCTATGCCGAGCAGGCCTACGCCCAGACCCGCACCGCCCGCTGGGCCTGGCGCGCCCTGCTGGACGCCCGCCTGGCCGCCGCCGACTGGACCGCAGCCCTCGACCTCGTGAAGAGCGCGCTCGACCGCAAGATCGTCTCGCCGATCATCGCCGAGCGGGCCCGGGCCGCCCTGTTCACGGCCCTCGCCATCCAGCTGGAGGACGCACCCGAGCCCAAGCTCCGCGGCCAGGCGCTCGACCACGCCGTCGAGGCCGCCAGGCTGCAGCCGGGCTTCGCGCCCGCCGCGGCTGCCGCGGCCCGGCTGCTGGCCCGCGACGGCAAGCCCGGCCGCGCCGCGGCGGTCATCGAACAAGCCTGGAAGGCCGCGCCGCATCCGGCGCTCTGGATCGCCTACCGCGACCTGCGCACCGACGAGACCCCGCGCGAGCGCGCCGAGCGGCTGAAGGGTCTCGCCGAGCTGAATCCCAACCATCGCGAGAGCCGCATCCTCGAGGTCGAGCAGGCCCTGGTCGCGGGCGACGCGGCCCTGGCCCGACAGGCCGTCGCGACCCTGTCCGACGAAGCGGTCTCCGCGCGCATGGCTGGCGTCTTCGCCCGAGTCGCCTACGCCTCGGGTCAGCCGGACGAAGCCCGCGTCTGGATGGCCCGCGGCCTGACGGCGCCGCATGAGCCGGACTGGTCGGACCTCGATCCGGCCGGCCGCGCCTTCGCCTACGACGCCGCCGACTGGGCCCGGCTGATCGCCGCCTATGCTGAGACCGGGGCGCTGATCCACCCGCGCTTCGAGCGCGGCGAGCGGACGCTGAGCGAACTGCCCGAGCTGCCGCTCTCGTACGCCGAGGCCGCCTCCTTCCTCGGGCCCGACGGCCGCGAGGCCGTGCCCTATCCGGTGGAGGACCCGGGGCTGGGCGACGATGACCTCGCCGCGGCGGAGGGCCCCGCGCCGCGGCGTCGCAGCCCTGTCCGCAGGCGCTTGGCGAGCGGGCGCAGAGTCGCTAAATAGGCGCCTCCCAAGCGGCCGGGCTCCCCCGGCGCCTGATTTGGGCCGCCTTAGCTCAGCCGGTAGAGCGGCGCATTCGTAATGCGTAGGTCGGGTGTTCGAGTCACCCAGGCGGCACCATTTCCCCTCATTTTTCAGCGCGCGATCGGGAATCCCGGGGCGGCGATGATGCCGAAGATCTCGCCGACCAGGCGGGAGCCCTCGTCGCTGGCGGCGGTGCTCAGCGCCTGGATCGCCTCGCGGGAGGCGGCGAGGTCGCGCTCGACATACATCAGCCGGCGGTAGGCGTTGAGGGTGCGGTCGAAGAGCGCCGCGGCGGCGCCGTCCTGGATCTGCGAGTCGTCGGCGTGGGCCGCTAGGGTCGTCACGAACGGGAAACAGGCGCCGATCTTCAGCCGGCCCGCCGCGCCCAGGTCGCGCAGGTGGAGATCGTAGGGGCGGTTGAGTTCGACCGTCTCGGCGAGCGCCGCATGCAGGGCGCGTTTGGCCCCGCCGCGCACCACATAGGCGTTGGCGCCGAAGAACGAGCGGCCGGCCAGGTTCACAGGCAGGTGGTCGTCGCGGGCGACCAGGCTGTCCCGTTGCCGGGCCAGATGGACCATCAGGCTGAGGTCGCAGATCGCCACGTCGGTGAACATCAGGTCCCAGTCGTGGCCGCGGGCCAGCATCCGGTCGACCACCTGCAAGGCCTGGGCGGAGAAGACCGCGTCGTCCTCCGCCACGAACAGCGGCGCGTCGTCGTCGAGGTGCTCGCCGATCACCGCGCGGTGGCTTGCGAAGCAGCCTTTCTCCGCGGGCGCCAGCGAGCCCGGAAGGTCCGCCGCCTGATCCGGCCCGATCGCCGCGAAGCGCTGCAACGTCCAGCCGTCATGCGCCGCCGCGGCGAACGAGGCCTCCAGGCTGGCGCGCCGCGCCGTGGCCGCGGGCAGGTTGATGAACACGCAGGGCTTCACCGCGCCGCTCTAGCACGCGCGTCACGGCCGCAGGAACGCGGGCCGTCAGAGCAGGAAGATCGAGCCGGCCGGCAAGGACGAGGCCTGGACGTTTCTGAGCAGGATCTCATCGCCGCCGCCAAGGTCGATCACCGTGTCGGCGCCCACCTGGGAGGTGGTGTGCTGGGTCCCGGCGTCGAGCTGGATCTTGTCCCCCTGGGCCGAGTTGAAGTCCGTCACGATGTCGAGGCCGATGCCGGAGAAGCCGTGGAAGGTGTCGGCGCCCAGGCCGCCGGTCAGGGTGTCGGAGCCGCGGTCGCCGGAGATCCAGTCGTTGCCGGAGCCGCCGACGATGATGTCGTCCCCCTGGCCGCCGCGCAGGGTGTCGCCGCCATTGCCGCCCATCAGGGTGTCGTTGCCGAGGTTGCCGTAGAGGATGTTCTGGCCGGCGTGGGCGGTGATCAGGTCGTTGGCCTGTCCCCCCACCAGCCAGTCGTTGCCCCCCGACCCGCCGTCGATGGTGTCGTTGCCGAGGTTGCCGTTGATGTCGTCGAAGCTTGCGCCGCCCTGGATGCTGTCGTCGCCGGCCCCGCCGCGCAGGTAGTCGTTGGCGGTGGCGAGGCCCACGATGGTGTCGTTGCCGGCCCCAGTCTCCACGTCCGGCATGCTGGCGGTCGCTTGGATGCTGTCGTTGCCATCGCCGGGGACCGGCGCGGTGCCCGTCTGGGCGACGGCCACGGTGTAGCTGCCGGCATAGCCGTCGGCGAAGGCGCCGGCCTCGACATAGTAGGTCCCGCTGACCGTGGGGGTGAAGACCAGGCTGGAGTCCGGGTTGGAGCCCTGGGCGCCGATGTCGTCGTTGAACTCCACTGTCGCGCCGACGATGTTGTCGAGCCGCAGGAAGGGATCGGCCAGGGTCCCCTCGCCGCCGTGCTGTCCGGTCTCGGTGATGGTGTAGGTGTCCCCGGCGATCAGCTGGACCTGGAACAGGTCACGGTCGCCGGCGAACTGCAGGTCGCCGGTCGCCGAATGGCCGACCGTGAGCTGACCGAACGGGTGGCTGGTGTCGCCGAAGCTGCTGGCGAACTCGTCCGGCGCTGGGGTGAAGGTGGCCGTGTTCCAGCCCAGGATGTCGACCACCCGTAGGTCCGTGGCGGAGACTACGCCCGGTGAGCCCGGGCCGCCGGGTCCGAAGGCGTCGCCGTGGACGTTGTTCTCCCAGTCGCCGAGGTCCTCGCCGTCGAACACCCCGGCGGCGTTCACCGCACTGTGGAACTGCAGCGACGTCACGTGGGTGCTGTCCAGTCCGAAGAAGGTGCGGACACCGTCCGAGCCGCCGGTGAAGTCGCGGACCCCCGCCGCCGTGAAGCGGAACAGGTCGAGCGGCGCCCAGTCGCCCGGGTTCTGGATGCCCAGGCTGGCGATGCGTCCGAACCCGCCCTCGGTGAGCTCGTGCTCGATGGCGCCCACCGCGTCCTGCCCGAAGGTCCAGGGCAGGGTGCTGTTCAGGGTGACGTCCACCTCGCCGTCGTTGGTCTGCGGCAGCAGGCCCAGGGCGACGGCTTCGCCGATCGGCACCGCGAAGCCGGCGCCGTTGGAGGGATCGGTGGCGGGCAGGCCGTTGACCGCCAGCAGGTCGTCGGCCGAGGTGGCGTGGGCCTTCAGGGCGGTGACGAACTGGGTGTAGCTGAAGGTCTGGAATTCGAAGGAGTTCTGCGCGGCCGCATTGCCGTCCAGAGCCGCGAGGGTGAAATCGACGGTGATCGTCACCTGGTTGGTGAAATGACTCTCCAGGAAGTGCTCGGCGGTCAGGATCGCGCCGCGATAGGCGTCGCTGACCGAAGAGTCATAGTTGTTGATGAAGGTCAGTCCGCTGCCCGCCTGGGTGACAGTTTCAGTTGGAAGCGTCATGCACTAAAGGTCCGGCTGGATGTCCCTCGCCTGCAGTGGGCGCTTGCCGCAGCGGAAAAGTCAACGCGGCGGCGCGTTCGCGGCGCGGAACCGGCGCCTGACCGGTGGGTTCGAACCCTGAGGGGCGATCCGAAACGAGGATCTGCGCGATGGACGACCGCATCCGGCCCGAACCTCAGTCCTCAAAGCCCCGCGACTCCGGCCAGGGGGCGGGCCCGACCCTGACCACGACCGACCCGGCGACCGGCCAGGCCGGCCGCAGCTACCAGGGCCACGGCCGCGAGGAAGCGCTGGAGATCGCCCGCCGGGCGCAGGCCGCCTGGGGCCCGTGGCGGCGCACCGCCTTCGACGAGCGGGCGCGGCTGATGCGGGCCGCTGGCGCGGTGCTCCGCCGGCGCAAGGACGAGTTCGCCGCCCTGATGACCGCCGAGATGGGCAAGACCTTGACCGAGGGCCTGGCGGAGATCGAGAAGTGCGCCGGCAACTGCGACTACTTCGCCGAACACGCCGAGGGCTTTCTGGCGCGGCGGCCGGTGGACGTGGGCGGCCCGCCCAATACGTCCAAGGCCTTCGTCACCTACAACCCGATCGGCGTCGTGCTGGCGGTGATGCCCTGGAACTTCCCGTTCTGGCAGGTCTTTCGGTTCGCCGCCCCGACCCTGATGGCCGGCAATGCGGCGGTGCTGAAGCACGCCTCCAACGTCCCCGGCTGCGCGCTGGCCATCGAGGCGGTGTTCCGCGAGGCGGGCTTCCCGGAGGACCTGTTCCGCACGGTGCTGATCGCCGGCAAGGAGACCCGGCCGCTGATCGAGGACCCCGCCATCGCCGCCATCACCCTGACCGGCAGCGTCGAGGCAGGCCGCCAAGTGGCCGCGGCGGCTGGTGGCGTGCTGAAGAAGACGGTCCTCGAGCTGGGCGGCTCCGACGCCTATCTGGTGCTCGGCGACGTGGATGTGGACAAGGCCGCCGGCGTCGCGGCCACGGCGCGGATGGTCAACGGCGGCCAGAGCTGCATCGCCGGCAAGCGGTTCATCGTGGTTCCCGAGGTCCGCGAGGCCTTCGAGCGCGCCTTGACGGCGAAGATGGAGGCCTATGGCCTGGGCGATCCGCGCAAGGCCGAGACCAAGCTCGGCCCGATGCAGAGCGTGAAGGCCCGCGACGACATCCACGAGCAGGTGAAGAAGAGCCTCGCGGCCGGCGCGCGCCTGCTGACCGGCGGAACCGTCCCCGACCGCCCCGGGGCCTGGTACCCGGCCACCGTGCTCACCGACGTGAAGCCCGGCATGCCCGCTCATGACGACGAGGTGTTCGGGCCCGTGGCGGCGATCATCGCGGCGTCGGGCGAGGCGGACGCCATCGAGATCGCCAACGCCTCGCAATTCGGCCTGGGCTCCGGCGTGCTGACCGCCGACCTGGCGCGCGGCGAGCGGATCGCGGCGGAGGAGCTGGCCGCGGGCATGAGCTTCGTCAACGCCCCGGTCCGCTCGGATTCCCGGCTGCCGTTCGGCGGCGTGAAGCACTCCGGCTATGGCCGCGAGTGCGGCGAGTTCGGCATCCACGAGTTCGTCAACATCAAGAGCGTGCTCGTCCAGGGCTAGACAGGGACGACCCGTCCGGCGTCACCAGCGCCGGCCCTCGGCCATCACCACCAGCCGCGGATCGCCCGCCGGGGCCTTGCCTTCGACCTGCATCGCGAGGCGCTGCGGCGCGATGCTGTGGGCCTGCAGGTAATCGGTCACCGCCTGGGCGCGGCCCTGGGCCAGCACCTTCTGGTCGGCCGTCGTGCCGTGGCCGTCCGCCTGGCCGATGATGATCGCCGCCGTCTGCGGGTGGCAGGCCAGGCCGCGCGCGAGGGTCTCGAGCGGCGGGTTGGTGATGTCGCTCAGCGTCGCCTCCCCGAAGCCGAAGCCGATGCTGAACGGCGAGGCGAGGTCCGGACAGGTGGCGGAGGGCGCCGCATCCCTATGGGCCCGCGCGTCCATCACCGCCCGGCTCAGCATGGGCTTGGAGACCGGCGTCGCGCAGGCGGCGAGGCCGACCGCGGCCGCCAGGGCGGCGGGCAGGGCGAGGGACTTTATGGCGGAGGCGGCTCGGGGCATGGCGCTCGGACGTGTTGCGGTTGATCTGCTGAAAGGGGTGCGGCGGCGCAGATGTCAACGCATCAAGGCGCGAATGGGACCGCTTCGCTGAGCGCCGGCCCGATCTCGTCGTGCAGCACCAGGTCGGCGAAGCCGTCGAGGTCGGTGGGCTCGCGGTTGACGATGGCCAGCTCGGCGCCGTTGCGCTTGGCCAGCAGGGGGAAGCCCGCCGCCGGATAGACCACCAGGGATGAGCCCAGCACCAGGAACAGGTCGCAGTTCAGGGTCTCCGCCTCCGCGCGCGCCATCTCGGCCTGGGGCATCGGCTGGCCGAACGAGATGGTGGCGGTCTTCACCAGCCCGCCGCAGACCCGGCAGTAGGGGATTTCGCCAGCCTTCAGGAAGCCCACCTTCAGCGCCTCGAGTTCGTGCCGCTCGCCGCACTCCAGGCACGTGGCGTAGCTGGCGTTGCCGTGCAGCTCGACGATCCTGTCGGCCGGCACGCCGGAGGCCTGGTGCAGGTTGTCGACGTTCTGGGTGATCACCGAAGCCGCCTTGCCCTGGGCGACCAGGCGGGCCACCGCATGGTGGCCGGAGTTGGGCTCGCGGCCGGTCCAGCCGGTGCGGCCGCTGAACGCCCGCTCCCAGGCCTCGCGCCGCTTGGCCGGGTCGGCGACGAAGTCCTGGAAATAGATCGGCTTCATCTTGCTCCAGACGCCCCCCGGCGAGCGGAAGTCCGGGATGCCGGACTCCGTGGAGATGCCCGCGCCGGTGAACACCACCAAGCGGCGGGCGTCGGCGATCAGCCGGGCGAGGTCGGCGCGGGACATGCCGGCGATGGTGGCCGAGAACCGCGACCGGCGCGAGAGGCTAAGCGGCGCCCGGTGAACCGGGCCGCGCCGCCCGGCGGGCCAGGATCGGGGCGGCGAGCGAGCTCTTGTCGACCGCATCGTCCTCAGGCTCCGGCGGCTCCGGCGCAGCCCGGCGTCCGCCGAGAACGATGTGCAGCTCGACGCCCTTCACGCCCGGGGTCTCGCGGACCAGCCGCTCGATCAGCGCCGGGTCGGCCGGCGCGGCGGCCCGGCCGCTCAGGGTGACCACCCCGTCCTCGACCTCGACCTCCAGGCCGCGGGCGTCGATCAGCCGATCGCGCATCAGCCGCTCGCAGACCTCGACATAGAGGGCCTGGTCGCTGCGGCTCCAATCCTTTGGTCCGCGGCCGGCGTGTCGGCGGCCCGCGCACTCGTCGTCGGCGCAGAGGTCCATCCAGCTGCGGTCGTCGGCGCCGAAGTCCTCGGCGCGTCCGTCACCGCCGCGCTCATAGTCGGAAGCCGTCATGGCGCCTCCGTAGGCTGCATCGCCAAGCCCTTCGCGATCGTCCGAAGGGGCCATGGGGCCAGCATATCCCCGGCCCTGACGGCCGTCGAATCCCGGGTTGCGATCAGGCACGGCGAAAGGCTCCTCGTGTCACGCGACGGTCACCTGTCAAACCGGCGAGGCGACCGCGTGTTCCGAGTGGACTTCGAGGGCGTGGGGGATCGATCGACCCGGCGTCGCCGGGGGGATGCCAGGGTTGCGGCGCCGGGTCGATCGAAAGGCCGCTCTGTCCGACAGGCAAGTCGTTGAGGGGCTGCCCAGACAACCGTTGCTCAAATGATCGGTTCCAGCCGGGGCCGGAAAAAAGACCGGCGTTCGCTCAGCCAGGCTCGGGGGCTTCAGCCCCCGAGCGCGGCGATGATCGGCGCGAACATCCACGGCAAGAGGGCGCTGCGCACCGCCTGGATGACGATGATCGCCAGGATCGGGGTGATGTCGACGCCGCCGAGCGGCGGGATGAACCGCTGGAACGGTCGCAGGATCGGCCGGGTCACCGCGTCCAGGAAGTGGGCGATCTGATAGACGACGCGGTTGCGCAGGTTGATCACGTCGAAGGCCACCAGCCACGATATGATTGCGTTCACCACGATGGCGAACTCCATCAGCCCGAGGATGGCTTCCAAGACGTCGAAGATGAATCGGCCCATCCGCCTTCTCTAGCGGGCTTTCTTGCGCCGGCAAAGCCGCCCGCGGCCAAGGTCCGAGCCCGGGCGATGCGTCGGACCGCCGCGCGACGCAGGCGCTTGACACCGCCCCCCCCAATCGCCTTATTCCGCGCCTTCCGTGGGGCCGTAGCTCAGTTGGTAGAGCGCTACGTTCGCAATGTAGAGGTCAGGGGTTCGACTCCCCTCGGCTCCACCAATCTCCTCGCCATCCTGCCAACCGGTCCGACAAGCGCCCCGGCGCCGCGACGGATCGAGCTTGGCCGTCGCGTTCTAGCGTCGCGTGGAGTCCGGCGACGGGCCAAGGCTCGCGCGCCTGCCTCGCCGCGGAGCGTGTCCATGTCCTCAACCCCGCAAGATCCCTCGCGGCGTGCGGCCTTCGCCGTGCTGGGCGTGGCGGGCGCGGGGTTGGCGCTGACCCTGCCCGGCTGCGCCAGATCGCAGAAAGAGCCGCGAAGGGTCGACCCGCCGGACGTCTCGGCCACCGAGGATCTGATGCGCGAGCACGGCGTCCTGCGCCGGCTGCTGGTGGTCTATCGCGAGACGGCGGGCGTGATCCGCACGCGCCCGAAGACCCTTGAGCTGGCGGTGCTCGGCCAGGCGGCCGACCTGTTCCGCACCTTCGGCGAGGCCTATCACGAGAAGAGCTTGGAGGAGGCGCACGTCTTCCCGATGGTCAAGAAGGCCGGCGGCCGGGCCTCCAGCCTGATCGACACCCTGATCGCCCAGCACGACCGCGGCCGGCAGATCAACGACTTCCTGAGCGCGCGGGCCAAGACCGGCACGCTGGGCGACGCCGAGCCGGTGGCTGCCGCCCTGGAGAGCTTCGCCCGCATGTACGAGATCCACGCCGCGCTGGAGGACACCGTGGTGTTCGAGGCCTGGAAGGCGCTGCTGGGCAAGAAGGCCCTCGACGAGTGGTCCGCCAGGTTCGAGGACATCGAGCGCGCGACCTTCAAGGGCGACGGCTTCGACCTGGCGCTGGAGCAGGTCGCCGCCATCGAGCAGAGCCTTGGCCTCTCCGACCTCGCCCAGTTCACCGCTCCGCCGCCGCCCGCGGCCTAGCCCACTTCCTCGCCCCGTTCGTTGAAGGCCGTGACGGCGCACCCTATCCTTAGGGTCGCCGACCCGAGGATCCATGCCCGCCTTCTTCGACCGCCTGTTCGGCCGCAACCGCGCCGCCGCGTCCCCGCCCTCCACCGGCGAGCGGCTGGTCTATGCCGTGGGCGATGTCCACGGCCGCCTCGACGTCCTGGCGCCTCTGATCCGCGACATCGCCCAAGACGCGGCTGAAACTCACGCCGCCGCCAGCGTGAGCGCCGAGCCGCCGTTGCTGGTCTTCCTCGGCGACTACGTGGACCGCGGGCCGGAGAGCCGGGGCGTCGTCGATCTGATCCTTGAGCTGAGGGCGGCGCGCCGGTTTGAGGTCCGCGCGCTCAAGGGCAACCACGAGGAGGCCCTGCTGCAGTTCCTCGACGATCCCAGCTTCGGCTCAACCTGGGCCGAGCACGGAGGCGCGGCGACGCTCTCCTCCTACGGCGTGCAGCCGCCGGCCCAGCGCACCGACGCCGACGCCTGGGCCCGCGCCCGCGAGGCCTTCACGGCCGCCCTGCCGCCCGCGCACAAGTTCTTCTATGAGACCCTGGAGCTGATGGTCGTGGAGGGCGACTACGCCTTCGTCCATGCCGGCGTCCGGCCGGGCGTGGCCCTGGCCGACCAGCTGGAGCGCGACCTGCTGTGGATCCGCCACGACTTCCTGGAGGAACGCGGCCGCTTCGAGAAGATCATCGTCCACGGCCACACGCCGCTGGAGACGCCGCAGCTCACGCCCACCCGCCTCGGCGTCGACACCGGCGCCTACGCCACCGGCGTCCTGACCGCGGTGCGGCTGCAGGGCGAGGACCAGCGGGTGATGCAGGCCAAGGCGCGACGCGGGGTCCAGGCGGCGCTCTAGCGCGCGTCGGGTCGGGAGCGCGCTAGCACGACGATCGCGGGCCAGCAAAAATCAGCGCGCGTCGGGTCGGGAGCGCGCTAGCGCGACGATCGCGCGCCAGCGAAGATCAATGCGCGTCGTCCCAGTTGTCGGCGGCGCGGGCCTCGACCACCAACGGCACGGAGATCGACACCGCCGGCTCGGCGGCCCGCTCCATGATCCGGCAGGCGACGGCGATCACCGCCTCGGCCTCGGCCTCCGGCGCCTCGAAGACCAGCTCGTCGTGCACCTGCAGCAGCATCTTCGCCGTCAGCCCGGCGTCGCGCAGCGCCTGCGGCATCCGGATCATGGCGCGGCGCATGATGTCCGCCGCCGCCCCCTGGATGGGCGCGTTGATCGCCGCCCGGTCGGCGAAGCCGCGCTCGGCCTGGCTCTTCCCGCGGGCCGCGGGGATATGCACCTTCCGCCCGAAGATGGTGGTCACATAGGCCTCGGCGCGGACCTGACGCTGCATGCGATCCATGTAGGTGCGGATGCCGGGGAAGCGCTCGAAGTAGGTCTTGATGTAGGCGCCGGCCTCCTCGCGCGGGATCGATAGCTGGTTGGCCAGGCCGAAGGCCGAGATGCCGTAGACGATGCCGAAGTTGATCGCCTTGGCCCGGCGGCGGGTCTCGGCCGGCATGCCCTCGACCGGCACGCCGAACATCTCCGAGGCGGTCATGGCGTGGATGTCCAGCCCGTCGGCGAAGGCCTTCTTCAGCTGCGGGATGTCGCCGATGTGGGCCAACAGCCGCAGCTCGATCTGGCTGTAGTCGGCGCTGATCAGCACATGGCCGGGTTCGGCGATGAACGCCTTGCGGATCTTGCGGCCTTCCTCGGTGCGGATCGGAATGTTCTGCAGGTTGGGGTCGGTCGAGGCCAGCCGCCCGGTGGTCGCCGCCGCCAGGGAGTAGGAGGTGTGCACCCGGCCGGTCTTCGGATCGATCGCGGCCACCAGGTTGTCGGTATAGGTGCCCTTCAGCTTCGACAGTTGGCGCCAATCCAGCAGGATGCGTGGCAGCTCGTGGCCCTGGGCGGCCAGGTCCTCGAGCATCGAGGCGTCGGTGGACATGGCGCCGGTGGCGGTGGTGCGGCCCGAAGCCAGCCCCATCTCCTTGAACAGCAGGTCGCCGATCTGCTTGGGCGAGCCCAGGTTGAACGGCCGGCCGGCCACGCGGTGCGCCTCCAGCTCCAGCTCGGCCATGCGCACCGAGAAGTCGTTGGAGAGGGTGCGCAGCCGGTCGGGGTCGACCTTGACGCCCGCCAGCTCCATCTCGACCAACACCTTGGGCATCGGCCGCTCGAGGGTCTCGTAGACGGTGAGCAGGTGCTCGTGCGCCAGCCGGGGCCTGAGGTGCTCGTAGATGCGCAGGGTGACGTCGGCGTCCTCGGCCGCGTAGCAGGTCGCGGTGTTCAGCTCGACGTGCTTGAAGCTCTTCTGCGCCTTGCCGATCCCCGCCACCGTCTTGAAGCTGATCGGCTCGTGGTCCAGCAGCCGCCGGGAGAGCTCGTCCATGCCGTGGCTTTTGTGCAGGCCACCTTCCAGGGCGAAGCTGATCAGCATGGTGTCTTCGATCGGCCCGACCTGGACGCCATAGCGGGCGAGGACCGCCAGGTCGTACTTGCCGTTCTGGGCGACCTTCAGCACCGCCGGGCTTTCCAGCAGCGGCTTCAGGCGCGCGATCACCTCCTCGCAGGGAATCTGGTCGACCGCCGCCTTCTGCTCGAAGTCGAGACCGCCCGTCGCCTCGTGCTCATGCTCGTGGCCGACCGGGATGTAGCAGGCCTCGCCCGGCGCTATGGCCAGCGACACGCCGCAGAGGTTGGCGCTCGACGCCGATAGCGCGTCGGTCTCGGTGTCGAAGGCGATCAGGCCCTTGGCGAAGGCGCGTTCGATCCAGGCGTCGAGGGTCGCGAGGTCGCGGACGCATTGGTAGGCGTTGACGTCGATCGCCCCGTGCTTGGGCGCTTCCAGCGTCCGGGCCTCCGGCGACGGCGTCGCGGCGGGTGCTGGGCCGCCGGCCGCCTCGCTGACCCGGCGGGCCAGGGTCCGGAACTCCATCTGGTCGAGGAAGGCCGCCAGCACCTCGGCCTCCGGCTCGCGCACGACGAGGTCGTCGATCGGCTCGGGCAGGGGGGTGTCGCAGTCGAGCCTCACCAGCTCGCGGGACAGGCGGATCTGGTCGGCGAAGTCGATCAGGGTCTGCCGGCGCTTGTCCTGTTTGATCTCCGATGCGCGGGCCAGGAGCGTGTCGAGGTCGCCGTATTCGAGGATCAGGGCCGACGCCGTCTTGACGCCGATGCCGGGCGCGCCGGGGACGTTGTCCACCGAATCGCCGCACAGGGCCTGCACATCGACGACCTTGTTCGGCGGAACGCCGAACTTCTCGACGACTTGATCATGCCCGATACGCAGGTTCTTCATGGTGTCGAGCATCGAGACCTGCGGCCCGACGAGCTGCATTAGGTCCTTGTCGGAGGAGACGATCACCACCTCGCCGCCCAGGTCGCGGACCTTGCACGCATAGGCGGCGATCAGGTCGTCCGCCTCGTAGCCCGGCAACTCCAGGCAGGGCACGCCGAACGCCCGGGTGGCCTCGCGCACCAGCGGGAACTGCGGGACCAGGTCCTCCGGCGGCGGCGGGCGGTGGGCCTTGTACTTGTCGTAGAGCTTGTTGCGGAAGGTCTCTTCCGAATGGTCGAAGATCACCGCCAGGTGGGTCGGCGCCTCGTCGCTGGCCTTCATGTCGACCAGCAGCTTCCACAGCATGTTGCAGAACCCCGCCACCGCGCCGACCGGCAGGCCGTCGGTCTTGCGGGTCAGGGGCGGCAGGGCATGGAAGGCCCGGAAGATGAACCCCGAGCCGTCGACCAGGTAGAGCCGGACGTTCGGCCCGTCCTGGGTGGGCTCGCGCGGAATCTCATCGAGAGTCTCAGGCGGGGCGTCGAGGGTGTCGCTCATGACCCCAAGATAGGCGCGCACGGGGCCAAGGTCATCTGCCACCGGACGCTTGACGGGCGCCTTTTGCGGGGGTGGCATCGCGTCGACCATCCGAGGGGCGCCCATGGTTGCGAGCCAGGCCTTCGAGGCGCGGACCATCGCGGTCCTCGCCGACTGCCATATCCATCCGGGTGGCGGGCCGGACTGGAGCGAGGCCGTGCTCCAGGCCCTGGCCGGCGTCGACCTGATCGTGACGCTGGGCGACATGGGCGAGGCCGCCGGCCTCGACCGGCTGGCGCGGATCGCGCCGGTGGTGGGCGTGATCGGCGCCGACGACCAGCCGGATCCGCGCACCGCCGAAACGCTGCGCCGGCTCAGCATCGGCGGCCTGTCGCTGGGCTGCGTGTTCGATCCCGCGGCGGCCGGGCTCGCCGCGTCCACCGAGCCCTTCGCGCCGGCGGACGATTGGCCGGCGGCGCTCGAGGCCGCGTTCGGCGGGCCGGTCGACGCCCTGCTCTACGCGTCCACCCACCGGCCGGCGGCGGCGGAGATCGCGGGGCGCTGGGCGATCAACCCCGGCAGCGCCCTGTTGCCGGCGGAGGGTTCCACGCCGGCCTTCGCGCGGTTGAGCTTCGCGGGCGGCCGCTTGGCCTGCGAGATCGTGGCGATCAGCTGAACCGCGTGTTGAGGTTGGGCGCCTTGGCGCTGGCCGCGAAGGGCTGCGCTTCGCCGGTGGCGAGATAGGCGGCGGCCGCCGCGGCAAGGTCCGCGTAGACCGCCAGGAAGGGCGCGGCGCCCGAGCTGAGCCGTCGCACGCCCAGGGCCTGCAGCCGCTCGGCCGGCGCCAGGCCGGTCAGCAGCATGATGTTCAGCGGCAATTCGATCGCCTCGGCCAGGCGACCGATCAGATCGTCGTCCTTGGCGCCGGGGACGAAGATGCCGTCGGCGCCGGCGTCCCGGTAGCGCTCGGCGCGCTGCACGGTCTCGGCGTAGGCCGCGTGGCCCTCGGCCAGCCGCTTCAGGTAGACGTCGATGCGGGCGTTGATGAACAACGGCACGCCGCTGGCGTCGGCCGCCTCGCGCGCCGCTTCGATCTTGCGGGCGTGCAGGTCCGGGGCGCGAGCTCCGTCCTCCAGGTTGATGCCGACGGCGCCGGCCTCGATGACCGCGCGGATCACCTCGGCCAGCTCGGAAAGATCGTCGGTGTAGCCGCCCTCGATGTCGGCGGTGAAGGGGAGGTCGATGACCCGCGCACAGGCCGAGACCGTCGCCAGCAGGTTCTCCCGTGGCAGGGCGTCACCGTCCGGGTAGCCATGCGCCCAGGCGACGGCGGCGGAGGAGGTCGCCACCGCCTTCGCGCCCGCATCGGCCATGATCGCCGCGCTCGCGGCGTCCCAGGCATTGGGCAGCACCAGAATCTCGCTCCCGTGGTGCAGGGCCTTGAACGCCGCCGCCTTCGCCTTCTGGTCCATGATCCCCTCCGATGCTCAAGCTTCAGGGGCAGATATAGGGACGGCTGCGAGGGCTGCTTGCGGAAAACGGACTCCGACGCGCGAGTTTCAGGGCGCGAACGAAACCGGCTAAGACCCGCTCGTGCGTACGGCCCTCACCCGCCTGATCCTGACCGACTTCCGCTCCTACCCGGCGGCCGAGCTGCCGCTCGACGGCCGGCCGGTCTATCTGGTCGGGCCGAACGGGGCGGGGAAGACCAACCTCTTGGAGGCGGTCAGCCTGCTGACCCCTGGCCGCGGTCTGCGCGGCGCAAGCCTCGCCGAGGTCGGCCGCCGGCTGCCGGGCGAGGCCAAGGGCCGGGCCTGGGCGGTCGCCGCCACGGTCAGCGCGGACGGCGAGGAGACCCGGCTCGGCACGGGCGTCGAGCAGGCGGGCGCGGCGCGGCGCACCGTGCGCCTCGAAGGCGAGACCGTGCCGCCCGGCCGGCTCGCCGACCACCTGCGCCAGGTCTGGCTGACGCCGGCCCAGGACCGGCTGTTCCTGGAGGGTCCCGGCGAGCGGCGGCGGTTCTTCGACCGGCTGGTGTTCGCCGGCGAGCCGCGCCACGCCGCCCATGCCCAGGCCTATGAGCGGGGCCTGCGCGAGCGCATGCGGCTGCTCACCGAGGGCCCGGCCGACCCGGCCTGGCTCGACGCGCTGGAAGCCCGCATGACCGAGGCCGGCGCCCTGATGGCCGAGGCCCGCGCCCGGACGCTTACGGCCCTGCAGGCGGAGATCGACAGCCGCGGCGAGCGACCCTTCCCGCGGGCGACGCTGGCGCTGACCGGAGAGTGGGAGCAGCTGGCCGGCGCGGGCGCCGAGATCGCCGACATCGAGGCGAAGCTGGCCGCGGCGCTCACCGCCGCCCGCGACCGCGACGCCGCCGCCGGCCGCGCGCTCACCGGCCCGCACCGCGGCGACCTGTCGGTGATCCACGCCGAGAAGGACCGCCCGGCCGCCGAGTGCTCCACCGGCGAGCAGAAGGCCCTGATCCTCAACCTGGTGCTGGCCCAGGCCGCGCGCCTGGCCCGCGTCGCCGCCGCCCCCTCGCCGATCCTGTTGCTGGACGAGGTCGCCGCCCACCTGGACGCCCGGCGCCGCACCGCCCTGTTCGACGAGATCGAGGCGCTGGGCCTGCAGGCCTTCCTGACCGGCACGGACGACCACCTGTTCGAAGGCCTCGCCGGCCGCGCCCAGGGCCTCCGCGTCGACGCTTCGGGTTTTGCGCCACTGGGCTGACAGCGGCCGGCCGATTTCACCCTAAAGACGTGCAGAATCAGGGCGAAACCCTATATAGAAGAGCGTGATCCCACAGGGCTGCGCGCGCCGCGCGAAATCGCCCTGCCGACCCCCCGGCGCCGATGGCCGCGACCCCCGCGCCCGACCGCCCAGCTGGACGTAGAATGAGCGAAGACAACGAGACGAACGCTGGCCCCGACTCCGATGGGCTGGACGCCAACGGCCAGGGCGAATACGGCGCGGATTCGATCAAGGTTCTCAAGGGCCTGGACGCCGTACGCAAGCGGCCGGGCATGTATATCGGCGACACCGACGACGGCTCGGGCCTGCACCACATGGTCTATGAGGTGGTCGACAACGCCATCGACGAGGCGCTGGCCGGCTACGCCACCCGCGTCGAGGTGATCCTCGAAGCCGACGGTTCCTGCACGGTCACCGACGACGGCCGCGGCATCCCCACCGACATCCACGAGGGCGAGGGCGTCTCGGCGGCCGAGGTCATCATGACCCAGCTGCACGCCGGCGGTAAATTCGACCAGAACTCCTACAAAGTCAGCGGCGGGCTGCACGGGGTGGGCGTCTCGGTGGTCAACGCCCTCTCCGACTTCCTGAAGCTGAAGATCCATCGTGGCGGCCAGACCCACGAGATGGTGTTCCAGCGGGGCGATCCAGTGTCTCCGCTGAAGGTGATCGGCAGGTCCCCCTTGCGCGAGAATGGCGAGTTCCTGACCGGCACCGAGGTCAACTTCCTGCCGTCGCTGGAGACCTTCGCCTTCATCGACTTCGACCTGAAGACGCTTGAGCACCGGCTGCGCGAGCTGGCCTTCCTGAACTCCGGGGTGACCATCTGGCTGAAGGACCGCCGCGGGGCCGAGCCCTTCGAGGAGGTCATGCACTACGAGGGCGGCATCGAGGCCTTCGTGCGCCACCTGGACAAGGCTAAGACCGCCCTGATCAAGGCGCCGATCGTCATCCGCGGCCAGCGGGAGAACGTCGAGCTGGACCTCTCGCTGTGGTGGAACGACAGCTACCACGAGAACGTCCTGTGCTTCACCAACAACATCCCGCAGCGGGACGGCGGCACCCACCTGGCGGCCTTCCGTTCGGCCCTCACCCGGATCATCACCAACTATGCGGAGACGTCCGGCGCCGCGCGGCGGGAGAAGGTCTCGGTGTCCGGCGAGGACGCCCGCGAGGGCCTCACCTGCGTGCTCTCGGTGAAGATCCCCGACCCGAAGTTCTCCTCCCAGACCAAGGACAAGCTGGTCTCCTCCGAGGTCCGCCCGGCGGTGGAGGGCCTGGTCTCCGAGGGCATCGGCAGCTGGTTCGAGGAACATCCCAACGAGGCCCGGCTGATCGTCCAGAAGATCACCGAGGCCGCCGCCGCCCGCGAGGCGGCGCGCAAGGCGCGTGAGCTCACCCGGCGCAAGTCGGCGCTCGACATCACCTCCCTGCCCGGCAAGCTCGCCGATTGCGCGGAGAAGGATCCGGCCAAGTCGGAGATCTTCATCGTCGAGGGCGATTCCGCCGGCGGCTCGGCCAAGCAGGCCCGCAACCGCGACAACCAGGCGATCCTGCCGCTCAGAGGCAAGATTCTCAACGTCGAGCGCGCCCGCTTCGACAAGATGCTGGCCTCAGAGCAGATCGGCACCCTGATCACAGCCCTCGGCGCCGGCATTGGCGTCGAGGACTTCGACATCGAGAAGATCCGCTACCACAAGATCATCCTGATGACCGACGCCGACGTCGACGGCGCCCACATCCGCACCCTGCTGCTGACCTTCTTCTACCGGCAGATGCGCGAGGTGATCGACCGCGGCTACCTCTATATCGCCCAGCCGCCGCTCTATAAGGCGTCGAAGGGCAAGTCGGTCCGCTACCTCAAGGATGACGCCGAGCTGGAGATCTACCTGATCGACGAAGGCGTCGACGGCGCGACCCTACAGCTCTCCTCGGGCGAGCGGCTGGCCGGCCAGGACCTGCTGGCCATGGTCACCACCGCCCGCGGCGCCAAGGCCAATGTCGAGCGGCTCGCCGCCCGCGCGCCGGCCTTCGCGGTGGAGCAGGCGGCGCTGGCCGGCCTGCTGGCCGAGGGCGGCGATCCCGCCAAGGCGGCGAAGCGGCTCGACCTCTACGCCGAGGAAGGCGACGGCGCCTGGGAAGGCGCCAAGGGCGAGGGCGGCGGCTACGTCTTCAGCCGCGTGAAGCGCGGGGTCTCCGAGCGCATCGTGCTCGACGAGCTCTTGCTGCATGCCGCCGACGCGCGGCGCCTGGCGGAGCGCTCCAAGGAGCTGGCCAAGATCTTCGAGGCGCCGGCCACCTACACTCGCAAAGAGCGCACCACCACGGTGCGCGGCCCGATCGACCTGGTGAACGCGGTGATGGACAACGGCCGCCGCGGCCTGGCCATCCAGCGCTACAAGGGCCTCGGCGAGATGAACGCCGACCAGCTCTGGGAAACCACCCTGGACTCCAACGCCCGCACCCTGCTGCAGGTGAAGGTCGATCACGCCGAGGACGCCGGCGACATGTTCGCCCGGCTGATGGGCGACCTGGTCGAACCCCGCCGCGAGTTCATCCAGGAAAACGCCCTCGACGCCGAGGTGGACGTCTAGCGGAGCCTATTCCGCCGCTTCGCCGACCTCGCCGACCAGGGCCCTGAGCGCCGCGGCGTGGGCGGCGAAGGCCTTGCGGCCGGCCGGCGTCATGGCCAGCCAGGTCCGCTGGCGGCCGCCGGAGGTCGCCTTGCGGACGGCGACGTAGCCCGCCTCCTCCAGGGTCTTCACATGCTTGGAGAGCACCGATTCCGAGACGTCGAGCATCTCCCGCACCGTCGCGAAGTCGATCGTATGAGCCGCCGCCAGCATGGCGCAGATCTGTAGCCGCAAGGGCGCATGGATGGTGGGGTCGAGAACCGCCGCCGGCATCAGATGGCGTCCAGGTCGCGGCGATAGGCCCACTGCCAGATATAGCCGGCGGCCGTGCCCAGGACCGCGATCAGTGCGCCGGCGATCAGGAAGACGCCGCGCAGGTGCAGATCGAAACTCGCCCAGGCGGCCAGCAGGAAGATGGCTGCGTAGAGCCCCACCAATATCGCCACCACCGCCCGGGTGCGCCCCGCCCGGTAACCCGGGATCCACATGCCGGTATGTCGCTTGTAGGCCTGCATCATCAGTCCGGCCCCGATGCAGCAGGCGATCGGATAGACGATGCGCCAGACGAACGGCGCATCCTGCACCGCGGCCAGCCCGCCGAGCATCAGGCCCAGGGTTGGATGGTACCAGCGCGGCGGCTCGGCCCGTTCGGCCATCTGGCGATTGGTCGCCTGCAACAGCTCCAGCGCGCTGCGGCTGTCGTGCTCGGGGGTCGAAGACATGGATGAACCTCTCACTTTCCAACGCGGAAAGTAGCGTCGCTTTCCAAGTCGTCAAGTTAAAACTTTCCAGAGCGGAAAGTGAGGTCGCGACTATCCCTCGAACCCACGCACGACCTCCAGCACCGCCTCGCCGTAGCGGGCGAGCTTGCTCTCGCCGACCCCGTTGAGGCGCACCAGGGCCGCGCGGGCGGCGGGCTTGGCGGCGGCGATCTCGGCCAGGGTGCGATCGTGGAAGATCACATAGGGCGGCACGTGCTGGGCCTTGGCCTCGGCGCCGCGCCAGGCGCGCAGGGCCTCGAACAGCGGCTGGTCGTGCGGCGGCAGCGCCGCTGCGGTCTCGCCCTTGCGCTTGCGCCGCGCGGGCCGGGCGAGGTCGGCCTCGGTGGCCTTGCGGATCATCACCCGCCGCTCGCCGCGGAACACCGCCCGCACCGCCTCGGCGTCGCCGACGCCGATCAGCGGGCGGCCGTCGTTCGGGTCCTCGCGCAGCAGGCCTTCGAACAGCAGCTGCTCGGTCAGCTCGCGCCATTGGGCCAGCGTCAGCTCCGCGCCGATGCCCCAGGTGGAGAGGCTGGCCTCGTGATCGGTGACGTCCTTGGTCTTGCCGAGCAGATGGTCGATCAGCCGGCCGCGGCCGAACCGGCCGGCCAGCCGATGGGCCGCCGACAGCGCCTTCTGGGCCGCCTCGGTGGCGTCGGTGGTCTCCACCGTCCCGAGACACAGATCGCACTGGCCGCAGGTCTCGACGCCCTCCTCGCCGAAGTAGCGGCGCACGGCGGCGGCGCGGCAGCCGGTCCCATCAAGCAGGGCGTAGAGCTGGCGGACCTTGCCCACCTGCACGCGCTTGACGGTCTCGTCGACCTCGCGCTCGCCGATCCGGCGCAGCGCCCAGGCCATGTCCGCCGCGCCGTAGAGGGTGATGCCCTCGGCCAGGTCGCCGTCGCGCCCCGCCCGGCCGATCTCCTGCCAATAGGCCTCGATGGAGGCCGGCGGATCGGCGTGGATCACGAAGCGCACGTCCGGCTTGTCGACCCCCATGCCGAAGGCGATGGTCGCCACCATCACCGCCGCGTCGGCCTCGAGGAATTTCTCCAGCCGCTCCTCGCGCAGCTTGCGGTCGAGGCCGGCGTGGTAGGCCAGCGCCGGCACGCCCGCGGCCTGCAGCGCCTCGGCCAGCTTGTCCGTGCCGTCGCGGGAGCCCGAGTAGACCACGCCCGAGCGGCCGGGCCGGGCGGCGACCAGATCCAGCACCCGCTTCTCCTTCGAGCCGCGCTTGCGTTCCGCCGACAGCATCAGTTCGGGCCGTGCGAAGCTGGCCACGAACTCGGCGGAATCAACCAGTCGCAGCTCGGCGCGGATATCGTCTCGGGTCCGCGCATCGGCGGTCGCCGTCACCGCCAGCCGCGGCACGCCGGGAAACAGGTCGGCAAGCTTGCCCAGCATCCGGTACTCGGGCCGGAAGTCGTGGCCCCATTGGCTGACGCAGTGGGCCTCGTCGATGGCGATCAAGGCCAGGGGCGTGCGCCGCAGCCGCTCCAGCATCCAGGGCTGCATCAGCCCCTCCGGCGAGAGGTAGAGCAGCTCCAACTCGCCCGCCTCGATGCGCCGCCAGGTGGCCGCCTTGGCGTCCGGATCGACGTTGGAATCCAGCCGGGCCGCCGCCACGCCCGACTGCTGCAGGGCCGCCACCTGGTCGGTCATCAGGGCGATCAGCGGCGAGACCACCAGGCCCAGACCGGGGCGCATCAGGCTGGGGATCTGGTAGCAGAGGCTCTTGCCCCCGCCGGTCGGCAGCACCGCCATGGCGCTCCGCCCGGCCAGCACCTCGGCGATGACGTCGCCCTGCAGCCCGCGGAACTCCGCATGGCCGAAGGTCCGCCGCAGGATCTCGCGGGCAGCCTCCAGCGGCGTCGGATCGGCTTCGGCGACGGCAAGGGTCATGCGGGCTTTATGCCGATGAGTCGCCGGCAAGGCGATGCGTCTTCTTCCCTCCCTTAATGGGGAGGGACAGGCCGCGAAGCGGCCAGGGTGGGGGAGTCATGACCGGGCTCCGCGCCAGCCGACCGGCCCCCCTCGCTGGTGCTCGGCTGCGCCTCGAGCGCCAGCACGATCTGGTCCATGACGCGTCCGAGGTCCCGACGCACCTCGCCGGCGAACACCCTGAGCACGCGGAATCCCTGGCGTTCGAGGACGCGATCACGAACAAAGTCATGCTCCGATTGAACCTCATCCGCGTGCTGGCTTCCGTCGACCTCCACCAGGAGGCGGCGAGACAGGCAGACAAAGTCGAGGAAGTAGCCGCGGAACGGAGCTTGGCGGCGGAAGCGCCAGCCCCGTTCACGAAGACGCTTCAATCGAGACCAGAGCATGATCTCCGGCTCGCTCATGTTTCGGCGCAGCTCGCGGGCGCGCTGGATTGCCGGGCGCATGCCGCCATCTTGTTCGTGTTTTGTTCTGAATGCAAGAAATAGTTCTGCCGCGCTGAGCCCGGTCGTGACTTCCCCACCCTGCTCGCCTTTGGCGAGCTGTCCCTCCCCATTAAGGGAGGGAAACTGCGTCCAACCGGCTGATGCTGACCTGCTTCGCCCAGTGAGAGCCCATGCGGTTGCGGAACTGCTCGGGGCGTTCGGCCAGGATTTCGGTCTCCAGCCACAGGCGCTTCAGGTGGCGCACCTTGCCGGCCGCACGGTCGTCCTCATAGGCCGTCCGGCCATGCAGCACGTGGTAGTTGTTGATGAACTGCATGTCGCCGGGCTGGAAATCCATGATCACCGAATAGGCGCCGCTCTCGGCCGCCGCCTGCATCCAGGTCAGGGCCTCGACGGCCGCCTCGGTCAGCCGCGGCGCATCCTCGTGGCGCTGCGAGGCCAGGATGTAGGGGCGGATCAGCCGGATGAACAGCCGATCGCCGTGCCGGGTGAACACCGGCATCGGATACCAGCCGGGCTTCCCCGGCGCCTGTTCGCCCCGGTAGTCGTAGGGCTGCGGCTTGTAGAGCTCGGCCGCCAGGTCCGGCCGCTCGCGGACCAGGCGGTTGTGCAGGGCCACCGAGTTGCAGACCGCCGAGAGCCCGCCGGAGACGCCGGTCTGCAGGCACAGCAGCCCCACCAGGTCCGAGCCGTCGCAATGGAAGTCGAGGCCGACCTGGCCGAGCTCGTTGCCGCGCGCCGTGGGATCGCCGGGCTGCTTGCCCTGGTCGGTGACGTCGCCGAGCACATGGCCCTTGGCGTTCTGCGGCCAGGGCCGGCCGAGGTGGGCGCCGATCCCCCAATAGGCCAGGCACATGTCGTCGTTGGACCACCACTGGCGCGGCAGCCCGCGGATCCGCACGAAGCCGCGGCCGTCGATCAGCTCCGCCTCGATGGCCTTCAGGCGCGGGCCCAGCGTCGGCAGGGGGAAGTCGGCCTTGCCGATCTGCAGGAAGTCGTCGGACTTGGCCCGCGCGCACGCCACTGCGGCCCCCAACTCGGCGATCTCCGCGCGGCTGAGCTGTTCGGTCCAGGCGGCCGGATCGGTGACCTCCCCGGCGGTCCACTCGCAGGCGGTCTCCAGCGGGACCGGATCGAAGTCGTGACGGTCGTCGGCCATGGGTGGGTTACTCCGCCGCCATCCGCGCCGGCGCAGCCTGGGCGCCCCGCAGCAGGCGTCCGGGCAGGGCCCCGGTGGGCGTCCCGTCGCGATAGGTCACCTCGCCGGCCACGATGGTCGCAAGGTAGCCCTCCGAGCGCTGGATCAGCCGTCGCCCCCCGGTCGGCAAGTCATAGGCCACCTCCGGCGCCTTCAGCGTCAGATGGTCGTAGTCGATGATGTTGAGGTCGGCGCGGAAGCCGGGCGCGAGCAGGCCGCGGTCGTAGAGGCCCACGAGCTCGGCGGTGTCACGCGCCTGGGCCTTGACCATGTGCGCCAAGGAAAGCTTCGGCCCGCGCGTCCGGTCGCGGGTCCAGTGGACGAGGTTGGTGGTCGGGAAGGAGCCGTCGCAGATCATCCCCACGTGCGCCCCGCCGTCGGAGAGGCCCGGCACCACGCAGTCGTGCTGCAGCATCTGATAGGCCGGATCGAGGGTGTTCTGGGCGTAGTTGAGCAGCGGCAGGTAGAGCATGCCGCGCCCGCCGCCCTCCAGCATGTGGTCCAGTGCGATTGCATAGGGATCGAGGCCCCGCTCGGCGGCCATGGCGGCGATCGAATGGTCCGGCGTCGGCTCGTAGTCCGGGTTGTCGCCGCCCATCGGATAGATGCGGTCCCAGGCGCGCATCGGCGACAGCCCCGGCGCACGGGCGTTCTCCGCCTCCTCGCTCAGCAACTGCGCGCGGAACTCTGGATCGCGCAGCCGCGCCACCCGCTCGCTGAGCGGCAGCTCCTTGATGGCGCGATAGCTCGGGTGCGAACTGAACGGGTTCACCGTCAGCTCCAGGCCGAACAGCACGCCCACCGGCCGGGTCGCCACCTGGGCCTTGATCTGCAAGCCCGCGGCCTTGGCCGCCGACATCTGCTCCAGCATGAAGCGCCACTGCTCGGGATCGCGCGGGCTCTGCAACAGGGAGAAGGACAGCGGTCGCCCCGACGCCTCGACGATCCGCCGCAGCATGGCGAATTCCTCGGCCGGGTCGTTGAAGTCGGAGACCACCTGCAGCACGCCCTTGCCGGCGGCGGCCATGCCCATGGCGATGCCGGTCAGCTCGTCCTCGCCGGCCGTCAGGGTGGCGATCGGCGAGCCGTCCGAGGAGCGGTGGTTCAGGGTGCGCGAGGTGCCGAAGCCGATGGCGCCGGCCTCCATGGCCCGCTTGGCGATCGCCGCCATGGCGTGGATGTCGGCCGCGGTGGCGGGCTCCCGGTCGACGCCGCGCTGGCCCATGACGAAGACGCGAAGCGCCGCATGCGGCAGCTGGCTGCCCACGTCCACGTCGAAGCGGCGGGTCGCCAGGCTGTCGAGGTATTCCGGATAGCTCTCCCAGTTCCAGGGCAGGCCGTCGGCCAGCACCGGGAAGGGGATGTCCTCGACGCCTTCCATCAGCCGGATCAGCTGGTCGTGGTCGCCGGGCTTGCAGGGCGCGAAGCCGACGCCGCAGTTGCCCATGACCACGGTGGTGACCCCGTGCCAGGACGAGGGCTGCATGTGGCTGTCCCAGGTCGCCTGGCCATCATAGTGGGTGTGGACGTCGACGAAGCCGGGGGCCACGACCATGCCCTTGGCGTCGATTTCCTCGGCGCCGGTCCCGGCGATCCGGCCCACCGCGGCGATGCGGCCGTCCTTGACGCCGACGTCGGCTTGGTAGGGCGCGCCGCCCGTTCCATCGACGACGGTCCCGCCCCGGACCACCAGGTCGTAGGCCTTTTCCATGCTCGCGTTTCCTCTGGCGCCGATCTTGCTTTGGTTAATTCGGCGCCCCGGGGGGCCCAGGGTCAAGGGTGAACTGGTCAAGAGTCATGTGTCGGGAGTCACCAAAGCTTAAGCGTCTTCCTTCCGCGGACGTTAAGCCAAATGGCGGAAACTGGGCGTCGCGTAGGACGGAGAGGGACCCGTTATGACGCCCAAACTGCTGATCGCGGCCGTTGCGGCCGTGGCTATCGCTATCGGCTTCATCTTGCCGGCGCCGCACGACAACGCAGGCGCCAAGGCGCAGATTCCAATGCAGGAGATCGGCCAGGGCTGATCTGCCACGCGCATCCCGCCGAAGTGGCCGCCGCTTCGGCGACGAGGATGCACGCCAGAAAGGTCCGACGAGCCTGTTCATCCCGGTTGTTTTCTCAACCGGGACAGGCTCTAGGCGCCTTCGCGCCCGGATTCGGCTAGGCTCGGCCTCGTGAGTCGCGAGCCTCTCAGCTTCTATGAATTCTTCTGCGGCGGCGGCATGGCCCGGCTGGGCCTCGGCGCGGGCTGGTCGTGCGCCTTCGCCAACGACTTCGACCCCGGCAAGGCCGCCACCTACCGGGCAAATTTCGCCGATGCGGACCGGCATTTCCACGCGGGCGATGTCTGGAAGCTGCAGGCCTGCGACCTGCCCGGCCGCGCCGACGTGGCCTGGGCGTCGAGCCCTTGCCAGGACTTCAGCCTGGCCGGGGCGCGGGCCGGGCTGGCGGGCGGCAAGTCCTCGGCCTTCTACGGCTTCTGGCGGCTGATCGAGGCCCTGGCCGCGGAGGGCCGCGCGCCGAAGGCCATCGTCATCGAGAACGTCAGCGGCCTGCTCAGCTCGCACGGCGGCGCCGACTTCGCCGCGGTGGCCGAGGCCCTGGCCGCCCAGGGCTACCGCTTCGGCGCCCTGGAGATCGACGCGGCGGCCTTCTTGCCCCAGTCGCGGCCGCGGGTGTTCATCATCGCCACGCGTGAGCCGCCGCCCGGCGCCCTGGTCGGCCCGGGCCCGTGGCAGAGCCGGGCGGTGAAGGCGGCCGCCGCCGGCCTGCCCGAACACCTGGCCGCCCGCTGGATCTGGTGGCGGTTGCCGGAGCCGCCGGCCCGCAACGCCGACCTCGCCGCCCTGCTGGAGGACGACGACCAGGTCGCCTGGCATCCGGCCGAGCGCACCGAGCGCTGGCTTTCCCTGATGTCGCCGCTGCACCGCGCCCGGCTGGCGGCCGCCCAGGCGCGGGGCGAACGGGTGGTGGGCGCGGTCTTCCGGCGGATGCGCAACGAAGCCGGCCGCTCGGTGCAGCGGGCGGAGGTGCGGCTCGACGGCCTGGCGGGCTGCCTGCGCACGCCGCGCGGCGGCTCCTCCCGCCAGGTGATCGTGGTCGCCGACCAGGGCCGGCTGCGCACCCGTTTGCTGACCCCGCGCGAGGCGGCCCGCCTGATGGGCCTGCCGGAGAGCTATCGCCTGCCGAAGGCCGCGACCGGCGCGCTCCAAGTGGCGGGCGACGGGGTCGCCGTGCCGGTGGTCCGCTGGCTGGCCGAACAGCTGCTGGAGCCCCTGCTGCGGCCGGCCGCGGTCCTGGCGGCCGAATAGATTTCCTGATTCCGCTTCGCCGGAGACGAGGCTTCCAATCGCCCCAGGAAGTCTTAGGTTCGCGGGCCTGGAAGCCCGAGAGGTCCGCCGATGGACGCCACCCCCGACAAGGCCTACGACGCCGCGCGCTATCGCCGCGAGGGCCGGGGCAAGATCTTCGACAGCGTGCTCGACCTGGTGGGCGACACCCCGCTGGTGCGCCTGCCGCGGCTGACCGCGGCGCTGAAGCCCAAGGGCGAGGTGGTCGCCAAGCTGGAGTTCTTCAATCCGCTCGCCTCGGTGAAGGACCGCATCGGCGTGGCGATGATCGAGTACCTGGAAGCCAAGGGCCTGCTGGGCCCCGGCGGGGTGATCGTCGAGCCGACCAGCGGCAACACCGGCATTGCGCTGGCCTTCGTGGCCGCGGCCAAGGGCTATCAGTGCATCCTGGTGATGCCGGAGAGCATGTCGCTGGAGCGGCGCAAGATGCTGCTGCTGCTGGGCGCCAAGCTCGAGCTGACCCCGCCCGAGCGCGGCATGGCGGGCGCGGTGGCCCGGGCCCGCGAGATCGTCGAGGCGACGCCGGGCGCGGTGATGCCGCAGCAGTTCGACAACGCCGCCAATCCGCTGATCCACCGGGTCTCGACGGCCGAGGAGATCTGGAACGACACCGAGGGCCGGGTCGACGCGGTGATCTCCGGGGTCGGCACCGGCGGCACCATCTCCGGCGTCGGCCAGGTGCTGAAGGCCCGCAAGCCCTCGGTGCGGATGATCGCGGTCGAGCCGACCAGCTCGGCGGTGCTCTCCGGCGGGCCACCCGGCCCGCACAAGATCCAGGGCATCGGCGCGGGCTTCGTGCCCTCGATCCTCGACCGCGGGATCATCGACGAGGTGGTGCAGGTGTCCAACGAGGACAGCTTCACCATGGCCCGGCGCGCGGCGCGCGAGGAGGGACTGCCGGTGGGCATCTCGTCCGGCGCGGCCCTGGTGGCGGCCTTCGACGTCGCCTCGCGCGACGACATGGCCGGCAAGCTGATCGTCACCATCATCCCGAGCTTCGCCGAGCGCTACATCTCGACGGCCCTGTTCGACGGGCTGTGACCGGCGCCGACGTCTATCCGCCGGAGAAGCGCTCGGCGGTGATGCGCCGGGTGAAGGGGCGGGACACCACGCCCGAGCTGATCGTGCGCAAGGCCCTGACCGCGCTGGGCGCCCGCTACCGCCTGCACCGCAAGGACCTGCCGGGCTCGCCGGACGTGGTGCTGCCGGGGCGGAGGCTGGCGCTGTTCGTCCACGGCTGCTTCTGGCACGGCCACGACTGCGCGCGCGGCGCGCGGGTGCCGAAGGCCAACCGCGACTACTGGGTCGGCAAGGTGGGGCGCAACCGGGCGCGGGACGAAGCCAGCCGGGCGGCGCTGGCGGTTCAGGGCTGGCGGGTCGAGACGCTCTGGGAGTGCGAGCTGAAGGACGCGGCGGCGCTCGAGCGACGGCTGCGCGACCTGCTCTCCACGCGAGTCGCGGGACCTTCAAGCTCGACCGAATAGGCGTTGCAGAAGGTTCGGCCGGTGGGCCTCTCGTGCCGGCCGCAGTTCGGAAAACGTCAGCCCGAGCCCGTCGTCGCCCAGCCTGAAGCCGCAGATCGATTTCGCCAGCTCCGGCGGAACCTCGAAGATGAAGTCGACCTGGGCCCGCTCGCCGCCCTCCGCATCCTGCAAGGCGGCCTGCTCCGCCCGGATGGCTTCCAACGCCTGCGGCGGGTCGCCGTCGATCTGCAGGTGGCGGACGCCTTTCTCCGGCTCATGCGCCACGCGCCAGGTCTGTCGTCCATCGTCGTAGCCGCGCGCATCGGCATGCATGACGCGATCGTCCTCCCAGCAGGCGACGGCGGAGCGGCCTTTCGACAAGGCGACAAACCGCGCCTTGAAGGCGGCGTCGTCCCTGGTGAGCAGGAGCAGCCAGCCGTCTGGCAGTTCGGCAAGCGCCGCCTCGCAGGCGGATCGCGCGGCCGGTTCCGGCCGCACCTCAAGTCCCAGCTCAGCGAGACAGGCGGCTCGATCGAGGCCTTTCATGGCGATCCACGAGTGGTGGAAGCTCATCCGCCTGCCCGTCCGTTTCGTCCTCGGCCAATCTGGCGCCGATCCGGCGAAATGGCAAGAACAAAAAGAGAACTCCTAGCGCTCCTCGACCGTCACCTCGGTCTTCACCGAATTGGCGATGAAGCAGTCCTCGTGGGCGAGGTGGTGGAGCTTGTCGCGCTCGGCGGCGGTGGGGCCGCGGCCCTGGTAGGTGATCTCGGGGCGCAGGGTGACCTTGGTGACCGCCCGCCGGTCGCCGTCGATCGGCTCCATGACGCCCTCGGCCTCGTCGCGGTAGCGGACCACCACGAAGCCGGCCTCGCGGGCCTTATGCAGGAAGGTCAGCATGTGGCAGCTGGAGAGCGAGGCGACCAGCATCTCCTCCGGGTCGACGGCGCCGGCCTCCGCCCACTTGTTGCCGACCACCTGGGCCGAGGCGGTGCCGGGCGCCATGTGGCCGCCCTCGAAGCGGATGCGGTGGCCGCGGCCGTAGCGGCCGCCGGGGAAGTCCTCGCCCTCGCCCAGGCTCCACTCGATGGCGGCCCGGTGGCGGGCCATCAGAAGGCCTCCGCCGGCAGGGCCATCATCAGCTCCGCCCCGCTCTTCAGCTTGGCGAGGTGGCCGGTGGTCTCGGGCAGGATGCGGCTCATGTAGTAGCGGCCGATGGTCAGCTTCTCGCCGTAGATCGGGTCGGTGGCGCCGCCGGCGATCTTCTCCTGCGCGGTCTTGGCGGACAGCGCCCACATGTAGCCCAGCGCCACGAGGCCGAAGAGGTGCAGGTAGTCGGTCGACGCGGCGCCGGCGTTGTCCGGGTTGGCCAGGCCGTTCTGCATCAGCCACAGGGTGGCCTCCTGCAGCTCCGCCTTGCCGGCGGCGAGCGGCGCGGTGAAGGCCTTCAGGGTCTCGTCGCCCTCATGGGCCTCCACGAAGGCGTCGAGCTCGGCGAAGAAGCCCATCACCGCCCGGCCGCCGTCGGCGGCCAGCTTGCGGCCGACCAGGTCCAGGGCCTGGACCCCGTTGGTGCCCTCGTAGATCAGGGCGATGCGCACGTCGCGCAGGTACTGGCTGACCGGGAAGTGCTCGGTGAAGCCGGCGCCGCCGTGCACCTGCATGGCGTCGGAGCAGACCAGGAAGCCGCGGTCGGTGAGGAAGGCCTTCACCACCGGGGTCATCAAGGCCATGTAGTCGTGGCCCTTCTGGCGGACCGCCTCGTCGGGACTGGCCTGCGCCAGGTCGCCGTGCAGTGCGGTCCAGAACAGGAAGGCCCGGCCGCCCTCGATGATCGCCCGGGCGTCCATCAGCATGCGGCGCACGTCCGGATGGACGATGATCGGATCGGCCGGCCCGTCGGGGTTCTTCGGCCCGGTCAGCGAGCGGCCCTGCAGGCGTTCCTTGGCGAACGCAGCGGCGGCCTGGTAGGCGGCCTCGGCCTGGGCCAGGCCCTGCATGCCGACCCCGATGCGCGCCTCGTTCATCATCACGAACATGATCGACAGGCCGCGGTTCTCCTCGCCGATCAGCCAGCCGGTGGCCTCCTCGTGGCTGATCACGCAGGTGGCGTTGCCGTGGATGCCCATCTTCTCTTCCAGGCCCAGGCACTTCACCGAATTGCGCTCGCCGGGATTGCCGTCGGCATCGGGGATGAACTTGGGCACGATGAACAGGCTGATCCCGCGGGTCCCGGCCGGTGCGCCCTCGATGCGGGCCAGCACCAGGTGGATGATGTTCTCGGTCAGGTCGTGCTCGCCGCCCGAGATCCAGATCTTCTGGCCCGAGATCTTGTAGGTCCCGTCGCCGTTCGGGACCGCCTTGGTGCGCAGCAGGCCAAGGTCCGTGCCGCAGTGCGGCTCGGTGAGGTTCATGGTGCCGCCCCATTGGAAGGAGGCGAGCTTGGGCAGGTAGAGGTCCTTCTGGGCGTCGGCGCCGCCGGCCAGGATCGCCGAATAGGCGCCGTGGGTCAGGCCCGGGTACATGGAGAAGGCCATGTTCGCCGCCGAGCTCATCTCGGAGAAGGCGAGGTTGACCACGTGCGGCAGGCCCTGGCCGCCATAGGCGGGTTCCGCGCCCAGCGCCGGCCAGCCGCCGTCGACCAGCTGGCGGTAGGCGGCCTGGAAGCCGGTCGGGGTCTTGACCGTGAAGTCCGGGCTCCAGTGGCAGCCTTCCTTGTCGCCCACCGAATTCAGCGGGGCGAGCACCTCGGAGGTGAACCGCGCCGCCTCGTCGAGGATCTGCTCGACCACATCGATGGAGGCGTCGGCGAAAGCCGGCAGGTTGGCGTAGCGCTCAAGCTGCAGCAGGTCCTTCAGGATGAAGGTGAAGTCGCGCACTGGCGGCTGATAGGTCATGGACGCACCCCACATGCGCCGTCGGGCCGCTCAGGCCGCCCCGTCCCGGCGCGCCATCTAAACCTGAATCGCGCGCCGGCGCCTGCGGCTAATGTTCGACGCCGTCCAGCTGGCGGCGCAGCATCTGATCGTAGTCGGCGGCCCGGGGCAGCAGGTCGGGGCGGGTGGCCTGGAGCTGCTCCTCCATGGCCGCGCAGCCCCGCCGCAGCTCCTCGATCTGCTCGTCGATGTCGACCTTCTGGCGCTCCAGGGCGACGATCCGCTCGTGGAACTTGCGCAGGCTCTTGGCCGCCTGCTGGGCGCCGCCGTCGCCGACCTCGTAGAGGTCGAGGATCTCGCCGATCTCGGCCAGCGACAGGCCGACCCGCTTGCCGCGCAGGATCAGCACCAGCCGGGCGCGGTCCTTGTAGTTGTAGACGCGGTTCAGCCCCTCGCGGGCCGGCGAGAGCAGGCCCTTGTCCTCATAGAAGCGCAGGGCGCGCGGGGTGCATTTGAATTCCAGGCACAGCTGACGGATCGAATAGCTTCGATGCGGCCGGCGCAGATCGGCGATCATGGGGTTTCCTCCGCTGACGGCCCCTTTACGGCGTCAACTTAACACCCACCTTGCCGTTTACGTCAAGGTCACGTTTCCGTCGCGAAACGTTGGGGATTCAGGCCGAGGAGCGGCGCTCAGATGCTCCACCGCAGGGGGAGCTGTCGCGAAGCGACTGAGGGGGTTGAGAGGCAGGGCGGTTGAGGGGCTCGTGGGCTTCAACCCCCTCCGGCCCTTCGGGCCACCTCCCCCTGAGGGGAGGATCTGGCAGCTCAAGGTCCCAGCAAACCCTAGCGATGTGGGTGTCGAGGTCTGTGGCGAGGAAGTCCTCGTAGAGCTCCGCTTCGTCGAGGCGGTCGTCGAGGGCGTCGAGCAGGGGTTCGGCGTCGGAGGGTTCGTGCTCGGTCCAGATCAGGCGTTCGACGGCGGCCTTCACCTGGGCCTTGCGGCGGGAGACCCGGGCGTCGGTCTCGCGGGCGGCTTGGGCGATGGCTTCGCGGTCCTCGCGACCAGCGTCCCGGGTCAGGCGGGCATGGAGGGCCAGGGACTGGCGGACGGAACGGCCGGTGCGGTGGAAGGCTTCGGCGAGTTTGGCCTTCTCGGCGATGTCCTCGGCGGCGAGGGCGGCGGAATGAAGGTCACGCGCGAGCGACAGGCCGAGCTCGGAGAGCTCGCCCAGGATGGCGAGGCGGCGTTCGGCCATGTCGGTCTGGATAGACATGAACAAAAGTAGAACATATGACCTCGCAGATCGCCAAATTTTTTCTGCGAAATAATTCGTCCGGCGCTCGGAGCGCGGTCGGGGGCGTCGGCGGTCGGGAACCAGTGAAGCTCCAGGGAATTACGCGTCCGGGCGTGGTTTGCCGGCGATCGGACGGCAGGCCGGGGGATTTCAGCCGATGGCCGACAGTCAGGACGTGAACCTCACGGCGCCCGCCTTCATGCAGGGCGGCGGCGCGATGGGCGCGGCCATGCGGGCCCTCGACTGGACCACGACCCCGCTCGGCCCACCGGACGGCTGGCCGCAATCCCTGAGGTCCCTGGTGGGCCTGATGCTGGCGTCGCCGCAGCCGATGTTCATGGCCTGGGGCGAGGATCGCACCTGGCTCTACAACGACGCCTTCACCCCGATCCTCGGCCTGAAGCATCCGCGCGCCCTGGGCGCCCCGAGCCGCGTCGTCTGGGCCGAGGCGTGGGACAACCTCGAGCCGCTGTTCGACCAGGTGTTCGACGGCGAGGGCGTCCACATGGACGACTTCGGCCTGGATCTCGACCGCCAAGGGGTGCTGGAGGAGGCCCACTTCGCCTTCTCCTACAATCCGGCGCGGGACGAGACGGGCGCGGTGGCCGGCCTGTTCGGCGTCTGCACGGAGACCACCAAGCAGATCGTGGCGATGCGCCGGCTGGACGAAGAGCGCAACCAGTTCGCCCAGCTGTTCGAGCAGGCGCCGACCTTCATGGCCATGCTGCGGGCCTCTGACTACCGGATCGAGTTCGCCAACCCAGGCTACCTCAGGTTGGTCGGCCACCGCGACGTGATCGGCAAGACCATCGCCGAGGCCCTGCCGGACGCGGTCGAGCAGGGCTACCTGCAGATCCTCGACGCCGTCCGCGACACGGGCGAGCCGTTCATCGCGACGGGCCGGCTGTACGCCATGCAGGCCACGCCCGGCGGCCCGAGCGTCGATCGCTACCTCGACTTCGTCTACCAGCCGATCACCGACAGCTCCGGCAAGGTGGTCAGCATCTTCGTCGAAGGCGCCGACGTCACCGAGCGCAGCAAGGTCGAGGCCCGGCAGGCGACCCTGCTCGATCTGGCGGACGCGCTCCGGAACCTGCGCGATCCCGACGAGATCGCCTATGTGGCGGCGACGATCCTGGGCACGGCCCTGGGCGTCAGCCGGGTCGGCTACGGGGTGATCGACACGGTCGCCGATACCGTCACCATCGACCGCGACTGGAACGCACCCGGGGTGGCGAGCCTGGCGGGCGTGCTGCAGTTCCGCGACTACGGCAGCTACATCGAGAACCTGAAGCGCGGGGAAACCGTCGCGATCGATGACGCCTACCTCGATCCGCGGACCAGCGGCACGGCGGACGCCCTGAAGGCGATCAGCGCCCAGGCCTTCATCAACATGCCGCTGGTCGAGCAGGGCCGGTTCGTGGCGCTGCTCTACGCCAACCACGCCGAGGCGCGCATCTGGACGGAGAGCGACCTCCTGTTGATGCGCGAGGTGGCCGACCGGGTGCGGGTGGCGACCGAGCGGGCCCGCGCCGAGAGCGCGCTGCAGCAACTGAACGAGACCCTGGAGCAGCAGGTCGCGGCGCGCACCAAGGAGCTGATGGTCACCGAGGAGGCGCTGCGCCAGAGCCAGAAGATGGAGGCGGTCGGCCAGCTGACCGGCGGCATCGCCCACGACTTCAACAACCTGCTGGCCGGGATCAGCGGCAGCCTGGAGTTCCTGGAGCGGCGGATCGGCGAGGGACGGCTGGCCGGCCTCGAACGCTACCTGGGCGCCGCCCAGACCAGCACGCGGCGCGCCGCGGCGCTGACCCAACGCCTGCTGGCCTTCTCCCGCCGTCAGACCCTCGACCCCCGGCCCACCGACGTGAACCGGCTGATCAGCGGCATGGAAGACCTGCTGCGCCGCACGGTGGGTCCCAGCGTCGAGGTCGAGGTGGTGCACGCCGGCGGCCTGTGGCCCACCCGGGTCGACGCTTCGCAGCTGGAGAACGCGCTGCTGAACCTGTGCATCAACGCCCGCGACGCGATGAGCCCGGACGGCGGCCGGCTGACCATCGAGACGGCCAACAAGTGGCTGGACGAGCGGAGCGCCCGCGAACGGGAGCTGCCGCCCGGCCAGTATGTGTCGCTGTGCGTCACCGACACCGGCGCCGGCATGACGCCGGAGGTGATCGGCCGCGCCTTCGACCCGTTCTTCACCACCAAGCCGATCGGCCAGGGCACGGGCCTGGGCCTGTCGATGATCTACGGCTTCGTGCGCCAGTCGGGCGGCCAGGTGCGGATCTATTCCGAGCTGGGCCACGGCACGACCATGTGCATCTACCTGCCGCGCCACCAGGGCGACGTCGAGGACGAGGTCGAGGCGCCGGGCGGGGCGGCGATCGACGGCGGCGACGGCCAGACCGTGCTGGTGATCGACGACGAGCCGACCATCCGGATGCTGATCGTCGAGGTGCTGGAGGAGCACGGCTATGTGCCGATGCAGGCGGCGGACGGGCCCGCCGGCCTGCGCCTGC
Organism: Phenylobacterium sp.; assembly: GCA_004799545.1. Lineage (GTDB taxonomy): Bacteria > Pseudomonadota > Alphaproteobacteria > Caulobacterales > Caulobacteraceae > Phenylobacterium. Next base: position 297,755 of record SSMU01000030.1, read on the forward strand.
TGCAGTCGGACGCACGGATCGACCTCCTGATCACCGACGTCGGCCTGCCCGGCGGGCTGAACGGCCGCCAGGTCGCCGACGCCGCCCGCCAGACGCGACCCGACCTGAAGGTGCTGTTCATCACCGGCTATGCGGAGAACGCCGTGGTCGGCAACGGCCACCTCGATCCGGGCATGGAGGTGATCACCAAGCCGTTCGTGATCTCCGACCTGGCGAGCAAGATCCGCGAGCTGATCGACAGCTAGGGGTGTCAGGTCAGGCCGTGGCCAGCTCGCCGGCCAGCGCGCGGTTGATCAGGTCGATGGTCCGCTGGACGCCGAAGATCGCCACGAAGGAGCCGAAGCGGGGGCCCTGGCTCTGGCCAAGCAGCACCTCGTAGAGGGCCGAGAACCAGGCGCGCAGCGGCTCGAAGCCGGCGGCCTTGCCGACCTCGAACACCTCGTTCTGGATGCTTTCGGCGTCAGCGCCGGCGGGCAGCGCCTCAAGCCGCGCCACGAGGTCCTCCATGGCCGCGCGCTCGCGGGCGTCGGGCTCGCGGAAGCGCTTCGCCGGCTTCACGAAGTCCTCGTAGTAGTGGATCGCGTAGCCCACCAGCTGGTCGAGCAGGGGCTCGCTGGCGGGCGTCGCGCCCGGCAGGTAGCGCTCCAGGAAGGCCCAGAGGATGTCCTTGGTTGAGGCGTCGGCGGCCGAGACCAGGTTCAGCAGCAGCGAGAAGCTGACCGGCGAGCCCTTCTCGGGTGGAGCGCTGCGATGCACGTGCCAGGCGGGGTTGTCGATGGCCGGCGCGTTGGTCTCGCCGCGGGCGCGGTTGAAGGCGTCGAGGTGGGAGAGGTACTCGTCGGTGGCCTTGGGGATGACGTCGAAATAGAGCCGCTTCGCCGACTTCGGCGACTGGTACATGTAGTAGGCCAGGCTCTCCGGCGTGCCGTAGCGCAGCCACTCCTCCATGGTCAGGCCGTTGCCCTTGGACTTGGAGATCTTCTGGTTGTTCTCGTCCATGAACAGCTCGAAGTGCGGCGTCTCCGGGCCTTCTCCGCCCAACGCCTTGGCGATGCGCTTCGAGACGCGGAAGGAGTCCACGAGGTCCTTTCCCGACATCTCGAAATCGACCTTCAGGGCCGTCCAGCGCGCCGCCCAGTCGGGCCGCCACTGCAGCTTCACGTGGCCGCTGGTGACCGGGACCTCGGTCAGCGTCCCGTCCTCGTCGGGGAAGATGATCGTGCCCTTGTCGAGGTCGCGTTCGAGGGTGGGCGCTTGCAGCACGCGGCCTGAGGTCGGGCTGATCGGCAGGAAGGGCGAATAGGTCGCCTGCCGCTCTTCGCCCAGGGTCGGCAGCATGATCGCCATCACCTGGTCGAAGCGCTCGAGGATGCGCAGCAGCACCGCGTCGAAGCGGCCCGATCGGTAGGTCTCGGTGGACGACATGAAGGTGTAGTCGAAGCCGAAGCCGTCGAGGAAGGCGCGCAGGCGGGCGTTGTTGTGCGCGCCGAAGCTCTCGTGCTCGCCGAACGGGTCGCGCACCGAGGTGACCGGCTTGTCGCGGTCCTCCTCCAGCATCTCGCGGTTGGGCACGTTGTCTGGGATCTTCCTGAGGCCGTCCATGTCGTCGGAGAAGACGATCAGCTGGGTGGGGATGGCGTCCTCGGTGAGCGCGCGGAAGGCGTTGCGGACCATGGTCGGCCGCGCCGCCTCGCCGAAGGTGCCCATGTGCGGCAGGCCCGAGGCGCCGTAGCCGCACTGGAAGACCGCCGGCTCGCGCAGCGCCGGCAGGGTGCGGACCGCCTCGTCGATCTTGCCGGCGGTGATCAGGGTGGCGGCGAGGTCCCGCTCGGCGTCGTCGAGGCGCAGGCGCAGCACGCGCTCCAGCAAGAGGCGCGCCTGTTCGAAGGGCCAGCTCTTCGCCTCGCGGGCCTGGTGGGAGAGACCTTGCAGCATGGGGGATGACATGGGGGCTGCGGGTAGCCTCCCAAGCCCCGCGGCTCAAGGGGCGTCTTTCCGGAGCGCCGTTTGTGCGTCGCTTTTCGGGGTCGTTCCTGGGGCGCTCCTCGGGGCCGTCTTTGACGGGCCGTCGGAAAGCTGGGCTATGGTGGCTGATGATCCGACGCCTCCTGACCCTCGCCGCGGTGCTCGGCCTCGCCGCCTGCACCAAGTCCGCGCCGGCCCCGCCCCTGCCGCCCGCGCTGATCTTCTCCATCGTCTCGACGGAGAATCCGCAGACCCAAATCCAGGAATGGTCGCCCTTCCTGCGCGACATGCAGAAGGCGACGGGCCTGTCGGTGAAGCCGTTCTTCGGCACCACCTACACGGCGGCCGTCGAGGCCATGCGGTTCAAGCAGTCGGACGTGGGCTGGTTCACCAACGCGTCCGGCCTGGAGGCGGTGCGCCGGGCCGGCGGCGAGGTGTTCGCCCGCACCTCCAACCCGGAAGGCCACGACGGCTATCAGGGGGTGATCCTGGTGCGGAAGGGCTCGGGGGTGACGCTCGACAAGCTGCTGAAATGCGACCGCAGCCTCGACTTCGGGACGGGGGACGCGAAGTCGACCTCCGGCACCCTGGCGCCGCGGGCCTATCTGTTCGGGCCGCGCGGCATCGAGCCGGCGCGCTGCTTCAAGACCGTGCGCTCGGCCAACGCCGAGGCCAACCTGTTCGCCGTGGGCTCCGGCCTGCTGGACGCCGCCACCGACAACACCCGCTCGATGGACCGCATGGCGATGCTGAACACCCCGATCGCCAAGAAGACGCTGGCCAACCTGCAGGTGATCTGGCGCTCGCCGACCATCCCCGAGGACCCGATGGTCTGGCGCAAGGACCTCGATCCGGCGCTCAAGGCGAAGATCGCGGGCTTCATCTTCAGCTACGGGGTCGGCGACACGGCGGAGGCCAAGCGGCAGCGGGCGATCCTCACCCGCATCCAGACCGGCGCCTTCAAGAAGGCCGACGACACCCACCTCTTGCCAGTGCGCGAGATCGAGGCGGTGGGCTTCGTGGTCGACGCGAAGAGCCGCCACGACGCGGCGGCCCTGGCCAAGGCCCAGGCCGGGCTCGACGAGATCAAGAAGGAAGAGGCGGCGGCCGCCGTGGCCAAGCCCGCCGGCTGAGGGGGGCGGCTGAGCTAGTCGCTGGCCAGCAGGAAGTGGCCGCGCAGGGCGGCGATCGGCTGCTCGCGGGCCTCCTGCCAGGCTTCCACATGGACGTTGGCGATGCGGCGGCCGACCTTGCGCAGGTCGGCGCGGGCGTAGGTGGTCAGCGCGCGGCCGGGCCTGAGGTACTCGATGGTCACGTCGATGGTCTTGTGCACCTTGGCCGAGCCCTGGGTGACCGAGAGCTGGGCGAGCGCGGTCACTTCCAGGAAGGCGCCGATCACCCCGCCGTGCAGGGCCGGCAGCATGACGTTGCCCACCAGGTGCTGGGAGAACGGCAGGACGGCGGTCATCTCGTCCCCGGCCAGCTCGGCGTGCATGCCGAGGAAACGGACGTAGGGCACCCGTTGCAGGAAGTCCTCGAGCTGGCGGGCGGCGGCTTCGCTCACGGGGCGGGCGGTTGGTTGAGCACGAAGGCCGCCTGGGCGGTGGCGATCGGATCGTCCGGATCGACGTCCCAGGCCTGGGCGCGGACGAAGGCGATGGAGCGGGTCAGCTTGTAGCAGTGGGCTTCGGCGGTGACCCCGGCGCGCGGCGCGGCGGGGCGCATGTAGTCGATGCGCAGGTCGAGGGTGGCGGTGGAGAAGGGATGGGCGCGGAGGGCGGCGGAGATCGCCAGGCCGCAGGTGTGGTCGAGCAGGCTGGTGACCACCCCGCCGGCGATCACCCCGGTGTCCGGGTCGCCGACCAGGTCCTCGCGCCAGGGCGCCTCGATCGAGCCGCGGCCGTCGCCGGCCGAGAGGAAGCGGAATCCGAGCGCGGCGGCTTGCGGGACCGTCGTGGCCATGTGGTGGCCGAGTTGGCTAAGGGCGTCGGGGTCGAGGCTCACGCCATGGCGGTAGGGGCGAACCGCCCCGCGGTCAATCGCGGGACGGCTGGCGCGCCTTCAGGCGGAGCGGGGGAGGGGTTGCTCCCGGAAAGGCGCGCCAGCCGGGTGCGGCGCGATGGGCAGGCAAATCACGGTGTTCACGAGACGCCGCGGACTAGTGGATGGCGGCGGTCAGGAAGGCGACGATGACGGCCATCAGGGGGGTGGCGGCCATGGCGAAATTGGCGACGCCGAGGATCGGGGAGGTGGCGCGGGTCATTGTGGTGTCTCTCTCAGCTTTGGGTGGGAAGCGTCTGCGCGCTTCGGTGAGAGGGGGTATAGCCGCGGGTAACCACGAATACTTGTTAAGTGTTAGTCATGACGCCGAATTCACAAGATGAATACTTCGTAAGGTTGCGCGGCGTGCGCGGACGCCTAGGTAGGTGCGCATGATCAAGCCGCAGGCGCTGCTCTGTCCGAAGCCCGAGGGGCTCTACTGCGCGCCCGGCGACTTCTACATCGACCCGGTGCGGCCGGTGGCCCGGGCGGTGATCACCCATGGCCACGCCGACCACGCCCGCGCCGGCCACGGCGCCGTGCTGGCCACCGAGGCGACGCTGGACATCATGGCCGAGCGCTACGGGACCGCCTTCGCCGAGGCCCGGCAGGCGGCCGCCTATGGCGAGGCGGTGGATCGCGACGCCGTGCAGGTGACCCTGGTCCCGGCCGGCCACGTGCTGGGCTCGGCCCAGGTGGTGGTGCGCTGGAAGGGCCTGACCATGGTGGTCTCCGGGGACTACAAGCGCCGGCGCGACCCGACCTGTGCGGCGTTCGAACCCGTGCCGTGCGAGGTGTTCATCTCCGAGGCGACGTTCGGCCTGCCGGTGTTCCGCCATCCGGAGGACAAGGGCGAGATCGCCCGGCTGCTGCGCTCCGTCGCCCAGTTCCCGGAGCGGGCGCACCTGGTGGGCGCCTATGCGCTCGGCAAGGCGCAGCGGATCATCCGCCTGCTGCGCGAGGCCGGCTGGGCGCGGCCGATCTATGTGCACGGCGCCCTGGAGCGGTTGAACGCCCTCTACGAGCGGCATGGTGTCGCGCTCGGCCCGCTGGCGCCGGCCACCAGCAAGACCAAGACCGACTTCGCCGGCGAGATCATCATCGCCCCGCCCTCGACCCTGCAGGACCGCTGGAGCCGGCGGTTCCCGGACCCGGTGGCGGCCTTCGCGTCCGGCTGGATGCAGGTCCGCGCCCGCGCCCGCCAGCGCGGTGTCGAGCTGCCGCTGATCATCTCCGACCACGCCGATTGGGACGAGCTCACCGGCACCGTCGACGAGCTCAGGCCCGGCGAACTGTGGATCACCCACGGCCGAGAGGAGGCGCTGGCCCGCTGGGCCGACCTGCACGGCGTCCCGGCCCGGGCGCTCGCCCTGGTGGGCTACGAGGAAGAAGATGATGACTAGCGATCCCCGGTGGCCACACTGGCTGCGACCTAGGTCACAGCCGCAGCGCCGCGCAGCGCCTAGGTTGGGACGGTGGGACGCCTTCGAAAAGCATGGGGCAAGACCTGGTCGAGACTAGGGGCGCCCGTCACGTGTTGTTGACATACAGCCTATAGTTTCGCACGGTGAAATTGCGGCGTACGGGGGTACACGTGAGGATTCATCTAGAACGGCTCAGGCAGCCGCAGCTCGGCGTGACTCTCGTCGACTGCCCTGAAGTGCTGCTGAACCTGTTTCAGCAGGAGCGGCCTTATCCGCCGCCGCCCTTCTCCGTGCTCATGGTCGACGGGGACATCCCGATCGAGGGCGACCTCGTGCTCGACGCCTCGCGGCTGACGGCGGTGACCATCGGCCTGCCGGGCTTCGCCCTGCTGGTCGGCCGCAGCGCCAAGCCGCTGGCCGCCAACATCGACACGCCCTTTGATTTCGAGGTCGAACTGGCGTCGGAGGCCGAACCCCCGTTGCCGGCCCTCGGCGACCTGGAGTTCCTGGCCGAGGCCGACGCCAAGCTCAAGGACGAGGCCCTGCGCCGCGACCTGCGTGCCCTGGTCGAACAGGTCCGGGCCATGGCGCCCAAGGGCACCCTGCGCGGCGCCAAGACGGGCCTCGGCTTCACCCGGCGCTATGTGAATGTGCCGGACAACTTCGTCGGCTTCACCATCCGCAACCAGGCGGTGGTGGTGCGGGCGCGCCGCAGCGGCGTGGCGCGGATGAGCAAGTTCAAGATCGCCCACGAGCAGCGCCCCTTCATCCGCTTCCAGCTGCGCAGCCCCGAAGACGTGGTGGCGGCCCTGCCGCTCATCGAGGCCTCCTGGCGGCGAGGCGCCTGAGGCCGGAACATCGGCCCCGGCCCTGACGTTGGCTCCGCAAACAGGAGCCTCGCCATGTCCGAACCCCTGAACCCGACTCCCGGCGGCCTGGGCGGTCCGATCTCGCGGCCGGACGGCAATGGCCTGCCGCCCGGCGCAGGCGGCGTCGAAGGGGTCGGCGGCGCCCGGCCCGACGATGCGCGCGACGGCGGCATGGAGGGCGAGGGCGATATCGGCCAGGACACCGGGGGCATGGCCGGCGAGGGCTGATTTGGATCGGGCGCGGCGCCGCCCTAGCTTCTAGCCATGCGCGCCTTCGCCGAACTGCTGGACCGGCTGTCGCTGACGTCCTCGCGGAACGCCAAGCTCACCCTGGTGCGCGACTATCTGCGCGAGACGCCGGACCCCGACCGCGGCTGGGCGCTGGCGGCCCTGACCGGCGACCTCAGCTTCGACGCGGCCAAGCCCGCCTTCATCCGCAAGGCGGTGGAAGCGCGGATGGATCCGCAGCTGTTCTGGTGGTCCTACGACTACGTGGGCGACCTGGCGGAGACCGTGGCCCTGGTCTGGCCCCGGCGGCCGGGCGCCAACCGCGAGCCTGAGCTCTCCGAGGTGGTCGAGGCCCTGCGCACCGCCAGCCGTGCCGAGGTGCAGCGGCTAATCGAGGGCTGGCTCGACGCCATGGAGGAGCCCCGCGAGCGCTGGGCGCTACTCAAGCTGATGACCGGCGGCCTGCGCGTGGGGATGACCGCGCGGCTCGCCAAGCGGGCGGCGGCCGAGATGGGCGGCGTGGAGCCGGCCGAGATCGAGGAGCTGTGGCACGCCCTGCATCCGCCCTACGAGGATCTGTTCGCCTGGCTGGAGGGCCGCTCCGAGAAGCCCTCGGCCGAGCATCCCGGCCGCTTCCGCCCGGCCATGCTGGCCCAGGCGATCGACGAGGCGGTGGACTTCGCCAAGCTCGATCCGGCCGACTACGCCGCCGAGTGGAAGTGGGACGGCATCCGCGTGCAGCTGGTCAACGAGGGCGGGGTGCGCCGGCTCTACACCCGCACCGGCGACGACATCTCCCACACCTTCCCGGACCTGGTGGACGCCCTCTTCGAGGAGGGGGTGCTGGACGGCGAGCTGCTGGTGCTGCGCGACGGCCCAAATGGAAACCAGGTCGCGAGCTTCGCCGACCTGCAGCAGCGGCTGAACCGCAAGACCGTCGACGCCAAGCTGATGGCCAAGTTCCCGGCCGGGGTGCGCGCCTACGACATCCTGGCCGAGGGCCGCGAGGACACCCGCACCCTGCCCTTCGCCGAGCGGCGCAAGCGGCTGGAGGCCTTCGTGGCGCGCCAGGCGAGCCCGCGGATCGACCTCTCGGCTTTGCAGCCGTTTGACACCTGGGGCGAGCTGGCGGCCTTGCGCGCCGATCCGCCGGCCGGCGACCCGCAGGTCGCCGAAGGGATCATGCTGAAGCGCTGGGACAGCCTCTACGAGGCCGGTCGGCCGAAGGGCCCCTGGTTCAAGTGGAAGCGCGACCCGTTCCTGATCGACGCGGTGCTGATGTACGCCCAGCGCGGCCACGGCAAGCGGTCGAGCTTCTATTCCGACTACACGTTCGGGGTATGGACCGAGGGCGAGGGTGGCGGCCGGGTGCTGACGCCAGTCGGCAAGGCCTATTTCGGCTTCACCGACGAGGAGCTGAAGCAGATCGACAAGTTCGTCCGCGACAACACCGTCGAGCGGTTCGGGCCGGTGCGCTCGGTGCGGGCCGAGCCGCATGCCGGCCTGGTGTTCGAGGTGGCGTTCGAGGGGCTGCAGCGCTCAGGCCGCCACAAGTCCGGCGTCGCCATGCGCTTCCCGCGGATCAGCCGCCTCCGCTGGGACAAGCCGCCAGGCGAGGCGGACGAGCTGATCACCCTGGAGCGGATGCTGGAGCAGATGGAGGGGCGGTGATTTCCTTTCCCGCGAAGCGGGAGAGGGGGACCGCGCCCCGAAGAGGGCGGGGTGGAGAGGGTAAGCCACGCGCCCTGCGCCGGCTCACCCTTCCCACCGCTCGCTCTGCGGCGAGCGGTCCCCCCTTCCCGTGAACGGGAAGGGAAGTCAGCCCAGCAGCGCCGCCTCGTCGATCAGGAAGCGCTTCAGGTCGCCGCCCTTGAACCGCAGGCCGCGGATGCCGGCGCGGGCGGCGGCCTCGATGTCGGAGGGCTTGTCGCCGACCAGCACCGAGCGCTCGCGGTCGATGGGCCAGTCGGCGAGCGCCCGCAGGATCATGCCGGGGTTGGGCTTGCGGTCCGGCGGGTCGGGATGGCGGTAGCTCTCGACCGGCGCTTCCGGGTGGTGGGGTGCGAAGTAGAAGGCGTCGATGTGGGCGTGCGCCGCGGCCAGGTCGCGGACCATGCGCTCGTGCAGGGCGTGCATGTCGGCCTCGGAATAGTAGCCGCGGCCGACGCCCGATTGGTTGGTGACCACGATGACCAGCCAGCCGGCGGCGTTGAAGGCGGCCACCGCCTCGCGGGCGCCTTCGATCCAGGCGAAGTCCTCCCAGCGCGATACGAAGCCGCGATCCTCGTTCAGGACCCCGTCGCGATCGAGGAACAGGGCGGGGCGGGGCGGGCTTCCGGGCACGGGCCGCACCTACCACGCGGCGGCCGGGAGAGGCGATTTCAAAACGCCGCGATCCATGCCTAGCTCGCCGACATGGCCACAGCGTCGCCCGCCGTCCTCACGCTTGACGACCTGAGGGTGGACTTCGAGACCCACGACGGCGGGGTCCGGGCGGTGCGCGGCGTGTCGCTGCAGGTCGCCCGCGGCGAGACCCTGGGGGTGGTCGGCGAAAGCGGCTCGGGCAAGAGCCAGACCTTCATGGCGGTGATGGGCCTGCTGGCTGAGAACGGCCGGGCGTCGGGGTCGGCGAAATTCCAGGGCGAGGAATTGCTGGGCCTCACGCCCCGCCGGCTCAACCGCGTGCGCGGCTCGAAGATGACCATGATCTTCCAGGACCCGCTGAGCGCGCTGACGCCGCACATGCGGATCGGCGAGCAGATCGCCGAGCCGTTGCGCCAGCATCTCGGCATGGGTGGCGCCGAGGCGATGCGGCAGGCGCGGGCGTGGCTGGAGCGGGTGCGCATCCCCGACGCGGCGCAGCGGCTGCGGCAGTATCCGCACGAGCTCTCCGGCGGCATGCGCCAGCGGGTGATGATCGCCGCGGCCATGGCGGTGGGGCCGGAGCTGCTGATCGCCGACGAGCCGACCACCGCGCTCGACGTCACGGTGCAGGCGGAGATCCTCGACCTGATGGCCGAGCTCAGCCGCGAGACCGGGACCGCCATGGTGCTGATCACCCACGACATGGGGGTGATCGCCCGGCTCGCCGACCGGGTCTGCGTGATGAAGGACGGGGCCTTTGTGGAGGAGGGCCAGGTCGAGGCGATCTTCACGGCGCCCAAGACCGACTACGCGCGCACCCTGCTGGCGGCGATCCCCAGGCTGGACCGGGCGGATCGCGGCGGCCGGCCGACGCCCGCGCCCGTCGCGGCCGAGGCGCCGGTGGTGGTGGCGGGCGAGGACGTGAAGGTCTGGTTCCCGATCGGCCAGGGGCTGTTTCGCAAGCCCCGCCAGCTGCGGGCGGTGGACGGGGTATCGTTCTCCGTCCGCCAGGGCGAGACCCTGGGGGTGGTCGGCGAGAGCGGCTCGGGCAAGTCGACCCTGGCGCGGGCGGTCCTCAACCTGATCCCGGCCACCGGCGGGGCGGTGACCCTGATGGGCCGCGACATCACCCATGCGCAACGCGAAGAAATGCGGGCTGCAAGACGGGACCTGCAGATCGTCTTCCAGGATCCGCTGGCCAGCCTCGATCCGCGGATGACCGTCGGGACCTCGATCGCCGAGCCGCTCAGGGTGTTCCGGCCGGGGCAGCAAGCGGCCGAGCGCGAGGCCGAGGTCCGCGCGATGATGGGCCGGGTCGAGCTCGACGCGGGCCTGATCAACCGCTACCCGCACGAGCTCTCCGGCGGCCAGAACCAGCGGGTGGGCATCGCCCGGGCGATGATCCTCAAGCCGCAGCTGGTGATCTGCGACGAGGCGGTCTCGGCCCTCGACGTCTCCATCCGCGCCCAGATCATCGACCTGCTGATCACCCTGCAGCGGGACATGGGGCTGGCGATGGTGTTCATCAGCCACGACCTGGCGGTGGTGCGGGAGATCAGCCACCGGGTGCTGGTGATGCACCTGGGCCGGGTGGTGGAGCTGGCCGACCGCGAGCAGCTCTACGCCGACCCGCGCCACCCCTACACCCGCGCCCTGCTCTCGGCCGCGCCGATCCCCGATCCGGCGGTCGAACGCACCCGGAAGCGGCTCCCGCGACCCGACGGCCTGGTCCCGGCCGCGGAACTGACCGAAGTGGCGCCGGGACACCTGGTGGCGGCGTTCGAGGCTTGAGGGCGGGCGGTCGAACACCGCCAAAAGAGAGAGAACACGGAATACACGGAAGGACACGGACGGGGCAGCTGCGAGTCCGTGTATTCCGTGTGGGTCCGTGTTGAAAAATTGCGGCTGCGCCGCGGGCGGTGAGGCCGGGGGCGGCCTTTCGCACCTGCGAACATTGCCCCTCGGCCCCCCGGCCGTTAGGTTGCCGGCCTTTCGCGCGACCCCCGGCTTTTCAAATGACCCTTTCCTTCGACGACATCCTCGCGGCCCGGGACCGGCTGCAGGGTCATATTGAGCGCACCCCGTGCCGCCATTCGCGGACGCTGTCGGAGATCACCGGCGCCGAGGTGTGGGTGAAGTTCGAGAACCTGCAGTTCACCGCCGCCTACAAGGAGCGGGGCGCGCTGAACGCCCTGATGCAGCTGGGCGAGAACGCCCGCAAGCGCGGGGTGATCGCCGCCTCGGCCGGCAACCACAGCCAGGGCCTCGCCTACCACGCCGCCCGGCTGGGCATCCCGGTGACCATCGTCATGCCGCGCGGCACCCCCTTCGTGAAGGTGCAGCAGACCCGGGCGCACGGCGCCGAGGTGGTGATCGACGGCGACGGCTACGACGACGCCTCGGCCACCGCCCTCAGGCTCTGCGAGGAGCGCGAGCTGACCTTCGTCCATCCGTTCAACGACCCGGCGGTGATGGCCGGCCAGGGGACGGTGGCGCTGGAGATGCTGGAGGACGTGCCGGACCTCGAGGTGCTGCCGATCCCGATCGGCGGCGGCGGGCTGATCGCCGGCATGGCGACGGCGGCCAAGACCATGAAGAAGGACATCAGCGTGATCGGCGTCGAGCCGGCCATGTACCCCTCGTTCACCGCCAAGATGCGCGGCCTCGACACCGCCGCCTCGGCCGGCGGGTCGTCCATCGCCGAAGGCATCGCGGTCAAGCAGGTGGGCGAGGAGAGCTACGCCATCGCCCGGCCGCTGATCGACGAGGTGCTGCTGATCGAGGAGCCCTATTTCGAGCGGGCCATCGCGCTCTACTGCAATGTCGAGAAGACCGTGGTGGAGGGCGCGGGCGCGGCCTCGCTCGCCGCCCTGCTGGCCTATCCGCGCAAGTTCCGCGGCAAGAAGTGCGGCCTGGTGATCACCGGCGGCAACATCGACACGCGTTTGCTGGCCTCGGTGCTGACCCGCGAGCTGGTTCGCGAGCAGCGGCTGGTCTCGCTCCGGATCATCGGCGACGACCGGCCGGGCCTCCTGGCCACCGTCTCGGCGGTGATCGGCGACATGGGCGCCAACATCCTGGAGGTGGCGCACAACCGCCTGGCGCTCGACGTGCCGGCCAAGGGCGCCGAGTTCGACGTGATGATCGAGACCCGCGACGCCCAGCACGCCCAGGAGGTCATGGACGCCCTGCGCGACCGGGGCTATCCGCCCCGGGTGGTTTGAGGCCAGGGTCGTTTGAGGATCGATTGATGCGCAAAAGCCTGATCGTCGTCGCCGCGGCCGCCCTGGCGCTCGCCGCCTGCCATCCGAAGCCCACGGCGTCGGCCGCCGCCGTCCCGGCGGCGGCGCAGGATTCCAAGCCGACCGCCGACGGCCAAGCCTTCCTCGACAAGACCGCCAAGAAGCCGGGCGTCCACGTGCTGCCGGACGGGCTGCAGTACGAGGTGGTGTCGTCCGGCCCGGCGTCGGGCCAGCGCCCGCAGAAAGGCGACGAGATCAAGGTCAACTACGAGGGCCGGCTGATCGACGGCAAGGTGTTCGACAGCTCCTACGAGCGAGGCCAGCCGGCGGCCATGCCGCTCGAGCACCTGGTCCCGGGCTGGGAGGAAGCCCTGCCGCTGATGCGGCCAGGCGACGTGTGGATGCTCTACCTGCCGCCCAAGCTCGGCTACGGCGCGCAGGGCGCGGGCGGCGGCGCCATCCCGCCCAACGCCGTGCTGGTGTTCAAGATCGAGCTGATCGACTTCCTGCCCGCCCCCGGACGCATCCAGCAGGGGTGATCCCCATGCCCGACTTCGCCGCCGCCGCCGATGTGCTGAAGACCCTGATCGGCTTCGACACCACCTCGCGCGGGTCGAACCTCGCCTTGATCGAATGGGTCGAGGGCTATCTCGACGGCCTGTCCATCCCCCACCGCCGCGTGCCCAACGCCGAGGGGACCAAGGCCAACCTGGTGGCCACCATCGGCCCGGCCGAGCCGGGCGGGGTGGTGCTGTCGGGCCATACCGACGTGGTGCCGGTGGACGGCCAGCCGTGGAGTTCGGAGCCCTTCACCCTGGTGCGGCGCGACCAGCGGCTCTATGGGCGCGGGACCTGCGACATGAAGGGGTTCATCGCCCTGGCGCTGGCCACCGCGCCGGAGATCAAGGCCGCGAACCCGAAGAAGCCGGTGCACCTGGCCTTCTCCTACGACGAGGAGATCGGCTGCCTCGGCGCGCCGGCGATGATCGAGACGATCCGCCGCGAGCTGCCGACCCCGGCCCTGGTGGTGGTCGGCGAGCCCACCGACATGGAGGCGGTCAGCGGCCACAAGGGCATCTCGACCTTCCACGTCACGGTCGTCGGCCGCGAGGCGCATTCCAGCCAGACCCAGCAAGGGGTCTCGGCCAACATGGTGGCGATCAAGCTGATGGCCACCCTGGTCGAGCTCTCCGAGCGGCTGGAGCGGGAGGCCGATCCCGCCTCGCCGTTCATCCCGAAGGGCGCGACCCTGACCATCGGCGTGGTGCACGGCGGCACGGCGCACAACATCCTGGCCCGCGAGTGCAGCTTCCACTTCGACCTGCGCTGCCCGCCGGGGCTCGATCCGGAGAGCCTGCTGGGCGGGGTCTTCGATCTGGCTGCGGCCCTCGACCGCGAGGTCAAGGCGCGCGCGCCGGAGGCCGGGGTGCGCATCGCACGCCAGGCCAAGGTGCCGGCCTTCGCGCCGGAGAAGGACGGGGCGGCGGAGGCCTTCGCCCGGCGGCTGGCCGGCGACAACGGCCCGGCCCGGGCGGTCTCCTATGCGGCGGAGGCCGGCCAGTTCCAGCAGGCGGGGTTCTCCACCGTGCTCTGCGGGCCGGGTTCGATCGCCCAGGCGCACCAGCCGGACGAATATGTCGAGGTCTCGCAGATGGAGCGCGGCGCGGCCTTCATGAACCGGTTGGTCGACTGGGCCCGAGCGGGCGAATGACCACGCGCCGCAGAAAGAGGTCGAGCGGGTTCCAGGTCATGGCCCGGGCGATGGCCAATGAGCCCACCTTGCGCTGCGCCTGAGCCTCGCGCCGGGCGGCGAGCGCGATCGGCAGGCCCCTGATCCCCGCCTTCAGCCCGCGCCAGGGGGCGGCGACCTCGCCGCGGGTGGCGTGGCGGGCGAACAACACCGCGGTGGTCAGCGCGTGCAGCGGCAGGGTCAGCCAGAACAGCACGGGCGGGGTGTCCTTGACGAACACCCAGACCCGGTTGCGCGAGCCGTGGAACACCGCGAAGTCGGAGCGCGGGCCGCCGGTGGAGGCCGAGCCCTCATGGCGCACCACGGCGTCGGGGATGACCAGGGTGCGCTCGCCGGCCAGGCGCAGGCGGTAGCCGAAGTCGACGTCCTCGCAGTAGCAGAACAGCCGCTCGTCGAAGCCGCCCAGGGCCAGGAACAGGCCGCGGTCGACCAGCATGGCCCCGCCGCAGGGACTGAACACCTCGCCCGCCGCCACCGGGCCCGGGTCTGGGCGGAGGTAGCCGCCGCGGAACGGGAACCCCGGCGCGGCCATCACGTCGCCCAGGCCGTCCAGGCGGGTGGGATCGGCGGCGAGAAGCTGGCGCGAGGCGAAGGACCGGACGTCGGGGTGGGCCTGCGTCGCGGCGAGCAGCCGGGCCAGCCAGTCGGGCGCGGCGTAGGCGTCGGGGTTGAGCAGGGCCAGCCAGCGGCCGCGGGCGGCGCTGGCCCCCTGGTTCACCGCGGCGGCGAAGCCGAGGTTCTCGCCGTTCTCGATCAGCCGGATCGAGCGATCAGCCTTGGCGGCGGCCTGGGGGGCGCCATCGGCGGAGGCGTTGTCCACCAGGATCAGCTCGAAATCGCGCTCGGTCTGGGCGGCGAGCGAGGCCAGGCAGGCGGCCAGGGTCGGGCCGCTTCCGTAGGTCACCACGACGACGCTGACGGCCGGCGAAGGAGGCTTGTCTTTCGCAGGCGGCCGGGCCATCCGGGGGCGTCTCTCCTGAAGCTCAAGACGACATGACCACGATCACGCCGCTGGCGATTGCCGACGTCCTGCTTATCACGCCCAAGCGCCACGGCGATGCGCGCGGCTGGTTCGCCGAGACCTGGAGCGAGGCGGTGATGGCCAAGGCGGGCCTCGCCGACCCCTTCGTGCAGGACAACCAGGCGTTCAACGCCAAGGCCGGCACCCTGCGCGGCCTGCATTTCCAGAAGCCGCCGCACGCCCAAGGCAAGCTGGTGCGGGTGCTGAAGGGCGCGATCTACGACGTGGCGGTGGACATCCGCCTGGGCTCGGCGACCTACGGCCGATGGGTGGGCGCGAGGCTGACCGCGGCGGGCGGCGAGCAGCTGTTCGTGCCCCGCGGCTTCGCCCACGGCTACTGCACCACCGAGGCCGACACCGAGCTGTTCTACAAGGTCGATGGCTCGTACGCGCCGGAGCTGGAGGGCGGGGTGGCGTGGAATGACCCGGACCTGGCGATCGACTGGCCGCTCGCGGGCGACCCGGTGCTGTCGGACAAGGACCAGCGCCTGCCGCGGCTGAAGGACCTGGGCGCGACGGGGTTCTGAGCGGGTCAGTCGTCGAGGGTCGGGTAGAAGTCGGCGCCGCGGCCTTCGGGGGTGGCGTCGAGCACCGTCCAGAGGGGCGCGAGGTCGGGGGCGCCGCGGGGGTCCTGGCCGGGGTCGGCGGTCGAGCCGCCCATCTCGGCGCTCCAGAAATGGCGGATCACGCCGTCCTTGCGGGTGAAGACGTGGAGGGCGGCGTCGTCGCCGCCGTCCGGGGCGACCGCGTGATAGTCGCGGCTGAAGGTGTCGTTGAGGTCGGCCACGAGCGGCATGTATTTCCAGCCGCGCTGGCGCTTCCAGGCCAAGAGCTTGCCGATCGGCGAGCGGGCCACGACGGCCACCGCCGCGCGCTTCTGCAGGGAGGGGATCTCGCCCTCCCAGCCGTCGAGCATGGAGGTGCACATGGGGCAGGGCCGCTCACGCTTGGGGCCGAACATGTAGCTGTAGAGGATCAGGGTGTCCTTCTCGCCGAACAGCTCGGCGAAGCTCATCGGGCCGGCCTCGCCCTCGAAGCGGTAGTCGCCCCTGACCTCGCCGCCGGGGGGCAGGGCGCGGCGCTGGGCGGCGACCCGCTCGATGTGGCGGCGGAGCTCGATCTCCTCGGCCAGCAGGGCGTCGCGGGCGTCGCGGTAGGCGGGGCTCTCGTTGGGGAAGCGGACGCCGTTGGCCTTGGCGAGGGTGGTGGCGGAAGGAAGGGCGCCGTCGGCCATGGTCTTGCTCCTGGGTGGGGACGCTACGGCTTGGCGAGCATCTCGGCGCCGGCTTCGTCCCACTCCAACCGAACGTCCGGATCGGCTTCGAGGGGCAGCCTCGCCACCCTCAGCCTCGCGAACTCCGCCACCGGTTGCAAGCGCGACAGCGCCCAGACAGCCGCGCCGCGAACCAGGGCGGAGGGGTCGTCCAACAAGCGGAGCGCCTCGGTGGCGAGCGCCGGGTCGCCGGAATTGCCCAGAGCGTAGAGCACGTTGCGGATGAACCGGTCGCGGCCGATGCGCTTGACCGGGCTCTTGGAGAAGAGGGCGCGGAACTGGGCGTCGTCGAGCCGGGCCAGGTCGGCGAGGGCCGGCGCGCGCAGGGCCTCGCGGGCGCGCAGCTTCTGTTCGCTCGCTATGGCGGCGAACTTGTTCCAGGGGCAGACCGCCAGGCAGTCGTCGCAGCCGTAGATGCGGTTGCCGAGGGCGGCGCGGAATTCGGGAGGGATCGGCCCCTTCAGCTCGATGGTCAGGTAGGAGATGCAGCGCCGGGCGTCGAGCTGGAAGGGCGCGGGGAAGGCGTCGGTCGGGCAGACGTCGAGGCAGGCGCGGCAGGTCCCGCAGGCCATGGGCTCCGGCGAATCGGGGGCGAGTTCGAGGGTGGTGAGGATCGAGCCCAGGAACAGCCAGGAGCCGAACTCGCGGGACACCAGGTTGGTGTGGCGGCCCTGCCAGCCCAGGCCGGCGCGCTGGGCGAGCGGTTTCTCCAGCAGCGGCGCGGTGTCGACGAACACCTTCAGCTCGCCGCCGAACCGGGCCTGCAGCCAGCGGGCGAGCGCCTTCAGCCGGCTCTTGATCAGCTCGTGGTAGTCGTCGCCCTGGGCGTAGACGCTGATCGCGCCGCGGGTGGGTTCGCTGAGGATCGCCAGGGGGTCGTGGTCGGGGCCGTAGTTCACGCCGAGCACGATGGCCGAGCGGGCCTCGCCCCACATGGCCTGGGGATGGGCGCGGCGCTCGGCGGTCTCCGCCATCCAGCCCATCTCGCCGTGCCGGCCCTCGGCGACGTATTCGGCGAGCTGCTTGGCGGCCGGCCACGCGGCGTCGAGGTCGGTGAAGCGGCAGAGGTCGAAGCCGAGCGCCTTGGCCTCGGCGCGGATCAGGTCTTCCGGCCGCTCAGAAGTCGAGATCGTCATAGTGGGCGGCGGGGCTCAGGCCCGGCCAGCGGTCCATCAGCAGGGGCCGGAAGGCCGGCCGGGACTTCAGCTTCATGTACCAGGTCTTCACCGCGGGAACCTCGGCCCAGGGCACGTCGCCGAAGTAGTCGATGACCGACAGATGGGCCGCGGCCGCGAAATCGGCAAGCGACAGCCTGCGCCCCGCCAGCCACTCGCGGGCCTGCAGCAGGCCGTCGATGTAGAACAGGTGGGTCTTCAGCCCCTCGCGGCCCTGGCGCAGGTTGGCGAGCTCGGGCGCGCCCAGGCCCAAGAGCCGCTTCTCCATCTTCTCGTGCAGGATGTAGCCGCCGGCCTCGTATTCGAACTTGCGGTCGAACCAGGTGATCAGCCGGCGCGCCTCGGCCCGCTCGGCGGGCTCGTGGCCCAGCAGGGCCGGCTCGGGATGGGCCTCCTCCAGCCAGCCCAGGATGGCGGGCGCCTCGCAGAGCACCAGCCGCTCGGCCCCGTCGCCGTCGACCAGCACCGGGGTCATGCCGGAGGGATTGAGCTTGGTGAAGTCCTTCGGGCGTTCCCAGTAGCGGACTTGGACGTCCACAAACGGTAGCCGCTTCTCGCCCAGGGCCAGGCGCACCTGGCGCGAGGCGGGGTCGAGCGCGAAGTGATGCAGGGTGCGATCCTGGCTCATGTCCGGCGGCTTAAGGGGGTTTCCCGGAGAATCAACCGCTCGACCTGACGCCTCACCGATTAAGTCTCAGTTTACTTTGTTGCTCAGGCCTCGGCCTGGCGGCCTTCGGCGAAGGCCCCGCCGTGCGGCTCGGCCCGGCCGCGCGGGTCGGCGTGGATGATGATGTCGGCCGATGGGAATTCCCCGAGCACCCGTTTCTCGGCGGCGACGATCACCTGGTGGGCGGCTTCCAGGGTGAGCTGCGGGTCGAGGTCGATGTGCATCTGCATGTGCACGAAGGGCCCCGAAGCGCGGGTGCGCAGCTGGTGGACGTGGGTCAGACGCGTGTCCTCGGTCATCAGACGGATGATCCTGGCGCGCTCGTCGTCGGGCAGCTCGCGGTCCATCAGCTGGGCGGAGGCTTGGCGGAACACGCCCACCGCGCCCCACAGCAGGATGGCGGCCACGACGATGGCGGCTGCGGCGTCGAGGCTGGCGCGGCCGAGCCAGATCGTGGCCCCGATGCCGATCAGGGCGATGACGTTGGAGGCGAGGTCGGCGGCGTAGTGCGCCCGGTCGCCCGAGACCGCCACCGAAGCGGTCTGGCGCAGCACCCGGCCCTGGGCGGCCACCAGCAGGGCGGTGAGCACGGTGGAGACCAGCATGACGCCGATCGCCCAGCCCTGGGCGGCGATCGGGTGCGGGTGCAGCAGGTCGGCGACCGCCTCGCGGGCGATCAGGGCGGCGGAAGCGAACACCAGGCCGGCCTGCACGAGGCTGGCGAAGGCCTCGGCCTTGCCGTGGCCGAAGCGATGCTCCTGGTCCGGCGGCGCGACGGCGTAGCGGACGGCGATGAAGGTGCCGAGCGAGGCCACCAGGTCGAGGCCGGAATCGGCCATCGAGGCCAGCAGCGCGACCGAGCCGGACAGCAACCAGACCACCAGCTTGAGGGCCACCAATATGGTCGCGGTCGCCACCGAATAGATGGTCACCCGCCGGGTCAGGGCGGCGGCTTCGCGGTGGCCAAGTCTGCGGGGGGCGTCCATCGGCCCGACCCTAGCGCGGCGTCCGGTTCAGGCCAGCGCGAACGACTCTCAGCTTTCAGGCCGCCCGGCGGGGCTGCGGGCCGACGTAGCGCGACTGCGGGCGGATCAGCCGGCCGCCGGCCAGCTGCTCGCGGGCGTGGGCGATCCAGCCGCCGACCCGGCCCATGGCGAAGACGCAGGTGAAGGCGGTGGGGGGGAAGGCCAGGGCCTCAAGCAGCAGGGCGGTGTAGAACTCGACATTGGTGTCGAGCGGCCGGTTGGGCTTCTTCTCCCGCAGGATGGCGAGCGCCGCCTGCTCCACGGCCTCGGCGAACTCCAGGCGGCCGGGCAGGACGTTGGAGCCTCCGCCCAGCTTGCGGACCGCCTTCTTCAGAGCGTCGGCGCGAGGGTCGCGGACCCGATAGACGCGGTGGCCGAAACCCATCAGCCGGTCGCCGTGCTCGAGGGCGCCTTCGATCCAGGCCCGGGCGTTCGCGGGCTCGCCGATGGCGTCCAGCATGTCGATCACCGGGCCCGGCGCGCCGCCGTGCAGCGGCCCCTTCAGGGCGCTGATACCGGCCAGGGTCGCCGACGCCAGGCCGGCGCGGGTCGAGGCCACCACCCGGGCCGCGAAGGTCGAGGCGTTGAGGCCATGGTCGCTGACCGTGACCAGATAGGTGTCGAGGGCTTCGGCTTCCGCCGCCGATGCGGGGTGGCCCTTGATCATCCGCAGGATGTCGGCGGCGTGGCCGAGCCGGGGGTCGGGGGCGACCGGCGCCTCGCCCGCCTGGCTGCGCACCACGGCGGCGGTGAACACCGCCGGCGCGGCGGTCAGGCGCAGGGCGACGTCCAGGCTGTCGCCGTCGGCCAGCCGGGCGGTGAGCGCGCGCATGGCCTCGATCGGCGTGCGGTCCAGGAGGCCGGTGTCCAGCGCCTGGACTTCGGCGAACACCTCGGCGCGGGCGGCGCCCAAGGCCGGGGCCAGGTCGTCGGGCAGGCCGTCGAAGAAGCCATCCCAGAGCAGGCGCACGACCTGCTCGTAGGCGCTGCGGCCGGCCAGCTCGTCGAGCGAATGGCCGCGGATGATCAGCCGGCCGGCCTGGCCGTCGACCTCGGAAAGCACGGTTTCGGCGGCGACCACGTCGTCCAGCCCGTCGGAGAAATGCATCGAAGACCTCCAGTCTTGCGTGGAGAGAGATTTGCTTCCAGACTGGGTTCGTCAATCTTGATCAATGTAATCAATATATGCCGCTGCAGGACTGGATCGTCGCCGAGGAGGCCCGCGAACGGCTGGGGGTCAGGCCCCAGACGCTCTACGCCTATGTGAGCCGCGGCCGGGTGCAGGTGCGGCCCGATCCGCGCGATCCGCGCCGCAGCCTCTATCGGGCGGCCGATATCTCGGCGCTCACGCAGCGCAAGTCGCGCAGCCGCAAGGTCTCCGACGTGGCGGCCGGGGCCATCTCGTGGGGCGAGCCGGTGCTGGCCTCGGAGATCACCACGGTGGCGGGCGGGCGGCTGTTCTACCGCGGCCGGGACGCGATCAAGCTGGCGGAGACCGAGACCCTGGAGTCGGTGGCCCGGCTGCTGCGCGGCGGCCACGGGGCGGCGCTGAAGCGGACCGACCGGCCGCGGCCGCTGCCGGCGCCGGATATGCGGACCCGTGGCTTCCTGGCGCTGGCCGCCCGCGCCGGCGTCGACCCGCCGGCCCGCGGCCGCAATCCGCTGGGGCTGGCCGTGGAGGCCGCGACCCTCTTGGACGTGCTGACCGACGCGATCGCCGGCGAGGTGGGCGGCGGGGCGATCCACAACCGGCTGGCCTTCGCCTGGGGCCTGGGCCCCGGCGGTCCGGGCGCTGACCTGATCCGCCGCTGCCTGGTGCTGGTGGCCGACCACGAGCTGAACCCCTCGGCCTTCGCGGCCCGGGTGGCGGCCTCGACCGGCGCCTCGCTCTCCGCCTCGGCCCTGGCGGGGCTGGCGACCCTGACCGGCCCGCGCCACGGCATGGCGACCGGCGCGATCCGCACCTTCGCCGGGGAGGCGGCCCAGCTCGGCCCAACCCAGGCGATCCGCAACCGGCTGACCGAGGACCGCGCCCTGCCGGGCTTCGGCCATCCGCTCTATCCGGACGGCGACCCCCGCGCCCGGGCCCTGCTGGACCGCTTCACCGCCACGCCGGACCTGGCGGCGCTCAGCGAGGCCGTGCAGCGGACCACAGGGCTGGCGCCCAACGTCGACTTCGCCCTGGTGGCCGCCTGCGAGGCCCTGCGGCTGGCCGAGGACGCGCCCTTCGCCCTGTTCGCCGTGGCCCGCTGCGCCGGCTGGATCGCCCACGCCATCGAGCAGGGCCAGAGCGACGCCCAGATCCGCCCGCGGGCGCGCTACGTTGGCCCGGAGCCGGAATTCGGCTGAGGCGGTTCTGGCCCGTTGCCGTCAACCCCTTGTTCACCGTATTGCCGACCACTCTGACAGCAGCCTGAACTGGGGGAGTCCACCGTGGCCGACTGGATCAACGCCATCATCATGGGCGTCGTCGAGGGGCTGACGGAGTTCATCCCGGTGTCCTCGACCGGCATGCTGCTCTTGACCAAGCGGCTGCTCGGCCTGCCGAACGGCTTCTGGGACACCTTCACCGTGCTGATCCAGCTGGGGGCGATCCTGGCGGTGGTGGTGCTCTACTTCCAGCGGCTGTGGGGGGCGGTGGTGCGGTTGCCCAGCGATCCGCAGGCCCGCCGTTTCGCGCTCAGCGTGATCGTGGCCTTCCTGCCGGCGGCGGTGCTTGGCGCGCTGTTCCACGACTATATCAAGGCCATCTTGTTCGACAGCCCGACCGCCCAGTGCGTCGCCCTGATCGTGGGCGGGGTGATCCTGCTGTTCATCGACCGCGTGGCGCCGACGCCGACCTACCCGGACTCCATGAAGCTGCCGCTCCGCACGGCCCTGGCGATCGGCCTCTTCCAGTGCCTGGCGCTGATCCCGGGCACCTCGCGGTCGGGCGCGACCATCGTCGGCTCGATGCTGATGCGGGTGGAGAAGAAGGCGGCCGCCGAGTTCTCCTTCTTCCTGGCCATCCCGATCATGGTCGGCGCCTTCGCGCTCGACGCCTTCAAGAACCGCCATGAGCTGATGACCGTGAAGGGCGAGATCCCGCTGATCGCGATCGGCTTCGTGGTCTCATTCGTGGTCGCCCTGGCGGTGATCCGCGCCATGCTGGCGATCATCACCAAGCGGGGCCTGGCGCCCTTCGGCTGGTTCCGGATCGTGGTCGGGGCCCTCGGCCTGGTCGCCCTGCGGTTCGCCTAGCCGCCTTCGCCGGTGGCCAGCCATCGCGCGCAGTCTGGGCCCAGCTTCTCCACCGCCATCTGTTCGTAGGCGCCGCTTTCCTCAGGGGTCAGCACGTCGCGCCAGCGGCCGTTGACGCCCTTGTGGATGAAGGTGTCGCCGCCGTTCTCCCAAGGGAAGCCGCCCAGCGGGGCGTAGAGCTCGGCGGGGGCCTTCATGAAGTCGAAGCTGCAGTGCTCGATCACCGTCGGCCACTTGGTCTCGGGCATGTCGATGTCGAGGAACGCCGCGATCTCGCGCACCTGGCCGGGCAGGTCGGCCTTGAGCCGGGCGAAGTGGACCAGCTTGACGTTGGGCAGGCGGCGCAGCGCCCACCAGCTCTGGGTGTTCTCCCAGAACGACCACATGGGATAGCCGTCGCGCTCCAGCCAGGTGCGGAAATAGCTGCGGATGTCGGGATCGGGCCGCGGCAGGGGCGGGCCGACCCGGCCAGGGGTGTCGTTCAGGAGGGCGTAGGCCTCGTCGCGGAAGCCCATGTGGTGGTTGTAGAAGCTCCAGACCACGTCGCGGCCGTCGCGGGCCACATAGAGGTATTTGGCCTTGGGCGACATCACCAGGGCGTCGGCCGGCAGGTGGGTCTTGAGGATGCGCCGGTGGGTCTGGGCGTGGACCGCCTCGCGCACCTCCGGCGGGATCACCCGCATGTCCCACCAGGGGGAGATCTCGTGCACCGGCACGGTCGGGTCGCCCTCGAACACCAGCTGGGTGACGATCTGCTGGGTCCAGGTGGTGCCGGCCTTGCCGTAGGTCGAGACGATGACGTCGTCGTCGCGGAACGCGAAGTCGTTCCAGACCGTGGAATCCATGTGGTGGTTGCGCAGCTCGCGCGTCTTGCGCGGCCAGTCGACGGCGGTCTCGCCCATGCCTCAAGCTCTCCCTAGCCTGAGCATGTACCGACGTTATGCGGTTTCGGATGCACGCGCGGTCGGGCTCCTCTCGGGGAAGCGTTCGCGCTAGCTTGCCGGCATGGCCGGGTTCGCGAAGCTGACGCCTGAGCAGGAGGAGATTGTCCGCGCCGCCACGGGCGTGCTCGAGGCCGACGCGCAGATCGAGGCGGCGTGGCTCGCCGGCAGCCTCGGCCGAGGCGCCGGAGACGCGTTCAGTGACGTGGACCTGCTCGTGCTGGTGGCGGCGGGATCCGCCGGCGAGGTCGGAGGGCGATACGTCGCCAAGGTCGCCGAGATCGCCGAGCCGGTGCTGGTGAACCCGCTATTTGGCGCCCGCGTGCTCAATATCGTCACCCGGGACTGGCGGCGGTTCGACCTCAGCTTCATCGAGGCCGCCGAGCTCGGCCGGTACAATTCGACCCATCTCGTCGAACTTTTCAATAAGGGCGGAGACGCGCCGCCCGCCAAGGCGGTGGAGGCCTACCGGGCGTCGCCGGACGCCGTCCTCACCCTGATCAACGAGTTCCTGCGCGTGCTCGGCCTGTCGGTGGTGGCGATCGGACGGGAGGAATGGCTCCTCGCGCAATGGGGCGCCGACATCCTGCGGCGGCTCACCATGGACCTGATGCTGGAGGAGAACGAGGTCTCGCCGGTCGAGCGCGGCGGCGCGCTTCGCCGCCGGCCGCTGCTGACGGCCGAACAACTGGCCTCGCTGGAAGGCCTGACCCCAGTAACGGCGGACATGTCAGGCGTGCTGACCTCGAACCGGGAGGTCGCCGCGATCTTTCTGCCGCGGGCGCGAGCCCTGGCGAGGCGGGTGGAGGCTGTCTGGCCGGCGGAATTCGAGGCAGCGACGAGAGCCCATCTGCGCTCGCGGATCGGGCTGGAGCTCAGCTGAGCGCCATCGCGCGGTCTTCCTGGTCGGCGTACTGGCCGCCCTTGCGATAGCGGTAGAGGTAGGTGGGCAGCACGGATTCCACCGTGGTGGGGGTGACGCCCAGGGCCTCGAGGCCCGGATAGGCGCCGCTGGCCACATTGTCGGCGCGCAGCAGGGTCACCTGATCCGAGGTGATCGGCGGGGCGATGGCGATCGAGGCCAGGTCGCCCGCCGCGCCCAGCAGGCCCGCGATGGGGAAGGGCACCGGCAGCAGCACGCGGCGGCGGTCGATCTCGGTCAGCATCAGGGCCATCAGCTCGCGGAAGCTGAAGGTCCCCGGGCCGCCGAGCTCATAGGTCTGGCCGGCCGCCTCGGGGTTGGCGACCATGCGGGCCAGCGCCTTGCCGACGTCGCCGACGAACACCGGCTGGAAGCGGGTCGCCCCGCCGCCGATCAGCGGCAGGACCGGGCTGACGCTCGCCATCTGGGCGAACTTGTTGAAGAACCGGTCCTCCTGGCCGAACACGATGGAGGGCCGGGCGACCACCGCATCGGGATAGATCTCGCGGACGGCCACCTCGCCCTCGGCCTTGGTGCGGGCGTACTTGGCCGGCGAATTGAGATCGGCGCCCAGCGCCGACACCTGCACCAGGCGGCTGACGCCTTCGGCGCGGGCGGCGACGGCGATGTTGCGCGCCCCCATGACGTTCAGCGACTGGAAGCCCTGGCGGCCATGCTCGTAGAGCACGCTGACCAGGTTCAGGGAGGCGGTGGCGCCCACCAGCGCCCGGCGGACCGAGGCCTCGTTGCGGATATTGGCCTGCACCACGTCGATCTGGCCGACGTCGCCGTGCAGCCGCATGGCGTAGGCGAGATTGGGCTGGCGCACCGCCACCCGGATCCGCCAGCCCAGCTTGGCGAGCTGGCGCACGGCCTGGGCGCCGATGAAGCCCGATCCGCCGAAGACGGTGACAAGATTCTGCATGGGTGCGCCGGGTCGATTCCGCTGGGCTGAGGTGCATGGCGATAGACGATGCGGCTTCGCGCCGCAATGCGGCTGCGTGGCGGGATAAGCCATGCCGTTGACCAGCCGGGGTCGGCGCTTTAAGGAAGCCGGCTCGCGCGATCCGACGGGTCGGGCCCAGGTGGCGGAATTGGTAGACGCGCTGGCTTCAGGTGCCAGTGGCTTAACGGCCGTGAAGGTTCGAGTCCTTTCCTGGGCACCATCGGTTGGCGGGCGGTCGCGGTGGTTCCTTGCGGGACTGTCGCCCGCCGGTCCTTTCCTCCGCGCCGCCGCCCTATCTATAGTGCGGGCGTAGATCGCCGGAGCGAGCGAACCGACCGTGACCACCTTCCTGCATGACGGCGACCTCCCGGACGGCGCCCTCGCCGGCGCCCAGGCGGTGGCGATCGATTCGGAGACCATGGGCTTGCGCCTGGGCCGCGACCCGCTGTGTGTGGTGCAGCTCTCCGACGGCCTGGGCGACGCCCACGTGGTGCAGCTCAGCCGGCCGGACTACGACGCGCCCAACCTGAAGCGCCTGCTCACCGACCCGGCGGTGACCAAGCTGTTCCACTACGGCCGCTTCGACATCGCCATGTTCTTCCTGCACCTGGGCGTGGTCACCGCCCCGGTCTACTGCACCAAGATCGCCTCGAAGCTGGCCCGCACCTACACCGACCGCCACGGCCTGAAGGACGTCACCAAGGAGCTGCTGGGGGTCGACCTCTCCAAGGCGCAGCAGAGCTCGGACTGGGGGGCGGAGACGCTCTCCGACGAACAGGTCGCCTACGCAGCCTCCGACGTGCTGCACCTGCACGCCCTGCGCGCCCGGCTCGACGAGATGCTGGTCCGCGAGGGCCGCGACCAGCTGGCCCGGGCCTGTTTCGAATTCCTGCCGCACCGCGCCCTGCTGGATGTCGCCGGCTGGGAAGACTCCGACATCTTCGCGCACAGCTGACCATGTCCGTCGAGGCGCTCCCCACCACGGCCCAGGTGGCCCGCGACCGGACCATCGAACGCTGGCGGCGGCGCTCGCGGGTCATCCGTGTGCTGCGCGTGCTCGGGCCCGCCTCGATCGCGGCGATCCTGCTGGGGCTGGTGGTTTCGGTGGCGCTCAACGCCATTAAGCCCACGGCCGAGCCCAGCCAGGAATCCAACCAGCCGATCCGGCTCATCAAGCCGCACTTCCAGGGCCGCGACGGCCGCGGCCGGGCCTTCGTGGTCACCGCGATCACCGCCACGCGCGACCCGCAAGAGTACCAGAAGGTCTACCTCGACCACCCCGACCTGGTGACCGACATCCAGGGGCCCGACCCCACCCACATCACCTCGCGCTCGGGGATCTTCCACGAGAACACCGGGGTGCTGGAGGCCAGCGGCGATGTGCGCATGGCCGACTCCAAGGGGGTGTTCCAGACCGAGGCCTCGGTGTTCGACACCAAGACCGGGCAACTGAGCGGTTCAGGGCCCGTTCATGGCCAAGGTGCGCTTGGACAGATCGACGCGACGTCCTATGGGGTCTACGACAAGGGCGACCAGATGGAGTTCCATGGCCGTGTGCACACGGTCCTGAACCCCAAGCAAAAGCCTGCTGGACGGTAATCGATGAAGCGCCTCGCCCCCCTCGCCCTGCTCGCCCCCCTCGCGCTCGTCGTGTTGGCCGCGGGTCCCGCCACCGCCCAGCTGGCGACCAATTCCGACGCCCCCGTGCGGGTCGACGCCGACGACCTGAAGACCGACAACAACAATTGCGTCGCCACCTACACCGGCAACGTCGAGGCGCTGCAGGACACCTCGCGGATGCGCACCGACCTGATGAAGGTGTTCGCCCAGCCGAACGCCAAGTCGGCCAAGCCCAAGTCCGCGACCGGCGGGACCGGCGGCTCCTGCGGGGCGATGACCCGCATCGAGGCGCACGGCTCGGTGTTCTACGTCACCCAGGCGCAGCGGGTCCGCGGCGACGACGCGGTCTGGGAAGCGTCCAGCGACACGATCACGGTCACCGGCGACGTGGTCGCCGTGCAGGACCGCAACGTGATCAAGGGCACCCGGATGGTGATCAACAACCAGACCGGCGAAGGCCACATGGAGACCGACGTGAAGGGCCGCAACAAGCCGGGCCGGGTCTCCACGGTGATCTACCCGAAGGACAACACCACTACGCAGAACGGCCAGGCGCCCGCGGCCAAGCCCGCGCCCGGCCAGCCCCGGTGATCCGTTGCAGGTGTTGATCTCTTGAAGCCAGAACTCGTGGCAGACCTGCCAGGCCTCGCCGGCGAGGGGCTGGTCGTCGACAACATCGGCAAGTCGTTCCGCGGCCGGCCGGTGGTGAAGGGCGTGTCGCTGCGTCTGCGCCGCGGCGAGGTGGCCGGCCTGCTTGGGCCCAACGGCGCCGGCAAGACCACCTGCTTCTACATGGTGACCGGCCTGATCGCCGCCGACTACGGGGCGATCTACCTGGACGGCGAGAACATCACCGCCCTGCCGATGTACCAGCGCGCCCGGATGGGCATCGGCTACCTGCCCCAGGAGACCTCGATCTTCCGCGGCATGACGGTGGGCGAGAACGTCATGGCGGTGATCGAGCTGCGCGAGCCCAACCGCAAGAAGGCCCGCGGCATGGTCACCGAGCTGCTCGAGGAGCTGCACATCGAGCACCTGCGCAGCGCGCCGGCCATCTCGCTTTCGGGTGGCGAGCGGCGGCGGGTGGAGATCGCCAGGGCGCTGGCCTCGGACCCGGCCTTCATGCTGCTGGACGAGCCGTTCGCCGGCATCGACCCCCTGGCCATCGCCGACATCCGCGAGGTGATCGCCTACCTCAAGCGGCGCGGCATCGGCATCCTGATCACCGACCACAACGTGCGCGAGACGCTGGACATCATCGACCGGGCGTCCATCATCCACGCCGGTGAAGTGCTGTTCGAAGGCGCCCCGGACGAGATCGTCGACGATCCGGAAGTGCGCCGCGTCTACCTGGGTGACCGCTTCAACTGATCGGATCCTTTGGGGGGTGACATGACCGCGACGTCTCGCCGGAGCCTGCTCCTCCTCGTGCTCGCCGCCTCCCTGGCCGCTGGGCCGGTGCTGGCCGCCCAGAAGGTGATCGATCCGAAGCGGGTGTTCCCCTACCTGCCGACCTACTGGAAATTGGCGCCGGGCGAACGCAACCGCTTCGTCCTGGCCTACGTCTTCAAGCACAACGGCCAGCCGCTGGCCGGCCCGATGTGGATCCTGATGGGCCAGGCGCGCAACCCGATCCCGCTGGCCGACGGACGCGTCACGCGGCTGCCGACCGCCGCCGAACTGGACGGCGGCAAGCTGGAGATCGCCCTCGACGAGAAGGAGAAGGTCAGCGTCAACCTGCAGGTCGAGGCGCTGATCCGGCCCGCCGCCCAGCTGGACGCCCGCGAGCTGGCCGCGGCCATCGACCAGGCGACCGCCGGCGAGAAGAAGGTGGCGGGCCTGGTGGGCTTCATGGCCCCCAAGCTGACCGAGGTGGTGTTCGTGGGCGTGGCCTCCGGCGAGGCGCAGTTCGTCGACGGCCATCGGGCGCCCCTTCCGCTCGACAACGGCGCGCCGGCCTTCACCCCGGCCAAGTTCCCCGGGGCGGTGAAGATCGTCCTGCCCAAGCCGCCGACCATCATCCTGATCGGGTAGCAAGACCTCTCCCCACGAGCGGAGAGAAGTCGTACCTACTCCGCTGCCGCCACCCGCGCCGCGCGCATCCGCTCGCCCTCGGCCATGGCGTGGGCGCGCCACTTGGCCCGGAGCATCGCCGGCCGGTCGGGATAGCGGTCCTCCAGGAACACCGCCGCGGTGGTGCGGTCGGTGCGGAAGCTGCGGAAATCCTGGCGCAGTTCGCACCAGGCGAGCAGCAGGCGCACCGCCTCGTGGTAGCCGACCGCGAACGGCCAGACGACGCGCTCGGTCTCGCGCTCCTGTTCGTCGCAATAGGTCAGGCGGATCTTGCGCCCGGCGTGGATCGACCGGCGGGTGGCGGCCATGTCCAGCCGGTCGGGCTGGCTGCGGTGGTTGGGGACGGCGCGGGTGGCGGGCTCCAGCACCAGGGGCCGCAGCCGCTCGGGGATCGTGGCGCCGATCTTGGCGATCAGGTCGAGGGCGGCCCGGGCCAGCTCGGGGTCGCCGCGGCTGGCCACCCACTGGGCGCCCAGCACAGCGGCCTCCACCTCGTCCTGGGTCAGCATCAGGGGCGGCAGGTCGAAGCCGTTCTCCAGCACGTAACCCACCCCGGCCTCGCCGCGGATCGGCACCCGCTGGGCCATCAGGTCGGCGATGTCGCGGTAGACGGTGCGCTTGGAGGTCTCCAGCTCCTCGGCGATGACCTCGGCGATCACCGGGCCGCGATGGCGCCTGAGGATCTGGATGATCTGGAACAGTCGGTCGGCGCGCCGCATGGGTCCCTCCCGCCAGGCTGCTGACAGGTGAGGAGGCGCCGGGGCGCGCGGGATGTCAACCGAATGGCTTTTTTGGCGCGCGATCGTCGCACCGCGCGCTCCCGACCCGACGCGCGCTTGTGGATTAACCAATCGGTGGGGTTCGGCCGGTAGTCTCCTGAGCAAGATTTAGGCCAGAAGGGGTTGCGCCTTGGCGCTCAGTGCGCGTCTTGAGATCCGGCAGGGACAGGGGTTGGTCATCACCCCTCAGCTGCAGCAGGCGATCAAGCTGTTGCAGCTGTCGAACCTGGAGCTCGAGGCCTTCGTCGAGGCCGAGCTGGAGCGCAATCCGCTGCTGCAGCGCGACGAGCCCGAGGCTGCGCCCGAGGCCCCGGTCGAGGATGCGCCGGTCTCGGAGATCGCCGACCACAGCGCCGACCTGGACTCCGTCCACGACGAGGTCTCGCCCGGGGAGCACGCCACCGGCGATGCGCCGGAAGGCCAGGGCGCGGCCGACGCCGGCGGCTCGGTGGATTGGTCAAGGGCCGGCAAGGGCGGCTTCGACGGCGACCTCGACGGCCTCGAGGACTCGCTGTCCCGCGAGAAGACGCTCACCGAGCACCTGCACGACCAGCTGGCGGTGTCGGGCCTCGATCCGGCCCATGCGGCGGTGGCCAGCGTGCTGATCGATTCCGTCGACGAGGGCGGCTACCTGCGCATCGACCTCGTGGAGCTGGCCGAGCGGCTGGGCTGCGGCTTCGCGATGATCGAGCGGGCCGTGGGCGTGCTGCAGGGCTTCGAGCCCACCGGCATCGCGGCGCGCGACCTGCGCGAGTGCCTGGCGCTGCAGTTGAAGGAGCGCGACCGCTTCGATCCGGCCATGGAGGCCCTGCTCGACAACCTGCCGCTGCTGGCCAAGCGCGACATGCCGGCCCTGAAGCGCGCCTGCGGGGTCGACGACGAGGACCTGCGCGACATGGTGGCCGAGCTGAAGGCGCTGACGCCGCGGCCGGGCGCGCAGTTCGGCGGCGAGCCGTCGCAGCCGGTGGCGCCCGACGTCTATGTGCGCGAGGGCCAGGGCGGGCTGTGGCACGTGGAGCTGAATTCCGACACCCTGCCCCGCCTGCTGGTCGACCAGCGCTACCACGCCCAGGTGAGCAAGGCGGCGCGCTCCGACCAGGAGAAGGTGTTCGTCTCCGACTGCCTGGCGCAGGCCAACTGGCTGGTCCGCAGCCTCGACCAGCGGGCGCGCACCATCCTCAAGGTGGCCTCCGAGATCGTCCGCCAGCAGGACGCCTTCTTCGCCTTCGGCGTCGAGCACCTGCGGCCGCTGAACCTGAAGACCGTGGCCGAGGCGATCGGCATGCACGAATCCACCGTCAGCCGGGTGACCTCCAACAAATATGTGGCGACGCAGCGCGGGCTGTTCGAGCTGAAGTTCTTCTTCACCTCGGCGATCCAGGCGACGGAGGGCGGCGAGGCGCACTCGGCGGAAAGCGTGCGCCACAAGATCCGCCAGCTGATCGACGCCGAATCCCGCGAGGAGGACGTCCATTCGGACGACCGGATCGTCGAGATCCTCAAGGAGGCTGGCGTCGACATCGCCCGGCGCACGGTGGCCAAGTACCGCGAGGCCATGCGGATCCCGTCTTCCGTGGAGCGCCGGCGGGCGCTGAAATCGGGCGGTTGAGCCGGGGTCCGCTCAGGGTTTCGCCTGCGGTTTAAGCGCGCATCTCACGCTTGGCTGATCGGGTGTCCGATCGCTTGACACCTTCCGGGGCCAAGCGCGTTGATCTGGCATGCAAGTCCAAGTCACCGGCAAACACGTCGACGTCGGCGAGGCCCTGCGCGCGCGGGTTTCCGACGAAATCACCAGCAGCATCGGCAAATATTTCGACCGCGACGGCGGCGGGGCGGATGTGGTCGTCACCCGGGAAGGCCATGCCTTCAAGGTCGACTGCGCCGTCACCCTGGCCTCGGGGGCGCAGCTCACCACCCACGGGGTCGGCGGCGACGCCCACATCGCCTTCGACGCGGCCATGCAGAAGCTGGAGAAGCGCGTCCGCCGCTATTCCAAGCGGCTGAAGGACCACCACAGCCAGGCCCAGGCCCGGGCGGCCGAGACCGCCGCCTATTTCGTCCTGCAGAGCCCGGACGACGACGACCTGCTCGATGCGGCCGAGCCCCCCGGCTATCCGGAGCCGGTGGTGATCGCCGAGACCGAGAAGCCGATCCGCCTGATGACCGTCGCGATGGCGGTCATGGAGCTCGACTTGACTGAATCTCAAACAATCGTGTTCAGGAACGCGGCGCACGGCGGATTCTCCGTGGTATATCGCCGGCCTGACGGGAATATCGGGTGGATAGACCCTGAACGCAGCGCCGCTGCGAACGGGAATGGGGGCGGCGGAACCAGCGCGTCGCATTGAGCGCTTCGCAAGGTCCGTGTAGACGGGCCCGCCTCTGACGGGCGGTCCGTCCGAGTTGTGGGTATTTTCGTTGAGACAGATGCATATCGGCGACCTTCTCGATCGCAGCGCGATCGCCCTTCGGGTGAGCGCGGCGAACAAACGCCAGGCGCTGGCGGTGATCTCGGAGATCGCGGCTCGCAACTTCGGGCTGGACTGCGGCGTGGTGCTGGACGCCCTCACCGAGCGTGAGGCCGCGGCCTCCACCGGCGTGGGCCACGGCGTCGCCGCGCCGCACGCCCGGCTGGAAGGCATGCAGCGCATGCGCGGCGTCTTCGTGCGCCTGGAGCATCCGGTGGAGTTCGACGCGGTGGACGACCAGCCGGTCGACCTGCTGTTCGCCCTGTTCGCCCCGAAGGACGCCGGGTCCGAGCACCTGCGGGCGCTGGCCCGGGTGTCGCGCCTGCTCCGGCAGGGCGAGATGCGCGAACGCCTGCGCCAAGCGCGCACGGCCGACGCCATCCACGCCATCCTGGTGCAGGACGGCGACACGGCCCGGTCGTCCGCGGCTTAGGCGGACGGCGCCAATTCCATAGATTGTCGGGAAACAGGCTCGGAAGGGCTGCGTAACCCCTCAGCCGGCCTTTGGCCCACCTTCTCCCGCAAGGGAGAAGGGGTCTGCTTAGTGCACCGAGACCGGAGCCAGTTCGTGGGCCAGGGCGGCGGCGACGGCCGAGGCCCTGTCGGTGAGCACAGCCAGGCGCTCGCCGTCGGCCCGGTGGACCGCGTAGAGAACCTGATCCGGCTCCAGCTCGATCCCCTGGATCTGCGCCGAGGGGACGCTGGCCAGAAGCTCGGCGGCTTTCACCGGCCGGACGTAGACCATCTGAGGCGCGCCAAGGGCGGCGAACGCTTCGGTTGTTAGAACGGGCGTCATCATGACCACCTCCGAGAACTCCAACGCGTCGAACGGTCGCCGGTTCAGCCGACCCTTCTTCGCAACAGACGCCGGACGATCCGACGTCGACACTTTCGCTTGCGGCGCCCGGCTCACCCGGCGCTCCGGATCGGGATCCTGAGGACCCGTCTCTCGGACTCCGGACGGGCGAGATCGATGTGGAGCAGGCCGTGCTCCAGGACCGCGCCGTCCACCACCATGCCGTCGGCGAGCACGAAGGTCCGGATGAACCCCCGGGCGGCGATGCCACGGTGCAGGAAGGCCTCTTCTGGTCTGGCGCCGCCGTCGCGCTTACCGGCGACGGTCAGCTGGCGATCCTCGACGGTCACCTCGAGCTGGTCGGGCGAGAAGCCCGCGACAGCCAGGGTGATCCGCAAGCCCCCGTCACCGCGATCCTCCACATTGTAGGGCGGATAGCTCTCGGCGGCGGCCTTGGCGGCGCGCTCGACGAGGGTGCGGGTGTGTTCGAAGCCCAGAAGGAACGGGCTGTCGAACAGGATCGACCGATTCATTCCAACAGAGTCCTTGCCTTAAGCGACTCTCCGGGCGGGCCGCCCGATAGCGGCGCGGCTCGACCGGACAAGCTTATGTGGGCGCCGGACGGGCCGTTTTCAATGTGGGCGGAGGGGGCGGGCCGAGGCGCGCCGCGGCCGCGTCAGCGGCGGTCGGCGAAGGCCCAGAGCTTGGCGGCGGCGAAGGACAGGACGGGGATCACCACCACCACCACGGCCAGGGCCGCCGGGAACGGCCAGCCGAGCCGGTTGGCGAACAGCCAGGTGATGCCGAGGTTGGCGCCCAGGCCGATCAGGGAGACCACCAGGAACTTCGCGAACTGCGCCCCGTGCAGGGCCGGGCGGCCGAAGGTGAAGCGGGCGTTGCCGAGGTAGGAGACGCCCACCGAGCAGACGTAGCCGACGAAGGTCGACTGGATGGCGCTGAGGTGGCCCAGGTCGCGGGCCGCCAGCGAGCAGAGGGCGTGGACGGCGGTGGCGGCGAGGCCGACCACCAGGAAGGTCCCGCCTTGCCGGACCAGGACGCGGCCTGCGGCCGGCTCGCTCATGCCGGGCTCGCTCATGCCGGAGCTTGGGCCGGCCGCTGCGCGATCAGCAGGATGGAGACCCCGAACGGCAGGTCGGCGACCCGCAAGAGGCCGCGCTCCAGGCCGAACAGGGCCTTCAGCACGCCGTTGAGCGCCTTGGGCGGCATGGCCTCGTCGCCGCCGGTCAGGCCCGCGGCGTTCTTCGCCAGCCGGATGGCCGCGATCGGCGGGAACAGGACGCTGTTGAAATGGCTGGCCCGCAGCACCTTCAAGCCCGCGTTGTCGAACAGCCGTCGGTAGGCGGCCAACGCATAGCGGCGCTTGTGGTGGTGGGCGGCGTCGTGGTCGCTCCACATCCAGGCGTAGGCCGGCACGGTGGTGACCATGAAGCCGCCGGGCTTCAGGTAGTCGGCGAGCCGGGCGACCGCGCCGGCGTCATCCGGCACGTGCTCGATCATGTCGAAGGCGGCCACCAGGTCGAAGGCCTTGCCGAAGTCGGGGGCCGATTGGGGCAGGAGGCCGAAGCGTACGTCGGCGCCGCTGAGCTCGGCGGCGTAGGCCCGGGAGTTGTCGTCGGGCTCGATCGCGGCGACCTGGCCGAACCGCTGCAGCATGGGCAGGTTGCCGCCCGGGCCGCAGCCGGCCTCGAGGATCTGGGCGGACTTGGGCAGCGGCAGGCGGGCGATCTCGCCAGCCAGGATCTCGCGGCGCGCGGCGAACCACCAATGGTCCTGCTGCAGGACCCGCATCTGGTCGTAGATCGCGCGTTCCATCTAGCCGGCCATCTAGCTGTCGAAGCCGATGCGGTCCTTGACCAGGTAGGTCGGCCGGCCCTTCACCTCCTGGTACATCCGCCCGATGTATTCGCCCATCACCCCGAGCGCGATCATCTGCAGGGCGAAGCCGAACAGCAGGGCCACCATCAGAGAGGCGTAGCCCGGCACGTCGCGGCCGACCATCAGCACGCGGACGATCAGGCCGACCCCGGTGATGATCGCCAGCACCGCCGCCCCGATCCCCACCAGGGTCCAGATGCGCAACGGCAGGGTGGTGAAGGCGGTCACCCCGTCGACGGCGAAGCGGAACAGCTTGCGGTAGCCCCAGGCGGTCGTGCCGGCCATCCGCGCGGGCCGCACATAGGGCACCCCCACCTGCTTGAAGCCCACCCAGGCGAACAGGCCCTTCATGAACCGGTTGCGCTCCGGCAACCGGGCCAGCGCCTCGATCACTTTGCGGTCCATCAGTCGGAAGTCGCCCGTCGAGGCCGGGATGGGATAGTCGGAGACCGAGTTGAACAGCTGGTAGAACAGGTTGGCCGAGGCGCGCTTCAGCACCGTGTCGCTGGTCCGGTCGCTGCGCACGCCATAGACCACGTCATAGCCCTGCTCCCACAGGGTGACGAACTCGCCGATCAGCTCCGGCGGGTCCTGCAGGTCGGCGTCGAGCGGCACCACCATGTCGCCGGACGCGGCCTCCAGGCCGGCGGTCAGGGCGGCCTCCTTGCCGAAATTGCGCGACAGCGAGAGCACCTTCACGCGGCGGTCACGGGCTGCGCGGGTGCTGAGCAGCTCCAGGGTCGCATCTCGGCTGCCGTCGTCGACGCAGACGATCTCCAGCTTCACGGCCAGCCGGCCCACGGTCTCGTCGAGCTGCCGGAACAGGCTGTCCAGCACCGGCGCCTCGTCGTGCATCGGGATGACCAGCGACAGGGTGCGGCCGCGGCGCGAGCGTGCGCCCGGGGCTTTCACCTTTTGGGCGGCCGAGGCTTTCGGCTTCTGGGCGCCCGCGGCGCGCGTCTTGTCGGCCATCTGGACCCGGACCCTTGCCAACGCCGTGCCGAGCGCCGTCTAGGCGGGACGGCGCAGCAGGTAGGCGGTCTGACCGTAGATCACGCCGATCTGCTCGACCACCGGCATGCCGGCGTCGGCGCACATCCGCCGGAAGTAGTCGCCCTTGATGTCGATCCGCGCCTCGTCGCCCGTGAACTTGCCAGACTTCGGCTGGTCGTGGATGGAGATGATCGCCTGGCCGCCCGGCTTGGTGATGCGCCGGATCTCCGCGAGATAGTGCCGCGCGTCAGGCTCGAAGAGGTGGGTGAACAGCGAGGCGCAGACGGTCATGTCCACCTCGGCGTCCTTCAAAGGCATGACGTAGTCCGACGCCTTCACCACGCCGGTCGGGTTGTAGACCTCGGAATGGCCGTCGAAGTGGACGAACTGGAAGCGGTCGGCGTAGGGCGCGAAGGCCTTCTGGCACCAGCGGATCGAGGGGGCGTAGAGGTCGATGCCGACGTAGGTCAGGCCGGGGATGATGTAGAACCAGCGCGCGAGCTTGCCGCAGCCGCAGCCGATGTCGACCACCCGGGGATCGCGCGGCAGGTAGTGGGCGACCATCTGCGACCAGGCTTCGCCGATGGCGAAGAAGGCCGGCATCTGGGAGACGCTCGAGGCCTCGCGCAGCACCTCGTTGGGGATTGGCAGGGAATGGGGCTGCGGCGGGAAATCCGGCTCGTCGAAGGCGTGCAGCACGTCCGGCGACATGTTGCGCCACATCACATTGGTGGCGGCGGCGGTCATCGTGGCGGCCGGGACGGCCGCGACGGGCTCCGGCTTCCCGGTTTTCCCGCGCTTCCCGAACATCTACTGGACCGTGAACTTGATCGTTGGCGACTGGAAGTAGGACTTGCCGTCAGCCGACACGACCCTGACCACCACCGTATGGGCGCCGGGCGCGAGCGTGCCGGGCGCGAGCGTCGTCTTATAACCGGTGGCCGAGAGGCTCGAATTCTGCTTCGCGGTCGCCACGTCGGGGCGCGCCTGGCCGTAGGTGGTGCCATAGAGGCGGCCGTCGATATCCAGGTCGACGCCCTTGGCGGGGACCTTGGCCGGGCCGTCGAACCCGAAGCCCGACATCTCGATCGGCGCAGCCCCGGAGACCGCGCCCGGCTTCTTCAGCGGATCGAGGATGGTCCCGATATGGTCGAGATAGAAACCCGGGAACTCCGGCCGCAGGATCAGGCCCTGGGAGAGCACCGGCGTGGCGGGAACCGATGCGGAGCCGGCCTGGGCCGGGGCGGCGGCCGCAGCGGGCGTGGCCCCCGCGGCCGGCGTCGGCTGGACCTGGGCTTCGCGATCCTTCGGCTGGTCGCAGGCGGCGAGCGCCAGCAGGCCTACGGCGGACGCGACGATGGCGATCTGCTTCATGTCGCCCTCCCTCTTCAATGGGCGAAGGCCCGCCGGGGTCACCGGCGGGTCTTCATGGTGGAGCTAAGCGGAGTCGAACCGCTGACCTCTTGAATGCCATTCAAGCGCTCTACCAACTGAGCTATAGCCCCGAGGTCGTCTCCCGTTAGGACGGGCCCGCGAGAGGCGCGGAACCTATTCAAACCGGTGGACACGATCAAGAGCGCCCGCGCGCGATTTTTGTCGCGGCGCGGCCAGCCCCTCAGAAAGTCCTAGTCTTCCTCGCCCTCGCCGGGGAGGCCTTCGATCTCGGAATCGTCGAAGTCGTCGTCTTCCTCTTCCAGGAAGGGCACGTCGGCGTCGTCCTCAACATCTTCCTCTTCGTCGGTGAATTCGGCGAGGTCCTCGGTGACCGGGCTGACGCCGGGTTCGGCGCCGTCCTCCTCTTCGTCGTCGTCGGCGGCCAGCGGCGGCTCGTCGGCCACCTCGTCCAGCTCCGGCGTGACGACGTCTTCTTCCTCTTCGTCTTCCGCCTCGGCGGGCTCGAGGACCTGATCCTCGCGCTCTTCCTCAGCCTCGGGCTCGGGCGTCACGACGCGGGCGCGGACGCGCCGGTTGCGGATCGCCTCGTCAGGATCGAACTCGTTGGCGCACTTGGGACAATGCGCCGGGCGCTTGCCCAAATCGTAGAATTTCGCCTGGCAGTGGGGGCAGATCTGTTTGGCGCCCAGCTCGGGATTGGCCAATGTGTGCCTCTGAACAGTGTCGGGGGTGTCGCGGAAAAGCGGGCTCCCTTGCCATGGGCGGGGGCGGCTGTCAAAAGCAATCCCCCTCGTAAAACCCGAAGCCGGCGGGAGGCTCGTTTTCGACCGATGACGGCGGCTGAACTGACCGCCAGCCGCACGGGCGCCCTGAGGGGCCGCGTGCGGGCTCCGGGGGACAAGTCCATCTCCCACCGCGCCCTGATCCTGGGCGCGCTGGCCACGGGGGAAACCCGCATCGAGGGCCTGCTCGAGGGGGAGGACGTGCTGCGCACGGCCGACGCCATGCGGGCCTTTGGCGCGACCGTCGAACAGCTCGGTGACGGCCGCTGGCGGGTGGTGGGCGAGGGCGGCTTCTCCGAGCCCGCCGACGTGGTCGACTGCGGCAACTCCGGCACCGGCGTCCGGCTGATCATGGGGGCCGCGGCCGGTTTTGCGATCTCCGCCACCTTCACCGGCGATGAGTCCCTGCGCGGCCGGCCGATGCGCCGGGTGCTCAGGCCCCTGGGCGAGATGGGCGCGACCTGGACCGCCAGCGCCGGCGATCGGCTGCCGCTGACCCTGCGGGGCGGGGGTTTGAGACATATCGCCTATGAGCTGCCGGAGCCGTCGGCCCAGGTGAAGTCGGCGGTGCTGCTGGCCGGCCTGCACGCCGAGGGCGGCGCGGAGGTCATCGAGCCGGAAGCCACCCGCGACCACACCGAGCGCATGCTGCGGGCCTTCGGGGCGCGGGTGGAGGTCACCGAACAAGGCCATGGGCGGCGCATCGGGCTGCCGGGCGGCCAGGCGCTGACCGGGACCGCGGTGCAGGTCCCCGGCGACCCGTCCTCGGCGGCCTTCCCGCTGGTGGCGGCGCTGATCACCCCGGGCTCGGAGGTGACCGTGGAAGGCGTGCTGCTCAACCCGTTGCGCACCGGCCTGCTGGAGACCCTGCGCGAAATGGGCGCCGACCTGACGTTCTCGAACCTGCGCGAGGCGGGCGGCGAGCAGGTGGGCGACGTCACCGCGCGGCACTCCGCCCTGCGCGGCGTCACCGTGCCGCCGGAGCGCGCGCCCTCGATGATCGACGAATATCCGATCCTCGGCGTCGCCGCGGCCTTCGCCGAGGGGCCGACGGTGATGCGTGGCCTGGCCGAGCTCAGGGTCAAGGAAAGCGACCGCATCGCCCTGATGGCCGCGGGCCTCGCCGCCTGCGGCGTGGGCGTCGAGGAGGAGCCGGAGGGGCTGACGGTGGTGGGCGCGGCGCGCGCCAACCACGGCGTCGCCGGCGGCGCGCGGGTGACCACCCACGGCGACCACCGCATCGCCATGTCCCACCTGATCCTTGGCCTGGCCAGCGAGCGCCCCGTGGCGGTCGACCAGCCCGGCATGATCGCCACCAGCTTCCCGGGTTTCGTGGAGCTGATGCGCGGGCTCGGCGGGGCGATCGGCGACGAGGTTCGGCAGGCGGTATGAGCGGCCCCTTCGTCATCGCCGTCGACGGGCCGGCGGCCTCGGGCAAGGGGACCATCGCCAAGGGCCTGGGCGAGGCGTTCCGCCTGCCGGTGTTGGACACCGGCCTGCTCTACCGCGCCGTGGGCGTTCTGGCGGAGCGGGCGGGGGAACTGGACAATGCGGAGGCCTGCGCCGCCGCCGCGGTCACCATGACCGCCGACCAGCTCGACGATCCGCGGCTGCGCACCCGCGAGGCCGGCGAGATGGCGAGCCAGGCCGCCGTCCACCCCGAGGTCCGCGCCGCCCTCCTGGAATACCAGCGCACCTTCGCCGCCCAGGAAGGCGGCGCGATCCTCGACGGGCGCGACATCGGCACGGTGATCTGTCCGACCGCCCCGGCGAAGCTCTATGTCACCGCGACGCCCGAGGTGCGGGCCGACCGGCGATGGAAGCAGCTGCAGGCCCAGGGCGACGCCGTCAGCCTCGAGGAGGTGCTCGCCGACATCCGCCTCCGCGACCAGCGCGACGGCGACCGCGACGCGGCCCCCATGCGGCGCGCGCCGGACGCAGTCTTGCTGGACACCTCTGAAATGACTATAGAGCAGGCCGCCGATGCGGCCCGCCGCATCGTCGAGGCGGCGCGCGCCCGCTGGGAAAATTCCTAAGGGATTTCTTCAGCCGAGCAATCCCACCGCGCCTCACCCTCGCAAGCTGCGGGCAGAATGAACCGGTGCGGGTATTCCCGCGCCATTCGGTCCAACCCCTAACCGATGTGGGGATACCGTCCGACGCCTCCGGCGCGCGGACCCCGCGTCATTTGAAGACGAAAGAGACCTATGGCTGACGATATGAGCCTCAACCCCTCGCGGGACGATTTTTCCGCCCTGCTCGAAGAGTCCCTCGGCGGACGTGATCTGATGGAAGGCCAAGTGGTCCACGGCAAGGTCGTGGCCATCGAGAAGGACTTCGCCATCATCGACGTCGGTCTGAAGACCGAAGGCCGCGTGCCGCTGAAGGAATTCGGCCAGGGCGATGAAAGCAAGGTCCCGCTGAAGCCGGGCGACACCGTCGAGGTGTTCCTGGAGCGCGTCGAGAACGCCCTGGGCGAGGCGGTGATCAGCCGCGAGAAGGCCCGCCGCGAGGAAGCCTGGACGCGCCTGGAAGCCATCTACGAGCGCAACGAGCCCGTGCAGGGCGTGATCGTCGGCCGCGTGAAGGGCGGCTTCACCGTCGACCTCGGCGGCGCCTCGGCCTTCCTGCCGGGCAGCCAGGTCGACATCCGCCCGGTGCGCGACGTCGGCCCGCTGATGGGCCGCGAGCAGCCGTTCGCGATCCTCAAGATGGACCGCCCGCGGGGCAATATCGTGGTCTCGCGCCGCGCCATCCTGGAAGAAGCCCGCGCCGAACAGCGCACCGAGCTGGTCAGCCAGCTGCAGGAAGGCGAAGTCCGCGAAGGCGTGGTCAAGAACATCACCGACTACGGCGCGTTCGTGGACCTGGGCGGCATCGACGGCCTGCTGCACGTCACCGACATGAGCTGGAAGCGCGTCTCCCACCCCAGCCAGGTGCTGGCGGTCGGCGACACGGTCAAGGTGCAGATCGTCAAGATCAACCCCGAGACCCAGCGCATCTCGCTCGGCATGAAGCAGCTGCAGTCCGACCCGTGGGACGGCGTCGAGGCCAAGTACCCGGTGGGCGCCAAGTTCACGGGCCGCATCACCAACATCACCGACTACGGCGCCTTCGTGGAGCTGGAAGCCGGTGTGGAAGGCCTGGTCCACGTGTCGGAAATGAGCTGGACCAAGAAGAACGTCCATCCCGGCAAGATCGTCTCCACCTCGCAGGAAGTGGAAGTGGTCGTGCTGGACGTCGACGCCTCCAAGCGCCGCATCTCGCTGGGCCTCAAGCAGGCCATGGCCAATCCGTGGGAGGCCTTCGTGGAGGCTCACCCGGTCGGCTCGACCGTGGAAGGCGAGGTCAAGAACGCCACCGAGTTCGGCCTGTTCATCGGCCTGGACAGCGACATCGACGGGATGGTGCACCTGTCCGACCTGGACTGGACCGCCCCCGGCGAGGAAGCCATCGCCCGCTACACCAAGGGCGAGATGGTCAAGGCCCGGGTGCTGGACGTCGACGTCGAGAAGGAACGCATCTCGCTCGGCATCAAGCAGCTGGCCGGCGACCCAATGACCGGCGACAGCTTCCGCAAGGGCCAGACCGTGACGGTGACGGTGACCGAGATCACCTCGGGCGGCATCGAAGTGAAGTTCGGCGAGGACGAAGCGCCGATGACGGCCTTCATCCGCAAGTCGGACCTGTCGCGTGACCGCGCCGACCAACGGCCGGAGCGGTTCGCCGTCGGCGACCGCATGGACGCCCAGATCACCAACGTGGACAAGGCCGCGCGCCGCGTCTCGCTGTCGGTGAAGGCCCTGGAGATGGCCGAGGAGAAGGAAGCCATCCAGCAGTTCGGCTCCTCCGACTCCGGCGCCTCGCTGGGCGACATCCTGGGCGCGGCCCTGCGCGAAAAGGCCCAGAAGGACTAGGACGACTGTCAGTTCAGCCGAAAGGCTTGATTGCGAGCGGCGGATCGGGTGACCGGTCCGCCGTTTTCGCGTGCCGGCCGCCTGTCACGCGAGCAATTCGAACCTGCGCGCCAGGGTTGTCATGCCACAGTTCCCGACAAGCGTGGCCGTGACGTGGTTAAGCTCCGAATTGCGCCTTGAATACAAAGGCGGGTTCTTCCATGGTCGCGCCGTTCGAGGGGTCCCCGATGATCAAGTCTGAATTGATCGCCAAGCTGGCCGACGAAAATCCGCACCTCACCCAGCGCGATATCGAGCGCCTGGTGGGCGTCGTGCTGGAACGGATGATCCTGGCCCTGGAGAACGGCGGCCGC
The DNA here is from genome assembly GCA_004799545.1 of Phenylobacterium sp. Taxonomy (GTDB): domain Bacteria; phylum Pseudomonadota; class Alphaproteobacteria; order Caulobacterales; family Caulobacteraceae; genus Phenylobacterium. The sequence goes on from SSMU01000030.1 coordinate 339,919, forward strand.
GTCGAGCTGCGCGGCTTCGGCGCGCTGTCCGTGCGCTCCCGCGACGCCCGGGCGGGGCGCAATCCGCGCACCGGCGAGCCGGTCTCGGTGCGCGCCAAGCACGTGCCGTTCTTCAAGAGCGGCAAGGAGCTTCGCGAGCGGCTCAACGTGGACGAGGACTAGGGTCTGGCCGTGAGCCTGCCGAAGCAGCTCAGCGAGGCGGCGGAGCGACGCGTTCCGATCCTCGGCGAGTTCCGCGAGTTCATCGCCCGCGGCAACGTCATCGACCTGGCGGTCGGCGTGATCCTCGGCGCGGCGTTCGGCGACATCGTGAAATCGCTGGTCGACCAGGTGGTGATGCCGGTGGTTGGGCTCGGCACCTCGGGCATCGACTTCGCCCAGCTCAAGTGGGTCCTGAAGCCGGACAACCCGGCGACCAAGGTCAATGAGGAGGTGGCGATCCAGTACGGCGCCTTCCTCAACACCATGATCAAGTTCGTGATCATCGCCTGGGTGGTGTTCCTGATGGTCAAGCTGGTCAACTCGATCCGCCGCCGCGATGCGGCCAAGCCGGACAGCGACAAGGCCGTCGCGCCCGGCCCGCAGGAGGCGCTGCTGATGGAGATCCGCGACCTCCTGAAGGCCCAGCAGCCGCCGACCATCACGCGGCACTAGGGCTTGCGCAGGCGCTTGCGGCGCCCCTAATCCCGACCATGGGCGTCAGCACCAAGATCTGTGGGATCACCACGCCGGAAGCCGCGCGCGCGGCGCTGGGCGGCGGGGCGGCGTTCCTGGGCTTCGTGTTCTTCGAGAAGAGCCCGCGCTACCTGGCCATCGAGGCGGCGGCGCGGCTGGCCGAGCCGGTGCGGGGCCGGGCGAAGATCGTGGCCCTGGCGGTCGATCCCAGCGACGCCGAGGTTGACCGCATCGCCCAGGGGCTGCGGCCCGACTACATCCAGCTGCATGGGCGCGAGACGCCGGCCCGGGTGCGCGAAGTGGCGGCCCGCATGGGCGTGGGCGCGATCAAGGTGCTGTCGGTGGGCGAAGCCGCCGACGTGGACGCCGCGGCCAACTACGAGACCGTCGTCGAGCACCTGATGTTCGACGCCCGTCCGCCGAAGAACGCGGACCGGCCGGGCGGCCTGGGCGGCGTCTTCGACTGGAGCCTGCTGGCGGGCCGCCGGTTCCAGAGGCCGTGGCTGCTGGCGGGGGGCCTCGACCCCTGGAACGTCGCCGAGGCGGTGCAGCAGTCCGGCGCGCCGATCGTGGACGTTTCCTCTGGCGTGGAGCGCGGACCCGGCCTAAAGGACCCCGCCTTGATCACGGCGTTCCTCGACGCCGCCCGCAAGGCCTGATGACGTCATAAGCGATCTTGTGAACCCCTTGATATCGTGACCTCTCTGGCCCGCCCCAACGACTACACGGCCTATCCTGACGCCGAGGGCCGCTTCGGCGACTACGGCGGCCGCTACGTGCCCGAGACCCTGATGCCGCTGGTCCACGAGCTGGACGCCGCCTATCGCGCGGCCAAGGCGGACGCGGGCTTCCAGGCCGAGCTCGGGGGCTATCTGAAGCACTATGTCGGCCGCCCGAGCCCGCTCTATCTGGCCGAGCGGCTGACCGCCCACTACGGCGGGGCGAAGGTCTATTTCAAGCGCGAGGAGCTGAACCACACCGGCGCGCACAAGATCAACAACTGCATGGGCCAGATCCTCTTGGCCATGCGGATGGGCAAGACCCGGATCATCGCCGAGACCGGGGCCGGCCAGCACGGGGTGGCGACCGCCACGGTCTGCGCCCGCTTCGGCCTGCCCTGCGTGGTCTATATGGGCGAGGTCGACGTGGCGCGGCAGGAGCCCAACGTCTTCCGGATGAACCTGCTGGGCGCGGAAGTCCGGCCGGTGACCTCCGGCTCGGCGACCCTCAAGGACGCCATGAACGAAGCCCTGCGGGATTGGGTGACCAATGTCGAGGACACCTACTATCTGATCGGCTCGGCGGCGGGTCCCCACCCCTATCCGGAGATGGTCCGCGACTTCCAGGCGGTGATCGGCCAGGAGGCGCGCGCCCAGGTGCTGGAGATGGAGGGCCGGCTGCCTGACGCCGTGGTGGCCTGCGTCGGCGGCGGCTCCAACGCCATCGGCCTGTTCCACCCGTTCCTCAACGACGAGGGCGTGAAGCTCATCGGCGTCGAGGCGGCGGGCGAGGGGATGCAGGGTCGGCACGCGGCGGCGATCAACGGCGGCCGGCCGGGCGTGCTGCACGGCAACAAGACCTACCTGCTGCAGGACGGCGAGGGCCAGATCACCGAGGCCCACTCGATCTCGGCGGGCCTGGACTATCCCGGGATCGGGCCGGAGCACTCCTGGCTGCACGACGTCGGCCGCGCGAAATACCTGACGGCGACCGATCAGGAGGCGCTGGCCGCCTTCCAGCTCTGCGCCGAGCTGGAGGGGATCATCCCGGCCCTGGAAAGCTCCCACGCCATCGCCCGCCTGCCGGAGATCGTCGCCGAGGTGGGCAAGGACGGCGTCGTGGTGCTCAACCTCTCCGGCCGCGGCGACAAGGACGTGGCGACGGTGGCGGCGGCCCTGGGGCGGAAGATTTGAGCAAGGCCCGAATCGACGCCCGCTTCGCCGCGCTGAAGGCCGAGGGCCGCGCGGGCTTCGTGGCCTATGTGATGGCCGGCGACCCGGACGCGGCGACGGCGCTTGCGATCCTCAAGGGCTTGCCGGGCGCGGGCGCCGACCTGATCGAGCTGGGCTTCCCGTTCTCCGATCCGATGGCCGAGGGGCCGCCGATCCAGCGGGCGGCGCAGCGGGCGCTGGCCGCCGGCATGACGCTGTCCGGCGTGCTGGAGCTGGCGCGGGCGTTCCGCGCGGGCGATGCGGCCACGCCGCTGATCCTGATGGGCTACATGAACCTGATCCTGCACCGCGGGATCGAGACCTTCGCCCACGATGCGGCGCAGGTCGGGGTCGACGGGGTGATCGTGGTGGATTGCCCGCCGGAGGAGGCGGCCCCGCTGGCCAAGGCGCTCGACGCCGCCGACGTGGCGCTGATCCGCCTGGCCTCCCCGACCAGCGACGACGAGCGGCTGAAGGTGGTGGTCAAGGGCACCTCCGGCTTCGTCTATTACATCTCGGTGGCCGGGGTGACCGGGGTCAAGGAAGCCGACGCGGCGGCGGTGGCGCCGGCCGTCGAGCGGGTCCGCCGCGCCTCGGGCCTGCCGGTGGCGGTGGGGTTCGGCATCAAGACGCCGGAGCGGGCGGCCGCGATCGCCCGCGTCGCCGACGCCGTGGTGGTCGGCTCGGCCCTGGTGGACGAGGTCGCCGCAGCGCTCGAGATGAACGAAGACGTGAGCGCGCGGGTTCTTCTCAAAGCCGAATCATTGGCTAAGGCTGTCCGCGCTGCCCGGATCGGCCAAACGACGGTCTAAGACCCATGGCGATGGCTGAAAAGAACGACAAACCCGACAAGGCCGCCCGCCAGCCCGCCGCGCCTCGCGAGCGCTCCGGCTGGCTGTCGCGCATCGCGCCGGGGATCCGGGGCGCCTTCGCCAAGCGCGAGACGCCGGAGAACCTCTGGGTGAAGTGCCCGGAGACGGGCGAGATGCTCTATCGGCCCGACCTGGAGGTGGCCCTGTGGGTGACGCCGTCCGGCCATCACATGCGGATCGGCGCGGCCCAGCGGCTGCGGATCACCTTCGACGAGGGCAAGTTCGAGAGGATCGCCTCGCCGGTCACGCTCGACGACCCGCTGAAATTCCCCGACGTGAAGCCCTATCCGGACCGGCTGAAGGCCTCGCGCAAGGCGACCGGCGAGCAGGACGCCCTGGCCATCGGCTACGGGACGATCCACGGCCAGGCCGCGGTGGTGGCGGTGCAGGACTTCGCCTTCATGGGCGGCTCGCTGGGGGTCGCGGTGGGCGAGGCCTTCGTCAAGGCGGCCAAGGAGGCCGTGGCCAGAGGTGTGCCGTTCGTGATCTTCACCGCCTCGGGCGGGGCGCGCATGCAGGAGGGCACGCTCTCCCTGATGCAGATGGCCCGCACGACCCTGGCGCTCAACGAGGTGAAGGCCGCGGGCCTGCCCTACATCGTCGTGCTGACCGACCCGACCAGCGGCGGGGTGATGGCCTCCTACGCCATGCTGGGCGACATCCACCTGGCCGAGCCCAACGCCCTGGTGGCCTTCGCCGGCCGCCGGGTGATCGAGCAGACCATCCGTGAGACCCTGCCGGCCGGCTTCCAGCGGGCGGAATTCCTGGTCGAGCGGGGGATGATCGACCGCGTCGTGACGCGCGCGGAGCTTCCGGCCGTGCTAGGCTCGATCCTCAAGACCTTGATGATGGGGCGCACCCGCCTTTCCGCCGCCTGAGCTCACAGTCCAGCCAATGTATGATCCGATCCGCGCGTCGGACGCGGTGATCCAGCGGCTGCGCGCCAACCACCCGTCGCTGATCGACCTGACCACCGGGCGCGTGGAGCGGCTGCTGGCGGCGCTCGACCATCCCGAGGCGCGCCTGCCGCCGGTGATCCACGTAGCCGGCACCAACGGCAAGGGCTCGACCGTGGCCTATCTGCGGGCGATCGGCGAGGCGGCGGGCCTGAGGGTCCACGCCATCACCTCGCCGCACCTGGTGCGCTTCGCCGAACGGATCCGGATCGCCGGCGAGCTGATCACCGACCAGGCGCTGGAAGACCTGATCGTCCGCGTCGAGGCGGCCAACGGCGGCCGGCCGATCAGCTTCTTCGAGATCACCACGGTGATCGCCCTGCTGGCCTTCGCCGAGACCCCGGCCGACCTGTGCATCGTCGAGGTGGGGCTGGGCGGCCGGTTCGACGCCACCAACGTCTTCACGGCCCCCGCGGTCAGCGTGATCACCCCCATCGACTACGACCACCTGGAGATGCTGGGCCCCGAGCTCTGGAAGATCGCCTGGGAGAAGGCCGGGATCATCAAGGCCAGACGGCCGGCGGTGGTCGCCCGGCAGATGGACGAGGCCCTGGAGGTCATCGAGCGGGAGGCCGACGACCGCATGGCCCCGCTGTTCCTCATGGGCCGCGACTTCGACGCCTGGGAGGAGCGCGGCCGGCTGATGGTGCAGATGCCCGACCGGCTGCTGGACCTGCCGGCCCCCAGCCTGTTCGGCGGCCACCAGTTCGAGAACGCCGGCCTGGCGGTGGCCGCGGCGCTCACCTTCGACCACGACCTGGGGGAGGAGCCGATCGCCCGTGGCGTGTCGACCGCCTCCTGGCCGGCCCGCTTCCAGCGGCTGACCAAGGGCCCGCTGGCCGACCTGGCCAAGGCGCGCGGCGCCGACCTCTGGCTCGACGGCGGCCACAATCCGCACGCCGGACGGGCGTTGGCCGAGGCCGCCTCGCGGCTGGTCGACCGCGATCCGCGGCCGCTGGTGCTGGTGGCCGGGATGTTCGCCCGCAAGGACGCCGAGGGCTTCTTCCGCCCGTTCGCCGAGATGCACCCGAAGGTCTACGCCACCACCTTCGACAGCCCCAACGCCGCGCCCGCCGATGACATCGCCACCGCCGCCATCGCCGCCGGCCTGGAAGTGGAGCTGGTGGCCGACGTGGCGGCGGGCGTGCGCCGCGCGCTCGAAGAGGAGGGGCCGGCCCCGCACCTGCTGGTCTGCGGCGGCCTGCACTTCGCCGGCGAGGTCCTGGCCATGAGCCCGGAGACCTGGCCGACCTAGGTTTTCCCTCCCCTTTATGGGGAGGGACAGACCGCGCAGCGGTCAGGGTAGGGAAGTGTGGGCTAGGCGCCGGTCTCGGAGCCTAGTCGTGACTTCCCCACCCGCCTCGCGCCTCCGGCGCGAGCCACCCTCCCCATGAAGGGGAGGGAAAGCGCCTACGCCGCCGCGGCGCCCACGCCGGCTTCGGTCAGCCATTCGACGATCTTCTGCTTGGGCATGGCGCCCACCTTCATGGAGGCCATCTGGCCGTCCTTGAACAGCATCATGGTCGGGATGCCGCGCACGCCGTAGCGCGAGGGGGTGGTGGGGCTTTCCTCGATGTTGAGCTTGGCCACCGTGATCTTGCCGGCGAACTCGTCGGCGATCTGCTCGAGGGCCGGGGCGATCTGCTTGCAGGGTCCGCACCACTCCGCCCAGAAGTCGACCAGCACCGGCTGACCGGACTTGAGCACATCGGTCTCGAAGGATTCGTCGGTGACCTTCACGCTGCTCATGGAAAGCTCCTCAACCGCCTGGCCGGTGGTCCGGTCGGCGTCTTCTGATGTGCCGATGTAGGCGGCCCCCGCCTAGGTATCAACCGGCGGGTGTGAGTCCGGCAAGGCTCTGGCTTATCAAGTTTTCTGGGATCGGCATCAGCTTGGGCCCGTCGGTCCAGACCAGCGCCGCCTCGATCCGCCGCCCGGGGAAGACCTCGGTCAGCACCGCCCAATAGATGGCCATCTGGCGCAGGTAGGCCGGATCGGCGTCCGCGATGGCGGCGGGCGAGGGCCGGTTGGTCTTGAAGTCGGCGACCAGCACCCGGTCAGGCAGCACCACCAGGCGGTCGATACGGCCGGAGATCTTCAGGCCGGCGGGCAGGGCGGCGGCGGCGCCGGCGATCGCCACCTCGGCGCGGGAGCCCGGCCCGAACACCTCGGCGAAGCGGGGGTCTTCCAGCACCGAGAGGGCGGCGGCGGTCATCTCGGCGCGCTGCTCGGAGGTGAGGTCGCGCTCGCGAGCCAGCAGGGCCGCCGCGCCGGCCGCGCGGCCCCCGGCCGGCAGGTCGGGCAGCAGCTGCAGGAGCTTATGGATCAGGTCGCCGCGCCGGAAGCGGCCAAGGCCGCCCGCGGCCGTGGCGAGCGGCGAGGCGGCGGCGACCACCGCGCCCTCGCCGAGGTCCGACGGCGAGGCATAGCGGCCGAAGGCTTCCGGCGGGGCGATGGCGGCGGTCCAGGCGGGCAGGGCCTCCACGGCGGCGTCGGATCGGGCCGCGGCGCCCAGGGCCACGGGGTCTGGGCCGAAGCGGCGGACCTGCATGTCGCCGCTGGTCACCTGGCGGACGCCAGGCGCCACGTCGGCGTGGTCGAGGGCCGCGGCCACCGCGCCCCACCAGCCCTTGATCGTCTCCTCCTTGGCGTCGGCGGCGACCCGGCCGCAGAGCACCAGCCGGTCGCGGGCCCGGGTCAGGGCGACATAGAGCAGGCGGTAGGCCTCGTGCTCCTCGCGCTCGGCGCGGCGTTCGCGGGCGGTGGCGGAGGGGTCGCAGTCGCGGTCCTTGGCGCTGCACCAGAGGAAGCCCGCCCCAACGTCTTTGGACTCTTCGGTCTCCATCAGCGGCGAGCCGCGCTGGCTGCGGGTCAGCGTGGTCTCCGGCAGGAAGACGATCGGCGCCTCCAGCCCCTTGGCGCCGTGGGCGGTCATCACCCGCACCTGGTCGCCGGCCGCCTCCATCTCGCGCTTCACGGTGATCGACAGGCTGGTGAAGTCGAAGGCCAGCCGCTCCAGGTCGTGGACGCCGCGCGCCTCGGCGGCCAGCACCTGGGCCAGGAACTCGTCCAGGGCATCCTGCGCCTCGGCGCCCAGCCTGAGCAGCAGCCGCCGCCGCATGGACCGGCCCTGGCTGTCGGCGAGGCCAAGCACGCGGGCGTAGAACTCGAACGGCCGGCGGGTCCGCGCCTCGTCCCGCACGCTGGCCAGGAAGGCGTTCGCCGACGCCCATTCCGGGCGCTCGTCCGCTCGCCGCTGCAGCCGGGTCCAGAGGGGCTCGTGGGCGCGGCCCTGGGCCAGGTCGTAGAGGCTGTCGTCGCCGACGTCGCAGAGCGGGCTGCGCAGCAGGGCGGCGAGGGTCAGCTCGTCTTCGGGGTAGAGGGCGAAGCGGGCCAGGCCCAGGAGGTCGTCGAAGACGATGTGCTCGGAGAGCGCCAGCCGGTCGGCGCCGGCCACCGGTATGCCGGCGTGCTTCAGGGCCCGCAGGATCTCCTCGAACAGGGCTCGGCGACGGCGCACCAGGATCAGCACGTCGCCGGCCCGCGCCGGGCGCCACGCTCGCGCCTCCTTGTCGAACACCGCGTCGCCGCGGGCGATCAGGGCGGCGATCTCGGCGGCGATCTTCTTGGCCAGCCGGCGGTTGGCGCTGGCCTCCGGCTCGGCGTCGAGGGGGGCGTCCCAGGCCAGGCGGTCCTCGCCCTTCACCTCGCGCTCGAGCGGCCAGACGTCGACGCAGCCGGCGTGGTCCTTGCGGGTCGGCTCGTGGCGGACAGTCTCGTCCTCCACCCCCGGCTGGATGGCGTGGGCCAGGGCGGGCGGGGCGAACACCGCGTCGACGAAGCTCAGCACCTGCGGCGTCGAACGCCAGGAGGTGAGCAGGTCGACCCGCTCCATCTGGTAGCCGGCGCCGGTGGCCCGCGCGCGATGGAACTCGAACTCGCGGATCAGCTGCTCCGGCTGGGCGCCCTGGAACGAGTAGATCGACTGCTTCTCGTCGCCGACCACGAACAGGTTGCGGACCCGGGCCAGGCCGCCATCCGCGCCGGCGCCGGAGAAGAACTCCTCGGTCAGGGCGCGCACGATCCGCCACTGGTCGGGGGCGGTGTCCTGCGCCTCGTCCACCAGGATGTGGTCGATGCCGCCATCGAGCTTGTAGAGCACCCAGGCCGCGGCCGGCGCATTGCGCAGCAGGTGGCAGGTCTTCTCGATCAGGTCGGTGAAGTCGAGCGCCCCGGCCAGCCGCTTCTCGAGGCCATAGGCGGTGAGGTAGGCGTCGGCGAGGGTGAGGGCATAGGCGGTGTCCCAGGCCACCTGGGCGGCGCGGAGGCGGGTCCGGGCGATCTCCAGGCGCGCCTGCTCGGCGAGCAGCGCCACGCGCAGGTCCTCGCGGGCCTTCAGGCCGCTGGTCTTGGCGACCCAGGCTGCGGCCGTCCCCTCGCCGGCCTGGGTGAAGAGGGCGGCGAGCGCCTCGGCGAAGCTGGCGTCGGGATCGGCGGCGACGGCGGCGAGCTGGCGGCCGCATTTCTGGTCAGTGGCGGAGCCGCCGGTGAGCACGTCCGCGGCGGTGCGCCAGAGGTCGCGGTCCAGGGCGGCCATGGCCTCGGCCGCCAGGGCGTCGGAGTCGGAGCCCCAGGGCAGGCCGACGGCGGTCCAGGCCCAGTCGACCACGCCCGGCAGGCCGCCCTCGCGCGCCAGGAAGGCGGCGAGCGGCCCCCGGCGGGCCTCGAAGTCGGCGAACATCGCCTGGACGCTCATGAAGTCGAGGGCCACGGAGAAACGGGCGTAGGCCTCGGCGACCGCGCCCTCGCCGGCCATGGCGTGGCGGGCCACGTCGCGCTTGGCGGCTTCGGCGACGGCGGCGCTGGCGGAGTCGTCCATCACCCGGAAGCCCGGCGAGATCCCGGCTTCCAGCGGGAAGCGCCGCAGCAGCTTCTCGCAGAAGGCGTGGATGGTCTGGATCTTCAGGCCGCCCGGTGTTTCCAGGGCGCGGGCGAACAGGGCGCGGGCCTCGGAGAGGTCCTGGTGGCCATGGGCGGCCGGGTCGCCGCCCTCCAGCCGGGCCAGGGCCTCGCGCAGGCCGGCGTCCTCGCGCACCGACCAGGAGCCCAGCAGCTCGTAGAGCCGGCGCTGCATCTCCGCGGCGGCGGCCTTGGTGTAGGTGACACAGAGGATGGTCTCCGGCTCGGCGCCGGCCAGCAGCAGGCGGGCCACCCGGTCGATCAGGGTCTTGGTCTTGCCGGAGCCGGCGTTGGCGGTGACGAAGGCGGAGACGGCGGGATCGGCGGCGCGGGCTTGCGGATCGAGGACGGCGGCCGGAGGAGGCGGCAGGTCGATGAGGCTGGTCATTCCTCGCCCTCCTCGCCGCTGGTGGACCATTCGAAGACCCGGGCCAGGTGGTCGTAGTCGGAGACCCGGGCCTTCACGAACTGCGGGGCGATGCGGGAGCGGTAGGGCTGGCGGGGATCGTCGTAGGACGTCACCAGCTCCTCGAGGCCTTCCAGCGCGCGGGCGGCGGCCTCGGCGCTCTCCTCCCCGGCCGCGGCGCGGGTCTCGACCTTGCCGGCGGGCTTGCGGCCGGTGATCTCCAGATAGGTCAGGTCGCCCGGCGCGAGCCGTCCCAGCTCCGGGAAACCGCCGGCGGCGAGGATGGCGGCGGTGAGGGTCAGCTGCGGCGAGAAGCCGGTGGAGACCTCCTTCTTCGAGGGCGCCTTGCCGGTCTTGTAGTCGAGGATGTGGCCGAAGCCGTCGGAGGTGGCCTCGATGCGGTCGGCGCGCGCGGTGACCTTGAAGGCGCCGGCGGGGGCCTGGAAGACGTGCTCGCCCTTCAGCTCGACGTGGACCTGGCGGCCATCGGCGCGGCGCTCGCGCTCCAGGGCCGCGACCCATTGGGCGGCCTCGCGGGCCAGGGCCTGCTCGCGGGCCAGGGCCTCGTGCGGCAGGCCGGCCTCTTCCAGGGCCTCGACGTAGAGCCGTTCGAAGGTCGCCGCCGCGTCGTCCGAGATCTCGGCGGGATAGGCCTCGGCCAGGCGCTCGAAGGCCCGGTGGATGGCGGTGCCGCGGGCCCGGGCGTCGGCGGTCTCGTCGGGCCGGTCGAGGGGATAGAGCCGGAGGATGTCGCGGGCCCAGACGGCGTAGGGATCGCGGGTCAGGGTCTCGATGCGGGTGACGGCCAGGTCGCGCGGCCGGTGGGCGACCGGCGGGACCGGGGCCGGGCGGCCGGCGGGCTGATAGGCGCCCGGGGCGTCGAGGCCGCGGGCCCAGGCGAGCAGCTCCTCGCGGTCGGCGATCGCCACCTGGGCGCCGGCGGCCAGCGTCTCCAGGCGCCAAAGCCAGCGGGATTTCACCGAGGGCGCGCCCTCGCGGCGCTCGGTGTGCAGCAGGATCACCTCGTCTGCGCAGGCGGCCTGGGCGAAGTCGTGGGCGGAGAGGCCGATACGGCGCTCGGGCGAGGGCAGGCCGAGCGCCCGGCGCATGGGCCGCGACAGGAAGGGGTCGAGGGGGGCGGCGCGCGGCCAGACGCCCTCCTCCAGCCCGGCCACCACCAGCCGGTCGGCGCGCACCAGCCGGGCCTCGATGGCCCCCAGGATGCGCAGGCGCGGATGGGTGGCGCCCCCGGCCCGCACGGTCTCGCCCTCCATCAGGCGGGAGAGCAGGTCGGCGAAGCCGCGCGGGGTGGCGGCGGGCAGGCCCGTATCGGCGATCAGGGCGGCCAGCAGCCGGGCCATGGCCTCGCCCCCGTGGCCGGCCCAGAGGTCGCCGGTCTGGCCGGCGTCATCGGCGGCGACGGCCTCCATGGCGGTGGCGAGGCGGCGGGCGGCGGCGGCCGGGGCGTCGTGGTCGTCGGGCCAGGCGAGACCATCCACGATGGCTTGCAGCCGCGCGGCCAAGGCGCGGGCGTCGGCGTCCTTGAGGCGGCGGGTCAGCTCGGCCCAGGTGCGCGCCCGTGGTCCGCGCAAGCCCTGGCGTTCGAGGCGGGCGGCGGCGGTGTCGGTCCCCAGCCGGGCGTAGGGGTGCTTTACCAGGCCCAGCAGGATCACCGGGTCGAGCGGATCGCGGGCGGCGCGGGCCAGCAGGCTCGCCAGCACCCCGGCGCGGCAGCCGGCCAGGGCCTCGCCGGCCGAGGAGTCGGCCACGACGCCCCAGCGCGCCAGCTTGGCGGCGACGCGGCGGGCCAGCGCCTGGTCGGGCGTCACCAGGGCGGCCGTGCGCTCCGGGGTCTCCAGGGCTTCGCGCAGCAAGAGGGCCGCGGCGGTGGCGGCCTCCTCCTCGGTACGCGCGCTGACCAGGGACAGGCCTTCGAGGCCTTCGGCGATCGGATCGACGCCCTCAGCCTTGCCCTCCGCGCGCAGGGCGCCGATCACCGAGAGCCAGTCGGCGGTTTCTTCCGCCGGGCGCAGGGCCTCGTTGACGATCCGGCGGCGCCAGCGGCCGCGGCTCTCGAAGGGCGAGGCGGGCCAGTTGGCCACCTCCGCCTTGGCGACGCCGGCCTGGTCGAGGAGGCGCTTGAGCGCGCCCTGCGGATGCTGCACGTCGACCTTGGCCCAGGCCTTGTCGGCGAGGCCCTCGTCGAGGCCGGGCAGCACCACGCAGCCCTGCGGGGCGTGAGCGATGGCGATCAGCAGGTCGCGCGTGGCCGGCGCGGTGCCCGTGGAGCCGGCGGCCACCAGCACCCCCTGCGGCGGGGTTGCGGTCCAGGTCTCGGCGAGGCGGCGGAGCAGCTTCACCCGCCGTTCGCTGACGTCGGCGAGGCCGAGCTCGGCCAGCCGCGCCGGCCAGGCGACGATGGCGGCCTCCAGGAAGTCGCGGCTGACCTGCCAGTGCTCGGCGAGGTCGCTGGCCACCAGGGCGTCCAGCTTGCCGGCGAGGTCGACCTCCTCGATCTGGGCGCTATCGAAGAAGCCGCCGAGCGCGTCGGCGAGCTCCAGGGCGGTGGCCGCGGTGGGCTCGCCGCCCGGCAGCAGGTGGGCTTGGCTGGCCACCAGCCGGGTGAGTTCGAACCTGCGGACCAGGGGCTCGATCGCCGCCGGCAGGTCGAGGGCCAGGTCGCCGGGCTCGAAGGGCGGCTCACCCTCGTCGAGGTCGCCCAGCGGGCGCATCTGCGGCGGCAGCACGGCGCGGCCGCCGGCCACGCTCAGGAAGGCGTCGGCGAGGGCGCGGGCGCCCCTGCGGGTGGGGGTGAGGATGGTCGCCTGCGACAGGGCCTCGGGGCCCAGCGCCGCCAGCGCCTTGTGCAGGCCGCGGGCCAGATCCTCGACGAAAGGCCGATGCGCCGGAATGTTGAACCAGCGAGGGGCGGGCCGGTCGAGGAACCGGGGGAAGCTCACGTCAGCTCCTTGAGCCTCGCCTCGGCCTCGTCGCGGGCGGCGGGGTCGCCGACGTGCATCCAGAAGGCGTCCATCGAGACGCCGTGCAGCCGGCCCTCGGCCTGCAGCCGGCGCCAGACCGGCTGGATCCGGAACGCCCCGGTGGCGGGTTCACCGTCGAGGATCTGCGGCTTCATGATCCCGAAGCCGACGTTGGCGTAGGGCGTCACGTGGTTGAGGCTGGTGGAATGGGTCAGCCGGCCGGCCTCGTCCATGAAGAAGCCCAGCGGCCCCTCGAAGCCGATGCCGTGGCCGCGCCGCACCAGCAGCAGCAGCAGGTCCATGGCCGCCGGATCCCAGACGCGCTTCAGGCTCTCCAGCGGCGGCGCGCCCTCGTCCAGCCACAGGGAATCGATGTTGGCGATGAAGAACGGCGCCTCGCCCAACAGCGGCCGGGCGTGCTGCAGGCCGCCGCCGGAATCCAGCAGGGCGGCGCGCTCGTCGGAGATCAGCACCTCCAGGTCGCGTCGCGTCGCGAGGTGGGCCTCCATCTGGTCGGCGAAGTGATGCACGTTGATGACGGCCCGCTCGACGCCGGCGTCGCGCAACCGGTCGAGGACGTGGTCGATCAGGGTCTTGCCGGCCACCTCGACGAGCGCCTTGGGCCGGTGATCGGTGAGCGGCCGCATGCGGGTGCCGAGGCCGGCGGCCAGCACCATGGCGGTCGTTGGGCCCGGCCCGCTCACGCCCGAGCCTCGGCCGGCACATGGCGGTCGAACCACGCCCTCAGCCCGCCCAGGGCCGGGTCCGCGAGGTTGCGTTCGAGGTAGCGCCAGGTGCGGGGCATGAAGGCCTTGTACTGGGTCCGGCCGAGCAGCGCCTGGCGCGCAAAGACGCGGCCCAGGATGCGCGCGGCGTTGGAGGCGGCGAGCGCGCGATAGTCGGCCAGGAAGGCCGCGGCGTCGACCTGCGGCCTCGCTTCGAGGTAGCGGCCCAGCATGGCGGCCTCCAGCTCGGCGGAGACGTCGCGGCGGGCGTCCTGCAGGAGGTGGGTGAGGTCCCAGGCGGGGTGGCCGCGCACCGCGTCCTGGAAGTCCAGCAGGCCGACGCGGGCGGGACCTTGGCGGTCGGGCAGCCAGAGCAGGTTCTGGGCGTGGTAGTCGCGATGGGTGAACACCGAGGCGCCGGCCTCGCCACGCGCCCAGACGGGCGCCCACAGCGCATTCCAGTCGGCCACTGCGGCAGGGCTGAATTCCGGCAGGCCGGCGAACTTCGGCCACCAGGCCAGGAAGGTGTCGGTCCCGACCTTCAGCGCCAGGGTGTCGTAGCTGAGCAGGGGCCACTTGGCCTGGTCCACGGCCAGGACCTCCGGCGGCGCGTGGGCGTGCAGCGCCACCTGCACGTCGACGGCGGCCTCGTAAAGCGGCTGCTCCGGCTGGCCCTCGGAGATCAGGGTGGCGAACAGGCCATCGCCCAGGTCCTCCAGCACCGCCAGGCCATGCTCGATGTCGTAGGCCGGGATCTCGGGCGCCGAGAGGTGCTGGCTGCGCAGGTAGGCGGCCACGGCCACGAAGGCGGCGACCGAGCCGGCCGCCAGCCGGGCGGCGGCGTTGTAGCCGAGCGCTGAGCGCTCGGCCGGGGTGGCGTCGGGCGGGCAGACCGCGCTCTCCACCGCCGGCGGCTGGTCCATGAAGATCAGGCTCTGGCCGGACGGCAGGCGCAGGCGCTCGTAGAGCCGTGTCGAGGCGTCGCCGCCCATCGGCTCGCGGCGGGCCGTCCCGAAGCCATGGGCCTCCAGGAACGCCCGCTTCAGCGCCTCACGATCAGAACCCAATCTCGCGTCCCTTCCAGGCGCCATGGGGGGCCAGCCGCACCGACCGCCCCGCGTCCAAGAGGCCGATCTCTACATCGAGTCGATCTGCCGGCAGGCGGCCGCCGAGCCGCTCCGGCCACTCGATCACCGCCGCGCCCTCGTCCAGCGCCTCGTCCAGACCGATCTCATAGGCTTCGTCGGGGTTCGAGAGCCGATAGAGGTCGAAGTGGGCGACCTTCAGTCGCGGCCCTTCGTAGAACTGCACCAGGGTGAAGGTGGGCGAGGGCACGTCCTCGTCGGCCATGGTGAGCGCGCGGACCAGGGCGCGGGCCAGGGTCGACTTGCCGGCCCCCAGCGGCCCCGAGAGGCAGACCGCCTCGCCGGCCTGCAACCGCCCCGCGATCGCCGCTCCCAGTCCCGCCGTCGCCGCCTCATCGGGCAGCGTCATGCGAAGGGCTGCGCGGGGTCGCGCGGCAGGGTGCGTTCCACATAGACCTTCAGCCGCTCGGCCACCTCGGCGGCCTCGCCGGCCAGGGCCTCGGGCGGGATGATAGGCCCGGCGGCCAGGGAGAAGGCCCGGCCTTCCTTGTTCAAGAGCTCGTGGAACAGGGTGACGTCGCGCAGCTCCGGCGAGAAGCGGTCGAAGAAGTGGAACAGGCCCGACCAGGGCCCGGCCACATGGATCGGCGCCACCGGCGCCTCGTGCCGGCGGGCGAGCGAGACGGCGCTGGGCGCCCAGGCGAGATCGGTGAGCACGCCGTTCCGGCGCCGGGCCAGCCGGCCGGCCGGGAAGATCACCAGGCAGCGCTCGGCCTCCAAGGCCTGCTTGGTGAGCAGCAGGGTGGCCCGCGTCCGCTCGCGGGTGCGCTTGGCCTCCACCCATTCCACCGGGATCAGCACCTCGGCGAGGCGCGGCGCGATGCGGTGGGCGTCGGAGTTGGCGTAGAAGCAGAGGTCGGGGCGGATGGCCTTCAGGGCGTCATAGACCGCCACCCCGTCGGCGATGCCGGTGGGATGGTTGCAGACCACCACCAGGCGGCCTTTGCGCGGAATCTGCTCGAAGCCGGTGGCGGAGACCTTGAGCGCCAGCAGCTTCGAGACATGCTCCAGGGCGATGCGGCCGGGCAGGGGCGCGATAGCGGCGGCCAGCCGGCGCGCCTTGTCGTAGTCCAGGATCCGGTAGAGCAGCGGCCGGATCAGCGGCCACAGCGGCGTGCCCGACAGCTTCGGCGCGCGCTCGAGGATCAGGGTGTCGACGATGTGATCGTACCGCCGGACGCGGCCCAGGACATCGGCGGAAGAAGCAACCGTCATATTCGCAGGATGCCCCCGCGCCGGACTCTTGGGCAAGTCGGCGTTGCGTGCGGCGGCCTAGGCGCGGATCGCGGCGAGCACGCGCTCGGTCACCTCGGGAATGGCGGCCGGATCGAACATTTCAGTGGTCTCCCCATTCTTCTCGAACAGCAGATGGGGCTCGTTTCCCGAGTTGTCCCAGACTTGGGCGAAGGCGGCCTTGGGAAACACCTTCTCCAGGTTGGCGAAAGAGCGGAGGCGTCGCGCCAGGATCTTGTCTGTGTCGACGTCGTGGCCGCCCTCTGCGACGCGTTTGCGCACACGCTCGATGTGGAGCTGCGGCGATCCGAGGGCGATGTAGATGAGGTGCAGATCGAAACCCCGTTCGAGGGCGCGGTCGATGAACGGGAAGTACTTCTCCGACGACAGGACGGTCTCGAAGCCGACCGGGCGGTACATCGCCACCGAGGCCTCCAGCCAGGTCATGATCCGGTCGAGCGCCACGCCATTGGCCGGCAACCAGTCGAGGCCCTCACGCTCAGCGATGTCCGAGGTCAGCAGGTCGGGGTTGATGATCCAGAAGGAATCCTCACCCTCGAGGAATTCGGCATGCTTGTAGAAGGTGCTCTTCCCCGAGCCGTTCGGGCCGGCGAACATCCACAGGTGCGGCTTGCGGCCGGCGGCCAAGCCCTACTTCTTCCGGGTCACCGAGCGGACGTTGCTCGTGAAAACGTAGCGCAGGTCGCCGCTGAGGTTCGCGCTGGCGGAATTGACGCTTTTCACGGTGACGACCTTGCCGTCCTTCGCCGCGCGAGAGGTCTTCACGCTCCGCGGCTTCTTCGAAGCCGGCCTTGGTTCATTGGACCTGTCGATCAGCGCCATGCGCTCAAGATGGTCTGCGTTCGCCGCAGGCGCAAGGTGACATGAGGACCGCGCGCTGTGGCTAGCGAGAGCCGTTCCGAAGTCTTAAAAGGCCGGCCATGCGTGACATCACCCACTTCATCGACGGCGCCTCTGTCGCCGGGACCAGCGGTCGGTATTCCGACGTGTTCAACCCCAACACCGGCGAGGTGCAGGCCCGCGTGGCCCTGGCCAGCGAGGCGGAGGTCGGCCAGGCGGTGGCCTCGGCGGTCCGCGCCCAGCAGACCTGGGCCCTGGTCAATCCGCAGCGGCGCGCCCGCGTCATGTTCGAGTTCAAGCGGCTGGTCGAAGCCAATATGGACCAGCTGGCCGAGATGCTCTCCTCCGAGCACGGCAAGGTCATCGCCGACAGCCGCGGCGACGTGCAGCGCGGCCTGGAGGTGATCGAGTTCGCCTGCGGCATCCCGCATGCCCTGAAGGGCGAATACACCGAAGGCGCCGGCCCCGGGATCGACGTCTATTCCATGCGCCAGCCGCTGGGCGTGGCGGCCGGCATCACCCCGTTCAACTTCCCGGCGATGATCCCGATGTGGATGTTCGGCGTGGCCATCGCGGTGGGCAACAGCTTCATCCTGAAGCCCTCGGAGAAGGACCCCTCGGTCCCGATCCGCCTGGCCGAGCTGATGATGGAGGCCGGCGCGCCGAAGGGCGTGCTGAACGTGATCCACGGCGACAAGGCCGCGGTCGACGCCATCCTCGACCATCCGGACATCAAGGCGGTGAGCTTCGTGGGCTCATCGGACATCGCGAGCTACGTCTATTCCCGCGGCACCGCGCACGGCAAGCGCGTGCAGGCCATGGGCGGAGCGAAGAACCACGGGATCATCCTGCCCGACGCCGACCTGGAGCAGGCCACCAAGGACATCATCGGCGCGGCCTACGGCTCGGCCGGGGAGCGCTGCATGGCCCTGCCGGTGGTGGTGCCGGTCGGCAAGAGGACCGCCGACGAGGTGCGCGAGCGGGTGCTGGCCGAGATCGAGACCCTGAAGGTGGGCGTCTCCACCGACGCGGCGGCGCAATACGGCCCGGTGGTCAGCGCCGCGCACAAGCAGAAGGTCAGCGACTACATCCAGATGGGCGTCGACGAGGGCGCCGAGCTGGTGGTCGACGGGCGTGGCTTCAAGCTGCAGGGCTATGAGAACGGCTTCTTCATCGGCCCGACCCTGTTCGACAACGTCAAGCCGTCCATGAAGACCTACCAGGAGGAGATCTTCGGACCCGTCCTGCAGATCGTCCGCGCCGAGACGCTGGAGGAAGCCATCGCGCTCCCGTCAGAGCACCAGTACGGCAACGGCGTCGCCATCTTCACCCGCAACGGCCGCGCGGCGCGCGAGTTCGCCGCCCGGGTCAACGTCGGCATGGTCGGCATCAATGTGCCGATCCCGGTGCCGGTCGCCTACCACACCTTCGGCGGCTGGAAGCGCTCGGCCTTCGGTGACACCAACCAGCACGGCATGGAAGGCGTGAAGTTCTACACCAAGGTGAAGACCGTCACCGCGCGGTGGCCCGAAGGCGCCGTCGACGACAGCGCCTTCGTGATCCCGACCATGCAGTAGTTCCCTCCCCTTGAGGGGAGGGTGGATCGAGCGAAGCGAGAGACGGGTGGGGAAGTGGCGTTCAAGCGCCGGCTTCGGAGCCCGGTCGTGACTTCCCTACCCTGGCCGCTGCGCGGCCTTTCCCTCCCCTCCAGGGGAGGGAAGGCTAGCTCCGCCGGCTGACGATGTCCTTGTTGGCCTGGCGGGTCTTGGCGCCTTGGCCGGCTTCGGATTCGACCTTGAGCGCGCGGCGGTCGGTGACCTCGCCGTCGAGGTCGTCCTGCACGTCCTCGAAGGCTTCGAGCGCGGTCTCCTCGCGGCCGGGGTCGGCCTGGGCGTCCAGCTCCCGCTGTCCCACGCCCAGTCCCTGTTGCTCGGCCCGGTTGGCCTCCGGCGTGGAGGTCCGGAAGGTGCGGTCGTCTTCGGCCATGGGAAATCTCCTTCTCTTGCAAGGCCTCAACCCGCCGCCGCGCCGCCCGTTCCTTGCGCCCGGGCGCGGCGCCGGCTAGGCCCACATCGATGCCGTCCGCGCTGCAAGCCGCCTACGACGAGCGCCTGGCCGCAGGCGACATCCGGCCCGACCCCGCCCAGGCCGCGGGGCTTGCGGCCCTGCTCCGGCTTGAGGCCGATCTGGCCGAGGCGCCCTCCGGTCGCGGCCTGACCTCGCTGTTCAAGAAGCCCGAGGGCCAGCGCGGGGTCTACCTGTGGGGCCCGGTCGGGCGCGGCAAGTCCATGCTGATGGACCTGTTCTTCGAGGCCGTGGCCGTACCCGACAAGCGGCGCACCCACTTCCATGTGTTCATGGGCGAGGTCCACCGGCTGATCGACCAGTGGCGCAAGGGCGATCCGGCGGCGCGGCGGGCGAAGTTCGGCCAGCACCCCCCTTCTTCTTTCGGATCGGCCTTCGGCCGATCCTGGGGAGGCGATGATCCCATCCCGCCGGTCGCCGACGTGGTGGCCGACCATGCCCGCCTGCTGTGCTTCGACGAGTTCCAGGTCACCGACATCGCCGATGCGATGATCCTCGGGCGGCTGTTCGAGGCGCTGTTCGCCCGCGGCGTGACCCTGGTGGCCACCTCCAACCGCCAGCCGGACGAGCTCTACAAGAACGGTCTCAACCGCCAGCTGTTCGAGCCGTTCATCGACCTCCTGAAGCGCCGCGTGGAGATCGTCGAGGTGGGCGGGGGGCACGACTACCGGCTCGACCGGCTGCGCGCCGCCGGGACCTGGTTCTCGCCGATCGACCCCGACAATGAGCGGAGCTTCGAGGCCCTGTGGCGCGACATGCTGGGCAAGGCCGAGGAGACCGGCGCGACGCTCGAGGTGCTCGGCCGCAAGGTGGTCCTGCCGCACGCCTCGGGCGGGATGCTGCGGGCGAGCTTCGCCAGCCTCTGCTCGGTGGCGCTCGGCCCCAACGACTACATCGCCATCGCCGAGGCCTTCCACACGGTGTTCCTGGAAGACGTGCCCAAGCTCACCGCCAGCCGGCGCGAGGAGGCGCGGCGGCTGGTGATCCTGATCGACACCCTCTACGAGGCGCGCGCCCGGCTAATCGTGCTGGCCGACGGCCAGCCGGCGCAGCTCTATCCACAGGGCGACGGCGCCTTCGAGTTCGAGCGCACAGCGTCGCGGCTGGAGGAGATGCGCTCGGCGGACTGGCTGGAAGAGGTGGCTGCTTAGATCAAAGACCCTTCCGACCTGCCCCTCTCCTAGGCGCGCAGCGCCGTGGGAGAGGTTGGGTGAGGGCGACGCCGGCGGTCTGGCCAGCCTCGGTATTGGGTCGGAAGGGGCTTCGTCGCGAGCAAACGATTCGCCAGCGAGGCTTCGCCCCCGGAGAGGCTTGCGCAGCGCTCCACGGCGCGCCCTCTGAGATTGAGGGTCTCCCGAAGCGCAATTCTTAGAGTGAAGCGTCCGTTGGTTCGCCCAACGCCGCCGCGATTGGCGCGCACACATGCTTCATGGGGTGTCCCATGCCGCTGGCAGACGCGGTAATTTTAACCGAGATATCGAGCCCGTCCTTCTGCTCGGTGAGCAGGAAATTCAGCGCGATGTGATTTTCACCGCCGTTGCCCACCGCCGTGGCCGTGATCGAGCCGACTTCCCGATCTGAGGCTGCGATCGTGAAGCCATCCTTGACGAGCTCGCGATAAGCCCGAGTGAAGGCTGTTGGCGCCGTAACGCCGTGGATAGTCGCGTGTGATTGATATGTCGCGGTGGTGGGCGCGAGGAGACCCAATAGAATATTTGGCGTCTTACTCGTGAAATTCGCTTCGCATTCGGAAGCTGCATTTGCAGGAACGCTGCCTAACAAGGCTACCGCGACTACGGGCAACAAAGCCAAACCAAGGCGTCTCTTCATCTATAAGCCTCCCCGATCCGCGGGCACCGTTGCATGCAAGTATTCGCATGTCGATATCGTCGTTCTCCGAATGGTGCGGCTGTTCGGCCGCAACGTTCGCGCTTGGCCGTGAGCGGGCTTGCGGGTCCAACGTCGGCGTGAGTCGGTCCGCCAGCGCCGACCTCACCCAGCCTCTCCCACGGTGCTGCGCGCCTGGGAGAGGAGCGGACTTCAAGCCCTCAGGCTCTCCACCAGCTCCTGGGCGTAGGGGCGCAGGGCCTCGTCGGCGCGGACGACGATCTTCAGCTCGCGGAGCGCCCAGTCGTCGGCGAGCTGGACGACGGCGAGGGCCATGGTCTTGGCGGCCCGGGTGGCCGTGGTCTGCGGCACCACGCCGACGCCCACGCCGCATTCGACGAGGCGGCAGACCGCGTCGAAGCTGCGCAGCTGGACGCGCAGGCGCAGCGGCCGGCCCTCGCGGGCGGCGCGGCCGGTGAGGAAGCGTTGCCAGGAGCTGGAGCGCTCCAGGCCCACGAGCTCGTAGTCCAGCACCTCGGCGAAGGCGACGGCGGCCCGCGCCGCCAGCGGATGGCCCTTGGAGGTGACCACAACGAAGCGGTCGGAGCGGAACGGATAGGTGGCCAGCGCCCCCACCTCGACGGTGCCGGCGACGATGCCGATGTCGGCCACCCCCTCGGCGATCAGGCCGACGATCTCGTCGGAGAGGCGTTCTTCCAGATCAACGCTCACCTGGGGATGCTCGGCCAGGAAGGAGGACAGCGCCTCGGGCAGGAATTCGGTGAGCGCATTGGTGTTGGCCAGCAGCCGAACCTCGCCGCCCAGGCCGCCGGCGAAGGCCCCGAGGTCCTCCTTCAGCCGCGCGCTCTGCGCCAGGATGGTCCGCGCATGCTTCAGCAGGGTGCGCCCGGCCGGCGTCGGGGCGACACCCTGGCGCGAGCGGGTCAGCAGCGGCGCGCCCAGCGCCTCCTCCATGCCGCGGATGCGGGTCGAGGCGGCGGCCAGCGCCAGGGCGGCCTTCTCGGCCCCGGCGGTGATCGAGCCTTCGTCGACCACGTCGCAGAACAGCTTCAAGTCGGTGAGGTCGAACCGCATCCTTCGCCTTTCGCCTTCCTTTCCCGCGCAGCGGGAGAGGGGGACCGTCCGGGGACGCCCGCGCAGGCGGGCGGAACACCGGATGGTGGAGAGGGAAGGCCGGCGCACTGCCTGCGGCTCGCCCTATCCACCGTTCGCTCTCCGCCTCGCCGGGGCGAGGCTCGGCGAGCGGTCCCCCTTTCCCATGAATGGGAAAGGAACCGCCTTCCTTCGCCTTTTGCGAAGGAAGGCTACAACAAACACGCATTGTTACGCCAGGTGGATCGGCGGAGACTTCGCGGCATCCGAAGTCAGGTGTCGCCATGATCACCTTCATCGTCGAACGCACCGTGCCGCCCGCCCTGCACATCGAGGACCCCGACAACGTCGCCCTGCACTGCCGCTGGGCGGCCGACGCCTACCGCGCGGCGGGCGTCTTCTGGTTCGGCGGCCTGGTCACCGATCGCGGCATGTTCGGCCTGGTCGCGGCGGAGGCGGCTGAGGACCTGGAGCGCTATCGGACCTCGCTCGGCATCGCCGAAGCCGACATGAGCCTGCGCCGGGTGCTGCGGCCGGTCGGACCGTTCTTCGCCGCGCCGCGGACATGAGCCGGAAAGTTCGCCCCGGCTTCGTTGACACCCCCGGGCGGCGGCTTAAGAACGCACCCGTCACCTGAGGACGCCGGAGGCCGCTACCCCATGACCGACGCAGCGAAGGCTCCCCGCGAACGACCGCTCTCGCCGCACCTGCAGATCTGGCGATGGCACATCACCATGCTGACCTCGATCCTGCACCGGGCGACCGGGGTGGCGCTCTATGTGGGCGCCCTGATCGGGGCGGCCTGGGCGATCGCCCTGGCCCGCGGGCCGGAGAGCTATGCGACCTTCAAGGGCCTGCTGGGCTCACCGCTGGGCAAGCTGGTGATGTTTGGCCTGACGCTGAGCTACTTCTACCACCTGGCCAACGGCGTCCGGCACCTGGTCTGGGACACCGGCAAGGGGCTCGACAAACACACCGCCAGCGCCACGGCCATCGTGGTCATGGCCTTCGCGGTCGCCGCCACCGTCGCCGTCTGGGCCATCGCCTTCATGACCGGAGCCGCCTGATGCGAAACTATCGCACCCCGCTCCGCCGGGCCCGCGGCCTCGGCTCGGCCAAGCACGGCGTCGGGTCCTGGATCTCCGAGCGGGTGGGGGCCATCGCCCTGGTCCCCCTGACCCTCTGGGCCGTGTTCGGCGTGCTCAGGCTGGCCGGCGGCGACTACGGCGCGGCGGTGGCCTGGATCGGCCAGCCGCTGAACGCGGTGCTGATGGTGCTGACCATCGCCATCGCCTTCTTCCACATGCATGCGGGCCTGCGGGTGGTGGTCGAGGACTACATCCACGTCACCCTGAACAAGAGCGCGCTGCTGATCCTCAACCTGTTCGTCTGCGGGCTGTCGGCGGCGCTGGCCATCTTCTCGATCCTCAAAGTCGCGCTGGGAGGCGCTGCCTGACGCCATGGCGACCTACGAGTTCATCGACCACAAGTACGACGTCGTGGTGGTCGGGGCGGGTGGCTCGGGCCTGCGCGCCGCGCTCGGCTGCGCCCAGGCGGGCCTGAAGACCGCCTGCGTCTCCAAGGTCTTCCCGACGCGGTCGCACACGGTGGCGGCGCAGGGCGGCATCTCCGCCAGTCTCGGCAACATGGGCGAGGATGACTGGCGCTGGCACATGTACGACACCGTCAAGGGGTCGGACTGGCTGGGCGACCAGGACGCCATTGAATACATGGTCCGCAACGCCCCAGCCGCGGTCTACGAGTTGGAGCACTGGGGCGTGCCGTTCTCGCGGACCGACGAGGGTAAGATCTACCAGCGCGCCTTCGGCGGCATGACCCGCAACTTCGGCGAGGCGCCGATCCAGCGCACCTGCGCGGCGGCCGACCGCACCGGCCACGCCATGCTGCACACCATGTACGGCCAGTCGCTGGCCCACGAGACCGAGTTCTTCATCGAGTACTTCGCCCTCGACCTGATCATGGACGAAGGCGTCTGCCGGGGCGTCACCGCCTGGAAGCTGGACGACGGCACCCTGCACCGTTTCCAGGCGCAGCTGGTGATCCTGGCGACCGGCGGCTACGGCCGGGCCTACTTCTCCTGCACCAGCGCCCACACCTGCACCGGCGACGGCAACGCCATGGCGCTGCGGGCCGGCCTGCCGCTGCAGGACATGGAGTTCGTGCAGTTCCACCCCACGGGGATCTACGGCGCCGGATGCCTGATCACCGAGGGCGCGCGGGGCGAGGGCGGTTACCTGACCAATTCCGAGGGCGAGCGGTTCATGGAGCGCTATGCGCCCAGCGTGAAGGACCTGGCGCCCCGCGACATGGTCTCCCGCGCCATGACCATCGAGATCCGCGAGGGCCGCGGGGTGGGGCCGAAGAAGGACCACATCAATCTGCACCTCGACCACCTGGACCCCAAGATCCTGGCCGAGCGGCTGCCGGGCATCTCGGAGAGCGCCAGGATCTTCGCCGGCGTCGACGTGACCAAGGAGCCGATCCCGGTCCTGCCGACGGTGCACTACAACATGGGCGGCATCCCCACGAACTTCTATTCCGAGGTGGTCACCAAGACCGGCAAGGACCCCGACCAGGTGGTGCCCGGCCTGATGGCGGTGGGCGAGGCGGCGTGCGTGTCGGTGCACGGTGCGAACCGCCTGGGGTCAAACTCCCTGATCGATCTGGTGGTGTTCGGCCGCTCCGCCGCGCTCCGCGCCGCCGACACGATCAAGGCCGGCGACAAGCAGCCGGAGCTCGCCGACGCCATGACGGCCGGCCACCTGGCCCGCTTCGACCGGCTGCGCAACGCCAAGGGCAAGACCACCACCGCCGCCCTGCGGCTGGAGATGCAGCAGGCCATGCAGGAGGACGCGGCGGTGTTCCGCACCGGCGCGAGCCTGAAGTCCGGCGTCAAGCGGCTCGCCGCGGCGCACGCCAAGCGCAAGGACCTCAACATCACCGACCGCGGGCTGATCTGGAACACCGACCTGATGGAGACCCTCGAGCTCGACAACCTGATCGGCCAGGCGGTGGTCACCGTGAACGGGGCGCTGAACCGCACCGAGAGCCGCGGGGCGCACGCCCGCGAGGACTTCGCCGCCCGCGACGACAGGGCCTGGATGAAGCACACCCTGACCTGGCTCGACGACGCCACCGGCAAGGTGAAGATCGACTTCCGGCCGGTGCATTCCTTCACCATGACCAACGACATCGCCTACATCCCGCCCAAGGCGCGGGTCTACTGAGCCGGCCATGAACGCTCCCGCCCCGCCGGCGATCGCGTGGTTCCACTCGTTCAGCTTTCCGGACGGCGAGGCCGTGCGCGGCTTGAAGGAGCCTGAGGTCCTGCAGGCCGAGGCGGATGCGATCTTCGCGGACGGCGTGGCCGGCAAGAGCGTGCTCGACGTGGGCGCCTGGGACGGCTTCTTCTCCTTCGAGGCCGAGCGGCGCGGCGCCGCCCGGGTGCTGGCCACCGATCACTTCTGCTGGTCGGGCGAGGGCTGGGGGACCAAGGCCGGCTTCGACTACGCGCACCGCAAGCTGGGCTCCCGGGTCGAGACCCTGGATATCGACGTGCCGGACATCTCGCTCGAGACCGTTGGCGCGTTCGACGTGGTGCTGTTCCTGGGCGTCCTCTACCACGTCAAGGATCCGCTGCGGTGCCTGGAGCGGCTCGCGGCGGTGACCCGCGAGCTGCTGGTGATCGAGACCGAGACGGCGTTCGACATCCTGCCCTGGCCGCTGATGCGGTTCTACGAGGACGCCGCGCTCAACGACGATCCCACCAACTTCTGGGCGCCCAACCGCGCCTGCCTGGCCGCCATGCTGCGGCAGGTGGGCCTTGGCGACAGCGCCATCCGCACCGCGCCCTGGCTGCGCAAGAGCTGGCGCACCCCCGACCTCTACTGGAAGCGCGACCGCGTCATCGCCCACGCCCGGCGCGACGCCGCCCGCACCGCACATTAGGAAACGCACCCGATGGTCCAGCTGACGCTTCCGAAGAACTCCCAGGTCAAGAAGGGCCGCCATTTCCCGGCGCCCGAGGGGGCCACGCGGGTCAAGACCTTCAAGATCTACCGCTACGATCCGGAGGAGCCCGAGAACCCGCACTGGGACACCTATGACGTCGACGTCGACGCCTGCGGGCCGATGGTCCTGGACGTGCTGATCCACATCAAGAGCACCGTGGATTCGACCCTGGCCTTCCGGCGGTCCTGCCGCGAGGGCGTCTGCGGCTCGTGCGCCATGAACATCGGCGGCCGCAATACGCTGGCCTGCACCCACGGCTGGGCGGAGATCCCCGGCAAGGACTGCCAGGTGAGCCCGCTGCCCTCCATGCCGGTGCTGAAGGACCTGATCCCGGACCTCACCCTGTTCTACGCCCAGTACGCCTCCATCGAGCCGTGGCTGCACACGGACACGCCGGAGCCACAAAAGGAGTGGATCCAGTCGCCGGAAGATCGCGAGAAACTGGACGGCCTCTACGAATGCATCCTCTGCGCCTGCTGCACGACCTCCTGCCCCAGCTATTGGTGGAACGGCGAGAAGTACCTGGGCCCGGCGACCCTGCTGCAGGCCTATCGCTGGCTGGTCGATTCCCGCGACGAGGCGACCGGCGAGCGGCTGGACGCGCTGGAGGATCCGTTCAAGCTCTATCGATGCCACACGATCATGAACTGCGCCCAGGTCTGCCCCAAGGGCCTGAACCCCGCCAAGGCGATCGCCGAGGTCAAGAAGCTGCTGGTCGAGCGCGTGGTGTGAGCCGGCTGGCGGCGGCGGCGCTGGCCGCCGCGCTTTGCGGGCTGGCCGCCCCGGCCGGCGCGGTCGCCAAGCCGCCGGCCAAGCCCGCGGCGCCGGCCGTCCAGAAGCCGGTGGTCGAGGCCTATACGCCGCTCGCCAAGACCGACGCGGCGGCCCGCGCCGGCGACGCCAACGCCCAGACCCATCTCGGCGACGACTACCTGCTGGGTCAGGAGGGGGCGGCCAAGGACGTGGTCCAGGCGCGCCACTGGTACGAGCTGGCCGCCGCCCAGGGCCAGCCCGACGCCGCCTTCGTGCTTGGCGAGATCTACTGGAACGGCGACGGCACGGCCAAGGACAACGCCGCCGCCCAGCGCTGGTGGAAGGTGGCCTACGAGCACGGCCGTCAGGACGCCGCCAAGCTGCTGGGCGACGAGGCCTTCGCCCGCGCCAAGGGGGAAGGCGAGACCTGGAGCCTGCCGGCCCTTCAGGAGGCGTTGGACTGGTACCAGAAGGACGCCGCCATCGCCGGGCCCGCTGTGCAGGAGAAGGCCGTGGCGCGGGTCAAGCAGGTGCAGGACCTGATCGACTACGCGCGACGCCAGGGTGGCTGAAGCCGCCTATCGCGGCGGCGGCCGGAACAGGGTTTCGAGGCCGACGATCACCTCGTCGATCAGCCGAGGCTGGCCGGGCGTGGCCAGGGAGGCCGCCCCGTGGGCCGAGGCCCAGACGGCGAGCGTGATCTGGTCGAGCGGCGGGTCGGCGCGGCCCTGGGCGGCGGCGACCTCGGCGACGATGCGGCGCAGGATGTCGAGCGCGGCCTCCCTGGCCTGCGACACGGCCGCCAGCTCGGCGATCTCCGGCTCGAACATCAGGCCGAACAGCGCCGGCTCCCGCTGCGCGAACCCGAAGTAGCCGGTGGCCCAGCTGCGCAGCCGGGTCCCCGACCCGGCCTCCCGGTCGGCCCGCTCCAGCTCGCGCCGCAGCTCCAGGAAGCCGCCGGCCGCGAGCTCGCCCAGCAGCGCCGTCTTGCTGTCGTAGTGATGATACATGGAGCCGGCGGTGATACCCGCCCGGGCGGCGAGCGCGCGCAGGTTCAGCTGCTTGAGGCCGCCTTCCTCCAGCATGCCACGGGCTTCGCGGATCAGGCGGCCGGGCAGGTCGCCCGCGTGGTATCGGCCTCGCTCGGACATGGCGGCCCGAGCTTACGCCCAATCGCGCCCGCGGCTAGGTCCGGCGGGGGATGATCACCGGCAGGGTCTCGTAGCCCTTCACGAACACCGAATGGGTCCGGGTGGGCTCGCGCAGCAGGCGCACCTCCGGGAAGCGTTTCATGATCTCTTCCCAGATGATGGTCAGCTGCAGCTCGGCCAGGCGGTTGCCGACGCAGCGGTGGATGCCGAAGCCGAACGACATGTGGTGGCGCGGCCGCTCGCGGTCGATGCGGTAGGCGTTGGGGTCCTCCACCTCGCTCTCGTCGCGGTTGCCCGAGACGTACCACATGGCCACCCGGTCGCCCTTCCGGATGGTCTTGCCGCCGAGCTCGAAGTCGGCGGTGGCGGTGCGGGCCATGTGCGCCAGCGGCGTCTGCCAGCGGATGGTCTCGGAGACCATGGAGCCGACCAGCGAGGGGTTGGCCCTGAGCTTGTCGTACTCGCCGGGGTTCTTGTTCAGCGCATAGACCGAGCCCGAGATGGTGTTCCGGGTGGTGTCGTTGCCGCCGATGATCAGCAGCACGACGTTGGAATGGTAGTCGGTCTGGGTCGAGTTGCGGGTGTCGGGGCCATGGGCCAGCATCGACACCAGGTCGAACTTCGGCTCGGCGTTCACCCGCTCGTTCCAGAGCTCGGTGAAGCGGGCGAAGCAGGCGTCGGCCTCCTGGCGCTTGTGCTCCCAGCTCTTGGCCGGGCCGTGGCCTGGCGCATTGGTGAACATGTCCGACCAGTGGGTGAGGAGCCTGCGGTCCTCTTGCGGGAAGTCGAAGAGCGTCGCCAGCGTCATCGCCGTCAGCTCCTTGGAGACCAGGTCCACCCAGTCGAACTCCTCGCCGATCGGCAGGGCGTCCAGGATGGCGCCGGCCCGCTCGCGGATCATCGGCGACATGGCCGCGAGGTTGGCGGGGGCGACGGCGGGGCTGACGGTCTTGCGCTGCACGTCGTGGCCCGGCGGGTCCATGGCGATGAAGCTCGACCCCCGCGGACGCTTCTCGGACTCGGCCTTGGCCTCCAGGGTCTGCAGCACGATGCCGTCGGCGGAGGAGAACACCTGGTGGTTGGAATCCACCGCCATGATGTCGTTCCAGCGGGTGATCGACCAGAACGGGCCGTAGGTGGGCGAATCGATGAAGTGGACCGGGTCTTCCTTCCGCAGCCGCTCGAAGATCGGCCAGAAGGCGTCGGCGACGAACAGCTCCGCCTGGGCCGGGTCCAGCGCCTCGATCGGCAGGCTGAGGGCTTGCGCCGCCGCCGCTTCTTTGAAATCCACCGAACCGTCGTCCATGGACCGCCTCCGCCAATGATCTTGGCCCCGGCGCACTTGGAACGGCCGCGGCAGGGAGATGGCGCCTATCCAAACGCTGTTCTGCAAGCCATTTCTCCTCTCCCCGCGACGTGGGCGGCGCGCGAGGTTAAGTTGACGGGGGCGTCATTTATGGGCATCGGAGCGAGATGAGCGATCCGGCCGCACATGTGGTGATCCTGGGCGCGGGCCATGCGGGCGGCACGCTCGCGGCCCTGTTGCGCCAGCAGGGCCACGAGGGCCCGATCACCCTGGTCGGCGAGGAGCCGATCCCGCCCTACCAGCGGCCGCCGCTCTCCAAGGCCTGGCTGAAGGGCGAGGCCGACGCCGATTCCCTGGCCCTGAAGCCGCTGGAATTCTACGCCGAGCACAATATCGACTTCCGCCCCGCCACCCGCGCCAAGCGCCTGGAGCGCAGCCGTCAGGTGGTGCATCTCGAAGATGGCGGGGTCATCGCCTACGACCTGCTGGCGATCGCCACCGGGGCCCGGGCCATCGCCCTGCCGATCCCCGGCGCCGACCTCTCCGGCGTCATGTTCCTGCGCACCGCCGCCGACGCCGAGCAGCTGAAGGCCACCATCGGGCCCGGCAGGACCCTCGCGGTCGTCGGGGGCGGGTATATCGGCCTGGAGGTCGCCGCCTCCGGCCGCGCCCTGGGCGCCGAAGTGGTGGTGCTGGAGCGCGAGGACCGGCTCTTGGCCCGTGTCGCCTGCGATACGCTGTCGAGCTTCTTCAAGGGCTACCACGAGCAGCGCGGCGTCGACTTCGAACTGGGCTGTTCGGTCGTGGGCTTCGAGGGCCGGGACGGCTTTGTCACTGGCGTCAGGCTGGCCGACGGCCGGCTGATCGCCTGCGACGCGGTGGTGGTGGGGGTCGGCGCCCAGCCCAACGACGAGATCGCCCGCGACGCCGGCCTGGATTGCGCCCGCGGCGTCGTCGTCGACCTGGAGGCCCGCACCTCCGATCCCAACATTTTCGCGATCGGCGACGTAGCCCACCGGCCGATGCCGATCTACGGCCGCATGTTCCGCATGGAGAGCGTGCCCAACGCCCTCGAGCAGGCCAAGCAGGCGGCGGCCGCGATCACCGGCCGACCGGCCCCGGCCGGCGAGGCGCCGTGGCAATGGTCGGACCAGTATGACCTGAAGCTGCAGATCGCCGGCTACGCCTTCGACGTGGACGAGATCCTGGTGCGCGGCGATCCCGCCACCGCCAAGTTCGCGGTCTTCCACCTGAAGGGCGACCAGCTGCAATCGGTGGAGGCGATCAATTCGCCGCCTGAGTTCATGATGGGCAAGCAGCTCATCCTAAGCCGCAGGGCGGTCGACAAGGCCAGGCTTGCGGACCCCTCCGTTTCCATGAAAGAGGTCGCCGCGTAGTGCGCATTCAGCAAAAGTGGGAACCGGTTTTGCGCCCGGAATGCGCACAATTTTTGATTGCCGAGTTCTTCTCGAGCCGGTCCGAGCGACCGGATCGAGACGAACTCTAGGCGGGGCGTCGAGACAAGAACCATGGCCAAGATCACCTACATCGAGCACGACGGGACCGAGCACGTCATCGACGTGAAGCCGGGCCTTTCGGTCATGGAAGGCGCGGTGAAGAACAACATCCCCGGCATCGACGCCGACTGCGGCGGGGCCTGCGCCTGCGCCACCTGCCACGTCTATGTCAAAGAGGAGTGGCTCGATAAGACGGGCGAGAAGTCGGCCATGGAGGAGTCCATGCTGGACTTCGCCGAGAGCGTCGAGCCGAACAGCCGGCTGTCCTGCCAGATCCGGGTCAGCGACGCGCTGGACGGGCTGGTGGTGACCATGCCGGAGAGCCAGCACTAAGGCTGGATCAGAACCGCACCGTGATGTTGCGGCGGTCGAGGACGTAGCCCACCAGCCAGCAGACCAGCATGTAGGCCGTGGCGCAGAGCAGCGAGCCGAGCGGGCCGGGCGCCAGCGCCTGGAACAGGTTCACGCCGATCCAGTCATAGACATCGACGTCGGGCGCCACCTCGATCTGCCGCAGGACGACGACGAACAGCTCCGAGAACAGGTAGATGACCAGCGGGTTGCGGCCGAACACCTGGAAGAAGCGGACAGCCGGGTTCGGCGGGCGGCCTTCGAGGACCGCGGCGAGGGCGGCCAGCACCACCAGGTCGATGCCGCTGGTGAACAGCACGAAGCTCGAGGTCCAGAGCTTCTTGGCGATCGGGAAGGCCGGGCTCCAGGCGAGGCCGGCCAGCGCCAGGACGAGGCCGGTCAGCGCCATCCGCGAGAGTGCGCGCCGCCGGTCGGGCGCCGTCACGAGGAACCGCGCCGCCAGGTAGCCGGCGATCACATTGACCGTCGCCGGCAGGGTCCCCAGCAGGCCCTCCGGATCGAAGCCCTCGTCGCGGCGGTAGAGGTGGGCCTTGCCGAACACCAGGAGGTCGAGCCGCGTGCCGGCGTTGCCCAGCTTGGAGAGCGGGTCCGCCGGATCCCCGAACGCCAGCAGCAGGCCCCAGTAGCCGAGCAGCAGCAACACTGAGAGGGCCACGAGCCGGCGCGGACCGAGGTAGCGCACGGCGAAGGCGGCGAGCAGGTAGCAGAGGGCGATCCGCTGCAGCACGCCCATGATCCGGGTGTCGGCGAAGGGCGACAGGGCCCAGCCGCCGCCGTCGAGCCGGTGCGCGAACGGGAACCAGTACATCAGGAAGCCCGCGAGGAAGATCAGGGCGGTCCGCCTGAGCACCTTGGCCGCGAACGCCGCGTCGGTGATGGGCCGCTGGAAGGCGAAGCTCATCGAGGCGCCGACCGCGAACAGGAAGGACGGGAAGACCCAGTCGGCGGCGGTGAAGCCGAACCACTTGGCGTGGACCAGGATGGGGTAGGCGTCGGCCCCGCCGCCGGCGGTGTTGACCACGATCATCAGGCAGACGGCCAGGCCGCGGAAGACGTCCAGGGCGAGGAAGCGCGGCGCGGGCTGATCCATGGCCGAGCTTAGGCCTGGTCTAGCCGCGCGAGAAGCCGGCGCACCGAGCCGACCGGGTCCGGCGGGACCTCTCGGACGTAGCGGGTGTCGCGCGCCACCCAGGCTTCTTCCCAGGCGGCGATCCGGGCGACCACGGCCGCTTCGTCGAAGGGCCCGGCGCCGGCCGCGCGCAGGGCGTCCAGGAACTGCGTCCAGCGGGGCAGGTAGAAGTCGCGGTAGAGCCCCTGCCAGGCCTTGGAGGCATAGTCGGCGAGGTTGGCGTGGCCGCCCCAGATCGTCACCTGGGCCTTGGCGTTCAGCACATAGGCGCGGGCGTCCTCCGGCGTGTCGCCATAGACGCGGGCTTCATCGATCCAGCTCGCCAGGCTTTCGGTGCGCACGCCCAAGAGGGCGTCGAGCGCCAGGGTAAGGTCCTCGATCCTGCGCCGCGCCGCATCGCCGGCCGCCAGGTCCCCGCGCCGATAGGCGGCGACGGCCTGGATCAGGGCGAGGTCGATGTCTTCGCTGGCCAGGTGACGGGTGGCGTCCACCAGATCGATGACGAACAGCGGCTGGTGGGCGAAGCCGGGGGCGATCCGCGCCAGCTCATGGACCGCGACGGCCAAGGCGGCGCGGTCGCCGGGATGGCCCTCGAACGTCGTGATGGTCGCCGTCGGGCGCTTGAAGAACAGGTAGGCGCCGGCCCGGTTGTTCCACCAGCGCGGGGTCCAGTAGCGGACGGAATAGGCGCCATCGACGAGGAGGCCCAGGGCTGCCTCCAGCTCCGGCGTGGTGCGGCCGTAGCGGGACCGGGCGTAGGTCGAGAGCCAGGCCGCGCGCGAGACGCCGCCGGCGTTCCAGGCCAGGTCGTAGGCCGCCTCGTAGACGATGGAATTGTTGTTCAGCCCCTCCGGGAACAGGCCGAAGCCGGTCAGGGCCTTGGTGTCGGGGCTGGCCGTCAGGGCCGCGAGGTCCCGGCGATAGTAGTCGAGGTCGCCATAGACCGGATTGCTGCCGCCGTAGTTGTGCACATAGCCGTAGATCCACCGCTTGCCGCCGAACGCGGCGGCCCGGCGCCAGATGTCCGGGTAGCGGTCGTTGCCGATGTCGAGGATCATCAGCGCCTCGTCGGGCACCTGGCTCAGGTAGGCGGCGATGGCGTCCGGCGTCCAGAATCCCTGGTCGGCGCCGAACAGCCAGCCCTGCATCACCCAGACGGCGTCCGGCCGCGTCTGGCGGAAGGCCTCGTGGATCGCCTTGCCGTAGGCCGCGAGGCGGCGCGCCTTCAGGGCGGGATCGACCTCGGCCTTGCCAGAGGTCTTATCGGGGGTCTTGCCGGTGGCGTCGTTGAACGCCCCGCCCGCGTCGGAGCCGTCCTCGGCGATCGGCGGGGTCATCTCGTTGAAGGAGTCGGCGAGGTAGTAGGTGCCCGCGCCATAGGTCTGCGTGTAGAGCGCCAGGAACCGCGCGGCGAGGTGGGCGAACAGCGGGTCGGTGGGATCGAGCCAATAGGTCTCGTGGAAGCCGGGCCCGCCGCGCATCCGGTAGATGCGGGCCTTGGGGTTCTTCAACGCGAAGGCCTTGGGCACATAGCCGCCGAACGCCGGCAGGATCGGGCTCATGCCGAGCGCGCGCATCCGGGCGAGGATCTGGCGCTGCAGGTCGCGCTTCTTGGCGATCCAGGCGGCGGGCAGGGGCGCGAGGTAGCCCTCGATATTGCCCATCCGCTGCCAGGGCGTGAAGGCCGGGCCGGAGAAGTAGGCGGCGAGCTCGTCCTCCGAGAGACCCGCCTCACGCCACAGGGCCCGCCAGACGTGCTCCTGGCCCTCCATGGCGAGCGGCATGTCGACGCCGTGCACCGCCATCCAATCGATCTCGCGGCTCCAGCGCGGCCAGTCCCACCAGGCCGTGGTGTAGCCATAGGTGCAGGTGTTCAGGTAGGCGCGATGCTGGAACGGGCTCTCCACCCGGCCGGTGGCGAGGTCCGGGAGATGGGCCGGCAGGGCCACGCGGTCGCCCTCCCAGCTGACGTGGACGAGGCCGGCGTCGCGCAGGCTGGCGTAGACGCCGCGCACCAGGGCGACGGGCGTGTCGCCGCGCACCGACAGCCGGCCGCGGCGGCTCTCGACGGAATACCAGGGCCGCGACCCGGCTTCGGGCGAGGGCTCGAGCGAAAGCGCGATGGCCCGGGCGGCAGGGCCGAACAGGCGGGTCAGGACGGCCCGCGCGGCTTCTGTATCGGTACGGCCTCGCGACGCCATGGCCGGCGAGGCCGCCGCGAACAGCCAGGCGCCGAGCGATCGCGCCAGGGCCTGGCGGCGCGACAGGGGTTCGGGACCGATCATCCCGACACGACGGCTTGGCGCGGATCGGCGGCGTCTGCTTCCGCGGCTTGCGCCTCGGCCAGCAGCCAGTCGCGCAGCAGCGCGATACGGCGCAGCTTGCGGCTGTCGGCCCGCCAGGCGACGAAATAGCCGAGGTCGGCGGGCGGCGGATCACCCTCGGCCACAGGCCGCACCAGCCGGCCCGGTTTCACGAAGTTGACCGGCAGGGGCATGGTCTCCGGGATCGGCCGCACCAGGTGGCCGGCCCTGAGGTCGTCCTCCACCATGCTGGAGCGCACCAGGGCGACGCCCAGGCCGCGCGCCACGGCGTCCAGGGTCAGCACCGAGTCGTTGAACGCCGGGCCAGGCGTCGGCGCCCCCTTCAACCCGTAGCGGTCGAAGAACAGCGGCCAGAGCCGGTCGGTGCTGTGGATCAGGGGCGCCCGGGTGAGGTCGGCCAGGGCCGCGATCCGCTGCGCCGCCGCCAGCGCCGGGGTGCACACCACATAGAACTGGTCGGCGGTCAGCCGCGCGGTCTCCAGCCCGTCCCAGCCGCCGCGCCCGAAGCGCACGCCGATGTCGACGCCGTCGGTGGTGAAGTTGGCCACCCGGTCCTCCACCCGCACGTCGAGGCTGGCGCCGGCCGGATCGGCCAGCAGCCGGGGCAACTTGGGCGCCAGCCAGCGGTTGGCGAAGGCGGTGTTGATGCTGAGCACCAGGGGCTCGGGGGCCGCGGCGACGGCGAACTCGTCCACCGCAGCATGCAGCCGGCCGACCGCGGCGGCCACTTCGACGGCCAGCCGCTGGGCCTGCGGGGTGGGCAGCATCTCGTTGCCCTGCCGCTTGAACAGCTGCGCGCCCAGCTCGGCCTCCAGCTTGCGGATCTGCTGGCTGACCGCGCCCTGGGTCACCGCCAGCTCGCGGGCCGCGGCGCTGTAGCTGCGGCAGCGGACGGCGGCCTCGAGCGCGCGCAGGGCGAAGAAGGACGGCAGGCGCTTCACCCCCAAGGTCATTAGCGACGGTCATAACCGGGCACAAATACTATCGTTCGCTGAGCAGGGCGGCGCTCGCCTAACTCCGGCCCGGGACGTGACGACGAGCGGGGTCGGGGATGCGGTGGATCTGGGCGGCGCTGCTGATGGGCGCGGTCGCGCCGACCGCCTGGACCGCGGAGCCGCCGGCCGCGGCCTCCTCAAGCGTGATCAGCTATCCGGCGGCCTTCTTCGCGCCCATGGGCCTCAGCACCGCCTACGACATGGTGCAGCGGGTCCCCGGCTTCACCTTCGACGATGGCGCCACGGTGCGCGGCTTCGCCGGCGCGGCAGGCAATGTGCTGATCGACGGCCAGCGCCCGGCCAGCAAGACCGACGACCTGGCGAGCCTCCTGACCCGCCTGCCGGCCGGCCAGGTGGAGCGCATCGACCTGATCCGCGGCGCCCAGCCGGGGATCGACATGCAGGGCAAGGCGGTGGTGGCCAACGTGATCCGCCGCGCAGGCCAGGGCTTCACCGGCGTGGCGGCGGTGGGCCAGTACACCACCGGCGACGGCTACACCGATCCGCAAGCCCGGCTGGAGGGCACCTGGCGGGGCGACGACCGCGTGGCCCAAGCCTCGCTGTTCTACCTGAAGGGCCACGACAACACCCAGGGCAGCGGGCCGCACGTCATCCTCGGGCCCGACGGCCAGGTGCTGGACGCCTCGGCCATGCACAACACCGGCCCGTCCTGGGTCTACCGCGGCACGGCGGCCTATGAGGCGCCGCTGTTCGGCGGCCGGGTCCGGGCCAACCTGGCCCTGGAGGACCAGCCCTTCGAGGCGGAGAACCGCGACGACTTCCGGGTCGCGGGGCCGCAGGACCAGCACGTGCGGCAGGACCCGGCCGACGGCGAGCTCGGCCTGCACTACGACCGCGACCTCGCGCCGGGGCTGGCCCTGGAGCTGGTCGGGCTGCAGCACCTCAACCGCACCCGCTTCGACTCGACCTTCGACACCACCACCGATGACCAGCGGTTCAGCCTGCTCGACCGCAGCGGCGAGAGCATCGCCCGCGCGGTGCTGCACGGGCGGCGCTGGGCCTCGCTGACGATCGATGCCGGCGGGGAGTTCGCCTACAACTGGCTGACCACCCGGACCGCGTTCAGCGACAACGGCGTGCCGATCCAGATCCCGGCGGCCAATGTGCGGGTCACGGAGCAGCGGGGCGAGGGGTTCGTCACCGCCGCCTGGCGGCCGCTGGCCGCGCTCTCCGTCGAGGCCGGGGCGCGGGTCGAGGCCTCGACCATCGCCTCGACCGGGGACGTGGCGCTGACCCGGACCCTGGTGTTCCCCAAGCCGAGGCTCTTGGTCACCTGGTCGCCGGACGCCCGCGACCAGTTCCGGGTGCGGATCGAGCGGGAGGTGGGCCAGCTGGACTTCAACAGCTTCGTGGCCGCCGCCTCGCTGAACGGCAATGGCGTCGCCGCCGGCAATCCCAACCTCGTCCCGCAGCAGGACTGGGCGTTCGAGGCAGCCTACGACCGGCATTTCTGGACCGACGGGGTGGCCTCGCTGACCGTGCGCCGGCTGGTGCTGACCGACGTGATCGACCGGGTCCCGGTGTTCGCGCCCTCGGGCGTGTTCGACGAGCCGGGCAATATCGGCGGCGGGCGCGAGACCGACCTGGTGGCGTCCTTCACCCTGCCGCTCGACCGCTTCGGCATATCCGGCGGGACGCTCAGGGGCCTGGGGACCTGGCGGGTCTCCGAGGTCGTCGATCCGACCACCGGCGTAGAGCGGCGGATCAGCGGCCAGCATCCGCTCGACGCCGAGCTGCACGTCAGCCAGGACCTGCCGCGCTGGAAGCTGAGCTGGGGCGTCGACGTGGGCTACGGCTACCTGGAGCGGTTCTACCGGTTCGACGAGATCGACAGCAACCGGACCAACACGGTCGCCACCCTGTTCGTGGACTACAAGCCGAGCGCCGACCTCGACCTGCGCGTCACGCTGGACACCAACCGCGGCCTCTACCAGATCGAGCGCCAGGTCTACGGCGGCCCGCGCAACCTGGCCCCCCTGCAGTTCATCGACGTCCAGGACCGCCGGTTCGGCCCGGTGCTGTTCACCCGGCTGCGCAAGACCTTCGGCTAGGCGGCAGGTTCCAGCGCCGCTGGTCCCGCCCAGGCCGCCGTTCGTCCCGGCCGGCCGCCGCCCATCCCCGCCGCGCCGCCGCTTATCCCCCAGCCGTTGCGGCCCCGGTCGGCGCGGCCTCTACTCATGGCGCATCGACATCGAGGAACCCCCGCCATGCTGAGACGCAGCCTCCTGAAGGGCGCCGCCGCCCTGCCGCTGACGTTCGGGCTCGCCGCGCCCCTGGCCGCCATGGCCGCGCCGCCGCGCCGCCGGGTGCGGCCGGGCGATCCGGGCTGGC
This sequence comes from Phenylobacterium sp., assembly GCA_004799545.1. Classification (GTDB taxonomy): domain Bacteria; phylum Pseudomonadota; class Alphaproteobacteria; order Caulobacterales; family Caulobacteraceae; genus Phenylobacterium. The sequence continues at coordinate 377,619 of SSMU01000030.1, forward strand.
CCGACGCTGGCCAGTGGGCGGCGCTGGGCGCCGCGGTGGGCGGGCGGTTGGTCAAGGTGGCCTCGCCCCTGGCCGAATGCGCCGAGGCCCCGGACAGCCCGGCCTGCGCCGAGCTGTTCAAGAACCTGCGCAACCCCTTCTTCATCAACGAAAGCCCCGCCCTCACCCAGACCCTGGGCTGGGTCGACGCCTGGACCTCCCACGCCAGCGAATACGCGGTCGCCGCCGAGACCAGCGCCGACGTCGCCGCGGCGGTGACCTTCGCCCGCAAGCATCGCCTGCGCCTGGTGGTGAAGGGCGGCGGCCACAGCTACCTCGGCGGCTCCAACGCGCCGGATTCGCTGTTGATCTGGACCAAGCCGATGCGGGCCATCCAGCTGCACGACAGCTTCACGCCGCAGGGCTGCGCGGGCCGCGTGGCCGCCACGCCGGCGGCCAGCATCGGCGCCGGCGCGATCTGGCTGGAGGCCTATGACGCCGTCACCACCAAGGCCGGCCGCTATGTGCAGGGCGGCGGCTGCACCACCGTGGGGGTCGCGGGCCTGGTGCAGGGCGGCGGCTTCGGCAGCTACTCCAAGGGCTTCGGCACCGGGGCGGCGAACCTGCTGGAAGCCGAGGTGGTGACCGCCGACGGCGTGGTGCGGATCGCCAACGCCTGCACCAACCCGGACCTGTTCTGGGCGCTGAAGGGCGGCGGCGGCGGCACCTTCGGCGTGGTCACCCGGCTGACCCTGCGCACCCACGACCTGCCGGCCACCTTCGGCGGGGTGAACGCCAAGATCACCGCCACGTCCGACGCGGCCTATCGGGCGCTCGTCGAGCAGGTGCTGACCTTCTATCGGACCAGCCTCTTCAACCCGCACTGGGGCGAGCAGATCGGCTTCCGGAACAAACGCCAGGTGACCATCGACATGGTCCTCCAGGGGCTCGACCATGCCGAGGCGGAGAAGACCTGGGCGCCGCTCTTCGACTGGCTCGCCGCGCGGCCGGCCGACTACAGCTTCTCGAAGCCGTCGATCCAGACCCTGCCCGCGCGGCTGTTCTGGAACCCGGCCATCCTCAAGACCGTGCCGGGCGTGGTGAAAGGCGACGACCGCCCGGGCGCGCCGGCGTCGCACTTCATCTGGTCGGGGGACGCGGGGCAGGTGGGCCAGGTGCTGCACGGCTACCAGTCGACCTGGCTGTCGCAGCGGCTGCTCGATCCGGACCGCCTGCCCGCCCTGGTCGACGCCCTGGTCCACGCCGCGGCGACCTGGGGCGTGTCCCTGCATTGCAACAAGGGCCTGGCCGGCGCGCCGCCCGAAGCGCTGGCCCGGACCCGGGAGACAGCGACCAACCCCGCGGTGCTCGACGCCTTCTGCCTGGCGATCTCCGGCGCCGGCGAGGGCCCGGCCTATCCCGGCGTCGCCGGTCACGAACCGAACGTCGAGCGGGGTCGCATCGAGGCCAAGCTGATGCGCGCCGCCATGGCGCCCTTGATGGCCCTGCCATCGAGGCCCGCGTCCTACATCTCGGAGACCGACTATTTCGAGCCCGACTGGCAGGCCGCCTTCTGGGGCGAGCACTACGCGCGGCTGCAGGCGGTCAAGCGCCGCTACGATCCCGAGGGCCTGTTCTTCGTCCACCATAGCGTCGGCAGCGAGGGCTGGAGCCCGGACGGGTTCGCCAAGCTCGGCTAGGCGGGTGGGCTAGCCGGCGGCGGGGGCCTTGGCGCGGCCGGCGGCCGGCTGCAGGGCCTTGATCCGCACCAGCACGCTGTGCACCTCGCCGGCCCCGCTGCGCAGGGGCGAGAGCGCGAGCGAGGCGGTCCGCGCGCGGTCCTTGACCATCAGCGGGACCTCCGCGGCGACGGGACCCGCCGAACTCAGGCATTCGAGCAGGGCGCGCTTGAAGGCCCGGCCCTCGGTCTTGCCCAACTGGTCGGGCGTCCAGCCGGTGGCGACGAAACGGGAGAAGCCGGTGAAGGTCTCGGCGGCGGTGTTCATGGTCTCCAGGGCGAACTCGCCGTCGCCGCCGACCGTGAAGATGATCAGCGGATCGCCCATGGCGTCGAACAGCTCGCTGTAGCGGCCGTTGGCCTTGCGCAGGTCGTCAGCGGTGTGCTCCCGCTTGGTCACGTCGCGCAGGACGCCGGTGAACATCCGGCGGCCGTCGTCGGCCCACTCGGTCATCATCAGCTCGAAGGTGAAGACGTCGCCCTTCTTGCGCACCCCCTTGTGCACGGTGCGCAGGCGGGCGGCCTCGACCATGGCGGTGACCCCGGTGTTGGCCAGGTAGGCGGCGTGGGCCTTGCGCGCCCCCTCGGTCATCAGCCGCTCCAGGCTGGTCCCGATCATCTCGGCGGCGGAATAGCCGAACATCCGCTCGGCGGCGCGGTTGAAGGTGACGATGCTGGCCTGGTCGTCGATGACCACGATCGCCTCGCCAGCCCCGTCGATCACCTCGGCCTGGCCGTCGGCGACGCGCTTGAGGTCGGCGGCCTCGTCCTGCACGGCGCCCAAGGCTTCGCGGGCCACCGTGGCCGAGCGCAGCGCCAGGCCGCCGGCCACCACGAAGGCGACCAGGGCCAGGATCTCCAGCACCGCGTCGCGCGGCCCGGAAGAGGCGTGGAGGAACAGGCGCACCGCTTCGACCGCGGCGGCGGCGGTGAAGCCCAGCAGCGGGCCGGTCGGCGATCCCCGGTTTAGGACGGAGGACATACCTACGCGTGTTTGCATCAGTTGGTTGTGATCCGGTTAAATTCGGCGGATCGCGTTACGCGAATGAAATAAAGTCAGGCCAGGCCCAGCTCCGGCTGGGAGGCCCCCGCGTGGGCCTCCTCGGGCAGGTGGCAGGTGAAGGTGGCGCCCGCCCCGGGCTCGCTCTCCAGGGCCACCCAGCCGCCGTGCAGCTCGGTCAGCGATTTGACCAGGGCCAGGCCCAGCCCGGGCCCGCCACGCTCGCGGCCGATGAACCGGTCGAAGATGTGCGCCTGGACGTGGAAGGGGATGCCGCGCCCGGTGTCGGACACCGCCAGCTGCACCTCCCCCAGCGCCTTGCGGGCGGCCAGAGTGATGGTCCCGCCGGCCGGCGTCTGGCTGATCGCGTTCTCCATCAGGTGGTCCATGATCTGCGCCAGCCGCTTGGCGTCGCCGCGGATCAGCCCGACCTCGCCGGTCTCGGTGATGATGCTGACGCCGGCCGCCGCGGTGCGCTCGTTCCAGCGGGCCGCGATGCCGATCAAGAGGTCGCCGACCCGCACGTCGGCCAGGTCCAGCGCCATCTCGCCGGCGTCGATCTGGGCCATGTCGAGCACGTCGTCGATGGAGCGGGCGAGCTGGGTGGCGGCCGACTTCACCGCCGAGGCGTGCTGCTTGCCGCGCTCGGAGAGGATGTCGCCGGAGTGCTCCAGCAGTTCCGAGTAGCCGATGATGGTGGTGAGCGGGGTGCGCAGCTCATAGGAGACGTTGCCGACGAAGTCCCGCTTCAGCCGCTCGGCGTCGGCCAGGGCGGCCTCGCGGGCGGCCAAGGCGCTCTCCAGCTTGCGGGCGTCGGTGACGTCGGTGAAGGCGATCAGGGTCGCGCCGTCCGGCAGCGGCCGGGACTGGTAGGCGACGATCCGGGAATCGGCGGTCTTCACCTCGCCGGTCATCGGCGCGCGGGCGGAGGGATCGGGGTCGGCGACACGGCCCTTCAGCTCGCGCCAGAAGGAGCGATCGTGCAGCTTGGGCACGCAGAGCTCGGTGACGCCCTCGAAGTCGCCGGCCGCCTCGAGCTGGACCGCGGTGATGTTCCAGAAGGCCGCGAAGGCGTCGTTGGAGAGCCGCAGGCGCCCGTCGGAGCCGAACACCGCCACCGCGTCCGACAGCTTGTCGAGGGTCGACTGCTGCACCTCGATCAGGGCGTTGTACTGGGCCTTCAGCTTCAGCTCGCCGGTGATGTCGGAGAACAGCAGCAGCAGGCCGCCCATCGGGTGCGGCTGGCGCATGACCTTCAGGGTGCGGCCCTCGGGGACGCTCCACAGGTCCTCGGCGGCCGGGCCCAGCTGCTCGTAGCGGGCGAGCTCGGCGGCCTTCCACTTGGCGTAGTCGGCGGTCTCCGGCAGGCGCCTCCGCTGGCGCAGGCGGTCCAGCACCTCGCCGTGGGTCGGCCGCTCGGCCAGCCAGGCGTCTTCCAGGCCCCACAGCTCGGCGAAGGCGGCGTTGTGGAACATCAGCCGCTTGCCCTCGCCGAAGATCGCCACCGCCTCGGCGATATGGTTCAGCGTCTCGTCATGCGCCTCGACGTTGCGCTTCAGGGCCTCGCGCAGCTCCTCCAGGTCGGTGACGTCGGTGGTCCAGACGCCCACCCCGCCGCCCTCCAGCGGCTGGGCGACGACGCGGAAGGCGCGCCTGCGGCCCTCCACGGTGGCCCAGCGCAGGGCCTCGCGCTGCTGGCCGAGGTTGGCGGCCTCGCTGGCCAGCGCATCGGCGCCGCGGTCGAAGGCCAGCCCGCGGGAGGCGGCGGCGTCCAGGTCGGCGGCGTCCACCGCCTTCAGCCAGGCGCGGTTGACCCAGACCGGCGAGCCGTCGGCGGCGGCGATCCAGGCGGGGCTCGAGCGGGCGTCGAGGAAGGCCGCGAAGCGGGGCGCGGTCGGCAGGGCCGCGTCCTCGCCCACCGCCGCCGAGAGCCTGAGCCAGGCCAGCGCGCCGGCCGCGCGGCCCTCCACCGAGACCACGCCGGCCTCGCCGTGGACTTCGAAGGCGCAGGCTTCTCCACGCTCGAACAGCGCCCGCAGGCGGCGCGCATGGTCGGGGTCGGCGCGCATCAGGGCGTTGACGATCGATTGCGGCTCGACGGGGGCGACGCCCAGCACGCTGGCGCAGATCGCCAGCGACTCCTCGCCCGAGGCCAGCATGGCGTGGCCATCCTCGACCGCCAGCAGGGCTGAATCGAAGGCTTCCGCCGAGGCCTGGGCGGCGTCGGCGCGGCTCTCGATCGCCGCCAGCCGCGCCCGCAGGGCCTGCACCTGCCCGGCCGCGTGCCGCCGCTGGACCAGCGACCAGAGCACCGCGCAGATCGCCAGCGCGACCGAACCAGCCGCCGCCGCCAGGATCAGATCGTGCGCACCCATCCCCGCTCCGGCGAATCACTCGACCGAAGCTTAGGCGCACCCGGGCCTCGCCGCATCCGCGGCGCATTCTCGCGGCATCGGTTTCCGGGCATGATCGCCGCCGTGAACGCCATCCTCTATCCCGTCGCCCCCAACGCCGAGCAGGCGCTTTCCAAGCCGGGCGGCCGCGCCGCCCGCGAGCGGGAGGCCCGGGCGCTGGCCGGCGAGGCCGTCGCCTTCGCCACCGAGCCGGTGGGCCCGGCCTTCCCGACCCGCGACGCCGCGCTCGAGGCCTACCGCGAGCGGGTGGAGACCCTCGCGCCCGAGGACCGCTATTGCCAACTCGTCGAGCGCATCCTCACCGAGCCGGGTCATCCGCAGCGGCTGGCCCCGGTCAGCCCGACCTTCGCGGACGGCCGCCGCTGGCCCGCGGCCCCGCCGGAGCCGCCGCGCACCGCCTGGCGGCTGTTGATTTCCTACTGGCGTCCGGCCAGCGCCCCCACCGCCGACGCGCCGCAGGCGCGGGTGGCCCGCAAGGCCGGCGAGGCGATCGACCGCGAGACCCTGAAGTCCATCGTTCAGCAACCGCTCCGGCCGGTGAAGCCGCAACAGCCGCTGGACATCGGCCTGTTCGAGCGCGTCCTGCCCGAGGCGCCGCACATCGTGGTCCCCGATGAGTGAGGCCCAGGGTCAGGCGTTTGGGCGCGCGCCCTCGCTCGACGACCTGGCGGCCATGGCCGAGGCCGCCTTCCAGGCCCTGCCCGAGGGGTTCCGCAAGCTTACCGGCCAGGTGCTGTTCCGGGTCGACGACTTCGCCGGCGATGAGGTGCTGGACGAGCTGGGCATCGAGGACGCCTTCGAGCTCACCGGCCTCTACCAGGGCCTCGACCTCACCCACCGCTCGGTGTTCGACCCGGCGCCGCAGCCCTCCATGATCTTCCTCTACCGCCGCCCGATCCTCGACGAATGGGCCGCCAACGGGGAGATCACCCTGGAGGAGCTGGTCAGCCACGTCCTGGTCCACGAGATCGGCCACCACTTCGGCCTGTCGGACGCCCAGATCGAGGCGGTGGAGGCGGAGTAACCTTCCTTTCCCGCGCAGCGGGAGAGGGGGGCCACTCGCCGTAGAGCGAGTGGTGGAGAGGCAAGGCGGCCGCCACGGCGCTTACGGCTCTCCCTTTCCACCATTGGCTCTTCGCTGCGCTCGGCCAACGGTCCGCCTTCCCGCTGGGCGGGAAAGGAAAGTGACGCCCTCGTCATCTTCGTTGACTGAACGATGTTCAGATGAGATGGTGAGGCCACGTTGAAGCTGGCCCGGCTCTCGCCCGGTCGATCAATCGGAGCTCCTTCCCCATGGCCGACGGCAACATCACCAAGGACCTGATCTACGACGCCGTGGCGCCGGACGATTTCGAGTCCATGCTGGAGCTGGACCGCTACAACGCCCGCTCGACCGCCTTCGACAAGATCATCTCGGCGACCCACGACCACTTCTGGGATCCGCTCGACAAGAAATACATCGACTTCGACGAGCCCTTCGACATGGCCAAGGAAATGATCCTGCCGGAGAAGTTCCACGGCGCGTTGCAGCTCGACTATGTGAAGGCGCATCTGGGCAGCGAAGAGCGGATCATCGCCTTCGCCAACGCCAACACCCTGCGCACCTTCTCCTCGATCCTGCACGGCGAGCAGGGCGCGCTGAACCTCTCGGCCTCGCTCTGCCATGTGCTGAAGGACCAGGGCGCGCAGGAATACGCCGCCAACCAGACCCGCGAAGAGGCCCGCCACGTCACCGCCTTCGCCAAATACATCAAGGCCCGCTGGGGCCGGCCGGTGGAATGCGGCCCGGTGCTGAAGGACCTGCTGGTCGACATCATCGGCAGCCCGGAGGTCTACAAGAAGATCATCGGCATGCAGATGCTGGTCGAGGGCCTGGCCATGGGCGCCTTCGCCACCATCTTCAACGAAACCAACGATCCGCTGGCCAAGAAGCTGACCCAGCTGGTGATGACCGACGAGGCCTTCCACCACAAGTTCGGGAAGATCTGGGCCGACCGGACCATCCCGCACCTGACGCCCGCCGAGCACGAGATCATCGAGATGTGGGCGGCGCACTGCTTCCAGACGCTGCTGTTCAACCTGGTGGCGCCAACCCAGAACCTCGGCCTCTACGAGGAATTCGGCCTCGACCCCGACCGGGTGATCGCCGAGATGGCCGAGCTGGTGAACGACGAGACCCGCCGCGACGAGATGAAGGAAGCCACCAACATCTTCCGCGTCCTGGTGAAGACCCTGGTCAACGCCGGGATCATCACCGATCGCACCAAGGCCTTCTACTCGATGTACGTCGACATCGACGAGCTGAAGGGCGAGGGCGACAAGATGGTCGGTGACGACATCGCCGCGGAGGGGATCAGGTACCTCCAGGAGATCAACTTCAAGGACCGTGCGAAGCAGGTCCTGATCGCCGCCGAATAGCTCTCCGTTCGGCATGCGAAGGCGCCCGCCGGTCTGGAACCGGCGGGCGTTTTGCGGTCTGGCGCCAGGCTCAGACGGTGGCCGGCGAGGGCATCAGCGGCCGTTCGGTCCGCGCCGCCCGCAGTGGCTGGGCGACCTTGGCGAGCTTGCGGAAGGCCAGGATCGCCAGGGGCGTGAAGATCGCCAGGGCGGCCAGGGACGGGGCGAACATCGGGTCGCCGAAGCCCATGGCGTGGGGCGTCTGGTCGTGCGGCCAGAGCACCGTGAAGCCCAGCATGTCGCCCAGGCTGTGGACCACCATCACCGCGTAGAGCGAGTTGGTCAGGTAGGCGATCGCCGCGAACAGCAGGCCGGCGGTGAAGTAGAGGCTGAGCTTGGTCGGGTCGAGGCCTTGCAGGACGTGGGCCGCGGCGAACAGGACCGACGAGCCCACGATGACGGCGAGCCCATTGCCCCAGGCCTTCTCAAGGATGCCCATGGCGTAGCCGCGGAAGGCGGCTTCCTCGCTGAGCGGGGCGGCCAGCGAGCCCATCAGCAGGAAGGAGAGGATGGTGACGAGCGGCACGCCGGTCAGCTTCGGCTGGATGCCGGCCGGGATGTGCACCAGGTCGGAGACCACGATCCAGAACCCACCGAAGGCGGCGAGCCCCAGGACGCCGGCGCCGACGGCCAGGAAGAAGGTCGGCCACGGCATGCGGTTCCAGCGCAGCAGCCGGCGGCGGGTCTCGCTCGCGCCCTTGGGCGGGCCCCGGCCGGAGAGGTAGAGCAGCAGCGCCGCCAGCACCACGGCCATGGCCGGCGCCGCCCACGGGATCTCCGGGTGGAAGCGCAGGTTGGCGATGACCATCGGCTGCCAGACGCCCTGGCCGATGGCGAGCACGCCGGTGGCGATCGCGGTGGCGAGGCCGAAGGCGCCGATCTTCTTGGTAAGGGTCATGGAGACCTCCCTGGTTTCGATGACGCCAGGTTGGTCCGGCGGCCGGCCGATGTGTTTGCGGCGGCCTTCGCGAAAGCTTGGGATTTCCTTGGGGGTCAGCGCACCAGGCGCACGCGGTCCAGGAGTCTCGGCCAGCGCGGGTCGTCGTGCAGGGCGTCGCAATAGGGCAGCCAGGGCAGCAGCATGAGCAGGGGATCGTCGTGGCCGGCCGCCGCCTCCAGGGCTGCGAAGGCGCGGTCCGGCTGGCCGGCGGCGACGCGCAGGAAGGCGATGTCGGTGAGCCTCGGCGTGAACATCACCGTCTGGGTCTCGAAGAGGTCGGCGCCGGCGGCGCAGAGGCCGGCGAAGCCATCGGCCGCGTAGCGGGCGCGCAGGGGCTCCAGCTGGGCGGCGCTCAGGCCCCAGAGCTCCAGCCCCTTCATCAGGGCGTCGACCCCGGCCGCCGCCTCGCCGCCCAGCACATGGGCCCAGCCGCGGGCGTACCAGCCCTCGCTGGAGGCGGGCGCCAGCGCCAGCGCCTGGTGGGCGGCGGCCAGCGCCTGGCGATAGCGGCGCGCGGTGATCAAGAGCTGCATCAAGGCGCCGTGGGTGGCGAGCGAGAACGGCTCCAGCTCCAGGGCCGCGCGGCCCTCCCGCTCGGCCTCCACGAACCGGCCGGTCGCGGCGAAGGCGAAGGCCCGGTGGCGGTGGGCGGAGGCCAGGGCGGGGTCCAGGCCGATGGCCCGGCGCAGCGCCTCGTCGGCGGGGGCGAAGGCGCGGTCGGCGAGCAGGTTCGCAAAGCCCAGGGCCGACCAGGCGCGGGCCAGATCCGGGTCTAGGCCCACCGCGGCGTGGGCCGAGGCCTTGGCGGCGGTGATCAGCCCCGATCCCTGGCCGGCCAGGTGCAGGGCGCAGAGCGCATCGGCGAGGCCCACGTGGGCCGGCGCCCAGCCGGGCGCCTCGGCGACCGCGGCCTCGAAATAGAGTCTCGCCTGGGCGAGGTTGGCCGCAAAGGGGGCCTGCAGGGCCGCCCGGCCTTGGGCGACCAGGGCGGCGGCCTTGGGGGGGGCGCCAGATTTGTTATCAGGGGCCCCGCGGCCGGCCGGCGAGGCGGCCGCGAGCGCCTGTTCCGCGCCGATCAGCAGCCGGTAGCCACGCTTGGGCAGGGTCTCGATGTAGCGCCGCTCCGCGGTCTCGCCGAGCGCGCCCCGCAGGCGGCTGACCGCGGCCGCCAGGGTGTCGTCGCCGATCGCCCGGCCGGCCCAGACGCCGCCGACGATCTCGTCCTTGGAGAGCACGCGCCCCTCGGAGCCCGCGAACAGCAGCAGGAGGTCCATGATCTTGGGTTCGAGCCGGGTCTCAGCGCCGCCGGCCACCGGCGCGATGACCCCGCGCGCCGGCTCGATCCGCCAATCGCCCAGTTCGAACGACCGCTCGCCTGGACGCATCACCGGCTCCTCGCCCCTAACGGAAGCATGCCGGGCCGCGAACCTGACGTCACCGTCAATTTCTTTGACGCCGCGGGGCTGCGGCGCGAACATCGATGAACGACGTTCAGGAGCCCGCGATGGCCGACGGCAACATCACCAAGGACGGCATGTACGGCGCGGTGGCGCCCGACGACTTCGAGTCGATGCTGCAACTGGACCGCTACGGCCAGCGCTCCACCGCCTTCGACAAGATCATCTCGGCGACCCACGACCACTTCTGGGATCCGCTCGATTCGAAATACATCGACTTCTCCGAGCCCTTCGACCTCGAGAATGAGGCGATGATGCCGGAGGAGACCCAGCCGATCCTGAAGCTGCCCTATGTGGCGGCGACGCTGACCGACCCGAAGCAGCGCATCGCCTTCATCAACCACATGCAGCACCGCAGCTTCTCCTCGATCCTGCACGGCGAGCAGGGGGCGCTGAACCTCTCGGCTTCGCTCTGCCACGTGCTCTACGACCAGGGCGCCCAGGAATACGCCGCCAACCAGACACGGGAGGAGGCGCGCCACGTCACCGCCTTCGCCAAATACATCAAGGTCCGCTGGGGCCGGCCGACCGAGTGCGGGGCGGCGCTGAAGAGCCTGCTGATCGAGATCATCGAGGCGCCGGAGGTCTACAAGAAGATCGTCGGCATGCAGATGCTGGTGGAGGGCCTGGCCATGGGCGCCTTCTCCAACGGCTACCGCTACAGTCGCGACCCCCTGGCCCGGAAGCTGTTCCAGCTGGTGATGACCGACGAGGCCTTCCACCACAAGTTCGGGAAGATCTGGGCCGACCGCACGGTGCCGCAACTGACCGAGGCCGAGCGCAACCTGGTCGAGGACTGGACCGCCCACTGCGCCCAGAAGCTGCTGTTCGACCGCGGCGACCCGCGGCAGATGGCCGAGATGTTCGGCCAGTTCGACCTGGATCCGGAGCGGGTGATCGCCGACATCGTCCAGCGGCGCAAGGAGCGCGACCCGACGCGCAAGTTCAAAGGCGAGACCAACGTCTTCCGCGTGCTGATCAAGACCCTCAACAACGCCGGCCTGATCACCGAACGGACGCGCGGCTTCTACGCCATGTACGTGGACATGGACGAGCTCGCCGCGGAGGGCGACCGCATGCCGGGCGACGACATCGCCGAAGACGGCATCCGCTACCTGCAGGAGATCAACTTCAAGGACCGTGGCGCCCCGGTCACGATCGCCGCGGAATAAGTCCCGGCTGTCATCCCAGGTTCAGCCGGGCAGCCTATATTGCGGCCATATGAAGCGCCCACCGCGACAAGGGGGGCGGTTTCAATCGCGCCCTCGCGTACGTATCTGGACAGCATGCTGAAGCGAATTCTCCTGACCGCCGCCTCTGTCGCCGCCAGTCTTAGTGCTTGGGGGGCGGCCGTTTCCCCGGCGCTCGCCGCGGGTCCGGCCGTCGCCGCCGCCAGCGCCCCGCGCCTTGAGCTGACCCAGATGATGGGCCGTTGGTACGAGGTCGCCCGCCTCCCCAATTCCCTGCAGCGCGGCTGCCAGGCCGGGACCTCCGACTGGACCCGCACCGGTGAGGGCTTCGCCGTCGTCCAGGCCTGCCACAAGGGCCGCGTCGACGGGCCGGTCTCCGAATGGAAGGCCAAGGCCCGGGTCGCCGATCCGGTGACCAACTCGATCTTCAAGATGAGCTTCTTCGGCGGCCTGGTCTCCAAGGAGTACCGGGTGCTCGACCACCGTCCGGCCGACGGCTGGCTGATCCTCTCCACCGACGACGGCCACTATCTGTGGCTGATGTCGCAGAAGCCGGTGATGTCGCCCGCGGTGCGCACCCAGGCCCTGGCCCGCATCAAGCAGCTCGGCTTCGACGTCGGCCGTCTGGAGTTCCCGGCCCCGCCGCGGAGCTGATTCCAGCCCTTGCGTCGTGAACGTAGCCGGAACAGGATTTCCGGCATGGACGTCTCCGTCACCCTCGTCTCCGTCACCCGTCCCGAGACCACCGTCGCGGTCACCCGCGGCGCCGCGCGCCTGCTCGTGGCGCTGGGCTATGCGCCGCTCACCGAGGTCACCCTGCCGAACGGCCGCCGCGCCGACCTGATGGCGCTGGGGCCCAAGGGCGAGATCTTCATCGTCGAGGTGAAGTCGGGGATCGACGACTTCCGCACCGACCAGAAGTGGCATGAGTACGGCCCCTACTGCGACGCCTTCGCCTTCGCCGTGGCGCCGGAGTTCCCGCGCGAGGCGCTGCCGCAAGAGCCCGGCTTGATCGTCGCCGACGGCTTCGGCGGCGCCGTCCTGCGCGAGGCGACGCCCGCGCCGCTGGCCGGCGCCCGCCGCAAGGCGCTCACCATCGCCTTCGGCCGCCTGGCGGCGCTGCGCGCGGCGGGGGTCGCGGCGGTGGAGCTGTAGCTTTCCCTCCCCTTGAGGGGAGGGTGGCTCGAGCGAAGCGAGAGACGGGTGGGGACGTGGCGATCAAGCTGTGAGTGCGGAGTCCTCGACCCACACGTCCCTACCCTGACCGCTGCGCGGTCTGTCCCTCCCCTTGAGGGGAGGGGAAGCTACCGCGGCGCGCGTTTCGCCAGGATGCGCTGCAACGTCCGGCGGTGCATGTTGAGGCGGCGCGCGGTCTCCGAGACGTTGTGGTTGCAGAGCTCGTAGACCCGCTGGATGTGCTCCCACCGCACGCGGTCGGCGCTCATCGGGTTCTCCGGCGGGGCGGGGGAGTCGCCCGTCTTGGCCAGCAGCGCGCGGACCACGTCGTCGGCGTCGGCCGGCTTGGAGAGGTAGTCGACCGCACCGGCCTTCACGGCCTGCACGGCGGTGGCGATGTTGCCGTAGCCGGTCAGCATGATGATCTTGGCGTCTGGGCGGGCGTCGCGCACCGCCTCCACGACCTTCAGACCCGAGCCGTCGTCCAGCCGCATGTCGAGCACGGCGTAGGCGGGGGCGTGGGAGCGCACGGCGGTGAGCGCCTCCGAGACGCTGCCCACCAGGGTCGGCTCGAAGCCCCGCTGCTCCAGCGCCCGGCCGAGCCGGGTGCGCAGCGGCGCGTCGTCATCGAGCAGCAGGAGCGTCTTGTCCGCCAGGCCGGCGACGTCGGTTGAAAGGTCGGTCATGCAGTCACCCAGAGCTTGTTCGGGTACTAAACGCAGAACTGCGGCATTCTGTCGCATGTCCTCATCATTCGGCAAGTCCGCCGGTCAGCCGTCGCCCACTTCGATGCGGGCGCGGGGCCAGCGGGCGGCGACGATCGCGCCGCGCGGCCGTCCATTCTGAAAGGTCACGAGGGCCCCGGTTCGTTCCAACAGGGTCTTCGATATGAAGAAGCCCAGCCCCATGCCGATGTGGCCGGTGCGGGAGCCCTCGGCCCCCGGGCGGGTGGTCACATAGGGCTCGCCGAGCTTCGACAGCACCTCGGGCGCAAAGCCCGGCCCGTCGTCGCGCACCTCCATGGAGATGGTCTCGGCGTCGAAGCGGGCGGTGACCAGCACCTCGGCGGCGGCGAAATCGACGGCGTTCTCCACGAAGGAGGTGAAGGCGTGGATGATCTCCGGCATCCGGCGGATGTCGGGGGCGGCCGTGCCCGGCGCGCCGGTGACGATGGCCTCGACGCGGACATCCTTCACGCCGGCGTGCGGTTCGATCACCTCATGCACCAGCTGGCGCAGCGACAGGCGCTCGTGCACCTCGTCGGAGGCCTTGTCGGGGGTGGCGGTGAGCCGCCGGAGGATCTCGCGGCAGCGCTCGGCCTGGGCGGTCAGCAGCTCGGCGTCCTCCTTGACGGCGGGCGTCGGCGCCTCGCGGCCCAGCTCCTTGGCGACGATGGCGATGGTGGCGAGCGGCGTGCCGAGCTCGTGCGCGGCGGCGGCGGCGAGCGCTCCGAGCGCCGAGAGCCGCTGCTCGCGCGACAGCACGGTCTGGGTGACGTCCAGCGCCAGCGCCATGCGCGCCGCCTCCACCGCCGCCAGGCGCACATAGCCGGCGATCAGGGCGATGCCGGCGATGTTGGCCAGCGCCGCGGCCACCCGGTAGCTGGGCGCGATGGCGACCTCCGCCCCCTCGGCGTGCGGCAGGGGCAGGGCGAAGAAGGCGAGCGCAAGGGAGGCCGCCGAGGCCAGCAGCGCCAGCGCCAGGGTCAACCGGCGGGGCAGGGTGGCGGCGGCCAGGGTCACCGGGGCGATCAGCAAGAGGACGAAGGGATTGCTGGCGCCGCCGGTCAGGAACATCAGGGCGGTGATCTGGACGATGTCGACGGCGAGCTGGCCCGCGGCCTCCCCGTCGCCGAGCGTCCGCTGGCCCGGCGAGGCGACGCCGGTCAAGAGGTTGATCCAGGCGCCCGCCCCGATCACCCCGAAGCACAGGGCGTAGGGCGCGCGGAACTGCAGGATCACCGCGCTGGCCAGCAGCAGCAGGGCTTCGCCCGCCAGCACCAGCCAGCGCTGGGTGACCAGGGTGCGCACCCTGAGGCGGCCGCGGTGGGCGGAGCCCTCGCCCCAATCCTCCTCGAGCACGACCTCGTCGTAGCCGGCCTCGCCTTGCGCGGCGGCGGCGGCGGCTCTATCGAAACCCGCGACGGGTTTCAGCGCCGACGTGGCGGGGGTCCGGACGTTGGCCATGGCTCGGTCAGGATCGCGCGCCGCTCGTGCGCTGACGAGCCCAAATAAGCGGCGAAAGGACCGAACCGCTCATGAGCCGGGGATTCCTGGTCATCCTCGCTATCCTCGCGCTTGCGTTCGCGGTGGTCACCGGGCTCGCCGTGCGCCGCGGCGTGTTGGGCCCGCCCCCTCAGCAAACCGCCGCCATCGGCGGTCCGTTCCACATGGTCGACCAGAGCGGCCGGCCGGCCGACGAGGGCGTGCTGAAGGGCAAGTGGAGCGCGGTGTTCTTCGGCTACACCAACTGCCCCGACGCCTGCCCCACGACCCTGTTCGCGCTCGGCCAGGCGGAAAAGCAGCTGGGACCCCAGGCGGCCGGCTTCCAGACGGTGTTCATCTCGGTCGACCCGGCCCGCGACACCCCGGCGCAGATGGCCAAGTACCTGTCCAACGACGCCTATCCGCGCCACGCCGTCGGCCTGACCGGCTCCGACGCCCAGGTGCAGGCCGCCGCCCACGCCTACAAGGTCTATTACCAGAAGGCCGGCGCCGGGCCGGACTACACGGTCAACCACTCAAGCTTCACCTACCTGATGACGCCAAACGGCGGCTTCGCCTGCGTGATCCCCTACAACGCCTCACCTGAGGACATCGTGGGCCACGTGAAGAAGGCGATGGCGCAAGGGCCGGGCGCGCAGAGCTGCTGAGCCGCGACGGCTGACGCCGCAAGTCGCGCTCGATCAACCCACCCACCGTCATCTCACGGATCAGCCTTCGGCTGACCGTGTGGCGACGGTTGGCAGGAAACTCGCGTCCCGCGTTAGGCTCCATACCGATTCTACCGCTGCGCTATGGACCGCATTAACCGCTTGGGTGTTATGCTGCGGCGCACCATATTGGGACGGACATGCTCTATTCCCTCTACGAAGCCGGATTCTACGCCACCCAGCCGTGGCGAATGGCGGCGCTTGCCGCCCGCGACTTCTGGTCCTCGCCGCTGAATCCGGCGCGTGAGACCGATTTCGCCCGCAGCCTCTATGCCGGCGCCGACCTGTTCGCCAACCTGACCAAGCGCTACGGCAAGCCCGACTGGGGCATCGACACAGTCGAGATCGACGGCAAGTCCGTCCGCGTCCGGCCCGAGGAGGTCTGGTCCAGCCCCTGGGTGAAGCTGCTGCGCTTCGTGCGCGACGAGGACGACCTCAAGGCCGCCGGCCACGGCAAGCCCGAGCCCAAGGTGCTGATCGTGGCGCCGCTGTCCGGCCACTACGCCACCCTGCTGCGCGGCACCGTGCAGACCTTCCTGCAGGACCACGACGTCTACGTCACCGACTGGGTGAACGCCCGCGAGGTGCCGCTGTCGGCCGGCAAGTTCGACTTCCACGACTACATCGACCACGTCCGCGACATGCTGAAGGTGCTGGGCAAGCGGCCGCATGTGGTCGCGGTCTGCCAGCCGGGCCCGGCGGTCTTGGCCGCCGCCAGCCTGATGAGCGAGGACAAGGACAAGTCCCGGCCGGCCTCGATGACCATCATGGGCTCGCCGATCGACGCGCGCCTGTCGCCGACCGTGACCAACAAGCTGGCGGAGGAGCGGCCGTTCGCCTGGTTCAAGTCCAACATGATCTACGCCGTGCCGCCGCCCTATCCGGGCGTGGGCCGCCGGGTCTATCCGGGCTTCGTCCAGCTCTCGTCCTTCATGTCGATGAACCTGGAGCGCCACCAGGAGGCGCACCGGAAGTACCTGTTGAGCATGATGGAGGGCGACGGCGACAGCGCCGACAAGCACCTCGAATTCTACGACGAGTACCTCTCGGTCCTGGACCTGCCTGAGGAGTTCTACCTGCAGACCGTCGACGTGGTGTTCCAGCGCTACCTGCTGCCCAAGGGCGAGCTGACCCATGACGGGCGCCGCGTGCGGCCCGAGCGGATCACCGACATCGGCCTGCTGACCGTCGAGGGCGAGAACGACGACATCTCCGGCATCGGCCAGACGCGGGCGGCCCACCGGCTGTGCCTCAGCCTGCCGCCGGAGCTGAAGGAGGACTACGTCCAGCCGCACGTCGGCCACTACGGGGTGTTCAACGGCAAGCGGTTCGAGGCCGAGATCTATCCGCGGGTGCGTGAGTTCATCCGCCGCACGGATCGAGCCTAGGACACGACTCGCCGCGATCCCTACATTAGGGGCCATGTCGCCCTTCGGCCGCGCATTCTCAGACGGTGACCGGCTCGAGGTCGGCGGCGCCGTCGTCACCCTGAAGATCAACCGCCGCGCCCGGCGCGTGTCGCTCCGCCTCGACCGCACCCGCCGCCAGATCGTCGCCACCGCCCCCTCCGCCCGCCGGCTGCCCGAGGCCGCCGCCTTCGCCCGCGAGCGCGCCCACTGGATCGCCGAGCGGCTGGCGGAGCTGCCCGACGCCCAGCCCATCGCGCCCGGCATGACCCTGATGCTGTTCGGCGAGCCGGTGCGGCTGGAGGCCGGTTCCGGCCGCGCCCGCTGGCTGGAGGCCGAGGACGCCGAGCCACACCGCATCCGCGCCATGGGCGAGGGGGAGGGTTACGCGCGGGCGGTCATGCTGATGATCCGCAAGCGGGCGCTGGCCGTGCTCGCGGAACGCACCGCCCACTATGCGACCCAACTTGGCGCGCCCCTGCCGAAGGTGACGATCATGGACGCCAAGGGCCGCTGGGGCTCCTGCCGGCCCAGCCGCCGCGGCGACGCCGGCTCGATCCGCTATTCCTGGCGCCTGGCGCTCGCCCCGTTCGCGGTGGCCGACTATGTGGCCGCCCACGAATGCGCCCACCTGCTGGAGCTCAACCATGGGCCGCGTTTCTGGGCGCACGTGAAGGCCCTGGTCGGCGACGAACGCCCGCACCGCGCCTGGCTCCGCGCCGAAGGGGCAAGGCTGCACGCCTTCGGGACATAGGAGCGACAGCCAGCAAAAGTGGGAACCGCTTTTGCGTCCGGCTGCGCGACCAAGATCAGTAAGGCGGCGTGTTCGGGTCCTGCTGCGGCTGGGGCTGCGGCGGCCCCTCGCTCGGCGGGCGGACCAGCTGCTGCACGCCGTTGATGATCTCGCCGATGGCGTCGGACGGGACCGGCGCGGGCGCCACGCCGCCGGGGATCGGCTCGACCTTCAGGCGCGGCAGGGCGGCGGCCATGTAGTCGTGCCAGATGGCGGCCGGCGCGGTGCCGCCGGTCACCTTGCGCATCGGGGTGTTGTCGTCCTTGCCGACCCAGACGGCGGTGACGAAGCCGCCGGTGTAGCCGACGAACCAGGCGTCGCGGTAGTCGCTGGTGGTGCCGGTCTTGCCGGCCAGGTCATAGCCCGGCACGGCGGCCTTGGTCCCGGTGCCCGAGGCGATTACCTGGCGCATCATGCGGATCATGTAGCTCAGCGCCGGCTGGCCGATCACCGCGCGGCGGTCATTGCCGCCCACCCCGTGGTCGTAGAGCACCTTGCCGCTGGCCGTGCGGATCCGCTCGATCGCGTAGGCCCGGGCGTAGAAGCCGCCGTTGGAGAACGGATCGTAGGCCTGGGCCATCTCCAGCGGGCTCACCTCCACCGCGCCCAGCGCCATGGAGGGATCGAGCTGGATCGGCGAGGTGATGCCGAGCCGTCGCGCTGTGGAGGCCACGTTGGAGGTGCCGACCTCGTTGGCCAGGCGCGCGGCCACCGTGTTGATGGATTCCTTCAGCGCGATCTCGAGGGTGATCGGGCCCAGGTACTTGCCGGTGTAGTTGCGCGGCTGCCAATTGCCGATGGTGATCGGCTCGTCGACGACCGGGGTGTCGGGCGTGCGGCCGGCCTCCATGGCGGTCAGGTAGACGAAGGGCTTGAAGGCGGAACCGGCCTGGCGCCTGGCCATGGTCACCCGGTCGAACTGGGTCTGCAGGTAGTTGGCGCCGCCGACGTAGGCGCGGATGCGGCCCTCGCCGTCCAGCGAGATCAGCGCGCCCTGCTGCACCCCTTGCGCGGCGGCGGCCGCGACGCCCTTCTGCAGCGCCTGCTCGGCCGAGGCCTGCAGCGGCAGGTCGAGCGTGGTCTCCACCACCAGGTCCTCGGTGGGTTCGCCCACCAGCTGGCGGACCTGGTCGTCCAGCCAGTCGGTGAAGTATTGCGCCCGCTGGTTGGCCAGCACGGGGTTCACCCGGACCTTGGTCTGGAAGGCCTCGTCCCGCTGCTGCGGGGTGATGGCGTGGATGCGGACCATCTCGTCGAGCACGATGGTGGCCCGCCGCGCCGCGCGGTCGGTGGCGGCCACCGGCGAATAGCGCGACGGCCCCTTCATCATCCCGGCCAGCAGCGCCGCCTCACCCAGCGAGAGCTGCGAGGCCGAGGTGCCGAAATAGCGCTGCGAGGCGGCCTCGATGCCATAGGCGCCAGCCCCGAAATAGACCCGGTTCAGATAGAGCTCGAGGATCTGCTTCTTGGAGAACTTGGCCTCCAGCCAGACCGCCAGGATCAGCTCCTGGATCTTCCGCCGATAGGTCTGGCTGGGCGTCAGGAACAGGTTGCGGGCGAGCTGCTGGGTGATCGTCGAACCGCCGCGCAGCGGGCCACCGTGGTGGGTCACGTCATAGAAGAAGCTGCGCGCCATGCCCCAGGGGTTGAAGCCCAGGTGGTAGTAGAACCAGCGGTCCTCGATGGCCACGAAGGCCTTCGGCACATAGGGCGGCAGCTTGTCCAGGTCGACCGGCGGGGCGTACTGGCTGCCGCGCACCGACACCAGGCCGCCCGAGCGGTCCAGGTAGGAGACCGAAGGCTGGCGCTTGACCTCATAGAGCTTGGAGGTGTCCGGCAGGTCGACCGCGAACACCGCGAAGAAGGCCACCAGGAAGATCAGCGCCCAGACGCCGAGCACCAGGGTCCAGTAGATGAAGGCCTGGAGGGGCGAGCGCCGGGTTCCTTGTGGTCTGGGGGCGCGCGGGTCGCGCGGACCGCGACCGCCTGGTCCCGGCGTCTGCGCGTTGGCCATGTCGTCCGTCGTCCTGTCGTCTCTCTAGAGCCACCCGCCGGGGGCGATGCTTAGCGCAAGGCAGGGATGCGCGCGACAAGATTGACGCGGCATGAACGGCTTTGCGGCGGTTCTTCACGAGCGAATAGCTGCACTGCGAAATTTGGGGTTGCAGCGCATCTTAACACTGTTATCTTAGCGCTGCTCAGTTCGCTGTGCGCCGTGGGTGGGGATACCTGCGGCGATCCCCGCGGCGAACTGGGCCGCTGCCCGATCTTGAGCAACGACATCTCCCCGAACCGCTGGAGGGCTCCATGAAGCTCCAAACCCTTGCGGCTGCCTGCGCGGCCGTCCTCTCACTCTCCGCCACCGCCGCCTTCGCGGCCGAACCGGTCACGGCGAAGCTCGCCCAACCGGTCGCCCAGCCCGTGAAGTTCATCGCCGGCGGCGCGGTGTTCAACTGCGAAGGCGACACCTGCATCGCCAACGCCACCACCACCCAGACCTATGCGACCGACACCTGCAAGTCGGTGGCGTCCAAGGTCGGCGCCATCGCGACCTTCTCCGGTCGCAAGGCGTTCGACGACACGCGCCTGGCGCAGTGCAACGTGGCGGCGGCCAAGTCCACCGCCACCACGCTGGCCAAGCAATAGGTCTTCAAAGGCTCTCCCCAGCGGCTCAAATGTTGTCGAGCGCTGCACCTTGAAAAGGGCGCCGGTTTCACCCGGCGCCCTCTTTTTTTGTGCGCCCGGGCGTCAACGCGCCCGGCTCAGAGGGTGAAGATCCAGCCGGTCGGCAGGGTCGAGAGCTGCACGTTCTTGAGGATCATCTCGTCGCCTCCGCCCATGTCGATGAGGGTGTCCGCCCCCGACTGCGACAGGGTGTAGTGGGTGCCCGCATCCACCTGCACATGGTCGCCCTTGGCGGCGCTGAAGCCCACCACCTGGTCGATGCCTGCGCCGGTGAAGGTGTGGAAGGTGTCGGCGCCCGAGCCGCCATAGATCGTGTCGTTGCCGCGGTCGCCGGAGATCCATTCCGCGCCGGAGCCGGCGTGGATCACGTCGTCGCCCTGGCCGCCGCGCAGGATGTCGCCGCCGGTCCCGCCGGTCAGGGTGTCGTTGC
>SSMU01000004.1 GCA_004799545.1 Phenylobacterium sp.
CGATTCGGAGATCGTGGCGGCGGTGGAAGCGGCCGGCGGCCGCGCCATCCTGACCGATCCGGACCTGCCGTCCGGCTCGGACCGCATCCTCGCCGCCCTGGCCGAACTCGATCCCAAGGGCGCCCATGACGTCGTCATCAACCTGCAGGGCGACATGCCGTTCGTGGACCCCGCGGCGCTGGCCGCTTGCGCGGACCTGCTGGCCCGGCATGTCCAATGCGACATCGGCACGGTGATGGTCGCCGAGAGCGATCCGGCGGATCGGACCAACCCCGACATCCCCAAGGTGGTCGCGGCCCTGCAGCCGGACGGACGCACGGCGCGTGCACTCTACTTCACGCGCTCGGTCCTCTACGGCGATGGGCCGGTGTGGCTGCACCACGGCATCTACGCCTACCGGCGCGAGGCGCTGGACCGCTTCACCGCCGCCCCGCCGTCGCCGCTGGAGACGCGGGAGAAGCTGGAGCAACTGCGGGCCCTGGAGCTCGGCCTGTCGATCTGGGCCGCGGTGCTGGACGAAGCGCCGATCTCCGTGGACAACCCGGCCGACCTCGAACGCGCCAAGGCCCGCGCAAGAATGGGGCGCGCGCAAGGATGAGCCAATGACCAAGCGCCGCATCGCCTTCCAGGGCGAACTCGGGGCCAACAGCCACGAGGCCTGCCAAGCCGCCTTCCCGGACTATGAGCCCGTGCCCTGCGCCACCTTCGAGGAGGCGTTCGAGGCGGTGAAGAAGGGCGCCTGCGACCTCGGCATGATCCCGGTGGAGAACTCCATCGCCGGCCGCGTCGCCGACGTCCACCACCTGCTGCCCTCGTCGGGCCTGAAGATCATCGGCGAACGGTTCAAGCCGATCCACTTCCAGCTGATGGCCAACCCCGGCGTCAGGCTGGAGGACGTCAGGACCGCGGTCTCCATGCCGATCGCGCTGGGCCAATGCCGCAAGTCGCTGCGTCGGCTGAAGCTGAAGACCGAGGGGACGGGCGATACGGCCGGCGCCGCCAAGCAGCTCGCCGAGCATCCCGACCCCACCAAGGCCGCCGTCTCGCCGGCCCTGGCGGCGGAGATCTACGGCCTGGAGATCCTCGCCCGCGACATCGAGGACGAGCACCACAACACCACGCGGTTCCTGATCATGACCGCCGACCCCAACCCGCCGCCGCCGCCGTTCACCGAGCCCTGCGTGACCAGCTTCATCTTCCGGGTCCGCAACCTGCCGGCCGCGCTCTACAAGGCGCTCGGCGGCTTCGCCACAAACGGCGTCAACATGACCAAGCTCGAGAGCTACATGGAGAACGGCGCCTGGACGGCGACCTTCTTCTACGCCGAGGTCGACGGCCGCCCCGAGGACCGTGGCCTGGCCCTGGCGCTGGAAGAGCTCAGCTTCTTCTCGGAGAAGCTGGAAGTCCTAGGGACCTATCCCGCAGACCCGTTCCGAACGCGGGGGTGATCACGCCGTGACTTCCAAAGGCAATTGTTCGCCGTGAAGATCGCCCGGACTGGCCCGAGAGAGGGAGCATGGAATGTCACCAAGAAACAGGTGGCCGCCTCGGAACTCTCGCGCTCAATCCGCACGTTGATCTGTTTTCGAGATCCTATTAGCGCGCATGTCCTCGCTGGCGCAGCGCGTGACATCGTTCATGCGATCGCCAAAGCAACTGGCAGGCCGCGGCTATGGGATCACTTTAAGGACTGGATCGTAGATGAGGCGCAAGACGCTGTTTATGCCCTATGGAAGGAAGATTATAATTTCTTCAAACACGCCGATCGTGATCCGGATGTTGTAAATGACTTTTGGACGCCAGAGGTAACGGAGTTTTTTCTTTGGGAAACCTGTGTTGATTTTGAATTGGTTTTTGATGAGAGGTACGTAGACACAACGTTTTATCAAATCTGGTTTGAAACGCGCCAGCCGAATATTGTTAAGCCGGAGCGGTTGAAGGTTCATGATCAACTGCGCGCTGCCCACGCGCCATATTTCGACGACTCGGGCGCGATGAAGACCCGCAGCCTTGCAGAGATGCTGGCTACCATCGATCGGGGCGACGCGAACCCACCCGACAATCTCCCACTTTTGTCGCGCGTGGGGGCGATGCCCCCAGAAAAGGCTTAAGCCTCCTCGACCCAGGCCTTGATCAGCTGGTGGGCGATGGCCAGGGGGTTGGGGGCGGCGACGCCTTCGATCTTACCAGCGATCAGGTCGCGGGCCTCGGCGCGGGTGAACCAGCGGACTTCGGAGAGCTCGGTCTGGTCCGGCGTCCCCTCGTCGTCCTCGACCTCGGCGATCAGGCCGATCATCAGCGACGACGGATAGGGCCAGGGCTGGGTGGAGTGGTAGCGGACCTTGCGGGTGCGCAGGCCGGCCTCCTCCGAGAGCTCCCGCGCGCAGGCCTCCTCGATGCTCTCGCCGGGCTCCAGGAAGCCGGCCAGGGCCGAGAACATGCCGGCCGGCCAAGCCTCCTGGCGGCCCAGCATGCAGCGCTCCCCATGGAAGGGCAGCATGATCACCACAGGATCGGTGCGCGGGAAGTGCTCGGTGTGGCAGGACGGGCAGCGCCGCTTCCAGCCGCCGTCCACCGCCTCGGTAGGCTGGCCGCAGACCGCGCAGTGGCGATGACGCCGGCGCCATTCGAACATCGCCTTGGCGGTGGCGACGATCGCCGCCTCGGTGGCCGGCAGGGTCAGGGCCACCCGGCGCAGGTCCTCGAAGGCGCCCATGCCTTGCAGCGGGCCCTCGGCGGGATCGCTCTCGCCGTCGAGGTCGATGGCGAAGATCGCGGTCTCCTTCCACAGGCCCAGGAACAGCAGCCGCTCCGGACCCTCGGCCAGCTCCCTGGCCATCTTGGCGGGGATGTAGGCGATCTGCACCCCACCGCCTTCAGCCTTCTCCACGAACGGCCGGCCGTTCCACATCGGGAAGGCCAGCGAGTCGGGCGAGGCGAGCTGGCTGGCGATCCACTCGGCGTCAGGGCGGCGCTCGCTCGCCCGGTCGAGCGGGTTGCCCGCGAAGGTGTTCATGAAGGCGTCGAGCGGCATGGCCGTTTACTTAGGGCGCCAAGGGCGCGGCGTCACGGCGCCCCGCGCAGCTTGCGGAACGAGCCTTCAGCGGCGATATAGGGCGCGGAGATCGGCAGCGGGCGGACGCCTCGCCAACCTGGTCAGGGCCGGAAGGCAGCAGCCACAACGAGTTTCGCTCCGGGTCGTTGTTCGGTCTCCACCTTTCCCGTTAGATGGCGATATGGGCGACGACGACCTCACGCGCGACGATTCCCTCCCGCCCGAGCATGATCCCGGCTCGCCTGATCCCAATGCGCGCGACATGTTCGGCGGCTCGCCCGCGCCGCCGGCGTCCGACGAGAGCGCCGCCTACACCGTCATCGCCCGGAAGTACCGGCCCCGCACCTTCGAGGACCTCTATGGCCAGGAGGCCATGGTCCGCACCCTGCGCAACGCCTTCGCCAGCGGCCGGATCGCTCACGCCTTCATGCTCACCGGCGTCCGCGGGGTGGGCAAGACCACCACGGCTCGCCTGTTGGCCCGGGCGCTGAACTACGAGACCGACACGATCCACGAGCCGACGCTCGACCTCGCCCAGGAAGGTCGCCACTGCAAGGCGATCATCGAGGGCCGGCACCTGGATGTCCTCGAGCTGGACGCCGCCTCGCGCACCGGCGTGGCCGACATGCGCGAGCTACTGGAAGGCGTCCGCTACGCCCCCGTGGAGGGCCGCTACAAGGTCTACATCATCGACGAAGTGCACATGCTCTCGACGGGCGCCTTCAACGCGCTGCTGAAGACCCTGGAAGAGCCGCCGCCGCACGCCAAGTTCATCTTCGCCACCACCGAGATCCGCAAGGTGCCGGTGACCATCCTGTCGCGCACCCAGCGGTTCGACCTCAGGCGCGTCGAGCCGGACGTGATCGTCAAGAACCTGGAGATGATCTGCGAGAACGAGGGTTCCCGCGTCGAGGCCGACGGCCTGATGCTGATCGCCCGCGCGGCGGAGGGCTCGGTGCGCGACGCCCAGTCGATGCTCGACCAGGCCATCGTCCAGGCCGACGCCGGCCAGACAGTCACCGCCGAGAGCATCCGCGACATGTTGGGCCTCGCTGATCGAGCCCAGACGATTTCCTTGTT
The DNA here is from genome assembly GCA_004799545.1 of Phenylobacterium sp. Taxonomy (GTDB): domain Bacteria; phylum Pseudomonadota; class Alphaproteobacteria; order Caulobacterales; family Caulobacteraceae; genus Phenylobacterium. The sequence continues at coordinate 4,136 of SSMU01000004.1, forward strand.
TGAACAACTGATGCGCGGCGAGGCGGGCCCGGCCATCGAGACCTTCCGCACCCTCTACGGCTATGGCGCGGGCCCCGACCAGGTGATGCTCGACCTGCTGGACCACACCCACGGCGCCTCGGTCGCCAAGGCGATCGGCCCGCAGGCCCTGGTGCTGCCCAAGGAGCAGGCGGCCCGGCTGGCGGCGGTGGGCTCCGCGGTCTCGGCCGGCGCGCTGTCGCGCATCTGGCAACTCACCCTCAGGGCCTACGAGGAGGTGCGTCGCGCCCCCGATGCCGCCGCGGCGGTCGACATGGCCCTGGTGCGCCTGGCCTACGCCGCCGACCTGCCCGGGCCGGAGGAGGCGCTGAAGCGGCTGCAAGACGGCCAGCCGGTGAGCGGAGGCGGGTCTACCGGCGGTGGCCCGAGCCCGGGCCCGACCTCGGCCAGCGGCGGTGGCGGCGGCGCGGCGATCGCCCGCTCGCCTTCGCCGCAGATGCAGGTCCAGCCCGCCAAGGACCCGACGGTGGCGCTGGCGACCTTCGAGGACATGCTGGCGCTGATCGAGACGCGCCGTGACATCTCGCTGAAGCTGGACGTCGAGCGGTTCGTGCGCCCGATCAGCTTCCGCCCCGGGGCCATCGAGTACGAGCCCGCGCCCGGCGCGCCGGCCAACCTCGCCCAGCGGCTGGTCGGCCGGCTCAAGGAATGGACCGGCGAGCGCTGGCTGATCGTCGCCCAGGGCGGCGGCGGCGCCGAAAGCGCCTGGGAGCGGCAGAAGCGCGGCGAGCGCGAGGACCGCGCGGAGGTCGAGCAGGACCCCTTCGTCCGCGAGGTCATGCAGGCCTTCCCCGGCGCGGAGATCATCGGCGTCCGCAACCTGAGCGCCCCGGAGCCGGCCGCCGCCCCGCCCCCGGACGACGACAACGACGAGAGCGAAGAGGACTGACGTGAAAGACCTGGGCTCCATCATGAAGCAGGCGCAGGCCATGCAGCAGAAGCTGGCCGAGGCGCAGGCCAGGCTCGCCGAGCTGGAGGTCGAGGGGACCTCGGGCGGCGGCATGGTCAAGACCGTGCTGAAGGGCTCGGGCGAGCTGGCCCGGCTGGACATCGACGAGAGCCTGATGACGCCTGGCGAGGGCGAGGTGGTCGCCGACCTGGTGATCGCCGCCCACGCCGACGCCAAGCGCAAGCTGGACGTCGCCCAGGCGGAGCTGATGCGCGAGGCCGCCGGCCCGCTCGCCGGTATGGGCCTGCCCGGCATGCCGAAGTTCTGACTTGGCCGCCTCAGCCGGACCCGAGATCGAGCGGCTGATCAGCCTGCTCGCCAAGCTGCCGGGGCTGGGGCCCCGGTCGGCGCGGCGTGCGGCGCTGGCCCTGCTCAAGCGGCGCGAGCAGCTGCTCGGCCCGCTGGCCGACGCCCTCTCCGAAGCCGCCGCCCGGGTGAAGACCTGCTCGGTCTGCGGCTCGCTGGACACCCAGGACCCCTGCGCCATCTGCGCCGACCGCAGCCGCGACGACGCCCTGATCTGCGTGGTGGAGGAGGTTGGCGCGCTCTGGGCCATGGAGCGGGCGCTGGCCTTCCGCGGCCGCTACCACGTGCTGGGCGGCCTGCTCTCGGCGCTCGATGGCGTCGGGCCGGAGAACCTGAAGGTCGGCCCGCTGGTGGCCCGCGCCACGGACGGGGCGGTGCGCGAGGTGATCCTCGCCCTGCCGGCCACCGTCGACGGCCAGACCACCGCCCACTACCTCGCCGACCGCCTGGCCCAGACCGACGTCGCCGTCACCATGCTGGCCCGCGGCGTGCCGGTGGGGGGCGAGCTCGACTGGCTCGACGACGGCACCATCGCCCAAGCCATGCGCGCCCGGCGGCCGGCCTAAATTCCCCTTCCCCTCGATGGGGAAGGGGTGAGGGAATGGGGTGCGCGCGTCGAGCTGACGGAATGCCCATAGGTGGCTCAGCGCCCTCAGGGCCTCAACCCGACCGCCCTGCTCACACCCCAACCCTTCCCTTCCCCATCGAGGGGAAGGGCTATCTCTTCCAGTCCAGCCGCTCGACCCGCGGGATCAAGAGCAGCCAGCCCGCGACCCCCGCGGCCGCCACCGCCGCGGTCAGCACGAAGCCCCATACGTAGCTGCCGGTCCTGTCGATGATCATCCCGGTGACCAGCGGGCCCACGATGCCAGAGAGATTGCCGATGCCGTTCTGCACGCCCATCCACTTGCCGGTGGCCCGCGGCCCGGCCAGCACCTGGGCGGTGGCGAAGGTGTGCGGGCTGACCAGGCCGAAGCCGATCCCGGTGACGAACAGGCCCGCCAGCGCCAGCTCGCGGCCGCCGAACGGGGTCATCAGCAGGCCCGCCGCGCCCACCAGGTGGGCCACCGTGGCGACCGTCTTGCGCGCCTGGCCCTGCGTGGCCCCTGAGGCGATCCAGCGATCGGTGATCCAGCCGCCCAGGCCTGCTGCGACCGCATAGACCAGGTAGACCACCCCGCCGATGGCCGCCATCTCGGCCAGCGAGTAGCCGCGGACGTTCACCAGGTAGAGCGGCATCCAGGCGATCACGAAATAGAAGCCGTAGTTGCCGGTGAGGTGGCCGAGGGTGACGCCCCACAGCTCGCGCTTGGAAAGGATCGCGCGGAAGGAGGGGGCGGGGAGCGGGTTCGGCTCGGCGTGGTAGGCGGCGGTCAGCCGGCGCGTCGAGACGATCCACGGGATCAGCCACAGCAGGGACAGGGCGCCGAACATCAGGAACACCCGGCGCCAGCCGAGCTGGGCCATCACCAGGCCGCCGAAGAAGACGCCGAACGCGGGCCCCAGCGACAGGCCCTGGCTCATCAGCCCGTTGACGGCCCCGAGCCTGCGGTGCTCGACATGTTCGGAGATGATCTTCGACGAGCAGGGGAAGGCCACGCTCTCGCCCACCCCCAGCATCATCCGCAGCATCAGGATCGAGGCGAAGCCGCCCGCGAAGCCGGTGAACAGGGTGGCCAGCGACCAGATGCCCAGGCCGATCGCCATGGTCCGGTAGGCGCCGATCCGCTCGGCCAGCCAGCCGGAGACCGGCATGGCCGCCACATAGGTCCAGGAGAAGGCCGAGACCAGGGCGCCGTACTGCGAGGCGTCGAGCTTCAGCTCGGCCTTGATCAGCGGCGCGGCGGTCGAGAGGTTGCCGCGGTCGACGTAGTTGATGAACAGCGCCAAGGCGAGCAGCGGGATCACCACCGGCCCGATCCTGGGTCGTGACCTCTCGATCGCCGCCGCCGTCATACCGCGCTCTCCCCCGAGGTCTGCGGGAAACAGCGTTACACGGGTTCAGCGGCCCGGCCACCCGCCGCGGTGTTTTGGCAGTCTGGCCGCGACTCAGCAGGCGCGGTAAGAACGCAGCATGAACTTGCTGCTGATCCTCGCCCTCGTCGCGGCCGCCTCGGCCGTGGCCGCCGTCGCCTGGGCCTTCAAGGAGCGCCTCAGGGCCGCCACCGCCGAGGCGCGGGTGAAGATGCTGGAGGAGCAGTCCGGCCTGATGCAGGCCCAGGCGGCGCGCTCCGCCGAGAGCGTCGCCGAGGCGATCCTGCGGCGCAACGACGAGGTGCAAGCCAACCGCGAGCAGCTGGTCCAGGCCCGCCTCGAGGCGCAGCTGAAGCCGGTCGCCGAGAGCCTGCAGAAATTCCAGGAGCAGGTGACCGCGGTGGAGAAGCTGCGCGCCGAGGAGACCGGCGGCCTGAAGGAGCAGATCGCGGCCCTGTTGCAGGCCTCGACCGCCACCCAGGACGAGGCCCGCAAGCTGTCGGCGGCGCTGCGCCGCGGGGCCGGGGTCCAGGGCCGTTGGGGCGAGCAGACCCTGCGCAATGTGCTGGAGGCCGCGGGGCTCGCCCATCGCTACGACTTCGAGGAACAGACCTCCACCGACACCGACGAGGGCCGCCGGCGTCCCGACGTCACTGTGCGCCTGCCGGGCGGGGCGGTGTTCGTGATCGACGCCAAGTGCTCGCTGAACGCCTTCCTGGAGCTGCAGGACGCCCCCGACGAGGCCGCCCGCACCTCGGCGCTGGCCCGCCACGTCCAGAGCGTCCGGAGCCACATGCAGGGCCTCTCCGCCAGGGCCTATTGGGACCAGTTCGACGCCTCGCCCGACTTCGTGGCCATGTTCATCCCCGGCGACTCGATCCTCGCCGCCGCCCTCGACCACGCGCCCGACCTGATGACCGAGGCCATGGACCGCCGGGTGGTGATCGTCACGCCCTCGACCCTGTTCGCCCTCTGCAAGGCCGTCTCCTACGGCTGGCGGGCGGAGGAGCAGGCGGCCAACGCGCGGCTGATCGCCGACCTCGGCCGCGAGCTCTACAAGCGCATCGCGGTGATGGGCGGCCACGCCGGCTCGGTGGGCAAGGCGCTGGAGGCGGCGGTCTCCCGTTACAACCAGTTCGTGGGCTCGCTGGAGACCCAGGTGTTGACCCAGGCCCGCCGCTTCGAGGACCTCAAGGTCGACCACGAGGGCCGCGAGGTGGCGCAGCTGGAGCCGCTCGACACCGCCGTCCGCCCGCTGACCAAGCTCGCCAAGGCCGAGGGGCCACAGGTGCGGCTGGTGGCCGGCGACGAAGGCTGAGAGGGCTTTCCCCACCTTGACGGTCGGGAATGAGGCTCCTACGTCGCTCGGCATGGCGTTGCGTGAAATCCTTGTCGTCCCCAATCCGGTCCTGAAGCAGGTCTCGACCCGTGTCGAAGCGGTCGACGACGCGATCCGCGCCCTGATGGACGACATGCTGGAGACTATGTACGCGGCGCCCGGCATCGGCCTGGCGGCGGTGCAGATCGGCGTGCCCAAGCGGGTCATCGTCATGGACCTCGCCCGCGAGGGCGAGGAGGCCCAGCCCCGCTACTTCGTGAACCCGGAGATCCTCTGGGCCTCGGAGGAGACCGCCCCCTACGAGGAGGGCTGCCTCTCGGTGCCGGAAATCTATGACGAGGTGGAACGGCCGGCGCAGGTGAAGCTGCGCTACCAGACCTACCAGGGCGAGACGGTCGAGGAGGACGCCGAGGGCCTGTTCGCCGTCTGCATCCAGCACGAGATGGACCACCTGGAAGGCGTGCTGTTCATCGACCACCTGTCACGCCTCAAGCGCGAACAGGCGATCAAGAAGGTCAAGAAACAGGTCAAGGCGGCCTGATCCGCGTCAGGGGCGTCCCGCATGGGGCGCGTCGACGGTGGCGATCACCAGCCGGCCCTTGGGGGCAGGATTCCCGTCGCCCTCGCCGGTCAGGGCCGGCGCGGTCAGCATGAACAGGGTGCGGCCGTCGTCGCCGCCCAGCATACAGGCGTAGCAGGTGTCGCCGGGATCGATGACCTCCCGCACCTCGCCGCCCTCGGCGATCCGCACGCACTCATGGCCGCCCGCGTTGGCCACCCAGACGCAGCCCTCGGCGTCGAGGGCGATGCCGTCCGGCACGCGGGCGCCGGTCGAGGCCCAGACCCGCCGGTTCGAGAGCCGCCCGTCCGCCCCGATGTCGAGGGCGGTGAGCGCCGCCGCCAGGGTCTCGGCGACGATCAGGGTGCGCCCATCGGGCGTGATCACCGAGCCGTTCGGGAAATGCATGTCCTCGGCGGCCACGCCCACGGCGCCGTCGGGCGCGACCAGGGCGAGCTTTGCCGCCGTATGGTCGGCGATCACCCCCTCGAAGCCGCGGTCCGCCAACGCCGCCCCCAGGTCGAAGCCGAAGTTGCCGACGTAGGCGCGGCCCTGCGCGTCCACCACCATGTCGTTGCAGAACCAGGTCGCGATCCCGTTCAGGTCGGCATGAACGCTGATCTGGCCGTCGGGCGCCCGCCGCAGCACCTGGCGCTTGGTCATCGAGACCACCAGCAGCGAGCCGTCGGGCAGCCAGCCCAGGCCCGAGGGCTGGTCATCGATCTCGAACTCGATGCGGACGTCGCCGGCCAGCGAGACGGACTTCACGGCGTGCGCCTGGAAGTCACTGAACCAGAGCCGGTCATCGCGCCAGCGCGGCCCCTCGCCGAAATAGATCCCCTCCGCCAGGACGCGGGTCTCGCGGCTCATGGTTTCCCCCCGGCTTGCGCGGCCGCAGCTAAGGCCGCCGGCTGCGCCACGTCCAGCCCGGCGAACACGCCCTCAGGCGGCGGCGGGCGCAGATCACTTCGTCCCGCTGTCCTTGGTGCTGTCGGAGGTGTCGTTCTCGTCCTTGTGCTTCTTCGAGGCGTCCTTCACCGCCTTGCCGAGGTCCTTCAGCGAGGCCTTCAGCTCGCTGCCGGCCTTCTTGACCTCCGGGTCCTGGGCCACGGACTTCAAGTCCTTGCCGGTGTCCTTGGCGGACGACTTGATGTCGGCGCCCACCTTCTGCGCGTCGGCCTTGAGGTCCTGGCCCGCGGCCTGGCCGGTCGACTTGACGTCGCTGGCCGTGGCGTTGGCGTCGGACTGGGTCTTCTGCTGGTCGGCCTTGGTGCAGCCGGCGACGGCGAGCGCCAGGCCGATGGTCGCGCCGATGAGGATGGTCCGCATGGATGGTCTCCGTGGGTTCGGCCTCAAAGTGCCAAGCTTTCGCGCAAGTTCCGAGGGATTTTGCGCGAACGGCCCTCGACCGCTACATGGCGGCCATGCGCCTGGCCTTCCTGGGAACCCCCGACTTCGCGGTCGCCTCGCTGAAACGCCTCGTGGAGGCGGGCCAGGAGGTGGCCTGCGTCTATTCCCAGCCGCCCGCCCCGCGCGGCCGGGGCCAGGACCTGAGGCCCTCGCCGACCCACGCTTTCGCCCTCGAACACGGCCTGCCGGTGCGGACGCCCGCCTCGATGCGCGATCCGGCCGAGATCGCGGCCTTCCGGGCGCTGGGCCTCGACGCCGCGGTGGTGGTGGCGTTCGGCCAGATCCTGCCCGCCGAGGTGCTGGACGCGCCCCGCCTGGGGTCCTTCAACCTGCACGGCTCGCTGCTGCCCCGCTGGCGGGGCGCTGCCCCCATCCAGCGGGCGATCATGGCCGGCGATCCGGTGACCGGCGTCCAGGTCATGCGGATGACCGAAGGCCTGGACGAGGGCCCGGTCCTGGCGTCGGAGACCCTGCGCATCGGCCCGCTCGACACCGCCGCGACCCTGCACGACCGGATGGCCGAGGCCGGCGCCGCCTTGCTCGCCAGCACCTTGCCGCTGATCGAGCGCGGCGCGGCCCGCGAGACGGCCCAAGCCGAGGAGGGCGTCACCTACGCCAAGAAGATCCGGCCCAAGGAGGCGCGGATCGACTGGAGCAAGCCGGCCCAGGAGGTCGACCGCAAGATCCGCGGCCTGTCGCCCTATCCCGGCGCCTGGTTCAATTTACCCACCGACAAGGGGCCGCTGCGCGTCAAGGCCCTGCTCTCGGCTTTCGAGGACGCCGACGGCCCGCCGGGCCAGGTGCTGGACGACCGCCTGCTGGTGGCTTGCGGCGGGGGCGCGGTCCGCCTGCTGCGCGTGCAGCGCGAGGGCAGAGGCGCCCAGGACGCCGAGGCCTTCCTGCGCGGCTCGCCGGTGGTGGCCGGGACCCGGCTCAGCTGATGCCGCGCTACCGCCTGACCATCGAGTATGACGGCCGGCCCTACCACGGCTTCCAGGCGCAGGGCGCCCTGCCGTCCGTCCAGGCCTCGATCGAGCGGGCGGTGCAGGGCTTCTGCGGCGAGACCCTTCGGCTGCAGGCGGCCGGCCGCACCGACACCGGCGTCCACGCCACCGGCCAGGTAATCCACGTCGACCTCGAAAAGGACTGGAAGCCCGCCGTGGTGCGAGACGCGCTGAACGCCCACCTGGTCCCCGAGCCGATCGTGGTCCTCGACGCCGTGGTGGTCCCGGCGGACTGGCACGCCCGTTTTTCCGCTGTCGAGCGGCGCTACCTCTACCGCATCCTCAACCGCCGCAGCCCGCCGGCCCTGGACCAGGGCCGCGTCTGGCACGTCAAGAAGCCGCTGGACGCCGCCGCCATGCACGCCGCCGCCCAGGCCCTGGTCGGCCACCACGACTTCACCACCTTCCGCGACCTGGCCTGCCAGGCCAAGTCGCCGATGAAGACCCTGGACGTCGCCGCCGTCCGCCGCGAGGGCGACGAGGTGCTGCTGGCGTTCGCCTCGCGCTCCTTCCTGCACCGCCAGGTCCGCTCCATGACCGGCTCCCTCGCCGAGGTCGGCCTCGGCCGCTGGACCGCGGAGGACCTCAAGGCCGCGCTGGAGGCCCGCGACCGCAAGGCCTGCGGCCCGGTGGCGCCGGCGGATGGGCTCTATCTGACGGGGGTGGACTACAAGCGATGAGTTAGGCGAACGCCTCGAAATACATCTCGATCAGCCGCTCGTAGACCGCCTGCAGCATGCGGATCTCGCCAACCGGCGCGCGCTCGTCGACCTGGTGCATGGTCTTGCCCACCAGGCCCAGCTCCACCACCGGGCACAGGGCGCGGATGAAGCGGGCGTCCGAGGTGCCGCCGGACGTGGAGAGCTCCGGCGCGCGGCCGGCCACCTCCTGCACGGCGGCCGCGACCACGTCGGTGAACCGCCCGGGCTCGGTCAGGAAGGCCTCGCCGCTGATCTGCGGGGTGACGGTGATCGACCCCTCAAAGCCCTCCGCCGCGGCGCGCGCCTCCGCCGCGATCCAGTCGGCCAGGGCCTGGCCGGTGTGGTTCGGGTTGAAGCGGATGTTCAGCCGGGCCCGCGCCAGGCCGGGGATCACGTTGGTTGCGGTGTTGGGCGCCTCGATCCAGGTGACCTCCAGGTTCGAGGGCTGGAATTCCGGATAGCCGTCGTCGAGCATGCGGCTTTGCAGGGCCGAGAGCAGCCGGATCAGCACCGGGACCGGGTTGGCCGCGCGATGCGGATAGGCCACGTGGCCCTGCACGCCGGTCACCGCGATCTCGGCGTTGATCGAGCCCCGGCGGCCGACCTTGACCATGTCGCCGAAGGTCTCCGACGAGGTGGGCTCCCCCACCACGCAGTGGTCGATCCGCTCGCCGACCGCGGCCAGGGCCTCGACCACCTTCTTGGTGCCGTCCGTCGCCACGCCCTCCTCGTCGCCGGTGATCAGGAAGGAGAGCGAGCCTTTCACATGCCCCGCCGCGATGGCGTTGGCGGCCGCCGCGGCGAAGGCGGCGATGGCGCTCTTCATGTCCACTGCGCCGCGCCCGATCAGCACCCCGTCCACCACCTCGCCCGCGAAGGCGTCATGGCTCCAGGCGCTGGCCTCGCCAACCGGCACCACGTCGGTGTGGCCTGCGAAGCAGAGGTTGGGGCTCTCGGCGCCGAAGCGGGCGTAGAGGTTCTCGATCTCGCCGAACCGCATCCGCCGGCAGGCGAAGCCCAGGCCCGCCAGGGTCCGCTCCACCAGGTCCATGGCGCCGGCGTCCGCCGGGGTGACGGAGGGCTTGCGGATCAGTTCCCGCGTCAGGTCGACCGCGTCGATCAAGCTCGAACCTTGGCTTCGGGTTTCCTATCTGTGACCTTCCTAGCCCAGGGAGGGGTTATGCCCAAGATCGACATCGCCACCGCGCCGAAACGTTTCGGGACCGCCTATCCCGCACCCTTCGACAAGCCGTGCGACGAGCGCGCCCGCAGCCAGCTCGGCGACGCGGTCGGGCTCGACCAGTTCGGCGTCAACCTGCTCACCCTGAAGCCCGGCGTCTGGTCGGCGCAGCGGCATTGGCACTCCCGCGAGGACGAGTTCGTCTGGGTAGTGGCTGGCGAGGTGGTGCTGGTGGACGATGCCGGCGAGACCGTGCTGGGAGCCGGCGACTGCGCGGGCTTCAAGGCCGGCGTCGCCAACGGCCACCACTTGGTGAACCGCTCGGAGCGAGACGCCGTAGTGCTGGAAGTCGGCACGCGCAACGACGCCGAGGACGGCTGCGACTATCCCGACATCGACATGGTCTCGAAGCCCGGCGAGGCCCACTACTTCCACCGCGACGGGACGCCTTATGCAGCGAAGTGATCGCCTCTCCCCCGCGCGGCGGAGAGGTCGCTAGTCCCGCAGCAGCTCGTTGATCGAGGTCTTCGAGCGGGTGCGTTCGTCCACGGTCTTCATGATCACCGCACAGTAGGTGGAGGGCAGCGACGGGTCGTGGGCGTTGGGCCGAGAGCCGGAGACCACCACCGAATAGGGCGGCACCTCGCCGAGGTGGGTCTTGCCGGTCTTGCGGTCGATGATCGGGGTGGTCGAGGTGATGTAGACGCCCATGGAGAGCACGCTGCCCTCACGCACGATGACGCCCTCGGCCACCTCGGAGCGGGCGCCGATGAAGCAGTTGTCCTCGATGATCGTCGGATTGGCCTGCAGGGGCTCCAACACGCCGCCGATGCCCGCCCCGCCCGACAGGTGCACGTGGCGGCCGATCTGGGCGCAGGAGCCGACGGTGGCCCAGGTGTCGACCATGGTCCCCTCGCCCACATAGGCGCCGATGTTGACGAACGATGGCGTCAGCACCGCCCCCTTGGCGATGAAGGCCCCCTTGCGGACGATGGCGCCCGGCAGGGCGCGGAAGCCCGCGGCCTCGAAGCGCGCGGCGTCCCAGCCGGCGAACTTCAGCGGGATCTTGTCCCACCAGGGGCCGGGCGCGTCGGCCTCGACCAGGGCGGCGGGCGTCAGGCGGAAATAGAGCAGGATCGCCTGCTTGGCCCATTGGTGGACGGCCCAGGCGCCGTCCGCGCCGCGCTCGGCGACCCTCAGCGTCCCGGCGTCCAGCCGTTCGAGGGTCTCCAGCACCGCCTCACGGACCGGGCCCTTGGTCGCCGGGCTGACCGCCTCGCGATCCTCCCAGCCGGCTTCGATCGTGGCCTTCAGGTCGTCCATTCAGGCGGCTTCCCTCAACCGGGCGTCCTTCAGGAAGGGCGCGAGCTTGTCGGTCTTGTAGTCGATGAACGGGGCGATCGAGGCCGGCGCCTGCGGACCGACCAGCACGGTGGTCATGCCGAGCTCGTGGGCCGGGGCCAGGTTGCGCTCGCTGTCCTCGAAGAAGGCGGTCTCGGCGGGATCGATGCCGTGCGCGGCGTTCATCCGCGCGAAGGCCAGCGGGTCGGGCTTCGGCACATAGTCGAACGAGCCGATGTGGAACACCTCGTCGAACAGGTGATCCAGGGCCAGGCGCTCCAGCACGCGCCGGGCGTGGACGTCGTCGGCGTTGGTGAAGATCAGCCGCCGGCCCGGCAGCCGCTCGAGCGCGGCGATCAGCTCCGGGTCGCGCGCCAGGCTCTCCAGCGACAGGTCGTGGAACATGGCGTGGAAGTCCGCCGGATCGACGCCGTGGTGCAGCATGAGGCCGGTGAGGCTGAGGCCGTGGTCCTTCAGGTAGACCTTCTGCAGCTTGAAGGCCTCGTCCCGGTCGAGGCCGGTCACCTTGACCACGAAGTCGGTGATGCGGCGCTCGATGTCGCGCATGAAGCCGCTCTCCACCGGGTAGAGGGTGTTGTCCAGGTCGAACAGCCAGGTGGTGATGTGGCGAAGGTCGGCGCCGCTCATTTGCAGACCAGCGTGCCCGCCCCGTGCTCGGTGAAGAGCTCGACCAGCATGGCGTGCGGCCGCCGCCCGTCCAGGATCACCACCGCCTCGACGCCCGCCTCGACCGCGGCGATGGCGGTCTCCAGCTTGGGGATCATGCCGCCGGTGGCGACGCCGTCGGCGATCGCCTTCCTGGCCTCGGCGACGGTGAGCTGGCGCATCAGCTCGCCATTCTTGTCCAGCACGCCGGCCACGTCGGTGAGCAGCAGCATGCGCTTGGCCTGCAGGGCGCCGGCCAGGGCGCCGGCCACCGTGTCGGCGTTGATGTTGTAGGTCTCGCCGGCCGCTGAGACGCCGATCGGCGCCACCACGGGGATATAGTCCTCCTCGGCGTAGATCAACGCCTTGAGCAGGGTCGGATCGACCTTCTTCGGCTCACCGACGAAGCCCAGGTCGACCATCCGCTCGACCTCGGAGTCTGGGTCCTTCTTGGTGCGGGTGACCTTCTCCACGGTGATCAGCCGGGCGTCCTTGCCGGACAGCCCCACGCCGCGCACGTCGGCCTCGGCGCCGGCCTGGGTGATCCAGGTGGCGATCTCCTTGTTGATCGCGCCGGAGAGGACCATCTCGGCCACCTCCATGGTCGCCTCGTCGGTGACCCTGAGCCCGTCGACGAAGGTCGACTTGACGCCGGCCTTGGCGAGCCAGGCGGAAATCTGCGGGCCGCCGCCGTGCACCACCACCGGATGGACGCCCAGCATCTTCAGCAGCACGGCGTCGGCGGCGAACAGCTTGGCCACTTGATCCTCGCCCATGGCGTGGCCGCCGTATTTGATGACCACGGTCGAGCGGTCGTAGGTCTGGATATAGGGCAGGGCCTCGGCGAGGGTCTTGGCGGTCGCCCAGCCCTGACCCTCGTCGGCTTGGCCCTGGATGACCTGACCTGGGGTGTCGTCGCTCACCTTGATCCCTCGGAACTCCGGAGCGCTCCGATAGCGGACGCGCCGCCCCCTGTCACCTTTGCGCCCGCGTGCTAAGCGTCACCACAGTCGAGTTGGGACGGGGAAATTCCATGAAGCTGATGAGCATGGCGGCGGCGGTGCTGGCCGCCTGGGCGGTGGCGGCGGGGGCCGAGGCGAAGACCGTGGCGGTGTCCGCCGACCGGCTGCTGGACGTCGTGGGCGGCCACTACCTCGACCATCCGCTGGTGGTGATCACCGATGGACGGATCACCGCGGTCGAGCATCAGGGCGATGCGGTCCCGGCTGGCGCCGAGCGGATCGACCTGCCCGGCGTGACGCTGCTGCCCGGCCTGATCGACATGCACGTCCATCTGACCTCCTCGCCGATCTACGGCGGCTACACCTACCTGCAGTTCACCGACAGCTTCTGGCCGATCATCGCCACGCGGCACGCCAGGGACACCCTCGAGGCCGGCTTCACCACGGTGCGCAACGTGGGTTCCGCCAATTTCGACGACGTGGGCCTGCGCCAGGCGATCGACGAGGGCTTCATCAAGGGCCCGCGGATGATCACCGCCGGCTACGCCATCGGCTCGACCGGCGGCCACTGCGACGAGACCTTCTTCCCGCCCTCCATGAAGCAGAAGGCGCCGTCGGTGATTGACACGCCCGATGAGGGCCGCGAGCGGGTGCGCTGGATGCACAAGTACGGCGCGACGGTGATCAAGATCTGCGCCACCGGCGGGGTGTTCAGCCATGGCGACACGCCCGGCGCTCAGCAGCTCACCGTCGAGGAGATCCGGGCCATGGTCGACGAGGCCCATCGCACGGGCCTGAAGGTCGCCGCCCACGCCCACGGCGCCGACGGCATCAAGGCCGCCATCCTGGGCGGCGTCGACACCATCGAGCACGCCAGCCTGGTGGACGACGAGGGGATCAGGCTCGCGGTCCAGCACGGCGCCTACTTCGGCATGGACATCTACAACACCGACTACACCCAGGCCGAGGGCGCCAAGAACGGCGTGCTGCCGGAGAACCTCAAGAAGGACCGCGACATCGGCGAGATCCAGCGGGAGAACTTCCGCAAGGCGCTGAAGGCCGGGGTGAAGATGATCTTCTCCACCGACGCCGGGGTCTATCCGCACGGGACCAACGCCCGGCAGTTCGCGGTGATGGTGCGCTATGGCGCGACCCCGCTCCAGGCCATCCAGACCGCCACGCTGAACGCCTCCCAGGCGCTGGGCGGCGACTGGACCCACGACGTGGGCCAGGTCGCCCCGGGCCGCTTCGGCGACCTGGTCGGCGTCTCCGGCGATCCCCTGGCTGACGTCACCACCCTGGAGCACCCGGTCTTCGTGATGAAGGGCGGCGAGGTGGTGCGCCGCTGAACCCTAGGGTGACGGCAGGCGGCGGATGTCGACCTCGCGGCGAACCTGCAGCCGCAGCGGTTGGGCGGCGCCCGGCGGGGTCATCTGCAGGTCGAGGTCGTCATGCAGGGCGTAGGCGTGCTCCAGCACCCCGCTGCGTGGGTCGATCTCCAGTCGGAAGGCGAACCGCTCGGTCCCGTTGAGCGCTACCGGCCCGCCCGGCGTCGCGCTGTCGCCCTGGATCAGCTCCAGGCGGGAAAGCGTGGGAGCCCAGTCGACGAGGACGCGGCCCGCCACCGGGTCGGCGAGGCTGATCTGGCCGCCGTCGGAGCTCTCGGTCATCTCGATCCCCGGCCGCCGCAGGTGGGTGGAGAAGCCGGCGAAGGCCGCCGTCCGGGTCTTCGGTCCGAGTCGGTCGATGTGGAAGACGTCCGAGGCCTGGATCAGGGTGACGTTCAGGATGTCGGTCAGCGGGAAGAACAGCGCCGGCGGCGCGCAGAGCGCCAGGAAGGCTTCGCCCAGCTTGGCCAACTCGGGCGTCAGCGGGTGCAGCCGCACCTCGGCCAGCTCGCCCGGCTCGGCATGCAGGGCCGTGGCGCAGGCAGGGTCGAGGCGGACCGGCGTCCGCGTCTCGCCAGCCACGGTCTCGGCGCGCAGGATGACGGCGACGACGCCCCCGCCCGGCTCGGTGCGCAGCCGATAGTCCATGCTGTAGCCCTCGGTCGCGCCGGGCCGGACCTCGCGGACCTCATAGCGATAGAGCCGTTCGCCGGCCTGAGGCCGCAGGACCGGCGGCGAGGCGGCGTCGGCCGCGTGCGCCGCCAGGGCCAGGGCCAGGATCGCGCTCCCCGCGGCCACCGTGCTTGTCATCCCCGCGCCCTCCCGAAGGGCGCCGAGTGGGCCACGGCTCAGGCGAGGCCGCAAGCCGCCAGGATCTCGGCCCTGAGCTCGGGGATGCCGGTCCCCTTCTCGGCGGAGGTGGCGATGACCCGCGGGAAGGCCGCGGCGCGACGGGCGATCTGGCTGAGCGTCTTGTCCATCACCGCCTGCACCTCCGCGCCCTTCAGCTTGTCGGCCTTGGTCAGCACGATCTGGTAGGAGACCGCCGCGATGTCGAGCGCCTCCAAGGCCTCGGTGTCCACCGCCTTCAAGCCGTGGCGGGCGTCGATCAGCAGATAGGCGCGCTTCAGGTTCGGCCGGCCGCGCAGGTAGTCGCGCCCAAGGTTCTGGAACTGGCGCGCCGCCCCGCGGCTGACCTTGGCGAAGCCGTAGCCCGGCAGGTCGACCAGCCGCACCTTCTCGTCGGCCAGGAAGAAGTTCACCTCGCGGGTGCGGCCCGGCGCGGTGGAGGCGCGCGCCAGGTGCAGGCGGCCGGTGACGGCGTTGATCAGCGAGGACTTGCCGACGTTGGAGCGGCCGGCGAAGGCCACCTCCGGCAGGTCGTCGGGCGGCAGGTCCTCCATCCGCACCGCGCCCATCATGAAGCGAACCTCGTGGGCGAAGAACACCCGCGCCGCCTCCAGCGCCTCGGCGTCGAAGGCCTCGGTCCCGCTCACACCTTGGCCTGGGCGCGGCCGGTCAGGGCTCGCGCGATCCGGTCGATCGGATTGTCCACCTTGAACCGGCGCATGATCACGTACTGCTGCAGGATCGCCAGCATGTTGGACCAGGTCCAGTAGATCAGCAGGCCCACGGCGAAGGGGGCCATGATGAAGGTGAACACGATCGGCATGAACTGGAAGATGCGCTGCTGGGCCGGATCGGGGGCCGGCGGGTTCATCGCCGTCGAGAGCCACATGGAGACCCCGTAGATCAGCGGCATGACGCCGATGTGCAGGGTGGTGTCGAGGATGCCGCCCACCAGCGGCACGTGCGCCGGGTTCCAGGGGATCAGGCCGAACAGGTTCCAGACCGTGGTCGGGTCGCGCGCCGACAGGTCATGGATCCAGCCCAGGAACGAGGCCTGGCGCATCTCGATGGTGACGGTCAGCACCTTGTAGAGCGAATAGAACACCGGGATCTGGAACAGGATGGGCAGGCAGCCGGCCAGCGGGTTGACCTTCTCGCGGCCATAGAGCGCCAGCATCTCCTGCTGCTGCTTGGTCGGGTCGTCCTTGTATTTCTTACGCAATTCCTCGACGAGCGGTTGGACCTTCTTCATCTTGGTCATCGACTCGTAGGACTTGTTGGCCAGCGGGAAGAACACCGCCCGCACCACCACCGTCAGCACCAGGATGGCCACGCCGAAGGTGCCCACGTGCTGGTAGATGAACTCCATCAGGGTGAAGAGCGGCCGGGTCAGCCAGAAGAAGTAGCGGCCCCAGTCGACGGCGTCGTCGAAGCGAGGGATGCCGAGCCGGGCCTCGTAGTCGCGCAGCAGCGGCACCACCTTGGCGCCAGCGAAGAAGCGGGTGGTCTCGCTGGTCTGGGCGCCCGGCGAGAGCTGGCGCGGCTGGCCGACCACATTGGCGGCGTAGACGTCGAGGCCGGCCGAATTCTCGTGGCCGAACTGGCCGGTGACCCGTTCGCCCTGGCCGGGGATCAGCGCCGCCAGAAAGTATTTGTCGGTGATGCCCAGCCAGCCGCCCTTGGACGGCAGGTCCGGGCCGCCGCCCTTCTTGGTCAGGTCCTTGAAGTTGATCAGGGTCAGGATGGTCTTGTCGCCGACCGTCACGCCCACCGCGCCCTCATGGACGATCGAGGAGTTGGCCGGATGCTCCGGCAGGCCCTGGCGCTGGATCGAGGCGTAGGGGGCCAGCGTCACCGGCGCGGCGCCGGCGTTCGCCGCCGTGTCGGTGACCGTGAACATGAACTTGTCGTCGACGTCGATGCGCCGGGTGAAGGTCAGGCCCGCGCCGTTGTTGTAGCTCAGCACGATCGGCTGGCCGGGGGCCAGCGTCGTCCCCTGGGTGAGCGTCCAGGGGGTGTTGTAGGTGGGCAGGCCCGCCACGTTCTGGCCGGTCCAGCCGAAGTCGGCGAACGAGGCGTGCGGCGTGCCTTCGGGCCGCAGCAGCTCGACCGGCGGGGAGTTCTTCTCGACGCTCTCGCGGTACTGCGTCAGGAACAGGTCGTCGATGCGGCCGCCACGCAGGGCCACCGAGCCCTTCAGCGAGGGTGTGGCGATCGGCACCCGGGGGCTGGCGGCCAGCACGGCCTGGCGGGTCGCCGCCGGCACGTGCACGGCCCCGCCGGGCGGGCTCGCCGCGACACCCGCGGCCTGGGCGATGGCCGCCTGGTGCGCCGCCTCGATCTGCCGGTGTTTCGCCGCCGGCTGCAGGACGAAGAAGTTGTAGACGACGAAAAGCGCCAGGGCGCAGACGAGGAAGATGACCGTGTTGCGGGATTCGTCTTGCATCGGCGGGCGGACGCTCAATTGTCTGTCGGAGGGAGGGGGGCGGCCGGTCTAAGTTCAGGCGCCCTGTCACGGTCGGCGGCGAGCCTTATCAGCGCGCTTTTCACATCGTCAAGCAGGCGGTCCCAGGGGCGCGTCGTCACGCCCCCCCGGGCGATGAACACATAGTCGAACCCCGGATGGGCCAGATCGGGCAGCAGCAGGCGCGCGGCTTCGCGCATCCGCCGTTTGGCGCGGTTGCGCACCACCGAGCCGCCGACCCGCTTGGTGGCGGTGAAGCCGGCCCGCACCAGAGGCGCCTCATCGCGGGGCCGCGCCTGCACCACCACGGCGCCGCGGGCGCAGGAGGGGCCTTGCGCGCAGGCCAGGAAGTCGGCGCGTTTCTTCAAGCGTTCGATGGCGAAGGCGGCGTCGGCCATGCCGACACCATATAGGAAGCCCTAGCGATTAGGCGCTCAGGCGCTTGCGGCCCTTGGCCCGGCGGCGCGCGAGCACCTTCTGGCCATTCTTGGTGGACATGCGCAGGCGGAAGCCGTGACGGCGCGCACGCACAAGGCGAGACGGCTGAAAGGTGCGCTTCACGGGACTAGGCTCCGGGTCGAAAATCGAGCGGCGGTGGATAGGGGAATGGCGCGCGGGTGTCAACCACCGGCGAGGGGCGCCGCCTGCGCCCTAACGCCCGCGAAGGGTGTCGACCCCCACCCAGGCGAAGAGCGCGGCGCAGACCAGGACGCCCAGGACGACCAGCGGGAACATCACCGGACTCTCGTCACGCCGGACCCATCCGCTTGAGACCCCGCGGAAGTGTACCTTGCCGTTGCGCACGCACCAGACCGCGTAGCCGACGATCGTGCCCGCGACGAGCAGGAAGAAGATCCCGTTGTCGATGCGGACGGACACCGAGCGCGCGCCTAGTCCGCTAGAGTCACCACCACCGGGCCGCGGCGGGTGGCGACCAGGGTGTGCTCGTACTGGACGGTGGGCTGGCCGCCGGGCGGACGCAGCGTCCAGCCGTCCCCGGTCTCCTCGACCCAGTCCGCGCCCAGGGACAGGAAGGGCTCGATGGTGAACACCAGGCCCTCGGTGATCCGCCGCTGGTCCTTGGGCTCGTGCCAGGTGGCGATCTCGGTGGGCTCCTCGTGCAGGGCCGAGCCCACGCCGTGGCTCGCGAGGTTCCTGACCAGGCTGTAGCCGTTCTTCCTGGCGAACCCCTCGATCGCGGCGCCGATGTCGCCCAGCCGGCCGCCGGCCTTCACCGTCCGGATGCCGGTCCAGAGCGCGCGGCGGCCATCGCGGCAGAGCCGCTCGATCCTCGGCGCGACCGGCGGCACGGCGAAGCTCGCCCCGGTGTCGGCGAACACCCCGTCCACCTCGGCCGAGACATCGATGTTCACCAGGTCGCCGGCCGCGATCCGTCGGTCGTCGGGAATGCCGTGCGCCACGTCCGGACCGATCGAGATGCAGGTCGCGCCGGGGAAGTCATAGGTGATCTCCGGCGCCGAGCGGGCGCCGTCGCGCTCCAGGAGCTTGCGGCCCAACGCGTCCAGCTCGCGGGTGGTGATCCCCGGCTCCAGGGCCGCGCCCATGGCGGCCAGGGTCCGGGCGACGATGCGGCCGGCGGCCTTCAGCTTCTCGAGGTCCTCTTCCTTGCCGATGGTCATGGTCGTCTCACAGGTCCGGCCGGATGATCGTCTTGCCGACCACCTTGCGCTCGGCCAGGGTATCGAAGGCGGCGCGCCAGTCGTCGAGGGCGAATTCGCGGTCGACGCGGGGCTTCACCCGGCCCTCCTCGGCCAGCTTCCAGATGGCGGCGTGGTTCTCGCGGCCCTTCTCGGGGAACCGGCGGCCGTATTCGCCGGCGCGCACCCCGATCACCGAGAAGCCCTTGATCAGGGCGATGTTCACCGGCAGCACCGGCAGCCGGCCCGAGGTGAAGCCGATGGACAGGATGCGGCCGCCGAAGGCGATGCAGCGCAGGCTCTCGTCGAACACGTCGCCGCCCACCGGGTCATAGATCACGTCGGCGCCGCGCCCGCCGGTCAGCTCCTTCACCCGCTCGCGGAAGCCGCGGGTGACGTTGACGACAGCGTCCGGCGCATACTCCTGCTCGATCACCGCCAGCTTGTCGTCGGAGGCGGAGGCGGCGATCACCTTGGCGCCCAGCAGGCGGGCGAGGTCGACGGCGGCCAGGCCCACGCCCCCCGCCGCCCCGTGCACCAGCACCCAGTCGCCGGGCTCCGTCCGGCCGCAGCGTACCAGGCCGACATAGGCGGTGAGATAGGCCACCGGATAGCCGGCCGCCTCGGAGAAGCTCATGGCCTCAGGCTTGCGGTGCAGCCCCGCCGCCGGCAGCACGACATATTCCGCGAAGCCGCCGCGGCCGCCGCCGGCCACCGGATCGCCCACCTTCAGCCCGGTGACGTCCGGCCCCACGGCGTCCACTTCGCCCGCAAGCTCCATGCCGGGGGTGAAGGGCAGGGCCGGCTTGTGCTGGTGCTCGCCACGGGTCTGCATCAGGTCGGGGAAGTTCACCGCCGCGGCGCGGACCTTGATCCGCACCTCGCCGGGACCCGGCTCAGGCGTCGCGATCTCCTTGACCACGCAGCCGGCGTAGTCGGCGGCGAGCTCTTCGACGACCAGGGCCCGCATCAGGCGATGCGGCCTTCGAAGCCCTCGCGGACCAGGCCCGCCACCTCGCGGCAGGCGACGTCGGCGCAGGGCACCGCGCCGGTGAAGGCCACGAAGCCGTGCGACAGGCCGTCGTAGCAGCGGTAGGCCACCGGCACGCCGGCCGCCTTCAGCTTGCGAGCGTAGGCCTCGCCCTGGTCGACCAGGGGGTCGAAGCCCGCCGTGACGACCACCGCCGGGGCGAGCCCCGCCAGCTCCTGTTCGGCCAGCGGCGACAGCCGCGGATCGGCGGGATCGTCCTGCGGCCCCATGTAGTGGTCGACGAACCAGTCCATCATCGTCCGGGTCAGCGGATAGGCGTCGGCGTAGGTGGTCATCGACGCGCTCTGGCAGGCCACGTCGACGCACGGATAGAGCAGCAGTTGCAGCGCCGGCTGCGGCTCGCCCTTGCGCTTCATCTCCTGGCAGACGATCGCCGCGAAGCCGCCGCCCATGGAATCGCCGCCGATCGCCGCCCGGCCCTCCGGCGCGCCGAACTCCCCGGCATGGTCGCGCGCCCAGCGATAGGCGGCCAGCACGTCCTCCAGCCCGGCCGGGAAGCGGTGTTCGGGCGCCAGGCGGTAGTCGACGGAGATCACCGGCCCGCGCGCGCACCTGGCCAGGATGGTGCAGAAGACGTGGCTGGTCTCCAGGTCGCCGATCACGCCCCCGCCCATGTGCGCCCAGACCATCAGCGGCGCGGCGGCGTCCTGGGTTTCGGGCCGGTAGGCGCGGGCCAGGATCGGCCCATCCGGCCCGTCGATCGACAGCGACTCGACGCGGACGCCCGGCTCCGGCTCGCCGGCCACCAGGGCCAGGCCCGCGGCGCTCGCCTGGCGGGCAGCCTCCGGCGACAGGCTGGGCATCGGCGGCAGGCCGCGCGCCTGGGCGGCCAGGAACTGGATGCGCGGATCGAGCGTGCGGCCGCCCTGGTAGACCACGCCGCCGCCCGCCATCAGCCGCAGCAGCGGGGTCGGCAGGCTGAGCAGGGTGTGGGCGATGAACCTCTGCGTCTGGGCGCTGGGCATCAGTCTGGGGCTTTCGGCAGGCCCTTGAGGCCGTTCAGGATCATGGCGGTGGCGAACTCCGCGGCGCCGCGCACGTCCACCGGCCGGCGTTCCAGCATCTTGTCGCCGACCTCGCGGGCCACGGCGATGCAAGCGGCGGCCATGTAGACCGGATCGGAGACCGGGCCCTGGCGGCCGGCGATCGCCTGCTCGATGGCGTCGCGCACCTCGGCGAACACCGCCGCCGTCTCCGGCGTCTCGCCCTGGATGTGCACATGCGGCTCGTCCGGCGGCCGCCGGGCCGTCCAGTTGCGGTGCTCGTCGGCGATGAACTCGAAATAGGCTTCAAGCGCCCGGCGCACGAAGATCTCGAAGTCGCCGGCCGACTGTGCCCGGATGGCCTTCAGGATCGGGCCGAACCGGCGCGCCCCGTCGTCGGCGAGGGCGGCGAACACCTCCTCCTTGGAGCGGTAGTAGTTGTAGAAGGTGCCGGCCGCGAGGCCGGTGCGGCGGATGATGTCGCGCACCGTGGCGGTCTCGTAGCCCAGCTCGCCGAACACCTCGCGCGCCGCGTCCAGGATCGCCTGGCGGTTCTGCACCTTGGTCTGCTCGCGCTTGCCGACTGTCGGGAGATAGGCGACCTGGGACATGCGGCTCCACGCGGGACTCAAAAAGTGACGCCCGTCATTCTAAGCCCGCGCGCGGCTGACGCAAAGGGCAACCTGCCTTTTCCGCGGTACGCGCGGAGGGACGTCACACCGTCCGCTGCGCCCGGTCCTTTTCGTTGGCGGCGCGGATCGAGTTGCGGGCCTCTTCCCACTCGGCGTCGCCCCAGGAGGCCAGCCGCGAATAGCCGCCGCCGCCCTGCAGGTGCGAGCCGCCGTCGATGGCGATGGTCTGGCCGTTGACGTAGGCCGAGCCGGGATCGAGCAGGTAGACCGCCAGGTTGGCCAACTCGCGCATCTCGCCGGTGCGCCCCAGGGGGATGGTCGGGTCGGCCTTCTCCCGCTCGGTCGAGCCGCCGGGGTTGAGCCGCGCCCAGGCGCCCTCAGTGGGGAAGGGGCCGGGCGCAATGGCGTTCAGCCGCACCCCGCGGTTGCCCCATTCCACCGCCAGCGACTGGGTCATCACGTTGAGGCCCGCCTTGGACATCGCCGAGGGCACGGTGAACGGCCCGCCGTGCCAGACCCAGGTGGTCAGGATCGAGACCACCGAGCCGTGCTGGCCGGCCTCCAGCCAGCGCTTGCCGCAGTCCAGGGTCACGAAGAACGAGCCGCGGAACACGATGTTGGCGATGGCGTCGAAGCCGCGGGGGGAGAGGTCCTCGGTGCGGCTGATGAAGTTGCCGGCGGCGTTGTTGACCAGGCCGGTCAGGGGGCCGCCGGCCCAGACCTGGTCCATGGCGTCGTGGATCGCCTCCGGCACGCGGATGTCGCAGGCCATGCCCACTACCTTGCCGCCGTGGGCGTCCATCAGCTCCTTGGCCGTGTCCTCCACCACCCCGCCGCGCCGGCCCCAGATGTAGACCTCGGCGCCCAGCATCAGGCAGGCCTCGGCCATCACCTTTCCCAGCCCCGTGCCGCCGCCGGTGATCAGGATGCGCTGGCCCTTCATCAGGCCCTCGCGGAACATCAGGTCGCTCATCGCCAGCTCGGCCATCGGACGTCCTCCTTGGTCTTCTTGTCCGGCCCATCCCGCGGCCGTGACGCAGGGGACGTCAAGGGCCGTGGCCCCGCGGGCGGCCATGCTATAGGGCGGCCGCGCCATCCCTATTCGTGAGCCCCAATTCATGAGTCCGACATGGACCTGCTCCTGATCCGCCACGGCCTGCCGGTGCGCAGCGCCGAGACCGCCGATCCGCCGTTGTCCGCCGAAGGCCACGAGCAGGCCCGTCGCGTGGCGCGCTGGCTGGCCGGGGAGGGGATCGGGGCGGTGGTCTCAAGCCCGATGGTCCGCGCCGTCGAGACCGCCCAACCGTTCGCCGCGGCGACCGGCCTCGAGATCCGGCTGCATCCGGGCGTCGTCGAGTTCGACCGCGACTCCGGGTCCTACGTGCCGCTGGAGGTGCTGAAGCGCGAGGACTACGCGGCCTGGCAGGCCTTTGTCGCCGGCGGCGTCGGCGCCGACATCGCAGCGTTCCAGGCGATGGTTGTGGCCGCCCTGGAGGCGGTCATCGCCGACAACCCCGGCGGCCGGGCGGCGGTGTTCTGCCACGGCGGGGTGATCAACGTCTGGACCGCCCATGTGCTGGGCATGGCGCCGCGGCTATTCTTCGAGCCGGGCTACGCCAGCGTGCACCGCTACCTCTGCGCCCGCTCCGGCCAGCGCAACGTCGTGGCCCTCAACGAGAGGGCGCACCTGCGGGACGACTGGCCGGCGGCGGTCTGAGCCTCCGGGCGGCGGATACGCCCGATCAGGCGGCGGCGGTCAGGTCCTCGCTCTCGCGGCGCAGGGCGCGGGCCAGGGCGGTGAGCAGGCCCGCGGCGGTCATCGGCAGGACCACGTGCAGGTCGGCGCCGGCGTCCAGCGCCTTGGGGCCGATCTTGCCGGCCTCGGACAGGGCGAGGATCGGCCGCCGGCGCTGGCCGTGCGCGGCCTCCGCCTTGCGGATCTGTTTCACCGCGGCCAGGCCGTCGGCCATGTCGACGTTCAGCAGCACCAGGTCGAAGGTGTCCACCTCGGTGGCGGTGACGGCTTCGGCGCCGGTCAGCACCTCGACGATGTCGATCAGCACGCCGGCCTCGGCGAACACGGTGCGCGCCGCCTCGCGGCGTTGGGGATCGGTATCGGCGGACAGCACCTTGATGCGACGGTGGGTGTTGGGGCCCTGACGGCGGTCGAGGGCGCCCGGTCGGGCCGCCTCGACGATCAGGGTGTCGAGCAGGTTGCGGGCGCTGTCGATGGTCTCGATCATGCGCTTCAGCTCAGGGGTGTCGCAGACGCGGGTCAGCACGCCGGCCGCGCCCAGCACCCCGGCCAGCGGCGCGCGGGCCTCGGCGCCCACGTCCACCAGGATGGCGGACCGGTGCTGCGCCTGTTCGACGGCCTCGCTGAGGCCGGCCAGGGTCTGCTCCAGCTCGCGGTGGGCGGCGCGGGAATTGTCCTCGGCGAACTTGCGGCGCAGCTGCATCTCCACGCGGACCGCGGCCACCTCCATGTCCACCGGCTTGGTGATGTAGTCGTTGGCGCCCATCAGCAGGGCCTCGACCACGTCCTCGCTGGCGGCCTTGGCGGTCACCATGATGATCGGCAGGGCGGTGTCGGAATGCACCTCGCGCAGGCGGCGCAGCACCTCGATGCCGTCGATGCCCGGCATCATGATGTCCAGCAGGACGAGGTCGAAGGGGTAGGTCGCGGCCATGGCCAGGGCCTTGGCGCCGTCCTCGGCCTCCATGACCTCATAGCCCAGGCGCGTGAACCGGCGGCGGAGCAGGTTGCGGTTGTCTTCGACGTCGTCGACGACAAGCAGGCGCGGCGGGGCGCTGGTCTGCGTCATAGCGCTCTCGAAGCGATCTTGCGCGGGAGGTGCGCGAGTTTTGGTTTACCGCCCAGGTCTTAAACAACCACAACTGGGCGTGGTTAAGGAGACCCCTACGCGCTATCGGTGCAGCTTCAGCCAGCCGGCATACGTCCCTGATCGCGGCAGGAGGGGACGGTTGTCATGCGGCACAACGGACGGTCTATGATTGTCGAATGGCTACGCAATCATGGACTGGGCCCAGGGTGGGCTGCGGTGTCGCTATCCTTCGGGACGGGAAGTTGCTGCTGATCGGCCGCGCCCGTCCGCCCGAAGCTGGTTGCTGGAGCCTGCCAGGGGGAAAGGTCGACCTGTGGGAACGGACGGAAGAGGCCGCGCGCGGGGAGATCGCCGAGGAGCTTGGCATCAAGCTCGGGGCGCTCGAGCTACTCTGCGTCGTGGATTACGTGGCGCCCGAGGAGCGCGAGCATTGGGTGTCGCCGGCTTTTCTGGCGAACGAGTTTGAGGGCGAGCCGGCGTTGCTCGAACCCGAGAAGCACACCGGCCTAGGCTGGTTCGCGCTCGACGCCTTGCCCAGCTCCCTCGCCAGGTCCGTGCTGGGCGCTGTTGAAGCGCTCCAGTCACGCTGAGCTCAGCCGGCGCGGGCGATCAGCGCCATGGCGGCCGCCGGGGCGCGCACCTTCCCCTCGTGGATGACGAAGGCGTAGACGTCGCGCGGCGTCGTGGGCGCCTCCTCGGAGGAGACGGCCGGCAGGTCGGCGGGCCGGCCGCCCGCGGCATAGGCCTTGAACCGCTCTGTCCAGAGGTCGAGGGCCTTGGCCTCATAGGCCGTCTCGATGTCGTCGGAGCCGGTCTGCAGGCGGGCATAGACCACCGGCCCGGTGACGTCGGCGATCAGCGGATAACTTCCGTGGTCGGCCAGGCAGACGGTGGCGTTATACTTGCGGGCCAGCGCGATGAACTCCGGCGTCTGGAAGCTCGCATGGCGCGGCTCCAGAACGTGGGTGAGCGGCAGGCCGTCGAGCTTGTCGGGCAGCAGCTTCAGGAAGCCCTCGAAGTCGACGGGATCGAACTTCTTGGCGCCCATGAACTGCCACAGGATCGGGCCCAGCCGATCGCCCAGCTCGCTGATCCCCTGGCCCAGGAACTTCTGCATCGACTCGCCCATGTCGGCGAGTTCGCGGCGATTGGTGCAGAACCGGCTGGCTTTCACCGCGAACTTGAACCCGTCGGGCGTCGAGGCCCGCCACTTGGCCCAGCTGTCCGGCTTGAAGGTCGAATAGTAGGTGCCGTTGATCTCGATGGCGGTCAGGTGCGAGGCGGCGTAGCTAAGCTCGTCGGCCTGCTTGAGACCGGCCGGATAGAAGACCCCGCGCCACGGCTCGAAGGTCCAGCCGCCGATCCCTGCCCGGATGCGCCCCGCCGCCATCGCCAATCCCCTAATCCCTGGCCCCTAATCCCTGGCCCCTAATTCCTTGGCCCCTATTTCCGCGCCGCCGCGGTCTTGTCCCGCGCCGCCTTGAACTCCGCGCCCGCTTTCCATTCCGGCCACTCGCGGGAGGTCGCCAGGCGCCGGCCCAGGTCGTAGAGCACCTCGGTCTCCTGGACCATGCCGGAGAGGTCCCAGTTGGGGTCCCACTCGTCGGCAGGCTGGTGGTACTTGTCGCGCACATAGGCCTCGCCCGCGGCCTCGCCCGCCGCGACGCCGCCCGTCTCCAGGTCGGAGCCGGCGCCGATCGACATGGCCGGCACGCCCTGCTTGGCGAACGAGAAGTGGTCCGAGCGGAAGAACGAGCCCGACTCCGGGTGGGAGTCCTTGGTGAAGCTCAGGCCCTGCTTGGCGGCCACGCTGATCAGGTCGTCCTGCAGGGTGAGCGGCGCGTTCCCGGAGCTGGAGACGTCGCGCGTGCGGCCCAGCACGTTCATCGAGTCCATGTTGATGTCGGCCACGGTGGTCGCCAGCGGATAGAGCGGGTTGGTGGCGTAGTATGTCGAGCCCAGCAGGCCCTTTTCCTCGGCGGTCACCGACATGAACATCATGGTGCGGTCGGTGCGCGGCGCCTTGCCGTAGAGGCGGGCCAGCTCGATCAGTTCGGCGACGCCGGAGGCGTTGTCCACCGCACCGTTGTAGATTCGGTCGCCCTTGGCGTCCGGCTGGCCGACGCCGAGATGGTCCCAATGGGCGGTGTAGATGATCCGCTCGTTGGGATGCGATTTGCCCGGCAGCACGCCCACCACATTGTGGCTGACCACGTGCTCGGCCTTCACCGCCATGTCGGTCGACCAGGTGACGCCCTTCAGGGTCACGGGGCGGAATTCCCGCGTCTGGGCCTGCTTCTTCAGCGCCTCGAAGTCGAGGCCGGCGGCCTTGAACAGCTGCACGGTCGCGTCGCGCTGGATCCAGCCTTCCAGGGGGCTGTGCGCCTTGGCCGGGTCCTTGCGGATGATGTCGAAGATGGCGTTGGTGTTGGAGTTCTTGACGGTGTTCCAGCCGTAGGAGGCCGGCGCCCGTTCGTGGATGACGAGCATCCCCAGGGCCCCCTGCCGGGCGGCCTCCTCGTACTTGTAGGTCCAGCGGCCGTAGTAGGTCATGGCCTTGCCGCCGAAGTCGCACCCATTCTCGCATTTGGGCGCGGTCTCGAAGTCGGGATCGTTGACCAGGACGAGGGCGATCTTGCCGTGCAGGTCGACACCCTTGAAGTCGTCCCAGCGGCGCTCGGGCGCCTTCACCCCATAGCCGATGAACACCACCGGCGCGTCCTTGATGGCAAGGTGCGTCTGGCCGGTCTGGGCGGCGCGCAGCGCCACCTCCTCGCCCTGCTTGAAGGTCAGGGTCTCGCCGCCCGCCGCGATCCTGGTGACCACCGGCCCCTCGGTCTGGAATTCGGCCAGCGGCACATTCTGGGTCCAGGCGCGGCCGGACTTGGTCGCATCGCCGCCGATCTTGTCGCCCCCCGGCTGCAGGCCGGCGGCTTTGAACTGCTGAACGATGTAGGCGATGGTCTTGGGCTCGGCCCGCGTCGCAGGCCCGCGGCCTTCGAAGGCGTCGGACGACAGCACCTTGATGTCCTGGCTCATCACCGCCGGATCGATCGGCGCGTGCGCGGGCGCGGCCAGGGCGGCGCCGGAAATCAGGGCGGCGGCGGCCGCGAACAACATAGGCTTTTTCATCGGTCACTCGACTTGGGGTGCAACGTGGCGGCGAACCTATCTGTGACATCCGCGCACGGCTAGACCGACGCGGCCCGGATTGTTCGAGCGCCGTTCTCGATTTTCGACTATGCGGCCCCATATGCGATTGTCGGGAGGGCGGGGGCTGAGTCGTCTTATGGACGGCGGCTGCATCCGAACACGATCCTCGCGGCGACTACTGGGGCGAACGGGGGCCTGAGCCTAAGTCATCCATGCGTATCCACCGATCGGCAGCCGTGATCGCGAGCCTGGCGCTCGCCGCCTGTGCGCACGCGCGCAAGGCCGATGTGAGCCTGCCCGCCGCCTATGAAGCCCCGCCCCCCGCCGCCGCGACCGTCGTCGCCCCGGCGGCGCTCGACCAGTGGTGGACGGTGTTCGGCGACAGCCAGCTCGACGGGCTGATCGACCACGCCCTGATCGCCAATCCCGACGCCCGCACCGCCGCCGCCAAGCTACGCGAGGCGCGCGCCACGGCGGCCGGCGGCCTCACGGTCTTCCTGCCGCAGGGCGACGCCTCGGGCTCGGCGGAGAAGACCCACACCAGGCAGCTCTCCGGGACGGTGATCAACTTCCCGGGCTTCTCCACCAGCGGGACCAGCGAACAGGACGCCGCCAACCTCAACGTCAGCTGGGAGGTCGACCTGTTCGGCCGGCTGTTCGCCGCCGGCCGGGTGGCGAAGGCCGACGTGGCCGCCGCGCGGTTCGACTACGAGGCGGCCCGCTGGAGCCTGGCGGCCCAGGTCGCCGACGCCTATTTCCTGGCCCGCGGCCTGGCCATCCAGGCGGCCGACGCCCGCGAGACGGCGCGCATCGAGCAGGGCCTCTACGACGTCGCCGACCGGCGCGGGAAGGCCGGCCTCGCCCCCACCTCCGACGCCGACCGCATCGCCGGCGACCTCGCCCAGGCCAAGGCCCAGGCGGCCGACCTGGAGGCCCAGCTGCAGGCCGAGCGGCGGCAGCTGCTGATCCTCGCCGGCCGGCCGATCGAGCCCACCGCCAATGTCGACATCGCGCCCAACGTCGGCAGCATCCCCGGCCTGCCGACGATGCTGCCGGGCCAGCTCCTGGCGCGCCGCCCCGACGTGCGCGAGGCGCATGAGCGGGTGCGCGAGGCCTCCGGCCAGCTGACCCTCGCCGAACTCGCCTTCTTCCCGACCATCAACTTCACGCCCGGCCTCGGCTGGCAGAAAATCGTCCAGCCGGGCTTCTCGGCCACCACCGACAGCTGGACAACGGGCTTCCGCGCCAGCCAGCCAGTGTTCTCCATCCCCAAGCTGATCACCGACCTCAGGGGCCAGGACGCCCGCACGGAACAGGCGGTGATCGCCTACGAGAAGACCGTGCAGACCGCGTTCGGCGAGGCCGAAGGCTCGCTGGTCCGTCTCGAGGCCGACCAGCGCCGGGTCGCCATCCTCACCGACGGCGAGGCGCGCGGCGCGCGCGCCTACAACGCCGCCCGCATCGGCTACGAGCGCGGCCTCACCGACCTGCAGACGGCGCTCTCCGCCGAGCAGAGCTGGCGGGCGACGCGCACCCAGCTCACCGCCGCCCAGGTCGCCGGCCTCCGCCAGGCGGTCGCCGCCTTCAAGGCGGTCGGCGGCGGCTGGCCCGCCGGCGACTTCCCCACCAATCGTCAGCCCCGCTGAGATGGACGCCCGAATGAGACGCCACCTCCTCCTTCCCGCCCTGGCCGCGACCCTGGCCCTCGCCGGCTGCCACAAGCCGGCCGCGCCCAAGTCGACGGACGCCGAACAGGCGCGCACCGTGCGCGTCGCCCGCGTCGAGGCGCGCGGCGTCCAGGGCTCGCTCACCGCCACCGGCGACCTGGTGCCCTGGCAGGAGGCCGCGGTGATGCCCGAGGTCAACGGCTACCGGGTGCTGCGGGTGCTGGTCGACGTCGGCGATCACGTGAAGCAGGGCCAGACCCTGGTGCAGCTCGACCCCAGCCTGATCCAGGCCCAGGTCGCCCAGGGTCAGGCGGTGTTCGCCCAGGCCCAGGCCCAGGCCGCCCAGGCCGCCGACCAGGCCGCCCGGGTCAAGGACCTCGACAACCAGGGGGTCATCTCCGAGGAATCGATCGAACAGCGGCGCTTCCAGGCCCGCGCCGCCCAGGCCACCGCCAACGCCCAGGCCGCGGCGCTGAAGGACCTGCGCACCCGCTATTCCAAGCTCGCAGTGACCGCCCCGGTGGCGGGCCTGGTGTTGCAGAAGAACGTCCGGCCCGGCGACCTGTCGGCGGTCGGCGCCACGCCCTGGTTCAGCCTGGCGCGCGACGGGATCGTCGAGCTGCAGGCCCAGCTCTCGGAAGGCGACCTCGCCAAGATCAGGCCCGGCCAGGGCGCGCTGGTCAGCCTGCCCGACGGCTCCACGATCAATGGCGTGGTGCGGCTGGTCAGCCCCGAGGTCGATACCCAGACCAAGCTCGGCTACGTCCGCGTCCGCTTGCCGGTGCGCCCCGACGTCCGCGCTGGCGGCTTCGGCCGGGCGATCTTCACCGAGGCCTCCGGCGCCGTGCCCGCCGTGCCCGACACCGCGGTCAGCTATGACGCCGACGGCGCCAGCGTCATGGTGGTCGAGGCCAACAACCGCCTGCACCGCGTGCTGGTCCAGACCGGCCAGCGCGGCGGCGGCTGGGTGCAGCTCACCAAGGGCCCGCCGCTCGGCGCGCGGGTCGTCCGCTCGGCGGGCGGCCTGCTGCTGGATGGCGACCTGATCCGGCCGGTGGAAGACGCTGACGCGGCGGCCGCGGCCCCCAGTCCGACTCTGCCGGCGAGCCCCCGCAAATGAGCGACCCGCTACACCAACCGCGGATCCGTATCTCCGCCTGGGCGATCCAGAACCCCGTTCCGGTGGCGGTGCTGTTCGTCGCCCTCGTGCTGGCGGGGATGATCGCCTACAACGGCCTGCCGATTAAGCAGTACCCCAACGTCTCCTTCCCGGTGGTGGCGGTGACCGTCACCGAGAACGGCGCCGCGCCGGACCAGATGGAGACCCAGATCACCCGGCCGGTGGAAGACGCCATGGCCGGCATCTCCAACGCCCGGAACATCTATTCCGTCGTCACCCAGGGCGTCTCAACGACCTCCATCGAGTTCGAGCTCGGCGAGGACCTGCAGAAGAAGACCGACGACGTCCGCTCGCGGATGGATCAGGTGCGCGCCCAGCTGCCGCGCGACATCGATGAGCCCACCGTCCAGCGGGTGGAGATCGAGGACCGGCCGATCCTGACCTATGCGGTCTCGGCGCCCGGCATGAGCGAGACCGACCTCTCCTGGTTCGTCGACGACACGGTCGGGCGGAACCTGCAGGCCTTGAAGGGCGTGGCCGGCGTCTCCCGGGTCGGCGGCGTCACCCGCGAGATCAATGTGGTGATCGACCCGGAGCGGCTGGCCGCCCGCGGCCTCACCGCGCCGCAGGTCAACAATGCGCTGCGCTCCATCTCCCTCGACGCCCCCGGCGGACGGGTCCAGGTGGGCGGCCAGGAGCAGACCCTGCGCGTGCTCGGCTCGGTGAAGACCCTCGAGCAGCTGCGCGACCTCTCGATCCCCACCGCCACCGGCCGCTACGTGAAACTCACCGACGTGGCCGACGTCGGCGACGGGGCCAGCGAGAACCGCGGCTTCGCGCGCCTCAACGGCCGCGCTGTGGTCGGCTTCAACCTCTCCAAGACCAAGGATTCCAGCGACGTCGCCGTCGAGGACGCGGTCAAGGCCGCCCTGGTGAAGCTGGCCCAGGCGCATCCCGGCGTGCAGTTCACGCCCATCGCCCGGCCGGGCCAGGGCGTCGCCTTCGCCAAGATCTTCTCCTCCGTGGACGAGACCCGCTCCAGCTTCACAGCCACCCAGCACGTGCTGGCCGAGGGCATGGCGCTGGCCGCCCTGGTGGTCTTCCTGTTCCTGCGCGACTGGCGCGCCACGGCCATCGCGGCCATAGCCATGCCGGTCTCGCTGATCCCCACCTTCTTCGTGATGAACCTCGCCGGCTTCTCGCTGAACGTGGTGACCCTGCTGGCGCTCACCCTGGTCATCGGCATCCTGGTCGACGACGCCATCGTCGAGATCGAGAACATCGAGAAACGGGTGGCGACCGGGGTCAGGCCCTTCCAGGCCGCCATGGAAGGCGCCGATTCCATCGGCCTCGCGGTGGTCGCCACCACCATGGCCATCGTCGTGGTGTTCACCCCGGTCAGCTTCATGAAGGGCATGGCCGGACAGTTCTTCAAGGAGTTCGGCCTCACGGTCTCGGTGGCGGTGCTGTTCTCCCTGGTGGTGGCCCGGCTGCTGACGCCGCTGATGGCCGCCTATCTGATGAAGCCCACCGCCGAGCCGCATCCGCGCAAGCCGTTCACCGGCTTCTACCGCAAGGCGCTGGAGTGGGCGCTGGACCACCGGATCATCGCCGCGATCGGCGGCGGGGTGGTGTTCTTCGCCTCGGTGATGCTGGTGCCGCTGCTGCCCACCGGCTTCCAGCCGGCCGGCGACCCGGACTACCTCTACGTGAACATCCAGGGCCCGCCAGGCGCCACCGCCTCCGACATGGAAGGCGTGGCCCAGCGGATCAACGCCGTATTCAACGGCGACGCCAACATCACCGGCGTCTTCGTGCAGATCGGCTCGGTCGTCAGCGGCGGCTTCGGCGGCCCCGGCAGCGGTGGGGGCGGCGGCGACCTGCGCGCCGGCACGGCCACCATCCTGCTGCGCTCCGACCGCCACGTCAGCGGCGACCAGATCCGCGCCAAATACCACGCCGCCCTGCGCGCCATCCCCGACGCCCGGGTCGACTTTCTCGACTTCCAGGGCCAGGCCGGCGTCCAGCAGATCCTCTCCGGCGACAATCCGGACGCGCTCAATCGCGCCGCCCTGGAGCTGGAGCGGGAGATGCGGACCATCCCGGTGATCTCCGATCCGCGGCCCTCGGTGCCGCCCACCGGGCCCGAGGTGGTGATCCGGCCCAAGCCCGCCGAGTCCGCCCGGCTGGGCGTCTCCGCCGACACCATCGCCTCCATCGCCCGGGTGGCCACGGTCGGCGACATCGACGCCAATGTGCCCAAGCTGGACGAGGGCGAGCGCCGCATCCCGATCCGCGTCCGCCTGCCGGAGGACGCCCGCGCTGACCTGTCCCGCCTCGCGGGCTTGCAGGTGCCGACCGCCGGCGGCGGGACCACCCGGCTCGACGCCGTCGCCGACGTCTCCTTCGAGGCGGGCGCGGCGCAGATCTCCCGGCTCAACCGCAAGCGCCAGATCACCATCGAGGCGGCGCTCAACGGCTCGACGCTCGGCCAGGCCACCCAGGCCATCCAGAAGCTGCCGATCATGCACCACCTGCCGCCCAGCGTGGGCGGCGCAGACATCGGCCAGCAGGAGGCGATGCGCGAGCTGTTCGCCTCGTTCGGCATGGCGATCTTCGCCGGGGTCTCGATGATCTTCGGCGTCCTGGTCCTGCTGTTCCGCTCGTTCTTCAAGCCGGCGGTGATCCTCTCGGCCCTGCCGCTGGCGGTGGGTGGGGCCTTCCTGGGCCTGCTGATCTTCCACCTGTCGCTATCGATCCCCTCGCTGATCGGCTTCCTGATGCTGCTGGGCTTGGCGGCCAAGAACTCCATCCTGCTGGTCGAGTACGCCATCGAGGGCGAGCGGGCCGGCCTGACCCAGCGCGAGGCGCTGATCGAGGCCTGCCGCGAACGGGCCCGGCCGATCGTCATGACCACGGTGGCCATGGCCGCCGGCATGCTGCCCACCGCGCTCGCGCTGGAGAAGGGCGCGGAGTTCCGTCAGCCGATGGCCGTGGCGGTGATCGGCGGCCTGATCACCTCGACGCTCTTGTCCCTGGTGCTGGTGCCGGTGGTCTATGAGTTCGTCGACGACTTCGAGCAGTGGCTGCGCCCCAAGCTCGGCCGGCTGATCACCCCGCGGCTGGCCCCCGCCAAGCCCGTGCCGGAAGATCGGCTCTAGACGATCAGATCTCGCCCCGGATCGCCTGGGCGAAGAGCTCGCGATCGACGTTGCCGCCGGAGAGGATGACGCCCATCGCTCCGTCGCCGAACCGCTTGACCTTGCCGGCCAGCAGCGCCGCGAGGCCGGCCGCGCCGCCCGGCTCGACCACCAGCTTCAGGGTGGCGAAGGCGTAGCGCATCGCCTCGGCCACCTCGGCGTCGGTGACCAGGGCCACGTCGGCGACGGTCTTCAGCATGATCGGGAAGGTGATCTCGCCGGGGAAGGGCGATTCCAGCGCGTCGCAGAGCGAGCGGCCGGTCGGCTTGATCGTCACCCGCTCGCCCTTCTGCAGCGATTGCAGGGTGTCGTCGAAGGCCGCGGGCTCGACGCCGATCACCGCCGTGCGCGGCGACAGCGCCTTCACCGCCGTGGCGACGCCGGAGATCAGTCCGCCGCCGCTGAGCGGAACGGTGACGCTATCGAGCCGGGCGCCTAGCGCCTCGGCCTGGCGCACCATCTCCAACCCCACCGTGCCCTGGCCGGCGATGATATGCGGATCGTCGAAGGCCGGCACGACCACCGCGCTGCGCTCTTTCGCGATCTCAGCGGCGATCGCCTCGCGGCTCTCCGTCAGCCGGTCGTAGAGCCGGATCTCCGCGCCATAGCCCCGCGTCGCCGCGACCTTGATGGCCGGCGCGTCGGCCGGCATCACGATCAGCGCGGGCATGCCGAGCAGCCTGGCCGCCAGGGCCACGCCCTGCGCGTGGTTGCCGGAGGAGAAGGCCACGACCCCGCGCGTCTTCTCGTCCGGCGTCAGTTGGGCCAGCCGGTTGTAAGCCCCGCGGAACTTGAAGGCCCCGACCCGCTGCAGGGTCTCGAGCTTGAGCAGCACGCGGGCGCCGATCCGCTCGGAAAGCGCCGGGCTCTCCAGCAACGGCGTGACCACGGCGTGGCCGGCGATCCGCGCCGCGGCCGCCTCGACGTCGGCGAAGCTCACGCTCACTTGGCGAACACCATGGCGTCGTCGGCGAAGGCCTTGAACTCCAGGGCGTTGCCGCTGGGATCGAGGAAGAACATGGTCGCCTGCTCGCCGGGCTGGCCCTTGAAGCGGATATTGGGCTCGATGATGAACTTCGTGCCCGCCGCCCTCAGCTTTTCGGCCAGGGCGTCCCACTCGGCGAGGCTCATGATCACTCCGAAGTGGCGCACCGGCACCTGCTCGCCGTCGACGGCGTTGGTGGCGGCAAGGCCGAGCTCATCCGGCGCCAGGTGGGCCACGATCTGGTGGCCGCGGAAGTCGAAGTCGACCCAGTCGTCGCTGGAGCGGCCCTCCGGGCAGCCCAGCAGGTCGCCGTAGAAGGCGCGCGCCTCGCCAAGGTCGCGCACCGGGAAGGCCAGGTGGAAGCGCGGGATGTCCCGAGAGATCGTCATGGCCGCCTCATAGCTCGCGAAAGCTCCGCGCGCACCCCCTCTCCCCGCGAGGCGAAAGGGAGAGGGCCAGGGAGAGGACACCCCTTCCGCTGGCGGCCGGGGCGGTTAAGCTGCGCCAAAGCGGCGAGGGGATTCCATGATCGTGAAGCTGGCGGCCGCGACGGCGGCGTGCATCCTGGCCTGCGCCGGCCAGGCGAAGGCGGCCGACCTGCTCACCGGCGTCTACATCCACGACGCGGCGTTCATCGGCGGGGCGCTGGGCACCGGCTCGGCCGACCGCGAGAAGGGCGCCGACATCGAGCTCGGCATCCGCTCCGACCGAATCGAGGCCTGGAGCCTGATCGGCGCGCCCCAGGCCCACGCCTTCGTCTCGGTGAACACCAACCGAACCTCCGACTTCGTGGCGGCGGGCCTGTCCTGGCCGATCGGCCTGACCCACGGCGTCTACTTCCGCCCCGGCCTCGGCCTCGCCTACACCGACGGCAAGACCAACCTGCCGCCGGTCAATGCGCCGGGCCTGGCCCCCGCCGAGATCCAACGCCGGCTCACCCTGTTCGAGACCCGCATCGACTTCGGCTCCAAGATCCTCTTCGAGCCGGAGCTGGCGCTGGGCGCCCACATCACGCCCAGGATCAGCGCCGAGCTCTCCTGGGTGCACATCTCCAACGGCGAGATCTTCCACCACGGCAAGAACCAGGGGCTTGACGACGCGGGCGTGCGGGTGATCTACGCCCTCGGCGCGCGGGGCCACTAAGGCCCGCGGGCGAAAATCGACCCAAAGATCCTCCGCCGAGCACCTGTCGAAGGGCGGTCGTGATCCAGCCTGGCGGGTTGGAGGATCGTATCCATGGCCAATGTCACCGTGATCGGCGCCCAGTGGGGCGACGAGGGCAAGGGCAAGCTGGTGGACTGGCTGTCCAACCGCGCCGACGTGGTCGTGCGCTTCCAGGGCGGCCATAACGCGGGCCACACCCTGGTGGTCGGCAACGAGGTCTACAAGCTCTCCCTGCTGCCGTCGGGGGTCGTGCAGGGCAAGCTTTCGGTCATCGGGAATGGCGTGGTGGTCGATCCCTGGCACCTCCTGGAGGAGATCGCCAAGATCGGGGCCCAGGGCGTCCAGGTGACTCCGGACCTCCTGATCCTCGCCGACAACGCCTGCCTGATCCTGCCGCTGCACAAGGACCTCGACCAGGCGCGCGAGGCCACCGCGGTGAAGAAGATCGGCACCACCGGCCGTGGCATCGGCCCGGCCTATGAGGACAAGGTCGGCCGCCGCGCCATCCGGGTCGCCGACCTCGCCGACCGCGAGGCGCTTGAGGCCAAGATCGACCGGCTGCTGGCCCACCACACGCCGCTCCGCCGCGGCCTCGGCCTGCCGGAGATCGACGCCGCGGCCATGCTGGCCGAGCTGGAAGCCGTCGCGCCCCAGATCCTGGCCTTCGCCAAGCCCGCCTGGCTGCATCTGAACGAGGTGGTCCGCGCCGGCCGCCGGGTGCTGTTCGAGGGCGCGCAGGGCGCCCTGCTGGACGTCGACCACGGCACCTACCCCTATGTGACCTCCTCCAACACCGTGGCCGGCCAGGCCGCCGCCGGCTCCGGCCTCGGCGCCAAGGCCACCGGCTACGTGCTGGGCATCGTCAAGGCCTACACCACCCGGGTCGGCGAGGGGCCGTTCCCCACCGAGCTCGACGACGCGGTGGGCCAGCATCTCGGCACGGTCGGCAAGGAGTTCGGTACGGTCACCGGCCGGGCCCGCCGCTGCGGCTGGTTCGACGCGGCCCTGGTCCGCCAGTCGGTGGCTTTGAACGGCATCGCCGGCATCGCGCTGACCAAGCTCGACGTGCTCGACGGCCTGGAGACCCTGAAGATTTGCACCGGCTACCGCCTCGACGGGCAGGACTACGCCTACCTGCCGGCCGGCCTGAAGGCGCAGAGCCAGCTCGAGCCGGTCTATGAGGAGATGGACGGCTGGCGCGAGAGCACCCAGGGCGCCCGCTCCTGGCGCGAGCTGCCGGCCAGTGCGGTGAAATACGTCCGCCGCATCGAGGAGCTGATCGGCGCCCCGGTCGCCCTGCTCTCCACCAGCCCGCAGCGCGACGACACCATCATGATGCGCGACCCGTTCGCGGATTAGGGTGGATCGCCCCTCCCCTCGATGGGGAGGGGTAGGGGTGGGGCGCGGCGGCTGAGATCACGCGTCGCGCGCCGGTGGGCGCCAGCGCCGGCAGGAGCTTCGCCCATCGTCGTACCCACACCCCATCCCAACCCTTCCCCATCGAGGGGAAGGGCTTCTTGAACACCACCTTCGACATCGTAATCCGTTCTTTACCGAAGCGGCCCTAGGCAAGGTTAACCGGAGCCGGGCTGTGTTCGACAACGACGCCAAAGTCATCCAGCGCATGGCGCCCCTGCTGCAGCGGGTGCTGATCGGCGACCCGCACGCCGCCAACGCCCGGCTGCTGGGCGAACTGCTGCGCGACATGTTCCACTGCCAGGTCTGGGCCGCGCCCTCCACCGACAAGGCGCTGAAGCTCTGCGGTTCGGTCGAGCCGGACCTGATCTTCGTGGAGATGAACGCCGAGGCCCTCGACGGCATCGCCTTCGCCCAGAAGCTGCGGCGCGGCCACCTCACCTGCCGCAAGGCGCCGGTGATCATGATGACCGGCCACGCCACCGCCGCCGCCATCCTGGGCGCCCGCGACGTCGGCGTGCACGAATTCCTGCGCAAGCCCTTCACGGTGAAAGACCTGCTGCGCCGGCTGGAGGCGGTGACGCTTCGCCCGCGCGACTGGATCGAGGCGGTGGACTACGTCGGGCCCGACCGGCGGCGGTTCAACTCCGGCGACTACACCGGCGCCCTGAAGCGCAGCGCCGACGTGTTCGACACGCCGGACGCCGAGCGCACCGCCCAGGCGTTGAAAATCCTCCGCTCGGCGATCCTCGCCGTGCGCCGCGACCCCAACCAGTCCATGCGCGCCATGCAGGCCCAGGGCCGCGAGCTGGAGGAGGTCGGCGGCCGGCTGGCGGACGAGCGGCTGGTGGCCACCGCCGCGGCCTTCAACCAGTACCTCGACCAGTCACGCGGCGCCCTCGATCAGGCCGAGCTGGAACAGCGCGCCGCGCCGCTCCTGTCCTATCTGCCGAAACCGGAAGCCGGCGCGGCCCAGGCGGCCTAGCCGCCCCAGCAAAGAGCCACGGACCACACGAAGTCACGGACGCCTTCTGTCTGTGTGATCCGTGTCCCGTGGTTCTCGTCTTCCTTCGAGAGTCCCTAGACGGTGACCAGGTTCCGGTCTTCGGCCGCCGTGCGCATGGCCTTCTGCAGCTTCTCGAAGGCGCGGACCTCGATCTGCCGCACCCGCTCGCGGCTGACGCCGTATTGGCCGGCCAGCTCTTCCAGGGTCGTCGGATCGTCCTTCAGCCGCCGCTCGGTGAGGATGTGCCGCTCGCGGTCGGTGAGCTCGGCCATGGCCTCCTCCAGGAGGCTCATGCGGATGGTGCGCTCCTCGTTCTCGGCGACCACGTGCTCCTGGCTGGGGGTGGTGTCGTCCACCAGCCAGTCCTGCCACTCGCTATCGCCGTCGGCGCGCAGCGGCGCGTTCAGCGAGGCGTCGCCGCCGGAGAGCCGGCGGTTCATGGAGATCACTTCCTCGTCCAGCACGCCGAGCTTGTTGGCGATCACGCGGACCTGGTCGGGGTGCATGTCCCCTTCCTCCAGGGCCGAGATCTCGCTCTTGGCCTTCCGGAGGTTGAAGAACAGCTTCTTCTGCGCCGCCGTGGTGCCCATCTTCACGAGCGACCAGGAGCGCAGGATGTATTCCTGGATCGAGGCGCGGATCCACCACATGGCGTAAGTGGCCAGCCGGAAGCCGCGGTCCGGATCGAACTTCTTCACCGCCTGCATCAGGCCGACGTTGCCTTCGGAGATCACCTCGCCGATCGGCAGGCCGTAGCCGCGGTAGCCCATGGCGATCTTGGCCACCAGGCGCAGGTGGCTGGTCACCAGCCGGTGGGCGGCTTCGGAGTCCTCGTGCTCCTGCCAGGCCTTGGCGAGCATGAACTCCTCGTCCTTCGCCAGCATCGGGAACTTGCGGATTTCAGACAGGTACCGGCTCAGTCCGCCTTCCGGCGACATGACGGCAAGCGCATTCGCGGCCATGGATTATCCCCTTATATGTCCCGGACGTTCGGGCCGTCGCGCGCCTGGCCGAAGTCGCCGCGCGCAAGGACCATCCGCCCCCTCCAACCTCTCAGATAGGTGCTGGGTTGCGGTAGCGGTAGGTCGCTGGGAGGACGACCCGAAAATCCGACTGCTCTAGTGGGACTTTCTAGTCCCCGATGTGGGCGCCATCAAGGCAGGCTTTCTCACAAACGCCCCAGCAAAGCTTCACGAACGGAGGGGCCTTGTCGGAGTCCGGACGACTGGGGCGTCCTTGGGTTAGACTGCCGCGCAGACAGGAGATCGCCCATGTCGAAGGTCCACCCTTTCCTCTGGTTCGACACCCAGGCCGAGGAAGCCGCCAACCTCTACGTCTCGATCTTCCCGAACTCGAAGGTCACCAAGGTCGTCCGCAACACCGCGGCTGCGCCGGGCCCGACCAACGGCGTGCTGACGGTGGAGTTCGAGCTCGATGGGACCAAGGTGATCGCCCTGAACGGCGGGCCGCATTTCAAGTTCACGGAGGCCTTCTCGTTCACCATCGACTGCGAGACCCAGGCCGAGGTCGACCGCTATTGGGATGCGCTGCTGGCGGGCGGCGGGCAGCCCAGCCAGTGCGGCTGGCTGAAGGATCGTTTCGGCCTCTCCTGGCAGGTCGTGCCGGCGGCGCTGCCGAAGCTGCTCGGCGATCCCGACCGCGCCAAGGCTAACCGGGTGATGGCGGCCATGATGAAGATGGTCAAGCTGGACATCGCCGCCATGGAAGCCGCCGCGGCCGAGCCGGTGGCCGGCTAGAGCTCCGCTAGCAGCGCCTCCAGCCGCGCCATATCGTCGGGCAGGGGGCTCTCGAAGCGCAGGCTCTCGCCGGTGATCGGGTGGACGAAGCCCAGCACCGCGGCGTGCAGCGCCTGGCGCTTCAGCCCCGCCTCGGCGATCGCCCGGCGCACCGGCTCGGCGGGCGGGCCGGAGCCGTAGGTCGGGTCGCCCAGGCAGGGGCAGCCCTTGGACGCCAGGTGCACGCGGATCTGGTGCGTCCGGCCGGTCTCCAGCCGGCAGGCGAGGCGCGCGGCCAGCGGCTTGGCCTCCGGGCCGAACACCCGCTCCACCAGGTAGTGGGTGATGGCGTGGCGGCCGCCGGACTTCACCAGGGCCATCTTCTTGCGGTCGTGGCTGGAGCGCGCGATCGCCCCCTCGATGGTTCCCCGCCGCGCGCCCGGCGCGCCGCGGGTCAGGGCCACATAGACCCGCTCGATGTCGTGGGCGGCGAACAGGGCGGAGAGGTCCTGGTGGGCGGCGTCGGTCTTGGCCGCCACCACGATGCCCGAGGTCTCCTTGTCGATGCGGTGGACGATGCCCGGCCGCGCCACGCCGCCGATCCCCGAGAGGCTGTCTCCGCAATGGTGCAGCAGGGCGTTGACCAGGGTGCCGCGCTGGCTGCCCGGCGCCGGGTGCACCGCCATGCCCGGCGGCTTGTCGACCACGATCAGATAGGCGTCCTCGTAGAGCACCTTGAGCGGAATGGCTTCGGGCTGCGGCTCGGCGGCGACCGGCGGCGGGATCTCGATGCGGTAGCGGCCAGCCTGGGCCTTGGTCGAGGCGTCGGCCAGCACGCCGGCGTCCGTGCTCACCCGGCCCTCAGCGATCAGCGCCTGCAGCCGGGCCCGCGACAGCTCCGGCAGCCGGGCGGCCAGCAGCTTGTCGATGCGGCCCCCGGCCTCGTCCGCGCCGACCTCGACGACGCGCAGGCCGAGGGGCTCGTCCTCGCCCTCCGCCTCCGTCTCGACCGGTTCCGCGTCCTCGTCCGCCGCCTCGACCATGCTACTTGTCGGCCTCTTCCTCCCGCTCGGTGATCGACTCCTTGGTGAACAGGTATTCCTTCAGCTGGCTGTCCAGCTCGGGATCGTTACGCCGCATCCACTCCAGCACCATCGAGGCGTGCTCCAACTCTTCGCGGGCGTTGTGCAGCAGGATCTTCTTCAGCTCCTTGTCCTCAGTGTCGTCGGCCCGTTGTCGGTACCAGTCGACCGCTTCGAACTCCTCCATCAGCGAGGTGATCGCGTAGTGCATCTCGAGCGTCTTCTTGCTCAGCTTCTCGCGGGCGACGTGCAGGGCTTCGCTGGACATGGATGTCTTGAACTCCGGATTCAGGGACTGGAGAGAGGGATCGAAGGCTCAACGCCGGGCGAGCGCCAGGCGAACCCCGAAGCCTAGAAACACGCCGCCGGTCAGCCGGTCCAGCCAGCGCACCACATCAGCCTTCTGCAGGGCGCCGGAGATCGGCCGCGTGGCGCCGATCAGGGCGGCGAACCAGATCAGGCCCATGGCCACATGCATCGCCGCCAGCAGCATAACGAAGGGCGCCACCGGCACATGCGCGGGCACGAACTGCGGGAGGAAAGAAACGTAGAACACCCCGGCCTTGGGATTCAGCAGGTTGTTCAGCGCCCCGCGCCGCAGCCACATCAGGTCGCCACGGGCCGCCGGTGCGCCACCGGCGAGTTCGAAGCGGCTGCGCGGCTTGAGGATCAGCTGCAGGCCCAGCCAGACCAGATAGGCCGCCCCCGCCCACTTCAGCACCTGGAAGGCGACCTCCGAGGCGGTCAGCAAGGCGCCAAGGCCCAGGGCCACGATCGCCCCCCAGCCCAGCGTCCCCAGGCAGACCCCGATCGCCGCCAGCCAGGCGCGCTTGGGTCCTTCGACGGCGGCCGTACGCAGCACCAGCGCGGTGTCCAGGCCAGGCGTGATGGTCAGCAGGCCAGCCGCCAGGGAGAAGGCGATCAGCGCCTGGACAACGGTCATGGCCGCGCCGCCAGCTTGCCGTTCTCGATGACGCGGTAGAAGCAGGACCTGGCCCCGGTGTGGCAGGCGCCGCCGTCGCCCTGCGGCCAGACCTTCAGCCACACGGCGTCCTGGTCGCAGTCGATCCGCGCCTCGGCCACCACCTGCACCTGGCCCGAGGTCGCGCCCTTGTGCCAGAGCTCGTCCCGCGAGCGGCTGAAGTACCAGGCCTCGCCGGTCTCCAGGGTCTTGGACAACGCCTCGGCGTTCATCCAGGCCAGCATCAGCACCTCGCCGGTGTCGGCGTGGGTGGCCACCGCCGCGATCAGGCCGTTGGCGTCGAAGCGTGGCGCCAGGGTCTTGCCCTGCTCCAGGGCCGCGGGGTTCTGGACGGTGGGGAAGGTGGCGGTCATGCGCCGCATATGGCGCCGTCGCCCCGGCTTCCGCTAGCCTCGCCGCGCAACAGGAACCGCCGATGAGCCTGAAGGACCGGATCAAGGGCCAGGTGCTGGCCATGGACGCCGCCGTGCGTCCCTGGGCGGCGAGGAGCCCCGTCCATGCCGGCCTCTACGAGTTCCTGCTGTTCGGGCTGAAGCAGGCCTGGGCCAGCCTGTTCGCCGGCGCCATGCTGGCGCTCTTGGTCGGCAGCCATTTCCTCTGGCCGGTCCTCTGGCCATCCGGGGCGCCGCTCGCTCGCTACGATTTCCTGGTGCTGGCGGCGCTGAGCCTGCAGGGGCTGTTCCTCGCCACCCGGCTGGAACGCTGGGACGAGGCCCTGGTGATCCTGATCTTCCACGTGGTCGGCACGGTCATGGAGCTGTTCAAGACCGCCCACGGCTCATGGATCTATCCCGAACCCAGCCTGCTCAGGATCGGCGGCGTGCCGCTGTTCTCGGGCTTCATGTACGCCTCGGTCGGCAGCTACATCGCCCGCGCCATGCGGCTGTTCGACATCCGCTTCGTCCGCTACCCGCCGGTCTGGGCGCCCTGGGTGCTGGCGATCCTGGCCTACGCCAACTTCTTCACCCACCACTACGGGCCCGACATCCGCTGGGGCCTGTTCGCCTTCTCCGGCCTGATCTTCTGGCGGACCTGGTTCACCTTCACGCCGGACCTTAAGCCCCGCCGCATGCCGGTGGTGGTCGGCGTCCTGCTGGTCGCCCTGTTCATCTGGTTCGCCGAGAACCTCGGCACCTTCGCCAGCGCCTGGATCTACCCCAGCCAGCGCCACGGCTGGGCGCCCGTCGCCTTCGCCAAGCTGGGCAGCTGGTACCTACTCATCCTGCTGAGCTTCGTCCTCGTCAGCCTGGTCCACCGCCCCCGCGCGCCGGGCGAAGGGGCGACCACCAATCCGTTAGAGACCGGCGTGGACGTCAGCGCTTGTTGACGAAGTCCAGGAACCGCTGGCGCAGCGTCGGGTCGGTCTTGAACACGCCGGTGAACTGGGTGGTGAGCGTCGAGACGTGCCGGTGGTGGACACCGCGGGTGGTCATGCACTGGTGGGCGGCGTCGATCATCACCGCCACCCCCGCCGGGCGCAGGCTGTCGGTGATCGCGTCGGTGATCTGCTGGGTCATGGTCTCCTGGGTCTGGAGACGGCGGGCGAAGATCTCCACCACCTTGGCCAGCTTGGAGATGCCCACCACCCGGTTGGTCGGCATGTAGGCCACGTAGGCCTTGCCCAGGAACGGCGCCATGTGGTGCTCGCAGTGGCTCTCCACCTCGATGTCGCGCAGCATGACGATGTCGTCGTAGCCCTGCACGTCCTCGAAGGTGCGGCT
This sequence comes from Phenylobacterium sp., assembly GCA_004799545.1. Taxonomy (GTDB): domain Bacteria; phylum Pseudomonadota; class Alphaproteobacteria; order Caulobacterales; family Caulobacteraceae; genus Phenylobacterium. Next base: position 47,669 of record SSMU01000004.1, read on the forward strand.
GAGCTCCTTGGCCGGGTCGAGGTTGTAGCCCTCGAACCACTCGGCGTAGGCGTCGACGACGCGCTTGGGGGTGTCGATCACGCCTTCGCGGCGCGGATCGTCACCGGCCCAGGCGATCAGGGTGCGAACGGCCTCCATCGCTTCTTCGCGCGTGGGGCGCTTCACGGCGTCAAGATCAAGGTCAGGGGACCCGACCAGGGTTCGGTCGCTTCTGGCGTCCATCGGTGAGGGCTGTTCTTTCCAGGGCTGAGTTGCGCCGGGACGACGGTCCCGGAGTGACGCGTGCCACCCTTTCACTTGGACCGGAAAAGCCCCCCGAGGTTCCCAACGGGGTTCCCGTGGCGTCCGATCCACACCAACTGTATATGGGCTGCCCCGCTTGTCGGGCAACCGTTCCGCGGCGTTAGCTTGACCACGAAAAGCCTTAAGATGACCCTGGCCCTCTACGACACCATGGCCCGCGCCAAGCGGCCCTTCGTCCCCCGCGATCCCGGCCGGGTGACGATGTATGTCTGCGGGCCCACGGTCTACAACTACGCCCACGTGGGCAACTTCCGGCCCGTCGTGGTGTTCGACGTGCTGTTCCGCCTGCTGCGCCACGCCTATGGCCGGGACGCCGTGGTCTATGCGGCCAACGTCACCGACGTGGACGACAAGATCAACGCCAAGGCCGCCGAGGAAGGCGTCCCCATCGAGGTGGTCACCGACCGCTACCTGGCGGTCTACAACGCCGACGCCGCCCGGCTGGGCGCCCTGCCGCCCAGCTTCCAGCCGCGGGCCACCCAGACCATGGCCGCGATCGTTGAGATGATCGAACGGCTGGTCCACAACAACGCCGCCTACGCCGCCGACGGCCACGTCCTCTTCAACACCCAGGCCTACGCCGGCTATGGCGAGCTCTCCGGCCGGCCGCTGGACGAGATGATCGCCGGCGCCCGCGTCGACGTCGCCCCCTACAAGCAGCACCCCGCCGACTTCGTGCTCTGGAAGCCGTCCAAGCCCGGCGAGCCGGAGTGGGACAGCCCCTGGGGCCCGGGCCGGCCCGGCTGGCACATCGAGTGCACGGCGATGATCGAGCAGACCTTGGGTCTTCCGATCGACATCCACGGCGGCGGCATCGACCTGGTCTTCCCGCACCACGAGAACGAGCGGGCCCAGGGTGTCTGCGCCACCCATGAGCCGACCTACGCCGCCTACTGGCTGCACAACGGCTTCCTGAACTTCGGCGAGGAGAAGATGTCGAAGTCGCTGGGCAATGTGGCCCTGGCCCACGACCTGCTGAAATCCTATCCCGGCGAGGCGATCCGCTGGGCGCTCTTGGTCGGCCACTACCGCGCGCCGCTGGAGTGGAACGCCGACCTGCTGGACCAGGCCCGCCGCTCCCTCGACCGGCTCTACGGCGCCCTGCGCCGCGCCGCCGGCGTCACGCCGTCCACCCACCAGCCCTCGCCGCAGTTCCTGATGGCCCTGGAGGACGACCTCAACACCGCCGCCGCCATGGCCGAGCTGTTCGCGCTCGCCTCGCGGCTGGAGACCGGCGACCCGCAGGAGAAGGCCCTGGCCAAGGGCGAGCTCCTGGCCTCGGCCTGGCTGATGGGCTTCCTCGCCGCCGATCCCGAAGCCTGGTTCCAGGGTGGGGTGGACGAGGACCTGAAGTCGCGCATCAATGGGCTGATCGTCGCCCGCGACGAGGCCCGCCGCGCCAAGGATTGGCCGCAGGCCGACCGCATCCGCGCCGAACTCACGGCGTTGAATGTGGAGGTGATGGACGGACCCGCCGGGGCGACCTGGCGGCTGAAGGAGCAGGTCTGATGCCGATGGCGCCTTCCCCGCAGCTCAAGGCGGGGCTCTTCGCCCGCACCGTGGGCGGCCCCAAGAAGGATACGCCGAGCGCGGCCCCCAAGGCCCCCGGCCCGAAGGGCGTGGGCATCGAGCACCGCCTCGGCGTCCAGGCCTCCGCCGAGACCATCTGGGACATCCTCTACGACCTCGACCGCTGGCAGGACTGGAACCCGCTCTATCCGAAGGCCTCGGGGACCATCCGCATCGGCCAGCCGCTCAGCCTGACCCTGGCCGTGCCCGGCCAGCCGCCGCGGGAGATCGCCCCGGTGGTGCTCGACTGGGTGCCCAATGCGCAGCTGCACTGGAAGCTCAGCCTGATGGGCGGCCTGGTGAAGACCACCCGCTATATCGAGATCGAGCAGCTCGCCGGAACCAGCTGCATCCTCGCCAACGGCGAGATCTTCGGCGGCTTCATGGGCCCCTCCGTGGCCAAGCAGATGGGCCGCGCCGTCCATCGCGGCTTCCAGGCGATGAACGAAGCCCTCAAGGCCCGCGCCGAGGCGATGCAGAAGGGCTAGGCCCCCTTACGGCGCATTCAGCGGCGACTCGCGGGGAATCGTCGCCCCGCGGCGCGGCACGTAGAGCTTGTGGCATTCGTTGCAGGCGTCGTAGAGGCGCCCGCCGATCTCGAAGGCCTTGGGCCCGTCCTTGAGGCGGATCGGCGTCTCGCCCAGCCGGGCCATGTCGATCATCAGCTGGGCGTCGTCGTTCCAGCGGCCGGTGCGGGTGTAGGGCGGCTTCTGCAGCACCTGACCCCACGTCTCCATCGCCTTCGCGCCTTTCGCCGCCTCGTCCCAGCGCAGCTTCGCCTGGGCCGGCGTCTCATTGTCCGGCGGATCGTTGCCGGCGGCCCAGAAGCCCAGGGCGCCGGGGTTCACGTGGCCGGCCATGATGTCGCGCATGGCCTCGTCGCGGGCCAGGGCGGCCGGCGCCGCGGCGAGCAGCAGGATGGTGAGGACGAGCCGCAGGGTCATGGGTGTCTCTCCGGATCCCCGAGCTTAGCCGACGGCGCCGGCTGTCGCGAATTGCACGCCGAAGTGGCGCCAAAAGTAATTTCTCGCCGCCTCACGCGCATGTGACTCGGCCCCCGATCCCGGCCGGCGCAACCCTGGGTTCAAGGGTGGCTATCGCGGGAGCCTGCCCAGGTTCCCGCCGACCGAATCCCGCCCGCTCCGGGCGGTTTCTGCAGCCGAAAAGGACGATGGTCATGACCACACTCGACGTCACGGCGCCCGCCGCGCCGAAGACTTCCGCCTCCCCGCGCACCCCCGGCTCGTCCTATGTCACCGCCGCCGACGGCGCGCAGATCTTCTACAAGGACTGGGGGACGGGGCAGCCCATCGTCTTCTCCCACGGCTGGCCGCTGACCGCCGACGACTGGGACGCCCAGATGATGTTCTTCGCTGGCCAGGGCTACCGGGTGATCGCCCACGACCGCCGCGGCCACGGCCGGTCCAGCCAGACCTGGGGCGGCAACGAGATGGACACCTACGCCGACGACCTGTTCGCCCTGGTCGAGACCCTGGACCTCAAGGCCGCCATCCATGTCGGCCATTCCACCGGCGGCGGCGAAGTGGCCCGCTACCTTGGCCGCCACGGGACCCAGCGCGCCTATAAGGCGGCCCTGATCAGCGCCGTGCCGCCGCTCATGCTGAAGACCGAGGCCAATCCCGAGGGCACGCCGATGGAGGCCTTCGACCAGTACCGCGCGGGCCTCCTGGCCGACGCGCCCAGCTCTATCGCGACGTGCCGACCGGGCCCTTCTACGGCTTCAACCGGCCCGGCGCGAAGGTCAGCCAGGGGATCATCGAGAAGTGGTGGCTGCAGGGCATGATGGGCAGCGTCAAGGCCCACTACGACTGCATCAAGGCCTTCTCCGAGACCGACTTCACCGAGGACCTGAAGTCCATCCAGATCCCGGTGCTGGTCATGCACAGCGAGGACGACCAGATCGTCCCCTATGCCGACGCCGGCCCGAAGAGCGCCGCCCTGCTCCCCAAGGGCGAGCTGAAGACCTACAAGGACTTCCCGCATGGGATGCCGACCACCCAGGCCGACGTGATCAACGCCGACCTGCTGGCGTTCCTGAAGTCCTAGGCGGATGAGCCGCTCTAGCCCCGCCGTTCCACGATGGGCGCGGCGGGGCTAGAGTGCCGTCCATGGCCGAGATCACATCCCCGCTCGTCGAAAGCCGCCGTCCGCAGATCTACCCGACGCTGACGGCCTCCGAGATCGACCGGCTGCGCCGGTTCGGGACGCCGAAGGACTACGCCGACGGCGAGGTGCTGGTGCATCCGGGGGAGGTCGGCCACGGCCTGTCGGTGATCCTGACGGGCCACGTGGCGATCACCCAGCCGAACCCGCGCGGCAAGCCGGAGCTGGTCGTCCGCCACGGTCCCGGCAACTTCACCGCCGAAATCAGCGGGCTTTCGGGCCGGCCGGCGCTGTTCGAGGCCCGGGCCGAGGGCGCGGTCAGCGCCATCGTGATCCCTTCGGAGCGGCTGCGCGCCGTGATGGTGGCGGAAGCCGAGCTCGGCGAGCGGATTATGCGCGCGCTCATCCTGCGGCGCATGCGCATCCTGGAGGCCGGTACGGGCGGGCCGGTGATCGTGGGGGTCGAGAGCGACCCGGATGTGCGCCGCCTGGAGGGCTTCCTGCGCCGCAACGCCTACCCCAGCCAGCGGTTGGACCCGACGTCCGATCCGGAGGCCGCCGGCTTGATCAAGCGCTTCCACCTCAAGGCCAGCGAGCTGCCGGTGGTGCTCTGCCCGAGCGGCGCTCTGCTGCGCAACCCGACGGAGGACCAGTTGGCCCGTTGCCTGGGCCTGGTCTCTGCGATCGACCCGAACCGCACCTACGACACACTTGTGGTGGGGGCGGGCCCGGCCGGCCTGGCGGCGGCGGTCTATGCGGGGTCCGAGGGGCTCTCGACCCTAGTGCTCGACTGCCGGGCCTTCGGCGGCCAGGCGGGCGCCTCGGCGCGGATCGAAAACTATCTCGGCTTCCCCACCGGCATCAGCGGCATGGCGCTGATGGCGCGGGCCTACAACCAGACCCAGAAGTTCGGGGTGGAGACCGCGATCCCGGACGAGGCCCAGTCGCTGACCCCCTGCCCGGAGAGCGGCTACCGCGTGAACTTGGCCAACGGTGAGACCGTGCGCGCCCGCTCGGTGGTGCTGGCCGGGGGCGCCCGCTACCGCCGCCTGGCGCTGGCGACGCTCGACCGCTTCGAGGCGGCCTCGGTGCACTATTGGGCCTCGCCGCTGGAGGCCAAGCTCTGCGCCGGCCAGGAAGTCGTGCTGGTCGGCGGCGGCAACTCGGCCGGCCAGGCCGTGGTCTATCTGGCGAGCCAGGTGAAGAAGGTCTCGCTGCTGGTCCGCGCGTCGGGGCTCGAGGCCTCCATGTCCCGCTACCTGATCGACCGCATCAAGGAACAGCCGAACGTCGAGCTCGTCACCCACGCCGAGGTCTGCGCCCTCGAGGGGACCGAGGGCGCGCTGCAGAAGGTGACCTGGTGCGACGTGCGCACGCGTGAGCAGACGGCGCGCGACATCGAACACATCTTCCTGTTCATCGGCGCGGAGCCCAACACCGACTGGCTGGCGGCTTCCGACGTCAGCCTCGACGCCAAGGGCTTCGTCTTGACCGGCTCGGAGGCCGCCGCTGGCCGCCATCCCCTGGAGACCAGCCTGCCGGGCGTCTTCGCCATCGGCGACGTGCGCGCGGGCTCGGTGAAGCGGGTGGCCGCCTGCGTGGGCGAAGGCGCCCAGGTGGTGGCGGCGCTGCACCAGCACCTCGCCAAGGTCGCCGAACGCGCCGCGCCGCCGGCGCGCCAGCCCGAGCCGGCCTGACACCGCGACCACCGCCCCGAATTGCCCGGCGGGCCCCCACGCCTTACATCCCTCCCATGATCGACGACCTCTATTCGGCGAAGCTCTTGGCCCTGGCCGCCAACCTGCCGCGGCTCGGCCGGCTGGCGGACGCCCATGGTTCGGCCGAGAAGGTCGCCAAGCTGTGCGGCAGCCGGGTCACGGTCGACGTCAAGGTCGATGGCGATCGCGTGGCCGATTTCGCCCAGGAGGTGAAGGCCTGCGCGCTCGGCCAAGCGAGTGCATCGGTGCTCGGCTCGCACGTGATGGGGGCCAGCGTTCACGAACTGGAAAGCGCTCGGGAGCAGTTTCGTGCTATGTTGAAGACGGGCGCATCCCCGCCCGACGGACGATTTGCGGACCTGGCGATGCTCGCCCCGGTGAAGGACTATCCCGCCCGCCACGCCTCGACGCTGCTCGCGTTCGAGGCCGCGTGCGAGGCTGTCCGCAAGGCGATGGCGCGAACTAGTCCCGCCGGCGCGGCTTGATCCTGGTAGGACTCCGGCCTAAGCGCTGGGGCGACCCTCACAAACCGTAGCCGGCATGTCTTCCTACGAGAGCTGCGTCAGGGGCGCGCTTCGCGCCTACAAGCTGACGCTTTCGCCGCTGATCGGGCGGCAATGCCGGTTCCTTCCGACCTGCTCGGAATATGCCGCCGACGCCCTGATCAGCCATGGCCCGTGGCGCGGGAGTGCTCTCGCCGTCCGCCGGCTGTGCCGCTGTCATCCCTGGGGCGGATCGGGCTATGACCCGGTCCCGCCCCCGCGCCAAAAAGGGCCTGAGCGCCCGGCGCGAACGTGGACCTGAAGAAGATGATCGATCTGATTTTCCCCGACGGCTCGAAACGCCAGTACGACGACGGCGCCACGGGCAAGGCCGTGGCCGCCTCCATCGCCCCATCGCTCGCCAAGCGGGCGGCGCTGATCAAGCTGGACGGCGAGCTCTATGACGTCGACCGGCCGCTGCCGCACGGCGGCAAGTTCGAGATCCTATCCCGCGACGCCCGCGAGGCGCTCGACACCCTGCGCCATGACGCCAGCCACATCATGGCCGAGGCCGTGCAGGAGCTGTTCCCCGGCGCCCAGGTGACCATCGGCCCCTCGATCGAGGACGGCTTCTACTACGACTTCGCCCGCGACGAGCCGTTCAGCCTCGACGACCTGGCCAAGATCGAGCAGCGGATGAAGGAGATCGTCGACCGCGACGAGCCGATCGAACGCGAGGTCTGGAAGCGCGACGACGCCATCGACCACTTCAAGGCGATCGGCGAGGCCTACAAGGCCGAGATCATCGGCGGCATTCCCGCCGGCGAGGAGGTCAGCGTCTATCGGCAGGGGAACTGGAAGGACCTCTGCCGCGGCCCACACTTCCCCTCGACGAAGTTCGTCGGCAAGGCGTTCAAGCTGACCAAGCTGGCCGGCGCCTACTGGCGGGGCGACCACCGCAACCCGATGCTGCAGCGGATCTACGGCACGGCCTGGGCCAGCGACGCCGACCTCGCGGACCACCTGCACCGCCTGGAGGAGGCCGAGAAGCGCGACCACCGCAAGATCGGCCGGGTCATGGACCTCTTCCACATGCAGGAAGAGGCCAAGGGGATGATCTTCTGGCACCCCAAGGGCTGGACGCTCTACCGCACGGTCGAGGCCTATATGCGCCGACGCCTGGACGCCGACGGCTATGTGGAGGTCAAGGCCCCCCAACTGATGGACCGCGGGCTCTGGGAGCGCTCGGGCCACTGGCAGAAGTTCGGCAAGAACATGTTCACCTGCGAGACGGAGGAGGGCGAGGTCCTGGCCGTCAAGCCGATGAACTGCCCGGGCCACGTGCAGATCTTCAACCACGGCCAGAAGTCCTACCGCGACCTGCCGCTGCGCATGGCCGAGTTCGGCTCCTGCCACCGCTATGAGCCGTCGGGCGCCCTGCACGGCATCTTCCGGGTGCGGGCCTTCACCCAGGACGACGCCCACATCTTCTGCCGCGAGGACCAGATCGAGGCGGAATCGACGAAGTTCATCCGCCTGCTGGAGAGCGTCTACCGCGACTGCGGCCTTGAGCTGCACGCCGTGAAGCTCGCGCTGCGGCCCGAGGAGCGGTTCGGCACCGACGAAGTCTGGGACGTGGCCGAGGCCAAGCTGGAGCGGGCGGCCAAGAACGCCGGCATCGCCGAGGTCGAGCTGCTGCCCGGCGAGGGCGCCTTCTATGGCCCCAAGCTCGAATTCCACCTGCGCGACGCCATCGGCCGCACCTGGCAGTGCGGCACCCTGCAGCTCGACTATGTCCTGCCCGAGCGCCTCGACGCCGAATATGTCGCCGAGGACGGCTCCAAGCAGCGGCCGGTGATGCTGCACCGGGCGATCTGCGGCTCCATGGAGCGCTTCCTGGGGGTGATGATCGAGAACTTCGCCGGCGCCTTCCCGCTTTGGCTCGCGCCGGTGCAGGTGGTGGTGGCGACGATAACCTCCGACGCCGACGCCTATGCCCAAACTGTCGCAGACTCACTCAAGGCTCGAGGCCTCAGGGTCGAGGTCGACCTGCGCAACGAGAAGGTCGGCTACAAGGTGCGCGAGCACAGCCTGGCCAAGGTTCCGGTGATCGCCGTCGTCGGCCGCCGCGAGGCGGAGGAGGGCAAGGTGGCGCTGCGCCGCCTGGGAAGTGATCAACAACAGGTTGTGAGCCTGGGCGAGGCTGCAAACGCGCTTGCCTTGGAGGCCAGTCCGCCCGATGTTGCGGCGATGGCGAAGGACGGGGCTTCGTCTCGGCACGTGGTCGGGGCACTGGAGGCTGGATGAACGGCATCGCCGCACCGATCGTCGCCGCGGAACCCTGCGAGGCGCCTGATTTCCTTGGGAATCGCCGCCGCGTCTCGGTGGTCATGGTCGTCTACATGACCGGCGAGGCGCTGGACGAAAGCGTCGACTGCGCCCTGCGCGACCCCCTGGTGGACGAGCTGGTGATCGTCGACAACGGCTCGACCCTGCGCGAATCGCAGGCCTTGCGTCGGCTAGCCGACCATGACCGCCGGGTGGTGCTCATGGAGGGCCACGGCAATGTCGGGTTCGCGCGTGGCGCGAATCTCGGGGCGCGGCGCGCCCTGGGCGACATACTGATCTTCCTCAATCCCGACGCCTTCCTGCAGCCCGGCTGCGTCGCCGAACTGGTCCGCGAGATCGAAGACCGGCCGGTGCCCTGCATCGTCGGCGGCCGGGTGCTGAACGCCGACCGCACCGAGCAGCGCGGCGCCCGGCGCGGCGACATCACGCTCACCAGCGCCCTGCTCTCGCTGAGCGGCCTGGCGCGCAAGGTCCCCGGCTGGGGCCGCTTCGAGGTGCACTGGGAGGGCGAGGCCCTGCCGGACCAGCCGCAGCCCGCGCCGACCATATCCGGCGCCTGCTTCTGCATGCGGCGCGAGGACTTCGACGCCGTGGCCGGCTTCGACGAGCAGTACTTCCTGCATGTCGAGGACGTCGACCTCTGCTGGCGGGTGCGCCAGCTGGGCGGCGTGGTGCTGTTCCACCCCAAGGCCGAGGTGATCCACCTGGGTCACACCAGCCAGACCAGCCCGCTGCGGGTGGAATTCCACAAGGGCGTCGGCCTCGCCCGCTACTTCAGGAAGCGCGCCGACACCGTCAGCGCCACCCTGCTCGCCTGGCTGGTCTCGCCGGTGATCGTCTGCACCGCGGTGGCCCGCCCGGTGCTCTGGCGGCTGACCGGCCGCGCCCTCTAGGCGACGGACCTCGCCGGGAACACCCCGGCCCGCGCCACCGACGAGGTCGGCGCCTTGCCCAGCAGGCCTGACACCCAGTCGGCGGTGGTGATCAGCTGGTCGAGGTCATAGCCGGTCTCGAAGCCGGCCCGCTGCAGCATGTAGACCAGGTCCTCGGTGCCGATGTTGCCGGTGGCGTTGGGCGCGAAGGGGCAGCCGCCCAGCCCGCCGCAGCTGGCGTCCAGCACGCTCACGCCCGCCTCGACGCTGGCGAAGGCGTTGGCCAGGCCGGTGTTGCGGGTGTCGTGGAAATGCATGCGCAGCGGCAGGTGCGGCGCCGCCTTGCGGCTGGCCTCGACCCGCTTCCTGACCAGCCACGGATCGGCGACGCCGATGGTGTCGGCCAGCGCCAGCTCGTCCACCTTGGCCTCGGCGGCGGCGCGCACGATGCGCAGCACCTGCTCTTCCGAGACCTCGCCGTCGAACGGGCAACCGAAGGCCACCGAGATGGTCACCGTGATCGGTGGGCCGCCCTCGGCGTGCTTGCGCGCGGCGATCCGCTGCATGGCGGTGACCTGCTCGTCGACCGAGGCGCCCTGGTTGCGGATGCCGAAGCCGTCGGTGGCGCAGACCACGATATTGGCCTCGTCGCACCTCGCCGCCAGGCAGCGGTCCCAGCCGCGCTCGTTGAGCACCAGGCCGATGCGCGAGCGGCCGCCCTGATGCGGCAGGGCCTCGGAGATCTCCTCCGCCCCGGCCATCTGCGGTACGCGCTTCGCATTGACGAAGGAGACGGTCTCCATGCGCCGCGCCCCGGCCGCCTCCAGCCGGTGGATGAACTCCAGCTTCTCGCCCACCTCCAGCAGGGCCTTCTCGTTCTGCAGGCCGTCGCGCGGGCCCACCTCGACGATCTCGATGCGGCGGCTCATGGCTGGCCTCCCTCGGGCTGGCCGCCTGGCGGCGGCGGGGCGTTGTCCGGCGCCCGGTAGATGCGAAGCGTCATCTTGTGTCCGTCCGAATAATCCAGACCCTTCACCTCGGCGACCTCCTGGGCCGCCACGTGGTCGGCCGTGAGCGCTTGGCGGAAGGCCGGGTCCTGGCGGCCCTCGACCACCGCCGGGCGGTGCTCGACGATCGCCTGCGCCGCGTCGTCCGGGCCGCCGAGCTCGGTCTCGGTGCCGAGCGCGAAGACCAGGCTGGGCTCGGCGTAGCCGGCCACCGTCACCGGCGCGTCGGCTACCCCTTGCCGGGGCAACAGCTGGGCCTTGGCCATGGCCGCCTCCGTGCGCCGCGAAAGCCAGAGCGGATCGAGCCGGGGCGCCAGGCCCGCGACCAGGACCGCGTGGCCGAGGATCCCGAACGCCAGCGCCGCGGCCAGCGCCGGCAGGGCCCGATCCTTGATCAGCATATAGGCGCCCGCCAGGCCCGCCGCCGCCAGCAGCCCCGCCGCGAGGATCGCCGGGAAGGCGTCGGCCGCCGTCCCGTACAGCGACACGAGGTAGCAGACCCCGCCCGCCATCAGCAGGCCGATGATCCCGGAAAGGCCCGCGCCGACGATCCGCACCCGCCGGCCGAGCGGCGCGGCCAAGGCGGCGGCCGCCAGCCAGCAGACCGCGCCATAGGTCGGCAGGGTGTAGTGGACCAGCTTGGTCGGTAAGAGTTCGAAGACGATCCACGTCGGGATCAGCCAGGCCAGCGCGAACCGCACGCCCGGCTCCGCCCGCCGCTTCCAGCCGGCGACCAGGGCGGCCGGGATCAACAGCGTCATCGGGAACAGCAGCACCGAGGCCAGCAGGGTGTGGTAGCCGGGCGGCGCGCCATGGGTCTCCTGGCCGCCGGCCAGCTTCGGCGCGAGGTCGCCGGCCAGGGCCTGGCTCCAGAAACCGCCGTCGGTGGCCACCGTCACCGCCCCCGCCCAGGGCCCGACGATGATCGCCACCAGGATCAGGCCCCAGTACCAGTTCAGCCGGCCGAGCCAGGCGGGCCTGCGGTCGGCGATGGCCAGGGCGATCATCGCCAGCGCCGCCACCATCGGCCCCACCGGGCCCTTGACCAGGGTCGCCGCGCCGATCGCCAGCCAGAACGCCATCGGCGTGAACCGGCCGATCGGCGGCCCGTCGCGCGCGGACGCATAGATCCGGCCCAGCGCCGCCATGGCCAAGGTCGTGGTCCCGCACAGCACCGCATCGGTCTTGGCGATCATCGCCTCGCTGGAGAGCATGAAGGTGGCCCCCAGCATGGCCCCGGCGAGCAGGCCCGCCTCCGCCCCGAAGAAGGCGGCCGCGCCCCAGGCGCAGGCGGCGGCGGCCAGCATGGCCCCGAGCAGCGAGGGGATGCGGTAGGCCCAGATGTCCCGCGCCTCGGGGCTGGACAGCAGCCGCACGCTGGCCGCCTGCAGCCAGTGGATGCCCACCGGCTTCTTGAACCTGGGCTCGTCCTGGTAGCGGATGACGACGAAGTCGCCGGTCTCCAGCATCTGGGCGGTGGCCTGGGCGAAGCGGCTCTCGTCGCGGTCCAGCGGCGGGGCGGCGATCAGGCCCGGCAGGCCGGCCAGGAAGGCGATCAGGGCGGCCATGGCCGGTCCCCGCCACCCGCGGCTCCACCGCGCCAACTCAGCCTGAAGCGTCATTTCGACCAGATAGCACAATCCTTTCCTCGGGCAGCTTTTCGGCTATGAGGGCGCCATGCCCGCCGCCGCGCCCGAGATCTCCGTCGTCGTCCCAGTCTTCGATGAGGAAGGCGCGGCCCCCGATCTGGCGCGTGAGATCGCCGCCGCCTTCAAAGGCCGCAAGTTCGAGATCGTCTTCGTCGACGACGCCAGTCGCGACGGCACCCGCGCGGCGCTGACGGCGCTCAAGCGCGAGATCCCGCAGCTGCGTGTGCTCGGTCACCGCAACAACGCCGGCCAGAGCCGCGCCATCCGCACCGGCATCCTGGGCGCCAAGGGGGCCGTCGTGGTCACCCTCGACGGCGACGGCCAGAACGATCCGGCCGACGGGCCGAAGCTGGTGGACGCCCTGCTGGCCGGCCCGCCCGACCTCGCCCTGGTCGGCGGCGAGCGGGTCAAGCGCCAGGACAGCCAGGCCAAGAAGGTCGCCTCGCGGATCGGCAACGGCGTCCGCAAGCGCCTCCTGAAGGACACCGCCAACGACACCGGCTGCGGGCTGAAGGCCTTCCGCCGCGAGGCCTTCCTCCGGCTTCCCTACTTCGACCACATCCACCGCTACCTGCCGGCGCTGATGGTGCGCGAAGGTTACCGCACGGCCTTCCTGCCGGTGAACCACCGCCATCGCACCACCGGCCGCTCGAAATACACCAACCTCGGCCGCCTCTGGGTCTCGCTCTCGGACCTGTTCGGGGTGATCTGGCTGCAGTCCCGCGCCCGCAATCCGGGCGAGGTCGACGAGCTCTAGGTGAGCGCGCTGAAGATCAGCGCCACTACGGCCAGGTCGAGGAAGCGGAAGGCGAAGTGCGTCATGATTGGCCCATGGTCGGGGGTTGCGACCATGGTTAAGCAAGACCGGCGCCAACTCGGGCGGGAGCGCTGATGGCCCTGTTCTTCGATGCCGAATGGTTCGACGCGCGCCTCGCGGAGCGGGGATCGACGCGGGCGGTGCTGGCCGCCGCGTCCGGCGTCAGCGAGGCCGAGCTGGGGTTGGTCTTCAAGGACCAGCGGGAGCTTTCTGCCGACGAGGTCGCGACCTTCGCCGAGCTGCTGGGCGTGACCGCCACGGAGGTCGCCGAGCGCGCCGGCGTCTCGACGCCGGTCCCCGGCGGCGCGGAGCTGGTGGAGGACCGCCTGGTGCGGCTCGAGCGCCGGGTGGCGGAGCTGGAGGCCGAACTCGCTATCCTGAAGGGCGGCTAGAGCGCGTTGAGCGAAAGTGGCCCCACTTTCGCGCCCGCAATGCGCTCAACTTAGATGTCGGTCTTGGTCCTGGCGCCCTTGGGCGCGCGGCGGTCCTTGGTCCCCGACCATTCGGTGCGGTTGTAGAGGTCCTTGGCGCTGTCGAAGGCCTCGGGCCCGGCGCGCAGGCCGCGCTTGGCGCCGTCCTGTCCCATCAGCTGGGCCGCGAAGGTCGCCTGGCCGTCCGGATTGGTCGGCCTGGGCATGACGCGCTTGACCCGGTCGACCGGGACCGGCAGCCGCACGACCTGGGCCTGGGCGGCCTCGTCGGCTTCGTCCTCGGCCTCGGGCTTGGCGGCCCGCCGCAGCAGGTCCGAGCGCCGGATCGGGTCAATTCGGGACATCATGGCTAACGTCCTGCAAACCTTAAGCCAGGGCTGAACGCCCGAACTAGCCTTTCGTGGCGAGCTTCTCGATCTGCGCCTGCATGGCGGCCATCTGCTTGCGCAGCTCGGTCAGCGCCTCGTCGGAAGACGCCTCCGTCGGCTTGGCGGCCGAGGGCGCCGGCGCGGCGGCGGCCTCGTCGGTCTTGGCGAAAGCGAAGGGCGAGAACATCTTCATGGCGCGGTCGAACAAAGCCAGGTTCTGGCGGATCTGCTCCTCGAAGGGATTGGCCCCGCCGGTCACGCCGAGCGCCCCGAACTGGCTGCGCATCCGCTCCTGCTGCTGGGCGAAGGTGGCTAGCGACAGCTCCAGATAGCTCGGCAGGAAGGCCTGCACCGAATTGCCATAGAAGCTGATCAGCTGCCGCAGGAACTGGATCGGCAGCAGCGACTGACCCTGGCTCTCTTCCTCGAAGATGATCTGGGTCAGCACCGAGCGGGTGATGTCGTCGTTGGTCTTGGCGTCATAGACCACGAAGTCGACGCCCTTCTTCACCATTTCGGAGAGGTGTTCGAGGGTCACGTAGGAGGAGGAGGCGGTGTTGTAGAGCCGCCGGTTCGCGTACTTCTTGATGACGACGCGCTCGCCCTGCGGCGCCTCGCTGCCTGGGGTGTCGGCCATCCCAAATCCTTGCACCGCGGGCGTCGAAACCGCCCTCGTTCTGCACCGCAGTATCGCGGATGCGAGGTCAGAAGCAAATGCCTTGAAATATTTACGCTGTTCGGACTTGCCGAAGCCCGGGGCCGGACCGATAGCTGAATGAGGGCCAGTCGTCCGCCGTCGCAAGCCGGCCTCCAGAGGATATTGGCGAAGGAATTGCCATGAGCGAGATCGTCATCGTTTCCGCGGCCCGCACGCCGGTGGGCTCGTTCAACGGCGCCCTGGCCGGGCTGCCGGCCCACGAGCTCGGCAAGCTCGCCATCCAGGCGGCGGTCGAGCGCGCCGGGATCGCCGCCGCCGACGTCGACGAGGTGATCATGGGCCAGGTGCTGCAGGCCGGCGCCGGCCAGGGCCCGGCCCGCCAGGCGGCGGTCAACGCCGGCGTGCCGGTGGAGAGTCCCGCCTGGAGCCTCAACCAGCTCTGCGGCTCGGGCCTCCGGGCCGTGGCGCTCGCCGCCCAGCAGATCAAGGACGGCTCGGCCGACATCGTGGTGGCCGGCGGCCAGGAGAGCATGAGCCAGTCGCCGCACGCCCAGAACCTGCGCGGCGGCCAGAAGATGGGCGACCTGGCCTTCGTCGACACCATGATCAAGGACGGGCTCTGGGACGCCTTCCACGGCTACCACATGGGCCAGACGGCGGAGAACATCGCCGCCCGCTGGCAGATCACCCGCGAGGACCAGGACAGGTTCGCCGTCGCCTCGCAGAATCGCGCCGAGGCGGCCCAGAAGTCCGGCCGCTTCAGGGACGAGATCGTTCCGGTCACCATCAAGGGCCGCAAGGGCGACACCGTGGTCGAGGACGACGAGTTCATCCGCCATGGCGTGACGCTGGAGAGCATCTCGGGCCTGCGCCCGGCCTTCGCCAAGGACGGCTCGGTGACCGCGGCCAACGCCTCTGGCCTCAACGACGGCGCCGCGGCCCTGGTGCTGATGACCGCCGAGGAGGCGAAGAAGCGGGGCCTGAAGCCCTTGGCGCGGATCGCCTCCTGGGCGCACGCCGGCGTCGATCCGGAGATCATGGGCACCGGCCCGATCCCGGCCAGCCGCAAGGCGCTGGAGAAGGCCGGCTGGGCGGTCGCCGACCTCGACCTGGTGGAATCCAACGAGGCCTTCGCGGCGCAGTCGATCTGCGTGGTCCGCGACCTGGGCCTCGATCCGGCCAAGGTGAACGTCAACGGCGGGGCGATCGCCATCGGCCATCCGATCGGCGCCTCCGGCGCGCGGATCCTCACCACCCTGCTGCACGAGATGAAGCGCTCCGGCGCGTCCAAGGGCCTGGCGACGCTGTGCGTCGGCGGCGGCATGGGCGTGGCGATGTGCGTCGAGCAGGTCTGACGCGTTAGGCAGTTAGAAGAGCCGGGGCCTTCCAAGTCCGGCCTGACATAGGGAGACGGCGGATGGCCAGGGTGGCGCTGGTCACGGGGGGAACCCGTGGCATTGGACGAGCGATCGTCGAGCGGCTGAAGGCCGACGGCATGCAGGTGGCGGCCGGCTACTCCGGCAACGACAAGGCGGCCGAGGCCTGCGCCAAGGAGCTCGGCGTCATGGTCATCAAGGGCAACGTCGGCAACTTCTCTGACTGCAAGCACGCCACCGAGGCGGTGGAGCGCGAGCTCGGCCCCATCGAGGTGCTGGTCAACAACGCCGGCATCACCCGCGACGGCGTGTTCCACAAGATGAACTCCGAGCAGTGGAGCGAGGTCATCCGGGTGAACATGGACAGCCTGTTCAACATGACCCGGCAGGTGATCGAGGGCATGCGCGACCGCGGCTGGGGCCGGGTGATCAACATCTCCTCGATCAATGGCCAGAAGGGCCAGATGGGCCAGACCAACTACTCCGCCGCCAAGGCTGGGATGATCGGCTTCACGAAGGCGCTGGCCCTGGAGAACGCCAAGAAGGGCGTCACCGTGAACTGCATCGCCCCGGGCTATATCGACACCGAGATGGTGCAGTCGGTGCCGGAGAAGGTGCTGGAGAGCATCATCGCCCAGATCCCGGTGGGCCGGCTGGGCCACGGCGACGAGATCGCCGACATGGTCGCCTTCCTGGCCGGCGAACGGGCCGGCTACGTCACCGGCGCCACCCTGGCGCTCAATGGCGGCCAGTACATGGTCGGCTAGGCGGCTTAACTGCCCGCTGCGAGAGGTGTGGCGCCTGGGACGCAGGTCCGGGTGCGCTGTTTTGAGCCGCGCCGACGTCCAAAAAGCGCCCCAGTCCCCCGGCATCTCGTGGCCCGTCATGGATGGTAGGCCGACTGCGTTTTCGAGGTCGATCTGCGCAGCGGTCGTCTGCGCGGGCGTCTGCGCGCTTGCTGGCTCGGCGCAGGGCCAGCCGCGCAGCCTGCACGACCTGTTGTTCGGCCGCCACGGCCCCTCGACCGGCCGGGATTTCTCCGCCCCGCCGGTCGCCCGCTATGTCAGCGAGGACGGCGACGCCTTCATCCTGGACCAGACCCAGGACAAGCCGCTGATGAAGTTCGAGAACAGCCCCGAGGTCTGGGCCCTGCAGTCCCGGCCCGCGCCGCGCGGCGACATCATCTACAAGAACGACGTGGGCGAGACCGTGCTGCGCGCCACCCGCCTGGGCGGCCTGACGGTGTTCACCTCGCACCGGCCGGATGGCGAGGCGGTCGCCCTGGCCGGGGATGGCGGCGCGCCCTTGAAGCTGGGCGTCATGGGCCCGCAGGCCCTGCTGGACCGGCTGGGCCAGGCGAGCCTCCGGGCCAGCCGCGCGGCCCGCCACGTGATCCTGTTCGACGCCGAGGCGACGCCGACCTCGTCCGCCGTCATCGCCGACGCCGCGACGGTGACCAGCGTGGCGGTGGCGAAAATCTCCGAGCGGCCGCAGGGCCGCAGCCGGCTGGCCGCCCTGCGCCGGGTGTTCCTGGAGGAGGGCAAGCGCGTCGCTGCCCAGTTCGCCGGCGGCACGCTGAAGATCACCGTGGTCCCGGGCCTCGGCCTGGCCGGCCGGCCGTCCTCCGACCGCATCGCCATCGCCACCGGCGCGCCGGACCGCTGAAAACGTCTCTCCCCCACGCGAAGCGAGAGGGGAGAGGACGTCAGCCCTTGAAGTTGTCCTTCGCCGAGCGCACCGCGCCGAACGCCTCATAGTCTGGCCGGCCCGCCGCCCCGACCCGTTCGGCGAGCTTCGGCGCGCGCAGGAAGGGGTTGGTCTCTTTCTCCAGGCCGATGGTGGTGGGCACGGTGGGTTCGCCCCGCTCGCGGGCCGCGAACACCGCCTCGGCACGGCGCTTCAGGGCCGGATCGTCGTCCACCGAGAGGGCGAAGCGGGCGTTGGAGGCGGTGTATTCGTGGGCGCAGTAGACGGCGGTGTCGTCGGGCAGGGCGGCCAGCCGCTGCAGGCTGGTCCACATCTGCGCCGCGTCGCCTTCGAACAGCCGCCCGCAACCGAGCGCGAACAGGGTGTCGCCGACGAAGGCGATGCCGTCGGCGGCGTCGGAATAGGTGATGTGGCCCAGGGTGTGGCCGCCGGTCTCCAGCACCTCGAAACGGGTCTCGCCGAGCTCGACGATGTCGCCGCCATGCACCTCGCGGTCGAGGGCTGAGATGCGGGTCACCTCGTGGGGACCGACGATGGCGCAGCCGGTGGCGGCCTTCACCTCGGCGTTGCCGCCGGCGTGGTCGGGGTGCCAGTGGGTGTTGAGGATCAGCGCCAGCTTCCAGCCCAGCTTGTCGAGCTCGCGCAGGATCGCGGCGGCGTCGGGGGTGTCGATGCAAGCGGCGAGCCCTGTCGCCTCGTCACGCGCCAGGAAGCCGTAGTTGTCCGACAGGCAGGGGAACTGGTGGACGGTGAGCGGCATGGGACAAGCCTCCTACAGGACAACCTGCGGCAAGCGATTTAGGTTGGCGCGAGACCCACGTCGAGCTTCGTAACGAGGATCATGCGCCGCGACGTCCTGGAGCTACGCCAGTTCTACGCCTCCGACCTGGGGCGCGCCGCCCGCATGATGGTCGGCCGCAAGGTGGTCGAGGCCTGGGGCGATGCGCATGGGCTGGACGTGCTGGCGCTCGGCTATGCGACGCCGTTCGTGGCGACCCTGACGCCCGCGGCCCGCCGGGTGGTGGGCGCCATGCCGGCCCAGCAGGGGGTCGAGATCTGGCCCGGCGGGGCGGCGCGCAACCTGACCAGCCTGGTGGGCGAGGACGCCCTGCCGTTCCCCAACGCCCTGTTCGACCGGATCCTCCTGGTCCACGCCATCGAGGAGAGCCCCGACCCCACCGCCCTGCTGCGTGAGGTGTGGCGGGTGATGGCGCCTTCGGGCCGGGTGATCGTCGCCGTCGCGGCGCGCAACGGCCTGTGGGCCAATTCGGAGAAGACCCCGTTCGGCCACGGCCGGCCCTATACCCGCAGCCAGCTCGCCGAGCTGCTCCGGGAGGCTGAGCTGGAGCCCTCCGGCTGGACGCGGGCGCTCTACGTGCCGCCGGCCGGCTGGCTCGCCGGCTGGGCCGAGGGGTTCGAGCAGGCGGGCTCCAGGATCTGGCCGGGTTTCGCGGGCCTGGTGCTGATGGAGGCGGTGAAACAGACCTTCGCGGTCAAGCCCAAGGGCGTCCGCGCCCGGGCGCGGGTCGCCAAGCCGCTGCTGGCGCCGGCGCCCGGGGTCCAGCCTGTGTCCCGCGCGCCACTTGGACCCGAGCCGCGGAAGCCTTAGTTTTCACGCTGACAGTCCTCGTTCCGGAGATGCAGCCGCCATGAAGATGATCGTCGCGATCATCAAGCCCAGCCGCCTCGACGCGGTGCTCGACGCGGTCACCGAGGCGGGCGCCTCAGGCCTCACCGTCACCGAGGTGCGCGGCTACGGCCGCCAGCGCGGCAAGACCGAGGTCTACCGCGGCGCGGAGTACGAGGTGAAGCTGCTGCCCAAGGTGAAGCTGGAGATCGCGGTCTCCTCCGACACGGTCGACAAGATCGTCGAGGCCATCTCGGTAAGCGCCAACAGCGGCAAGATCGGCGACGGCAAGGTGTTCGTGCTCGACCTGGAGAGCGCGCTGCGCATCCGCACCGGCGAGCGCGACGCCGCGGCGATCACCGGCTAGCTAGCCGGGGTCCGTTCGCGCCCGGCCCAGCGGTCGGCGAAGGCGTAGAGCGGCATGATCGCGGCGAGCAGCTCACGGCCGAGCGGCGTCAGCCCATAGCCCTGCCGGTCCTGCAGCGTCACCAGGCCGCCCTCGCGCATCTCGGCGAGCCGCGCCTGAAGCACGGTGGGCGAAGCCTCGTCGCAAGCGGCGCGCAGGGCCCGCGAGGTCAGCGGCCCGTCGCGCAGCTCCCAGAGGATCCGCAGCATCCAGCGCCGACCTACGAGGTCCAGCAGCAGCATGATCGGCCGGCCGGTGCGCGTGCTGCGGGAGACCCGATCTTCCGGCAAGGCCGACCTCGTTTGACGTGCTACGGAAATTGTAGCAATGATCGCTATAGAAACCGTAGCGGCGCGCTCCAGTCGCTGCAAGTCCGGCCGGGAGAGCATGATGGCGAGGATCGCGCCGCTGGAACCGCCCTACGAGCCGGGGCTGCAGGCCGAGTTCGACGCGGTGATGCGCGGCGCGCCGCCGCTCGTCCTGTTCCGCACTGTCGCGGTGAGCCTAAGGGCCTGGCGCAAGCTGGTCGGCGGGTCGCTGCTGGACCCCGGGCCGCTGCCGCTGCGCGAGCGCGAGATCGTCATCGACCGCACCTGCGCGCTGACCGGCTGCGAATACGAGTGGGGCGTGCACGTCGCGGCCTTCGCCGAGGCCGCCGGGCTGACAGCCGGGGAGGCGGCGGCGACGGCGGCGGTCGAGGCGGACTGCGCGAGCTGGACGGCGGCCGAACGGGCGCTGCTGGTCGCCGTGGACGCGCTGCACGCCCGCGCCACCCTGTCCGCCGCCGAGTTCACCGCGCTGCGGGCGCACTACGACGAGGCCCAGGTGCTTGAGGTGCTGATGCTCTGCGGCGTCTACCGGACGATCGCCTACCTCGCGAACGGCCTCGACCTGCCGCTGGAGACCGGCGCCGCGCGGTTGCCGGCGCGGGCTACAGCTTCTCGCTGATCTTGATCGCCGCGCGGCAGCCGGTGCGGATCACCGCCGAGAGCAGGGCGTAGCCGGGCGCGTCGCGGGCGCCCTCGTCGATCGCCTGGTCGCGGTGGACCAGCTCCTCGGCGCGGAAGCGGCTGAGCTCGGCGGCGAGCTCCGGCTCGCGGGCCTCCAGCTCGGCGATCTGGCCGGCGTAGTGCTGCTCGATCACCGTCTCCACGGCCTCGGTGCAGGCGTGCGCCGCCTTCTCGCCCATCAGGGCGGTGCCGGCGCCCAGGGCGAAGCCGGCCAGCCGCCAGACGGGCGCGAGCGCCGTCGGCCGCACGCGGCGCTCGGTCAACAGCCGGTCGAAGCGGGCCAGGTGCTCGGCCTCGTGGGCCTCCATCTCGGCGAGCTGGCCGCCGATGCGTTCGTGGCCCAGCGCCTCGCCCAGCACCGCCCGCTGGCCGCGGTAGATGTGCACGGCGCCCAGTTCGCCCGCGTGGTCGACGCGCAGAATCTCGGCGAGCCGGGCGGCCATGGCTCCTCGGCCGGGGCGGGGCGGGATCGGCTTTTCGATCATGGCCGGCGCCTTTCGCGCAGGGCGGCTGCGAGGCTGAACAGGGTAAGGACCAGGGCCGCCACGGCGTTCCAGCCGGCCATGGAGACGCCCAGGAACACCCAGGCCGGGTGGTCGCACATCGGCACGTGGGCGGTGGTGCTGTCCAAGAGGGCCTTCAGGTCGGCGACGCTGACGCTGGTATGGCCGCCGCCGGTGCAGGATTGCGGGCCAGGCCAGAACTTCCACTCGACGCCCGCGTGGTAGGCGGCGACCGCCGTCTCCGCCGCGAAGGCCAGGGCCAGGACCCAGCAGGTGAGCTCGCGGAAGCGGCCGCCGCGGGCGGTGCGGACCAGCAGCATGCCGGCCAGCGCCAGGCCGCCGGCGACCCAGTAGACGTCGCGCTGCTTGAGGCAGAGCTCGCAGGGCGCCAGGCCGCCGAAGGTCTGGAAGGCGTGGGCGATGGCGAGCATCCCCGCTGCGGCGATCAGGGCGGCCAGCCGCCAGCGGTCGAGGATCGGGTTCAACGTCATGGGCGCGCGATAAGAGCCCAAAAGCGGCCTCAGCTGAAGACCTTCAGGGCGATGATCAGCAGGATCACCATCACGCCGATGGCGGTCGCCACCAGCCCCATGTGCTTCTCGATGAAGGCCTGGATCGGTGCGCCATAGCGCTTGATCAGCGCGGCTTCGATTCCGTAGCGCAGGCCGCGGACCACGATCGAGACCCCGATGAAGAGCGGGAAGCTGACGCCCAACAGGCCCGTCGTTATGGCCGTGATCTTGTAGGGGATCGGGGTCGCGATCAGCGCGGCGAGCCAGGGCCCCGCGGCGTCGCGGACCTTGTCGATGGCGTCGGCGTGGCCGGTCAGCGCCAGCAGCCATCGTCCCAGAGGCTGCAGGAAGCGCCCGACCGCATAGCCCACCGAGCCGCCGCAGATCGAGCAGACGGTGGTCAAGAGCGCATAGCGCAGCGCCTTGTCGCGATTGGCCAGCGCCACCGGCATCAGCAGCACGTCCGCCGGCACGGGGAAGAAGATGCCTTCGGCGAAGGCCACCGCGCCCAGCGCGAGGCCCGCGTGCCGCGAAGCGGCCAGGCCCATGACCCAGTCGTAGGTTTTGCGGAGCATCGTCGATCCGGCGGGGAGGTTGCGGCGTTCAGCTAGCAGGGCGGGGAACGCTTGTCTCGCGGCTATCGCGCACTAGTTACAGATGATACGAGCGGCCCCATACGGGAGACCTATTGCATGAACGTCCAGGCGAAGCCGCACGGCGGCGATCTGTTCGAGAACCCCTTGGGCACCGACGGCTTCGAGTTCGTCGAGTTCACCGCGCCCGAGCCGGAGCGGCTGAAGGGCCTCTTCGAGATGATGGGCTTCACGGCGGTCGCCAAGCACCGCTCGAAGAACGTGCTGCTGTTCCGCCAGGGCGACATCAACTTCATCCTGAACATGGAGCCGCAGGGCCAGCCGGCGGAGTTCCGCAAGGTGCACGGCCCCTCGGCCAACGCCATGGCCTTCCGCGTCAAGGACGCCGCCAAGGCCTTCCAGATGGCCATCGAGCGCGGCGCCACGCCGGTCACCGGCCCGGTCGGGCCGATGGAGCTCAACATCCCGGCCATCCAGGGCATCGGCGGCTCGAACCTCTATCTGGTCGACCGCTACGGGGCCCAGGAGATCTACGACGTCGACTTCGTCGACATCCCCGGCGCCAAGGCGTCGATGTCGAAGAACAGCCGCGGCCTGACCTACATCGACCACCTGACCCACAACGTGTTCCGCGGCCAGATGGCCACCTGGGCCGACTTCTACGAGCGCATCTTCAACTTCCGGGAGATCCGCTACTTCGACATCGAAGGCCAGCAGACCGGCCTGATCTCCAAGGCCATGACCAGCCCCTGCGGCAAGATCCGCATCCCGCTCAACGAGAGCCAGGACGACCACTCGCAGATCGAGGAGTTCCTGCGCGAGTACAAGGGCGAGGGCATCCAGCACGTGGCCCTGGGCAGCGAGGACATCTTCGCCTCGGTGGAGGCCATGCGCGAGGACGGGGTGAAGTTCCAGGACACGCCGGAGACCTACTACGAGCAGCTCGACGGCCGGGTGCCGGGTCACGGCGAGAGCCTGCAGAGGCTCAGGGCCGACCGGATCCTGCTGGACGGCGCCCCGACCGAGGGCCAGGGGCTGCTGTTGCAGATCTTCACCGAGAACATGGTCGGCCCGATATTCTTCGAGATGATCCAGCGCAAGGGCAACGAGGGTTTCGGCGAGGGCAACTTCAAGGCCCTGTTCGAATCCATCGAGCTCGACCAGATCCGCCGGGGCGTGCTGCCGGCCAAGGAGTAGCCGATCCATGGCGAAATGGGCGCTGGTGGCGCACGGCGGGGCGGGCGTCATCGAGCGCGCGCACCTGCGGCCGGAACAGGACGCGGCCTATCGCGAGGTCATGGGCCGGGTGGCCCAGGCCGGCGCGGCCGTTCTGAAGGCCGGCGGCGCGGCCCTCGACGCCATCGAGGCGGCGATCCAGATCCTCGAGGACGACCCGCTGTTCAACGCCGGGCGCGGCGCGGTCTTCACCGCCCAGGGCGACATCGAGCTCGACGCCTCGATCATGGACGGTGGCACGCTGGCGGCGGGCGCCGTGGCGGGCGTGACGCGCACCCGGCATCCGATCTCGGCGGCGCGGGCGGTGATGGAGCATTCGCCGCATGTGTTCCTGGGCGGAGAGGGCGCCGACGCCTTCGCCCGCAGCCAGGGCCTCGAGGCGGTCGAGCCCTCGTTCTTCTTCACCGAACGCCGCTGGAAGTCGCTGGTCCGCGAGCTCGAGCGGCAGGGCCTGCCGATCCCCAGGCGGCCCGCTGTCGCGCCGGCCAAGGAAGACGCCCGCACGGCCCTGGCGCATGACGAGGGCAAGCGGGGCACCGTGGGTGTGGTGGCGCTCGACGCCGACGGCGTCGTGGCGGCCGGCACCTCGACCGGCGGGGTCACCGCCAAGCGCTGGGGCCGGGTGGGCGACAGCCCGATCATCGGGGCCGGGACCTATGCCACCAACGCCGCCTGCGCGGTCTCCTGCACCGGGGCCGGCGAGTATTTTATCCGCCTGTCGGTGGCGCGCACCATCTGCGCCCTGGTGGAGCTCAAAGGGCTGTCGCTGCAGGCCGCCGTCGACCAGCTGGTCCAGCGGGACCTGACCAAGCTGGGCGGAGAGGGCGGGGTGATCGCGGTGGCGCCCGACGGCCAGATGGCCTGGAGCTTCAACACCTCCGGCATGTATCGGGCGCGCATCGCCGACGGCGAGGCTATGGTGGTGGGCATCTACAAGGACGATCCGTAATGGCTTCCCGCAACTGGTTTCCGATCCGCGGCGCCCAAGGCCAGCACTCCCGGCAAGCGCACGCCGACATGCCCGAGGGCACCTATGAGCGCGAGGTCTCCAAGGAGGGCTTCTTCGGCCCGGCCGCCTTCATCCACCACAAGCGCCCGCCCACCGGCTGGGTGAAGTTCGAGGGGCCGCTGCGGCCACGGGCCTTCGACCTGGCGCGGCTGAACGCCGCCGAGCCCAGCCCCTGGGCGGCCGGCAGCGTGCTGTTCAACGCCGCCGTCGAGATCCGCTTCTGGAAGCTGGCGCAGGCCATGCCGGCCCTGGCCCGCAACGCCGACGGCGACCAGCTGCTGTTCATCCATGAGGGGTCGGGGGACCTGTTCTCCGACTATGGCCGGCTGCCCTACGAGGCGGGTGACTACCTCTACCTGCCGCGTGGGACCATGTGGCGGCTGACGCCGGCCGCGCCGACCTCGGTCCTGATGATCCAGGCGACCAACACCCACTTCGGCCTGCCCGACAAAGGCCTGCTCGGCGGCCATGCCCTGTTCGACCCGGCGATGCTGGAGACGCCAGTGATGGACGAGGCCTTCCGCGCCCACCAGGCCGAGGAAGGCGAGTTCGAGGTGGAGATCAAGAAGCGCGGCCAGGTCTCCCGCGTCACCTATCCATACAATCCGCTGGACGCGGTGGGCTGGCACGGCGATCTCGCGCCGGTGAAGCTGAACGTGAGGGACCTTCGGCCGGTGACCAGCCACCGCTACCACCTGCCGCCCAGCGTCCACACCACCTTCCTCTCGGACCGGTTCGTGGTCTGCACCTTCACGCCCAGGCCGTTCGAAACCGACCCCGGGGCGCTCAAGGTGCCGTTCTTCCACAACAACGACGACTACGACGAGGTGCTGTTCTACCACGCGGGCGACTTCTTCAGCCGCGACCACATCGAGGCCGGGATGATGACCTTCCACCCCTCCGGCTTCACCCATGGCCCGCACCCGAAGGCGCTGAAGAACATGCTCAGCCAGCCGAAGCCCGCGACCAACGAATATGCCGTGATGATCGACACCCGCGATCCGCTGGAGGTCGGCGAGGCCGCCGCCTCGGTGGAGAACGCGGCCTATGTGGACAGCTGGAAGGGCGCATGAGCCTGCTCGACGACCTCGCCGAGGCGGCGCGCGACGAGATCGAGCGCGCCTGCTCGCTCGCCTGGCCGCAGCTTTCCAAACACACCCCCTGGGGCGACACCTTCGAGGGCTTCACGCCGGAAGGCCGTGCGGTCTGCTTCGAGCGCAGCTATCTGTGGGAGAACGAGACAGGCGGCGACATCCGCGTCGAGGTGCACGTCTTCGAGCCACAAGCCTATGAAGCGGGCGTTCGCCTGACCCGCTCGATCAAGCGGGAGACGGTCTGACCTCATGAAGCTCGCATCCTTGAAGGGCGGCCGTGACGGCCGGCTGGTGGTGGTCTCCAAGGACCTCGCCTGGTTCGCCGACGCCAGCCACATCGCCCCCACCCTGCAGGCGGCGCTGGACCGCTGGTATGCGGCGGAGGCGGAGCTGCGCGGCCTGGCGGAGAGCCTGGAGCACGGCTCGGTCCCACGCGAGCGGTTCCACGAGCATTCGGCTGCAAGCCCGCTGCCCCGCGCCTACCAATGGGCCGACGGCTCGGCCTATGTGAACCACGTGCAGCTGGTCAGGCAGGCCCGCGGCGCCGAGATGCCGGACAGCTTCTGGACCGATCCCCTGATCTACCAGGGCGGCTCGGACGGCTTCCTGGGCCCGCGCGATCCAATCCCGCTGGCGGACGAGGCCTGGGGCTGCGATCTGGAGGGCGAGGTGGCTGTGGTCACCGGCGACGTGCCGATGGGCGCGAGCCGCGAGCAGGGGCTCGCCGCGATCCGCCTGGTCATGCTCTGCAACGACGTCTCGCTGCGCAACCTGATCCCGAACGAGCTCGCCAAGAGCTTCGGCTTTTTCCAGTCCAAGCCGGCCTCGGCCTTCTCGCCGGTGGCGGTGACCCCGGACGAGCTGGACGGCTGGCAGGATGGCAAGCTGTCGGGCGCGCTGGCGGTCGAGCTGAACGGCCAGCCGCTCGGCATGGCCGACCCGGCCATCGACATGACCTTCGACTTCGGGACCCTGATCGCCCACGCCGCCAAGACGCGGTCCTTGGGCGCCGGGTCGATCGTGGGGTCGGGCACGGTCTCCAACCGCGGTCCCGACGGCGGACCCGGCAAGCCGATCCGCGACGGCGGCGTCGGCTATTCCTGCCTGGCCGAGGTGCGGACGGTGGAGACCATCACCGGCGGCGAGCCGCAGACGCCGTTCCTGAAAGCTGGCGATGTGGTGCGGATCGAGATGCGCGACGCCAGGCGCCATTCGATCTTCGGCGCCATCGAGCAGGACGTGGTCGCCGCGTGAGGGACGCCGAGCCACAGCTGAGGCTCGACGCCTACCTGCCCTATCGGCTGTCGGTGGCGTCCAATGCCGTCTCGGGCCTGATCTCTCGGGCCTATCAGGACCGCTTCGGCCTGACCGTGCCACAATGGCGGCTGGTGTGCGTGCTGGCCGAGGACGGCGCGCTCACCCAGGTGCAGATCGTCGCCCGCACCGTGATGGACAAGGTCACCGTCAGTCGCGCCGCGCACGGCCTCTTGAAGCGCCACCTGGTCAACCGCTCGGACCACCGGGCCGACGGCCGCAGCCACATGCTGACGCTGTCGCCGCAGGGGATGCGGCTCTACGCGGAGATCGCGCCCCTGGCCCTGGCCTATGAAGCCGCCCTCATCGCCGGGCTCACGCCCGAAGAGGTGGAAGACCTCAAGCGCCTGTTGCTCAGGCTGCAGTCCGCCGCGACGGCGCTCGCCGAGGCGGATCCGCCAGCTTAGAGCGTCGGCCTAGTGGACCGTGGCGCTCTCGAGCCGGCGCACGCCCCAGCGATGGGAGCCCTCGCCGAACGGCAGGTGGAAACCGTAGGTCGCCCGCCGACGCTCGTCGCGCCAGTTGTCCTCGAAGGAGAGGATCAGGGCGAGCTGCAGCTCTTCCGGGATCTGTCGGATGTCGTGGCCCATGGAGCGGGCCACTTGCTCGATCACCAGTCCCCGGTGCGCTTCGCCGCCGAGTGACAGGAGGACCTCACGGACGCGCTTGGCGAGGGTTTGCTTGCCCTTCGCCGGCATTTTGCCGAGCGCGTGATCGGAGGCGATTTCTAGGGTTTTTCCCATGGCAAGGCGGAGGTTGCCACGACTTCGTTTAGCGGCCGGTTAAGGGTCAAGGCGAACAGTTGGTTAATGCAGCCTGGGGTGGTGAGCCTATCCGAGGCCCGCGGCGCGGGCGATCTGGTAGACGATCAGGGCCGCGATATAGGCCAGGGCCAGCATGTAGCCGAAGGCGATCACCGGCCAACGCCAGGAGTTGGTCTCGCGCTTGATGACGCCGAACGTCGAGGCGCACTGCGGGGAGAAGACGTACCAGGCGAGGAAGGCCAGGCCCGTGGCGATGCTCCAGTGGTGGGCGAGCGTGGTGGCCAGCATGCCCGGCTGGGCGTCGCCGGCCCCCAGGGCGTAGACGGTGCCCAGGGCCGCCACCGCCACCTCGCGCGCCGCGAAGCCCGGGATCAGGGCGACGATCATCTGCCAGTTGAAGCCGACGGGCGCGAAGGCGGGCTGGATGAAGCGGCCGATGTGGCCGGCGATGGAATAGTTGATCGCCGGATCCTTGGCCCCCGCCGGCGCGCCGGGGAAGGACGAGAAGAACCAGACCAGGATCATCATCGGGAAGATGATCGTCCCGGCCCGGGTCACGAAGATCTTGCCGCGCAGGAACAGGCTGCGGGCCACGTTCTCGGCGTCGGGCGCCTTGTAGGTCGGCAGCTCCATCAGGAACGGCTCGACCGCCCCGCGCCAGAGGAACCGGCGGGTGACGAAGGAGACGCCGAGCGCCGAGAGGATGCCCGCCCCGTAGAGGCCGAACATCACCAGGCCCTGCAGGTTCATGACGCCCAGCACCGTGCGGCTGGGGATGAAGGCCGAGATGATCAGGGTGTAGACGGGGATCCGCGCCGAGCAGGTCATCAAGGGCGCCACCAGTATGGTGGTCAGCCGGTCGCGTTTGTTGTCGATCACCCGGGTCGCCATGATCCCGGGAATGGCGCAGGCGAAGGATGACAGGAGCGGGATAAAGGCGCGGCCGTGCAGGCCGGCGCCGCCCATGATCCGGTCCATCAGGAAGGCGGCGCGGGCCATGTAGCCCAGGTCTTCCAGCAGGATGATGAACAAGAACAGCACCAGGATCTGCGGCAGGAAGACGAGCACGCTGCCGACCCCGGAGATCACCCCGTCGGTCAGGAAGCTGGTCAACAGGCCGGGCGGCAGGGTGTGGGCCACGAGGCCACCCAGCGCCTGGAAGGCCTGGTCGATCAGGTCCTGCACGGGCTTGGCCCAGGTGAACACGGCCTGGAACATCAGGAACAGGACGGCCAGCAGGATGGCCAGGCCCGCCACCGGATGCAGCAGCACGGAATCGATCTTGCCGGTCAGGGTGTCGGGCCGCTCCGGCGGGCGGACATGGGCCTTGAGAATGCGCTGGGCCTCGCGGTGCGCCTGGCGGATCTCGCCGGCGTCGGGCTCGCGCCAGGTGCTCTTGGCCGACAGGTCGCCGGCGCGGGCGAGGGCGTCGACCTGGGCGACCAGGTCCTCGATGCCGCGCTTGCGGGTGGCGACGGTGGTGACGATCGGGCAGCCCAGTTCGCGGGCCAGGCCCTCGAGGTCGATCCGCAGGCCCTGACGCTGGGCGATGTCGTACATGTTGAGCGCCAGCACCATCGGCCGGCCGACCGCCTTCAGCTCCAGGATCAGCCGCAGGACCAGGCGCAAGTTGGTGGCGTCGGCGACAGCAACCAGCACGTCGGGCGCGGTCTCGCCGGCCAGCTTGCCCAGCACCGCGTCACGGGTGACCACTTCGTCGGGACTGCGGGCGCGCAGGGAATAGGTGCCGGGCAGGTCCAGCACCGAGATGCTGCGGCCGTCGGCGGTGGTGAGGAGGCCCTCCTTCCGCTCGACGGTGACGCCGGCGTAGTTGGCGACCTTCTGGCGGGCCCCGGTCAGGGCGTTGAACAGGGCGGTCTTGCCGGAGTTGGGATTGCCGACCAGGGCCACGCGGGCCGGCCGGATCACAGTGTCGCTCATCGCGGGTCTAAAAGGATCCAGACGTCCTCGGCGTCGCGGCGGCGAAGCGCGATGCGCATGTCGTCGAGCCGCACGGCGATCGGATCGCGGCGGATCGCGCCCTCGTGCAGGATCTCGATGCCGGCGCCTTCGACGAAGCCGAACTCCAGCAGGCGACGCTGCAATTCTTCGACACCGACGCCATGGTCGCCGGGATGGCTCTCGGCGCGGACCTCGATGATCACACCGCGGTCGCCGGGCCGGGCTGTGCTCAGGCGCACGAGCCGACCCTCGGCTGCGCCTTGGATCGGCGCGGTCGGGCTGGTGATCGGCTCGGCCAGCATGTCGTGCATCGGGCGGTCCGGAACCTGGTTCTTGCGATTGATTATCATTTACGACAGGCGGACCCAAATCGCAAGGGCGGCCACCACGCGGGAGATTGTCGCGCAGAGAGCTGAACCCCGCGTTGACCAACGCCGACCCGTGACTAGAGTGCCGCCGCCCTGTGCCCCAGTGGCGAAATGGTAGACGCGGCAGACTCAAAATCTGTTGTTCGAAAGGACGTGTTGGTTCGAGTCCGACCTGGGGCACCAGCCTTCGCGCTCTCCGAGCGCTTCGGCTTGGCAAGCCGCGCGACGAGTTCTCTTTTTGTTCTTGATGACGGCGGCCCGACAGCTAGCTCCGATCTACTACAATCCGGGGGACTTCATGTGAGTCGTCCGTCCTACGCGAAGGCGCTGGACAAGCTGCTGCGTCCGCTTGGATTTCGGCGCGAGGGCTACGACTGGATTCGCATCCGCGGCGACATGTGGGAGTGCGTCAACCTGCAGATCAGCTGGGTGGCGGGCGTGACGGCCAATGTCGCGATGAAGGATCTGGAGACGGAGAAGCTTCTGCAGGCCATCCCCTGCGAGACGCCGATCTTCATGCGCCCCATGACTGTTCGCATAGGCCATTTGATAAACAACCGCGATCGATGGTGGCGGAATGCGCCCAACGGGCCGACGGAGCTCACGGAGGCCGTGGCGACCTACGGACTGCCGTGGTTCGACAAGGTGCGGACGCCGGAGGAGCAGGCCGCGCGCTGGTACGGCCGGCACGCTCTCGATCAGTGGCGCAACCCCCGTTTGCCGGACTTGGCCGCGACCCTTTACCGACTGGGTGAGATCGAAGAAGCGCTGGCGCTGTTTGATGAGCCGACGCCGAGGACGGCGATCCCATCGCTGGTGGCCGCTGGGAGATGCGTGCAGCGCTGGCTCGC
Organism: Phenylobacterium sp.; assembly: GCA_004799545.1. Lineage (GTDB taxonomy): Bacteria > Pseudomonadota > Alphaproteobacteria > Caulobacterales > Caulobacteraceae > Phenylobacterium. Next base: position 78,348 of record SSMU01000004.1, read on the forward strand.
GAGCAAGGCGGCGCCGAACGATCTGCAGAGACAGGGCCGGCGCTAGACCGTCTCCGAGGGCAGGCGGGGGACGATGCGGCGGCCGTTGGGGAGGTCGCCGGAGGTCTGGCCGTGCTCGAGGCTGGCCAGCCGCAGTTGCAGCAGATGGGCGCGGGCGGGCTCGCTCAGCCAGACGGCGCGGAACCGTGGATCGTTGCTGACCAGCTTCGGGAAGGGGTCGGGCCCATAGGGCAGGGACGGCGGCCAATAGAGGGAGCGTCCGGACAGCGCGCGATCCAGGAGCTCGACGGATCGCGCCACTTGGCCGGCCCAGGCGTATTCCATGGCGTAGAAGAACAGGAAGTCGACGCTGGCGCGGCCCTGCCGCGTGGCGGCGTGGAGATCGGCCGCGTCGAAGGCCGCGACGTCGGCGTCCACCAGGGCGACGAGGGCCGCGGGCCGTCCGGCGAGCGCCTCAGCGCCGGCGGCCATGCGCCCAAGCATCGCCTCTACCGGCGGCGGCAAGGCGGCGCCCTTCCAGAGGTCCGTCCGCACCAGCCGATCCAGGTCGTGCATGGCGGCGGCGTCGCTCTCCGACAGATGGATGATGTAGAGCTCGCGCAGCAGGAACAGATTGTCCCGGTTGAGCAGGAGCTCATGCCGATAGTGCGCCATCGCCTGGTCGCGGGCGCCCAGGCTCAACAGCATGCGCGGCAGCGCCAGCCGCCGCCAGACCGTCTCCGGATCCAGTCGGACGAGGATGCGCGCGTGGATCAGGCCCTCCAGGTTCCGGCCGAGCGTGCCCAGCATGTAGCCATAGGCCCAGTGGGCCTCGATATGGTTCGGATCGATGGCCAGCGCGCGGCGGAACAGGCTCTCGGCCTCGGTCCAGTTCCACTCGAAGCGCCGGTAGTAGTCGCCGAGCGCGGCGAGGGCCGCGGGATTGCCCGGGTCGGCGACCAGGGCGCGGCGCAGGATCTCCGCGCCCTCGCTGGCGCGCTGGGCCGAGCTCAGCGGCTGGCGCGCCAGCTCGCGGGGCCAGCCGTTGCGGGTCAGGCTGGCCAGCGCCACCAGGGCGTCTGAATCGTCGGCGTCGATCTTCAGCGCCCGCTGCACCTGGGCGTAGATCTCGTCGGCGACGTCGTCGCCATCCGGATCGCGGCCGGCCATGCGCAGAGCCCGGGTCTGTTCGAGCAGGTGGTTGGACGACAGCATGATCCGGTACACCTCCGGATCGCGTGGCCGGATCGCGGGCGGGGCCTTGATGAGGTCCGGGCCGCCGCGGCCGACCAACTCCTGGATCACCGTGCTGGCCACGGTGTCTTCCAGCTGGAACAGCTCATCGGCCGGCTTCATGAAGCTCTGCGACCAGACCTGGATGCCGGTGTGGCTGTCGGTCAGCTCGGCGCTCACCCGCATCGACCCTTGCGTCTCGCTGACGCTGCCGGTGAGCACGAGGTCCGCCTTGAGGCGCTCGCCCACCGCCGTCGGGCTGAGGTTCGCCCTGCGCAGGGCGAAGGACGAGGAGTCGGAGATCACCCGCAGGCCGCCGACCCGGGACAGCGAATTGCGAACTTCCCGCGCCAGGCCCTGGGGGACATAGCCCTCGATGGGCTGGGGGCTCAGGTCGTCGAACGGCAGGACGGCCACGGTGAGCGGCGGCTTGGGCTGCGGCTGAAGCAGGCGGTAGGCGAGCCCGCCCGCGGCCACCGCGGCGACCGCCGCCGCCCCGCCGATCATCAGCCCGCGGCGTCCCACGCCCGGCTTGGCCTCGGGCCGCAGCGGCGGGAGGTCATGGCTCGGGGTGGCCAGCCGGTAGCCGACCCGGGGGATGGTCTCGAGGACGAACCCATCGCCGGTGGCGCTCGCCAGCTTGCGCAGCTTGACCATCACGAGGGTGATGGCGTCCTCGCCGACGAAGCGTCCCTCCCAGCACTTCTGGATCAGGTCGTCGCGGGTCAGCACCTCGCCGTGGGCTTGGGCCAGGACCACCAAGACCTGCATGACCCGCGGCTGCAGGGTCTCGCGACCGCCGGGCCACACCACCTCCCGCGTGGAGGGGCGGACCTCGACCTCGCCAAGACGAAAGGGCGGCTCGTGAGCCAACTGTACTGACACGTTCCCCCGTCTCGCGACCCCGACGCGATAGCTGAACCGTCGATCACAAACCGATGTTCGTCAACGCTCCCGCCGCCCCTGTTCCGTGGTGAACTGCGATAACTCGGCGTCCGCTCGGCGAAAGATCGGAGTCCGCTCCTGGCGCGTCGGACCGGAGCCAGGCTCACTGAGCGACAGCAAGGGCCGCGGTTGCGTCCTTTCCACACCACCGATCCACATGGGGGACGACCATGGAAAAGACGATCGATTGGCGCGCTGCGACGCCGCTGTTCGTGCTGGCGCTGATCGCGACCGTGGCGGGCGCCAGCCTGCTCGGCGGCTGGCGCTCCGCGCCCGCGGCGCATGCCGTGCGCACGGCGACAGCGGAGGTTCGCTCGACCTCCCGCGACCAGGATTTCCTGGCGCGTCGCAACCACCTGCCGAAGCCCGGATCGACCCTGCTGGCGGAGCGCTGACGCCGGGCGAACGCCGCGCCGCCTGACCCCGGTCGGCCGCGACTAGTCGCAGGCCTCTTCCATGTCCTTCCTGTGCGCGTCGGTGGTGGCGGCGCCGTCCGCGGCGCGGGCGGGCGGCACGAGGTCGGTGGTGACGTCGGCGCCGCGCTCGAGGCTCAGGTGCACTGGACAGCGCTCGGCGATCTCCAGGAGCCGGGCGCGCTGGGCGTCGTCGAGCGCGCCCTCCAGGGTGATATCCCGGTGGAAGACGTCGCGCGCCTGCAGGGCGCCCCGGCGATGGGTCACCCGGACGCGACCCCGCGCCAGCGGCCAGGCCTTGCGCTCGGCGTAGAGGCGCATGGTCATCAGGGTGCAGGCGCCCAGGGCCGAGCACAGCAGGTCGTAGGGGTTCGGCCCCGTCCCAAGTCCGCCAGCCGAGACCGGCTCGTCGACCAGGATGGCGGCTGAGCCGACCCGCGCCTCGACCTGGAAGCGGCCGAGCCCGGTTTCCTCGATGACCACGGTCTCGCCGACTCCGTCCGTCCCGGCTATCCCCACGCCCATGGCGTCCTCCCACGACTGTGACTGCTTTGGCGCGCTTTCCACCTTTCCCGGCCGCTGGGCAAGGTCGGCGCGCCGAATGCGTGGAAAACCGTTGAGCCGCCGCCGCCCGGCGCTCAAGGATGCGGCCCCCAGAATACGGTCCACGAGGAGGTCGACGTCATGAAGTACCGCAAGCTCGGCGCAAGCGACCTCGAGGTTTCGACGATCTCGCTGGGGTCGTGGCTCACCTACGGGGTGGGCGTGGAGGGCGACCAGTCCAAGGCCTGCGTCGACCGGGCGTTCGACCTGGGGATCAACTTCTTCGACACCGCCAACGTCTATGGGCGCGGCGCGGCGGAGACCGTGCTCGGCGAGGCGCTCAGCGGCCGCAAGCGCGACGGCTACATCCTGGCGACCAAGGTCTGGGGCCAGATGAGCGACAGCGACCGCGGCCTGTCGCGGGCCCAGATCGAGAAGCAGCTGGACGCCTCGCTGAAGCGCCTGCGCGTCGACTTCGTCGACCTCTACCAGTGCCACCGCTACGACCCGGACACCCCGCTGGAGGAGACCATGGAGGCGCTGAGCGCCGCCGTGCGGTCGGGCAAGGTGCGCTACATCGGCTTCTCCGAATGGTCGCCGCAGCAGATCGAGGACGCCTTCGCGCTGAAAGGCGTCGAGCGGTTCGTCTCCAGCCAGCCGCAGTATTCCCTGCTCTACCGGCGGCCGGAGCAGAAGGTGATCCCGCTGTCGGCGGCCAATGGCGTCTCGCAAATCGTCTGGTCGCCGCTCGCCCAGGGGGTGCTCTCGGGCAAGTACCGGCCGGGCGCCACGCCGCCCAAGGACACGCGCGCCGGCAGCGAGACCATGGGCAATATGATCGGCGGCTGGATGCAGCCGGAGATCCTGGTGGCGGTGCAGAAGCTGAAGCCGATCGCCGAGGAGGCCGGCTGCAGCCTGGCGCAGTTCTCGCTCGCCTGGGTGCTGCGCGAGCCGAACGTGGCCTCGGCCATCGTCGGCGCCAGCCGGCCGGAACAGCTCGACGAGAACGCCGCGGCCGCCGATCTCAAGGTCGATCCGGGGCTGTTCGCCCAGGCCGAGGCGATCGTCGCCGGCCTGCGGCCGGCCCGCTAGCGAGGGCGGGCCGCTAGCCGAAGGTGAAGGCGTAGGCCTGGACGCCGGGGTCGAGGAATTCGATCGCGAAGGTGCGGTCGTCCACATCGCCGGCCTGCCGGATCAGCTGGTAGAGGCGGTGGCCCGAGACCGCGCCGAAACCTTGTGCGTCGGTGTCGGCGCCGTGGTCCTTGCCCGGCGGCCTGCCGTCCAGGGTCACGCGGAAGCGGACCTTGGCGCCCTCGGCGGCGGTCCCCAGCACCAGGTGCAGGTCGCGGGCGTGGAAGCGGTAGGCGATCCGCGCCCCCGCCGCCTGGGCCGTGGCGTGCTGGATCTCCACCGTCCACACACCGCCCAGCGCCCAGCTGTTGAGCCGGCTCAGCGGTGTCAGGCTGTAGGCGTGCGGCTGGTCTCGCACCACGCGGCCGGGGTTGGCGACAAGGGCGCCGCGCTCATAGCCGATATAGGTCTCCGGCGACTTGACCTCGCCGCCGCTGGCCGCCGCGCCGACGCCCTGGCCGGGGGCGCCCACCAGACCGCCCATGGCCTGGCGGTCGCCATTCTCCGCCAGCAGGCGCCGGATGATGCGTTCCGACTCGGCATAGTCGCCTTCGCCGAAATGGTGCGCCCGGATGCGACCCTGGCCGTCGATGAAATAGTGGGCCGGCCAGTAGTTGTTGTGGAAGGCGTTCCAGATGGCGTCGTCGTTGTCGACCGCCACGGGATAGGTCACGCCGAGGTCGTGCACCGCGCGGCGCACGTTGCCGAGATCCTTCTCGAAGGCGAACTCCGGCGCGTGGACGCCGATCACCACTAGGCCTTGGCCGCCGTACGTCTTCGCCCAGGCTTCGACGTAGGGCAGGGAGCGCAGGCAGTTGATGCAGGAGTAGGTCCAGAAATCGACCAGCACGACCTTGCCGCGCAGCGCTTCGCGGGTAAGGGGCGGCGAGTTCAGCCAGGCGGTGGCGCCGGAGAGCTCCGGCATCTGGCCCTCAACCGGCAGGACGCCGCCGGCTGCGGTCGCGGCTTGCTGCGGGCCCCGGACGCGGTCCACCAGCGACTGTTCGAGCCGCGCGGTGCTGGCCAGCGACAGCCGGGTGAGTAGGCCGGTGTCGACGCCGAGCGCGATCAGGACGACGGCTGCGAGCACGATCACCCCCAGGCCGCGGCGCAGCCACTCGGTGGCGCCCAGCGAGCGTTTCATGGCCGCGAACACCCGGCCGCCGACCATCAGGGCCAGCATCAGCGAGGTCGCCGCCCCGGCCGCGTAGGCCAGGAGCAGCAACGAGGTCCTGACGCTGGCGCCCTGCAGGGCCGCGCCGGCCAGGACCAGGCCGAGGATCGGTCCGGCGCAGGGCGCCCAGAGCAGGCCGGTGGCGACCCCCAGCAGCAGCGAGGTCGCGAAGCTGGAGGCGTCGCTGTCGCCGGCGTCGGCCGACAGCCGCGAGCCCAGCGCCACCAGCGGACGGGTGACCCGGTCCGCCAGCGCCGGGAACAGCAGCAGCAGGCCGAAGAAGGCCAGCACCACCAGGGCGGCGATGCGGCCATAGCCGTTGGCCTGCACCACCCAACCCCCGCCCAGCCCCGCCAGGGTGGCGACGCCGGCGAAGGTCACCGCCATGCCGATGAGCAGCGGCAGGCCGCTCTTGACGAACGGCCGGTCGGCGCGCGCAAAGACGAACGGCAGGACCGGCAGGATGCACGGACTGATGATGGTCAGGACGCCGCCGAGGTAGGCTAGGATGAACAGCGCCATGGGGACTTTCCGCGGGGCCTGCGAAGCGATAGGCAGCTTGGCTATATAACGAGGTTAGGGGAGGCGCCCATGGGTGCGAAGATTCTGGCGGCGGCGGTCGCGGTCTCGATGGCGGGTGTGGGCGGCCTGGCGCTGCTGGCCGCCGGTCCGAGCGTGCGGGCGCAGCCGGCCGGCGCGGCCTGCCCCGGCGACAACGGCGGCATCACGCTTTCGCCCGGCTTCTGCGCCACGGTGTTCGCCGACAACCTGGGGCATGTGCGCCAGCTGACCGTGGCCCCCGACGGCGTCGTCTACGCCAACATCTGGAGCGGCTCCTACTATCCGGGCGGGGCGCCGCCGGCCGACGGCTTCCTGGTGGCGATGCGCGACACCAAGGGCGCCGGCCACGCCGACCTGATCAAGCGGTTCGGCGAGACGCCGGCCGAGGGCGCCAAGGGCGGCACCGGCGTCGGCGTCTACAGGGGCTACGTCTACGCCGAGGTGAACGACCGGATCGTCCGCTATCGGCTGACGCCAGGCGAGATCGCACCGGCGGGCAGGCCGGAGGTGGTGCTGTCGGGCATGCCGCTGGGCGGCGACCACCCGATGCATCCCTTCGTCATCGACGCCAAGGGCGACCTGTTCGTCGACATGGGCACCCGCACCAATTCCTGCCAGCCGAAGAACCGCCAGCCCGGCGTGCCGGGCGCCGAGCCCTGCACCGAGAGCGAGACCCGCGGCGGCATCTGGCGCTATGACGCGAACAAGCTCGGCCAGGTGTTCTCGCCCGCCGACCGCTTCGCCACCGGCATCCGCAACGCCGAGGGCATCTCCTTCGACACCGGCGGGCGGATGTTCGCCACCCAGCATGGCCGCGACCAGCTGCTGCAGAACTGGCCGGCGCTCTATACGGACGCGGCGCGGACCACGGAGTTGCCGGCCGAGGAGTTGGTGCTGGTCAAGCAGGGCGGCGATTACGGCTGGCCCGCCTGCTACTACGACGGCTTCCAGAAGAAGCTGGTGCTGGCCCCGGAATACGGTGGCGATGGCGGCAAGGCGGTGGGCGTCTGCGCCCAGAAGACCCCGCCGGTGGCGGCCTTCCCGGCCCACTGGGCGCCCAACGACATGAAGATCTACAACGGCAAGGCCTTCCCCGCGGCCTACCAGGGCGGAGCGTTCATCGCCTTCCACGGCTCGTGGAACCGGGCGCCGGCGCCGCAAGGCGGCTTCAACGTGGTCTTCCAGCCGCTCAAGGACGGCCACGCCTCGGGCGACTATGTGATCTTCGCTGACGGCTTCGCAGGGCCCGGCAAGGCGAACGGCCGCGCGACCTTCCGGCCGATGGGCCTGGCCGTGGCGCCCGACGGCGCGCTGTTCATCTCCGACGACGTGAAGGGCCGCATCTGGCGGGTGACCTATCATGGCGCCCCGGCGGCCCGGATCGCCTCGGCGGCCCAGCCGGCCGAGGGCGCAGCGCCGGCGCCAGCCGCGGCGGCGGGGGCCCTTCCGGTTCCGCCCGGCGCGACGGCGGATCAGGTGGCCAAGGGCGGCGAGCTGTTCCGCGGCGGGACATGCGGCGCCTGCCACAGCCCGGACGCCAAGGGCACGGCGCTCGGCCCCGACCTCACCGCCGGGACCTGGATGTGGAGCGACGGCAGCCTCGCCGCCCTGCATGACACCATCCAGAAGGGCGTGCCGGTCCCGAAGAAGTACCGCAGCCCGATGCCGCCGATGGGCGGCCAGCAGCTGTCGCCGGACGATCTGGCGGCGATCTCCGCCTACGTCTGGTCGGTGGGCCACGCGGCGCACTGATCGCGCCTAGGGAGGAATAGACGACGATGAAACACGCCATCTCCGCGCTCGCGGCCGCGACCCTGCTCGCCACGGCGACCGGCGCCTGCGGCCAGGTCGCCCGCTCGACGCCGGGCCAGCCCGAGGCGCGCACCGCGCTCGATCTGATGCCAGCCAAGGGCAAGCTCACGGTGACCACCCCGGCGTTCAAGGACGGCGGCGACATCCCCTTCGAGAACACCCAGTACCGCGGCAACGTCTTTCCAGGGCTCGCCTGGACCAAGGGGCCGAAGGGCACGAAGTCCTATGTGCTGATCATGCAGGACAACTCGCTGCTCTATAAGGGCGCGCCGATCCTGCACTGGACGATGTTCAACATCCCGGCGGGCGTCACCAAGCTGGAGCGCGGCATGACCGCGCCCCCGGCCGGCGCCGCCTATGGCCCCAACTACATGGGCCCGGCCAAGCCCTACACCGGGCCGAAGACGCCGCCCGGCCCGAAGGACAACTACCACTTCGAGATCTTCGCCATCGACACCACCGTGCCGGACGAGGCGGGCGCCAGCTATGCGGCCCTGACCAAGGCCATGGACGGCCACGTGCTGGCCAGCGGCGAGGTCGTGGGCCAGGGCCAGAAGGACCCGCAGGCGAAGTAGCCGGCCGGATCTAGGCCTTGAGCTGCGAGGCGATGTACTTGCGCACGCCCTCGCCGTAGGGGGGCCTGAGCGCCTTCATCGGTCCGAGGTCGGTCTTCAGCTGCTTGTAGATCGCCTTCTTGTGGCTGAACTCCTTGAAGCCGTCCTGGCCGTGGTAGCTGCCCATGCCCGAGGGTCCGACGCCGCCGAACGGCAGCTCTTCCTGGGCCACGTGGAAGACCACGTCGTTGACGGTCACCCCGCCTGAGGTGGTGCGCGACAGCACCTGCTCCTGCTCGGCGTCATCCTGGCCGAAATAGTAGAGCCCGAGCGGCCGGTCGTGGCCGTTCACATAGGCGATGGCCTCGTCCATGGTCTTGTAGGTCACCACGGGCAGCACGGGACCGAAGATCTCCTCCTGCATGACCTTCATCTCGTCGGTGGGATTGATGATCAGGGTGGGCGGGATCTTGCGATGCTCCTGCTGGCTGAAGTCCTCGTCGGCCGGATTGATCTCGATGATCTCGGCGCCCTTGGCCCGGGCGTCGTCCACATAGCCCTTGATGCGCTCGAAGTGCCGCTCGGCGATCACCGCGGTGTAGTCGGGGTTGTCCTTGATGGTCGGGAACATCGCGCCCACCGCGGATTTTGCCTCGCTGACGAAGGTCGAGAGCTTGTCGGCCGGGGCCAGGACGTAGTCGGGGGCCAGGCAGATCTGGCCGGCGTTCAGCGTCTTTCCGGCCATGATGCGGGCGGCCGAGGTGGCGTAGTCGGCGGAGCGGCCGAGGATCACCGGGCTCTTGCCGCCGAGCTCCAGCGTCAGGGGCACGAGGTTCTGGGCGGCCGCCTTCATGACGTGGCGGGCGATGGCTGTGGCGCCGGTGAAGATCAGGTGGTCGAAGGCCAGTTCCGCGAAGGCCTGGCCGACCTCGGGGCCGCCGGGGAACACCGCGATCTCGTCGTCCGAGAAGGTTTCCGCGAACATCCTGGCCATCAGCTCGGAGGTGGCGGGGGTATATTCCGAGGGCTTGATCATCGCGCGGTTGCCGGCGGCGAGCACGCCCGCCAGCGGCGTGAAGGTCAGGTTGACCGGGAAGTTCCAGGGGCTGATCACGCCGACCACGCCCTTGGGCTGGTAGCGGACCTCGGCCTTGGCGCCCAGGAAGCCCAGCAGGGCCGGCGTGGTCTTGCGCTTCTCCGGCTTCATCCAGGCTTTGAGATGGGTCTTGGCGTGCTTCAGCGGGCCGATCGAGCCGGCGATGTCGGTGACGCCGCTGACCTCGGCGGCGCGATTGCCGAAGTCGCTGTTCAGCGCGCGGATGATCTCCTGCTCGTACTTGATCAGGAGGCCGATGCAGCGGCTGAGCCTGTCGATCCGCAGCTCGGCGCTCGGCGCGCCCTCGGCGATGTTGGCCGCCTTCTGGCTCCGCAGCACCGCCGCCATGCGCGCCACATGGTCCGGCGCGTCGATCCGATTGGCTGCGCTCATGCGCGTTCCTCCACCCCGCAGCCGGGATCGCCCGGCGGTCGCCGGCACCGTGGACCGGGACGGGCCATTCGACAACTCAGGGCGGCGGGGTGGACGCGCGCTCGTCGAGCCTCTGGAGCGCGGTGAGCAGGTTGCGGAACGCCTTGGCGCTGCTCTTCAGCTCCAGCAGGTTGGCGCGGGTGATGGCCGCCAGGATGGCCTCGGCGTCCGGCGTGAGGGTCAGCAGCACCCGGCGGCGATCGCCGGACGACACCTGGCGCAGCACCAGGCCGCGATCCTGCAGACGCGACACCAGGCCGACGGCGCTGTGGTTCTTGATCAACAGGGCCTGGGCGAGCTCGCCGACGCTGATCGGCTCCGGCCCCTGGTGCACGCGGATCGCCAGCAGGGCCTGGTGCTGTTGGGCGGTGAGGCCCTGGGCGCGGGCGCCGGCCTCGCTGAACGCCAGGAACCGGCGCAGCGCCTGGCGGAAGCCGCCGATGGCCAGATAGTCGTCGCGGCTCAGCTGCGGCTCCTGGCGTCCGGCGGTCGTGCGGCCCATGGCTTGGTGGACTCCTTCTCCCGCCTCGCCGCCGCCGTTGGAGTGGCAGCGCCGCAATTGTAGGCCGCAGAGTAGGTCTTGCCATTGGCGATGTGTCCCGCATGCGAGCGCGCGACATACCAGCGTTCTCCAACGAGGGCGGCCGGCACGAGGCGCCCGCGGCGGCCGCTTGGTGCTGGTCCAGCACGACCCTGGCGCCGCACCGCGCCCTTGCCGTTGCGTAAGCTGTGCGTTGACAGCCCGATCCCGGGGGAGGAGTCTAGGCGCAGAACGCCGGTATGCGGCGAGGCCGCGCCGGCTTCCCTTTGGAGGGAGATCGCGATGAACCGGGTGATCGGAGGCCTGGCGGCCGTGGCGGCTGTGACGCTCCTGGCAGGGGCCACGCCGGCGCGCGCCTCGGTGACGGTGATCGGCGGCGGCCTAGCCGAGGCCTGCTCCAAGGCGGCGATGGCCGGATCTTCCAACATCCGCGACGAGGCCGGCTGCAGCCAGGCGCTGAGCGAGGAGATGCTAAGCCCGCGCGACAAGGCCGGCACCTTCGTCAACCGCGGGATCATGCGCATGCGGCGCGGCGAGATGGCCACCGCCATGCAGGACTTCGATCAGGCGGTGCGCTTCGAGCCCAAGCTCGGCGAGATCTACGTGAACCGCGGCGCGGCCCTGGTGGGGCAGCACCGCTACGCCGACGGCCTGGTCGACCTGAACAAGGGCATCGGCCTGGGGATCGAGGAGCCGGCCAAGGCCTACTACAACCGGGCGCTGGCCTATGAGGGCCTGGATGACGTGAAGTCGGCCTACTTCGACTACCAGAAGGCCGTCGAGCTGAGCCCGGAGTGGGACCCGCCGAAGCAGCAGTTGACGCGTTTCCACGTCGCCCGTCGGGAGTAGCGGACGCCCGCCGGAGGTCCCATCTTCAGGGGGTGCCTGAGAGGCTTTCCATGCGCGCTCTCCTCGTCCTGACCGCCGCCCTGTTTGCAAGCCCCGCCATCGCGCAGCGGGCCCCGCTCCCGCCGGTCGCGATCACACCGCCGATCGCCAGCTGGCAGTACAACGCCCTGCTCGTGCAGCAGGAAGAGGCGCGCCAACGGGCGATCCAGCAGGACGGCCAGCTGAACGCGCTCGACGCCCAGCTGCGGGTCCAGCAGTCGATCGCCGACCTGCAGGCGCAACGCAATCCGCCACGCATTCCCGCGCCGGATCCGGCGAGCGGCCCGCCCTATCCGCAGATCGACGCGAGCCAGTTGGCCGACATCCCCGACGCCGCCCTGGCGGCCTCCAACCAGCGGGTGCTCGACGTGGCCGGCGCGCCGGACTGAGGCCGGCCGGGGTCAGCCCGGCAGGGCGGGGACCGGCTCCATCCCCAGGCAGACCGCCACGCAGCGGCGGGCCAGCTGGTCGGCAGGGTCGATGAATTCGACCCTGATGTCGGCCGGGCCGAGCACCAGGGGCGCCTCGGTGCAGCCGGCGATCACCGCCTCCGCGCCCTCCGCGATCAGCTCCTTGGCCAGCGCCGCCATGCCTTGCCGCACCTCCGGTCCGAGGTCGCCGGCCTTGATGCGGTAGAGCAGGGTCATGAAGGTCTCCTGGCTCGCCGCCGAGAGGGGGATCAACCCCATGGCGTGAGCGGCCAGGTATTCGCGATAGAGCTTCAACGCGCCCTTGGTGCCGAGCACGCCCGCGCGTCGCGCGCCGGTGGCAGCCGCGGCGCTGGCGCCGGCCTCGATCAGGTCGATCAGCGGCAGGCCGGAGGCCCGCTGGATCAGGCTGGCGTCGGCGTGGGCGGTGTTGCAAGGCATGGCCAGGACGTCGGCGCCGGCGCCACGCAGGGCGCCCGCCATCTCCGCCAGCACCGGCCCGGCCAGCGAGCCCGAGGTGTTGCGGTCCGGCACCCGCGGATTGATGTCGACCAACACGCGCAGGTGGTCCTGGTCCGCCTTGGCCGGGGTGTAGGCCTGCAGCTTCTGCAGGAAATCCAGCGTCGCGGCCGGTCCCATGCCGCCGAGCACGCCGAGCGTCAGGGGCGTGCTCATGCGAGCTTGCCTTCCATCTCCGACTGGTAGCCGGACAGGCCCTGGGCGCCGCCGGTGTGCAGGAAGACCACGGTCTCGCCGTCGAAGCGGCCGATCTGGGCGAGCGCGATTAGTCCCTTCAGCGCCTTGCCGGTATAGACCGGGTCGAACAGCAGGCCCTCGGTGCGGGCGGCGAGCTTCAGGGCGTCGACCACCGAATCGTCGATCAGGCCGTAGCCGGCGCCGACAAAGTCGCAATCGGCGACCACCATCTCGCGGCTGACCCGGTCGCGGTGGCCCAGCAGCTCGGCGGTGTCCTGCGCCAGCTTGAAGACATTGGCCTCCTGCACGTCCTTGGGCGCGCGAACGCCGATGCCGAGGACGGGGATGTCGGCCCCCATCACCGCCAGGCCCGCGACCAGGCCGGCGTGGGTGCCGGCGCTGCCGGTGGCGGTGACGATGCGGTCGATCTCGAGGCCCGCCTCATTGGCCTGGGCGACCAGTTCGAAGGCGCATTCCACATAGCCGAGGGCGCCGATGATGTTGGAGCCGCCGCCGGGGATCACATAGGGCCGGCCGCCGCGCTCGGCGACCTCCGCGGCCACCTCGGCCAGCGCCTGGTTCATGTCGGTCCCGGCGGGCACGACCCGCAGCTTGGCGCCTAGCAGTTCGTCGAGCAGCACGTTGCCGGAGCGATTGTAGTCGATCGCCTGGGAGCCCGTGCGGTGCTCCAGGATGATCTCGCAGGCGAGGCCGAACCTGGCGGCCGCCGCCGCGGTTTGGCGCACATGGTTGGACTGCACCGCGCCCTGGGTGACCAGGGTGTCGGCGTCGTTGGCGAGCGCGTCGCCCAGCAGGTACTCGAGCTTGCGGGTCTTGTTGCCGCCGCCAGCCAGGCCCGTGCAGTCGTCGCGCTTGACCCACAGCTCGGGGCCGCCGCCCAGGCCATTGGAGAGCGCCTCCGTGAGCCGGATCATCGGCTCGAGCGGGGTCGGCAGGTGGGCGAAGCGGACGGGAGTGAAGCGGGCGAGGTTCATGGCCTCGCCCTAGCATTTCAGCGGGGGCGTCAGCCAGACTTTACGGCCTCAGCTTCCTCGGCAGGGCGGCGACCTCGGCCGGGGTCAGCTTGGTGATGCTGTTGACGATGCAGCGGTTCGTCGGGCCGCCAGCGACCTTCACGCCGAGGTCCAGGTCGATCGGTTTGCAGACGGTCGTCGAGCCGGGCGGATTGCGGATGACCAAGGGGTCGCTGGAGGTGGCGCCCGCGAAGCAGGAGCCGCTGACGCCGATCCGGTAGACGTCCCGTCCGTCGACGTTGATCAGCGCCGTCGACCTGTCGACGATCGTGTGGTTGCGAATCTGGCCGGTGCGGAAGCAGTCGGCGGCCTGGGCGCTGAACGCCGTTACCGACAGGGCCAGGGCCAGGGTTGCGAGGGCGAGCTTCATCGGCGTTCCTCCTGGAGGGGTCTTGAGATGTCCCATCGGGTTGACGCTAGCACGCCGAAGCCTCTTGGGACCGCAGCTTTTGCGGTGGCGCCGGTCGGACGGGAGGCGTAGCGTCCGGCTTCCTCGGGGAGCTGCGCAAGCGGTTGAGAGGCGGGTGAGCCCGCGACCCGTCGAACCTGATCCGGGTCATGCCGGCGAAGGGAAGGATCGCTCCTCACCTGACGCCCCCGGTCTTTGTCGGCATGGCCCCTCCGCTTGGAGCGTCGCCATGAACAAGCCCACCGGCAAGCTGGACCCCGCCGCCATCCCAACCGGGGAACGCCCCGGATCGCGGAAGGTCTACCAGCCCGGCGTGCTGTGGCCTGACATCCGCGTGCCGTTCCGCGAGGTGGCCGTGCACCCGAGCGCCGGCGAGCCCGCGCTGACCCTCTACGATCCCTCCGGCCCCTATACCGAACCCTCCGCCGTGATCGACATCGAGAAGGGCTTGTCGAAGACCCGCGAGCCCTGGGTGGTGTCCCGGGGCGACGTGGAGATCGTGGAGACCCCGCGCGACGTGAAGCCGGAGGACAACGGATTCGCGACCGGCGCCGGCCTCGCCCCGCAATTCACAGCCCCGCGCCGCGTCTACCGGGCCAAGGCGGGCGCCGCGGTCACCCAGCTGGACTACGCCCGACGGGGGCTGATCACCCCGGAGATGGAATACGTCGCCATCCGCGAGAACCTGCGCCGCCAGGACGGCGATCCGGCGATCCGCGACGGTGAGGGCTTCGGCGCCGAGATCCCGGATTTCTGCACCCCGGAGTTCGTGCGCGACGAGGTCGCCCGCGGCCGCGCCATCATCCCGGCCAACATCAACCACACCGAGCTGGAGCCGATGGCGATCGGCCGGAACTTCCTGGTCAAGATCAACGCCAACATCGGCAATTCGGCGGTGCTCTCCACCATCGCCGACGAGGTCGACAAGATGGTCTGGGCGATCCGCTGGGGCGCCGACACGGTCATGGACCTCTCCACCGGCCGCAACATCCACAACATCCGCGACTGGATCGTGCGCAACGCCCCCGTGCCGATCGGCACGGTGCCGATCTACCAGGCTCTGGAGAAGGTGAACGGCGTCGCCGAGGACCTCAATTGGGAGGTGTTCCGCGACACCCTGATCGAGCAGGCCGAGCAGGGCGTGGACTATTTCACCATCCACGCGGGCGTGAGACTCCCGTTCATCCCGCTGACCGCCAAGCGGACCACCGGCATCGTCTCCCGCGGCGGCTCGATCATGGCCAAGTGGTGCCTGTCGCACCACCGCGAGAACTTCCTCTACGAGCGGTTCGAGGACATCTGCGAGATTATGCGGGCCTACGACGTCTCGTTCTCGCTGGGCGACGGCCTGCGGCCCGGCTGCATCGCCGACGCCAACGACGAGGCGCAGTTCTCCGAGCTCCGGACCCTGGGCGAGCTCACCAAGGTCGCCTGGAAGCACGGCGTGCAGGTGATGATCGAGGGCCCCGGCCACGTGCCGATGCACAAGATCAAGGCCAACATGGACGAGCAGCTGAAGCACTGCCACGAGGCGCCATTCTATACGCTCGGCCCGCTGACCACCGACGTGGCGCCCGGCTACGACCACATCACCTCGGCGATCGGGGCGGCGATGATCGGCTGGTTCGGCACCGCCATGCTCTGCTACGTGACGCCCAAGGAGCACCTGGGCCTGCCGGACCGCGACGACGTCAAGCAGGGGGTGATCGCCTACAAGATCGCCGCCCACGCCGCCGACCTCGCCAAGGGCCATCCCACCGCGCGGACCTGGGACGACGCGCTCAGCCGCGCCCGTTTCGAGTTCCGCTGGGAGGACCAGTTCAACCTCGGCCTCGATCCGGAGACCGCGCGGACCTTCCACGACGAAACCCTCCCGAAGGAGGCGATGAAGACCGCGCACTTCTGCTCGATGTGCGGCCCGAAGTTCTGCTCGATGAAGATCAGCCAGGACATCCGCGAGGCCGCCCGCGGCCAGAACGAGGTGGCTTCGGGGCTCGACGAGATGGCCAGGAAGTTCCGCGACAGCGGCGGCGAGATCCTGGTGCCGCTCGCCCCGGCCGAGTGATGGCGGAGTAATGTCCGGAGCTGTCGAGCTGGAGGCAGGCGGCGCCTACGCCAGCCTCGACCTGTCGGGCGTCGAGTGGGCCGAGCGCGACCTCACCGACCTTGCGCTCACCGACTGCCAGCTGGTCGACGGCCAGCTTTCGGCGGTGATCCTGCAGGGCGCGAAGTTCACCAACTGCCGGTTCGTGCGCTGCCGCTTCGCCCACGCCGACTTGCGCGAGGCGGTGTTCCAGAACTGCAGCTTCGCCGATCCGGACAGCCATTCGGGCGTGGCCCTGGCCTTCTCGCAGCTGGACCAGGCCCGGTTCCACGATTGCGACCTGTCGTTCGCCGACATCGACAGGTCCAGCCTCTGGGCCGTCGCGTTCGACGACTGCAACTTGCGGGGCTCGCGTTTCCATCGCGCCGATTTCAGCCGGGTCTTCGGCAAGCAGGCCCGCGCCACAGCGCGGTTCCACGACTGCAACCTGGAACTGGCGGATTTGTCCGACGCGCGGCTGGCCGGCTGCGAGCTCACCGACTGCTCATTCCGCGAGGCGGACCTGACGGGCGCCGACTTCGAGCAGGCCGACCTGAACGGTGGGGATTTCTTCCAGGCGCTGACCGCCGGCGCGAAGCTGGCCGGCGCTGACCTGCGCGGCGCCGAGCTATCGGGCCTGGACCTGAACGGCCTGGGGAGCTTCGTTGGAATGAAGATCACCGCCGGCCAGCAGCACATCTTGCTGAGCGCGATGGGTGTCGACATCCATCCGGACTAGGGCGCGCAGATCAGTCCCGGGCGGTCGACTTGGCTTTCACCGGAGTCGGCCAGATCCGGACCGTGACAGCCACGGTCACCGAGGCCAGCACCGCGACCAGGGCGCCCACCCATTGCACCGGGCCCATGCCCAGGGACGCGTAGTGTCCCGCCATGCCGCCCGAGATGAACACCATCCCGGCCGATCCCCACTCGGCGAGATTCTTCTTGCTGACCATGGTCGACCGGTCCCCCGCAGCTGATTCCTGAACGAATGCAGCAGGTCTGGAGATAGCCGAAGGGGCCCCCCGGCCGCGATGCGACACGGGCGCGCATTGGGCGGAGCACACAGAAAAAGGGCGGCTTCCGCAGAAGCCGCCCTTGCCTTTCGTCCCAGTTGGAATGGGTTACTGGGGCGGTGTGGTGGTGGTCGCGCCCGGCGCTGCGACATCAGGGGCCGGCGCCGCGGTCACCGGCGGGGGCATCGGAGTCGTCTCGGCCGGCGGCGCCGCCGCGGTCACGGGCGTCGAGGGAACCGCGCCGACCGAGGTCGCCGGGGCGACGATGGTCGCCGGCGCCGTCACGGCGGTGTTCACACCGGCCGAGGTGGCGCTCGAGGACGTCACCGACGCCTCAGGAGAAGCGGTGCGCGTCGTGCGCGCCACGGTGGTTCTGCGGGTGACGACGGGCTCGGAAGTCCGCGCCGTCGAGACGCTGGTATGCCGCGTGGTGGTGGTCGTGGAGGCCGGGGCCGCCGCGTCGGCGGACGGTGTGTTGTTGGCCGCCAACTGCGTCGAGTTCGAGGTCTGGGTGGTGGCGACCGTGGTGGCGGCCGGGCCGCCCGGCGTCAGGGTGGTGTCGCTCGGACGGGTGGCGTACCAGCCGGCGGCGGCCAGGGCGGCGAGCGCCACCAGGCCCACGCCGACCGCGGCCGGCGCGATCGAACGGCTCCGCACGACCGTGCGGTTGGCCGGCGCCACGAAGGGCGCTTCCTCGGTCATCACCGGTTCGCGGTTGAGATCGTTGTTCAGCACCGTCCCGCCGGCCAGGCCGCCGACAGCGGTGGCTTCGGTCGAGGGCTCGTCGATGACCCGGCTTTCGGCCGGGATCACGGCGGCCCGCACGCCACGGCGCTTGCGGCCGCGGTCCCAGATCGGGGTCGGGGCGAAGGTGTTGGCATCGGACTCCGGCGTTTCGCCATCGGTCCGGGTGTAGTTAACGGACATTGTTGTGTCCCTCCTGGAATAGTGTCGCCGGGGTCAAACGAGAAGGGTGAGGGCGAGGTTCCGAACCAGATCCAGATAAGCTTGGCTGTATCGCATGCAAGATCGAGTAGAAATCCCGCCTTACCTTTGAGAATAAAGGCCATTATTCGATCAATACGATGCGACCATTTTGAATTGGAATTGAGTTGTCTATTTCAAGGCAAAGCTTGGTTGGAGATTCGACGTTCCCTCTCTGGTGTCAGGGAAGCCTTGACGATGGATCCGTCAGGTTGTACCTGACAGTCAGGATTTTCCTGACATCTGGAGATGGCGATGACGGAACCCACGCCAAAACGCTCGCGAGGCGAAGCCAGGGCGCGGCGCAAGACCGAGCGCGCGATCGGCAAACCGCTGCCGAAGACCCTGCATTGCTCCTTCTGCGGGACGTCGCAGCACAAGGTGGAAAAGTTGATCGCCGGACCGCGCGGGGTGTTCATCTGCAACGCATGCGTCAGCCTCTGCGACAACATCATCTCGGGCCGGCCCCTGCCGCTTTATGCCGGCTTCGCGCCCCTTGAGCAGCCGACGGAGGAGCTCGTGGAAATGGTGGGCTCGGTCGCCCTGGCCAGCGACGCCAACCGCGATTTCCTGCAATCTCTGGTGGACACCCTGCGCGGCCGGGAGGTCAGCTGGGCGGCGATCGCCGAGCAGCTGGGGGTGTCGCGGCAATCGGCGTGGGAGCGCTTCTCCTGAGGCGCCTCAGGTGGATTTTCACGCGTGTGACCAACGGCTCTGAAGGGTCTGCTTGACCGCCGCGGAGACGCGCCCTCAAGCTTGGCTCCCAAGTCGGAGAATCGGATGAGCCTGAGGGCCAAGCTCCAGCGGGAGTGGCGCTTCCTGCGCGGCCTGAACCGCACGCTCGCCCGCGTGAAGTCGATCGCGCCCGATTCCGCGAACCTCGCCTGCGACGACCTGCAGGCCGCCGTCGAGCGCTGGCGCGACCGGCCCGCCCTGACCTTCGAGGGCCGCACCGTCACCTATGGCGAGATGGACGGCGTCGCCAACCGCTTCGCCCACTGGGGCAAGGGGCTGAACCTCAGGCGCGGCCAGACGGTGGCGCTGTTCATGCCCAACCGGCTGGAATACTTCTGCATCTGGTACGGCCTGTCGAAGATCGGGGTGGTCACCGCCCTGATCAACAACCAGCTGGCCGGCCTGCCGCTGGCCCACTGCCTGAACATCTCCGGCGCCACCCACGTGATCGTCGATCCCGAGACCTCGCCGGTCTTCGAGGCGGCTAAGACGCTGATCGAGAAGCCGCCGCAGCAGTGGGTGCTTGGCCCGGCGACCAGCGGCCAGCGCGACCTCACCCAGGCCCTGAAGAGCTGCAGTCAGCTGCCGCCGGACCGGGTGGTGCGCGAGGACCTGCGGGCCCGCGACACCGCGCTCCTGATCTTCACCTCGGGCACCACTGGCCTGCCGAAGGCGGCGCGGATCACCCACGTGCGGGCGCAGCTCTACATGCGCGGCTTCGCCGGGGCGACGGGCGCCCGGCCCTTCGACCGCATCTATGTGGCCCTGCCGCTCTACCACGCCACCGGCGGGCTCTGCGCCATGGGCGCGGCCCTGCTGAACGGCGGTTCGGTGGTGCTGAAGAAGAAGTTCTCGGCCAGCCACTTCTGGACGGACGTGCGCGAGGAAGGCTGCACCATGTTCGTCTACATCGGCGAGCTCTGCCGCTACCTGGTGAACCAGCCGGCCAGCGAGGACGAGATCAAGCACAAGATCCGGCTGGCGTTCGGCAACGGCCTGCGGCCCGACATCTGGCCGGTGATGAAAGAGCGCTTCCGCATCCCGGAGATCCTGGAGTTCTACGGGGCGACGGAGGGGAACGTCTCGATGTTCAACTTCGACGGCCAGGAGGGAGCGATCGGCCGGGCGCCCCGGTGGCTGCGCAGCCGCTTCAATATCCGGCTGGTGCAGTTCGACGTGGAGACCGAGCAGCCGGTGCGGGGGCTGAACGGCTTCTGCATCGAGGCGGGGCCAGGCCAGATCGGCGAATGCATCGGCAAGATCGGCTCCGACGCCCGGGCGGAGTACTCCGGCTACGTCGACAAGGCGGCCAGCGAGAAGAAGGTGCTGCACGACGTCTTCGAGAAGGGCGACGCCTGGTTCGCCACCGGCGACCTGATGAAGTCCGACGCCGACGGCTACCTCTATTTCGTCGACCGGATCGGCGACACCTTCCGCTGGAAGGGCGAGAACGTCTCCACCAACGAGGTGGCCGAGCGGCTGCAGGCGACGCCCGGCGTGCAGGAGGCCAACGTCTATGGCGTGGCGGTGGAGGGCGCGGAGGGCCGGGCCGGCATGGCCGCCCTGGTCGTCGGGCCGAAGTTCGACATCAAGGCCTTTGGCGCCCAGGTGGCGCAGGACCTGCCCAGCTACGCCCAGCCGCTGTTCGTGCGCATCCTGCCGGCCATGGACACCACCGGCACCTTCAAGCTGCGCAAGATGGACCTGATCGCCGACGGCTACGATCCGGCCAAGATCAAGGGGCCGCTCTATTTCCACGATCCCAAGCGCGGCTACGTGAAGCTCACCAAGGCGACGCACGACAAGATCGCCGCGGGCACGGCGCGGCTCTGAACGGTGCGCGACGGCCAACGCGGCGGAATCCCGAAAAGAACTTTACATCACAAAGTTCTTTTCGTAGAACCGGGCTCTGCAACGAACGGAGCGGCCGTCATGACCGACCACAACCACGCCCTGCGCGACGACATCGCCTTCATGAAGAGCCTGGCTGAGGCCGGGCGGGAGGGGCCGATTAGCGGCGGATCGATCCTGGTCGCCGCGGGCCTGATCTTCGCGGCGGCGAGCCTCGCCTCCACGCTGGTCCTGACCAACAGCACGATCACCAGCGGGCTGGTGTTCCCGGCCATCTGGTTCGGCGCGACCGCGGTCTTCCTGGTCTGCCTGTGGCTCATCAAGCGAACCCAGCCGGCCAAGGGCGGCGCGACCCGTGCGGCGGGCGTGACCTGGGTCGGCGCCGGCTGGGCGATCTTCAGCCTGGTCGTCAGCCTGATGATCATCGGCGCGCGGGCCAACGCCTGGTGGATCATGGCCGCGCTGGGACCGATCGTGCTGTCGATCTACGGCGGTTGCTGGATGGTCGGCGCGACGATCACCCGCGAGCGCTGGCTCTACCCCTTCGCCTTCGGCTCGTTCGCCCTGGCGGGCGTGCTCGCCTGGTTCGCGACCCAGCCGCAGATCATGTTCCTGGTCTATGCGGTCAGCCTCGTGGGCCTGCTGGCCTTGCCCGGCCACATCCTGATGCGCAAGGCGCGCAAGGCGGCCTGACATGCCCGACGATTTCGACATCAACGGCATCGACGAAGTCATCCACGGCCGCTTGCGGCTCGGGATCATGGCCTACCTCTCGGGCGCCGGGACCGCGGACTTCACCGCCCTGAAGGCCAAGCTGCAGGCCACCGATGGCAACCTCTCCGTCCATCTGCGCAAGCTGGAGGACGCCGGCTACGTCGCCATCGACAAGAGCTTCGTCGGCAAGAAGCCGCTGACCCGGGTGAGCCTGACCAAGACCGGCCGCGCCGCCTTCATTCGCTACCTCGACGCCATGGCCGCTTTGGTCAATCCTCCGGCCTGAAGATCAAGGGGACGTTTCCGATGCTCGACCTCCTCCGCCGCAGCGCGCTCGGCGCGCTCGCCCTCCTGGCCCTCGGGTCGGCCGCCCAGGCCCAAGCCCAGACACAGCCTGCCGCCGACCCGAACCGGCTGTTCGCCGACTCCCGGCTGGTGGTCCGCGACCGGTTCTCGGACGAGATCGTCGGCAGGGGGCCGGACGTGGTGTTCATCCCCGGCCTCGCCTCGTCGCGGGCGACCTGGAAGGCCACCGCCGAGCGGCTGCGCGGCCGCTACCGGCTGCACCTGATCCAAGTGGCGGGCTTCTCCGGCGAGCCGGCGCGGGCCAACGCCAGCGGCGACATCCTCATTCCCACGGCCGAGGCGATCGACGCCTATCTCGTGAGCGAACGGCTGGCCCCTGCGACGGTGGTCGGCCACTCGCTCGGCGGCACCATGGCGCTCTATCTGGCGGAGCATCATCCCGAGCACCTGAAGAAGGCGATGGTGGTCGACGCCCTGCCGTTCTTCGGCGCCCTGCAGGGCCCCGCCGTCACGGCCGAAACCATCAAGCCGATGGCCGCCCAGGTGCGTGACATGATGGCCAAGGGCGGCCCCGCCTACGCGGCCAACCTGCAGCCGGTCATCAAGGGGATGATCACCAGCGAGGCCGACCAGAAGATGGGCCTGGGCTGGGGCGTCTCGAGCGATCCGTCGGTGGTCGCCCGCGCCTACTACGACGACCTGACGCTGGACCTGCGTCCCGGGCTTTCCACGATCCGCACGCCGATCGTCCTGCTCTATCCGGACAACGCGCCGAACGGCGCGCCGGCCGGGGCGACGGAGAGGGTCTATCCGCCGCTCTACGCCGCCGCGCCGAGCGTCAAGCTCAAGCTCGTCGCCAACTCCAAGCACTTCATCATGCTCGACCAGCCGCAGGCCTTCGCCGACGACCTGGACGCGTTCCTGGCGCAGCCCTGAAGCCGTCGCGAGTCAGCGGCCGGCAGCCTATATTGAGCCGATGCTCGACACCCCCGCGCCGTTGAAGGGCGCCGCGCTCATCAAGGACGAGGTCAAGCGCCTCCCGGACAAGCCCGGCGTCTACCGCATGATCGGCGACGAGGGCGAGGTGCTCTACGTCGGCAAGGCGCGCTCGCTGAAGAAGCGGGTGATCCAGTATGCGCAGGGGCGCTTCCATACCCAGCGCATCGCCCACATGGTCGACCTGACGCGCTCCATGGAGTTCGTCACCACCCGCACCGAGACCGACGCCTTGCTGCTCGAGATCAACCTGATCAAGCAGCAAAAGCCGCGGTTCAACGTCCTGCTGCGCGACGACAAGTCCTTCCCGGAGATCCTGATCCGCCGCGATCACCCGGCGGCGCAGCTCAAGAAGCATCGCGGCGCCCATTCGATCCCCGGGGACTACTACGGCCCCTTCGCCTCGGCCTGGGCGGTGAACCGGACGCTGAACACCCTGCAGAAGGCCTTCCTGCTCAGATCCTGCACCGACAGCGTCTACGAGACCCGCACCCGGCCCTGCATGCTGCACCAGATCCGCCGCTGCTCGGCGCCCTGCACCGGCCTGGTCAGCCTCGAGGACTACCAGGGCCTGGTCGACCAGGCCGAGGCCTTCCTGCGCGGCAAGAGCCGGGCGGTGATGGCCTCGATGAGTTCGCAGATGGAGGCCGCCGCCGAGGACCTGGAGTTCGAGCGCGCCGCCCGCCTGCGCGACCGCATCCGCGCCCTGGCCTCCATCGCCCAGGAGACCCAGGTCAATCCGGAGACGGTCGACGAGGCCGATGTCTTCGCCCTGTTCGCCGAGGGCGGCCAGGCCTGCGTGCAGGTGTTCTTCTTCCGCGCCGGCCAGAACTGGGGCAACCGCGCCTATTTCCCCAGGGTGGACAAGTCCGACGAGGACGCGGAGGTGATGAGCGCCTTCCTCGGCCAGTTCTACGAGGACAAGCCGATCCCCAAGCTGATGCTGGTCAATGTCGAGCCCACCGAGCGCGAACTGCTCTGCGAGGCCTTCGCCATCAAGGGCGGGCGCAAGGTGGAGATCAGCCGGCCGCAGCGCGGCGAGAAGCGCCAGCTCGTCGACCATGCGCTCACCAACGCCCGCGAGGCCCTGGGCCGCAAGATGGCCGAGAGCTCGGCCCAGTCGAAGCTCCTGGCCGGGGTCTGCGAGGCGTTCGGGCTGGAGGCCCCGCCGGAGCGGATCGAGGTCTACGACAACAGCCACATCATGGGCACCAACGCGGTCGGCGGGATGATCGTCGCCGGGCCCGAAGGCTTCCAGAAGAGCCAGTACCGGAAGTTCAACATCAAGGGGACCGACATCACCCCGGGCGACGACTTCGGGATGATGAAGGAGGTGCTGCGCCGCCGCTTCTCGCGCCTGGTCAAGGAAGAGGAGGAGGGCGAGGGCGCCATCCGCCCGGACCTCGTGCTGATCGACGGCGGCGCGGGCCAGATTTCGGCGGTGATGGAGGTCATGGCCGACCTGGGCGTCGACGACATCGCGGTGGTAGGCGTCGCCAAGGGGCCGGACCGCGACGCGGGCCTCGAGCGGTTCTTCATCCCCGGCAAGCCCTACTTCATGCTCGAGCCGAAAAGTCCTGTGCTCTACTACCTGCAGCGCCTGCGCGACGAGGCGCACCGCTTCGCCATCGGCACCCATCGCACCCGGCGCGCCATGGACCTGAAGCGCAACCCGCTCGACGAGATCGAAGGCGTCGGCCCGGGGCGCAAGCGCGCCCTGCTGCACGCCTTCGGCTCGGCCCGCGGCGTGAGCCGGGCGTCGGTGGACGACCTGGCCAAGGTCGAAGGCGTCTCCGAGCCGCTCGCCCAGCGCATCCACGATTTCTTTCGTAAGAGCTAGAAGCCCAGGGCCAGGCCTTCCACCCGCGGGTCGGAGCCGCCCATCAGGACGCCGGTCGCGGGATCGCGGGCGATCAGCTGCGCGGCGCCCAGGCCGCCCCAGGCGCCCCAGCTTTCCAGCACGTGGCCGCGCGCCGTGAGGCCGGCCAGCGCCACCTCGCCGATGCGGCTCTCGATCTGCAGGCGGTAGGGGTTGGGGCGGTCGTGCGGGTCGGTGCCGGGCCAGACCTGCCAGCGGGGCGCCTCGCAGGCCAGCTGCACGTCGAGGCCGGCGTCGACCAGGCTGCTGACCAGCTGCAGGCCCCACTGCGGCTGGCCGTCGCCGCCCGGTGTGCCACCGACCACCGCGGGCGTCCCGTCCTCGTCGAGGATCAGCCAGCAGTTCAGGGTGTGCATGGTCTTCTTGCCGGGCGCGTAGAGGTTGGGGCTCGACGGATCGAGCTCGAAGCCGCGGCCGGCGCGGTTGTTCATCAGGACGCCGGTGTCGCCGGCCACGATGCCGCTGCCGAAGGCCGAGGACACTGACTGGATCAGCGAGACCATCATGCCGTCGGCGTCGGCGACGCAGAGGTAGGTGGTGTCGCCGTCCTGCAGCGCCGGCGCCGGGGCGCCGGAGGCCCGCTGCGGATCGATGCGCGCGAAGCGGTCGGCGGCCCAGGCCTTGGACAGCAGGCGACCCAGGGGCGTCGGCCCGGACGCCGGATCGCGCGCATAGGCCAGGCGGTCGGCGTAGGCGGCCTTCAGCGCCTCGGCCATTAGGTGCACAGCCTCGGCGCCGCCCGCGGCGAGGGTTTCGGCCGGGACCGGCTCGACGATGTTCAGCGCCTCCAGCATCAGGAAGCCCTGGCTCGGCAGGCCCGTCTGCAGGACCGTGCGGCCGCGGTAGGCGGTGGCGATCGGCGCCTCGACGACGGTGGCGTGGGCCGCGAGGTCCGCCTCGCCGAGCGCGCCGCCGGCCGCCTGGACGCCCTCGGCGATGCGGACGGCGAGCGGGCCGCGATAGAAGGCTTCCGGCCCCTCGCGGGCCAGCGTGCGGAGGGTGGCGGCGAGGTCGTTCTGCGGCAAGAGGGCGCCGGCGCGCGGCGGCGAACCGCCCGGCAGGAAGACCGCGGCGGTCGGCGCGTGGCTCTCCAGCACCGGCCGGAACAGGCTGAGCACATGGGCGGCCAGCAGGCTGAGCGGCGCGCCCTCCTCGGCGTAGCGGATGGCGGGCTCGGCGAGCCGACCGAAGTCGCGGCTTCCGAACCGGGCCAGCAACTCGCGGTAGCCGGCGACCATGCCGGGCGTGCTGATCGACAGGCCGCCGCGCAGCGGCATGCGCTCGCCGCCGTCGACGCCGCGCTCGGCCTTGGCCCGCACCATTGCGAGGCTGGCTGCGGCCGGGGCCGCGCCGCTGCCCAGGAAGGCCAGGGGCTCCGCGCCCGGGCCCGGATGGACGATGGCGAACAGGTCGCCGCCCAGGCCGCACATCTCCGGCATCACCACCGCGGCGGTGAGGCCGGCGGCGACCGCGGCGTCCACGGCGTTGCCACCGGACTGCAGCACGCCCAGCGCCGTGGAGACGATCAGCGGATGCGCGCCGGCCGCCATGCCGCGGCGGCCGACCACCGGGAAGCTGCGGCGCTTGGGCCAGGGCGGCCGCGTCGTCAGGTCGCCGGGAAAGCCGAGCCGCGTCATCAGGCGATGGCGCACGGGCCCGCTGCGACTGTCAACGGCGCGGCTTCGCCGCTAACTTCTGGGCCTTGGGGGGCAACGCGAGGTCTCCGCCACCCGTTGGAGGATCGATGAAGTCCCTGCCGAACATCCTGACCTCCATGCGCCTGGTGCTGGCGCTGTTCATGTTCGTGGCCCTGGCCGCGGCCTCCGGCTCGGTGCCGGGCCTGGCCAACCGGCTGGAGCCGCCGCAACAGTTCGCCCTGGAGCGCTGGGCGGTCTACGCCTTCGTCATCGCCGCGGTGACCGACTTCTTCGACGGCTGGCTGGCGCGCAAGCTGAACGCCACCTCGGTGTGGGGCGCAATCCTCGATCCGATCGGCGACAAGGTGCTGGTCTGCGGCGCGGTGCTGGGCCTGCTGTCGCTGGGCCCCCAGCCGATGGTCGTCCTGCCGGCCGGCCTGATCCTGTTCCGTGAGTTCACGGTCAGCGCGCTGCGCGAAGTGGGCGCCGGCAAGGGCATCAAGCTGCCGGTCACCCTGCTCGCCAAGTGGAAGACGACGCTGCAGCTCACCGCCCTGGCGCTGGAGCTGCTGGTGGCGACCTGGGGAGCCTTCGGCTGGCTGCCGCAGGATCCGGGCATCCAAGAGCCGGTGGCCTTCGCCGCCCACGGCCTGTTCTGGATCGCCGCCCTGGTGACCCTGATCACCGGCGCCCAGTACTGGGAGCAGACCCGGAAGGCGCTGAGCTAGGGCTTCAGCCGGCCGGCTTACCGCCCCACTCCGTCTCGATGGTCACCTCCACCTGGTCGCCGACGCCCAGGTTGCTGCCGGCCGCGGGAATGCCGTTCTTCACCCCGAAGTCCGAGCGGCGGATCACCGTGTGGGCCGAGAAGCCGATCCGGCCGCCCTTGTCGAAGCTGTTGGGCGGATAGCCGCCGTTGAAGGTGGTCTCCAGCACCACCGGCCGGGTCACGCCGTGCAGGGTGAAGTCGCCGGTCACCCGGGCGGTGTTGGGGCCGGTCATGTCCACCTTGGTCGAGCGGAAGGCGATCTCCGGATAGGTCCCGGCGTCCAGCCAGTGGGGGCCGAGCAGCTCGTCCTTGAAGCCGGCCGGCGGAAAGGGGAGCCGCAGCGACTTCGGATCGATGCTCGCCGTCACCGTCATGGCCGCCGGGTGGGCGGGATCGAAGACCAGATCGCCGGTCACCGTCTCGAACTGCGCCGTGTAGTGCGAGAAGCCCAGGTGGCTCAGGCGGAAGACCACCGTCGAGTGGTTGCGGTCGAGGCTGTAAGCGCCGGCGGGCGCCGTGGTCTTGCCGGGAGGTCCGGCGACCACCGGTTCGCCGGGCGTCGGCGCGGCGAGCGCGGCCCCGGCCAGCGCCAGGGCCGCGAAGGCCCCGAGCACTAGGCTGGTCTTCGTCGTCATGATCGTATCCCCCCGTGTTGGGCGAAGCTTAGCGCTTCGGCGTGTTGAAAGCCCACTCCACGCCGAACGGATCGCGGACCGTGCCCCAGCGGGCGCCCCAGAACATGTCGGCGATCGGGTTCACCACCGTAGCGCCGGCCTCGACCGCGCGGTTGGCCCAAGCGTCGGCGTCGTCGACCTCCAGCGTCAGCATGAAGCCGGCCGGCGGGATCCACGGCGCGCCGTGCTCCGGGAACGGGTCGCTCAGCATCACCGAGCCGTCGTTGATGTAGAGGTGGATGTGCATGAACTTGCCGCCGTCGGGCGTACCCATCCGCGACACTTCCCGGGCGTCGAACGCCCGCTGGTAGAATTCCGACGCCTTGGCGGCGCCGTCGACGGTCAGGTAGGGCGACACGCCGCCCTTCACCGGCGGCTGGGCGGCCGGGGCGGGCGCTTCGCGGGTCTCGGTCTCGGTGCTCATCGGTTTCCTCCAAGTCTCTGTGGCTAGGACGAACGAGCTCTGGCCGGTCCGACTCCCGGCGCGGAGTTTCAGGTGGCGGCGGGGGTGCTGTCCTTCACCAGGCGGTCGAGGTGCAGGCGGATGTGGGCGGCTTCCGCGGCAGTGTTGGCCAGCGCGATGGCGTGGTTGAAGGCGGTGCGCGCCTCGCCGGGCCGGTCGAGCTCAAGCAGCAGGGCGCCCTTCAGGCCGAAGAAGTGGAAGTAACCACTGAGCGGCGCCTCCAGGGGCTCGATCAGCGCCAGCGCCGCGGCCGGCCCCGCCACCTTGCTCACCGCGACGGCGCGGTTGAGGGTGATCACCGGCGAGGGCGTCAGCCGCTCCAGCGCCAGGTAGAGCCGCTCGATCTGGGTCCAGTCGGTGTCGGCAGGCGTCGTGGCGCGGGCGTGCAGCGCGGCGATCGCCGCCTGGATCTGATAGGGGCCGGGCTGGTTATGGCGCATGGCCTTGTCCATCAAGGCCAGCCCCTCGTTGATCAGCTCGCGGCTCCAGAGATCGCGGTCCTGGTCGTCCAGCAGGATCACATTGCCCTCGGCGTCGAACCGGGCGGCAGCGCGCGAATGCTGCAGCACCAGAAGCGCGGCCAGGCCCATCACCTCCGGTTCGGACGGGAACAGCCGCTGCAGCAGCCGGGCCAGCCGGATCGCCTCATCGCAGAGCGGGATGCGCGCGGCGGCGTCCTGGGCGGCGGTGGAATAGCCCTCGTTGAACACCAAGTAGATCATCGCCATCACGGCCACGAGCCGGGCGTCGCGCTCCTCCTCGCTGGGCGTCTCGAAGGGCACGTCCGACTTGCCGACCTGGCGCTTGGCGCGGGTGATCCGCTGCTCCATGGCCGCCTCGCCGACCAGGAAGGCGCGGGCGATCTGCTTCACCGACAGGCCCGAGACGACCCGGAGCGCCAGCGCGATCTGCTGGGTGGCAGGCAGGTTCGGGTGGCAGCAGATGAACAGCAGCCGCAGGATGTCGTCGCGGTAGTTGGCGGTGTCGAGCCGCTCGGCCATCGGCGTCTCGACGTCGTCGAGGTCCGACAGCAGGTCTTCCGGCGGCAGCTCGTCGTGGCGCTTGGTCTTGCGCGCCTGGTCGAGGGCGGCGTTGCGGCCGACCATGATCAACCAGGCGGCCGGATCGCGCGGCGGACCGTTCTGCGGCCAGGTCTTCAGCGCCCGCAGGCACGCATCCTGGTACGCTTCCTCGGCGGTCTCCAGGTCGCGGAAATAGCGCAGCAGGGCGCCGATCGCCTGGGGCCGGGCCGAGGTCAGGGCGCCGTCGATCCAGGCGAGGTCGGTGGTCATGCGTGTTCTTTGCTGGCCTGCGGCTCAAACTGGGCGCCGGGCAAGAAGAGGCGGATGGGACGGATCTCGTAGGAGCCGCCGGGATTGGCCTCGCCCAGGTCCTTGGCGATGGCCAGCGCCTCGTCGAGGTTCTCCACGTCGACGACGTAGAAGCCCAGCAGTTGCTCCTTGGTCTCGGCGAACGGACCGTCGATGACCACCGGCGGATCGGACTTGCGCAGGGTGGCTGCCGTCGTCGTGGCCATCAGCCGGAGCGACGGGCCGAGCTTGCCCGAGTCCCGCAACCCGGTCTGCACCTTGGCCAGGCGCGCCATGACCGCGTCGTCCTCCTCCTGGCTCCAGGAGAAGACCACGTCCTCGGAATTGTAGCAGAGCAGGGCGTAGAGCATGGCGGAGTCCTCGCAGGGCGGGCCGGCGGCGGCGTCGAGCCGACGGTAGGCCGGAGCCTTCCGGCCGTCGAGCTAGGCGGTCGCCTTCGGCGCCTTGGCGAGTTGCTCCTCGCGCCAGCCCTGCTCCTGGGCGATCACTTCCGGCGTGGCGACGCCGTCGAAGGCTTCCGGCTCGATGAAGGGGCGAAGCTCGATCTCGCCGTCCGCGAACGGCGCGCGGCTCATCCAGGCGATGGCGTCGGCCATGTCCCGGGCCTGGATCACCCAGTAGCCGGCGATCAGCTCCTTGGTCTCGGCGAACGGGCCGTCGATGACCAGCGGCTTGCCCTCGCCGAAGCGCAGCCGCGCCCCCGCGGAACTCGCCTGGAGACCGGCGCCGTCGAGCATCATGCCCGCCTCGATCAGTCGGTTGTTAAACTCGGCCATCCGCTCGATCATCCCCGCGTCCGGCAGGGCGCCGGCTTCGGAGTCCGCATTGGCCTTGACGATCACCATGATACGCATCGGCTGATCTCCTCTCATCGCTCGGCGGATATCCCGCCTGGTCGCCCGAAGGACGAACGAAATCCTGCCGGCCCGACAGCGCGGACGGGATTCTTCGCTAGGCGGGCGCGGGGACCTTGAAGAACGGCGCGGGCGTCAGGATCTGGTTCTCCTGCTTGGTGACCAGCGGACCGATCTCGCGGACATAGGCCAGCCATTCCTCGTCGGCCCACAGGAGGGCGCGGCGCTCGGTGCGCTGCTCGAAGCTGTCGTAGGCCCAGAGGTGGATCACCTGGTTCAGGCCGCCGACCTCGACGGAATAGTAGCCGACCAGATGGCCCAGGATGCGCTTCTGAACCGCCAGGCCCTTCTCGGCGTAGGTCTTCCAGTAGCGGCCGGTGGCGCCCAGCGCCAAGGTGTAGGTCCGCATCTCGACGATCATCGGCTGGTTCCCCGTCTCAGCATTCCGCCAGGTTGACCGCCAGGCCGCCCAGCGAGGTTTCCTTGTAGATGGCGCTCATGTCCTCGCCGGTCCGCTTCATGGTGGCGATCACCTTGTCGAGGCTGACGGAGTGCTGGCCGTCGCCCAGCATGGCCAGCCGGCAGGCGTCGATCGCCTTCACCGCGCCCATGGCGTTGCGCTCGATGCAGGGGATCTGCACCAGGCCGCCGATCGGGTCGCAGGTCAGGCCGAGGTTGTGCTCCATGGCGATCTCGGCGGCGTTCTCGATCTGGGCGTTGGACGCGCCGAGCGCGGCCGCGAAGCCTGCGGCGGCCATGGAACAGGCGACGCCCACCTCGCCCTGGCAGCCGACCTCCGCGCCGGAGATCGAGGCGTTGGTCTTGTAGAGCGAGCCGATGGCGCCGGCGGTGAGCAGGAAGGTCTGGCGGCCGTGCGGCGTGCCCTGATGGAAGCGGTCGTAGTAGCGCAGCACCGCCGGCAAGAGGCCCGCCGCGCCGTTAGTGGGGGCGGTGACCACCCGGCCGCCGGCGGCGTTCTCCTCGTTCACCGCCAGGGCCCAGAGGTTGACCCAATCGAGGGCGGCCAGCGGATCGGCGATGCGCCGGTCGGCGTCGCACATCAGGTTGGTCAGCACCTGGCGGGCGCGGCGCTGGACCTTCAGTCCGCCCGGCAGCACCCCATCGGTGCGCACGCCGCGCTCGATGCAGGCGAACATGGCGACCGCGATGTCGTCGAGGCCGGCCAGCACCTCGGCCCTGGGCCGCCGCGCGGTCTCGTTCGCCAGCATGGCCTCGGCGATGCTCAGCCCCGCCTCGCCGGTGACGGCGAGCATCTGCTCGCCGGACTCGAAGGGGTAGGGAACCGCCGGGCCCGGCTCGGCCGGGGCGTTCAGCCCCATCTCGTCCTCGTCGCGGACGAAGCCGCCGCCGATCGAGAAGTAGGTGCGCTCGGCGATCGGCCGCCCTTCGGCGTCGAAGGCCTCGAACTTCAGGGCGTTGGGATGCTGCGGCAGGCGGGTGCGGCCTTCCCAGACCAGGTCGCGGGCCTCGTCGAAGGCGACCTCCTGGTCGCCGCCGAGCCTTAGCCGGCCGGCCTCGCGCACCTGCGCCACCGTGCGGTCGGCGGCGTCCGGATCGAGGCTGCTCGGCTCGAAGCCGGAGAGGCCGAGGATCACCGCCCGGTCGGTGGCGTGGCCGCGGCCGGTGAGCGCCAGCGAGGCATAGAGGGTGGTCTCGACCCGCGCGGTCCGGGTCAACAGCCCGGCCTCGCGAAGCCTGCCCAGGAACCGGCAGGCGGCCGTCATCGGGCCCATGGTGTGCGAGCTGGAGGGGCCGATCCCCAGCTTGAAGAGATCGAATACGCTGACCGTCATGCCGGCTTCTCTAGCCGATCGGGCGTGCGCCTGTCGCCCCTAGCTCATCGGGTTGTCTGGGCCCGGCGGGTCGCCGGGCAGCGGGATGAACTCTTGGTCGTCGGCGTCGGGCAGCTTCATCCGGCCGGCCCGCCAGTCGGCCTTGGCCTGGTCGATCCGCGCCTGGGAGGAGGCCACGAAGTTCCACTCGATGAACCGCTGGCCGACGGTCTCGCCGCCCAGCAGCATGACGATGGCCGCCGTCACCGCCTTGATCAGCACCGGCTGGCCGGGCGCGAAGATCGCCATCTGGCCTTCGTGCAGCTGCTGGCCCTCGATCTCGACAACGCCTTGCGCCACATAGGCCGCCCGTTCCGGGTATTCCGCCGGCAACTGGGCCGTGGCGTCCGCGTCGAGCCGCCAGTGGACATAGAACATCGGCGAATAGGCCTTCACCGGCGACTTGGCGCCGAACGCCTCGCCGGCGATCAGCCGGGCCCACATGCCGCCGCCTTCATAGGTCGGCAGCTCCGCCGCGGCGTGGTGCTCGAAGCTGGGATCGGCCTCCTCGGCCTCCAACGGCAGGGCGATCCAGGCCTGGATGCCGTTCATCCGTCCGCCGTGGGCGCGTAGCGCCTCGAACCGCTCGGAGTGGGTGATGCCGCGGCCGGCGGTCATCCAGTTGACCTCGCCGGGCCGGATCTCCTGGGTCGACCCCACGCTGTCGCGGTGGGTCATCCCGCCTTCGAACAGGTAGGACAGCGTCGACAGGCCGATGTGCGGATGCGGCCGTACGTCGACGTTGCGCGGGAAGCCGGCCTCGAACTCGGCCGGGCCCATGTGGTCGAAGAAGATGAAGGGGCCGACCATCTTGCCGCCGTGGTGCGGCAGCACGCGGCCGACCTCGAAGCCGCCGAGATCGCGGCGCCGCTGGTCGATGACGAGTTCGATCATGGAGGTCTCCACGCACCTGGAGAGAGAGGGTGACTAGCCTTGCGCGCTTACATAGGGGCTGACGAGGCCCAGCGGCGCCGCTGTGGTGTTCTTCACCGAACGGATGACGATGCGGCTCTCGATGTTGGAGACCAGGCCCAGCGACAGGATCTTGTCGCGCAGGAAGTCGTCAAAGGCATGCATGTCGCGAGTGACGATGCGCAGTTCGTAGTCGGCCGAGCCGGTGACCGTGGCGCACTGCACCACTTCCGGCAGCTTGCCGATGGCGGTCTCGAAGGCGTCGAGGTTTTCCTTGGTCGGCAGCGACAGCTTTACCGTGCAGTAAACCTCGAAGCCCAGGCCCAGGCGTTCGCGGTCCAGGATGGTCACCCGCCGCTGGATGATGCCGGCGTCTTCCAGTCGCTTGATCCGCCGCCAACAGGGGCTGGAGGACAATCCGACCCGATCCGCGATCTCGGCCACCGAAAGGGCCGCATCGTGCTGGATCAGGTCGAGGATCTTAGCATCGACCGAGTCCAGGACCTCCGACACGTTTTCCTCCTCCGATAGCGCTTAAGCTGCGTTGTTCTTGCCCCGGAACCGGAGGCGCGGGGCACGCTTTTGGCAAGCAATTGCGTCGATCTTATATGATCATTCCAAGGCTGGGGAAGGCCCCGAAAGGAAAGAAATTGCGATGCGGCACACAGAAGTGACGCTCGACGACAAATTTCTCCTCACGGAGGGTCGCGTCTTCATCACGGGCGTGCAGGCGCTGCTGCGCGTCCTGATGGATCAGCGGCGGCTGGATGCGGCCGCCAGCCTGAACACCGCGGGCTTCGTCTCCGGCTATCGTGGTTCGCCGCTGGGCGGCCTCGACCAGCAGGCCCATCGCGCTGAGAGATTCCTTAAGGACGCCGGCGTGGTGTTCAAGGAAGGCCTCAACGAGGATCTGGCGGCCACCGCGGTCTGGGGCAGCCAGCAGGCGAACCTGTTCCCGGGCGCCCGCTACGACGGCGTCTATGGCATGTGGTACGGCAAGGCGCCCGGCGTCGATCGCACCGGCGACGCCTTCAAGCACGCCAACTTCGCCGGCGTTTGGCCGAAGGGCGGGGTTCTGGCGGTGGCCGGCGACGACCACTTCTGCAAGTCCTCGACGCTTCCCTCGCAGTCGGAGTTCGCTTTCCAGGACTTCGAGATCCCGGTGCTGTCGCCGGCCGACGTGCAGGAGGTGCTGGACTACGGCCTGATGGGCTACGCCATGAGCCGGTTCTCCGGCCTCTGGGTCGGGCTGATCGCGCTCGCCGACACCATGGATTCCGGCGCCACGATCGATGTGTCCCTGGCCCGCCACGCCATCCAGATCCCGGACAACGTCCGCATGCCGCCGGGCGGCCTTGGCATCCGGCTGAAGGATCAGCCGCTGGACAAGGAGCGCCGGCTTCGCACCCAGAAGCTGCCCGCCGCCCTGGCCTTCGCCCGCGCCAATCGCATCGACCGGGTGATGCTGCACGCCCACCGCCCACGGCTCGGCATCGTCTGCCAGGGCCAGGCCTACAAGGACGTCATCGAGGCCTTCGCGGCCATGGGCATCAGCACCCTCGAAGCCGCCGACCTCGGCGTCTCGATCTACAAGGTCGGCATGCCCTGGCCGCTGGAGCCCACCGGCATCCGCGCCTTCGCCGCCGGCCTCGAGACCCTGATGGTGATCGAGCACAAGCGCTCGCTGGTCGAAGCCCAGGCCCGCGCGGTGCTCTACGACCTGCCGGCCCACGCCCGGCCACGGATCATCGGCAAGACCGACGAGCACGGCCATCCGCTGCTCTCCGAGCTGGGCTCGCTGTCGGTGGCGGAAATCGCCCTCGCCATCGCCGACCGCCTGCCGCCCGGCCCGCACATGGAGCGAGTGCACGACTACCTGAACCGGGTGTCGGCCGCCTCGATGGCCGCGGTGACCCTGTCGTCGGACCAGCAGCGCAAGCCGTTCTTCTGCTCCGGCTGCCCGCACAATTCCTCGACCCGCCTGCCGGAAGGCTCGCGTGCGCTGGCCGGCATCGGCTGCCACTACATGGCCAGCTTCAACGACCCCTCGACCGACCTCACCAGCCACATGGGCGCCGAGGGCCTGACCTGGGCCGGCGCGCACTCGTTCACCGACGAGAAGCATGTGTTCGTGAACCTGGGGGACGGCACCTACAACCACTCCGGCTCGCTCGCCATCCGCGCCTCGATCGCGATGGGATCGAACATCACCTACAAGCTGCTGTTCAACGACGCGGTGGCGATGACCGGCGGTCAGGCGGCCGAGAGCGGCTTCACCCCCGCACAGATCACCCGCCAGCTCGCCGCCGAGGGCGTCAGGAAGATCGTCGTCGTGGCCGCCGAGCCGGAGCGCTACGAGGGCGCCACCGACCTGGCGCCGGGCGTCGAGGTGAAGCCCCGCTCCGAGCTGATGGCCGTGCAGCGCGAGCTGCGCGAGCTGCCGGGCGTCACCGTCCTGCTCTACGACCAGGTCTGCGCCACCGAGAAGCGCCGCCGCCGCAAGCGCGGCAAGATGGCCGCGGCCCCGCGCCGGGTGATGATCAACCCGCTGGTCTGCGAAGGCTGCGGCGACTGCTCGAAGACCTCGCACTGCGTCTCTGTCGAGCCGCTGAACACCGAGTTCGGCCGCAAGCGGAAGATCAACCAGTCGAGCTGCAACCAGGACTACACCTGCCTGGAGGGCTTCTGCCCGTCGTTCATCACCCTGGAAGGTGCGGAGAACGCCCACCGCGAGGCCATGCCGGCCCTGACCGCCGACGCCACGCCGCTGCCGACCTTCGAGAGCTTCACCGGCGTCCGAAACATCATCTTCACCGGGGTCGGCGGCACCGGGGTGACCACGGTCTCCTCGATCCTCGCCATGGCCGCCCACGTGGACGGTCGCGCCGCCTCGGTGGTCGACATGACCGGCCTGGCCCAGAAGGGCGGGGCGGTGTTCAGCCACGTCCGCATCGGCGAGGCGGAGGACACCGTCATCGGCGGCCGCATCCCGGCGGCCAGCGCCAATGTGCTGATCGCCTGCGATATCCTGGTGGCCGCGGGCGCCGATGCGCTGGCGCTCTACGCCCGCGACCGCACGGTTGCGGTCGGCAACGCCGACTTCACCCCGACCGCCGATTTCGTCAGCGAGCGCGACGTGCGCTTCGACGCCGAGCCCCAGGCCCGGCGGATCCGGGCCGCGGTGAAATCCTACGACCAGCTGCCGGCCAATACGCTCGCCGAGAGCAACCTCGGCGACACCATCTACTCCAACATGATCATGCTGGGCTTCGCCTGGCAGAAGGGCGTGGTGCCGGTCTCCAGCCGCGCCCTCTACCGCGCCATCCGACTGAACGGGGTGGACGCCGAAGCCAACCTCCAGGCCTTCGAGCTGGGCCGCAAGGCGGCGCACGATCCGGAGGCCCGCGGCAAGCGCGAGGACGACGTTCCGACCCCTGAGACCACGCCGCTGGACGAGCTGATCGCCCAACGTGCGAGCGAGCTGACCGCCTACCAGAACGCCGCCTACGCGAAGCGCTATCTCGACCGCGTCGCGCAAGTCCGCGCCGCGGAGACCCAGCTGGGCTCCGACGTCCTGACCCGCGCGGTGGCGGTGAACCTCTACAAGCTGATGGCCTACAAGGACGAGTACGAGGTCGCGCGCCTCTACACCGATGGCCGTTTCGCCGCCTACCGCGCCGGCACCTTCAAGGGCGGCAAGACCAAGGTCTGGCTGTCGCCGCCGCTGCTGGCCCCCAAGGGCCCGGACGGTAAACCGAAGAAGATCGCCTTCGGCGGCTGGATGATCGACGCGGCCTTCCCGACGCTCAGCAAATTGAAGGGCCTGCGCGGCACCCCGCTCGACCTGTTCGGCTACACCGCCGAGCGGAAGATGGAGCGCGGCCTGATCCGCGACTACGAGACGGGCCTCGACAAGCTGGTCGCCGGCATCTCGCCGGAGCGCCTGGCCACCGCCGTCCAGATCGCCGCCATCCCGCAGCAGATCCGCGGTTTCGGCCACATCAAGGACGCCTCCGTCGGCCCGGCGAAAGCGGCCGAGGCGCTGCTCTGGACGCAATGGGACAAGGTGGAGGCCCGCGAGCGCGTCCCCGCCTAATCTCACTGGCTTCGTCAGGTCTGATCGATTGCCGGCGTAGCGGCAGCAGCTAGAGTCGCGGCGCGATGCGAACGACGCTCAGACTCCTGCTGGCAATGCTCGGTGTCTCGGCCGTCGGGATCGCGCTCGGCGACATGCTGGCGGGCGGTGCCGCGACGGCCGGCTTCTTCGAACACCTCTTCGCCGCGCTCACCGGCTGGCGGGGCCCCGACAGCGGCCCCTGGCCGCCGACCATGGACAACGAGCTGCGGTTCTACGCCGCCATGTGGGGCGGCTACGGGATTCTGCTGCTGTTCGTCGCCAAGGACTGGCGGGCGCGACAGGGTCTGGTTCCATGGCTCGCCGCGCTGTTCTTCGCGGGCGGGCTCGGGCGGGCGCTGTCGTGCATCGCGATCGGGCCGCCGCATCCGCTCTTCATCGTTCTGATGTGGATCGAGCTGCTCCTGCCGCCGATCCTGGTGGTGCTCTGGTGGCGTGTCCGCGGACCTATTTGACGGCCGCAAGCGCCGGCGGGGCCGCGTTCAGCTTCTCGAACAGCGGCAGCAGGCCCTGCATCTCCGTGGGCTCGACGCTGACCGAGCCGGCGAACGGATGCTCGACCTCCAGGATGAAGACGAAGATCAGGCCGAGCGAGACGGCGAGGCCGGCGATCAGGAACAGGTTCATCGGCGTCGCCGGATAGACAAATGTGTAGCCGACGATAATCGCCGAGCCCAGCAGGGCGACCAGCCAGAACAGCGGCGGCAGGGTCGTCCGCGACGTCAGCAGCCGGGCGCGGCGATGCTCGACCACCAGG
Source organism: Phenylobacterium sp. (assembly GCA_004799545.1). Classification (GTDB taxonomy): domain Bacteria; phylum Pseudomonadota; class Alphaproteobacteria; order Caulobacterales; family Caulobacteraceae; genus Phenylobacterium. The sequence continues at coordinate 116,166 of SSMU01000004.1, forward strand.
TTCAACCTCTGAAACGCCTCGGTATAGATCACGGTCTGGCGGGGCGAGGTCGGTTCGATGGCGGCGAGGTTGCGGAATACCTCGACTAGGGCCGCCGCGGTCTTCGGGCTCTGCTCGCCCTCGGCCATCTTCGGCCACTCGTCGTCGACCGCGGTCTGGACGTAGGTGGTCAGCGCCTTGCGGGCCGGCAGGCTCTCGTCGCCATAGACCGATAGGTCGCGATAGAGCTCGGCGGTGGCGGCCGCTTCGTCGGCCACCGCCTTCTCGGCTGAGCCGAAGCCCTCCCAGACTTCCACTGCGGAGAAGGCCAGCATGATGCCGATAAAGGCGGCGATCACCGCCATCAGGGCGACGGCGAGCTCGGTCTCCTGTCGCGGAAGGTTCTTCGGAATGGCGGCGCGCACCGCCAGGTGGCCGCCGACGCAAATCGCGACGCACAGGCTCAGGACGGCAAGAGTCGTCACCCAGATCGGCAGTTGCAGGATGTCGGTCATGGCGCTCCCCCCGAAGCGGACCTCTACCTGCACGCAAGCTCGACCGCACGCAAGGAGCGAACGCGGTTACCTCACCGCCGCCCGCACGCCCTCCAGCATGGCCTCCCGGGCCGCCGACAGCTCGCGGCCCACGGCCGTCGGCCAGGCGGCGTTCTGGACGATGATCAGCCGGTCCTTGCGGTAGGTCGTGATCGACTGACCGAAGATGCCCACGGCGTTGTAGCGGTCGGGCGAACTGATCCACCAGAAGTAACCATAGCCCGCCGGGGCCGGCGAGCCGTTGTCGATCTCCACCTTGGTGGCGTCGCGCACCCAGGTCGCCGGCACCACCGGTTTCCCCGCCGCCTTGCCGCCGTCCAGGATGAACTGGCCGACCCGGGCGTAGTCGCGCAGCGTCATGGAGATGCAGCAGCCGCCCCGCTCCTTGCCGGCCAGGTCGGTCATCCAGACCGCGTCCTGCTCCATGCCATAGGGCTTCCAGATCTTCTCCGAGGCGTAGTCGGCGATCGGCATTCCCACCGCATTGGCGAGCAGGATGCCCACCAGGTCGGTCTCGCCGGTGTTGTAGTTGAACTTGGCGCCCGGGGGATTGGCGCGGGGCAGCTTGCGCAGGTAGTCGACCATTGGGTCGACGCCGGGCTCGGATGAGCTGAACCCGGCCTGGGCGACGTCGGACTTGGGATCGGCGTAGTCCTCGTTCCACTTCACCCCCGAGCTCATCCTCAGCATCTGGCGGACGGTGACGCCCTCGTAGGCCGAGCCCTTCAGCTCGGGGATGTAGTCGGTGACGGGCGCGTTCAGGCTCTTGATCTTGCCGTCCTCGATCGCCGCGCCCACCAGGGTCGAGGTCAGCGACTTGGCGACGGAGAAGGAGGTCCAGCGGTCGTGTGGGCCGCGACCCAGGCCGTAGCGCTCGATGACGATCTTGCCGTCCTTCAGCACCAAGAGGCCCGAGACCCGATAGGCCTTCATGTAGTCGTCCACCGTCCAGGTCTTGCCGGCGTACTGGAAGGTCGGGTCGATCTGCTGCGCCGCGACCGGCAGCGGATGGACCTTGGTCCCGCGCTTGATGGTGCGGGTCTGGTAGATCTGCTCGATGGTGCGGTAGCCCGTCGCCTGATCGTCGCCCCTCCAGAACAGGATGCTGGGCGTGCTGGGCTTGATCGGCAGCTGGGCGAGGGCGGGGCCGGCGAGCGCCAGAGCCGCCGCGGCCGCGATGAGGATGGGTTTCATGGTCGTTCCCCCGAAGTCGTCTTTACGGTGACGCTTAGCAGGCCGCCCGGCGCGGGGCGAGGTTTCCATCCTCGCCCAACCACGTTAGCCAGGGTCGATGGAGTTCGACTTCGACGCAGTGGTGGTGGGCGCGGGCGCCGTGGGTCTGGCCAGCGGCTACGCCCTGGCGCAGCGCGGCCTGACGGTCGCCGTGCTCGAACAGGAAAAGGCCATCGGCCAGGGCGTCTCCTCGCGCAATTCCGAGGTCGTCCACGGCGGCCTCTACTATCCCACCGGCTCGCTGAAGGCGCGGCTCTGCGTGCAGGGCCGCCGGCGGCTCTACGCCTTCCTGGACGCGCACCATGTCGCCTACGACCGCTGCGGCAAGCTGGTGGTGGCGACCGCGCCCGATGAGGTCGAGCGGCTGGAGGCGATCCTGGTCCAGGCTCAGGCCAACGACGTCGAGGGCATGGCGCGGCTGACCAGGGCGGCTGCCCTAGAGCTCGAGCCGGACCTGAAGTGCGAGGCGGCGCTGCTGTCGCCGCAAAGTGGTGTCTTCGACAGCCACGGCTACATGCTGGCCCTGCGGGGCGAGATCGAAGCCGCTGGCGGGGCCGTCGTGGTCGCCACGCCCTTCGTGGCGGCGGTCCCGCTGGAGGGGGGCGGCTTCGAGGTGCGGGCCGGGGGCGAGGAGCCGGCGACGCTTACCTGCCGCTACCTGGTGACCGCGCCGGGTCTGTCGGCGCAGGCTGTTGCGGCCAAGATCGAGGGCTTCCCGGCCGACCAGATTCCCGCCGGCCACTACGGCAAGGGCCGCTACTTCCGCCTGCAGGGAAAGGCGCCTTTCTCGCACCTGATCTATCCACCGCCGATCCACGGGGCGCTCGGCACCCACTACCGCCGCGACCTGGGCGGCCAGGCGGTGTTCGGGCCGGATCTGATCTATGTGGACACCTTGGACTACAGCGTCGATCCGGCCGCCGCCGAGGCCTTCGCCCAATACATCCGCAAGTTCTGGCCGGGCTTGCCGGAGGGGGCCTTGAGCCCCGACTACGCCGGCATCCGGCCCAAGCTGCACGGCCCCGGCGAGCCGCAGCCGGACTTCCGGATCGACGGCCACGACGTGCACGGGATCGCGGGCCTGGTCGCCCTGTTCGGCATCGAGAGCCCGGGCCTCACCTCATCGCTGGCGATCGGCGAGGAGGCCGCAGCGCGCCTCGGCCTCTAGCTCGGCCTTGCCTCGCAGGGCCCGGCTGCGCCAGATGGCGCGATCGAGGTGCGGGGGTTGCGATGGCGTTGCGTGGGTTGATGATCCTGGCTGTGGCGGCGCTCGTCGCAGCGCCGCTGGCGGCGGGCCAGGCGCAGGCCGCCCCGCCGACGGCGCCCAACGCCAACGACGCCCCGGCCAATCCCTATGAGCCGCTGAAGACCTTCGCGCCACTGACCCTGCCGATCCCGGCGAGCCGGGTGCGCACCGGCGCCGGGACGCCCGGCCCCGACTACTGGCAAAACCGCGCCGACTACCGCATCGACGCCCACCTCGATCCGGCGACCAAGACGCTCTCCGGCGAAGAGGTGATCACCTACACCAACAACAGTCCCGACGTGCTCGACCTGCTCTGGCTGCAGCTCGACCAGAACATCTACCGCCCCGACAGCCGCGGTGCAGCCATGGGCGGCGGCCGCCCGCGGCAGATGTCCACCGACGGCTATGCGATCGAGGCCGTGCAGGTCGAGCAGGGCGGCCGGCTGGTCGACGCCGACCACCTGATCAGCGACACCCGCATGCGGGTCCTGCTGCCGCAGCCCCTGGCGCACGGGGGCCAGCTGAAGCTGCACGTCCGCTACCGGTTCACCATCCCCGGCCTGTTCGGGGGCCGGATGGCATGGGGGCCCAGCAAGGGCGGCGACATCTACGACCTCGCCCAGTGGTATCCGCGCATGCAGGTCTATGACGACCTGCGCGGCTGGGACACGCTCCCCTACCTGGCCAACGAGTTCTACCTGGAATACGGCGACATCGACTACGCGGTGACCGTCCCGGCCGACATGATCGTCGCCGGCTCCGGCGCCCTGGCGAATCCGCAGGAGGTGCTCAGCCCCGAGCAGCGCGCGCGCCTCGACCGCGCCCGGGCCAGCGACCGCACGGTGATGATCCGCACGCCCGAGGAGGTGCCGCCGGCCGCCCAGCCGTTGGCCAGCGCCACCAAGACCTGGCGCTTCCACATGGACCATACCCGCGATGTGGCCTTCTCCGCCTCGCGGGCCTTCGTCTGGGACGCCGCGCGGATCAACCTGCCCGGCGGCCAGACCGCGCTGGCCCAATCGGTCTATCCGCCGGAGAGCGCCGGCGACGCCGCCTGGGGCCGCTCCACCGAGGACCTGAAGGACGCCGTCGAGCACTTCTCGGCCCGCTGGTATCCCTATCCCTGGCCCAATGCGGTCAACGTCGCCGGCCCAGCCTCGGGGATGGAATATCCGGGCCTGCTGTTCGACGGGATCACCGACAAGGGCAAGGTGCTGTTCTGGATCACCGCCCACGAGATCGGCCACACCTGGTTCCCGATGGTGGTCGGCTTCGACGAGCGGCGCGACGCCTGGATGGATGAGGGCTTCAACACCTTCATCGACGTCTACGAGTCCGACGACTTCCAGAAGGGCGTCTATGGGCCGAAACGGGATTCCGAATATGCGCCGGGCAAGGAGCCGCCGGGCGACCAGATCGCGGCGCTGCTGAACGACCCCGCCGCCCCGGTGATCCTCACCCGCGCCGACGCGATCCGCGAGAAGTACCGGCACCCGGTGACCTACTTCAAAGCCGCCTACGGCCTGACCCTGCTGCGCGAGGATATCCTGGGCCCCGACCGCTTCGACCACGCCTTCCGCAAGTTCGTCGCCGACTGGGCCTACAAGCACCCGAAGCCCACCGACTTCTTCCGGGCGATGGAGAGCGAGGGCGGCGAGGACCTCTCCTGGTTCTGGCGCGGCTGGTACTTCAACAACTGGACCCATGACCTGGCGGTGACCGGCGTCCGCTACGTCGACGGCGACCCGGCCAAGGGCGCCGACGTGACCGTGGAGAACCTCGGCCAGCTGGTGCTCCCAGCCACCCTGCGGATCACCTTCACTAGCGGCAAGACCGTCGAGGTCCGGGTGCCCGTCGAGACCTGGATGCAGAGCGGCAGCCACGTCTTCGCCGTCCCCGCCGGCGGCCCGGTCGCCGAGGCGACCATCGACCCCGACCACCGCCTGCCGGACCGGGACCGGTCGAACAACAGCTTCAAACCCTAGGGCGAACCCCATGAAGACCCGCATCACCGATCTGCTGGGCGTGAAGTACCCGATCGTCCAGGCGCCCATGGGCTGGATCGCTCGCTCGCAGCTGGCCAGCGCGGTTTCCAACGCCGGCGGGCTTGGGGTCATCGAGACCTCCTCCGGCCGCCTCGACGAGGTGCGGGAAGAGGTCAAGAAGATGCGCACGCTGACCGACAAGCCGTGGGGGATCAACGTCGCCCAGGCCTTCGTGCGCGATCCGGACATCGTGCAGTTCGTGGCCGACCAGGGCGTCAAGTTCGTCACCACCTCGGCGGGCGATCCGAACCGCTACTGCGAGGCGCTGAAGGCCAAGGGGCTCACCGTCTTCCATGTGGTGCCGTCGCTGGCGGCGGCGATGAAGGCGATCGAGGCGGGGGTCGACGGCCTGGTGGTGGAAGGCGGCGAGGGCGGCGGGTTCAAGAACTCACGCGAGGTGGCGACCATGGTCCTGCTGCCCCTGGTCTGTTCGAAGGTGGGTGTGCCGGTGATCGCCGCGGGCGGCATCGTCGACGGGCGGTCCATGGCCGCGGCCTTCGCGCTCGGCGCCGAGGGCGTGCAGATGGGCACCCGCATGGTCTCCGCCGCCGAGAGCCCGGTGCATCAGAACTGGAAGGACATGATCGTCGGCGCCAAGGAGACCGACACCGTCTTCCTCAACCGCTTCGGCCCCGGCCCGGCGCTCCGGGCGCTGCGCACCGAGAAGACCACCCGGTTCGAGAAGGAGCCACCCGAAAACATCATGGGCGAGTTCGGCCATGCGCTCGATCTCTACTTCGGCGGCGACATGGAGGCTTCGATCGCCCTTTCCGGCCAAGTCGCCGGGCGCATCGATGAGGTGAAGCCGGTGGCCCAGGTTATCCGCGAGACCATCGCCGAGTTCGAGGCGGTGACCGCGGAACTGGGCGCCCGGTTCGGCACGGCCGCCGAGCCGGCCTGACGCCTACTTCGGCAACTTCGCCAGCCAGGCCAGCACCTCGCTCTCCAACCGGATCCGGGCGTCGTCGTAGCTGTGATCGGTGGCGATGTGCACGACGGCGACCCGGCCGCCGCGCGTCTTGACGTCCATCACCAGCTTGTCGGCGTTCGCCTGCAGGCCGTCGTCGGAGGTGATGACCAGCAAGGGGTGCTTCGCAAGGCCCGGCGCCGCGGCCGCGAAGCCCTCGCCAGGCGTGAGCGTCGCCAGCTCGGCGGCCATATCCTCCGGCGTCGCGGCCAGGCTCTCGTGGTTGTCGCGGGCGAGGTCGAGGCGGACCTTTTCCGGCGCCCTCGCCGTCGTGCTCATGTCCGCCGCCGAGATCAGCGCCGCGCCGGCGACGCCTTCGTCCCGCCCGCCAGTCACCGCCGTCACCCAGCCGCCCATGCTGTGGCCCATGATTACGAGGCGCCTCGGGTCGACCCCCAGCTTCGCGCCCTGCGGCCCACGCACATAGGCCAGCACGGCGCGGGCGTCCTCGAGGTTGCCCTTGAAGCTGTAGTGGCCGGGGCTGCCCCAGCTGCCGCGATAGTTGGGCGCGACCACCGTCCAGCCGGCCCGCCGCATCGCCTGGGCCAGGTCGAGGTTCTTCTCGTTGCCCGGCAGGCCGTGGAACAGGACCACCGTCGGGTGCGGGGCGGCGCCGGCCGGCACAAGGGCGATGGCGTTCAGCTCCCCGCCGCCCGAGGGGATGTGCAGCACGTCCATCCGCGCCGGATGGGCCGCATCGTGCGGCGGGTCGGTGAAGATCGCCGCCGGCGGCAGGGGCGCGGCCGCCGCGCCCGCGGCGGTCAGCGAGAGCGCCGCGCACGCGGCCAGCATCCATCGGTTCATCGTCGCCCCCTTCAATTTACGGAGTAAATCATCCTCTATTTTAGGACGATCTTCAAGATGCGGCCGTTATCGTCGTCGGTCAGCAGATAGAGCGCGCCCTCCGGCCCCACGACAACGTCCCGGATCCGCTCGCCGAGATCCTGCAGCAGCCATTCCTCGCCAACCACCCGGTCGCCCTTCAGGGTCAGCCGCGCCAGATGGGTGGAGGCGAGGCCGCCCACGAACAGGCTGCCCTTCCAGGCCGGGAACAGGGCGGCGTCATAGAAGGCCATGCCGGAGGGCGCGATCACCGGGTCCCAATAGTAGATCGGCTGCTCCATGCCGGCGTGGGCGGTGATGCCGTCGCCCACCGGCTGGCCGGAGTAGTCCTCGCCGTAGGTGATCACCGGCCAGCCATAGTTCTTGCCGGCCTGCGGGATATTGATCTCGTCGCCGCCGCGCGGGCCGTGCTCGACGGTCCAGAGACGGTGGGTCCAGGGGTTGATGGCCGCGGATTCGATGTTGCGGTGGCCCAAGGACCAGATCTCCGGCCGCGCGCCGGGCTTGCCGACGAACGGATTGTCTCGCGGGCTCGAACCGTCGGGATGGATGTGGACGACCTTGCCCAGGTCGTTGTCGAGGGTCTGGGCGCGGTGCTGGCCTTCGGGAACGAAGCGGTCGCCGACCCCCAGGAACAGGCTCCCGTCGGGCGCAAAGGTCATACGGCCGCCCATGTTGGCCTTGGAGTCCATGGCCGGCTGGGCGCGGAAGATCACCGTGACGCCGGTGAGCGCCGGCTTGCCGCCCGCCTCAGTGAGCTTGCCGCGCGCGACGCTGAGGCCCGAGAGCCCGCCGCCGCGCGGTTCCTCATAGGCCAGGTAGACCAGGCCGTTGGCGTTGAACGCCGGATCGAGGGCTAGGCCGAACAGGCCGGCCTGTTCACCCTGGACGGTGGCCGGGACGCCACCGGCCGGCGGCGATAGCGCGCCGTCCTTGCCGACAATACGCATGCGGCCGGCCCGTTCGGTGACCAGCATCCGGCCGTCCGGCAGGAAGGCGAGGCTCCACGGGTGGTCGAGGCCCTTGGCGAAGGTGATCACCTGGAATTGGGTCGCGGTGGTCAGGGCGGGCGCTCGCGTCTGGCCGGGGAAGGCGGGATGCTGGCCCTTGGCATTGGGCGGATCTGTCTCGGCCGGGGCGTTGCTGTCGTCGGCGGCCGAGGTTGCGGGGGCCGCCGCGGCGCCGTCGGCATGGCGCGGACTGCAGGCGCTGAGCAGGAGCAGGGCGCAGACGGTCGACAGACGGCGCATGACGCCTCCTCAAAGAGGCCCGACCGCCGCCTCCAGCGCCGCCGACGGCGAGGCGCCTTCCAGGTGGATCAGCGACCAGACCGCGAAGAACAGCAGGGGCCAGCGGCCGCCCTCGGACGCGAAGACGGCCTTCACCTGCTCCGCGCTCCGTAAACGCCGGACCGCCTCGAATCCGGCGATGCGCGCCCCGATATCCTTGGCCCGCGGCGCGATCCACGCCTCCACGGGCACGGTGAAGCCCTGCTTGCGCGCCCATGGTTCGGCCGCCGGGCAGGCGCGCTCCAGCCACTTGCGCAGCAGCCATTTGCCGTAGCGGCCGCAGACCTTGAACCGGTCCGGAAGGGGGAAGGCGAAGGCCGCCACCTGCGGGTCGAGGAAGGGCGTGCGCCCCTCCAGCCCGTGGGCCATCAGGCAGCGGTCGAGCTTCAGCAGCAAGTCGTTGGGCAGCCAGGTCGCGACGTCCGCCCACTGCGCCTGCTGCAGCGGCGTCAGCCCCTTGGGCGGCTGCGCCTCGGCTCGCCAGCGGGCCAGCAGCGCCGGATCGTCAGGCCTGGGCTCGGCCGGCCGGCCGCCCAGCCAGGCGGGCCGGAGCGCGCGCCGATAGCGCCCGTAGCCGCCAAACAGCTCGTCGCCGCCTTCGCCGGTCAGCACCACGGTCAGCGTGCCCTTGGCCGCCTCGGCCAGCTTGTAGGTGGGCAGGGTGGCGTAGTCGGCGGTCGGGTCGTCCAGCGCCCAGGCGATCTCGGGCAAGGTCCGCCAAAAGTCCGCCTCGCCGAAGCTGGTCTCCCGCCAGTCGAGGTCGAGGGCGCGGGCCACCTTCTCCGCCTGCGCCCGCTCGTCCCGGGCGCCGGGCGCGTCGAAACCACAAGTGAAGGCGGTCACCGGGCGGGTGTTCAGCCGCGCCATCAGGGTGGCGATGGCGGCCGAGTCGATGCCGCCGGAGAGGAACAGGCCATAGGGCACGTCGGAGCGCTGGTGCACCCGGACGCTGTCCTCCAGCACGGCATCCAGGCGCTTGATGAGCGCGGCCTCGCTTCCCTCCCCATCATGGGGAGGGGGGACGGGGCGAAGCCCCGGACGGGTAGGGAAGTCAGGATCAAGCTGTGAGGTGGGTGTTCCGGCCCGCACTTCCCCACCCTGACCGCTGCGCGGTCTGTCCCTCCCCATGAAGGGGAGGGCAGAGCGCCGCCGGCCGGAGACGATGCGGCCGTTCCGCACCTCGACGATCTCGCCAGGGACCAGGCGGCGCAGGCCCTGGAAGACGGTGCGTTCGCCCAGGGTGTAGTTGAAGGCCAGCAGCTCCTGCGCCGCGGCTTCGTCCAGCACCGGAGCCATCAATCCGGCCTTGAAGAAGGCGCGCGGCTCCGAGGCGAAGGCCAGGCCGCCGTCGTGCTCCATGATGTAGAGCGGCTTGATGCCGAACGGGTCGCGGGCCAGCCAGGTCTTGCCGTCCCCGCCGATCAGGCAGAGCGCGTACATGCCGCGCAGCCGATCGAACGCCGCCTCACCCTCGCGGGCGTAGAGGTGCAGGAAGGGCTCGAAGTCGGAGCCGGTGGCGAGCTCGGGGTCGAGGTCGAACTCCTGGGCCAGCTCGAGGTAGTTGTAGATCTCGCCGTTGCCGATCACCGTGGAGCCCGCGGCGTGCAGCGGCTGCCAGCCGCCCTCGAGGTCGATGATCGAAAGGCGCGCGTGCGCCAGGGCCGCGCCGGCCACGTCCTCCAGCCGGACCCCGTCGGGGCCGCGGTGGGTCAGGGCCTCGGCCATGGCCTTGGTCACTGCCGGCGCGGTCTCGCCGCCCGCCAGGACACCCGCGATCCCGCACATCTCCTAAAGCGCTCCGTAGTCGGCGAAGAGGTCGGTCCACTGGGCGACCACGGCGGCTTCCGAGAATTCCGCCTGCACCCGCGCCAGGCCGCGCGCTGCGAAGTCGGCGCGCAGCTTGCGGGCGCCCAGCAGCGTGCGGATCGCCTCGGCCAGCGCGTCGGCGTCGTCGACCGGCGCCAGCAACCCGTCCTCCCCCGCCTTGATCAGCGCCTTGGGGCCCTGGCTTTCGGCGGCCACCACCGGCAGACCGTGCGCCCAGGCCTGGATCACCACATTGCCCAGCGGCTCGTAGCGCGAGGGGAAAACGCAGACGTCGGCGGCCCGGTAGAGGGCCGAGGGATCGGTGCGCCAACCCAGGAACCGCACCCGGTCGGCGACGCCCAGGGCCTCGGCCAGGGCCCTGAGCTTGGGCTCCTCCGGCCCGACGCCGGCGATCCACAGGAAGGCGTCCGGCAGCTGGGCGAGCGCCGCGAGGCTCACGTCGTGCGCCTTGGCCTCGTGCAGCCGGCCCATGCCGAGCAGCAGGGGCGCATCGGCCGGGGTGTCGAGGCTCGCGCGGTCGAGCGGCGGCGCGTCCGGCGGGGCGGCGGCGAAGTTGGGGATGCAGCGCACCCGGCCGGCCGGCCAACCCTGGCCCACGATCCAGTCGGCGATGTCCTCGGTGTTGGCCACCAGGGCGTCGAAGCCCTTGTAGTATTTCAGGCTGTAGTAGCCGCCGAGCCGGCCGATCCGCGCCCAGGGACCCTTGGGCGTGTGGCGCGCCGCCCGGCTCATCCAGGCCAGCGCCAGCTTCGCCTTCTGACGCCGCGCGAAGCCGGCGATGCGCGGCCCGGTCAGGAGGTCGAGCGGGCCGGAGAAGCCGAACACCTCCACGGGAACGCCGGCGCGGGCCAGGGTCGCCTCGCGCGCAGGATGCCGGCGCACGGCCGCGGCCTGCGGCACGCCGGCGCGCGACAGCCCAAGGACAAGGTCGACGAAGTAGGTCTCCGCGCCGCCTTCGCCCGACGTGCCCAGAAGGTGAAGGACGCTCATGCGAAGTGCGAACCTAGCCCTTCCGGCGGCCCAGCCCAAGCCGCTTGAAGGGGCGGAGGCGAGCCCCTATAACCCGCGCCTCGCGCCTCGCGCGGAACCCGTGGCTGGGTAGCTCAGCTGGTTAGAGCGGTGGATTCATAACCCACAGGTCGGCGGTTCAAGCCCGCCCCCAGCTACGGTTTCGCACCCACCCGTTGGGGCTTTCCGCCATTTCCGCAGCACCGACGACCCTCACCGCCTGGGCCCTGACCACGGGCGAGGCGGGCATGCGGACCCAGGCGCGGGGCCTGGCGCAGCGCGTGGCTGGCGAGGTCGTCGAGAAGACCGTCAGCGTGCGCTGGCCATGGAGCTGGTTCCAGGCCGGCTGGCGCGGCGTTCTGGCGGGCGTCGAGGTCAAGGCCGGCGGCCCGCTCGCGCCGCCCTGGCCGGACCTGATCGTCAGCTGCGGCCGCCGCTCGTCGATCATCGCCGTGGCCCTGAAGCAGGCGGCCGGCGGCCGGCCGATCATCGCCCATGTGCAGGACCCGCTGACCGACCCCGCCCGCTTCGACCTGGTGGTGGCCATGGCGCACGATCCGGTACAGGGCCCCAACGTCCTGCGGGTGCTGACCGCCCTGCACGATATGACGCCCGAGCGATTGGCGGCCGGCGCGGTGGCCTGGAAGCCGCAGTTCGAGCATCTGCCGCGACCGGTGGTCGGCGTCCTGCTCGGCGGCCCCACCCGCGGCAGCGACTTCGACGCCGACGAGGCCCGGGCCCTGGACGCCCGCCTCGCCGCCCTGCACGGCAAAATCGGCGGCAGCGTGGTGATCGTGCCCTCGCGCCGCACGCCGCCGGCGGCGCTGGCGGTGTTCGACGCTGCGGCGGCCGATAATCCCGCATCGTGGGTGTGGGACGGGGCCGGGGACAACCCCTACGTCGGCGTGCTGGCGCTCTCCGATCGGCTCGTGGTCACCGGCGACAGCGTCTCCATGGTCTCCGAGGCCCTGGCCACCCCGCATCCGGTCGAGGTCTTCGCCGAGGACCTGCGCAAACGTCACGCGGGCTTCATCGACGACCTGGTGGACCACGGCCTGGTGCGGATCTTCGACGGCGAGGCCCATCCGCCTCAGCCGCGGCCGGTGGTCGACGCCACGCGCGACGCTGCCGAGGTCCTACGCCGGCTGCTGGCGGAACGCGCCTAGGCCAGCACCTTCCCTGTCAGCCGCTCCAGGGTCTTCAGCGGCGAGGCGGCGGGATTCTCCATGCAGGCCACCGGCAGGTAGAAGGTCTGCTCGAAGGCGTAGCGGCCGCCCAGCGCCGCGTGCACCACGGCGTCGGTGAACACCAGCCAGGTGGCGCCCGGCGGGAAGCTCACGTCCCAGTGCGGGGCGGCGGCCTGATAGGCGTCGTCGTCCTTGGCCTGGTCGTGCAGCTGCAGCATCAGGGCGTCGTAGGCGGTGCGGCGGCCCCTGGTGATGCCCAGAGCCTGCATCAGCCCGCCCAGGCCCGGCGCCATCGGCCTGGCGCGCGGCAGGAAGCGGCCGGCGTAGTCGGCGAACGGCTCGCCCACGCGCCAGAAGCGGCTCTCGCCATTCGGGTTCACATTGCGGAACACGCGCAGGATCCGCCGGCCCTGCATCGGGGTCGAGGGAAAGGCGTCGACGTGCAGCCGCCGGTCGTCCTTGCGCTTGCTCATATTGTGGTCGGCGCTGCGCGGCCGGTAGCTGGTGCGGCCGATCTGCAGCCCGCTCGAATAGGCGGGAAGCAGCTCGCGGACCAGGTCCTCGGACCACTTGGCATAGCGCGCCACGAGCTCGGCCAGCTGGTCGCGGACCGGGCCCTCGACCGTTGTGCCCTTCAGCTCGCCGGTGGCCGGGTTGTAGCTGACGTTCTTCGAGGCCTCGTCGGAGAGCTGTGCGAACATGGCGGCTTCGAAGCCCGCGGTGTCGAAGTCGAGGTCGGGCAGCAGCAGGACCGCCCCCTGCTCCAGGAAGCGCGCGGCCTGGTCCTTGGGGTCCCTGGCGGTGAGGACCGCGACCGGCGGCTGGGTTTTCGGGCGGGCGTCTTCGGCGATCATCGGACTCGAAGAATACACCAACCGGGCGGCGGCGCGCGCGGGACTTAGGGCCGCGCCGAGCCCCACTCGTTCCAGCCGAACACCCGCGGCGTGTGCGGCACGTACATGGTCTCCAGGGTCTCCATCCGGAACCCCGCGGCCTGGATCGCCTGGGCGACCGGCCGCGTCAGGTGGCAGCCGCCGGCCAGCTTCTTCCAGGTCGGCTCGATCCGCCGCTGCCACTTGGCGATCCCGGCGTCAGGCGCCTGGCCGTGCTCGCAGAACAGGAACCGCCCGCCGGGCTTCAGCACCCGCCGGGCCTCGGCGAGGGCCTCCGGCGGCGTGCAGACCGAGCAGAGGGTGTAGGTGCAGACCACGGTGTCGAAGGTCGCGGCCTCGAATGGCAGGGCCTCGGCGGTTCCGTCGTCGACGCGGACCTTTAAGCCCGGATCGCGCTCGGCGGCCTCGGCGACGGCGCGCAACTCTGGCGAGGGGTCGACACCCAACACCTCGGTGACCCTGGCCGGATCGTAGAAGCGCAGGTTGAGGCCCATGCCGATGCCGAGTTCGAGCACCCGGCCCTCCGCCTTCGGCACGACCTTGGTGCGCTGCTTCATCATCGGCGGCGATGAGCAGGCGAGGCCCAGGAGCTTCGGCAGGATCCAGCGGTCGTAGAGCGACGTCATCTCAGTGGACCTCGTAGACCTTGGGCGCGGGCCCGATATCGACCGGGCCGAGGGTGGTTCGGCCGGCCTGGAAGGTGAGGGTGGCGCGGGCCTGCTGGTCGGCGCCCTGGCGCGCCTCGGCCACCGAGGCTGCGGCCTGGGCGGTTTCCGGCGGCAGCACACCGCTCGCGCCCAGGGCGCCCAAGGCGCGCGGCGCCTGGCGCAGGCTCACGGGCAGCACGCCGCGCAGACGGCCGTCGGAGCCGACGCTCAGCGTCCCGCCGTTGGCGCCGATCAGCGCGTCGCCGGCGGTGACGCCCGCTTCGCGCACGGTCATCTCGCCGCCGGCCTCGACCCAATGGCCAACGGCCGCCGGCCAGTTCGGGCCGTTGAAGGCGCTCATCTTCGAGAGCGTCGAGTTCCAGACGATGGAGATCGGCTTGTCGCCGGCGATCCGCGCGAACAGGCCGGCCAGCTGCGCCTTGCCGTTCTGCACGTTCAGGAACACCCCGCCCTGGTCGTCCGGGCCGGCGCGCAGGTGGAATTCCACCCGGTCCGCGGCGGAGAGCGAGAACGGCTGGGCGCCCGGCAGCGGCAGGAAGGTCAGGTTGACGCCCTCGAAGTCGAAGTTCGGCGGGTCCTTGTCGAAGCCGGACAGGCTGGCGCGGATCAGCTTGCCGGTGACCGCGACGCCGCCCGCTTCAGGCCGCACGAAGGTCGCCCCGGCCGGCGCGGCGATCAGCCAGTGGCCGAGCGCATGCATATAGGCTTCGGCCTCGAGGCGCGGCGCGCGCAGCACCCAGCCGGATGGCTCGCGGACCTCGGCGTCGGTGAGCGTCACGTCCATGCGGAACGGGTAACCGCCGATCTCGCGGCCCTGCCAGGCGATCTGGTAGCCGGCGCGGCTGAGCTCGGCGACCGCGGCGTCCATCCGGGCGTAGGCCTGGCCGCGCGCCCAGACCCAGAGACCGGACCAGATCGCGGCGGCGACCATCACCAGGACGAAGGGCGCGTAGATGCCGAGACGGCGCAGTTTGCGGGGCGGAGCGGGATCGGGCAGAGACATGCGGGGGAGCTTCAGGCGGGCAAGGATGGCGGACGGGCGTTGGGTCTTTGGCTACGGCTCGCTGATGTGGCGGCCGGGATTCCCCTATGCCGAACGGGCGGCGGCCACCCTACACGGACGCCGCCGGGCCTTCTGCATCTATTCGGTCCACCATCGCGGCACCCATGAACGCCCCGGCCTGGTGCTGGGTCTGGCCCCCGGCGGCGCCGTGCGCGGCATGGCCTACCGCGTCGCCGAGGCCGACTGGGCCGAGGTCTACGCCTACCTCATGGAGCGCGAGCAGCCGACCGAGACCTATGTGGAGGCGCTGCGCCAGGTGCGCCTGGCCGACGGCCGGCGGGTGGAGTGCCTGGTGTTCCTCTCCGACGTGCGTCACCCGCAGTGGGCGGGGGCCTTGAGCCTCGATCGCCAGGCCGGGTTGATCGCCGGGGCCACCGGCCTCTCCGGCCGCAACGTCGACTACCTGCGCGACCTCGTGGAGCACCTGCGGGAGATGGACGTGCGCGACCCGGCGATGGAGAGCCTGCTGGGCCTGGTCGAGGACCGGGAGATGCGGGGCTAGAGGGTCAGCAGCTTGTTCGAGGCGGTCTCGATCCGCTCCTGGAGGATGCGCATGAATTCGGCCCGCTTCAGGCCGGGCGGGATCGGCTCGAGGTATTCGAAGACGATCAGACCCGGCGTGCGGGTGAAGCCGTGCGCCGGCCAGTGGACGCCGGAGTTGGTGGCGACCGGGATCACCGGCACATCCAGCTCGCGATAGAGGGCCGCGACGCCGGGTTTGTAGTCGCCGGCCAGCCCCGGCTCGCCGCGGTGGCCCTCGGGGAAGATCACCACCTGCCGCCCTTTGGCGAACAGGGTCTTGGCCTCTGCGACCATCTTTTTCAGCGCAGAGGCGCCGCCGCCGCGGTCGATGTCGATGGAGCCCACCTTGGCGGCGTACCAGCCGAACCAGGGGATCAGGCCCAGCTCCTTCTTCATCACGAACACCGAGCCGGGCAGCCAGGTGAATTGGGCGAAGACGTCGAGCATGCACAGGTGCTTGGGCGCGACCAGGGCGGGGCCGGTCGGGATGTGCTCGCGGCCGCGCACCTCCACCTTGATGCCGCAGACGACGAGCAGGGCCACCACGCCGCGGCCCCAGAAGTGGAACATGCCCAGCGACCACCGGGCGGGACCGAACAGGATCGGCGTGCAGCCCACGGCGACCAGCACGGTCCACAGGTAGAACAGCAGGACGTAGAGCAGGGAGCGGACGGCCAGCACGTTCAGCCCTTCTGTGGCGCCGGACCGTGACCGTGGTCCCGCGGTCCGAGACTCAGGATCAGCTCACGGCCGAGGATCGCCAGATATTTGCAATACTCCACTACCAGCAACCTCGTAGCCCCTGGCGAGCGCCACCAGCGTCGCGCATTCAGCGCCGTGGTGGCCACCGGATAGGGCTGCAACTGCACACCCTGCCGCCGCGTGGCGGCGCCGAGCTCCAGCATGGCGCGGGGCATGTGATAGTCGGCGGTGACCACGATCAGGCTGGAAAACCGCATGGCCTTGGCCCAGTCGGCGGTCTCGCGGGCGTTGCCGACGGTGTTCAGGGCGCTGAAGCCCAGGTCCACGCAGCAGTCGTAGAGCCGCTTCACGGCGTTCGAGACGTTGCGCACGTCCTCGCGGGTGAGGTCGCGGTTGACGCCGGAAACCAGCAGGCGACGGGCGTCGTTGGCCGCCAGCAGGTCGATACCGGCGCCGATCCGCTCCCGGGCGCTGACGCCGGTCAACACCACGATCCCGTCGGCGGGCTGCGGCGCGGCCGCGGGCGTCGAGCGCTCCACGCGGTCGGCGAAGGCCAGCAGCCCGCTGGTCCAGATCAGCACCAGGATGAGGAAGGCGGCGATGCTCCTCATTCCATGTCCCGGAGCAGGGCCGTGGCCGTCAGCCGGGCGGCGACGGCGGCCACCAGGGCGGCGATCAACGGGCAGGCGATGACCACCAGGAGGTCGCTCCAGGCGATCGGCAGGGCCGGCGTCAGGCCCTGGGCGCCGCCGGCCAGGCGAAGGGTCGCGGCGATCCCGGCCGCGATGGCCGCGCCCGCCACGCCGCCCAGCGCCGCCATCCGGGCGAACCGGCGCTGGAACAGGCCGGCGACATAGCTGTCCTCGGCGCCGGAGAGGTGCAGCACCTCGACCACGTCGCGGCGCGCCGCCAGGCCCGCCTGGGTGGCGAAGGCCACCGCCGCCCCGGCCGCTCCGGCGATCAGCAGGAAGACGCCGGCGCCGAGGGCGCGGGCCAGGTTGGCGGCGCGGCGGATGTCCTTGATCCACAGGCTGTGGTCGTCGACCGAGGCGTCCACGTCCTGGCTCTTCAGGGCCTGCGACAGGCGGGCGGCGTCGGCGGGCGCCTTGGGATCGAGCGCGACGGTCACCATCCGGGGCACCGGCAGGTCCTCGAGATCGGAAACGTCCCCCAGCCAGGGACGGATCAGGTCATAGGCCTTCTGCGGCTCCAGGGCGCGGGCCTCGGAGACGCCGGCCACGCCGGCCAGGGCCTCGGCCGCCCGCGCCGCGGCCGCGTCGGGGGTCTCGCCGCGCTTGGGCCGAACGATCACGGTCGCCTCGCCGCCCAGCTGGCCGATCCAGCCGCGCGCCGCCCGGTCCGAGGCCACCACGCCGATCGCGGTCAGGCAGGCGAGGAAGCAGAGCGTCGCCACCACGAACAGCAGGGCGGCTGTCCCGCCGCCTTCGGGGAGCAGGGGCGCCGGTCGCCAGCGGGCGGGGTCGAACGCACTCATGCGAGCCCGGCCCCTTGCCCCGGCGCGGGCCGCACGGTCATCCGGCCCTGATCGAGGTGCAGGGTCGGCCGGTTGGAGCGGGCCACCAGGTCCTGGTCGTGAGTGGCGATCAGCACGGTGGCGCCCAGGCGGTTGAGCTCCACGAACAGGCGGAACAAACGCAGCGCCATCTCGTGGTCGACATTGCCGGTGGGCTCGTCCGCCAGCAGGATCTCCGGCCGGTTGACCACCGCGCGGGCGATCGCCAGCCGCTGCTTCTCGCCGCCGGCCAGGGTCTCCGGCATGGAGTCCATCCGCCCCCCCAGTCCGACCCAGGACAGGAGCTCGGCCACGTCATTGCGGTAGTTCGGCGCCCGGCGTCCGGAGATGCGTAGCGGCAGGGCCGCGTTGTCGAACACCGAGAGGTGATCGAGCAGCAGAAGCTCCTGGAACACCACCCCGATCCGCCGCCTGAGCGCCGGCCGGGTCTTCGGGGTGAGCCGCGAGACGTCCTGGCCGAACACTTCCAGCCGCCCCTGGCTCGGCCGCGCGGCCAGCGAAATCAGCCGAAGAAGCGTGGTTTTTCCAGCGCCCGAGGGCCCGGTGATGAAATGGAACGAGCCCGGCTTGAGCATGAAATCGAGGTCGCGCAGCACCTGCGGCCCATCGCCATAGCGCATCGACACGCCGTCGAAACGCACGACCTCGTCGGTGACGGAGAAGTCCGCGGCGGCGTTGGGCTTTCTGGACATCGAGCTGGAAATCGGCGACCTCGGAACAGGTTTTCTGGAAGCGTCCGATTCGCCTCGAATGATACTGACCTGTCCAGAGTGCGCCACCAGCTACTTCGTCGATGACTCGCGCATCCCCGAAGCCGGCAGGACCGTGAAGTGCGCCAGCTGCGGCGCGCGGTGGACCGCCAAGCGTGAGATGGGCGAATTCACCTCGGCGGACGAGGCCGAGGCGGCGCCGGCGCCCGAACCCGCGGCCGCGCCTCACCCGGGGGACGCCACCCCGGACGACGACCTCGACATTATCGCCGTGGAGCGCGAACCCGAGCCGGAGCCGCGCCGCCGGCCGCCCGCTTCGGCGAAGGACGAATCCAAGGGCAAGGTGCTGGTCTGGGCGTCGGCCGCGGCGGTGGTCGTGGCCCTGGTGGCCGGGGCCATCATGTTCCGCGGCGACGTCGTCAGGATGTGGCCGAGGAGCCAGGCGGCCTACGCCAGCCTCGGCCTGTCGGCGAACAGCCTGGGCCTGGTCATCGAGGACCTGCACGCCGAGCCGACCTTCGTGGGCGGCCGGCCGGTGCTGTCGGTGACCGGGGCGATCCGCAACGTCAAGGACGAGACGGTCACCTCGCCGGCCATCCGGGTGAACCTGCTGAACCGGCTCGGCAAGCCGATCGCCGCCAAGATCGCCAAGCCGATCGATCCGCGCGTGCCGGCCGGCGCGACCCGCCACTTCGCCATCGCCATCTCCGATCCGCCGGCCAACGCCCGCGACCTGGAGGTGGTGTTCGAGACCGCCGCCCAGCGCGCCGCCAGCGCCCCCATCACCCCGATCGCGCCGCCCGCCCCGACGGAAGCCCGGCCGCTCCCCGCCGGAAGCCCCGACGCCCTGCCGGAACATGGCTGAGCCCACGGTCCTGCTCCCCGAGGCGGCGGTGGCCGAGCGCGTCGAGGCCCTGGCCCGCGCCATCGCGCCGCGCACCGATGACGACACGGTCGCGGTCTGCCTCCTGACCGGCGGCCTGTGGTTCTGCGCCGACCTGATGCGGGCCCTGGCCAGGCTCGGCCGCCATGTCCGCTTCGACGCCCTGTGGCTGGCCTCCTATGGCGACGCCCGCGCCAGCCTCGGCCGCTGCGAGGTGCGCGCCGACCTGCAACGGCCGCTGAACGGCCGCCAGGCGCTGATCGTCGACGACGTGTTCGACACCGGCCTGTCGCTGTCCGAGGCCGTGCGCCTGGTGCATGACGCCGGCGCCCGCGACGTGCTCTGCGCCGTGTTCGCCCGCAAGCCCTGGCCGACGCCGCGCGCCATGGAGCCCGACTTCGTGGGCTGGGAAGCCCCCGCCCGCTTCCTGGTGGGCTACGGCATGGACAACGCCGGCGCCTACCGCGGCCTGCCCTATATCGGGGCGCTCGATTGAGCACCTCCGGCCTGGTGCTGCTGGCGCCTGACCTCGAGCCCCGGATCGGCGACCTCAGGGCGCTGCACGACCCGGCGGCGCGCCAGGGGATGCCGGCCCACGTCACCGTGCTCTATCCGTTCATGGACCCGGTGGACTTCGGCCCGACCCCGCGCGGCCGCCTGGCCGACGCCGTCCGCGGCTTCCCGGCCTTCGACCTGAGCTTTTCCCGGGTCGGCCGCTTCCCCGAGGTGCTGTGGATCGCCCCGGAGCCGGCCGAGGCCATCCTCGCCCTGGTGGCGGCGATCGTCGGCGCCTTCCCGGAATTTCCACCTTATGGCGGCCAGTTCGAGACGGTGATCCCGCATGTCACCGTGGCGCACGGCGACGGCCTCGACCTGGGCGCCCTGGAGCCCGAGCTGCGCCGCCGGCTGGCCGATCCGGTGATCCAGCGGGTTGACGCTGTCTCGCTTTTCACCACGGTGCGCCGCCGGTGGCGCGAAGTTGATCGATTCCTGCTCGCGTGAGCGGGCCGCCACACGCCCGTCACACGTTTCGGCTTGCAGCGTGCTCCACCCAAGTTTCGGCAGATGAAAGGTTTTCGATGAGGTCCATGGGGAAGCCGATTGGCGGATTGGCGCTCGGGTTGCTGCTGCTCGGGGGGCTTCTTGGGGGCTGTAGCGGCCAGAACAGGAGCGCGTCCAGCGACCCCTACGCCGGCCTGGATGGCGAGATCCTCAGCTGGAAGACCCAGCTGGCGGCCAGCGACATCAGCTGCAAGCGCGCCCCGGCCGGCCAGAAGTGCGACATGTTCGAAGTCTCCTGCAAGGCGCAGCGGGTGATCACGCCCAAGGAACAGGCGGCCGGGGTCTCCGCCAAGCTGGTGGCCGACCTCACCTGGAGCGGTTTCGACGACAAGGGCATCCCGCAGACCGCCTCGGCCGTGGCGACGTTCGCGAAGTCGAACGGCGCCTGGACCCGCTCGGCCGCCAAGCCGGTCAATCCCGACAGCTGCGCCGACCTCTAGGCGGCGCCTCGCCCAGGCGCCGGCGCCGAGGGTCAGCGGTCGCTCACCCGGCCGGCGTCGTCACGCGCTCGCGGCCGAGGGTGGCCAGCAGGCCCTGTTCGCGCCAGACCTCGACCTGGTCGCAGGTGGTGTGGTCGGCGAGGAAGGCCCGCGCCAGGCGGGCCGATTCCGGCTCGGAGTCGTGGAACTGGATGTCCATCGCCGTGGTGGACCCGTCGCGCAGTCCGATCAGGGTGTAGACCTTTGGCAAACCCGGCTCCCGCGCAGCCCGCCTGCGTCGCCGGATGGGTTAGCGGCCGCGGCATGAACCGGGTTTGAACAGCCGCCGCCCTAGGACCATCGACAATCCGCGAGAGGCTGAAGATCTGGCGTCCTTCCTCCTCCATCGAGGAGGAGGGAAGACTATCCTTGGCCCCTCGTTGAATGTCGATCGGCCTAGTCCGCGTTTCCGGGCCTGGGCTGGAACGAGCGGGTCTCTTCGGCGGCCCGCGCCCGCAGCGCCTCGGCCTGGGCGCGCAACCGCCGCTTGTCCGGCGCGAAGCTCACCAGGTCGGCCAGGCGGTCCACCGCCTCCGCCTCTCGCAACCATTGTTCCGCGCCTGACATGCCTACCCAACAGCCCCCGCGCGGCGATGTTCCTAAGGCCGCGTATCTAAAAGGAAATGTGGCGCGTTCGTGGCTAGTCGTCGAAGCCCACGAACACGGTCGCCTCGGCCACGGCCTTGCGTTCCGACACCACCGCATTGGCCGGGAAGCTCTCGTCGGGCCAGCCGAGCGCGATGGACTTCATGATCACCTGGTCGTCGGCGATGCCGGCGTGCTCGCGCACCACCGGCGACTGCATGATGCCCTGGCTGTTGATCACCGCGCCCAGGCCGCGGGACCAGGCGGCGTTGACCAGGGCGGTGGCCACCGCGCCGCAGTCGAAGGGGGTGTCGTCGCTGCCGTGCAGGTCGCGGTCGTAGGTGACGATCACGCAGACCGGGGCGTCGAACTGCCGGAAGCCGCGCAGCACCCAGTCCTGGCGGCCGTCCTTGTCCTCACGGGCGATGCCCATGGCGGCGAACAGCTGCTTGGCGACGCCGATCTGCCGCTCGCGGTGCCGGCCGGCGAAGGCCTGGCCGATGCGGAACTCGCGGCTGTGCGGCACGCCGGCCAGGTTGCGTTCGGTGTTGCCGGCGCGGATGCGGTCCAGCGGCGCGCCGGTGATGATGTAGAAATTCCACGGCTGGGTGTTCATCGACGACGGCGCCCGCATCGCCAGGCCGATGATCTCCTCGATCAGCGCCCGAGGCACGGGATCGGGCTTGTAGCCGCGGATGCTGCGGCGGCCGAGGATGACGTCGTCGAACTGCATGGAGGGTCCCTGGCGGTGGCGAAGGCGGGCGCGCGGGGGAGCTTAGGGGGTTTTTGGGGAGGGGCGGGGGGGGCGGGGGGAAGGTAGGGGGAGGCTGCTCCATTGCGACCTTCCCGAGGCGCGCTATCCAACAAATCCCTTCGAGCTGAATTGAGTGCGTGCTGCGTGCTTTCTGGCTAACACTAAGCTTGACGTTGCATCCGCCCGAAACCGCCGCTCATGGCTCGTCGCGGTGCGCTAGGCCCCGGTCGGTCGAAAGCGGGGGAGGAGAGCGAGTGCCGGAAACATCGGCCGATGACTCACTGCCTACGCCGAATTTCATCATCGACGCCCCGGCCACAGCCGATGCTCTGAACAGCCACGGGCGTGTCGCGGCGGCGCTGCATGAGATCATCACGCGGGCCGACAAGGTGAAGATGATCGGCTTGCTCGGAGGCTGGGGCAGCGGCAAATCGACGATCGTTCAGATGCTCGAAGATCGGTTGCGCACTGACCCGGGTGGCGATGCGCTTCTTTGCTTCAACTACGATACCTGGCTGCGGCAGAGCGAGCTGCCGCGCCGGGCCTTTCTAGAGGGCCTCGTTACCTTCCTGAAGGAACTCCCTTCGCCGCCGCCGGCAGCGGCAATCGAAGCTTGGAAGAAGCGTCTGAATGAACTGTCGGGCGAGTCGGAGACAGTCCTGACATCGACTCACGTCGAGCTTTCAAAGGCCGGAAAGTTCATCTTGCCGGCCGTGGTCCTACTGCCTCTCGGCCTGAAGCTGATCGGGCACGGCCTGCCGCCCCCCACCACGGACACCTTGACGATCGCCCTGTTCGCCCTCGGCTGGCTGCTCGCACTTGGCCCCTTCCTGATAGCTGGCTTGTTGTTTGTGACGCGCCAGGTCGCACTGAAGGATTTGGTGTCGGTTGTTGCGGCGAAGCCCGCAGAGGTGAAGCACGAGGTCACCGCCCGACGCCCGGAGCCTAGCGCGCTCGAGTTCCAGGAGATGTTTCACGACATCATCAAGGTGGTTATGGGCTCTGGGCGGCGGCTGGTGCTGGTGATCGACAATCTGGACCGCCTGCCGCCCGATGAGGCGCTGACCCTCTGGGCCACGTTGCGTAGCTTCTTCCTCGACGTGCGCGCCGGTCATAGCGACCTGGCCCGGAAGGACCTTCCCACGGTGATCGTCCCGCTCGATCCTACTGCGCCGGGCCGAATCCACGGCCGCGACAACAATCAGGGAGGCGACGCCGAGGCCAGGGCCGAGCTCAGCCAGGCCTTCATCGAGAAGACCTTCGACCTGGTCTTCCACGTGCCGCCGCCGGTGATGTCACGGTGGCAGGACTATCTCGGCGTCCGACTGCGCACAGTGCTGGGCCCAGACCTCAAGGACTCGGATACCTTTGCGGCCGCCGCGATCTATGAGGTGCTTCATCGAAAAAATGAGACCCATGTCGCGGTCTCTCCGCGTAGCCTCAACGCTTTCGCCAATGCCGTAGGCGCGCTCGCCATGCAGTGGCGTGACGAACCCAAGAGCATGGCGGCCATGACCTTCTTCGAGTGCCGCCGCGCGGCCATCGCCACCAGCATCTACGTTGCCGTCAAAGCGGAGGTCGCAGGGATCGAGGCGTTCGATCCGGATTGGCGCCTCGCGGTGGCCAGCCTGCATTTCGGTGTCCCACTTGATCAGGCCCGAGAACTCTACATGCACGAGCCGATCCGCACGGCGATCCAGAGTGGGGACGAGAAGCGCTTTGCCCAACTCGCGTCGGTGCCCGGATTCGACCGGTATTTCGATCAGGTCCTAGAAGCCCTGGGTCCGATCCGTGTCACCGCGGTCGCTAATGCGATCCAGCGGGCTGGTTGCAGCAAGAAGCCTTGGGCGCTGGCGGTGTGGCCGCGGTTGCGCGCGATGGCGCCCATGAACCTTGCCGAACGCCCGTTGCAGGCGGGTGACGGGGACGCCCTTTCCGCGCTTGTGCGGTCATTGCCCATGAGCGAACGCGCCGCCTACCTGCTGACGTTGGGCCGAATCTGGGCCCACGTCTTGGTCGACAACCTACTCGACAGCGGCGGCTTCCATGCCGCGCAGGTGTTCCGAAGCCTGGCGAGCGAGGCCAAGACCGCCGGCGTCGAGCAATATGAAATCGACCTGCCCCAGGATCCTCGACTTTATGTGGCCTTGCTCGGTCAGGACTTGACTGTTGACGAACTGCGCACGCTCAACATCGGTCAGCATTCAGGCGCAATCGTCGCACAGATGAGCGCGCTGCTCCGGTCCACCCCAACGGCGGAACGCGGCGCGAAAGCAGCGACCAGCTTCGCCAAGATCGCACCCGCCGACACCGATTGGTCGGAATTGGTCAACGCGCTGACCGCCGTGCTCAGTCATAGCGATCCACCAGTATCAGCTGCCGCGCTCGCTTTGATCGCGCAGATAGGCCCGTCCGTGCCGCCGGTGAGAGCCCAGCTGAACGCGTGGCGCACCGAAAACCTGCTCAAGGGATCGTGGGACCGCCTTCCCGCTGATCTAACGGACTCTCAGCTTGCAGGGCCGCTGGCCTTGATGATGGCGGCACCCGTCGCGGTTGAACCCCGAGATGGGGGCGATTGGGCCTCGGCCGTTGATCAGCGACCCGAGCTCGTACGTTTGGTCGACGTGGCGCTTCAGCACCTCACACAGGAAACGGGCCTGGTGGGTTTGCTTTCCACGATGGCCGGCTTGCCCCAGATGGTCCCGCTGACGCAGGCGATCGCTACGGCGCGGGTCACCGCTGACCCCGACCGGTGCGCCGCCGACGTCGAGATCCATGAGGCTCCGACATACCTAAGATTGCTTGAGCGCAATCCCTCGCCGGCCTTCTGGCGCTCGGTTGCAGAGCGCGAAAATTTCTGGCCGGAGCTTTCGGCGATTTCGCTCGACCAATGCGTGGAGGTCTATGCCGCGACGGCCCAAGCCTTCGCGCGTCCAGATTCGCCCGCAGTCGACGCCATCCGTGACCGCCTGCGTCAGGCGAGCGAGCACGACTGGAGGGCGGCCGTGTTCGCGAACGGGCCAATGCAAAGGCTTGTGGCGAGCCTCCGTGACCTGGGCGCGGACCTCGGCGTCCCCGCCGGCACCTTGGTATTGGTCTTGTCGCAGGCCATTCCCGCCATCATCGAGACAGCGGGCGGCGAGGTTCGGCAGCGATGGTTCGCCCTCCTTGCGGACATCTCGGAGACTGCGCGCCGGCAATTGCTAACTCAGGTGGGTGGCCACCTCATGTCGTTGAAAGCCGCTGACCTGAGGGAGCTGTTGCAGCTAGGGGGGCCGGAATTGGCCGACGCGTTGAGCAACGCAGCTGAAGTGCAGCCCGTCGCGACCACCTTGCTACCAGTCTTGTTGAACGAGCCCGGAGCTCACGAGTGGCTCCCTGGGAATGTGGAGCACGTCGCCTGGTGGATTCGTAATGCGGACGCCGGCGCGCAAGAGATGCTTCGGAATGAGATCGCGAAGTCTTTGCTCGACATGCCATCGTTGGCCAACACCATCTTCGAGCTCGTCGACCAGCCGGTAGCCACCCGACCGGCCAGCTGATCACCAAGGCGCTTAGGTCAGCGCTCTGTGGCGGGATCAATGATCGCAATTGGCACCTTTCGGCGGTTGCCGACGGAACCGGGACGCGGGCGCTCCGGCGCGCTCGGGTCCAAGGTTGGGGCTCTTCGATACGCCGGCGCCGCCCTCACCCGGCCTCTCCCATGGTGCGTAGCGCCTGGGAGAGGGGCGGCGCGTGTGTTCTTATTTTGTTCTTGACAGGCGCGCGCGTTTGTGAGAGGATTTTGGCATCGTTGGGTGGTGCGCCTGGCGAGGGGGAGCGCGGCGGGGGCCGCGCTTTTTTCGTTTCAATCTGAGGGTGGCGGCGGCGGGCGGCTGAGAGGCTGTGCGTGGGGCTTGCCCCCTCCACCATCCGCTCTTCGGCGGATGGTCCCCCTCCCCCGTGAACGGGGGAGGTAGCGCGGGGGTGTGCGGATGGCTGGGGGTCGGAAGAAGGCGGTGCAGTGGTCGGAGCGGGTGGGGCGGCGGGTGTGCCGGCGGCTGGCGGCGGGGGAGCTGCTTTATGTGATCGCGCGGGAGCCCGGGATGCCGAGGCCGGATACGGTGGCCAAGTGGGCGAAGGAGCGGCCGGAGTTCGGCTCGGCGCTGATCTCGGCGCGGCGGGCCGGCGGCCGGGCGGCGGGCTCCGGCGGCGGGCGGGTGAGCGCGTTCTGCCAGGAGGTGGCGCAGGAGGTCTTCGAGCGGCTGTGCGAGGGCTGGAGCCTGACGAAGATCGGCGCCGATCCGTCGATGCCGGCGGTCGCGACCTTGTTCAAATGGCGCAACCGGTTCCCGGAGTTCGAGCGGCTGGTCCAGCTCGGCATGCGGGTGCGGGCCGAGCGGATGGCCGACGACGGCTGGGAGATGGCGATGGCCGCGACGC
>SSMU01000005.1 GCA_004799545.1 Phenylobacterium sp.
GAGTTCGCCCAGGATGGCGAGGCGGCGTTCGGCCATGTCGCTTTGGGTGGACATGAACAAAAGTAGAACACACGATCCCGCAGATCGCCAAATTTTTTGTGCAAAATAATTCGTCCAATGATCGACGGAAGTTGCAGTTGCGACGCGTTTGCAATTATTCAGGGCGAGCGTCCCCTCCCGCAGAAGGACTTCCATGCCCCCGCGACCGCGCCCCAACCCCGCCCTGAAGCTGATGCTGATCCGGCAGGTCCATGTCTATGTGAGCGCCTTCGTGGCCCCCTCCCTGCTGTTCTTCGCCGCCAGCGGCGCGTTGCAGACCTTCCGCCTGCCGGACCAGGCCGGCGCGCCGGCGGTGCTGGTCAAACTGGCCCGGGTGCACAAGGACGACGTGTTCGCCGGCAAGCCGCCGCGTCCGGAGCCGGCCGCAGGGGCCCGCGCGCATCGGGCCGGGCCGCGGCCGGAGAAGCCCAAGCCCTCACCCGCCACCACCGCGCTGAAGTGGTTTTTCGCCATGGCCTCGGTCGGGATGATCGCGACCACCTTCTTCGGCCTCTGGATGGGCCTCGCCTACAGCCGCCGCAAGGCGCCGGTCTGGGCGCTGCTGGCGGCGGGCGCGGCCGCGCCGGTGGTGCTGCTGATGGCGGCGGGCTGAGCCCCCCTCTGTCCTCGCCGGACCTCAGTCGTTGCTGAAGATGCTGCCGAGGATGCCGCCCACCACCGCGCTGCCGGCCACCGCCGAGGCGATGCCGCCGCCCCGGCCGCGGTCTTCGCCCGGCATGTAGCGGGCGATCTCCTCGGCGAGGTTGAGGATCGGCATGGACTGCAGCCAGACCTTGCCGGGCCCGGTCAGGGTGGCCAGGAACAGGCCCTCGCCGCCGAACAGCACGTTGCGGAAGCCGCGGACCATCTGGATGTCGGTGGAGACGGTGGGCTCCTGCATGCCGATGTGGCCGGCGTGGACCA
This sequence comes from Phenylobacterium sp., assembly GCA_004799545.1. Lineage (GTDB taxonomy): Bacteria > Pseudomonadota > Alphaproteobacteria > Caulobacterales > Caulobacteraceae > Phenylobacterium. Next base: position 964 of record SSMU01000005.1, read on the forward strand.
TCAGCCGCTCGCCGGGGCGCAGGGTCTTCTCCACCACCTCGCCGGAGAGGTCGAGGAACACCGTCCCCGGACCGATCACCCGCTGCAGGATGAAGCCTTCGCCCGCGAAGACGCCGGCGCCCAGCCGCTGCTGGAAGGCGATCTCCAGGGTGACCGAGGCCTCGGCGCAGAGGAAGGTCTCCTTGCGGCAGATGATCGACTGGCCGGGGGCCAGCGCCATGGCCACGATCTGGCCCGGGAAGCGCGGGGCGAAGGCGATCTGGGCGCGGGCCTGCGCCGCATACTGGGTGATGAAGAAGCTGCCGCCGCCCATCGCCCGCTTCAGGCCGGCGAACAGGCCGCCGCCGGTGTGGGTGTCCATGAAGATGCCGTCGGTCATCCAGGCCATGGCGTGGGTCTGGCTGTAGACCGTCTCACCGGGGCCGAGGTCGATGGAGACCGTCTGCATGGTCGTGCCGGATATCTCGTATTTCATCGCCGTCTCCGCGCTGGGGCGGGCTGAGCATAGCCGGCGGCGCCCGCCTTGCCGAGGCGCGCGACGCATGGTTGAACCGCCGCCTTGGGCTTTGGGGGACGAAGATGGGCGGACGGTTCGGGCGAGCTTTGACGGTGGCGGCCTTGGCGGGCCTGGCGCTGGGCGCCTCGGCGGCGGGGGCCCAGCCGGCGGCCCCCGGGCCCAGGCCCGACCAGGTACGGTTCCGCGCCCTCTACAAGGAGCTGGTCGAGACCAACACCACCCTGTCGGCCGGCAGCTGCACCGAGGCCGCCCAGCGGATGGCCGCGCACCTCAAGGCGGCGGGCTTCGCCGACGACCAGATCACCCTGTTCTCGGCGCCCGATCACCCCAAGGAGGGCGGGCTGGTGGCCGTGCTGCCGGGCCGCGATCCCAAGGCCAAGGCGGTCCTGCTGCTGGCCCACCTGGACGTGGTGGAGGCCAAGCGCGCCGACTGGACCCGCGATCCCTTCACCCTGGTCGAGGAGAACGGCTATTTCTTCGCCCGCGGCTCGGCGGACGACAAAAGCATGGCGGCCATCTGGACCGACGACATGGTCCGCTTCCGCGAGGCCAACTACCACCCCAGGCGCACCCTCAAGATGGCGCTCACCTGCGGCGAGGAGACCACCTACGCCTTCAACGGCGCCCAGTGGCTGACCCAGAACATGCGCGACCTGATCGACGCCGAGTTCGCGCTCAACGAGGGCGGCGGCGGCACCACCGACGGCCACGGCAAGCTGGTCGTCCAGGAAATGCAGGTCGGCGAGAAGGCCACCCAGAACTACCGCATCGAGACCACCAATCCCGGCGGCCACTCCTCGATCCCGATCCGCGACAACGCGATCTATGAACTGGCCGACGCCCTGGTGAAGGTCCGCGCGCTCGAGTTCCCGGTGCAGATGACCGACACCACGCGGGCCTATTTCAGCAAGTCCGGCGCGACCCGGAGCGACGACCTCGGCAGGGCCATGGTGGCGATCGCCAGGGATCCCGGCGACGCGGCGGCGGAGAAGGTGGTCTCCACCGACCGGGGCTACCACAGCATGCTGCGCACCACCTGCGTGGCGACCCTCCTGGAAGGCGGCCACGCCAACAACGCCCTGCCGCAGCGGGCGGCGGCCAATATCAACTGCCGCATCTTCCCCGGCCACACGGTCGAGGAGACGCAGGCCGCCCTGGTCGCGGCGATCGGCGATCCGCGGCTGACCATCACGCCCGTGCCGCCGATCCGGCCGCTGGCCGTGCCGCCGCCGCTCGATCCGAAGGTGATGGCCCCGGCCGAGGCGCTGTCGGCCAAATATTTCCCCGGCGTGCCGGTGGTCCCCTCCATGTCGACCGGGGCCACGGACGGCGTCTTCCTGGAGGCCGCGGGCATCCCGACCTATGGCGTGCCCGGCCCCTGGGGCGACCCCGACGGCGACGGGGTGCACGGGCTGAACGAGCGCATCGAGGTGAAGAGCCTGATGGTCGGGCGCGACTACCTGACCGACCTGGTGAAGGCCTACGCCGAGCAGTAGGGGCGGAGCGATGCTCCCCTTCAGGGGGAGCTGTCGCGAAGCGACTGAGGGGGTTGAAGGGCGCGACGTCTGACGCTCGTGGGCTGCAACCCCCTCCGGCCCTTCGGGCCACCTCCCCCTGAGGGGAGGACCTTCCGGGCCTTGCGCCCGCTGAGGAAGGCTCTATCTCAGGCCGCCCATGAGAGCCCCCATCCTCGCCTTGAAGGACGTCCGGCTGGCGGACGGGCCCGTGATGCTGTTCGACGGCGTCGACCTGGCGCTGGACGCCGGCGTGCGCGCCTGCCTGGTCGGGCGCAACGGGGCGGGCAAGTCGACCCTGCTGCGCATCCTGGCCGGGCAGATCGAGCCGGACGGCGGCGAGCGCAGCCTGCCGCCGGGCACGCGGATCTCGTTCGTGACCCAGGAGCCGGAGATCACCGGCGCGATCCTGCTCGACCACGCCACGGGCGGCGGGGCCGAGCCGCACCGGGCGAAGGCGGCGCTGGAGGACTTCGGCCTCGATCCGGCGAAGTCGACCGAGGGGCTGTCCGGCGGCGAGATACGGCGCGCGGCCCTTGCGCGGGCCTTCGCCGAGGACCCGGACGTCCTGCTGCTCGACGAGCCCACCAACCACCTGGACATCCTGGCGATCGAGACCCTGGAGGCGGAGCTGGCCGGCTGCCGCGCCGCGGCGCTGATCGTCAGCCACGACCGCGCCTTCTTGGAGCGGGTGACCCGGCGCTGCTTCTGGCTGGAGTACCGGCAGGTGAAGCGGCTCGACAAGGGCTTCGCCGCCTTCGACGAGTGGGCCGAGAAGATCATGGCCGCCGAGGCCGAGGAGGCGCGGCGGCTGGACCGGCAGATCCAGCGCGAGCAGCACTGGATGGCCCGCGGGGTCACCGCCCGCCGCGCCCGCAACGAGGGCCGGCGGCGGCGGCTGGACTCCATGCGGCTGGCCAAGGCCGACCGGATGCGCGAGGCGCGCGGCGGGCTCTCCATGGGCGTCGCCTCCTCCGGCATGTCCGGTCAGCGGGTGGCCGAGGCCAAGGCGATCTCCAAGGCGTTCGGCGCGCGGGTTCTGCTGAAGGACTTCTCCACCCGCATCCTGCGCGGCGACCGGGTGGCGATCGTCGGACCCAATGGCGCGGGCAAGACCACGCTGGTGAAGCTGCTGCTTGGCGAGATCGCGCCGGACGCCGGGACGGTGAAGCTCGGCACCAACCTGGAGATCGCCGCCATCGACCAGGCGCGCAGCGTGCTGTCGCCGGACATGACCCTGCAGGAGGTGCTGACGCCCGACGGCGGCGATCAGGTGATGGTGCGCGGCTTCCCCAAGCACGTGGTCGCCTACGCCAAGGATTTCCTGTTCCGCGAGAGCCAGCTGCGCCAGCCGGTGCGGAGCCTGTCGGGCGGCGAGCGCAACCGCCTGCTGCTGGCCCGGGCGCTCGCCAAGCCGTCGAACGTCATGGTGCTGGACGAGCCCACCAACGACCTGGACATGGAGACCCTCGACGTCCTCGAGGACCTGCTGGCCGACTATGAGGGCACCCTGATCCTGGTCAGCCACGACCGCGACTTCATCGACCGGCTGGCCAGCTCGACCATCGGGCTGGACGGGGCGGGCCACGCGGTGGAGACGCCGGGTGGCTGGCAGGACTTCACCAGCCAGAACCCGGGCTTCTTCGGCCGCAAGGCGCCCAGCCTCGCCGCCAAGCCCAAGGCGGCGCCTGCGCCCAAGCCGCCCGTCGCGGCGCCGGCCAAGCTCTCCTACAAGGACCAGCGGCGGCTGGCGGAGCTGGAAGCCCTGGTCCATGACCTGCCGGGGAAGCTCGCGGCGCTGGAGACCGGGCTGGGCGATCCGCAGCTCTACACCCGCGATCCGGCGGCCTTCGACCGGCTGAGCCGGGCGCTCGAGGCGGGCCGCACGCAGCTGGCGTCGGCGGAGGCGGAGTGGCTGGCCCTGGAGGAGCGCCGCGAGGCCCTGGAAGCGGGGCGCTGAGGATCAGGAGCCGCTTTCCTGTGGAAAACTCCAGGCGTTGATTTGAAATGGGATTTCCGTTGTCATCCGCAAACAATTAACAGTTTATTCACACTGATTTGACGCCTCGCCCACACCCCGGCGACAACAGGCTCTTGCCGGATAAAAGGTTCGAGCGCACCGTTCACATGCCGAGAGGAACTGCGGCGCGGGGCGGACCGGGCGACCGGGAAACTCAAACGAGCGGATGGTTTCTCGAAGGGCTTGGAACCGGGGCGACCCGGGCCCAATCCTGGAGTAGTGACCCGGCGGCGAAGGAAGATTGCGGGGCAACCCGCCTTCGGAGATCGCAGCTGGCCTTGCAGGCGCAGATCCCCCAACGGATCTGTATGAGAGGGCGACGCAACGGGAAACCGATGCGCCGCCCTCTTGCTATGGGGGCTCGCGTTGCTCCCGCCGCGCCCTTCCAACCTCGGCCGGAGCGCCCTAACGTCCGCGGCTTCGACGCGTCGGGGATTTCCAGCGATGAACGTTCTGCGCCCTGCCCTGTTGGCGGTCCCCCTGCTCGTGGCCTTGGGGCTGCTGGCCGCCTGCTCGCCGGCCAAGCAGGCGCCGGCCAAGGGCACGCCGATCCGCTTCGCCACCGACTGGCGCGCCGAGGCGGAGCATGGCGGCTTCTACGAGGCCCTGGCGGAGGGCGAATACGCCAAGCAGGGCCTCAACGTGACCCTGGTCCAGGGCGGGCCGGGGGTGAACGTGCCGCAGCTGGTGGCCTCCGGCGCGGTCGACCTGGGCGACGGCTCCAACAGCTTCATCGTCATGAACCTGGCCCAGCAGAAGGCGCCGGTGAAGGCGGTGGCGGCCTTCATGCAGAAGGACCCGCAGGTGCTGATCGCCCACCCGGATCCGGGCATCAAGTCGATCGCCGACCTGAAGGGCCACCCGATCCTGTTGTCCGACGCCTCGATCACCGCCTTCTGGGTCTGGCTGAAGGCCAAGTACGGCTTCACCGACGACCAGGTGCGCAAGTACGCCTTCAGCTCCGCGCCGTTCCTGGCCGACGGCCGGGTGGTGCAGCAGGGCTACCTGACCAGCGAGCCCTATACGATCGAGAAGGAGAGCCACCTGAAGCCGAAGGTCTTCCTGCTGGCCGACGAGGGCTACCCCGGCTACGCGGCCATGGTGCTGGCCTCCAACAGCCTGATCGCCAGGAACCCGGCGGCGGTGAAGGCCTTCGTGGCGGCCTCGGCCAAGGGCTGGCACGACTACCTCTACGGCGATCCGAAGCCAGCCGACGCCCTGATCATGAAGGACAATCCGGAGATGACCGAGGACGTCCTGGCCCAGGCGCGGGACAAGATGCGTAGCTACGGCATCGTCGACGGCGCCGAGGCCAAGACCCTGGGGATCGGGGCGATGACCGACGCCCGCTGGAAGGCCTTCTTCGACGTGGCCGCGGGTCAGGGGGTCTATCCTAAGGACATGGACTACCGCGCCGCCTACAGCCTCGACTTCGTGAGCCCGCCAGTTCCCAAATGAGCATCGCGGCCCTCGAAGACGTCGAGGTGGACTATGCGCGCGGCCGGGCGCTGGGGCCGTTCGACCTGGCCATCCGGGAGAGCGAGATCGTGGCCCTGGTGGGGCCCTCGGGCTGCGGCAAGTCGACGGCGCTGCGGCTACTGGCCGGGCTGGAGGCGCCTAGCCGCGGCCAGGTGCGCCGGACGCCGGAGCGCGGCGAGACGGCGGTGGTGTTCCAGGCGCCGACCCTGGCGCCCTGGCTCTCCGCGCGGGCCAATGTCGCCCTGCCGCTCGAGCTGGCCGGGACGGCCTCGGATGAGGCGCGGCGGCGGGCGACCGAGGCCCTGGCGCGGGTCGGGCTGGCGGGCGCCGAGGCCGCGCGGCCGGCGCAGCTCTCCGGCGGCATGGCCATGCGGGTCTCCCTGGCCCGCGCCCTGGTCACCGAGCCCCGCCTGCTGCTGCTCGACGAGCCGTTCGCGGCCCTGGACGAGATCACCCGCCGGGCGCTGGCCGACGACGTCCTGAAGCTCTGGCAGGGCCTGCAGCCGGCCATCGTCTTCGTGACCCACAATGTCGAGGAGGCGGTCTACATGGCCTCCCGCGTGGTGGTGATGACCGCCGGGCCCGGGCGGCTGGCGGGCGAGGTCGCCGTGGAGGGCCCGCTGCCGCGGCCGGCGGGGTTCCGCACCACCACCCTCTTTCGCAAGACCGTGGAGACCGTCTCGGGCCGGCTGGCGCAGGGGATGGCGGCGTGAGGCGGCTGGCCGACCTGGCCGCGCCCGTGGCGCTGATCGCCGTCTTGCTAGCGGCTTGGGAGATCGGCTGCCGGGTGTGGCATGTGCCGAGCTATTTCCTCAGCCCCCCCAGCGCGGTGGCGGTGAGCCTGGCCCAGGACTGGCCGGGCCTGATCAAGGCGGCGGGCTATACGCTCACCAGCGCGCTGACAGCCCTGGTGATCGCCAGCCTGCTGGCCCAGCTGCTGGCGCTGGCGGTGGTGCTGTCGGACAACCTGGAGCGGGCCGTCCAGCCCCTGGCGGTGGTGCTGCAGGTGACCCCGGTGATCGCCATCGCGCCCCTGGTCAACATCTGGGCCGGCACCGACCACCCGGAGCGGGCGGTGGTGGCCCTGGCGGTGGTGGTGGCCTTCTTCCCGATCTATTCCGGGGCGCTGGCCGGGCTGAAGGCGGTCGATCCGGACCTGATGCGGCTGTTCGACCTCTATGGCGCGGGGCGGGTGCAGCGCCTGATCCGCCTGCGCATCCCCTCGGCCGTGCCCTTCCTGCTGCAGGGCCACAAGGTGGCGGCGGGGCTGGCCATCGTGGGGGCCGTGGTCTCCGAGTTCGTGGCCGGGTCCGGCAAGGTGCAGGGCCTCGCCTGGCGGATCTTCGACGCCAGTTTCAAGCTGCAGACCGCGCGCATGCTGGCGGCCCTGGTGGTGCTGGGCGTGATGGGCGCGGCGCTCTACGCTCTCTTGGACGCAGTGGAGCGCGCCGGGCTGCGGTGGTGGCGCGGGCGCTAGGGTCGGCCTTTGATCAGGAGTGCGGCGCATCGGGCGTCAGCTCGTAGCGGATCGGCACCTGGACGCGCGCGCCCACGGTGGGCACGCCGCCCGGGGTCATCAGGCCGACGCGGAACTTGGGCGCCAGCGCCAGCGCGCCTTGGCCATAGCCCTGGCCCGGCGGCGTCTCGCTGGCCACCGCGCAGCCCTGCAGGCCGCCGCCGGCCGCCACGCCGCAGTCCAGCACCACGCGGACGTGGTTCACGCCGTTCTCGGTCTTGGGGAAGCTCGCCTGGAACTCGCTGGCCGAGGGCACCGCTGTCCAGGCGGGGTTGGCGGCCAAGCCCGGTGCGGGCCCGGCCATGTCCGGCGCGAAGGCGATGATCACCCGCACCTCGGTGTCGTGCGGCGCGTCGGCGCGGAACCGGCCGACCAGCTTGTGGGCCGCGCCCAGGAAGCCGTAGCCCATCGGGCTCTCGGCCAGCTCCGCGCAGGCGCTGAGGTGGCCCTTGAGGGTGGTGGTGCAGGTCAGCTCCACCGCCCCGCCGACATGCTCGGCGCGGGCCCTGGCCGGATAGACGGCGGCCGCGTCCGCGTAGGTGGGCGCCTCCAGCCAGGTGATCGGTGTCGGGTCCGGCGTCGCGCCGATCGACAGCGCCGCGGCGGGCAGGATCCAAAGCAGATGGTTGCGAACGCTCATACCGGCCCCTCCGTACAGGCCGGCAGCTTGGCAGAGGACGGGAGGTCCGCAAGCCCTTCTTGCGGGGGGCCGGTCAGCCCTCGAGGTCGCGGCCGACCGTGGAGCCGGCGCGCAGGCGATCCAGCGCGTCGGCGGCGAGCCGGGTGAGCGAGGCCAGCCCCTGCTCGGTGAACACGTCGAAGGCGCCTTCCAGGGCCATCACCGCGGCGGCGCGGCCGGCCGGCTTGCCGGTGATGTCCATGCGGGCCTCGTAGAGGCGGGCCAGGTGCAGCTGGGAGAGCGCCCAGCCCACCGGGTCGCGGCGCGGCTGCAGGTTGGTCAGCTCGATCTTCAGCGCCGCCTCGGCGGCGTCCAGCACCGCAAGATCGCCGGTGAGCTCGGCCTGGCGGGCGAGGCACAGGGCGCGCGCCCCGGCGGCCAGGCCCCGCAGCGGCGAGGCGTCCAGCGCCTTCAGCACCAGGTTGGCGCGGTCGTAGCAGGTGACCGCCTGCTCGTAGGCGCGCGGCGCGGCGCTGGCCTCGCCCAGCCCCTGCAGGGCATGGCCGAGCGCGATCTGGGTGCGCGCCCAGTCGAGCGGACTGTGGTCGCGGCCGACTTGGTCGAGGGCGGCGGTCAGGGTCGTGGAGCCGGCGGCCAGCGACTCCACGTCGCCAAGCATCTCGCCCCAGAGGGTCAGCACCTGGCCGCGCAGGGCTTCGGCGCGGGCCCAGGTGAGCGGCTCGTAGGCCGCGTCGAGCCGACTCGTCACAGCCGCGGCGTCGTCGAGGGCGGCGCGGAACAGGGTCACGTCCTTCAGCCGGGCGGCGAAGGCGCAGGTGAGGTCGGCGCGGGCGAGGCGGGCGTCGGCGGCCAGCGCCCGGGACGGCGTCGAGCGCCGGGCGATGCCGTCCAGCACGGCGATCGGGCCGGTGAAGCGGGCGGCGGCGGCGCGGGCGGCCTCGGCGTCGCCGATCGGCAGGTCGCGGCGGCCCTCGATGGTCGCCAGGCCGATGTCGGCCAGGGCGGCGGCGAGGCCGCTGCGGGCGCTGGCCCGGGCGTCGCGGAAGGCGACCTCGGCGGCGGCCTCCAGGCCCGGATCGCCGAACATCTCCGCCCCCATCAGGGCGCAGGCGGCCTGTTCGCAGCGGGCGCGGGCCCAGCCTTCCGGGCGGCGGCCGCTCTGGAACGCCGCGGCGGCGGCCTCGGCGCCGGCGGCGGCCTTGCGCAGGCTGGCGGCGTCGCCGGTGCGGCGGGCCACCTCGCGCCAGACCAGGGCGGCGTCGAGCCGGCGCTGGGCGCGGTCCTTGGCGCCGATCCGGCCGGCCGCGATGTCGGCGGCGCGGCCTTCCTGTCTCAGAAGATTGAGGTCGAGCAGTTCGAGCAGGGAGGTGTCGCCACCGGTCAGCCCGTCCTGGATGGCCTTGAGCCGCTCGGGCGCCAAGCGCCGGAAGATTTCCCCCAACCCGAACATCGCGCCGCTCCCGCCCTGCCGCCGTCCCGGGATGAGACGACGGCCGAGCGTCTTGAACGACATCAGCAAAGCCGGAGCCGAAGACGTAAACAAGACGTAAATTTCCCACGCAGGGTTAACGAAAGCTAACAGCTCCCCTGTAAAGCGCAGGACGGGCGGGCGTTCCTCAGTTCCTCCCCGCAGGGGGAGGTGGTCCGGAGGACCGGAGGGGGTTGAGAGGCAGGGCGGCCGAGGTTCGCGGACTTCAACCCCCTCAGTCGCTTCGCGACAGCTCCCCCTGAGGGGAGCATCTGAGGAGGCTAGGCCCGCTCCTTGGACCGCTCGAAGCGGACGTCGGGGTAGCGTTCGGCCACGTAGCCCAGCTCCCAGGACGACTTGGCGAGGAACACCGGCTGGTCGTCGATGTCGACGGCCATGGCCCCGCGGTGCTTGCCGGCGAAGTCCTCGAGCACCGCCTTGTCCCCGCCCAGCCAGCGCGCCTCGGCGTAGGGGCTGGGCTCGAAGAGCACGTCGAGCTGGTACTCGTTGGCCAGGCGGTCGGCCATCACCTCGAACTGCAGCTGGCCCACGGCCCCGACGATGAAATCGGCGCCAAGCACCGGCCGGAACAGCTGGGTCACCCCCTCCTCCGCCAGGCCTTCCAGGGCCTTCTTGAGGTGCTTGGCCTTCAGCGGGTCCTTGACCCGCACCCGCTGCAGGATCTCCGGGGCGAAGTTGGGCAGGCCCGCGAACCGCAGGGTCCCGCTCTCCGACAGGCTGTCGCCGACCCGCAGGACGCCATGGTTGGGGATGCCGATGACGTCGCCGGCGTAGGCCTCCTCCGCCAGCTCGCGGTCGGAGGCGAAGAACATCACCGGCGCATTGACCGACAGCTGGCGGCCGGTGTTCTGCACCTTCAGCTTCATGCCGCGGGAGAACTTGCCGGACGCCAGCCTGAGGAAGGCGATGCGGTCCCGGTGGTTGGGGTCCATGTTCGCCTGGATCTTGAAGATGAAGCCGGAGACCTCGCGGTCGCCGGGCTCGACGAGGATCGGCTCGCCGGCCTTGGTGGCCTTCACCGCCTTGGGCGCCGGCGCATAGGTCCCCAGGCCCTCCAGCAGCTGGTCGACGCCGAAGTGGCGCAGCGCCGAGCCGAAGAACACCGGGGTCATGTGGCCTTCCAGGAAGGACTGTGGATCGAACGGCTTGGAGGCTTCCTGAACCAGGGCCGCGCCCTCCTCCACCTCGGCCTGCTCGTCGGCGTCCAGGTAGGCGGCCAGCGAATTGCCGTCCATGGCCACCGGCGCGGGGTGACCCTCCTCGACGTCCGAGCCCTTCTTGCGGAAGGGGATGAACTGCCGGCGCTGCAGATCGACCATCCCCCTGAACCGCCCGCCCGATCCGGCCGGCCAGTAGAGCGGCGCGGGATCGAGGGCCAGCTTGGCGGCGATCTCGTCCAGCAGCTCGATGGGGTCCTGCGCCTCGCGGTCCATCTTGTTGATGAAGGTGATGATCGGGATGTCGCGCAGCCGGCAGACCTCGAACAGCTTCAGGGTCTGCGGCTCGATCCCCTTGGCGGCGTCCAGCACCATCACCGCGGCGTCGGCGGCGGTCAGCGTGCGGTAGGTGTCCTCCGAGAAGTCCTCGTGGCCGGGCGTGTCCAAGAGGTCGAACACCAGGCCGTCGTGGTCGAAGGTCATCACCGAGGCGGAGACCGAGATGCCCCGCTCGCGCTCGATCTTCATCCAGTCGGAGCGGGTGCGGCGGTTCTCGCCGCGGGCCCGCACCGCCCCGGCCGCGCGGATCGCCCCGCCGGCCAGGAGCAGGTTCTCCGTCAAGGTGGTCTTGCCGGCGTCCGGGTGGGAGATGATCGCGAAGGCGCGGCGGCGCGCGGCCTCGGCGGCGGGAGAGGTAGCCATGGGCGGCGGGGCTTAGCGTGGCGCGCGCGGTTAGGCAAACGGCCCATCTGCAGCACGCCAGCCCGTCATCGCCACGATCTGCTCCGGCGCGGCTTCGGCGCGGAGCTGGGCCAGGGTGCATTGGCGGGGCGCCTTGTCGGGGCGGAAGCGGATCAGCTTGGTCCCGTGGCGGAAGCGGTCGCCGGTGACGTGGTCGTAGCGGACCTCGACGACCAGCTCGGGTTCCAGCGGCGTCCATTCGCTGGAGCGGCCGCTCGACCAGCGGCTGGGGCCGCCGGGCGCGTCGCCGGTGAAGCCCGCGCCGCCGGCGAGCTTTTCCAGACGCTTCGTGAGCGCGGCGCGTTCGGCGTCGGTGATCGTGGAGGTGAAGCCCACGTGATCGAGCTTGCCTTCCGCATCGTAGAGGCCGAGCAGCAGGGAGCCCACCAGCCGGCTGTCGTGCTCATAGCGGAAGCCGCCCACCACGCAGTCGGCGGTGCGCATGCGCTTGATCTTCAGCATGGCGCGCTCGCCCGGCTGATAGGGGTCGTCCAGCCGCTTGGCGACCACGCCATCGAGGGCGGCGCCCACCGCGGCCAGCCACCTGCGCGCCTGGGCCGGGTCGTCGGTTCCGGGCGAGAGGCTGACCCGCTCCGGCGCGCCGAACCGCTTGAACAGGGCCTCCAGCTCAGTGCGGCGCCGGGTCAGCGGGGCGTCCACGAGACTCTTGCCGCGGGCGTCCAGCAGGCAGTCGAACAGCACCAGGGAAGCTGGGGTCTCGGCGGCGAGCTTCCGCACCCGGCTCTCGGCCGGATGCAGGCGCATCTGCAGGGCGTCGAAGGACAGTTCGCCGCCCACCGCGATGGTCAGCTCGCCATCGACCACAAAGCGGTCGACCGGCAGGGATCGCAGCATCTCGACCACGTCCGGGAAAAACCGGCCCAGCGGCTTGCCGGACTTGGCCTTCAGCTCGACCTGGTCCCCGGCCCGGAACGCCAGGCACCGGAAGCCGTCCCACTTGGGCTCGAACCGCCAGCCCTCGCCCGCGGGCAGGTCGGCCGTGAGCTTGGCCTCCATGGGCGCGAGGTCGAGCGGCACGGCGAGGTCGGCGAGGCTGGACATATGAGCCCAATCTCCGGGCCTTCAGCCGCGTTCCACCGGCTCGGTGAGGAAGTGGCGGCCCTGCCGGTCGTCGATCTCCACCACCCAGACGTCGGGGTCGATGCGCGCCGCGCGCTCGATGTAGCGGTCGAGGTCGGGCTCCTGGTCGGAGGGGGCGGGCTGCATCCAGATCCGCTCGCCGTCCAGCCGGGTGGCTTCGGCGTAGAGGTGGGCCGTGCCGTCGGTGCGGTTGAGCGCCTTGACCAGCACCGCGCCGGCCCGCGGATCGCCCTTGCGCGCCACCACGCCGAAGGCGCCGCCCAGCTCGGCGCGGCGGATCAGGGCGGTGACCCAGATGTCGGTGGAGAGCAGCATTAGGGAACCATCGCCGACGCGGGCGGCCGTGTCACCTATGGGGACCCTTGAGCGCTGGGCATCGCTTAACCACGCCTGTTCACCACGCCTCCTAACCGGGGCGAAACCCCGTCGCGGTTACACCCCCGCAAGGCCCGGCGTTCGTAGGGCTGCAACGAGAACTAGAAGACGCATGTCGAGCACGCGCATCAATGCGCGGCCGGCGTCTCGGTGGATGGGGTTGTTGGGCGCGGCGGTGGTCGTCGCGCCGGCTGTCGCGCATGCGCAGCCGTTGGACCTGTTCTACGAGCGTACGGTCATGAAGGCCGCGGATTCCCGGTGCGATCTGTTCGCTCCGGACGTCGCCCAGGCCTTGGCCGCCGCCGCCGCCCAGGCCAAGGGGGCGGCGCTGCGCTCGGGCGTCAGCGCGGACGCGCTCAACGCCATCGACCGGGCGGCCCGCCTGAAGGCCGCCGAGACCGACTGCCACGCGCCCGACATGGTCACCGCCGCCAGCCGCGTGAAGCAGGCCTTCCTCGGCTTCTCGCGGATCGGCCGGATCACCTATCCCGGCGACGTGGCCGCCTGGCAGGCCGACCGCCTGGACGGGCCGGGCAGCCCGTGGCGCCTCAGGCAAGACGCGGTGTTCGGCGCCGACCGCATGAGCTTCGGCCTGGCCGGCCACGGTGGCCTCGGCGCCCTGATCGCGGTGGCCCGCTTCGCCGACGGCGACATCCCCTATGGCGCGCGCCTGGTGCTGCGCGACACCAACCGCAGCTTCGGCCCCTACCTCGACCGCCCCGCGGCCGGTCCCACGGCGGGCCTGCCCTTGACCAAGCGCCTGCCGCCGGCCGGCGCCCTGACCGGCATATTGGCCGAGGCCCGCAGCCGGGCGGGCGGCGACCTGATGGCGAGCAGCGAGAACGGCTGGGCCTTCCGCTTCCCGTCCACGGCGATCCGGGCGCTGGCGGCGCTGGATCCGCGCGAGGCGGTGGCGGTGGAGTTCCTGTTCCCCGGCGACCGGGTGCGGCGGGCCTATGTTGAGGTTGGCGACTTCGCCGCCGGCCAGGCCTTCGTGCAGATGGCCTCGCGCTAGATTGCGCCGCGGCGGCCGGACGGCGATAAGCCGATCCGTGACCGACGCCCCTGCCTCGCGGACCCTGTCCGCCCCCGATCTCTACGACCGCGCGCTGGCCGTCGCCGACCAGGGCCGTCCGGAGGAGGCCGAGGGCCTGCTGCGCACCGCGCTCAAGGTCGGCCAGACGCCGGCCATGCTGGTGACCCTGGGCGTGCTGCTGGAGCAGCAACGGCGGTTCGACGAGGCGCGGGCGGTGTTCCGCGCGGCGGTGGCGGTGGCGCCGGACGAGCCGCGGCTGAACCTGCCCCTGGCGATCAACCTGCTGCGCGCCGGCAAGTACGACGAGGGCCTCAGGCTCTACGAGCACCGCGAGGTGAAGATCACCGCGGCGATGAGCGGCCGCCCGCAGCTGCCCTATCCCGAATGGACCGGCGGGCCGGTCGGCTCGCTGCTGGTCCTGCCCGAGCAGGGGCTGGGCGACGAGATGATGTTCAACCGCTACGTCCCCCTGCTGAAGGCGCGGGGAATCGAGGTCACCCTGCTCTGCCGCCCGCAGCTGGCCCGGCTGTTCGCGCCGCTGGGGGTCAGGCTCATGCCGTTGGGGCCCAAGGTGGATGTGCCGCGTTGCGAGGCCTGGACGCTGGCTGCGTCCCTCCCCCTGCAGTTCGGAACGACAGCGTCCACCGTGCCCGATCCGGCCTATCTGGCGGGCGGGGCGGGCGGTTCGGGGATCGGCTTCGTGGGCGCCGGCAGTCCCGGCCACACGAGCAACGGCATCCGCTCAATACCGGAAGACCTGATCGCCGAGGTGCGCGGCTGGCCGGGCGTGGTCGGCCTGCAGCCCGAGGAGATTGGCGGCGTCGACTTCGAGGGCGCGCGGCAGGTGATCGAAGGCCTGGAGCTGGTGCTCACCGTCGACACCGCCGTGGCCCATCTGGCCGGCGCCATGGGCAAGCCCTGCTGGGTGATGCTGGCCTATGCCTGCGACTGGCGCTGGGGCGAGCGTGGCCCGCACAGCGCCTGGTATCCGGCGGCGCGGCTGTTCCGCCAGCCCCGGCCGGGCGACTGGGCGAGCGTCCTGGCGGCGGTGAAGGCGGCGCTCGCGGCCGAGGGGATCGGCCAGCCCTAGCCGCCGGCGACCTCGGCGGCGAGGCGGGCGGGTTCGGGGGCCGGGGCCAGCACCGGCATGCGGACGGTGACGGTGGTGCCCTCGCCCACCGTGCTTTCCAGGGTCATCTCGCCGCCGTGCAGCTCGGCGAAGGCGCGGACCAGGGAGAGGCCGAGGCCCGAGCCCGCCGCCCGCTGGTCGGCGTCGCCGGCCTGTTCGAAGGGCTGGCCGAGGCGTCCGAGGTCGCCGGCGGCGATGCCGACGCCGGTGTCGGAGACGACGATCTCCAGCGCCTCGCCCGCCGCCTGGACGATGAGGGTCACCGACCCGCTGCGGGGGGTGAACTTGAGCGCGTTGGAGACCAGGTTGAGCGCGATCTGCTTGATCGCCCGGCGGTCGGCCTCCACCTCGAGCGGCTCTCCGGGCAGGATGCCGCGCAGGGTCACGCCGGCCCGCTCGGCCTGGCCGCGCATCAGGCGGATCACCGCGCTCACCGCCTCGCGGGCGTCGAACGCCTCGCGGGTCAGCTCGAACCGCTCGGCCTCGATCTTCGACATGTCGAGGATGTCGTTGATCAGCTCCAGCAGGTGGGAGCCGGCGTCGTGCACCAGGTCGGCGTATTCGGCGTAGCGATCGCTCAGCGGGCCGAACAGCCGCTGCCGCATGATGTCGGAGAAGCCCATGATGGCGTTGAGCGGGGTGCGCAGCTCATGGCTCATATTGGCCAGGAAGCGCGACTTGCCGGCGTTCTGCGCCTCCGCCGAGACACGCGCCTCGTCGAGGGCGGCTTCGCGGGCCCGCTCCGCCCGGGCGTCCCGGAGCGCCGCGGCGATGCGGATCGAGTTCATCCGGCGCAGCGACAACACGCACCAGCCCTGGCTGTCGTGGTCGGGCGTGAAGCCGATCTCCGCCGAACCGTCGGCCACCGCCAGCTGCAGCGCCGCCTCGACCTGCGGGCGCTCGTCGGGGGCGACCAGGTCGCTGAAATTGCGGTCGACGACGTCGCGCAGCTGCAATCCGAGCGGCGGCTGGCCGAACGCCTCCAGGATGCGGCCGCCCGGATAGAGCGACAGCAGGAGCTGCGGCTGGAAGGCCAGCACCTCGCGCAGGCCGAGCTCGACGTCGTCGCGCTCCAGGTCCTGGTGGCGGATGGCGACGTGCAGGGCCACGAAGCCGGCGCCGAGGCCCAACGCGGCGGTGGCCAGCGCCAGCAGGCTGAGCCAGGGCGCGGCGGCGGCGGCCGCCACGGGAAGCGGCAGCAGCAGGCTGGCCAGCGCCGCTGCGCCGGTCGCGCCCACCGCCAGGGCCGCGCCGAGCGGCAGGTTCTGCGCCTTGCGATAGGCCGCGGTGGCGGCCAGCGGGGCCAGGCACCAGACCGCCAGCGGCCCGGTGATCCCGCCGGTGAGCAGGCTGGCCGCGACGCCGGCCATGGCCCAGATGACGATGGCGGCGGCCTGCGCCCCTTCGGAGCCGGCGTCGGCCAGGGTTGCGCCCAGCACCGCGGCCCCGCCGCCCACGCCCAGAGCCACGACCTCGACGCCCGGCGCGATCATGTGGCGGGCCAGGAGGACGCCCGCGGTGACGCCCACCGCCGCGGCCCAGGCCAGGTGCCAGAGCACCGAGAAGCGCCGTTCGCGGGCCAGCGCCCGCGCCCGTCTGGCGCCCTTCGATCTCCTGCCGGATTGGGCCAGGACCCTCACCTCCACGTATCCGCGCCGGTTGCGGACGCCCGCAGCTTAGCGGCCAAGGCGAGTCCGGGTAAGACGCCTCGCCTGCCACGCGACCTTTGACGCACCCTAGAGCGCGCGCCGCAAAAGAGGAGGCCGGATTTGCGGCGTATCGCGGGTGGAAACTGAATCGTAAGCGCCTGGCGGCAAACTGCCGGTCTCCGAAGCGAAGGCCCGAGCCTCGACGATGCGCCCCGCGGCCGACAGCAGCCCCGCGCCCCAAGCGCCGGCCGATCCCGCGCTGGATGCGCAACGGCGCGCCTTCCTGCGGGTGGTCAGCCATGAGCTGCGCACGCCGCTGAACTCGATCCTCGGCTTCTCCGAGATCCTCGCTTCGGAGCTCTATGGCCCGCTGGGCTCGCCCCAATACAAGGAGTACGCCGGGATCATCCGCGACAGCGGCGAGAAGCTCTTGAAACTGGTCAACCAGGTGCTGGAGATCGCCCGGCTGGAGAGCCGCGCCGTCGAGTGGGAGCTGGACGCCGAGCCGCTGCGCGCAGCGATCGACGGGGTGATGTCGGGCCTGGCCCGCGAGGTCGCCGAGCGCGGCGCGCGGGTGGTGGTGGTCGATGCGGAAAACCTGCCCGAGGTGATCGCCGACCCCCGCGGCCTGCAGACCGTGCTCGCCGCCCTGATCCAGAACGCGGTGCTCTATTCGCCGCCGGGATCGGACATCCACGTGTCGGCCGCCCGCCGCGGGCCGGTGGTCGCGGTGCTGATCGAGAATCCCGGCGAGCGGATCGATCCCGCCGACCTGCCGCGGCTGCTGAAGCCCTTCGAGCAGGGCGAGACCGTGCTGACCCGCACCGCCGAGGGCGCGGGCCTCGGCCTCTCGATCTGCGCGCTCACCTGCCAGGCCATGGGCGGAACGCTCAGCCTGGCCGCCTCCCCGGCCGGCGGCCTGGTCGCCACCGTCGCCCTGCCCGCCGCCTGATCGCGGTTGCGCTGACCTCCAGGGGTCCTTAAGTCGCCCGCGATGAGCGCCATCGAGACCGAGCTGACCCAGCTGGCCGACGAGTTCGACGTCCTGGGCGACTGGGAGGAGCGCTATCGCTACGTCATCGACCTGGGCAAGGACCTGGCGCCGCTGAGCGACGCGGAGCGCGCCGAGCCCAACAAGGTGCGCGGCTGCGCCAGCCAGGTGTGGCTGGTCACCGAGCCGCAGGCCGACGGATCGCTCAGGTTCCGCGGCGATTCCGACGCCCACATCGTGCGCGGCCTGATCGCCATCCTGCTGAAGCTCTATTCGGGCCGCGCGCCGGCCGAGATCCTGGCGTTCGACGCCAAGGCCGGTTTCGAGCGGCTGGGCCTTTCCGGCGCGCTCTCCGCGCAGCGCTCCAACGGCCTGGCCTCGATGGTGGCGCGCATCCGCCGCGACGCGGAGCTCGCGGCGGCCGCCTGATCACCTCTCCCCGCTCGCTGCGCGGGGGGAGAGGAGACTCAAGCCGCGCGGACGCCGCTGGTCGCCGCGCCCACGCCCACCACGGCGTCGTAGCCGAGGATCATGTCGACGTCGGCGCCGTTGGCGGCCAGGGGCAGGCGCAGCCACAGGATCGACAGGTGCGAAGCGCCGCGCCAGGCGAGGTTATGGAGGCCCACCGCCGGCCTTGCCCCCTCGACGACGCGGGTGAGCTGGTCGCGCCAGTAGTCGGCGGCGGCGGTGTTGTAGACCTCGGCGATGCGGCGGCCGGTGATCTCGCGGCCGTAGACGTCGTAGAGGCCGGTGCCGGCCAGGCGGATGCGGTAGTCGCGCGGCTCGGCGGCGACATCGATCAGGCTGATGGTCGGCAACAGGCGCTTGATCGCGCCGGGATGCAGGTCTCGCCGGCCGGGCAGACGCGCGCCGCGCCGGAGCGAGGCCCAGTAGGCGAACAGCTCCTCATGCGCTCGCACCGCGGCGGCCGGGGCGCCGATCTGCGCCGCCATCAACAGAGTCCCTCTTAACTGCTTGGATTCGCAGCGAATCAGTTATCGCCTGATGCGCGAATCGGCGGCAAGTAAAAACACGCGCAAGGCGAAGAATCGTGATCGCCACACGCACATAGCAAAACGCCCGCCGGGCGGCGGGCGTTCGCAAAGTCTCTGTGGATAAGTCCGGCGTTTAACGCTTCTTGCGCGCCGCCTGCCGGCCGCCTTGGCCGAGGCCCATCTGCTTGGCGAGGTCCGAGCGCGCCTTGGCGTAGTTGGGGGCCACCATCGGATAGTCCTTCGGCAGGCTCCACTTCGCCCGGTACTCTTCGGGGCTCATGTTGTACTTGGTGCGCAGGTGCCGCTTCAGCGACTTGAACTTGCGCCCGTCCTCCAGGCAGACGAGGTAGTCGGGCGTGATCGAGCGGCGGATCGGCACCGCCGGCTCCTTCGGCGCCACTTCGGCGGTCTCGACGCCGGAGGAGATGCCGGCGAGGGCGCGGTGGACGCTCTGGATCAGGCTCGGCAGGTCACTCGCGGTGACGGTGTTGTTACCCACATAGGCGGAAACAATGTCCGCCGTCATCTCGATAACTTCCGACTTCTCGTCCATTCTTGTCATTCCACAGGAACCGCGCCAGATCGCGCCGCTGAATCGATCACGAAGATCAGTAGCCGGGTCATAAACTGGAACTGACGGGCCGCACAAGCTCCGGTTTAGAAGAATTTTTGACAGCGGCGCCGCAGAAACCCAATTGAACCGCGATCTTCAAGTCCCGGTCGGCGCGTTCCGCCGAGTAAGCGAGCGCGACTCTACCTTCGCGGAATTTGGCATGGCGTGTTCGCCCCACGCAGGATTCGAGGTTCGGGTACGGCTCAACCTTATCCGAACGGCGGCGCCTGCCAGTGAGGCCAAATGTCGGGAAGATCAGCCGAAACCCGGTTCGGATAGTTCGGCGGCCGCTTTTCCAGGAACGAGGTGACGCCCTCCCGCGCATCGCCGGAGCCGCCGCGCGCCTGAATGCCGCGGCTGTCGGCGCGGTGGGCCTCCATGGGATGGGCGGCGCCGGCCATGCGCCAGATCAGCTGGCGGGTCAGCGCCACCGAGACCGGGGCGGTGTTGTCGGCGATCTCACGGGCCAGGGCCCGGGCGGCGGGCAGCAGGTCGTCCGGCGCGTGCAGCGAGCGCACCAGGCCGCGGTCGACGGCCTCCTGGGCCGGGAAGATGCGGCCGGTGTAGCACCACTCCAGCGCCGTCTGGACGCCGACCAGGTGCGGCAGGAACCAGGAGGAGGCCGCCTCGGGGTTCAGGCCCCGCCGGGCGAAGACGAAGCCGTAGCGCGCCGCGGTGGAGGCCAGCCGGATGTCCATGGCCAGCTGCATGGTGACGCCGACGCCCACCGCCGGGCCGTTGCAGGCGGAGATCACCGGCTTCAGGCTGTCGAAGATCCGCAGGGTGAGCAGGCCGCCGCCGTCGCGCTGCACGCCGTCGCGGGTGCGGGCGGCGCGGTCCTCGCCGCCGCGCTTCTCGTAGTCGAAGGTCTCGCCGCCGCCGGAAAGGTCGGCCCCGGCGCAGAAGCCGCGGCCGGCCCCGGTGACGATCACGCAGCGCACCGCGTCGTCAGCGTCGGTCAGGTCGAAGGCGTCGATCATGTCGCGCATCATCTGGGTGTTGAAGGCGTTGAGCTTGTCCGGCCGGTTGAGGGTGACGGTCGCGATCCCGTCCTCCACGGCATAGAGCAGGGTCTCGAAGGTCGGCTGCGCCATCTGGTCCTCCCGGGCGATGCGGCGGCCATAGCGGCGCGCTTGACGGTGGGTCGGTCAAGCGCCGCAACCGCGTCTAGGCGGCGGCGGCCGTCAGCCGGGTCCCGTCGCGCGCGGCGACATACACTTGCCGAATGGCCTCCACCACCGCATCGGGCGCATCCAGCTGGACGGTGTGGCCGGCCTCGGGCAGGACCGTCTGGCGGCTGTCGGCCGAGAGCGCCATCAGCCGCGCCTGGCCCTCCACGAAGCCGCGCTCCAGGGTCACGAAGGGTCCCGGAAACGGCTTGCCGTGCGAGATCACCGCCACCGGCATCTGGCCGAGCCCACCGGGGACAAGCGGGCGCCGGTCGCCGTCCGGGATCGTCCACAGGGAGGCCAGGTCGTCCAGCGCCGCATCCCAGGAGGCGGTCCGCAGGGTCGCCTTGGAGGCGGCGCGCGCCTCGGGCGAGAGGTCCGCCGTCAGCGGATTGTTGCGAATGAACAGGCCGATCAGCCGCAGGATTCCGAACCGGATCACGAAGCGCATCACCTTGATCATCGGCAGATGCACCTTGCGCGTCGCGGCCTGGTAGTCGGCGCCCAGCACCTCCTCCATGTCCGGCGTATCGGCGAACACCAGGCCCGCCACCTCGTCGCGGTAGTCCCGCGCGAACAGGCTGATCAGCGGCCCGCCGTAGGAATGGCCGACCAGGATGTAGGGCCCTGGCTCCCCGGCCGCCTTCAGCAGCCGGTGCAGTTCGGCCGCCCGGTCCCGCGCGCTGCGCGGCCGCGGCGCCGGGTCGCTCCAGCCGTAGCCGGCGCGATCGTAGGTGCAGACCCGGGCGAACCCCGCGATCGTGTGCTGGACGCCCCACCAGAAGTAGGAGGCGGCGCCCGCGCCTTGTTCGATGACCACGGTCGGCCCCGACGCGTCGCCCTCCGACCAGAGATGCAGCCGCCGGCCGCCGACATCCACCAGCCGGCCGGGCGGCGGATTGCGCCGCGCCTGCCGCGCCTCGCACCCGCGCTCCCAGAGCCACCCGGCCGCCAGCAATCCTGCGGCGCCCGCGCCGACAATCCCGCCAACCTCCAACGCCATCGTCAGCACCTGCGCCATGGATCCCTCCTGTTTGGTCGATCAATAAAATACATTGACGTATTAAATACGCAAGTGGATATTTTCGGCATGACCGAATCCGCGACCAAGCCGAGCCGTCGAGGCGTCCCGAAGGGCGACAAGCGCCAGCGCACCCGGGCCCGGCTGATCGCCGCGGCGGCGGAGGTGATTGGCGAGAAGGGCTTCGAGCGCACCTCGCTTGAGGAGGTGGCCGCCCGCGCCGGCATGACGCGTGGCGCGATCTACGGGAACTTCCAGAGCAAGGACGAGCTGCTGCTCGCCTTCGTGGAGACCCGCTGGCGGCCGGTGAGCGCCGCGTTCCGGCGCGGCGCCGGGCTTCGCGAGCAGATGGGCCTCTTGGGCGCCGCGGTGGCCGAGGCGGCCGACGCGCGGCGGTCGCAGGCGGCCGGCATGCTCTCTTTCATGCTTTACGCCGTCACCCACGAGCCGATCCGCCGCCAGCTCGCCGCCCGCAACGCCGAGGTCTATGCGCGGATGGAGCCGGCCATGGCCGGCTACTTCGATCCCGCCGAGCTGCCGATGTCGCCGGCGGCCTTCGTGCGCGTGCTGCACGCCATGTCCGACGGCTTCGTGATCGCCCGCTTCCTGCAGCCGGAGGTCTTCACCCGCGAGCTGATCGTCGCCGCCTTCGAGGCCCTGGCGGCCTAGCAGCCGCTCGCGGCGTGCTTGCCCGCACCGGGTGAGATGCTAGACGCTGACGCTCCAATCCAAATCTGAGGAAGCGCGCAATGAACCCGGTTGAGATCAAGGACCTGCCCGGCCTGGTGGGCACGGAGGTGGGCGTCTCGGACTGGCTGCTGGTCGACCAGGACCGGGTCAACCTGTTCGCCGACGCCACCGGCGACCACCAATGGATCCACGTCGACGTCGAGCGCGCCACCCGCGAGATCGGCGGCCCGATCGCCCACGGCTACCTGACCCTGTCGCTGATCCCGGCGCTTTCGGCCGGCATGCTGCCGGTGAAGGGCGTGACCCGGGGCATCAACTACGGCTCGGACAAGGTCCGGTTCGTCAACATGGTGCGGGTCGGCAAGCGCGTGCGGCTGCGCCAGAAGCTGATCGGCGCCGAGCCCAAGGCCGGCGGCATGCAGATCAAGAACGAGTGCACCATCGAGATCGAGGGCGAGGACAAGCCCGCCTGCGTCGCCGAGACGCTGTCGGTGCTGTACGGCGGCTAGCGGCCTAGTCCGGGCTCGCCGCCTCTTCCGCGGAGGCCGCCTTGGCGCCGGTGACCGGCGGCTCGGCGGCCAGGACGGTGACCGGGGCGGCCGGATCGTCGAGCCGGCCCAGGGTCTCTCGGATGAACTTGGCGTGGGTGACGATGCCGATCTCCAGGCGCTCGTTGTTCAGCTCCACCTGCTGGGTCAGCAGGCCGGCGATGAACTCCGGCTCGCCGCTACCGGAGGCCGAGCGGCGGCGGTCCTGGTCGGTCATGAACACCGGCCCGCCGGAATTGCCGGGGAAGACCGCGAAATCGAGCAGGAAGGTCGGGAAGATCTTGGCCGGGGCCACCGGATAGGAGGCGACCCGGCCGGAGCGCAGGATCGGGAAGCCCGCCTGGTTGGCGGCCAGGCCGCGCGGGAAGCCCAGCGCCATCATCTCGTCGCCGGCCTCAACCTTGTTGTTCACGAAGGTGTCGTCGTTGGCCAGGTAGCCCACCGGGATCGCCGCCTTGGCGAACTCCGGCGGGGCGCTGATGACGATCGCCGCCACGTCGCGCGACGGGTGGTGGGTCCACAGCTCGTGGCCGCCGGCGTCGCGGATCTGCAGCTGCCGCGGCGAATAGGTCCAGCTGCCGTCCGGGTTCTCGGTGCGGTAGCCGATGCGGGCGCTGGCGCCGGGCATGCCCGTGAGCACGTGGTTGGCGGTG
Source organism: Phenylobacterium sp. (assembly GCA_004799545.1). Lineage (GTDB taxonomy): Bacteria > Pseudomonadota > Alphaproteobacteria > Caulobacterales > Caulobacteraceae > Phenylobacterium. The sequence continues at coordinate 24,007 of SSMU01000005.1, forward strand.
ACCAGCACGGTGCGCGGCTTGCCGTCCGGGCCGGGATCGGAGATCAGGAAGCCGGTGCCGACCGTGCGCGTGCCATCCCCGAGCGGCTGCTCGAGCTGGACGGTCGCGTGCATCAGGTCGACGGCGAGATCGATCGCCATGGCAGCCCCCGAAACTAGAAAGCCCTTCGCGTCTTATGCGCGATCTCGATTAAGCAAGAGTTGGCCAGAGTCCGGCGCAACAGCCAAGGCGACAGCTTGTCCATGTGCGCAAACGACGCGTCCCCGTGCGCTGGACTTCGGCGCGGAGCCTTGAGCGGGCGGCCCCGGCGGCGCATTTAGCGGCCCGATGAACAAGCCCGCCAGCCTCCCCGCCCCGCCCCGCGCGCCCAAGCGCCCGCACCGCATCGAGCAGTTGGGCCGCGTCCGCGTCGACGACTACGCCTGGATGAAGGACGAGAACTGGCAGCAGGTGCTGCGCGACCCGGCGAGCCTGCGCGCCGACGTCCGCGAGCATCTGGAGGCGGAGAACGCCTACACCAAGGCCATGCTGGCCGGCGCCGAGGCGCTGCAGGCGACGCTGTTCGAGGAGATGAAGGGCCGGATCAAGGAGGACGACGCCTCCATCCCGACCCCCGACGGCCCCTGGGAATATTACGTCCGCTACGAGAAGGGCGCGCAGCATCCGCGCCATGTGCGCCGGCCGCGCGGCCGCGAGGACGGCGAACAGCTGCTGCTCGACGAGGAGGCGCTGTCCCAGGGCAAGGCCTATTTCAACGTGGCCGCGGCCAGCCATAGCCCCGACCACGCGCTCTACGCCTGGGCCGCCGACGAGCAGGGCTCGGAGTACTACACCATCCGGGTGAAGGACCTGGCGACCGGCGAGGTGGTCGGGGGCCCCATCGAGAGCGCCTACGGCGACTTCGCCATCTCGCCCGACGGCCAGTGGATCTTCTGGGTCTGGCGCGACGAGAACGCCCGCCCCGCCAAGGTCTTCCGCCGGCGCCTGCGCGGCGGCGAGGACGCGCTGGTCTATGAGGAGCTGGACGAGGGCATGTTCCTGGGCGTCGGCGTTGCGGCCGACGACAGCCACATCCTGATCCATGTGGGCAACCAGGAGACCACCGAGATCTGGCTGATCCCGGCCGCCGATCCGACCGCCCCGCCGGTGGTCGCCGAGCTGCGGCGGGTGGGCGTCAAGTACGAGCTCGACCACTGGACCGACCGCTGGGTGATCCGCACCAACGACGACGGCGCCATCGACTTCAAGCTCAGCGTCTCCGAGGCCGCGGTCCCGGGCAAGGCGACCTGGCGCGACTGGGTGATCCACCGCCCGGGTCACTATGTGACCGGCTTCGCGACCTATGCCGGCTACATCGTCCGCGCCGAGCGGGTCGACGCCCTGGACCGGCTGGTGGTGACCTCGCGCACCGGCGAGGAGCACATCATCGCCTTCCCGGAAGAGGCCTACGCGCTCAGCCTGGAGGGCGGCTACGAGTACGACACCACCCTGACCCGTTTCGTCTACCAGTCGCCGACCACGCCCCGGCAATGGTTCGAGTACGACCTGGCCAGCCGCGCGCGGACGCTGCGCAAGACCCAGGAGATCCCCTCCGGCCACGATCCGTCCCGCTACCTGGCCCGCCGGATCCATGCGCCTGCGCCGGACGGCGAGCAGGTGCCGATCACGCTGCTGATGCTGAAGGACACCCCGCTGGATGGCTCGGCGCCGGTGATGCTCTACGGCTACGGCGCCTATGGCCACGCCCTGGAGCCGGCGTTTTCGATCCGCAACCTGAGCCTGGTCGACCGCGGCTGGATCTGGGCGGTGGCGCACATCCGCGGCGGCTCGGACAAGGGCTGGGGCTGGTTCCTGGATGGCCGGAAGGCCAAGAAGCCCAATACCTTCACCGACTTCATCGCCTGCGCCGAGCACCTGGTGGCCGAGGGCTATGCGAGCACGGGCAGGATCGCGGCCTACGGCGGCTCGGCCGGCGGCATGCTGATGGGGGCGGCGGCCAACCTCCGGCCCGACCTCTGGGGCGCGATCATCGCCGCCGTGCCCTTCGTCGACGTGCTGAACACCATGAGCGACACGACCCTGCCGCTCACCCCGCCGGAATGGCCGGAGTGGGGCAATCCGATCGAGGACGCGGCGGCCTACGACCTGATCGCCGGCTACAGCCCTTATGACCAGGTGAGCGCCCAGCCCTATCCGCCGGTGCTGGCCACCGGCGGCCTGTCGGACCCCCGGGTCACCTATTGGGAGCCGTCCAAGTGGGCGGCGCGGCTGCGCGAGCTCACGGCGGGCGACGCCCCGATCCTGTTGAAGATCAACATGGACGCCGGGCACGGCGGCGCTTCGGGCCGTTTCGACTTCCTGAAGGAGATCGCCCTGGACTACGCTTTCGCCGTCTGGGCGCTCGAGGGGGGCTGGCGGAAGGGATGATCGTGCGCGCTGCGACAGAGGCCGACGCCGAGGCGCTCGCCCACATCTATGGCGACGCCGTGCTCAACGGCTTCGGCACCTTCGAGGAGGCCGCCCCCGCCGCCGCCGAGATGGAGGCGCGGCGCCGGGCCATCGCCAACCACGGCCTGCCCTACCTGGTCGCCGAGGCCGACGGCCGGGTGCTGGGCTTCGCCTATGCCGGCCCGTTCCGGCCGCGCGCCGCCTATCGCTACACCCTGGAGGACAGCGTCTATGTGGCGCCGGAGGCCAAGGGCCAGGGCGTCGGCAAGGCCCTGCTGGCCGCGGTGATCGCGGCCTGCGAGGCGCTGGGCATGCGCCAGCTGATCGCGGTGATCGGCGACAGCCAGAACGCCGGCTCCATCGGCCTGCACCAGGCCCTGGGCTTCGAACAGACCGGCCTCAACCGCAGCGTCGGCTTCAAGCACGGCCGCTGGGTGGACATCGTGCACATGCAGAAGCCGCTGAACGGCGGCGACCTGCGCCTGCCGGAGCGGGCCTGAGCCATGGCCGGACGCCTGTTCGACGAGGCCGATGCGCTGCTGGCCCAGGGCCGCGCGGCCGAGGCCCTGGCCCTGACCGCCCCGCTGGCCGCCGCCGCCGACGCCGACCTGGGCGTGCTGAGCGTCCATGCGGCGGTGCTGAAGGCCCTGAAGCGTCCCGAGGAGGCGCTGGCCTTCGACGAGCGGGCGACCGCGGCCTTTCCGGCCAGCGCCATCGCCTGGCACAACCGCGCCGCGACGCTCGGCGACCTGGGGCGCGGGGCCGACGCACTGGCGGCGATCCAGGAAGCCATGCGGCTCGGCCTCGACGGCGCGCCCACCTGGACCGTCTACGCCCGCGCCCTGACGGCGACGGGCGACTTCGAGTTGGCCGAGACCGCCTATCGCGAGAGCCTGCTGCGCGCGCCCGCCGATGGCCTGATCGCCTGCGAGCTCGCCGACCTGGTCTGGATGCGCCGCGGCGACGCGGGGCGCGCCCAGGCGGTGCTGGACACAGCCTTCCATGGCGGCGCCGCGCCGTCGCCCCTGCTGTTGCACAGGGCCAAGCTGCTGGAGGCGGCGGGCGACCCCACCCAGGCGGCGCGACTGCTGGCCATGGCGGTCGAGCGCCTGCCCGACGACCTGCCGCTGATCCTGGCGGCGGCTCAGGCGGCGGTGGAGACCGGCCAGGTCGCCGCGGCGGAAGGCTTCCTGGCGATGGCCCAGGCGCGCGCACCCGAGCGGGCCGACGTGGTCAACCAGGCGGTCATCGTCGAGCTCGCCGCCGGCCGGCCGGATGCGGCGCTGGCGACCGCGCGTGGGGGCCTGGCGCGCGATCCGGACAACACCTCGCTGTGGGCCTGGGCGGCGAGCGCGGCGCGGGCCGCCGGCGATCCGCTCTACGAGGCGCTCTGCGACTACCGGCAGATGGTGGGTGTCTACGAGATCGAGACGCCGCCCGGCTGGGCGTCTTTGCCGGCCTATCTCGCCGACCTTGCGGCCGCGCTGCGCCGCCTGCACCCGTTCGCCGAAGCGCCGATCCGGCAGTCGCTTCGCCAGGGCAGCCAGACCCTGCAGCCGCTACTGACCTCGACCGCGCCGGAGATCAGGGCCTTCTTCAAGGCGATCGAGGCGCCGATCCGGGCGCACATGGCCCGCCTGGGCGAGGGTTCCGATCCGCTACGCCGCCGCAACACTGGTCGCTATAGCCTGGACGGAGCCTGGTCGGTGTCGCTGCGGCCCGGCGGCTTCCACGAGGACCACTTCCACCCGCTGGGCTGGCTGTCGTCCGCCTTCTATGTGGAGACCCCGACGGCGGCCCTGGACACGCCCGAGCGGCAGGGCTGGATCCGCTTCGGCCAGCCGCCGCTGGCGCTGTCCCCGCCCCTGCCGCCGGCCCACTATGTGCGGCCGCAGCCCGGCCGGCTGGTGCTGTTCCCGTCCTACCTCTGGCACGGCACCGAGCCGTTCACCACCAATGAGCCGCGCCTGACCATGGCCTTCGACGTGGTCCCGGCCTGACGCCAGCGGGGCCTAGAAGGCGTCGCCGAGCCCGGCGAACCTGAAGTTGATGCGGGCGGGCGGCGAGCAGGACGGCCGCGGCGAGGGCCGTCATCATGTCTTGGACCTAGGCTGCGCTCTGTGCTTGGATTCCGTCAGAAACGCGCGGAGGCCGATGCGCGCGCCCTGGATGACGCCCTGAAGGAGGGATCCATGTCCGAAACCGTCACCGAGAAGCCCGCCGGCCAAGCGACCGCCCCCTCGGCCACCTTCGGCTTCGTCAAGCTGGTGGTGCGCGAGCTGGAGCCGATGCTCGACTTCTACAGCCGCGTGCTGGGCCTGGTCGCCGCCCAGACCATCGACACGCCCGAGATGACCGAGAAGATCCTGCGCAAACCCGGCCAGGAGGCCGGGGCCGGCCTCATCCTCTACCGCCACAAGGACGGCCGCGAGGTCACCCTTGGCAACGCCTACGGCCCTGTCGGCTTCTACGTCCGCGACGTCGACGCCTCCTACGCCCACGCCGTGGCGGCGGGCGCGAGCCCGCACCGCGAGCCCTGGGACGCCGGGACCCTTCGGGTCGCCTTTGTCCTCGACCCGGAAGGCCGTGAGATCGAGCTCGTCAGCGTCAAGCGGTGAGCGCCATGCACCTGGCGGAGGTCAACATCGGCCGCGTGCTGGGCGGGCCCGACGACCCGCGCATGGCCGACTTCTTCGACAACCTGGCGCGGATCAACGCCCTGGCCGAGCGGATGCCGGGCTTCGTCTGGCGGCTGAAGGACGCCACCGGCGACAGCGCCATGGCGCTGCGCTGGCCGGGCGATCCGACGATGAACGTCAACATGTCGGTGTGGGAGAGCGCCGAAGACCTCGGCCGGTTCGTGTTCCAGACCGTCCACCGCAACATCTACGCCCGCAAGCCCGACTTCTTCGAGATGCCGGACCGCCCGACCTTCGTCCTGTGGTGGGTCGAGCCTGGCCATATCCCGACGCTGGAGGAGGCCAAGGCGCGCCTCGACCACTACCTCGCCCACGGCCCCAGCGACCGGGCCTTCGGCTGGGCCGACCTGCCCGACGCCAAGGCCTGGCTGGAACGCCGCTGCGCCTAGGCGGGATCGCAGAAAACCAGGGAGCCCGCATGGCCGCCACCCGACGACGCTTCGCACCCCTGGTCCCGCTGACCTTTGCGCCGATCGCGCTCTCGGCGATCGCCTGCTTCGCCGTCTGCGTCCTGAAGGCGGATCCGGTGTTCCTCGGCTATTCGGTCGTAGGCTTCGGGATCGCTGCGGCGCTGATCCAGTGGAATGCCGATCGGCTGCGCATCGCAAGGTCGGGCCAGCCGGGGCGCAACTCGCTGTTCGTGCAGGTCTACGGGCTCGTCTTCTTCACCGGGGTCTGCTCCATCCCCTCGATCCTGCTGGGGCGGGCCATCGCCGGGGTGAACATCTGGAACGGCCATTGAGATCGAGGCTGGGCGAAGGCCTGCCGCGAGCCGGAACCATCGGCGCCGGCCAAGGTTGAGCTTCCGGTTCCTGGAAAGCGCGACCCTCGTGAAAACCCTCCCCCTGCGCCTCGCCTCCTGCCTGGCGGCGCTCGCGGCCGTGGCGACGCCGGCCGCCTCCGCCTCCCTGGCGCCGCCGGGCGGCTTCGCCTTCGCGGCGATCGACGACATCGTCATCCTGGGGCGCATCACGCCCCTGCCCCCGCCGCCGCAGCCGGCCGGGCCGGCGCCTGTCCGCTACTACGCCGAGAAGGCGCAGGCGGCTCGGATCGAGGGACACGCCACGCTCCGTTGCCGCCTTGCCGCCTCGGGCGGCACGGTCTCGGCCTGTCAGGTGATCGAAGAGACCCCGTTCGACGAAGGCTTCGGCGATGCGGCGCTCGGCATGGCGCCCCTGTTCCATTTCCCGGCCACCGTCCACGATGTCGCCGACGGCGTGATCCTCATCCCGTTCCAGTTCAAGCTCGACGGGCCGGCGGCCGAGCCGACGCCGCCGCGGGTCAACCATCCCTCCTTCACCGCGCTTCCGACGCCGGACAGCGCCGCGGCGGTGATCCACCGCGCGGCGCCCGCGGCGAGGGGCCCCGTCTGGGGCGCGGTCGATTGCCAGGTGGGTCCGGAGGGTCGGCTGAACAGCTGCCGCAAGATCACCGAAAGTCCCGAGGGCTCGGGCGTCGCAGGCGCCGCGGCCGCCCTGGCCGAAGCCTCTTCCATCAGGACGCGCGACTCCGAGGGGAGGTCCCTGGCCGGCGCAAGACTGCTGCTGGTGGTCCACATGAACCCGTGAGCCGGCCCATGGCGATGTCCTCCACACGGCCGGCCAGTCGGGATCGGTACGGAGCCCCTAGGGCCTGGGATTCACCGCATCCATGATGGTGATGTGCTGGCCGGTGTCCTGGCCGACGCTGGACTGGGTGATCAGCACCGTGGCGCCGGGCTTCAGCTCCGCCTGCACCGCCTGGTAGAACGCCCTGGGCATCTTCACGCGATTCAGGGTCGCCTCGTCGAGCGGACGGTCCTTGTCCTCCTCGTGGCCGGGCAGGCCCACATAGATCCAGTGCGGCGCGCCTGACTTGTCGGCGGTGTAGCTGATCACGTGGGAGCCCGGGTCGTCGTCATTGATCTGGGCGACGCTGCGGCCGATCTCGACGCCGTTGCGCAGGACCACGATCTCCTGGTCGCTCTTCGAGACGATGATGGTCAGCGGCCCCTTGGGCGACAGCTGCGGCGTCCAGCGGTACTCGCTGGAGCCGAGGGCGGTCGGGATCGGCGCCGTCCCCTTGCCGACCGAGGGCGCCAGCAGGCTCGCGCGGGTGGTGCGCATGTGATCCATGGGATCGCCCTCGACGACCACGGTGGCGCCGAGCGTGGTCGCGCTGAACAGCGCCTTGGCGAAACTGTAGGGCAGGTGCACGCAGCCGTGGCTCTCGGGATAGCCGGGCAGGCCGCCGGCGTGCAGCGCGACCCCGTCCCAGGTCAGCCGCTGCATGAACGGCATGGGGGCGGCGTTGTACTTGTTGGAGCGGTGGGTCGCGTCCTTCTGCAGGATGGTGAAGACGCCGGTCGGGGTGTCGTGGCCTGTCTTGCCGGAGGAGATGGTGCTGACCGCGATCCGCACCCCGTTGCGATAGACCGTCGCCCGCTGCTGCGACAGGTCGACATAGACCATCAGCGGGCCGGCCGGCGCCACCTCGGGCGCCCAGACCCATTGGCCGGGTTTCAGCTCGAGGGCGCGGCGGGCCAGTTCGGCCGGCGAACTCACCGTGGCGCCCTGCGACCAGGCCGGGCCTGCGCCGAAGCCCAGGGCGGCCAGCGCCGCCGCCGCGATCCAGACATCCCGTCTCGCCATTCGCACCTCCCGCAAGAGGCGCGCAGAGTGCGCCGCTAGAGCTTGGTGGACAACAGCAGACGACCGGGGCCGAGGCGGGCGATCACCTGGTCGACCTCCGACGGGGCGAAGGCGAAGCAGCCTTCGCTGCGGCCGAGCTGGCCGTGCTCGTGCAGCACCTGGGGCCCCACGTACCAGGCGCCGTGCACGACGATGGCGCGGGCTTCGGCGTTGCTGTTGGTCGCATCGAGGCCAGCGAGCCGCATGGAGCGGCCATGCGCGCCCACATAGAGCTCGCCGGTGCGGAAGGCGCCCTCCGAGCTGGCCGCCGAGCCCGGGTCGTTGGAGAACCGCCGGACCCAGCCGGAATGGGTGGGATCGGAGCCGCGGCCGTGCGCCACCAGCAGGGTCGTCACCGAGCCCGTGGCCAGGTCCACCAGGTGGAAGCGCGGCTGCGAGGAGGCCGAGGCGAAGTCGGCGACGCCGGCCACGTCGCGGTTGGCGATCGCCGGACCCAGCCGGTCCAGCTCGCGGCGGACGCGGGCGACCAGCCCCGACGCACCGGGGATCGCCGCGCCCGGCGTCAATGCCAGGGCGGGCGCGGCGAGCGCGGCGGCCGCGGCGGCCGCGGCGAGGCCCAGCAGGTGACGCCGGCCGAGGAGCAGGGGCTGTGACGACAAGATCGGACTCTCGGATGCGGAAGCTTGGAACGGCTAAGGTGGTCATCAATAGCGCGGAAATCAGGCCGCGCGGTTAATTCGCGACGATCTGCCGCCCCTGCGGCCGCGGCTCGGCCCGGTTCGTCCGCGAGCCGGGTCGCGGCTCTTTCGACGTCCGAGGTAGATGGCTGGGGAACTAGGACTCGAACCTAGAATGACGGTACCAAAAACCGCTGTGTTACCATTACACCATTCCCCAGCAGGAACGGCCCGCGAGGGGTCTGGCCCCTCGGCGAGCGGGCCGATGTAGCGCACGGTTGGGGGGGATGCAACGGCGGCTTTGGGCGCGCTTGCGGCGCTGGGAAGCCTCCCTTATAAGGCGCGCTCCCAAGTCGGAGTGTGGCTCAGTCTGGTAGAGCACCGCGTTCGGGACGCGGGGGTCGCAGGTTCAAATCCTGCCACTCCGACCATTCATTCCCCCTGCGAACAGGGGTGGATTCCCTCCCCGCGAATATCGTCGATAAGTCCGCCGCTTAGGCGACGACGAGCGGCCGCTCGCGGCTCTCCAAAGCGCTCATACAGGCGGCCATGACGCCTTTTTGCGGCTTTCTCTCCAGGCCTCAATGGGAAGTGTACGTTCCGGTCACGCGGCGTTTCCCTGCTAACAGGGAAGATATCAGGGAAATAACAGGGACCGGCCGTTAGGCGACGGCGCCGCCGAGCCGGTTAACGAGGTCGCGCTGGGCGCCCCATTCCATCGGGAGCGGCTGTGCGGTCAGCGCCGCCAACGTCACGCCCCGATGCTGCCGGCCGTTGAGGATGTCGTCGGCGAGATCGGGCGCGAGATAGGCCAGCGGCAGGAGGCGCGAGGTGTAGTGGTTGCAGAGCCCTTCGCGCGCTGCGATCGCCTTGATCGAGGCCACCTCACCCGCTTCGAGTTGCCGGCTCCACGTCTTCGCCAGCACGAGGCCGCGCACGAGCGCGCGGTCCATCTTCCCTGGCCGTGGCGCCGCCCCGGCCTCGCCATCCAAGATCAAGGCCCCCTGCCGCCGACGCGGCTGGAACGGCAGTCGCACGGCGCAGAGACCATCCATCGCATCGCGATCAGCCGCTGCATCCGGCCGCAGGGCCTCCTCGCAGAGCCGAGCGAGGATCTGGTCCTCGCTCAAGGTCACGGTCGCAAGCGCCGCGCTGATCCGCTCGAATTCCTCCGCCTCGGGCCGCCACGCTGGCGACATCAGGGGCGCGAGTTCCTCCGCCAGGAACTGCTCCAGCATCCCGGCGGAGATGCGGGGCAGACTTCCGGCCTCGCCCGTCCGAGTCAGCCTGGCCCGCGAGAGGTAGTAGCGGTAGCGCTTCGCGCCGCGCTTTGTGTGCACCGCGACCATCGGGTTCTGCCGATCGTCGAAGACCTTCCCCGCCAACAGGGCGCCCCCGCCGATCAGCTTGCCGGACGGTTGATGAGACGGAGCCGCGTCGAGTTTCGCCTGCGCCGCGTCCCAGACGTTCTCGTCAAGGATCGCAGGATGGGTGCCGGGATAGAGCTTCTCCTTGTGCCGGGTGATCCCTCGATAGGCCGGATTGCGGAGCAGATAGTTCAGGGCGCCGCGGCTCATCAGGCCGCCGCCCGCCTCCCGACCGGCCTTGTTGACCCATCGCTTCGCGGGGACGCCCTCCTGCTCCAGGGCGTGGATCGAGCCGAGCTCCAGATAGCGTTGGAAGATGGCGCGGACGCGGGTCGCTTCGTCGGCGTGGATCGCCAGCCGCCCCTCGACGATGTCGTAGCCCAGCGGTGGTTGGCCGCCCATCCGCAGGCCCTTGGCCTTCGAGGCGGCGACCTTGTCCCGGATCCGCTCGCCGGTGACCTCCCGCTCGAACTGGGCAAAGGAGAGTAGCACGTTCAGGGTGAGCCGCCCCATGCTGCTGGTCGTGTTGAACGCCTGGGTCACCGAGACGAAGGACACGCCCTTGGCGTCGAAGAGTTCGACGATCTTGGCGAAGTCCGCCAGCGACCGGGTCAGTCGGTCGACCTTGTAGACCACGACGATATCGACGAGGCCGTGGGTGATGTCCGTCATCAGCTGCTTCAGGCCCGGCCGCTCCATGGAGCCACCGGAATAGCCGCCGTCGTCGTAGGCGGCCTTCATCGCCGACCATCCCTCCCCCGTCTGGGAGAGGATGTAGGCTTCGCAGGCCTCCCGCTGGGCGTGGAGGCTGTTGAAGTTCTGCTCGAGGCCCTCCTCCGAGGACTTGCGGGTGTAGATGGCGCATCGCAGCCGCGAACTCATCGGCTGCGGGCCTTCAGCCCGAAGAAGACGTGGCCGTTCCATTTCGTGCCGGTGATCCGCCTGGCGACCTCGCTGAGGGAGCCGAACCGTTCGCCCTGGTAGCTGAAGCCGTCTTCCAGAACGCGGACCTCATGACGGACGCCCCGCCAGTCCTTGATGATCGACGAGCCCGGTTTGAGTACGGGGCCCGGCGTCGGCGTGAAGGCTCGATCGGCGGTGAACCGCCGGGCCAGCTCCGCCATGCGGCGCCGCGAAGCCGCCGGGAGATCGCCGGCCGCCCGGGCCTGCAGGCGATAGGCCAGCGCGAGGCTCAGGAGCTCACGCGTGCGGAGGGCCGGCGGGGCGTCGCCAAGCCGGCTCACCCAGGCGTCCCGCAGCTCCGCCACCGTGAGCCCATCCAAGCCGCCGAGGAGGTCGCCGGCGCTCACGCGCCGGCTCCTTCCACGATCCGGTAGATCCGGCCCGCGTCGGTCTTCTCCGAGGTGACGGCGAGCTTGCGATCCTTCTTGATCGCGCCCGAGATCGCGCCCCGCACCGAGTGCGCCTGCCACCCGGTCGCCTGCATCATCGCCTCGACGCTGGCGCCTTCGGTCCGTCGCAGCAGCTCGATGATCGTCCCGATCTTGCCCTTCGGCGGCGCGGCGGGAGTCACGGCGCCCGGCGCCTTTCGACCGCGCGCCTTCGGGCCCTCCGGAACCGCGGGCTCGCCGATCGTCGTCCGGCCAGCTTCCGTGATCGTAAGGCGACTTGGCCCGGCCGCCTTGGGGACTGAGATCATCAGGCCGCGCCTGATCAGCGCCTTCGCCGTCGCGGCGGCCGTTTCGGCGGCTTCGACCGCGCCGTCTTCGGCCTTGGCGGCCTCGCCCAGGAGATCGCTCTGGGCCTTGGTGAGCTTCGTCATGGTTCGTCCTCGCTTCGTGGCGCCGCGGTGCGCGGCCCCTACCGAGGCGAGCCCGGACCGGAGCCGGGCGAGGACAGGAGGACTGACGCTCTTCGGCGCAGCGAAGTCCAGCGCTTGACGCGAATCACCTGACACATTTCCCTTGTCGCCAAGGGTCGCTGGATTGCGGCTCCGGCGGCTTCATGGAGGGATGGCGCGCAGGTTTCGTGCGCGCCCCTCCGGAAGCCCACTTCCGTCACCCGCGGATTTGAAGACGGGGGTGACGATGGTTCTCAAGATCAATGGCGATAACGTCCACGAGACGCTCACCGAGCGCTCGCGAAGGCGACGCGAAGGCCTGCGCGACACCCAGGCCGCCGAGATGTCGCGACCGCCGCGGAATGACATCCGGCCGAAGCTCGATCTCGTCGAGCGGCCGATCGATGCGCTTAGGCCGCCGCCTCAAGCTGTCAGGAAGGGTCTTCCCGCGCAGGTCGAGCGCATCAAGCGGTCCTACGGGGCGTTCGGGTTCGTCGAGCCGCTTCTGATCCGCGGTGACGGCGAGATCATCGCCGGCGTCAATCGCCTGGAAGCCGCCAGGCAGCTCGGTCTGGGCGCCCTGCCCTGCATCGTCGTCGATCACCTGAGCGAGAAGGAGATCCGGAGCCTGCGGATCTCCCTGAACCGCCTGGGCGAGACCGGGACCTGGGACTTCGAAGCCCTTCGGATCGAACTTGATGAGCTCATCGTTCTCGACGCGCCGTTGGAAGCCACCGGCTTCACCCTGCCCGAGATCGACGCCCTGCTGATCGACGACGCGCCGGCCGCCGACCAGGGGGAATCCGCGCTTGAGCCCGACGTCGCCGCGCCGCCGGTGAGCCGCGTTGGCGACGTCTGGCGGCTGGGCAAGCACGTCATCGCCTGCGGGGATGCGCGCGAGCCGGCGCTCTACAAGGAGCTCATGAAGAGCGAAGCGGCGCGGCTGGTCCTCACCGATGAGCCGTTCAACGTCCACATCGGCGGTCACGTGACCTCCGGCGACCATGCCGAGTTCGCCATGGCGAGCGGCGAGATGAGCCGAGACGAGTTCGAAGCCTTCAATGGCGACTGGATGAAGGCTTGCCTCGCGCACCTCACGCCCGGGGGCCTGCTCGCGACCTTCATCGACTGGCGCAGCATCGAGCTGGTGCTCGGCGTCGGTCGTGGGCTCGGCCTGGATCTGCTGAACCTGATCGTCTGGACCAAGACCAACGGCGGCATGGGCGCGCTCTGGCGCAGCCAGCACGAGCTGTTGCCGGTGTTCAAGAAGCCGGGCGCACCGCACCTGAACAACGTCGAGCTGGGGAAGCACGGCCGGTGGCGGTCAAATGTCTGGCAGTATCCGGGCGCCTCCAGCCTCGGCTCGGACGCGCGTAATGGCCTCGCTGGTCATCCGACCGTCAAGCCGGTTGCCCTGTTGGAGGACGCGTTGCTCGACGTCACCCATCCGGGCGACGTGGTGCTTGAGCCGTTCGCCGGCTCCGGCTCGACGCTGATCGCCTGCGAGACCACGGGCCGCCGATGCCGGGCCATCGAACTTGATCCCCGCTACGTCGATCTGGTGGTGCGCCGGTGGGAGGCGCTCACGGGCCACATCGCGATGCATGTCGAGACGGGCGCCGGCTTCGAGGAAATGGCGGCGACGCGCCAAAAGGCCGCCGCGCTTCTGGTTGCGAGTGACGCCAGTGTCGATCGGTGACGGGGAGGACGAAGATCCCGATCGTACGGGCTATGAGGTTGGCTATGGTCGCCCGCCACGCGAAACCCAGTTCAAGCCCGGGCGATCGGGCAATCCCGCGGGCAGACCGAAGGCTCGCTGGGACCTCAGCATGCTGGTCGGCGAGGTCCTGGGCCAGAACGTCACGGTTCAGGGAAAGAACGGAGCAGTCGAAATGCCCCTTGCCCAGGTGATCCTTGAGACCAACTCGCGCAAGGCGGCCAAGGGCGATCTCGGAGCAGCGAAGTTCGTCCTTTCCCTCTTGCCCCGGTCCCAGCCCTTCGGCGAGCGGACGCTCTCGCCCGAGCAGGAGGTCGACCAGATGATCAAGGAGCTGACGCCAGAAGAAGGCCGGCAGGCGGGCGAGATTCGTGAACAGCTGGCGACGTATCTCCCCGACAATGACGAGATCCTCGAATTCGATCCCGGGGACGACGGCCTCAGTCCCCAGGTCGATACCGAGTCCTAAGCACCTCTCGATCGCCCACGCGCCGCAATGACTGGCCGCCTACGAAGAGTCCTCGGACCCTTGCGGAACGCCCACAAAGAAGCCGGCAAAGAAGAAGAGTTTACGCTCAGTCCTGCGCGAGCGGCTTATCGACGACATAGCGGATCGAGATGTTCGAAGCCTTCAAGATCCTAAACCGTGAACCGCGGAAGCCAATCAAGTCGCCCTCCTTCAGGTCGTAGTGTAGCTCCTGGGTGAAAGCTGGTCGGGCAAGGTCATTGGAAAACTCGCGGTAGGTGATCGAGACCACGCCCTGCGACACGCCCGCATAGACGAGGTCTCGGCGGAAGCCTCCCGCCGCCTCAGTAGCGGCGGCCCTTTCGATCTGGAGAGCTTGGGTCTTCAGGAGCTTCGGAGAGTTCGGAAACGCACCCGTGTGCTCATAGATGGCTGGAGGTTTGGTGACGTCGCTCGGGATGAAGATTCCGCCGTAGATCCCCTGCTGCGGAATCCCAAAAAAGACGTCTTGGAGGCCCGCGGCCTCGTAGTAGAAACCTTCCGGCGTCGAACGTGTGAGTTTGTACGTGCCCGGCGGCACCTCGACCTGGCTGCCCAGCCCCTTGGCCAAGCCCGTATTCTTCAGCCTCACAGCATCGGTGATTTCGCTCCGCTCCACGGAGACCATGCTCTGGCCGACTTCGACCTCGGATTCGACTCCGATCTCCGGTCGGATGACCGTCTTCAGCTCCGCGCTTGCCGCTTCCGCTCCAAAGTTGACGAGCAGAGCCCCGAGAACTGCCCAAGTCGTTCGTCCCTTCATCCTCTCGCCTCTTCGTTACCCCTGCACGGCAAGGCGCCGCGGCGGATTATGACTTATAGTCTATGGGCTGAAGTCAAGCTCGCCCGCGCCATGCGCGGATGGATGTCCGTCAGAGAGTCGGCCTCAACGTGCAGGCGCTTCGCCGTGCGCGGGGCTTGTCTCAGGAGGAGCTCGCGCATCGGGCGGAGATGCACCAGACCTACCTAAGCGGCGTGGAGCGCGGCCGGCGCAATCCGTCCTTGCTGGTCCTTCAGCGACTGGCGACGGCGCTCTCCGCCGACGTGGCAGATCTAGTGCGGCCGCGCTGAGGCTCGGGTCGGCTGCGTTTCAAATTCCGCAGATGGATGCGGGTCACGGAGGCGATCACCGCGGCGATAACCCAGCGTGGCGCCAAAGATGCTGGCGGAGGCTCGCGCAAACAGCGGCTTTGTCCATGACCGGACCTTGGCTTGCAGCCCAAAAGCGGAGGTTCGCGAGCTCCGACCGCTGATGCGCAGCAACTCTTGGCCTCGTTTCGTGCAGTCGCTCTCAGTCTACACTAAATGATGGCTCGCTGACCCCGCCTATTGGTGGTCTGGCGGCTTCGTCTGCAAGGGCTTGAGCGTTGACGCAGGGGGTCGAGGTTCATCGCGCGGCACTGGAGAAGGCCCTCGCATGGACCGCCGTCTGCGATGGGAACCTGCAGGCACGCTTCGCGGGCTACGAGCGCCCGGTACTGCTCAATATCCTGCGATCGATCGACCTCACGGGTTATTTCCGCGTCTACAAGCCAAAGTACCTCGTCGAGGGCATGCCGAGTTATCTCGACGTCACCTGGATGGGCCTGGCGCACGCGATCCACCTATGCGGCGACGCGGCCATGACCGGCCCAGGAATGGCCTGGCGCCTCCCCGAGACCGATGAACTTCGCTGGGCCGACGCCTTCCTTTACCGTGCCGGGCTCGTCACGCATTTCCGGCGATTGGCCCAATTGGTCCGCTTCGGCCTCGCCACCGTCGAGGCGAAGGACTCCACTTCGGTCCGTTTCCTGATCCATGCGCAGGACCGCGAGTCTCGGGATCGCGGGGCCATCGACTGGTACATCGGCCGGATGCAAATGCGCGACGCGCCCTTGCTCCAGGCCTACAGCGCCCGCAACGATGCCGCCATGTTCGCCGAGCTCAAGGCGAGAGTCGGCCCCGATCCAACCTTCGGAATTCGATACTCGTCCTCTCGCGAACTGGAGGAGCACTTCGAGTTCCGCGCTGAGCTCCGCGCCGGCCGCCTGCCGGGCCACGACTGCCTATCGCGGGAAAGTCGGATCGGCCCGCTGGCATTCGGGGAGTGGCGTCACATCGTGGTGACCGGCATGGCGCGCTCCCTCAAGCACGCGTCCTTCGTAAACATGCTTGTTGCATCCGGAACGCAGCCATCGCCGGCGGCCTTGATGACGATCTTCTCCCACGAGACCAAGATCGGTGGTGAGTGGGGCGGGCTGCATGATCTCGATCCAGCCACGACAAAGGTCATGCTGGAGGTCATGGGCTTGTCGCCGACGGACCGATCCGAACTCGAGCGCACCTTCGATTGTCCGCAGGCCCTACTTGTCCGAGGCGGCGACGAGTTCTGGATCCAGCCGATCTTTAGTGGGCTGCACAATCCTTTCACGTGGGTGACGCGCAAGCTGAGGCGGACATTCCGGTCCGACTGGGATCGCGCGGTCAACGCCCGAGAGGCGACCTTCCGCGAGGATTTGGGCGCTCTTCTGACAGAACCCCGCTTCCACATGGTGCCGACGCCGCGGAAGATCCGCGGCCCGTCTGGGGTGAAGACCGACATCGATGCGATCATCGTCGATCGGCGATGCGGAACGATGGCCCTGTTCCAATTGAAATGGCAGGACGCCTTCGAGAATTCCTTGTCGGAACGGGAGAGCCGCCGCCGGAACCTGGGATCAGAGGGCAACGCGTGGGTGGAGACCGTCACCCGTCATTTCAAAGGCATGTCGGCCAGAGAGGTGGCGAATCATCTGGGCGTTCAGCCGCAGTTGGCTGACACGGTGGCGAGGACGCGGATCATCGTCCTGACGCGAAACGCTGCCCGGTTCTCCGGTCCTGAAGATCAGGACCGCCGTGCCGCTTGGATCTCGTGGTACGACCTGCTCCGCCGCTATGAAGCCGTCCGGAGGGACGCCGATCCCCTGTCGAAGGTCTGGCTCGGTGCCCGTCGCCGGGACGCTCCACGGCCCGACCGTCGTCGACAAGGCTTCGACGTGGATGGCATCCGAGTCGAGGTGATCTCGCAGGCGTGAACCTAACTTGCGTCACGCGCCGGCCTGCCGGTCAGGCTGGAACGAGCCTGGAGACGCGCTTCAGCAGGTGTCGACGAAAGGCGACGCGATCGGCGCCGTGGTGAAGGCGGCGGTGGCAGTTCGGACATACGGCAATCGCGTTCTCGATCACGTCAGGCCCGTCGTCCGCCAGACGACGAACGTGGTGCACTTCCAGGAACGGCTGGCCCGAGGGCCGAAGGAAGGGCGCGGCGTTCTCACAAGCCTCGCAGACCCCACCGCTCTCCTGTAGGACCCAAGCGACGACCTTCGGATCGCGCACGTAGATGGCCACGGCGGCGCCCTCACGCTTGGCAGGCGATCTGTTTCCGGCGGGTTTTGGAACCTGCCCCGAGGCGAGGATGATACTCGCCCGCTGCATGGCGACGTTGGCGTCCGCCGACGGCGTCACCGCCTCTTCGCGCAGCTCGTCAAGGAGTTCCAGCAACGTCGCGGTCGGCCCTGGTCCGACGTGGGTGAGCGAACTGCCATAGCGTCCCGTGACAGGCTGCCGAGCAGCCGCAAGGACGACCGTGATGTTTCCCATCCTTCGACCTATCGAGCCTTCGCTGCGGGGATGGAGCACGCCTCGAGACAGGTCCCGATGAAACTGCGCCGGGGAGAAATCGTCGGCCGCCGCCTCCTTTGCCCAGGCCACGATCTGCAGGTAGGCCCGTAAAGCTTCCTTCAGCTCCGCCCGCGACCAACGCTCACCCTGCCCTGGCATGGTCTTCCTCCCCGAGCCCTGCGCTCAGTCTAGCAGCGTAGGACTCGAGTCCGCCGCCCCGCTCGATCATCGTGACGGTGCCCTGGACACTAGGAGGCCGACGATTGATCACGCAGGCTGGGCATGTCGCGGGCGCCGTCGAGCATCTCGACCAGGCCTCTGGCGAGCCTACGAGGGTTGCGGGCTGGATCATCGACCCATGCCGCGATGACGACCTCCAGTCCGTCGCCGGCGTCCTTGAGCCCATAGCCAACCTCGTAGAGAGCCGCGACCGCGAGCGCGAGGCGCTCGGCTTCGTCGCGTCCGAGCAGTGGAGGCGACAGGCGCCGAAAGTCCCCCGCGCACCACTGACCGAAGAAGGAGCGCCCAGCGTCCTTGACGCGCCAGGACGACCTCATGCCCTGGTCGAGGTCGTAGGCGACCATGCGCTCGAAGTTGCCGGCGGCTCCAAACACCCAAAGGATGGAGGGCACTCCGAGCAGCGAACCCATGGCGTTATAGGCGCTCGCTCTGGACGCCGAGCTCCAAAGCTGGCCGAGGCTCTCCAACTCGTCACCAAGTACGACCAGACCCCCATGGCCGCATGCCCGCATCAGCGCAGCTAAGGCCCCTAGACGACCGACGGCGGCGAGCTTGCGACCCTGGTCGTCGCGGATCGTGAGGTCGACACCAAGAAGGATCGACCAGGCCCCAGAGCGGCCCAACAACAGCTTGTCGCCCCGCGAGTTCGCCCCGTGCAGGTCCCTGAGCGCCGCGCCGAACGCGTCCGCGCGCTCGTTCGCGAAAGATGCGAGTCGGCCGTTTAGGATCGGATCGTTCAGGCAGTTGCGGACCACGGATCGAAGACCCGTCGCGCCTCCGACCTCGATCGTCTGCGCCAACACCGGATAGAGCCTATTCGGATGCGAAAGCGGCACCGTGCGGGCGTTGAACGTGACGGTCGCCGCGGCGATCGCCCGCTCGCGCGCCAAAGCCCTGGCCAGGGCCAATGTCTGGGATTTTCCGCTGCCCCAGGGTCCTTCGACAAGGATCGGGTTGGTGGGCTCGGCCGCGGCGAGGCGAGCCAGCGTGCGATCGAAGACGCCCTGTACCGCCTCCTGGCCCACGCTCAGCAGAGCAGCATGGTTTACCGGCGCCGCGCCGACGCGCAGCGCACGGATCGCGGCGCGCGCATCGGCGGCGCTCACGCGGCCTCGGTGTCTAGCGCCAGCGCGGCTTCACCGATCGCCTGGGCCGCGTCGATGACTCCCCCTGGATCCTCCCGATTGTTCTGGAGGGCGTCCACGACCACACGAGCGAGAAGCCGCGGCTTTGCGATCCGATAGGCCGAACGCGAGACCTCATGGACGAGCGGCGAGAGGTCGATCGCCCTCGCGACCTCTCCGTGCGCGATCACGAAGACTTCGCGTATGTTCTCCGCCATCTGACGGAGATCGGATTCGGCGAGCGCGGTTCTGTCCAGGTCCACGACGGGGCCCCGCCAACTGATCCCGCCTCCGATCGGCTGAATGCGGGTCGTCAGCGCGTCGTAGCGCGGGAACCAGTTGGCACCTTCGAACATCTCGGGTGTGGCGGCGAGGAACAGGCACAGCCGCCGAAAATCCCCTTCACCGCCGCAGTGATCGACGAATTCCCTGAGGGCCTGGAGGGCCTGGTCCTGGCGGCGCCGCGACCCGAGCTTGGCGATCTCCTCGACCTCGTCGATGCACAGCAGCAAGCCCTCGTACCCCGCCGCCCGAACGAGCCAGAGCAGTCCCCGCATTACGGCGCGAGCGTTTCCCACACCGATCGGTTGCAGATCCACATCCGCCGCCGTGCTTCCCGGTACCGCTAGGTAGACACCGGAGACGCGGACGCGTTCACCACCCCGCATCCACCGGCCGATGGAGGATGCGGCGGCCTGGTCGCGGGCCAGGTCGGCGCGGGCGAAGACGAGTAAGGCTCGCACGAAATCGCCGTGCAACGCCGTATCCGCGAAGCGATCCTGCAGAAGCGTCCACATGCGGCGATCCGCTTCCAGAGGGCGGGAGATGTCGCCGTCGCGGATCCTGGCGTCGCGCTTTAGATTAGCCGTCCATCTACGCAGGAGTTGGATGAGCGGATCGCGCGGCATACTCCTCGAAGGTGCCGCATCCTCGCCAGCGTCGAGCTTTCCCACGATCTGCGGCAGAAGTGTCTCGAACCGGTCGATCTGCACGCCATCGGCCCGGCACTCGACATGGCAGGTCAACCAGTTGGCGCGTCGGGCTCGGTCCTGAACGATCGCCAGGAAGTGGCTCTTTCCGGCGCCATAGGCGCCCCGGACAAAGCGGGCTTCGGCGTGGCCGTCTTCGGCGATCTCCAGCAAGAGCTCCTCCTGCGCCGCGAGCCATCGTTGATGACCCACGTGCAGGAAGCGCGCGCCGCTGGCGCCCGCCGTTCCCCGGCCGAGCGAGCGGATCAGAGCGCGCGCCTCCTTAGGCGTCGGCGCGCTCATGGATGCGCCTCGTGGACCAGTTGCATGCGACCAACGTATCCGAAGCGATGCTCCGCTGGCTGCCAGAGGAAGACGCCGTCGTTCGCGTTGAGCGGAGGCGACAAGCGAAGCACGCGGCCGTCCGGCAGGCGACTATTCGATTCCAGCATGTTCGATATGCGCGCGCGGAACTGATCCAGGGATAGAGGCGTGAACAGCTCGGACTTAGCGTCCCGCCAGAAGCGCGAGGACTGCGCATCGATGACGAGTTGGCGATAGATCTGCCCGATCGTGGCGCTGCCACCTGGCGCGGCGACGACCTCGAGCGCGCTGGCGATCAATTGCAGGAAGCCTCCGGGCGAGAAGGTGCGCGGCAGGAGGTGTCGGACGATCGGCGCCGCCCCGTCGGCGATCGCGTCGACGTCCATCGAGAAGCGCTGACCGGCGACCCGGACCGAGCCCCCCGCCTCGTCGATCGCGATCTCGACCGCCTTTTCGATGAAGAAGGCGGGCCACACGCCATCAAGGCTCCATCCACGGCGCGCGCATGCCGCGCGGAGGTCGGCCTCAAACGAGAGGAAGGCCCGCCTCATCTCGGCGTCGGCGTCGCGTCCGATCTGCTCCACGTCTCCGACAAGCGTGGCCGTATCGCCCAGCGCCGCCAGCAGGGACTTGGCCGCGGACCTGATGTGCTCCGGAGACCGTGCCTCGTCCAATCGTCGAGAGGCCTCGGCCAGCTTGCCGAAGCGGTCGTGGGTGGCACCCGATGGCTTCGCTTTCTTGCCGGTCATGCGGCCTCCATCTCCTGCGCGATGATTTCGGCGTTGGCGGTCACGCCCTCGGCGAATCCGGATCGCAACTGGACGAACATCTGATCCACCCGGTTTCCCGACGCGAAGAAGACCGTGCCCTCCGCGACGCCGGATCGCTTGATCGCGAGAAGCATCCGGTTCGCGAAACCCATCTCCACCACCTCACCCTGCAATGCGGCGTCCAACATGGAACGCAGGCCCAGACTGTCGAATGGCGTCATGCCGACCGGTCGCCCGACCTTCTCGAAGGCGAGCTCTAGATGACGGGCCGCGGCACGGACCGCGTCCGTCGGTGAGGTGGCTCGCGGCGACCTCGACGTCCTCTGCGTATCGCGCGCCTGGACGAGCGTGCCGCCGAAGCGCTCCCATGCGAAGGAGTCCGCCATGGTGTCGCGTCGGGCCGCGGCCCATGCGCGACACAGAGGCGTGGCCTCGTAGCGCCAGCGCTTGCGGGCGCTCTCCTTGTTTGCTTCGTCGTCCGCTCCCGGCTTGGTCAGCATGCCCAGGTCGACGAGCTGCTCGAACCGCGGGATTGTCTGATGATCGGCGTTCTTGTGCGACTTTCGTGCGCCGGATGCTGGGGCGCGGGGTCGCGGTCCGCGCGCATGCTGCAAGGCGCTGTCCGTCAGCCAGGACGCGGCCCCTCGAAGCTCTTCCTGCAGGTCGAGCTCCTCCGCGATGGTGGAGGCCAGCGCTCTCGCCGTCCTGTATTCTGGAATATCTCGAAGTTGGATGCTGGCTTCGGCCTTCGTGAGGACATCCACGAAGGCGCGGCAGAACAGCCGGGCGGCGTCGACCGTCTCCAGGACTTGGCCAGGCTCCGTGGCGGCGATGGCGTCGATCATCACCTCGGTCACCGGATCGATCTCGAGAAGATGATAGAGCAGGAACCACCGTTCGGCTTCGGTCATGACGAACGGGTTCCAAGCGGCGACCTCGCCGGCCAGGAACGCTTCGGTGGCCGTCTCGTCCTGATAGCGGCGGAGCAGCAGTCCGCGCTCGGCGATCTGATTGCCACGTCCCAGGAAGCCTGCGTCGCGCGCCCAGTCGACGATCTTGTAGGTCGTGGGCTCGGTGATCGCGTAGAGCCAGGAAGGACAATCGCCGGCCCGAAGAAGCTCCTCGACGACGGGAGACCCCTTAGCCTCCTTCTCGCCGCCCTCGCGCGAACGCAGGTGCGCCATGGGCGCCGCACGCCGCCGCGCCGGCAGCAACGGCTGCGAGAGACGACGTATGAGCACGGGGGAGCCGATGCTGCGGCGATCGGAGTCCAAGGCCGCTACGGCTACCTTCAGGAAGCCGTAGCGCAGATAGAAGTCCTGGAACTTCGTCCATGGAACGCCGCTCATCAGAACGCCTCGCCGCCGTGCGCGACGTTTCGAGGTCGCACCTCGCCGATGACTAGGCGATGGGCGTCGCTCGTGGCGCTGGAGAACAGCGCCTGCCCCACGTCCAGGGAGCGGATCAGGTCCGTCATCGGAAGGTCGCGCCCGCCGGCCCGCACCTTGTCCGGCTGGGCGTTCTGCAGCATGGCGCAGACCGCCGACACGTCCTCGGCGACGCTGAGGCGATGGATGATGAAGGTGTCGATCTGGCTGGCGGCCGCCTCCGAGACCGCGCCCTTGGGGCGTTGGGTCGCCAGCCATAGCGAAAGGCCGTAGTTTCGCCCCTCCAGGACGAAGGAATCGAGCGTCTTGCGAGCGGTGCTGGCACCGCGCGCCGGCATCAGGATCTGCGCCTCGTCGATCGCCAGCACCGTCCGCGGCACATGGGACAGGAGTTCGGTCTCCAGCTGCGCAACCTGCTCGGACGTATTGCGGATCAAGGCGAGCCGACGCCGGATCTGGCTGGCGTACATGCGGTCCGCCTTGATCAGGCGAACGAGGACGGTGGTCAGGACCGTGCGCATGTCGTCGCTGAGCCGGCCGAGAGAGACGATGCTCAGGACGCCGGCCTCGGCGATCTCCGTCAGGAGCGTGCCGGCCGCACTGTCGAACAAGGCCATTGCCCCGAAGGATCGAAGGGGCTGCACGACGCTTCGGCGCGTCTCCGACGCATAGAACTGTGCGATGTCCGGATCGTGATCGATGCAGTCGACGAGATCCTGGACGGTGTAGGCCGGGGTCGGGGCCCGAACGGCCGACGGGTCGTCCCACGCCCAGCCCAGTTCGGTCACCTTACGGAAGGCCTCATCGAACAGACGACCGCGGGTGTCCGCCATGAGGTCGGCCTTGATGAGAAGCGCCCAGTCTCCTGCCTCGAGGGTGGACACGGGAACGCGCAACTCACGGAATTCGGGCGGATCGATATCCCACCTCATTCCGGCGGGCACGAACACGCGCGTGTTGATCGGCTCCGCCGTGAGGCCGGGCCACTTCTCGTAGACCCTGTGCTGACGCACCAACCCCTCCGGCCCCTCCGAAGAGAGCGGCGTGAGCGCGGTCCAGTGCACGTCGAGCGGGTCGAGTAGCACGACGGCGCGCGGATCGGCGTGGGTTGAGATCCGGGATCCCGGTCTCGTGGCGAAGCCCTCCAGCATGGCGCCCATCCCATAGGACTTGCCGGAGCCCCGCTTGCCGACCTCGAGGACGACGAAATTCTCGGACGCGTCGAAGTAGATCGGATCGCGGTTGCCCTTTTCCGACATGCGGCCAGCGAGGATGGTGCTTTCCCGCTTGTTGCTGCCGAGATGAACCGCACCCGCCACCCGAGGTTCGACATCAAAGATCTTCATCTCAGAGCGCCTCGCTGGCGATCGCGTCGACGATCGCCATGTCGATCGTCCGCTGATCCTGTTTCATTGCCCGCTGGGCCGCGCGCTGGAGCCGCATGAGCATCTCACTCGGCTTGCTGGCGTTACTGTCTGCGGTGACCTGCTCCATGAACTCGACGAGGGCGTCGGGCTCGAACGGGAACGCGGCCAGGCGCGCCGGATCGTCGCCGACGATGGCGCGCAGCTCATCCGGCACATCGGTGGCCAAGGCGCCCGGCTCGACCACCTCGCGCTGCGACTCAGGGACCTCTCCCTTCCGGATGGACGTGGCGAGGACCTCGTCGACGAAGGCGCGAAGTTCGTCCCGGCCGCCGTTCATCAGCTCGATGTAGTTTGAGAACCCGATCCGACGCTGGATCTCGTCGTGAAGCAGGAGCGCGGGAAGGTTGTTGCGGGTGTTCGCGCCGATGAAGAAGATGATGCCGACGTTGACGATCTCAGTGATCTCGCGCAGCGAGGCGAGCCAGGTGACGTAGACATCCGGGTTGGTGACGCCTTCCAGGCGTTCGGCCTCGTCGACGAGATACAGCGGCGTCTTCCCGTCGATCTCCAAGAACATGTGGGCCAGGCCGCGCATGACCTCTCCGAAGTCTTGGCTATCGGCGAGATGCGGCGGCAATCCGGATGAGATCAGGCTCATCTGGATCTTCTGTTCACCGCCGAGCCAACGCAAGCTGGTGGACACTGCGTCGAGGTTGGGAGCCGCCAGGCCCGTGGTCAGGACCGTAGCGATCGAGTCGGACCGGATGACCTGGTTCAGCGGTGTGGCCTGGCCGGCACCGACCTTAGTCGCATAGGCCATCGCCACACGCTGGATTTCGCGCACGGGGTGGGATCGGATCAGCTGCTGGAAGAAGGTGGAGAACGGTTCGCGGGACTTGAAGGCCGAGCACTTCACATAGACCGGCAGGACCCGTAGGCCATCGACCCCGACCGAGAATTCGAGGTTGTGGCAGAGGTGGGTCTTACCGCGGCCATAGTCGCCGAACACCACGGATTTCTGTCCATCGGCACTGTACGATGTCTCTTCGATCGCCCCCATCAGGAAATCGCGCTGGCGACGCTCGCGGGCGCCGAATAGGTATTTGCGGTGCTTGTCCGGCAGGAAGCGGAAGGTGTCGAAGCCGTCCCGCATGAAGAACCAGTCTTGGAGTGTCTTTTGCATCGGATGTGTCCTGGATCAGGCTAGGGCGCGAACGAAACGGCAGGTCTGGTCGAAGAGCAGTCGGCCCGCGTCCGAGACAGGAACGACACGCACCCCGAGTTCGATGTTGGAGGCCAGGCCGGCCTTGGTGAGGTTGGCGGAGGTGATGATCGCCTCCGACTCGCGGGCGCGGCGCGCGACCGACACATAGGCCTTCGCATGGAGGCGTCGGCGGGGTGTCGAGACCGTCGTCCGACGATATTCCTGGCCGGCGAGCAGAAGCCGCAACGGCCGGGCCACCTCGGGCGTGGTGATGAGCAGGAGTCGAGCCCCGGCGGAGGTGATGGCCGTCGCGAGCTTCGCGAGACGTTCATCGAGCGCCTCGTCGACGAACGGCGAGCAGATCAGGACCTCCCGCAGGCGATCGGCCTGATTGCACATCCGATCAAGCAGGGCGTGGACCTCAGGGCCTCCGGACAAGCCGATCATTCGTCGCCCTCCGCTTCGCCGTTGGTGCGCGTGCGGTCGATCTGGGCGGCCTGGGTCGCCACGACATCCACCGAAACCCCCAGCTTCCGCGCTAGGCGCGTGAGGGCGGCCCGATCGGAGCGCAAACGGGTCTTCAGCGCAGCCCTAGTCTCCAGTTCCACGACGCGGATCCGACCGGCGAGCTTCTTGTCGTCGTGTCCCGCCAAGGTCTCCAGTCGGCGCAAAAGCGCGTCTGCCGGATCGGAACGGACCGCCGGGGACGATTGCGTTAGGCCCGCCACGGCCGTCGCCGGCGCGACGCCGCTGACGATCTGGCGCAGCGCCTGCAGCAACCCCTCCGCCTCTCCATGATGCGCCCAGTCGACGGTACGCAGGATCGCGATCGCCTCCTGGGGCAGGCGGGCGGGCGGGCCATTCGCCTTCCAGTAGTCGCGCGCGGCGTCGCTTGAGAGCTCGAACCGAGCGTTCATGAGGTCGTGTTCGTGACGGATGCGACCGAGCGCGGCGGCGACCTGGAGATCGAACTCCGGCATAAGTTCGGAGAGCCGGGGCACGGCGATGTCCCGCCCGGCGAGACGAGCGGCCACGTCCGGCCGGAGACCGTCGTAGGCCGAGATTCGTCGCGTCGTGAAGATCGAGACGCCATCGAAGGCGAGGAAGTCCTCTCCCTCCTCGGACCCGCCGACGGGCGGGAAAATCGCGCCACCGGCGAGACCAGCCAAGGCCACCTGGGCCGGGCCGGTCAGGTCGGCCGGCGCGGCGACATGGACGAAGCCGCCGGTCAGCACGACATCATCGGTGCGGCGCCCGTTGAGCAGAATGGCGCGCTCGAATACGCCGGGGCGCGCCGGGCCGTCGGCTCCGGGACGTCCGAGCAGCTCGAGCATGACGTCGGCTTCCCGCATACCGGAAGCGTCGAGCTCGGCGAAGGAGCCCGCGATCTGCCGAAAATCCCCGAGGCCACCGGGGACCACACGCGCGACATCGAGCCGCCGTTGCGCGGCGACGGGGTTAAGGATCATCACCGTGCGCAGCAGGGCGACCAGGCGGGCCAGTGGGATGCCGTCCGCGCCGGCGGATGTCAGGAAGAGGGTGCGGGCGGTCTGGGTGCAGGCGAAGTCCACGATCTCCTCGCGGAACCGCCTAATCCTGGCGCACGAGCCGGGGAACGCACCTTCGAGGAACTCGGCGACGAGTTCGAAGGCGGGTGGCCGAACAACGGTGATAGGGCGACGAGACATTGAGCAAAACCTATCGCGGCCAAGCTCAAGAGTCCCATTGGGGATGGGATGCTGCTAATCTGTTGTTCCAAATGAATATTTTTCAAGAACCATTAAATCCATCGTGGCAATTGCCACGTAACTAGGCGATTGCCACGATGGATTTGGCCGCCGGCGCGCCGACGCCTGAAGCGACTCGAATGCTAGCCGGCCAGGCCTCGACCGGGACGCGCGCGCGAGGGCGCTAGGTGCCGATTGGGGCCGGCGCGTTGGCCCGCAGGTCCAGCCGGAGATAGAGCGCGCCCGCGATGTACCCGTCGAAGGCTGCGACGACCTCCTCAAGATAGGCAAACACCCTATCGGCCAGCGACGCCAGCTCGGTGGCGCTGTCGTCCTGTCCGCACTCGACGAAGGACAAGCGACCGTGCGCCAACCCGTTGCGCAGATGGACGATCAGCGCCAAGGCGCCGCGGTCGTCCCGGATCTTCGCCTTAACCCCGGCAGCCGCGGCGGCGCTGATCTGCAGATCGAAGCCGATCCGCGCGGCAATGCGGTGGATCTCCTCGTCGTCCCAATTCCCACCACCACCCTTCTCGATGGTGAAGGGTGCGACAGGCAGCGCGGAGACCAGGTGGTCGCACATGGCAAGCGCCAACTCGAGCCGACGCTCGGGACCCATGTCCTTATGGGTCTTGGCCATGTGCCTCACCCACTCCCCCCTCAATTCGCTCGTGAGGTCGCCGGGCTCGCGTGGCGCCTCTCCCAGGGCGGTCACGCTGACAGCATCGAGACAGCCCGTGACGGTCGCCTCGACCAGGTTGTAGAGCTGGAGATAGACGCTCGAGTAGAGAATCCGCTGCTGTTGCGTGGTGATCGCCGGACCGTCCGGCCCTAGTCGTGGCACACCCGACCGGATCACGCCCTCCACGCCCGAAAGGAAGTCGAGGTAGGCGCAGATCTCGTCGCGGCGTTCCTGGAAGCGTTCGGTGAAAGCCACCCTCAAGCCTCCAGTAGGGCGTTCCGCACGAAATCGAGCCGCCTCTGAAGCTTGCTCTTCACGTTCGCCGCGTCGGAGGTCGTGACCAACTGGAACGCGTCCCCCTCCAGCCATCCGGACACGTCGGGCGTGGCGGCCGCGAGTTCCGGACGCTGCAGAATGGCGAGATGGCTGCCGACGGCGATGGCTTCGAAACGAACTCTAGGCGTTGTCTGCGCGGTCGGTCCCTTGCGGAAACCGTAGGGGAACACGCGCTGAACGAAAGTCATGGTGGCCATAAATCGCTGCCGGTATCGGTCGACCAGGTCCGGATCCTCCTCGAAGAGGCGGTTCATCTGTTTCGTGTAGTCGAATATGAACTTGGAGGGGCTTTCGCTGTATGCATCCAGCCCGTCGCCATAGGCGAAGAAGCGCGCCACCAGCTCCTCGGGAATTCGCTCGCGCTGCGATTTGGAGGATACGGGCGCAAGTTCCTTCAGGATGTCGCTAGCGGCGAGCTCTATCACGAGCGACTGAAAGGGCCCGCCCAGGGCGCCGCGCCTGACCTCGGCGGTGTTGGCACCCTTGCTCCCGGTATTGATGCGCTCGAAGAGATCGAAGCGGGCCTGCTCGTCGGCATGCTCGTTCAGGACGATTCCACGAATGGATCGGTTCAAGATCTTTCGCTGGCGCGCGGCGGGCAGGTCGGCGAACCGGGTTCCATTCAGCGACGGCAGTTCCTCAAGGCCCCGGAACTCGAAATCGCCCAGCACATACTCATGAATCGTCCGCAATCGCTGCGACCCATCCACGATCTCCAGCTTGCCACTTTCCGACTCCCAGAAGAACAGGAAGGGGATGGGCAAGCCGATGATCAGCGACTCCAGGAAGCGGGATTTCCGCTCAGACTCCCAAGTGAAGGCCCGCTGGTAGTCCGGCACGAAGAAGTCGCCGCGTTCCATCTTCTCCGCGAGCATCTCGACGGAGTATTCCGTCATGTAGAATTCGATGCGCCTGGAGTGACTAAGGATCTCGCTTTCGGCAGCGTCGAGTTGATCCTGGGGGATCTGCCGTCGTCTCGCCTTCGCCACCGCGGCCTCCGTCCCTCAGTATACCGGCAAAGCGCCGGCGTGAGCCTCGAGATGACGACGGATGGACGCGCCGATGGCTTCTCCCAACTTCGGAGGGACGGCATTTCCGATCAGTGTGCCGAGGCGCGTGAAGTTAACCAGCTCGCCTGGCTTCAGGAACGCATACTCCTTGGGAAACGACTGGAGCAGCGCGGCCTCGCGCAGGCTAATAGCGCGGTCCTGCTCGGGATGCCCGAAACGTCCGTTTCCGAAACCGTAGCATTGGGTGGTGATCGTCGGCGCAGGCTTGGACCACTCCATGCGCCCATAGACGGAGGGATAGGTTTTTCCCGTCGGACGTCGGTGGCACGGCGCGCGCAGCTCCACGGGCCAGTCGCGCCACGTACCCCCTGCGGTCGAAGCCGCGATCCGTTCCAGATTCTTCGGACTCAGGACCGACGCGGAATGCAGCGGATCGTCGATCGCGGATGCTCCCGCCGGAATGGATTCCAGATGGCCGATCGCCTGTTTGACGGAAACATCGACCCGCTGTGGCTTGTCGAGCTCGATCGGCCCGAGGAGCGAGGCGAGCATGACCAACCGCTTCCGGCGCTGGGGGACGCCGTAGTCGGTACAATCCACCTCCCACGCCTTTACGTGATAGCCGGCCGCCTCGAGTGCATCGGTGAATTCCGTCCAGACGTCCTGCTTCGCGAGGCCAGCCACGTTTTCCATCGTGACGACATCCGGCAGCACTTCGAGCGCAAGCCGCTTGAATTGCCGCAACAGCATCCAGCGATCGTCCTTAGACTTGCGGCTCTGGGAATAGGTCGAGAATGGCTGGCACGGCGCGCAACCGGCCAGCACGCGGCGAGGCGCATCGCCGAACCAGGTATTCAGGTGTTCCGCGGCGACATCGGTGACGTCGAGTTCCTGAAAGACGGCACCAGTATTCGTCTCTAGCGGGAATTTGCACGCAGGATCAAGATCCACGCCGGCTGCGACCGTCAGGCCTGCGGACTTCAGCCCGTACGCGAGGCCGCCGGCGCCGCAAAACAGGTCGATGGCCGTCGCGTCCATCGCCGACTTCGGTGCCTCGGCCACAGATGTCTGCGAATCAACTGACATTCTTCAAACCATTAACACAACCCACGGCACCTCCGGCGCAAACCGTAGGGCTCCCCGACCCTATTTCGGGGGTGCGTCAGTTTCGGTCGCGTTAACGACGCCATCGGGATACAGGACGGCTCGAAGACGCGAATCGAGCACCGCCGAATCTCGCGCCTCGCATTCCCAGATAGCTGCGACTCGCCAGCCCAACACCTGCAAATCGCGCTCATTGCGTCGATCTCTCTCGACGTTCGCCTCGAACTTGCTGGACCAGAACTGTGCGCGGGTTCGCGGACTCGTGGCGCGACGGCAACCTTCGTGCCGATGCCAGAAGCAGCCATGCACAAAGAGCGCTAGCCTGCGCGACGGAAAAACCAGGTCAGGCGTGCCGGGCAGATCGCGTCGATGAAGTCGGAAACGCGCGCCCAGCGCGTGCGCCGCGCAGCGCACCCGCATCTCCGGCAGCGTATTTCGGCCCTTCACCTTTGCCATCAAGGCCGACCGACGGGGGTCGATTAGGTTGGGGTCAGGTGTCGTAGCCTTCATAGGAGAGCTATCTAGATCCGCGGGCGGGCCGACAAAATCCAAGATCCTCCTTCTTTCCGTAACACACAGCTCATCGCTCTGGGCTGAGTAGTAGCCACCTGCTTCGTCCGCTCTCAAACCAATCTTTCTCTGTTAGGGCACACGATCGCGAAAGGCTGCGACCTTAGCTGGGACTCTTTCGTGCGTCGCTACCGCCCCGCCAACGTCCGCAAGCGTCTGTGACGGACGCAGGACCCGCCTAGAGTGCCGTCGTAAACCCGACCTTCCCAAGTCAGCGATCGATCAAGAGTCGTCGTTCCTGACGCCCGT
Source organism: Phenylobacterium sp. (assembly GCA_004799545.1). Classification (GTDB taxonomy): domain Bacteria; phylum Pseudomonadota; class Alphaproteobacteria; order Caulobacterales; family Caulobacteraceae; genus Phenylobacterium. The sequence continues at coordinate 54,553 of SSMU01000005.1, forward strand.
CATCCTCGCCTAATCTGTATTCTCAGCAGCTCGATTTCGCATATCGATCCACCGACCCATTCGGAACAAATGATCAACTGACTTTGATAAGCCGCGGGTCATAGGTCCACTTGCGAACCTTCCTGGCCGTAACGCCGCCAGCGTCAGGATGCTGAGGATTGATCAGCACGTTTTGCTCCTCCGGCACGATGACCGATGGGACGAAAAGAAGTGCTGAACTTTTGCCTTTCAGCCAATTCGCGCCCAGATCAATGCTAACCTTTCCCGGCGGCTCGGCGTCCCAGCCCACGGGAAGTGCGCCCACGTCGAAGACCTCAGCCTTGGACCAGACGTCGTCCGGTACATCGATTTCGACCAAGTATCGGTTCAACGGCAGCCCACCCGCATTTAGATGGACGATCGTTTCGAGGCAGGCTAGCGCCCGCGCCGGCGAAGTGTAGACAACTGGCAGCCCAACGGGGTTCCAACGCCCCCCGTCCTTCTCGGCGCCCTTGCCGCCGAGGTCGTGCGCTTCGTACGCCGGCGTATCGGATCCGATACGCCAGAGAACATGGCTCAAGCGTAGGCCCCGCTCTGCATCCGAGCGAGAGTTGTGGAAACCAAAGCCTGGCCTTCCATGGTGTCCATCAGCTCGACCGGTGCGGCGCCGCCGAATGCCGGCAGCGGCTCATTAAGCCATCGGGCCGTCCAAAGCTTGGCGTTGAAGCCTTCCGGATTGCCGGATTCCTCGACCATGGCCTGCACTTGGCCGATTAGCTTGGCGAGACCGAGGAAGCGTTCGCTGACATCCGGAGCCAATACCTCCGAATTCTTCACCTTGCGATTGAAGGTGGAAACCGGGACATGAACGAGCCAGCCGGCGGTGTTGATCGGCATATCCAAGTCCGCGATGATCTGCTTCGCCTGAGCGGCTGGCAGACCTTCTTTGACCATTCTTATCCGTTCCAATGGTCCTGCAAGGAAAATACGTTTGTAGTTCATCTCCGGAAGGGTGAGGGCGCGCCTCTGCGCAACGATTTCGGCTCGCTTCGCCGCAAGCGCGGCTTTCTGCCGGGGGGTTAATGCCTTCCGCGGGCCTCGGGGACCTGGCGCCTTCGCGCGAGGGGCTTGATTAGCAGCAACCATGATCGCTCCTTTGAGCGAACAGATAGCTCATTTGAGCGTAAAATGCCAGAGGCGCATGTTTGTCCGCGAGCCAAAGTCAAACCGCGGCGCTGCTACCTGCTACTCTCGCTCATGACATGCCTGGCGGTCTGGTCAGGCCTCGGCCGCCTGACGTACCGCATATAGGCCGTGGCCAGCACCAGCGCCGAGCCGTAGTCCAGCGTGACGCCCTCGACCTCTAGTCGCGCTGTCCACAACATTCTGGACATCCCCCAACGCACCGTCTCGAACTGGTTCTGCCGACGCAGCCATCGCCAGTAGCTCATCCCCTGATGCAGTTCGCTGACTTCGTGGCAGAGCGGACAGAGAAGATGGATGTTCGACAGTTCATCCTGACCGCCCCACACGCGGGCGACGATATGGCTGCGGTCGGTCGGAACATCCCAGAGCATGCCGCAGGCGAAGCAGTAGTCGGCTTCAAGGCATTCCTCCGGCGAGTCGAACTTGCGCCACGGTTTGCGCCAGAGGCAGTCCGCCCAGAAGGAGCGTATGGCCACCCGCATGAAGCGTTTGCGACGCGTCTGGTTGATCGCCGCCGTATCTTCGATGTTGCGCCAGAGACCCGTGCTCCAGATCGGGCGAGAATGAATGCGCCTGGGTGTACGGAGGACCAGGGCGCGGGCGCGCCAAGTCTTACAGACGCCCAGTTCCTGTCCCTCGCCCATCGGGGTGATCGGCGCCAGAGCACGCAGCCGCTCGACCAGGCATTCGGCGCTCACCTGCGCAGATCGACCAATGGCGCCGGCTTGTGCGGCCCAGATGCTCGACTCTAGCATGGGCGCATGCCCTCGCCCGATCTCAACTACCTGACCTCCGAGCTATCGCCCTACATGCAAGAGGTTCTGAGCAAGGCGGGTCAAGAAGTTGCTGCCGACCTGATCGCAAAAGGTATGGAAGCCCTCGTGAAGGGCGCGGGGCGCGGTGCCCGCTCGATCGCGATTTCACTGCGGAACCGGCTTCGCTCATCGAACCAAAGCAAGGAGGCTCTCGAGTTCTTCACCGAGGCATGGGCGCAGGCTGGCGACGGACCGGAGCGCGAAGCGGCGATACGAAAGCTGCTTGAAACCGATCCGCAGTTCGCCACCTCGGCGTCAGCGCTGATTCAGCGGCGGGACTACGCGGTGGCTCTGCGGGACTGCGCCGCTGAGCTGCCCGTCGCCGGCCTTGAGACCTCCGTATCACTCCCCGATTTCTATGTCCCCTTGCCGCTCCTCGCCGAGAATTCAGATGGCAAGCGTCCCGAGAAGGTGGACGCCGCGCATCTGGCCCTTGAGGGCAACCACCTAGTTATCAGCGAAGCGGGTGGAGGGAAGTCCAGCCTCCTGCGGAGTCTCGCCTTTCACGAAGCCTCCCAGCTACTGGATGACAGTACGGCGCTGGCCTTTGATCAGCTTCGGCTTCCCGTGCTGATGCATGCGCGGGCGATGCTGAGCGCCGCCGACTTTTCCTCAGCTCTGAGGCTCGGCGCCATAGAGGCGCTGGGCACATTCCTCAGAACCCCTTTGCCAGCGGACTTCTTCGCTCCTGGTGCAGCGGAGGGGCACAGGCGTTGGCTGGTTCTCATCGATGGCCTGGACGAATTGGATGAGAAAGACCGCGACCGGCTTCTCCGGGTCGTTGCGTCCCATGCGACCCGCGGCGATGCGTTCCACTTCGTTCTGACCGGTCGCTCCGAAGTCCTGGCCAACAGTCTTCCTATCGAAGGTTTTGGCCGATGGTCCATCGCCCCACTGGATGAAGGGGAACGGCTTTCCCTGATCGACAGATATCTGACGGATCAAAAGCTCCGGCAGACGTTCGCGAGCAGCATCGGGGCCGGCCCCTTCGCCTACATCACGCAGCGGCCCCTGTTCCTCGTAATGTCAGCCACACTGTTCGCGGACACCGGCGAACTCTTCGGGCGAAAAGCCGATCTCCTGGAGCATTTTTCAGTGTTCCTGTGTGGGAAGGTCGTGGGCGACGTTGCCGAGCGCCGCGACCCCCTCCTGCAGATCCTTCGCCTGGTAGCGACTAAGGCGGATACACGCAGGGCGCTCCTGTTGCGTCACCGGCCTCTCATTGAGGGACTGGTCGGGGCCATGAGCACCATTGCCCTTGAGCGTGAACTCGACAGGTTGCTGCTCCGAACCGGCCTCATACGGAAAGTGGGCGAACGGTATCGCTTCTCGCACGATGTTCTGAGGTCGTATTTCGCAGCGCTGAAACTTTCGGACCGGCATCAGCCGGGAGCGGAGACCCTTAAGACACTGGATCCTTTTACGACTGGCTGGGAGACGATTTCCCTGCTGGGTCAGATCTGGAGCGCGCGTGGTCTGGATGTGGAGCTGCTGGTCAGATCGCTTCTCGAGTTCGGCGAAGGAGGTCTACGCTGCGCGACCGAGTTGATTGCTGCCACGCCAGCGATCTCGGACATACCCGCTGTCAGAATCGCGGAACAGCTGCTCCGTGAAGCGCGAGAGACTGGTCCGACATTCCGGGCGGGCGAGCTTCTGCCGATATTGGCTCGTGAACGCAAGGCCGTTGCCTTCAAGCTCTACAACCAACTCTATTCGGAAGAATACACTGACCGAACCTTTATTTCGGAATGTCTCCTCGATGCCGGTCTTGAGGACGAAGCCATAGAGCACCTGTTGTGGCTCGCCGACGATGCGGAAGGCTATTCCCCTGATCGCGTTCGCGCCGCAGAGCTCTTGCTGAAACATGGCCATCCCGAAGAGGCGCTCAGCGCGCTTCGGGATGTTGCAAGTAATGGGGACGAACATTGGGCCGTCGTTGATGCCGCGATGCAGCTCTATCGGCTTGAAAGAACCGAGGCGAACAAGATGCAGCTGGCGGACCTGCTGGCGAGTGAGCCAGGTCCGCACGAGTCAGTGTTCATGAGCACCTTCGCGGAACTGGTCGCCTTGGGAGAGTTGGATCTGGCCCTTCCCAGATTGAGGGCCGCAGCATCTGCGGAGCTGAAGGAAAAGGGCTGGGGGACGCGCGATGACGCGATTGAAGCCGCCGTCGCCATAGGTAAGCATCATGACAGGAACGAGGGCAAGCAACTACTCGAAGCGCTCCTCCGAGACGCGAAGGAATTACGCCAGGAGGCCGACGTAATCAGCGCGATTGCCGAACTGGGTTTCGATGAACAGGCGCGGACTGAAATACGTCAAAGTCTCACCCGGCATCCGCTCGCAATTGAAGACTACAGCCTTAAATTGTTGAGCAAGCTCGGCCTGACCGATGTGGCGCAGGCGACGCTAGAGAAGGTGCTGGAAGAGCGGCTCAGCGATCCCAGAATACGTTCCCACGAGATTATCAGGCTCGTCGAACAAGCGCCCGGCGACGCCAGCCGGAGCCGGCTTGCGAACATTCTGCGCAGACATTTGCCAGAGCGCAGAGATCCCAGACTGGTGACCTGCCTGGCGACCCTTGGGGCCACCGAAGAAGCTCGTGAACGCCTAAAGGGATATCTTGAGGCCCCAGACATCAGCGAGCAGGTGGATGCTGCCGGGGAGCTGTGCGCACTCGGCGAACAGACGATAGGTATCCGGCGTCTGCGCAGGATCGTCCGCAGAACAGACCTTTCTCCCACTCTTCGCATATCGGCCGCCTACGCGCTTAAGCGGGCGGGTCTGCTACGGCTCGCCGCCTTCTCCTTCGCGCGCATAGCGAACGATGAAACCCTGGGTATTCACCGGCGCACGTCGGCGGCGATCAGCTTCGACAAGCTTCTCCACGAGCGAAACGATCTCGTCTGGCACAGCCTGATGCGGGTCCTGACGGACAAGGATCGGCGCGTTGCAGACCGCGTCGAGGCCGGCGAAGCTCTTCTGACAATCGATGGCGACGACGGCTACGACGACATCGTCTTTCCCGAAATCGAGGCCATCCTGGACGAGGAGATTTCGGACGCAGAGGCGCTGGTGGTAGGAGGCTCCCTGGGCCTTCGAGGCTGGCGCTTGCAGGATATGCCGAAGGTTCGTTCGGTGCTCACCTCCTCAAAGGTGGGCCTGGGCTTCCGGATAGACACCATGCGCACCCTCAGCCTTCACGACCGCGCCCCGGAGGTTCGCCCCCTTCTGCGCGCGATCGCATCGGCGGCCGAGACGCCGGCCAAGTATGCGATTGAAGCCGCGGGGGTTCTGAGCCGGTCGGCCCGAGATCGCGGAACGCTAACAAGCCTCGCTGCGGACATCACCCTTCCGCCCGCATGGCGCCTGGCGGCGATCCGCGAGCGGCGGCCGCACATGCCCTCGCGCGACCTGCTTCGGCTGGCACGCGACGAATCGGCCTCCATCGAGCACCGGGTAGAGGCTCTGAATGAGCTCTCAACATCGGCGGAAACCTTACGCAATCGCGCGCTCTCAAGGATGGCCAGGACCCTTAGTTTGACCTTTTGGGAATGGCTGAAGATCGCAGAGGCAGCGGGTCAGGCCGGCCTGCAACCGCTGCGGAAGAAGGCGCTGAGAGCAGCGCGGGCCGACTCTCCGCTTTCAATCGGCGAGCGGCTTGCCCTGGCAAAGGAACACCAATCGTCTGGCAATGACTCCATCGTCCGTGCCCTCGTTAAAGAGATGCTGGCGCTGCCGATTTCAATGTGGGTGCATTGCGACGACGGCGAGGAAGCCCTGACCTTCTGCACGCAGTTTGAACCCACTGCATCCATCCTCCTTATCAAGGCGCTGCTACGCTCAGAGGAGACAAGCTGGCACGACATCCGGGCATGGCTAGCCATCCTGATCGAGCGGACCAGCGAAGCGGAGGCCCTGGCGGTTGCAGAGCCGCTTTTCCTCGAGCTGAGCAGCTCAATACGCGAGGCGGGCACCGAAGATTTCGGATGGCCGGAGATCGCCGCCGGACTGATTGAGGCCGGCTGGTTCGACGACTACGACACCCTGCTGACCCTCGGCGCGAACGAAGAGCGCTGGCTGGGTGAGCGGGTCCATGCTTACGGCTTGGTGATCAGGCATGCGCCGATCTCATCCCCTGCCTGGCGGACTGCCGAAACGGCGCTGGAAAAGCTGGGACAAGAGGAGGCGATCCCAGCGCGCGATCGCAGCTATGCAGCTCGCCGTCTGCGCAACCTTGGGCTTGAACAGCGGGCCGAACGCCTGTTCGAAACTGACGCTGAGGGTTCACCACAAGAAGACCCGGAACCGTTGGCCAGGGCGCGGCGTCTAAACGATCTTGGCCGACTGGATGAGGCCGAATCCCTGCTCAGGTCGGCAGCCCCCGAAGCACTCTTCTCAGGCTTCCTGTTTGACCAAGATCGGGAACTGCTCCGCTCTACGCTCGGCGATGATTTTGTGGAATCCAGGATGCGCGAGAAGGTCCTCGCGAATGACGATCCCTACGACCAGCTATGGCGCGCCACCGAGATCGTCGAGAGGACCGGCGACCGGGATCTGCTGAAACTACTCCACGACCGCGCCGCGGACGAGAATGCCGACCCGGACGAGCGGCTGGAAGCCATCGGCGGCCTGGAGCAGCTTGGCTTCAGGGTGCTTTCACGCGACCTGCTTGCAGGGCTGGATCTCCAGGGCTTGGATCCCGCCCGGGCGGCGAACCAGCTGATCTGCGCGGGGCGAAAGGCGGATGCGGTCGCCCTGCTTTCGGCGACACCCCACGCACGCTGCGATGACGAGCACTACCTTCGGAAAGTCATGTCTGACCTCGGCTTGCAGTGCGAACTTGCCTCGCCCTTACAGGTGGAAGCTGTGCCGGCCTGATCTTCCCGCGCTATTTCGCACAACACTACATCGGGGATGAGGTCACCTGCCTGACTTGACGGGGTTCTTTGGCGAGAGGCTGACCGCGCGAGCTAATAGACGGTGAGCGCGCCACCCGAGGAGAGCTTGGTCAAAGCCTGCGTAAAGTTCTCTTTTTGTTCTTGACATCCGCGCGCGTTTTTGCGACAATATGCGTAGCGTGCAGGTCTGCGCTTTGAGCGGCTTTGTCCGCTCGACCGAGCCCTGTCGGCACGCTCACTCCCGAAACCACAGGCTGTCCAGCGCCGCCCGATAAGGGCGCAGCGCGCGACAGCCATGTCCGAAAGGAAGAAGCATGGCCTTCAGCCAGGTTGACCCTTCGCGTCTGGAAGGTGACGCCCTTACACGTTGGTATCTCCGGTCTCCGGACGAGATTGAGCAGGAACGACAAGCCGCACAGGCGCAGCGGTACGACGCATTCTTCGGCGCGGACCAGCCGACATCTCAATCGCTTGATGCGGCTGATCAAGGCCCGTCCGCCGTTGCCCCGAGCGCACAGGCGGGCCAGCCTGATCTCTTGTGGGTCGCCAGCGGTCCCAATCGTTGGAGTAGCCGGCCGACGCCTTCGTCTGAATTTAGTTCAGACAAGAGTTGGAACCTGAACGGAACCACCTCGCCCGAAGCCTCGGACAAAGGTGCGAACCAGCAGGTCGCGGCGAACAACTGGTTTTGTGCTGCGTGTCACGGCACAGGCACCGCACAGCCACCTCCACCGCCGGCTATGGCGAATCCCCCGGACTGGCCCCGTTGGACTCCGGGACCGAACCTGACGCTTCGGAAGCCTTCAAAGCCTCACCCGCCCCAATGCGCACAGCAGAATATGAACGACTCGCGGATATGCAGCCGGGAACCCGGCGACGCCTGGAAGTCAGTTTGTCTTGAGAGTGCATCCGAGCGGGAAGGCCATTGCATTGCCTCCGACGGCGAGGTCGGATGGCCGCCGCTTCAAACCCACGACAGCCGGTAACAATGGAAATCGCGGCGGTAGAACTCGATCTTTCCTATACCGCCGCGAAGGTGGTCGTCCGGCTGTTCGCTCCCGAATTGGATGCGCAGCAAGGGACTTGGTCCTGCAGGTTCGAGATCGGCGAGCCAGTCAATGTGACGCGCGAAATATACGGCGTCTCAAGCCTGCAGGCCCTCTTCCTCGCCGCCAAAACGCTCTCCGTCTACCTGTACGGCTCGGACCTCTATAAGAATGGCGAGCTTGGAATTTATGGGCAGTTCGGGGGGAGCCTCTCCATCCCGGCGCCCCAGGTGCTGTTAGAGTCGGCGCCCTACCCCTTCTGACAAGGTGCGTCAGCGAGACCAGTCGCCTCCTGACTGCGCCCACGACCATTCATTCCCCCTGCTGACGGGGGTGAATTCCCGCCCCGCGAATAGACGCGACAAGTCCGCCCCTTAGGCGGACGGACGCCCTCGCGAGCTGGTCTCCGAAGCGCTCGTGCAGGTGGCGATGGCGCGTTCTCGCGGCCGGTTTTCAAAGTTCCCTATTTGTTCTAGAACTTCCTCATGCAGGCGACGTTGGACTTCGGGGCGGTGGGCGACCTTCGGGAGGTGCGGGACCGTCTACACAACTTCTTTGGCGACCTTGAACCGCCGCCGCGCCGGACGCCGATGCAGCAGTTGGTGAAGTCGCTGATCAGCAACAGGACCTATGACCGGGTGTCGGTCGGCGCCTTTGAGCGGCTGATGGCCGATGGCGCGAACTGGGACGTCCTGGCGCAGGCTCCGGCACGGGACCTGGAGGCGCGCATCTTCGATGTCGAGTTCGCCGATCGCAAGGCGGCCCACCTGACGGCCACACTGGCTATTCTTAGCCGAATCCGGCCCTCCTTTGACCTCGACTTCCTGAGCGCCCAGCCGATGGACGCCGCCCTCGCCTGGCTGGAACGCCTGCCTGGAGTCGGGCGCAAGGTTGCGGCCTCCGTGCTCAACTTCAGCACACTGCAGCGCCCAGCCCTGGTGATCGACACCCATCTGAAGCGAGTGCTGAGCCGCCTGGGTTTCGTCAGCGGCACGGCCGACACGACGCGAATGTATGAAACGATGATGCAGGCCGCGGATGGGTGGTCCGCGACCGAGCTCACGGAGCTGCATGTCTGGCTGAAACGGCTCGGCCAAACCCATTGCCGACCCCACGGGTCAGATTGCTGCGCCTGCCCGCTCCATAGTCGCTGTCCCGCACGGACGGCGGCGCTTCAGGTGAAGGCGACACCTCTTCGCGCTAGCCCACGGCCATTCATGCCCCGGCTGGCGGGGCTGACTTCTTCGCCCGCAGATTGACCTGAGACGTCGGCCGATCAGGCAGGCTGGAGGCCGGGAACCGGGGGCGAACCGGCCGGGTAGCGCGCGCCGACGGTCGACCCCACCGGGAACGCCGCTTCGAGCTCCGCGACCGACCCGGCGTCGAGATCGAGATCGCCCGCGGCCCAGTTGGCTTCCAGGTGGGCGATGTGCCGGGTGCCGGGGATCGGGACGACGCCCTTCGACAGCACCCAGGCCAGGCTCACCTGCGCGACCGTGACGCCCAGACGGCCCGCGACGGCTTCGGCCACCGCGCGGCGCTTGCTGTTGGCGGCGACGGCCTCGGCCTGGAAGCGCGGGTGCTGTCGGCGGCGGTCGGTCGCCTCGACGGGTTCGGCGCCGGCCAGGAAGCCGCGGCCGAGCGGGCTGTAGGCGACGAAGCCGATCCCCAGCTCACGGGCGGCCGGCAGGATCTCGGCCTCCACCTCGCGGGTCCACAGGGAATATTCGCTCTGCAGGGCGGCGATGGGATGGACCGCGTGAGCGCGGCGCAGGACGCTCGCATCCACCTCCGACAGGCCGATGGCGCCGATCTTCCCCTGATCCTTCAGGCGGGCGAGCTCGCCCACCGTCTCCTCGATCGGCGTCTGCGGATCGAGGCGGTGCAGGTAATAGAGGTCGATCTGTTCGACGCCCAGCCGGCGCAGGCTCGCCTCCACCGCCTCGCGGGCATAGTCGGGCCGACCGTCGAGGGCGCGGCCGCTGGTCTCGCGGTCGAGGCGGTTGCCGAACTTGCTGGCGATCACCAGCCGGTCGCGCCGGCCCTTGATCGCCTTGGCCAGCAGCTGCTCGTTGTGGCCCAGGCCGTAGACGTCGGCGGTGTCGAAGAAGTTGATCCCCAGCTCGACAGCGCGGTCCAGCGTCGCCAGCGACTCCGCCTCGTCGGCCCGCCCGTAGGTGTGGGAGAGACCCATGCAGCCGAAGCCCTGGCGGGTGACGGAAAGCGGTCCCAGCGGAACGCGGTCGGAAGATGAGGTCGCCATGTCGGTCTCCAAGGTCTGGTTCAGAACTGCGCCCGGAGCGTCGCGCCCCAGGTGCGCGGCGTGCCGAGCTGGCCGGCGAACCCGAACGCCGCGGCGCCCACGATGGAGGCGGTGCTCAGGTTCTGGAAGTAGGCCTTGTCGGTCAGGTTATTGACCCAGACCGAGGCGTCATAGCGGCCATCGCCAAATCTCGCGCCCAGGCGGGCGTTGACCAGGCTGTAGTCGGGGATCCAGCCGTAGGGGCTGTCGTCAACGGTCCCAAACACGCCTGAGCGGTAGCTGTACTGCGCCTGGGCGTAGGGGTGGATGTCATTCCGCCAATCCCAGGCGTAGCGCAGGCCTGCGTTCCAGACCCACTTGGGCGCCTGGAAGACCGGTTGGCCGGTCAGGTTGCAGACGCCGGTGACCCCCACCGGGCAGGGGGCGTTGGGATAGGAGGTGTAGCGGACGTCGTTGTAGGAGCCGCTCAACGAGGCATCCAGGCCGCGCACGATCTCCCAGGTCGCCTCGACCTCCACGCCCTTGGACCGGATGTCGCCGACATTGGCCAGGAACGACCGCGCCCCGTTGGACGGCACGATGTTGGCCTGCAGCCCGGTGAGGTCGGTGAGGAAGGCGCTGAGGTTGAGGGTCGCCCGGTCGTCGAGCAGGGTCTGCTTCAGCCCCACCTCCCAGTTGCCGACCTTCTCCGGCTGCAGCACCAGGGGCGAGCCGGCGGTCACCGCCGAGTTGAGGTTGAGGCCCGCCGACTTGTAACCGGTCGAATAGCTGACATAGGCCAGGGCGTGGTCGGTCAGCTTGTCGGAGAGGCTGGCAAGGTAGGACCAGTTACCGCCCTTCACCTCGACGTTGTAGTGGAACGGGATCGAGGTCGGGCCGTAGGGCGTGCCGACCGTCGAGGTGTCGGAGATGCCCGACCGCTTGTCGTAGGTGTAGCGCAAGCCGCCGGTGGCGGTGAGCTGGTCGGTGATGTGGAAATTGGCCTGGCCGAAGGCCGCGGCGCTGTCGGTCTTGGTGGCCGTGTCACCGATGTATTGCGAGCCCGGCGCGATGACCACGGCCGCCGCCGCCGGGTTCGAGAGCCGCGCGAAGATCGTGTAGAAGGCGCTGGCGTCGAAGCCGAACTGGTTGAGGATGAAGTGGTCCTTCAGGTGCTGGTCGAAGAGGTAGACGCCGGCCTGCCAGTCGAGCCGGCCGGGCTTGGAGGCCAGCCGGAATTCCTGGGACCACTGGTCGTCGCGGGTCTGGGCGACGTTGACCTGGATGATGTCCAGCGGCGTGCCGTCCGAGTCCTGCAAGGGGTGGAAGTGCCAATACCGCCAGGCGGTGATCGAGGTCGCATCGGCCCAGCCGAGGTCGTAGTTCACCTCGACGGAGGCGCCCTTCTGATCGGTCAGCATATCCTGCGGCGCATTGTTCTGGGTGAAGTCCAGCGAGGCCTGCGGCACGTAGCCCAGGGTCTGGAACGCGCTCAGGGTCCGCGCCGTCGCCGCCGAGGTCGAGGCCGGCAACACCGTCTTCAGCGAGCTGACGCAGCAGGTGTCGTCCTCTGACGAGTAGTCGACGATGGCGCGCACCGTCAGCTTCGAGGTGGGCGTGTAGAGCAGTTGCCCGCGAATGCCCTCGCGGCCGACGCTGTTGGCCTTGATGCCGGTCTTGATGTTGTCGAGCACGCCGTCGCGGTGGGTCTCGAAGGCCGTGAGCCGGCCGGCCAGGACGCCGTCGATCAGCGGGCCGGTCACGCTCGCGCGGACCTGGGTGTAGTCGTAGTTCCCGCCTGACACCTCGAGATCGGCGCCTGGCGTGAAGCTGGGCTTGCGGGTGGTGATGTTGAGCACCCCGGCGGAGGTGTTGCGGCCGAACAGCGTGCCCTGCGGCCCGCGCAGCACCTCGACGCTCTGCACGTCGATGAGGTCGGTGAGCGCCATGCCCGGCCGGCCGAGGTAGACGCCGTCGACATAGAAGCCCACCGAGGTGTCCAGGCCGTCGGAGGCGGAGGACACCCCGATCCCACGGATGCCGACCGAGGAGTTCCGCGGGTTGGAATTGAACGCCACCATGCTGGGCACCTGGTTCTGGACGTCGGCCAGGGTGTAGGCGCCGGTCTTCTCCAACGCTTCGCCGGACAGCGCCGAGAGCGGGATCGGCACGTCGATGGCGCGCTCCTCCTGGCGCCGCGCAGTGACGACCAGTTCGTTGACGGTGGCGCCTTCCTCTGCCGCCGCGGGCCGGGCGGCGTCCGCGGCCGAGAGGGCGACTGGCGGAGCCGACGCCGTCTGGGCTGCGGCCGAGGTGGCGAAGGCCGCCGCCGCGATGGACGACAGCAGGGCGGTCTTGAAGATACGGGTCTGGGTCATGGGGATCCTGGCGTGCGGGCGCGATCCCGCAGCGGCCGTCTCCGGCCTGCAGGTCAGCGCAGAAGCGATGAGGTCGAAGGTCTAGGCGGCGGGGCGCCTGGGACATCGCTCCGTCGAGCGATCCGTCGGTCTGGCTCTGGTCTGACTCAAGCTGGTCCCCCTCAGCGTTCGGCTGCGGCCATCCAGTTCCTACTTGTTGACTATGAATTGAAGCAAGACGTTCTCGCCGCTCTTGCAGTTTTTCTGCACCACCCCACGTTTCGCCCCGCCCGCGGTTTTCAGCGACGCCTACGGCGTCGATTGGCTATCCTGGCGTTTCGTCGCCGGTCGGCGACGGCGCGATGTTGCGCCGAGATATTGGAATTCGATGCTTTCGCAGCGCGGCCGCTACGCCTTGAAGGCGCTTCTGAACCTCGCCCGGCACGACGGCGAGCCGCGGCAGGTGAGCGTCATCGCCACGGACGAGCAGATTCCGCGCAAGTACCTCGAGGCGATCATGTCCGACCTGCGCCGCGCCGAGCTGGTCGACAGCACGCGGGGCTGGTCCGGCGGCTATCGGCTGGCGCGGCCGGCGGACCTGATCACCTTCGGCGAGGTGATCCGCCTGACGGACGGGCCGCTGGCCCTGCTGCCCTGCGCCAGCCGCAACTTCTACAGGCGCTGCGACGACTGCGTGGACGAGGCCGCCTGCGCGATCCGCCGGGTGATGGCCAGCGTCCGCAACGAGGTGTCGGAGATCCTCGACCGCACCACCATCGCCGATGCGATCGCCAACTCGCCGGCCGCCGCGGCGATGCTGGATTCGGAGCCCGCCAGGGCCCCTGACGCCTAGGGCTCGCCAGCATCCCTGGGGCCCCAGCTTAGAATTTCTGAGTCTGCTCTACGCCGATCGCCACTTTTCCAATTCCTACTTGAGGAGTAGGCGTTGAAGGGCGGACGGCGTCGGAAACCCTTCGAACCGTCCCCATCGACCTGCAGTCGGAAGGGATTTCCATGAGCAGCGCAGCCACCCTAGAGACCCGCAAGGCCCCGGCTCGGGCCGCCTCCAAGCTGATCGTCGAGCCGGTGACGCCGATCATCGGCGCCGAGCTTTCCGGCGTCGACCTGCGCCAGCCGATCGACGCCGAGACGGCCGCCGACATCCAGGCCGCGCTGCACAAGTGGCGCGTGGTGTTCTTCCGCGACCAGGACATCACCAACGACCAGCTCAAGGCCTTCGGCCGCGCCTTCGGACCGCTGACCCCGGCCCATCCCATCGCCGAGGGCCTCGAGGACCATCCGGAGATCTGGGAGCGCGCCGTCGACGAATACCGCACGCGGCGCACCGAGAACGACAACATCAGGCCGGGCGCTCGCAAGCCGCGCGACTACAAGGGCTGGCACATCGACATCACCTTCGTCGCCAATCCCAACCGCTACTCGATCCTGCACGGGGTGCAGATCCCGCCCTATGGCGGCGACACCCTGTTCACCAACCTGATCGCGGCCTACGAGGGCCTGTCGCCGAAGATCCAGCGGCTGATCGACGACCTGCAGGCGGTGCACCAGACCACCAGCTACGACTTCGGCGGCGACAAGGCGCGCAAGCCGCGCCGTGACGGGCGCGGGACCGGCCCGTTCGTCTCCCTGCATCCGCTGGTGCGCATTCATCCGGAGACCGGCGAGAAGCTGCTGTTCCTCAACCCCGGCACGACGACCCACATCGTGGGCCTGAAGGAGCGCGAGAGCCAGGCGCTGCTCGACCTGCTCTATTTCGAGGCGACCCGGCCCGAGTACCAGGTCCGCTTCCGCTGGGCGCCCAAGTCGCTGGTGGTCTGGGACAACCAGGCCGTCGCCCATGCCGGACCCATCGACTACCAGCATTTCGATCTTCCGCGCGTGGTGCGCCGGATCACCGTCGCGGGCGACATCCCGGTCGGCGCCGATGGTTTCCGCTCGCAGGCGCTCGAGGGAGAGCTGTTCAACGTCATCGGCTGAACAGCGAAGCCGCGGCCCGCCGTCTTCCTCCCCATCGGGCGGCGGGCCGTCTTTTCCCTCGAAGCAAAGGCGCCCCAACCGTGGCCTCCCGCCGTGTCGGCATCCTCGCGCTGGCGATCCTGGCGCTCTCCGCTGGCCTCTCGGTCTATGCGGCGACCCATGAGCCGGCGGCCAAGGCCGCGGCCCTCGAAGCGGGCCAGCTGGCCCTGGACGCGCCCCTGCCGACCCGCGTCCCGCCGGGCGTGACCCTGGCCATCGGCGATCCCACCACCGAGCAGGTGCTGAAGCACACCGGCTGGATCAAGGACCTGCCGTTCCAGGTGAAGTGGGCCGAGATCACCGGCGGACCGGCGGTCACCGAGGCCTTCCACGCCGGCGCCCTGGACGTGGGCACGGTCGCCAACATCCCGCCGATCCACGCCATCTGGGTCGGCATGCCGGTGAAGATGATCGCCGTGCGGTTCCGCCAGGACCCGGCCGACTACCCCTCCTTCCAGCTGGCGATCTCGCCCAAGGCGCGGATCAATTCGCTGAAGGACCTGCGCGGCAAGCGCATCGCCTACAGCCCCGGCCAGGTGCAGGGCGAGATCGTCCAGCGCGTCCTGCAGTCCCAGGGTCTCACCGCCAAGGATGTCACCCTGATCGAGCTGCCGAGCCCGACGGCCGACGTCTATGTGAACGCCCTCGCCGGGGGCCAGATCGACGTCGCTCCGATCGGCTCCGGGGCGGCGCTGAAGCGCTACCTCGACCGCTTCGGCACGGACGGCGCCAAGGTGCTGAAGAGCGGCGTGCGCGACGACTTCGTCACCATGTACGTCCGCGAGGAGACCCTGAAGGATCCCGGCAAGGCGGCGGCGCTTGCCGCCTACGTCAAGGTCTGGGGCCGCGCCCAGGCCTGGATCAACAGCCATCCGGACGAGTGGGCGCAGGTCTACTATGTGGGCGACCAAGGCCTCTCCCCCGAGGACGCGCGCTACGTCGTGCAGACCAACGGCAAGGCCGAGCTGCCGCGCGACTGGACCGAGGCGATCGCCCGCCAGCAGGGCTCGGTGGACCTGATGGCCGAGGCGACCGGCCGCAAGCCCTTCGACGCCCATCGCCTGTTCGACCGCCGCTTCGAGACCCTCTCGGCCGACGCCTTCGCCGAGGCCGAGGGCGGGCCGAAACTCGCCTCGCGTTGACCGGGACCCCGCCATGAACGCGCAAAGCCGCACCGCCCTGGCCACCGCCCTCGAACTGCCCCGCGGCGTGCGCGAGCCATTAGAGCTTCCGGCGGCCGCTTCAAAGCCTGCGCCCGCCCGCCGCCGACTGGGTATCCCCGCGGCGGACCCGCTGGGCTGGCTCTTGGGCCCGGCCCTGCTGGTGCTGGTCTGGACCGTCGGCTCGATGACCGGCGTCATCGACGCCCGGATCCTGCCCGCGCCCTGGGTCACGGTCTCCACGGCCATCGACCTGCTGCGCGAGGGCCGCCTGCAGGCCAACCTGCTGATCTCCGCCTGGCGCGCCGCCCAGGGCCTGGCCTTCGGCGTGGCCGCCGGCGTGATCGTCGCGCTGATCGCGGGCCTCAGCCTTTCCGGGGGCTATGTCTTCGACGGCCTGGTGCAGGTGAAGCGGTCGATCCCGACGCTGGCGCTGATCCCGCTGGTGATCCTCTGGTTCGGCATCGGCGAGACCATGAAGGTCACGGTGATCGCCATCTCGGTGTTCATCCCGATCTACCTGAACACGCACACGGCCCTGCGCGGGATCGAGACCCGCTATGTCGAGCTCGCCGAGACCCTGGGCCTAAGCCGCTGGGCCTTCATCCGCCAGGTGGTGCTGCCGGGCGCCCTGCCCGGCTTCCTGCTCGGCCTGCGGTTCGCGGTGATGGCGGCCTGGCTGGCGCTGGTGGTGGTCGAGCAGCTGAACGCCACCAGCGGCATCGGCTACATGATCAACCTCGCGCGCACCTACGCCCAGTCCGACGTCATCGTGGTGGGCCTGGTGGTCTACGCCCTCTTGGGCCTCAGCTCCGACCTTGCGGTCCGCACGCTGGAAGCCCGGACGCTGACCTGGCGCCGGACCTTCGCCAAATGAGCCCGGCCCGCGCCCAGCCCGTCGTCCGGGTCCGCAACCTCACCCGCCGCTTCACCCTGAAGGGGGTGCTGAACGGCGTCGACCTCGACATCCGCAAGGGCGAGTTCGTGGCCCTCCTGGGCCGGTCCGGCTGCGGCAAGTCCACCCTGCTGCGCGCCCTGGCCCACCTCGACCACGAGGCGACCGGTGAGGGCGAGATCGTCGTGCCCGCCCGGCTCTCGGTGGTGTTCCAGGACGCCCGCCTGCTGCCGTGGAAGCGGGTGCTCGACAACGTCATCCTCGGCCTCGACGGCGTCGACGCGAAGGCTCGCGGCCGGCAGGCCCTGGCGGAGGTCGAGCTGCCCGGCCGCGAGGCCTCCTGGCCCTACGAGCTCTCCGGCGGCGAGCAGCAGCGCGTGGCCCTGGCCCGCTCCCTGGTGCGCGAGCCGGAGCTGCTGCTGGCCGACGAGCCCTTCGGCGCCTTGGACGCCCTCACCCGCATCCGCATGCACGTGCTGCTGAAGCGGCTCTCCGCGGTCCACAATCCCGCCGTCCTGCTGGTCACCCACGACGTCGACGAGGCCATCGAGCTGGCCGACCGCGTGGTGGTGATGGACCAGGGCCGGATCGCCGCCGACATCCCCGTCGACCTGCCGGCCCAGGGACCCGAGCGCAGCGTCCGCTTCACCCAGCTGCGTCGCCAGCTGCTTGGCCGCCTGGGCGTCGAGGACAGCCTCGCCCATCCCGACCCCGCTATCGCCTGACCCCTTCGTCCGGAGACAACGCCATGTCCGCCCAACCTCGCCAGATCAAGCTCGGCGCCTTCCTACAGGCCACAGGCCACCATGTGGCGGCCTGGCTGCATCCCGAGAGCCAGGCCGACGCCGGCCTCAACCTGGCGCACTACAAGGCCCTGGCCCAGGAGGCCGAGCGCGGGAAGTTCGACCTGGTGTTCGTGGCCGACAGCCCCGGCGGCTACGGAAATCCGCACGACATCGAGGTCTACAGCCGCGACGGCAAGACCGCCCACTTCGAGCCGGTGACGCTGTGGTCGGCGCTCTCGCAGGTGACCCGGAACATCGGCTTCGTGGCCACCTCGACCACCACCTACGAGGACCCCTATACGACCGCCCGCAAGTTCGCCTCGCTCGACTGGATCTCCGGCGGCCGGGCGGCCTGGAACGTGGTCACCACCGGCGCCGACGTCTCGCCCAATTTCAGCGTGCCGGCGCATTTGGAGCATTCCCGCCGCTACGAGCGGGCCGAGGAATATATCGACGTGGTGAAGGGCCTCTGGGACTCCTATGAGGACGACGCCTTCATCCGCGACCGCGAGCGCGGCGTCTTCCTCGACCCGGAGAAGCTGCACCTGCTGAACCACAAGGGGGCGCATTTCCAGGTCCGCGGTCCGCTGAACATCGGCCGCCCGCCGCAGGGCTATCCGGTGATCGTCCAGGCGGGCGCCTCCGACGCCGGTCGCGAGCTCGCCGCCCGCACCGCAGAGGTGATCTTCACCGCCAACCTGACCCTCGGGGACGCCCAGGACTTCTACGCCGACGTGAAGGCCCGCCTGGCGAAGTTCGGCCGCCGGCCGGACCAGCTGCTGGTGATGCCGGGGATCTTCCCGGTGCTCGGCGGCACCGAAGCCGAGGCGCAGGCGAATTACGAGGCCCTGCAGGCCCTGGTCCATCCCGCGGTGGCCTGGAGCATCCTCAAGCGCCACTACGTCGGCGTCGACCTCTCCGGCCTGTCGCTGGACGACAAGGCGCCGCCCCTGCCCGACGACACCAACGGCTCCAAGAGCCGGCTGAAGCTGGTCTCCGACCTGGTCGAACGCGAGCAGCCCACTCTACGCGGACTCTACCGCGCCATCGCCACCGCGCGCGGGCACCGCACCGTCGTCGGCACGCCCGAGCAGATCGCCGACGCCATCCAGGACTGGTTCGAGCATGGCGCGGCCGACGGCTTCAACATCATGCCGCCGGTGCTGCCCACAGCCCTCACCGACTTCGTCGATCAGGTCGTGCCGATCCTGCAAAGGCGCGGCCTGTTCCGCACCGACTACGAAGGCCCGACCCTGCGCGACAACCTCGGCCTGGCGCGCCCCGCCAACAGCCTGGCCCGCCGGGCGGCGGCCGAGGCCCAGGCGCCCTCGGCCGAATTCGCCCAGGCGGCGTTCGGCTGATGTCGGCCGCGCTGCAACCGGCTGCGGCCGGAACGCCGACGCGCAGGTCCCTCGGCAAGGTGCTGCACGCCGCGCCGTCCCACCCCGTCTGGTCGGACACGCCGATCCCGCGCGATGTGCTGGAGCAGCTGCACGCCCTGATGAGCCTTGGCCCGACCATGGTCGACGCCTCGCCCACCCGGGTGCTGTTCCTGAACAGCGGCTCGGCCAAGGCGCGCCTCGCGCCGCTCGTGCCAGACCGCGCCCGCGACGAGGTCCTGGCCGCGCCGGCCTGCGCCGTCGTGGGCTATGACGTGGACTTCGCTGAGCAGCTGGTGGAGTTCCTGCCGCGGACGACGGCGGTCAGGTCCTGCTTCGAGGATCCGGAAATCGTCCGCCAGACGGCCGCCCGCAACGGCGCCCTGCAGGGCGCCTACCTGATCGTCGCGGCGCGCTCGCTCGGCCTGGAGGCCGCGGCCGTGCCGGAGTTCGACGAGGCGGGCGTCTCCTTCGAGTTCTTCCGCGGTCCGCGCATCCGGGCGAACTTCCTGTGTAGCCTGGGCTATCCGGCGGCCGCCGGGCGCTGAGCCAGGCCGCCTAGCGCCGGGCCGCCTCGGCGGCGGCCAGCACCCGCAGGAAGTTGCCACCCCAGATCTGGGCGATCTGCGCCTCGGTGTAGCCGCGCGCGACCAGCTCCCGGGTCAGGTTGGGCGCCTCGCTCTCGTCGGCGAAGCCGGTGATCCCCGCGCCGTGGTTGAAGTCGCTGCCGATGCCCACGTGGTCCACGCCGACCCGTTTGGCGATGTAGTCGATGTGATCGACGTACTGCTTGAGGTCGGCGCGCGGATAGAGCGCCCGGTAGGCGTCCAGGAACCCCGCCTGCCGGCTCGGCTCCAGCGCCGCCAGGCCCTGGTCGCCGGCGCCGGGCGGCAGCCCATATTGCTGGCGGAGCGCCGCGAGCCTGGCGTCGTAGCCAGCCGGCCTGGGGACCAGGTAGGCGTTGAACGGCGTCACCTGGATCACCCCGCCCTTCCGGGCGATGGCGTCGATCTCGGCGTCCGACAGGTTGCGGGTCGCATCGACCAGGGCGCGGACGTCGGAGTGGGTGGCGACCACCGGCACGCGGGAGATCTCCAGGGTCTGGAACACGCCCTTGGGCGTCAGCTGTGAGACGTCCACCAGCACGCCGAGGTCGTTCAGCCGCCGGACCGCCGCCTTGCCCGCCTCCGAAAGGCCGCCGTTCGGCTCCCCGGCCCCGGCCTGGGGCCGCGAGGAATCGGCGAAGGCGTTGTTGCCGGCGTGCGCCAGGCCCGCCACCCGCACGCCGTCGGCGTAGAGCCGGTCGAAGCCGGCCACATCGCCGTTCAGCCAGTAGGCGTTGAGGAAGCCCACCAGCACCGCGATCTTGCCGCTGCCGACGATGCGCGGCACGTCGGCGGCGCTGAGCGCCAGCTCGGCGTCCTGCGGATTGTCGCGCACCAGGGCCTTGATCGCCGCCAGCTTGGCCAGGGCTTCCGTGCGCGCCGCGGCATAGCCCTCCGGCGTCGGCGGCCCGGTGGGCGCGAAGACCGCCAGCACCACGGCGTCCACCCCACCGGCCCGCAGTTGCGAGAGCCCCGCCTGCGGCGTCGCCGGCGGCGTCCTGGGCAAGAGCACATCCACATGGCTGTCGAGGGTCAGGACCCGCCGATGGATCTGTGCCGCCGGATCGCTCGTCTGAGCGAACACCGCGCCGGACGCGCCCAAAGCCAGGGCCGCGCCGATCGAGGCGAGCGCCAGCCGCGCCGCATCGTGTTTGGAAGTCATGAGGATCGGCGCTCCCGCTCGCGTCAGAAGCCCCATCACCTACTTGATCACTAGGATTTGCAATGGAGATTCTCTCAGGCCGCTGTTAGAGCGCGTCGCCGAGACCCATGGACGGTCGCCGGACACGTTGCTCGGGTCGGCGCGCGAGATCGAAGGACCGGCCATGACCGACCGTCTGCCCATCATCGACATGGCGCCGCTGTTCGATCCCGACGTGTTCTGACTTCATAGGCGCGGAGACCAATCTGGCCGCGACTGCGTCCACGACCATTCATTCCCCGCCTGGCGCGGGCGAATTCCCTCCCCATGAATGGACGCGAGAAGTCCGCCCCTTAGGCGCGCGGCGAAGCCACCGCGATCTGGGAGCGGGATCCGCGCCTTCCAAACCGTCAAACCCCGGCCCCGAGCTCCGGCTGCGGGGCCGACGGCGAGACCTCGGTTGCAGCGTCAGCTTGATCCCTCCGCGAGATCGAACTCGATCCCTGCAAGCAGGGCGCGCAGGCCATACTCGAAGGCGGCGTCGGATCTCGCCGCGCCGGACGCCTGCTCAGACAAGGCGACGCCCAGCGCATAGCGCGCAAGCGCCAGAAACGCATACCGGGCGCGCTCGGCCGGGAGTCCTGCCGCCAGCAGCCGCGCAAGGCTGGGCCCAAGGCGGAGGGCTCGTCGAGCCTCGGTCGGTCGCGCGCCGGCCAGGAGCCTCGCACCATCCCGCCGCGAGAGCGCCGCGCGACGAATGCCCCGCGCGCCGTCTGCGAGCCAGCCGCGCCAGTCGTCACCCGCGTCCGGCTCAGGAAGCGCGCCGGCGATCAGGACCTCGGCCATCTGGTCGCGCAGCTCCCCCATGCTGCCGAAGTGCCAGTACAGCGAAGGCCCGCTGACCCCGAGGGCTTCGGCCAGCCTGCGCGTGCTCAGCGCATCGAGGCCAACCCGATCGAGAAGGTCGAGCGCGGCGCGCACGATCGCATCACGATCCAGCGGTTGCCGGCTCGCGGCGGGGCTTGACGGATCCTGCGGCATGGCGCCTTCCTTAGCACTGCTAGGGAGCCGCGGCGACAGACCGGGGCCGGCGGGCGGTGGGAGAAAACCTGATGGAACGCACAGGGCTGCGGGGCAAGCTCATCGGCCTGATTCTGGGCGGTCTCTTGGCCGTGATGGCCGGTCCGGTCCTGGCCGAGCCCGCCCATACCCTGCTTGGGGTCGACTGCGACGCCCCGCCGCTCTGGCACTGCCCCGACACCGAATGCCTGGGCGCAGTGGTCACCCAGCAGGGCGCCACGGTGGAGATGAAGACCCGCCGCCCGTTCTTCCTCGACTGTCCGGCGGGCTACAAGCCCGGCGACAAGGTCAATGTGGTGCTCGCCCTGCACGGCGGCGGGTCCTACGGCAACTGGCAGCGCAACTACTTCCCGGCCATGGACGTGAAGGACAAGTACCGGCTGGTGATCGTCACGCCCAATTCACCTACCCGGGTGTGGACCGAGGCCGACGACGACTACCTGCACAACCTGGTGGACCTGGTGGTGGGCACGGTGGGCAAGGCCAACGTCGATCACTTCATCCTGGCCGGCCACAGCCAGGGCGGCCTGACCTCCAACCGGATCATCTGCACCGACTATTTCAAGGACAAGGTGGACGTCCGCATCAGCCTGTCCGGCGGACGCATCGGCCCGGTGACCCCGGCCAACCGTGGTTTCGGCGGCGGCTTCCCGCAGGTCTATCGCTCGGGCGACGCCAGCTTGAAGCCGCCGCCGCCCTTCCGCTTCCCGCCGACGCCTCCGGGGCCGCCCGGCGGGGCCTGCGACTACTCCTTCATCTTCTCCAACGGCGAATATGAGTCGATCCCCGTCGCCACCTCGCCGCTGGCCGACAAGTTCGGCTGCGGCCCGCGCGTCGAGCTGCCCGATGTCATCGATCCGAAGCCCGGCTACGTCTGGGACGCCACCCGCCAGGACCCCGGCACGGACGGCTGGGGCCACTATCCGAAATCGGGGCGCACGCTGGTCTACGAGTTCCCGAGCTGCAGAGACGGCCGCGTCGTGGCGGACTTCGTGAAGCTGCAGAAGGGTCACACGGAAGGCTACGAGCCCAACGTCACCGACGCGATCATCGCCATGGCCGTAAAGGCCAAAGGGGGAAAGATCGCCCGCGGCGCCTGGGATCCGCCGCCGCCGCCGCCGCCGTCGCGCAGCCCGTTCGGCTGACAGCTCACCTGCGGGGCCGGGCGTGAGTCCGGTCCCCGACCTCCGGACAGGATCGAATTCGTCGGTCGGCGCCGACGCAAATACCCGCGCGCGCAGCCGGAGACCCGGCTGGCCGATAGCGGTTACTTGGCGACGTCCAGGTCGGCCAGCGTCGCCGCCGAGGCCGGCGTGGTCGCTTGCAAGGTCCGGCCCACGCCTTCCGCGCCGCGAAGCACCCGCAGCACATTGCCGCCCGCCAATTTCGCCAGCGCCTCGTCGCTCCAGCCGCGGCGCGCCAGTTCGGCGAACAGGGCCGGATATTTGTCGACGCCCTCCAGGCCGTCTGGCGTGTTGGGGATGCCGTCGAAGTCGGACCCAATCCCCACGCAGTCGGGCCCGCAGACCTTGGCGATGTGCTCGATGTGGTCGGCGACCATGGCCAGGGTGACGGGCGGGGCCGGATGGGCCTTGTCCCAGGCCGCCAGCGCCGCCTTGGCCTTGTCCGGCTGGCCGATGTAGAGGCCGCCGAACGGCGGGCTGTTGTAGCGGGCCTGTTCGGCCGAGCGGTCGGCCTCCCAGTGGGCGCGCGCTTCGGAGACGTAGATCGGCGCGAAGTCGACCATCACCACGCCGTGGTTCGCCGCCACCAGGGCCAGCACCGCGTCGGAGACGTTACGCGGGTGGTTGGAGAGCGCCCGCGAACCGGAGTGCGAGAAGATCACCGGCGCCTTGCTGGTCGCCAGCGCCGACTTCATGGTCTCCTCGGAGACGTGGCTGAGGTCGACCAGCATCCCCAGCCGGTTCATCTCGGCCACCACCTGCCGGCCAAACGGGGTCAGGCCATGATGCTCGGGATTGGCGGTGGCGGAGTCGGCCCAGCGGGTGTTGATGGCGTGGGTCAGGGTCATGTAGCGGGCGCCGGCGGCGTACATCTGCCGCAGGCTGGCCAGGCTGTCGTTGATCTGGTTGCCGCCCTCGACCCCGATCAGTGCCGCGATCCGCCCGGCCGCGTGGATGCGCACGATATCGTCGGCCGTGTAGGCCATCTCGAAGTCGGCCGGATAGCGCTCGGCCAGCCGCTTCACCAGGTCGATCTGCTCAAACGTGGTCTGGACCGCGGCCGGTCCGATGATGCTCGACGGGATCCACACCGACCAGAACTGGCCGCCCATGCGGCCGGCCCGCATGCGCGGGATGTCGGTCATCAGGCCGATACCGTCGGCCTCCGGCGAGGGCAGCTTCGAGGTGTCCGACGTCAGGTCCAGGCCCTCGAGCTTGCCGGCGAAGCGGATGCGGATCTCCCAAGGCAGGTCGTTGTGGCCGTCGATCAGCGGCGTGCGGGCGAGCACGCGCTCGACGCGCGCGGCGATCTTCGGATCGGTCGGCTCAGCCGCGACCGCAGCGCCCGCCAGGGCCAGCGACAGCGCGACCACGGCCGCTCGGGTCAGCAGATGCGTCATGGGAAATCCTTGGTGACAGCGCGGCGGGCGACGGCGCCGGCGCAAGCCTCGCACATGCTGCGCATCGATCCGCTCACGCCGCCAGGGCGGCGGCGCGCACCGTCGTCTGCAGCTCGGCCCAGGCCGGCCCGAAGGCCGGCGGCGCCTTGGCCCCGCCGTCGGTGTTGATGATCATGGCCAGGGTCACGTGCTCGGCCGGCAGCGTCTCCAGGTACGAGCCGAAGCCCTGGATGCTGCCGCCGTGTGAGACCGCCGCGTGGCCGTCCACCGGACCGACGCCGATCCCAAAGCCGTAGCGCACCGGGGCCTTCTCGCCCTTGCGGTTGGTCTGCATCGGCGGCGCGCCATCGTTCAGCGTGATCGGGGTCAGCATGGCCTGCAGCATGGCCGGCTGCAGCGCCCGGCCCCCCAGCAGCGCGACGTGCCAGGCGCAGAGGTCCTCGCAGGTGGAGCGCAGGGCGCCGGCCCCGCCCGGGTAGGTCATGGAGGTGAAGGAGGCGTTGTCGAAGCCGCTGGGCGCCTTCGGGTCGTCGGTGTAGCCGGCCGCCCGGTTGGGCACGATCTCGGCGGCGTCGTCGACGGCGGTGTGCGCCAGGCCCAGGGGCGTGAACAGGCGGGCCTGCATGAAGTCGCGATAGGACTCGCCCGCGAGCTTCTCGATGACCACGCCCAGCAGCACGAAGCCGGTGTTGGAATAGCGGTAGTTGGTCCCCGGCTCAAACAGCAGCTTGGCGCCGGTGGCGCGCATCACCTCGAGCATCTGAGCGGTGTCGCGGTCGGTGCGGCTGGCCTGCCAGACCAGCTCCGGCGGGGTGGTCTCGGTGTAGTTGCCGAGCCCGGTGGTGTGGCTCAACAGGCGCCGGATGGTCAGGCGTTCGGCGTTGGGGAAGTCCGGGATGAACCGCGACAGCGGATCGTCCAGCGACAGCTTGCCGTCCTGGGCCAGCAGCAGGATCCCGGCGGCGGTGAACTGCTTGCTGACCGAGCCGATGCGGCAGACCGTGGCCGGGGTCATCGGCGTCGCGGTTTCGAGGTCCGCCTGGCCGTAGCCGCGGGAGAGGGCTGTCACGCCGGCCTTGCGCACGCAGACCTGCACGCCGGGGACGAGGCGTTCGGCGACCATCCTTCGCGCGACGGCGTCCACCTTGGCCCATCGGTTGGCGGGTTTCGCCAGCGACAGGCTGGGCGCCGCCGCCGCCAACGCCAGCAGGCCCGCCATGGATGCGCGTCGGCTCAGATGCATGTGACCGCCCCGGGATTTCGATCCGGCCACAGTGCGCGCAATCCGGTGAGCCCGGCAACGGGGAATTTTCCGATTGGGAAAACTTGGTGGCGAAAGCCGCGCTCGATCCCCGTCTGACCCGTTGGGGGGACTTCAGCCTTTGCAGGGCCGCGCCCTCGGAAACCCGCGCTGGCCGACGGGTCGCGGACCTCGGCGTTTGATGATTCCGACAGCGGTTGCTAGGTTCGAAAATCGAGCGCGGAGACATCGACGTGAAATCCGACTGGTTCCGACGCTGGCTGCTCCCGGGGCTTGCCTTCAAGGCGGTGGTGATCGGCGGCGGCTACGCCACCGGCCGGGAGCTGGCGTCCTACTTCCTGCCCAGCGGGCCCTGGGGTGGGCTGATGGCGATGCTCCTGGCGACGGCGATCTGGAGCCTGGTCTGCGCGGTCACCTTCCTGTTCGCCCTGCGCACCACGAGCCGCGACTACCGGACCTTCTTCAAGAACCTCCTGGGTCGCTTCTGGCCGGTCTATGAGATCGCCTATCTGGCCGCCCTGATGGTGATCCTGTCGGCCTTCGCCGCATCGGCCGGCGCGATCGGCGCCGCGGTGTTCGGCCTGCCGCCGATCGCAGGCGCCCTGGCGCTGATGGCCCTGATCACCCTGTTCGCCGCCCTCGGCAACGAGTCGGTCGAGCAGCTGTTCAAATACGTCTCCTTCCTGCTCTACGGCACCTATGCGGTGTTCGTGGTGCTGTCCTTCCTGAAGTTCGGCGGCCGCATCGGCGCGGCCTTCGCCGCCGAGACCCCGACGACGGGCTGGGCCTTGGGCGGGCTGACCTACGCGGGCTACAATATCATCGGGGCGATCATCATCCTGCCGGTGACCCGCCACCTGACCTCGAAGAAGGACGCGGTGGTCGCGGGCCTGCTGGCCGGGCCCCTGGCGATGATCCCGGCCTTCCTGTTCTTCATCGTGATGTCCGGCTTCTACCCGACCATCGGCCAGCAGGTGCTGCCGTCGGACTTCCTGCTGGGTCAGCTGGGCCTGCCGGCCTTCCGTATCCTGTTCCAGGTGATGATCTTCGCGGCGCTCCTGGAGAGCGGCACCGGCGGGGTCCACGCCATCAACGAGCGCATCGCCCAGGCCTACCAGCGCGGCGGGGACCGCATCTTCGCCAAGCCGATGCGGCTGGCGGTGACGGTGGCGATCCTCGCGGGCTCGGTGTTCGTCGCCGACCGCGTCGGCCTGGTGAGCCTGATCGCCGACGGCTACCGCTACCTGGCCTACGTCTTGCTGGCGATCTACGTGGCGCCGCTCCTGACCCTCGGCGTCTGGAAGCTGTCGCGGCCCGTCGCCACGACCGGCCTTTCGCAGCCCGAACCGGCCACCTGAGGCGGCCTAGCGCGCCGTCACGGCCGCCGGCTTCACCTTGCTGAAGTCCAGGTCCTGGTAGTCGAAGCTGAAGTCGGTGGTGGGCGACAGCGGCGCCATGGTCATGCCGCTGACGGCACCGTCCAGGCCGGTGCGGAAGTTCACCAGGGCGTCGGCCTTCAGGGTCCGGTCGTCCCAGCGCACGGCGAAGACATTGCCCTTCATGACCTGCAGGTCGCCCTGCATGCCGGCGGTGCGGCTGAAGATCATCCGCAGCTTGTCGCCCTGCTTCTTGACCGTCACGTCGCCCCGCCAGGGGTCGTGATAGATCCCCTCGTAGGCCTCCAGCGGCAGGAAGGCGTGGCCGCCGGCCGCCTGGATCGCGGCGTTGGCGTCACGATCCGCCGCCAGCTCCTGCTTGGCGCCCTCGGCTTCCCGCTGCGCCCAGATGGCGACCCAGTCGCGCTTCGGCTTGCCGAGCATGGCGTCGAGCAGGCTTTGCATCATCGCCGACATGGCCGGCCCGCTCTGCTGGTTGGTGAGCACGATGACGCCGGTGTGCTGTTCGGGCAGCAGGGAGACGTAGCTGACCATGCCTACGAGGCCGCCGGTGTGCCAGACGCGCTCGGCGCCCTCATAGTCCTCGAGGAAGAAGGCCAGGCCGTAGTTGCGGAAGTGGGTCTCCGTCGTCGCCGCCGACTCCGGCAGCGGGGTGATGATGGTCTGCGGCGTCCACATCTCGCGGTGGCGGGCGGCGCTGAACAGCGGCGAGCCGTCCTTCAAACGGCCGTCGGCGAGCTGCAGCTCGGCCCAGGCGGCCATGCCGCTGGCGTTGCATTCGATGGAGCCGGCCGGATCGTAGGCGGTGCTCGGGTCGGGGGTGACCACCACCGGCTTGTCGCCAACCACCACGTGCGGCATGGCCACGTTCCGATTGCCGGCGGTGAGGCTGAAGGTGGCCGCGCAGCCGGTCCCTAGCCGGTCCAGGATGCGGGTCTGGACGAAGGTCTCCCAGCTGACCCCGGTGAGGGTGGGGATCAGCTCGCCAGCGACAATATAGAGCAGGTTGTCGTAGGCGAACTTCGACCGGAAGCTCGAGGCCGGCGGGAAGTAGCGCAGATTGTGGATGATCTCCGCGCGGGTGAAGTCGCTGGCCGGGAACAGCATCAGATCGCCCGAGCCCAGGCCCAGGCCGCTGCGGTGGGTGAGCAGGTCGCGGATGGTCAGCTCGCGCGTCACATAGGGGTCGGAGAGACGGAAGCCGGGCAGCCGGTCGATCACCTTGTCGTCCCAGCCGAGCTTGCCCTCGTCCACCAGCATGGCCAGGGCCGCGACGGTGAAGGCCTTGGTGTTGGAGCCGATGCCGAACAGGGTGTCCGCATCCACCTTGTCCGGCTGGCCCGCGGCGCGGACGCCGTAGCCCTTGGCGAACAGCACCTTGCCGTCCTTGACGATAGCCACCGACATGCCGGGCACATCGAAGGTCTGCTGGATGCGGGCGGCGAGGCGGTCGATGTCCTGCGGCTGGGCGCCCGGCGGCAGCCCGGGGGCGGCGGGACTCGCGGCCCAGCTCGGCGACGCGAGCGCGAGGCCGAGGGCGCAGGCCAGGGCGCGGCCGAGGTGGCGGGCCGTGGTCGAGGCGATGTGCGGGACGGGCATGGTGGCGGCTCCCCTCGAGCTCTAGCGATGCGCTGCCGGCGGCTGACCGGGCTGCAGGTGGCGGGCGAAGAAGTCGTCCGCGGCGTGGAAGAAGCGCAGCCACGACTCCCCGCGCAGCAGGTCGTGGATCTCGTCCGGCAGGATCAGCTGCTCGAACTCGACGTGGCGCTGACGCAGGGCCTCGACCAGCTCCACGGTCTGGGAGAAGGGCACGTTGCGGTCGTCGTCGGCGTGGATCAGCAGCACCGGCGAGGTCCACTTGTCGATGGTCCCCATGGGCGAGGACGCCCGGGCCAACTCCGCCGCGCCCGGGGCGGACCCCGGGCCGAGGCCGGCCCCGATGGTGCTCCAGTCGTGGACCCCGGCGTAGTCGACGCCGGCGGCCAAGAGGTCCGAAGCCCGCGCCAGGCCGAGCGCGGTCATCAGGCCGCCGTAGCTGCCGCCCCAGATGCCGATCCGCTTGGGATCCACGTCGGGCCGGCCGCGCAGGTATTGGGCGGCGCCCAGGATGTCGTTCACCTCGCTGCCGCCGGCCGGGCCGAACTTCAGCGCCTCACGGAAGTCGAGGCCGTAGCCGCTGCCGCCGCGGTAGTTGACCGACAGCACCACGTAGCCCTCGTCGGCCAGGTATTGGTTGAGGCCGTACATGTAGGTGTAGGCGTCCATCGGATGCCAGCCGAGCAGCATCTGGCGGGTCGGGCCGCCGTGGAAGAACAGGATGGCCGGGCCGCGGGCGGGCCGCCCGTTGCGCGGCAGGAACAGCTGGCCGTGGATCGTCTGGCCGTCGGGGGATGTGAAGATCACGGGCTTGGGTTCGGAGAACCGCGCGTCGGGGAAATCGGCCGGCATCGCCGCCGGCGCCAGGTCGACCAGGCGAGTCGAACCGGCCAGCCAGACGGGGTGGATCGGCTTTCGCCAATCGCTGTGCAGGGCCATCACCTGGCCGTCGCTGGCCACCACCGGATTGTCCTCGATGGTCGGCCCCTGGGTGAGCGGTCGCGGCGCGGCGTCGCCGACGCCGAGCGTCCAGACGTGGCGATGGTCGATGTCATCCTGGTTCGCGGAATAGACGATCCGCTTGCGGTCACCGCTTAGGGTGGCGCTGAACACCTCGAAGTCACCATGGGTCAGCCGGGTCGCCGGCCCGCCGGCGGCGGCGACGGCGTAGAGCTGCATCCAGCCGCTGCGCTCCCAGGGAAACACCAGCCGGCCGTCGGCGGTCCACATCAGGGTCTGGTCGGACTCCAGCGGATGGAAGGCGCTGCCGGGACCGGGGTTGGCGGTCCAGACGCTGCGCGCCGCGCCCGTGGCGGCGTCGGCGATCCACAGCGACCAGGGCTGCGCCTCACGGCTGTCGGCGAAGGGCCGGGCCTGGCCGGCCGCCAGGCGCACATAGGCGAGGCTGCGGCCGTCCGGCGACCACACCGGCGACATGTCCCGATCGACGCTGGGGCCGAGCCAGACGAGGGCCTTGGCGGCGAAATCGTAGACGCCGATCAGGCTGTGGTCGCCACGCCGGCTGACGAAGGCCAGGCGGCCGCCATCGGGCGACCAGGTGACACCCTCGCTGCGGCCACGATCGTGGATCAGCTGGGTCGGCGGGTCGCCGGCGGCCAGGGGCGCGATCCAGATCTGGTCGGCCAGGATGTAGGCGACCACATCGCCGCGCGGTGAGACGGCGGCGGTGTGTCCGGGCCCGATCCGCCGCGGCGCGCCGTCGAGCGAGGCCGCCCAGACCTCCTGCCCGACCCCGCCGGAGGGGCGGCTCAGCGCATTGACCGGGCCGCCGCCCTCCAGGCTGCCGCCGCGCGAATAGACCAGCTGGCGGCCGTCGGGCGCCCAGTTCAGTTCGCCCAGGTCATAGCCGTCGTCGCCCACATAGCTGGTGATCGGCCGCGCGGCGTAGGCGCTGTTCGCGCCCGGCCCGGCGATCCAGACGTTGCGGCTGCCGCCCTGGTCGTAGACCCAGGCGACGCGGCCCCCCTGCCCCGCGGCCACGAGGTCGGAGGGGAACGGGGCGCTGAGCACCTGCTCGATGCTGAAATCGTGGCCGGGGGGCTTGGGCGCGGCGGTCGCAGGTTGCGCCGCCAGGGTCGCGGCGAGCGCCGCCGCGGCGGCGATCCCCGTCAGCGTGGCGAGGCGTGGGTGTCGGGGAAGCTTGGACATCTTGCGGAACCTTAAAGCTTGGTGCGTCCTGCGACGCTTACGAATGGGCTTGGAGGACATGCCAGCCGCTCCACAGGTCCTGGGCGACGCAGCCGAGGGACTTGTAGGCGGTGATCTCCGTGGCGGAGCGGCGCCCGGCGACAGCGCCCAACAGCACCTCGCCGATCTCGCCCACGATGTGGCTGTCGTCGACCCGGCCGGCGGCGCGGGCGCGGACGAACTCGGCGCCCTGGGCGAGCACGTTCTCGCGGCTGTCGACGAAGAAGCGCGACCGCGCCACCAGGTCGTCGTCCACCTCGGTCGGGCCGGCGCGGCTGGAGCCGACGAGGTTCACGTGGACCCCCTCGGAGAGCCAGGCCCCGAGCAGGATGGGCTCGGCGGCCGCGGTGGTCGTGCAGATGATGTCGGCCTGGCCGGCCGCCGTCGGCAGGTCGGCGGCGACCTCGGCGGCGAGGCCGTCGTGGGCCAGCTCGTCGGCCAGGGCCTGGGCGCGCGCTGGGTTGCGTCCCCAGAGCATGATGCGGCTGAGCGGCCGGACGCCGGCGATGGCCCGCACATGGGCGTCGGCCTGCTCGCCGGTCCCCAGCACCAGGAGGCGATGGGCGTCGGGCCGGGCCAGGACGTCGGTGGCCAGCGCGCTCGCCGCCGCGGTGCGGATGCGGGTGATCTCGCCGGCGTCGAGCACGCCGAGCGGCGCCCCGGTCTGCGGATCGAACAGCACCACCACGCCCTGGTGGGACGGCAGGCTTGAGCCCTCCGGCTGGTGGAAGACGCTGATCAGCTTGGCGCCGAAGCGGCCGTCGGCGGCGGCCCCGGGCATGATCCCGAAGGCCCCCTTGCCGCCGGCCAAGGGCAGGATCTGCCGCGCCGGCTGGCTGATACCGCCGCTCGAGACCGCGGTCATCGCCTCGCGCATCAGCGTCACGCAGGTCTCGAAACTGAGCGCCCGGCGGATGTCCTCGCGGCCGAAGAACTTGGGCGGCATGGCGACCTCAGTAGGCGATGCGCCAAGTGATCAGGTGCAGGCTGAGCGTGAACCACACGCAGGCCACGCAGGCGATGGCGATCAGCACGCTGGAGACCTTGGCCCACCAGCCGCGCGACTTGTCAGGGAACACCACGGCCACGTTGGCCAGGGCCGCGAGCGCGCCCACCGCACCGACCAGGCCGACCAGCTGGATCAGCCGGATGACCCAGTCGTTGCCGCTGGAGAACCACTGGACGTCCTTCTGCGACAGGAACCAGAACCACAGGCCGGCGAACAGGATGTCGACGACGCAGACGGCCCGGGTGAGCCGGTAGAGCAAGGCCGGGCGGCCGGTCAGCGTGAAGCTGTGGCCGTAGCGCCAGCGGATGAAGGCGGCCAGGGGCCAGGTCAGGGCGGCGATCAGCAGGATGGCCAGCGACAGGTAGAACAGCGGCACGTTCCAGGTGGCCGACATGGCCGACGACACCGGCTGCAGCGAGAGCACGGGCGGAAGGTCATCCGACATGATCCGCACCACCTTGCCGTCCTCGACGACCGCGGCCATCCGGCTCTCGCCGCCCACCTCCTGGTACTGGAACGGCCCGATCTCGCGCCAGTGTTTGGGCTGGTTGTTCACCCCACGGAAGCTGGAGACCGTCACCACGCCGGCCGGATCGGCGGTGACCTTCGACTGACCCAGCAGGAAGTTGGCGATCCGCAGCCAGCCGGAGTCGGAACGGCGGCTGTCGATATAGTGGCCCGACAGGGTGTGGCCGTCGGCCTTGGCGTCCTTCCAAGTCGCCGCCTCCGGCGCGGCCGGGGCCGGGAAATAGCGGTCGGTGAAGCCGCGGAAGACCGTGGTGCGGATGTTGTGCGTCGCCCCCATGGCGCCGGCGCTGTTGAACGAGATGAACAGGCCGACGTGGTCGTCGAGATAGAGGTGCATGTCGCTGTGGAACAGGTTCAGGTCGCCGGCGTGGCCGATGACCCGGTGGCCGTTGCCGGGCTCCTGGTAGAAGCCCAGCGCCATGCCGGGCAGCGAGGGCACGGGCTTGAATTGCGGGCTGTGCATCAGCTCGGCGGTCTTGGCGTCGAGGATGCGCTGGCCCTGGTACTCGCCGTCCTGCAGGTGGGCGATCATGAACCGGGCCATGTCGCCGCCGCTGGTGGCCAGCGCGCCGGCCGGCGACTCACCGACCAGTTCGTAGGGACCGGGCGGCTGGGAGGCCACGCGATAGCCCTTGGCCATGTTCGCCGACCGGCCCGCCGGCAGCGGCTGGGTGAAGGTCGAATGGGTCATCCCGAGGGGCGCGAAGATGTGCTTGGCGACATAGGCGTCGAACGGCTCGCCCGACAGACGCTGGACGATGTAGCCGGCGAGCGAGGCGCCGTAGTTCGAATAGGCCGGCGTCGTGCCGGGCGGGAAGATCCGCGCCGGGATCGCGGTCTTCATCAGCGTCTCGAGGCTCTTGAGGCGGGCCGGATCCTTGACGATGAGGTCCTTGGCCGCGTCGGAGAAGCCGGCCGAATGGGTCATCAGGTTGCGCATGGTGACCGGCTTGCCCTCGAAGGGCGGGATCTTGAAATCGAGGTACTGGTTGACGTCGGCGTCGAGGTCGATCTTGCCCGCCTCCACCTGCTGCATCACCGCCGTCCACATGAACGTCTTGGAGATCGAGCCGGGCCGGAACAGAGTGGTCTCCGGATCCACCGGCTTGCGGGCCTTGATGTCGGCGAGGCCGTAGCCGCGCTCGAACAGCACCTGGCCGTCCTTGACGATCACGATCACCGCGCCGGCGACGTCGCCGCGCTCGATGGCGTCGGGCAGCAGGCCGTCGAAATAGGCGCCGGCGTCCTCGGCGGTGAGGGCGTGGGCGCTCGGCGGCGTGGCGGCCGGCGGGCGGCTCGCGGCGTGTGAGGCCGGAGTCGGGACGGCGACGACCGGACCGGCCGCCAATGTCGTGGGCGCCTGGGCGACCGGCGAGGCGGCAAAGCCGCAGAGGGCCACGAAGGTCACGCCAACCGCGGCGATCTTTGACAACAGGTTCATCCCAAGCCCCCAGACGGTGAAGACACGCAGCCTTCCACCCGACGCCGGAGCGGCGCGAGGACCGTCGTCACGATCAGTTCATACGATTTCTCTTTTCGCAAGACGTTTCCAGTTTAGATATAATTCCCGCTCTCCGGGAAAATCGGAGAGCGGAAGGCCGCGCGAACCGCCGGCGCGTCCGCGTCGGTTGGACCTCGCGGCCGGGCCCGTAGTAGGGTGTGCCATCAGATGCGGAGCCGAGGCGCGTGAACACCAAAGCAAAGCCGGGCTCGGTCCTGAAAAACCTCAGGCTCGCCAATGGCTGGACGCTGTCTGAGGTCAGCCGCAGGACCGGCCTGCCCGTCTCGACCCTGTCCAAGGTCGAAAACGACAAGATGTCGCTCAGCTACGACAAGCTGGCGCGGATCAGCCGCGGCCTGGAGAT
Source organism: Phenylobacterium sp. (assembly GCA_004799545.1). Lineage (GTDB taxonomy): Bacteria > Pseudomonadota > Alphaproteobacteria > Caulobacterales > Caulobacteraceae > Phenylobacterium. The sequence continues at coordinate 88,629 of SSMU01000005.1, forward strand.
CGACATCGGCGTGCTGTTCTCCACGGAGGGGCCCGCCGCGCCGCTGAGCCTGGTCACCGGACGGCGCAGCATCACCCGCGCCGGGGAAGGCCGGGTCATCGAGACCGAACCCTACGAGCACATCTATCCGGCCACCGACCTCTTGAATAAACGCTTCGTGCCGATCGTGGCGGAGATCCGCGCACGGTCGTTGTCGGAGTTCAGCGAGCTCATCCGGCACCCGGGCGAGGAGTTCACCTTCGTGCTCGAGGGTACGGTCGAGCTGCACACCGACCTCTATGCGCCCGTGACCCTGGAGGTCGGCGACTCCATCTATTTCGACAGCGGCATGGGCCACGTCTACCTGTCCGCCGGCCCCGGACCCTGCCGGGTGCTGTCGATCTGTTCGGGCGAGGAATCCCAGCTGATCGCCGCCACGCGGGGCCCCGAAGCCGCCGCCGCCGCGTCCGACGCCGGGGAAAGCCCCGCGCCGCCCACCGTCAAGCGAGCGGATCGTCGACGCGCGGGTAGAAGCTGAGATCCGCCTTCTTCACGTAGGGCAGACCGGCGAAATCCATCTGGATGGCGCCGGGCGTCGCGGCGCGGATGATCTTGGCGGCGATCGGCGCGAAGCCGGCGTGGAAGTGCTGGCTGGATTTCACCGCGACGAGTCTCTTGCCCTCCAAGTCTATCCCCAGGCCGGTGAAGGCGTCCGGCGAGAACACCTGGGTGCGGATGGAATTGACCACCACGTCCACGCCGTCGACCTCGATCCACACCGACAGCCCCATCTTGGTGCGTGAGTTCCCGAGGCCCGCCTGGTCGTGTCGCTCGCTGACGGCCCGGACCGTCGCCTCGATATCCAGCGGCTGGGCTGAGGACAGGCCGGCCTTGCCGCCGATGCGCAGCTTCAGGCGGGCGCCGACGCCCGCGTCGGCGCAGGCGATCGCGGCGATCGGGTCCCAGATAGCGCCCAGGGCGGCCGCCGCGACCCCGCGATCCAGCATCGCCTTCAGAAGCGCGGTGTTGTCGCCGGGCGCGCCGCCGCCGGCGTTGTCGGCGGTGTCGGCCACCACCACCAGGCCCGGCGTCGCCAGCGCCTCGTCGAGCGCCGCCTCGATGCTTGGGAAGCGCGGCAAGAGGGCGTCGCGCGCCGCGTAGACCCCCCGGCCGATCGCTTCGGCGAGTTGGGCGGCGCGCGCCGGATCGCCGTCGGTGATGACCAGCACCCGCGAGCCGGTGTCGGGGGTGTCGCCCCAGGGGAAGCCATGCGCGAAGCTGACCGAGAGCACCCCGGCCTCGCCTTCGACCTCGCAGAAGCGTTCGACCAGGGAGGCCATCGGTTCCTGAGTGGTCGGATAGAAGCCGACCATCCGGCAGTCGAACAGCGCCGAGGTGGGCCGCAGCTCGCCGCGCGCCTTGCCAAGGCAGAGGCCATAGAGCTCGACCGCCCGCTCGAGATAGTCGTCGTGCGGATAGTGCTTCATCAGGATGACGGCGTCGGCCGTATCGACCAGCGGCTGGGTCAGATGGCAGTGCGGATCGAGCTCGACGCCGATCACCGCCTGGTCGCCAACCACGGCGCGCACGTGGCGGACCAGGTCCGCCTCGCAGTCGTCGCAGCCTGTCGAGACCATGGCCCCGTGCAGGAACAGCAGCACGATGTCGAACGGGCCCTGGCTGCGCAGGTCGGCCAGGATCTCGTCGCGGAAACCTTCATAGACCGATTGGACGACGGGTCCGGACGGCTGGGCCCAAGCGAACAGGCCGGGGGTGAAGTCGTGCCCGTCACGCCGGCACAGTTCGCTCCAGAGCTGCGCGGTCTTGTGGTCGGGGCCTTGACCCGCCAGCGCCGCCGCCCCGCGGCGAACGCCGCCCTCCTCGAACGCCCGCGCTCCGGCCGGCCAGGGCGCGAAGGTGTTCGTCTCGTTCTGCAGGCCGGCTGCAAACACCCTCAATGCCGATCTCCTAGATTTCGGTTGTGGAAAACAGTTTTCAGATATGCCAAGTCGTATCGAAAGCCAGCGGCCGATTCAATCGATGATGACCCTTTCCCATTCCGAGTCCGCCGCGACTGGCGCGCCGCCCTGGCCCCCCGCGTCCCGGGCGTGGTGGGCGGTGGGCGTGTTCTGCATCGCCGCGGTGCTGTCGTACAGCGACCGGCAGATCCTCAGCCTGCTGGTCGATCCGATCCGCGCCGATCTGCACGCCACCGACGTCCAGGTCGGCCTGCTGCAGGGCGCGGCCTTCGCCCTGATCTATGCGGTGGCCGGCATCGGCCTGGGCCGGGCGGCCGACGTGCTGCCGCGCCGGCTGGTGATCGTCGCCGGGGTGGTCGTCTGGAGCCTGGCGACCCTGGCCTGCGGCTATGCGACCTCGTTCTGGGGCCTGTTCGCGGCGCGGGCCGTGGTCGGTATCGGCGAAGCCGCCCTGGCGCCGGCGGCCATGTCGATCATCACCGACAGCTTCCCGGTCAACCGGCGCGGCGCCGCCACCGGGACCTTCCTGATGGGCATGATCGTCGGCGGCGGGGTGGCGCTGGCGCTGGGCGGCGCGATCCTGCAGGCCGCGGAGTCCGGGGCGATGCGCGGACTGCCGATCATAGGCGCCCTCGCGCCGTGGCGGGCAGGCCTGGTCATCCTGGGCCTGCTGGGCCTGCCGGTGGCCGCCCTGGCCGCCACCGTCCCGGAGCCGCGCCGCCGCCACCTTGCCGGCGGCGCGTCGGGCCGGCCGCTCCCGCTGCAGGACGCCGCCCGGCGGCTGGCGGCCCTGTGGCCGGTGCTGGCGCCGCTCTACGCCGCCATGGGGCTGAGCAGCCTCTGCGACTTCGCCATCCTCAACTGGATCCCGACCTTCCTCATCCGGCGCTTCGGGGTCGGGGTCGCGGAGATCGGCGGCGTGCTGGGCGCCGTGGTGATCGCAGGCGGCGTGCTCGGCTCGGTCGGCGCAGGCATCGTCGCCGACCGGATGGTCAAGCGCGGCGGCGCCTCGTCCCGGCTGCTCCTGGCGGTGGGCGCCATGCTGGCCGGGATCGTCAGCACCCTGTTCATCCTGGCCCCCTCGCCGCCCCTGGTGTTCGCGCTCGCCGGGGTGTGGATCTTCGCCTCGACCACCGGCCAGTCCATCGGCATCACCGTGCTCCAGGAGCTGGCGCCGGGCGACGCGCGGGGGCTCAGCGTCAGCATCGTCTCGCTGATCAACATCGGCCTGGGTCTGGCCTTGGGCGCCGCCCTGCCGGCGCTGATCCTGGAACACGTGCTGCACGACCCCACAGCGGTCGGCGCCGCGATCACCGCCGTGGCGCTTCCCTGCGCCCTCGTCGCGACCGCGCTTTACCGGATCGCCCTGGCCGCCGCCCGAAAGATCGACAAACCATGAACACGACCACTGCCGACGTTGTCGTCATCGGCGCTGGCATCGCAGGCGCCTCGGCCGCCGCCGCCCTGGCCCAGACGCAGAGGGTGATCGTGCTGGAGCGCGAAGCGTTCCCCGGCATGCATTCGACCGGCCGCTCCGCGGCGCTGTTCTCGGAGATCTATGGCAGCGCGCCGATCCGCGCCCTGTCCCGGGCCAGCCGACGCTTCCTCTACGCGCCGCCCGAGGGCTTTGTTGACGCGCCGATCGTTCGCCAGCGTGGGGCCCTGCACATCGCCTCGGCCGCGCAGATGGACGAGCTCGACGCGTTCTGCGCCCTGCCCGACGTGGCGCCCTCGGTCCACCGGCTGAGCGCCCCGGCGGCCCTGGCCCGGTGTTCGATCCTGCGCAGCGACTATGTCGCCGCCGCCGCGCTCGAGGCCGGCTCGGCCGATGTCGACGTTGACCTGTTGCACCGGGGGTGGCTGCGCCAGCTCAAGGCGCGCGACGGGCAATTGATCGTCAATGCGGAGGTCGTGCGGCTCGCCCGCGGCGGAGCCGGCTGGCGGGTGGAAACGCCGGACCTGCGGATCGACGCTCCGGTGGTGGTCAACGCGGCCGGCGCCTGGGCCGATGTGGTCGCCCGGCTTGCGGATGTGCGGCCGGTGGGGCTCGAGCCGCGTCGCCGCACGGCGCTGATCGTCGATGCGCCGGGCGCCGAGAGCGACTCCTGGCCGATGGTGATCGACATCGACGAGCGGTTCTATTTCCGGCCGGACGCCGGGGGGCTTCTGCTGTCGCCGGGCGATGAAACCCCATCGGCGCCCTGTGACGCCCAGCCGGACGAGTTGGATATCGCCATCGCCGTCGACCGGGTGCAGACGGCGACGACGCTGGAGGTGCGCCGCATCCGCCGCAGCTGGGCCGGCCTTCGCAGCTTCGTGGCCGACCGCAATCCGGTCGTGGGCTTCGCCTCGGACGCGCCGGGCTTCTTCTGGCTCGCCGGCCAGGGCGGCTACGGTATCCAGACAGCGCCCGCCATGGGCCGGCTGGCGTGCGCCCTGGCGCAGGGCGAGCCGACGCCGGCGGACCTGGCGGAGCTGGGGGTGGATGCGCAAAGCCTGCGGCCGGATCGCCTGGCCGCGACGGCCGGTGTTTAAGACCGTCCCGCATCCGGCGCCGACCGCCAGCGCACGACGCCTTGAGCTGATCCGCGAGCCGGGGTTCGGGCGGGTGTTCACCGACCACATGGTCACCATCCGCTATTCCGAGGCGATGGGCTGGCATGACGCGGTGGTGGGCCGGCGGGGGCCGATCATGCTCGATCCGGCGGCCGCGGTCCTGCACTACGCCCAGGAGATCTTCGAGGGCCTGAAGGCCTATCGGACCGACGACGGCCGTGTGCTGCTGTTCCAGCCGCAAGCCAACGCGCGCCGCTTCCAGCGGTCGGCCGCGCGGCTCGCCATGCCGAGCCTGCCGGAGGCGCTGTTCGTCGAGGCGCTGGAGCAGCTGGTCCGCGCCGACGCCGCCTGGATTCCGCAGGGCGACGGCAGCCTCTATCTGCGGCCCTTCATGATCGCGACGGAGGCGTTCCTGGGAGTGAAGCCCTCCTCGGAATACCTGTTTGCGATCATCGCATCGCCGGTGGGCTCCTACTTCAAGACCGCGGCCGAGCCCCTGTCGGTGTGGGTCTCCGAAGACCTCAGCCGCGCCGGTCCCGGCGGCGCCGGCGCGGCCAAGTGCGGCGGCAACTACGCAGCGAGCCTCTTGGCCCAGGCCGAGGCCGCGCGGCGCGGCTGCGAGCAGGTCGTCTTCCTCGACGCCGTCGAGCGACGCTGGGTGGAGGAGCTCGGCGGGATGAACGTCTTCTTCGTCTTCGACGACGGATCGCTCCGCACGCCGCCGCTCGGCGGCACGATCCTGGACGGCATAACCCGCTCGGCGGTCATCACGCTCGCCCGCGGCCGCGGCCTCGAGGTGCGCGAGGCGGGCTATTGCCTGGCGGACTGGCGCGACGACGCGCGCACCGGGCGGCTGCGCGAGGCCTTCGCCTGCGGTACGGCGGCGGTCGTCGCCGCGATCGGCCAGGTGAAGACGGCGGAGGGCGATTTCGCCATTGGCGACGGCGGCGAAGGCGCGCTGACCGCGCAGCTTCGCGCCCAGCTCGTCGACATCCAACGGGGCAGGTCCGCCGATTCGCACGGCTGGACGCATCTGGTCGCGTAGGGGGCGAGATCGCCCGCCGCGACCGCCGCACGCAACGATTCGGGGTTTCAAATCTCGCCCAGAGAGATTGTTACGGCCGAGTCACGTTCAATTTCGGAAAGCATTTGCCAGCTCTGAAAATTTATTGTCATCTTCGTCGAGCTCCAGGGGGAAGTTCCATGAACGCTGTCACGAAGCCGAGCTTGCTTGCCGGAGCGGCGTTCGCCGCCCTCGTGTTCCCAGTCGTGGGCCATGCCGCCGACGCCACATCGGCGCCGGCCACCACGGTGCAGGAAATCATCGTCACGGCGGAAAAGCGCGAAGAGAACCTGCGCGACGTGCCGCAATCGGTGACGGCGATCTCCGGCGACGCGCTGCAGATGATCCGCGCCGCCACGTTCGAGGATTATGTCAGCCGGGTCCCGGGCATGGCGCTGATCTCCTCCCAGCCTGGATCGAGCCGCCTGGTGCTGCGCGGGATCAACGCCGGCGGCGTGAGCGCCACGATCGGCACCTACGTCGACGAGACCCCCTATGGCTCGGTGACCGGCCTGTCGAACGGCGCGGTGCTGGCGCCCGACCTGGACACCTTCGACATGCAGCGGGTCGAGGTGCTGCGGGGGCCGCAGGGCACGCTCTATGGCGCCAGCAGCCTCGGCGGCTTGCTGAAGTTCGTGACCAACGCCCCGGACCCGTCGCACTATTCCGGCCGCATCGAAGTCGACGGGGAGGACACCAAGTCCTCGACCCTCGGCGGATCGGTGAAGGGCGTGTTCAACGCCCCGCTCGGCGACACGGCGGCGGTTCGGATCAGCGGCTACGACAGCGACCAGCCCGGCTTCATCGACGACCCGCACCGCGGCGCGAAGGACGTCAACGGCGCCCGCTACAGCGGCGCGCGATTGAGCTTCCTCTATCGCCCGACCGACAAGTTCACCATCCGGCTTTCGGCGGTCGGCCAGGACATTTCCAGCAAGGGCTCGTCCACCGAGGACGTGAACCCCGTGACCCTGGAGCCGCTGTACGGCGACCTGACGCAGAGCCGGACCTTCTCGTCCCCCAACAAGGTGACCTACAGGATCTACAACGCCACGGCCGACTATGATTTCGGCTTCGCCAGCCTGGTGTCGGCGACCAGCTACGCGACCTTACGCCAGGACACCAACGAAGACGCCTCGGCGCAGTTCGGGCCGCTGCTGACCGCGGTCCTGGGGCAGCCCCTGGGGGCCGGCGTCCTGCAGGACCTCGAACAGAAGAAATTCACCCAGGAGATCCGCCTGGCCTCGCCCGCGCAGGCTTTCGAATGGCTGGTCGGCGCCTTCTACACGAAGGAGGAGAACCAGCTGCACCAGAACCTCAGCGCGCTGAGCCTGGTGAACCCGCCCGCGGTCGCGCCCGGCCTGGGCGGACTGGAGGTTGTGTCGCTTCCGTCGGACTACTCGGAATACGCCGCCTTCGCCAACGGCGACTACCACTTCACCGATCGCTTCGACGTCAGCGTGGGCGGCCGCTACAGCCACAACAAGCAGACCGAATCGCAGGTGACCTCCGGCGCGCTCGTGGGGCCCGGCTCCACGGTGGGCGGCGCCTCGTCGGAGAACGTGTTCACCTTCGCGGTGGCGCCCAAGTACAAGCTGAGCGACGACACGACGATCTATGCGCGCGTCGCCAAGGGCTACCGTCCCGGCGGGCCGAACGCCCTCTCCCCCTTGGCTCCGGCCGCGGTGCCGCGCACCTTCCAGTCGGACTCGATCATCGACTATGAGGCCGGCGTCAAATCGGACCTCGCCGACCGCAAGGTCTCCGTCGAACTGACCGCCTTCTACATCACCTGGAGCCGCATCCAGCTGCTGGCCAACGTCAACAACTTCGGCGTCAACACCAACGGCGGGACCGCCGAAAGCAAGGGCGTGGAAGGGGCTGTCACCTATGTGCCGACCGCCGGCCTGACGCTGTCGGCCAACGGCGCCTACACCGAGGCGAAGCTCACCGAAGACACGCCGGCCCTGCTCGGCGGCAAGAACGGCGATAGCCTGCCCTACTCCGCACCGCTCAGCGGCTCGCTGAACGCCGACTACGAGTGGCCGGCGGCGGACGCGGTGCAGTTGTTCGTCGGCGCGAGCCTGCGTTTCACCGGCCATAGACACTCGGACTTCAATCCGACCGTGGGCCAGACCTCCCTGCCGAGCTACACCACCGTCGACCTGCGGGCCGGGGCGGATTGGCGCAACTATCGGGTGGAGGCCTATGTGAAGAACCTCGGCGATGAGCGCGGAATCCTCTCCCTGGGCGGCATCGGCTCGACTCCCAACGGCGCGGTGCAGCTGGGCCTGATCCGGCCGCGGACGATCGGGCTGTCGCTCTCCGCCAGTTACTGACCGCGGCGCCAGTAGGTCGCGCGGCGCAACAAGCGTCGACGCGCGGTGAGACATGCAGCTCAAGGGTTCGCGTCGGACGCGCGCAGCCGCGGCGATGATCCGGCCGGGGCAAAAGCCGGTCAGCCTCACGCGCGATCAGCTGCGCATCCTGGCCAAGCTCGAGGGACGGCCCCTGCCCCGCGGGCAGGGGCTCGCGGAACTGCTGGGAATGCCGCCGGTCACAGCGTGGCGGCTTGTCCGTATGTTGAGGCAGATCGGCGCGCTCCGCCTGGTGGCGCTGCTCCGGCTCCCGCCGGGCATCTGTGAATGCGTGACCTATCTGAAGGTCGGTTGGGCGGATCCCGACAGCCTTGAGGCGCTGGACGCCTGGATCCTCGCCGATGCGGCGATCACCGTCGCCGTGCGGGTGACGGGCGCCTACGACTATCGACTGAGCTCGCGCCATGCGGACTTCAGGAGCGCGACCGACTGGAGTCGGAGCCTGCTGCTACGGCCCAAGGTCGACAAGGCCGTGACCCAGTTCTGCACCGTGATCGCCGACCGGCCGCACTATGCCGCCGCGATCCTCGGGGCCGACGCGGGCTAGGCTATGGGACGGGCCTCCACCGCAGAACTTGCCAAGTTTCGCATTGCGCTAAATTAATTTCTAAGATTGAAAATTCCGTGAGACTGAGACGGGCGCCGTCGCGGCGTTGGCAGCTTGGGGGCGTATCGCCATGAGACTGAGATCGTTGATCGGCGCGTTGAGCCTGGCCCTGGTCTTCGCGGCGGGTGCGAGCGCCCAGGTCCCGCAGGAGGCCAAGCCGGCGACGACCTCCGCGGCCGCCGCGGTTCAACCGCCGGCCGCGCCGGCCTCGGCCCCCGCCCTGACCGGTCAGGACCTGGACAGCTGGCTCGACGGCTACGTCCCCTACGCCCTGGCCAGCGCCGACATCGCCGGCGCGGTGGTTGTGGTGGTCAAGGACGGCCAGGTGCTGACCGAGAAGGGCTACGGCTATGCGGACGTGAAGTCCCACCGCCTGGTCGATCCCAAGGCCACCCTGTTCCGGCCGGGCTCGGTCTCCAAGCTGTTCACCTGGACGGCGGTGATGCAGCAGGTGGAGGCAGGCAAGATCGACCTCGACGCCGACGTCAACCAGTACCTCGACTTCAAGATCCCGCCCTATGACGGCAAGCCGGTCACCATGCGGGACCTGATGACCCATACGGCGGGCTTCGCCGAGACGATCAAGCACCTGTTCCCGGCCAACGCCAAGACCGTGCTGCCGCTGAACCGGTTCGTCTCCATCTGGACGCCGAACCGCATCTTCCCGCCCGGCGAAGTCCCGGCCTATTCCAACTATGGCGCCGCGCTGGCCGGCTACATCGTCCAGCGGACCTCGGGCGAGCCCTTCGACCAGTATGTGGCCAGGCACATCTTCACGCCGCTGGGCATGGACCATTCGAGTTTCAGCCAGCCGCTGGCGCCGAACCTGCTGGCCGGCATGTCCTCGGGCTATCTGCGGGCCTCCGGGCCGGCGCGGCCCTACGAGTTCGTGGGTCCTGCCCCGGCCGGCAGCCTGGCCACCACCGGCGATGACATGACCCGGTTCATGATCGCCCACCTGAACAATGGCCAGTATGGCGGCGTCCGCATCCTGCAGGACGCCACCGCCCGGCAGATGCATGCGCCGCAGCGGCAGTATGTGCCGCCGCTCAACGGCATGGCCCTGGGCTTCTATCACGAGGACCGCAACGGCCATGTGATCGTCGGCCACGGCGGCGACACCGTCGCCTTCCACTCCGACCTGCACCTGCTGCTCAACGACAACATCGGGATCTTCATCTCGATGAACAGCCCCGGCAAGGAAGGCCTGGCCGAGAACATCCGCCAGAACCTGCTGAGCGGCTTCATGGATCGCTACTTCCCGGCCCCGCGCCCAGCCCTGCCCACCGCGCCCACCGCGCCCACCGCCAAGGCCGACGCGGCGGCGATGCAGGGCGTCTATCGCTCGAGCCGCCGGGTCGACAGCGGCTTCCTTCGCGTGCTCAACCTGCTGGGCCAGGTGAAGGTCGCCGCCAACAAGGACGGGACGCTGGTGGTCTCGGCCTTCAAGGACGACTCCGGCGCGCCCCTGGTGTGGCGTGAGGTCGGTCCCTTCCTCTGGAACGACGCCAGCGGCAAGCACACCCTCGCCGCCGTGGTGAAAGACGGCAAGGTCGTCGACTTCGGCGAGGACGACCTCGGCGCGATCATGGTCTTCCAGCCGGTCCCCTTCGCCGTCAGCTCCAGCTGGACCCTGCCGCTGCTCGGCGGCATGGTCGGGGTGCTGCTTCTCATGCTCTGCCTGTGGCCGATCCAGGCGCTCGTCCGCCGGCGCTACGGCCAGACGTTCCCGCTCGCCGGGCGCACGGCCATGCTCTACCGCGCCGTGCGGCTCGCCGCGGTGGCTGATCTCCTCGCGTTGGGCGGCTTCGTCGCCATCGCCCAGTCGGCCAGCAACAAGCTCGAGCTGTTCGACGATCCGCTGGATATCTGGCTGCGCCTGCTGCAGCTGCTTTGCCTGGTGGGCGTCGTCGGCGCGGGCCTGGCGGTGTGGAACGCAGTGCGCGTCTGGACCGAAGGCGGCCGGAGCTGGTGGGCCAAGACCTCGGTCACCATCACCACCCTCGCCCTCCTGGCCTTTGTCTGGTTCGTCGTCAGCCTGCAGCTGATCAGTCCCAGCCTGAACTACTGATCGGCGTCAGGCCGCCGCCTGGGCGGCGGCGCGCCAGCCAAGGCCGACACGGATCACCACCGGCAGGCCCTCCAGGCGGCGGGTCAAGGTCTCGGCGCGCCGCGCGTCCAGCCCCTCGGTCTCCACGCGGACGCATATCCCGCCCTCCGTTCGGACCAGGGTCACTTCGAGCAAGTCGACGCCCTGGACCGCGAAGGGCGTGAGCACCCGCAGCAGCGCGTCGCTCTCCGTGCTGGCGTCGATCAGGAAACAGCGCCGCGCCGCGCCGGCCGCAGGCCCGGTCACGACACGGCCTCCGCGCCAAGCCGTAAGCCATAGGTCCGACACAGCAGCAACCGCCCGCCGCCATCGAAGGCCCGCACCTGTAGGAACGCGTCGTCGGGCGCGTTGTCGGCGGCCCAGACCACCTCTCGGCGGGGGGCGCCGTCCGAAGCCCGCGGCCAGGCGGCGCGCAAGGCCGCCTCGAACAGGAAGACCGGCTCGGCCTCGGCGGCGTGGACGACCGCTTCGATCCGTGCGGTGTCGCCGAGCAGGTCTTCCGCCGTCAGCGCATGCGTGAAGCGCCGGGCGGCGCGGCGCAGGGCGCGGGTCTCTGGATAACGGGACGTCTGGGTCATGCCGGGGTCCTTGGGGTGGACCGGCGGGCGCATGAAAAAACCCCGCTGCCTTTCGGAAGCGGGGTTCTGATCTTGCGATCCGCCGGAGGTGTCAACTCGCGCGCGTTCGCCCCGCTTCGGAGGTGGCGAGCATAATAATCATCGCAAACCCGGCGCCCGACACAGGCACGACATCGGCCGGCGCGACATCGACGCAGGCGGTCATGAAGGGGTCGGCGCGGAGAAGCATCGCCGTTCCTGTATCCGGCCTGGCCAACCGGCGCAATGGAACGGGGATATCTGGCGCCACGTGCCGTCGCGGCCGGGCCCATGGACGGCCGCGAGACGAGATGCTCTGGTCTGCGGCCGACGAGCTGCAGGAGCCCGCCTTGACCGATCGCCTGCCCGTCATCGACATGACGCCGCTGTTCGACCCCGGCGCCCCGCAGCGCGCCGCGGTCGCCGCCGAGATCGCCCGGGCGTGCGAGGCGCACGGCTTCTTCTACCTGGTGGGCCATGGCGTGAGGCCCGAGACGCTGCGCGACCTCGAAGCGGAGAGCCGCCGGTTTTTCGCCCTGCCTGGCGAGGCCAGGATGGCGATCGCGATGTCGCGCGGCGGCCGCGCGTGGCGAGGCTATTTCCCGCTGGGCGGCGAGCTCACCTCCGGCCGGCCCGACCTGAAGGAAGGGCTCTACCTTGGGACCGACCTCGCCGCCGACCATCCGCGGGTCCGCGCCGGCCTGCCGCTGCACGGCGCCAACCTCTGGCCCGCCGAACTGCCCGGCCTGAAAACCGCGGCGACCGCCTACATGGACGCCGCCAGCCGCGCCGCGGCCGTGCTCATGGAAGGCGTGTCCCTCAGCCTCGGCCTGGACGCCGGCTATTTCGCGCGCGCCTACACCGGCGAGCCCACCGTGCTGTTCCGCATCTTCCACTATCCGGCGCAGGGCCCCGCCGGGACCGACTGGAGCCAGTCCTGGGGCGTGGGCGAACACACGGACTACGGGCTCCTGACCCTGCTGGCGCAGGATCGCCACGGCGGCCTGCAGGTGAAGACGCCGGGCGGCTGGATCGAGGCGCCGCCGATCGACGGCGCCCTGGTCTGCAACATCGGCGACATGCTGGAGCGGCTGACCGGCGGCCGCTTCAAGTCGACGCCGCACCGGGTCCGCAACCGCAGCGGTCAGGACCGGCTCTCCTTCCCGCTGTTCTTCGATCCGGATTTCCTGGCGCCCATGCAGCCGCTGCCGATCGCCGCCGTCGACGCCGCGCGGATCGACGCCGACCGCACCGAACGCTGGGACCGCGCCAGCGTCCATGCCTTCGACGGGACCTATGGCGACTACCTGCTGGGCAAGGTCGCCAAGGTCTTTCCGCAGCTGACGGAACAGGCCCTCGGGTCTTAGCCGCGGCTCCAGCATTCAATGCAGGACGGGTTCCGCCACAGCCGAAAGCCACGGCCCTTCGGCGCCTTGACAGGACCGCGCGTGGCATCCTTGATAGCGCTATCTTATGGACGCGCCCGGCCCGCGCCGGGCTAGGCTGTGGCGTCGTCCCACGGGATCCCCCGACCGATGCTGAAGATTGCCGCCGCCCGCACCGTCGTGACCTCGCCGGGCCGAAATTTCGTCACCCTGAAGATCGAGACCCAGGACGGTCTCACCGGGGTCGGCGACGCGACGCTGAACGGCCGCGAACTGGCGGTGGCGAGCTACCTCTCCGACCATGTGATCCCCTGCCTGATCGGCCGCGACGCCCACCAGATCGAGGACATCTGGCAGTACCTCTACAAGGGCGCCTACTGGCGGCGCGGGCCGGTGACCATGTCGGCGATCGCCGCGGTCGACATGGCGCTGTGGGACATCAAGGCCAAGGCGGCCGGCATGCCGCTCTACCAGCTGCTGGGCGGGGCGAGCCGCACCGGCGTCATGGTCTATGGCCACGCCAACGGCGAGACGGTGGAGGAGACCCTGGCCGCCGCGCGGGACTATGTGGCGCAGGGGTACAAGGCGGTGCGGCTGCAGTCCGGGGTGCCGGGGCTGACATCCACCTACGGGGTCTCCAAGGACAAGCTGTTCTACGAGCCCGCCGACGCCGACCTGCCGACCGAGAACGTCTGGTCGACCTCCAAGTACCTGCGCGCCGCGCCCGCGCTGTTCGCCGCCGCCCGCGAGGCCCTGGGCTGGGACGTCCACCTGCTGCACGACGTGCACCACCGGCTGACTCCCATCGATGCCGGGCGGCTCGGCAAGGACCTGGAGCCCTACCGGCTGTTCTGGATGGAGGACGCCACGCCGGCGGAGAACCCGGAGGCCTTCCGGATCATCCGCCAGCACACCACCACGCCGCTGGCGGTCGGCGAGGTGTTCAACTCGATCTGGGACTGCAAGCAGCTGATCGAGGAACAGCTGATCGACTACATCCGCGCCACCGTGACACACGCCGGCGGGATCACCCACCTGCGGCGGATCGCCAGCCTGGCGGCGCTCTACAACGTCCGCACCGGCTGCCATGGGGCCACCGACCTGTCGCCGGTCAGCATGGCGGCGGCCCTGCACTTCGGCCTGTCGGTCCCCAACTTCGGCATCCAGGAATACATGCGCCACACCGCCGAGACCGACGCGGTGTTCCCGCACGCCTACAGCTTCGACGATGGCTATCTCCACCCGGGCGAGGCGCCGGGCCTCGGCGTCGACATCGACGAGGCCCTGGCCGCCAAGCATCCCTACCGCCGCGCCTACCTGCCGGTGAACCGGCTGGAGGACGGTTCGATGCACGACTGGTGAGCGCGCCGCCCGTCCCGGCGAACGACACAGGGCCGGCCCGGCCGGGGCCGTCCGGCCATGTGCGCTGGATCGTCTGCGGCCTGCTGTTCGCCGCGGTGGCGCTGAGCTACGTCGACCGCCAGGTGCTGAGCGTGCTCAAGCCCTCGCTGCAGAAACAGTACGGTTGGAGCGAGACCGGCTACGGCGACGTGGTGTTCTGGTTCCAGGCGGCCTACGGCGCCTCCTATGTGGTGTTCGGCCGGCTGGTGGACCGGATCGGGGCCAAGGCCGGCTACGCCCTGGCGGTCAGCCTCTGGACCGTGGGCCAAATCGCCCACGCCTTCGTCACCTCCACCGCGGGCTTCACGGCGGTGCGCATCCCGCTGGCCATGGGCGAGGCCGGGACCTTCCCCGCGGCCCTGGCGGCGGCGGGCGACTGGTTCCCCCGGCGCGAGCGGGCGCTGGCGGTGGGCATCTTCAACGCCGGGGCCAATGTCGGGGCGATCGTCACCCCGCTGATCGTGCCGGTGATCGTGCTGACCCTGGGCTGGCGCTGGGCCTTCATCCTGACCGGCCTGCTCACCGTCGTCTGGCTGGCCGCCTGGCTCGGCTACTACCGCCGGCCGCGCGAGCATCCGAAGGTGACGCCGCAGGAGCTGGCCTGGATCGAATCCGAGCCCGTCGAGGCGCAGCGGCCGGTGCGCTGGACGCGGCTGTTCGCCCAGCGCCAGACCTGGGCCTACATCGCCGGCCGCTTCCTGATCGATCCGGTCTGGTGGACCTTCCTGTTCTGGCTGCCGGACTTCTTCGCCAAGCGCTACGGCGTCGACATGAAGAGCTTCGGCCCGCCGCTGGTGCTGATCTACCTGATGGCCGACGTGGGCTCGATCTTCGGCGGCTGGACCTCCTCGCGGCTCTTGGCCCGCGGCGCCTCGCTGAACCGCGCGCGCAAGACCGCGCTCCTGACCTGCGCCTGCCTCGCCGTGCCGGTCTGCGTGGCGATGAACGCGCCCAACCTGTGGATCGCCGCCGGGCTGATCGGCCTCGCCTGCGCCGGCCACCAGGGGTTCTCCGCCAACCTCTATGCGCTTCCCGCCGACCTCTTCCCGCGCTGGGCGACCGGCTCGGTGGTGGGGCTTGGCGGGGCGTCCGGCGCGCTGGGCGGCATGCTGATGGCCAAGTACGCCGGCTGGGTGCTGCAGGCGGTGGGCGGCTACGGCCCGATCTTCGCCTTCGCCTCGGTGGCCTATCTGCTCGCCTTGGGTGTGGTCCAGGTCCTGACACCGGTGTACCAGCCGGTCGATGGGGCCAGGCTGCAGGCCCAAGATTCTTGAGGAACGACCCTTCTCATCTGGGAAGGGTCGGGGGAGCCGCCGCATGACCGCCGCCCTGGAGCTTCACCCCGACCGCCTGTTCCCCGCCGATCCGGTGACCCGGGCCATCGCGCGCGCCCTCTACGCCGAGGTGGCGGACCTGCCGATCCTCAGCCCTCACGGCCACACCGACCCGCGCTGGTTCGCTGTCGACGCCCCGTTCGAGGACGCCGTCGCCCTGCTGCTGGCGCCCGACCACTACCTGTTCCGCATGCTCTACAGCCAGGGCGTGGCGATGGGCGACCTGGGCGTGCCGGACCGCGAGGGCCGCACCACCGCCGAACCCCGCACCGCCTGGCGGCTGTTCGCCATGAACCAGCACCTGTTTCGCGGCACGCCCTCGGCGGTCTGGCTCGACCACGTGTTCGCCGAGGTGTTCGGCCTGACCGTGCGGCTCTCGGCAGAGACCGCCGACACCTATTTCGAGGCCATCAACGCGGCCCTGGCGACGCCGGAATTCCGGCCCCGCGCCCTCTTCGACCGGTTCGGCATCGAGGTGCTGGCCACCACCGAGAGCCCGGTGGACACGCTCGAGCACCACGCCGCCATCCGCGCCTCCGACTGGGCCAAGACCTCCAGGGGCCGGGTGATCACCGCCTATCGTCCGGACCCGGTGATCGACGCCGAGCACGAGCAGTTCGAAGATGCGCTGCGCCAGTTCGGCGAGCTGACCGGCGAGGAGGTGATGGGCTGGACCGGCTACCTCGCCGCCCACCGCAAGCGGCGCGCGGAGTTCAAGGCGGCGGGCGCCACCTCCACCGACCACGGCCATCCGACCGCGGCCACCGCCGACCTGCCGCGCGTCGAGGCCGAGGCGCTATTCAAGAGCGTCGTCGCCGGCCGCGCCACCCCGGCCGAGGCCGAGCTGTTCCGCGCCCAGATGTTGACCGAGATGGCCGCCATGAGCCTGGACGACGGCCTGGTGATGCAGATCCACCCGGGCTCGTTCCGCAACCACAACCGGGCCGTGTTCGAGCGCTTCGGCCGCGACAAGGGCGCCGACATCCCGACCCGCACCGACTACGTCCACGCCCTGAAGCCCCTGCTCGACCGGTTCGGCAATGAGGCCGCGCTGAGCCTGATCCTCTTCACCCTCGACGAGACCTCCTACGCCCGCGAGCTGGCGCCCCTGGCCGGGCACTATCCGGCGCTGAAGCTCGGCCCCGCCTGGTGGTTCCACGACAGCCCGGAGGGCATGCGCCGGTTCCGCGAGCAGACCACCGAGACGGCGGGCTTCTACAACACCGTCGGCTTCAACGATGACACCCGCGCCTTCCTGTCGATCCCGGCGCGGCATGACGTGTCGCGGCGCGTGGACTGCGGCTTCCTGGCCCGCCTGGTGGCCGAGCACCGGCTGGCCGAGGACGAGGCTGCGGAGGTGGCCCGGGACCTCGCCTACAACCTGGCCAAGCGCGCCTACCGGCTGTGAGGCGGCTCTCGGAGGCGACGCTCGGCGACCTGCCGGCCGATGTCGAACGGCCGGGCTATGACCGCGCCGGCCTCACGCGCGGCGTGGTTCACCTGGGCGTTGGCGCCTTCCACCGGGCCCACCAGGCGGTGGTGTTCGACGAGCTGATCCGCCGCGGCGACACCCGCTGGGGGATCACCGGCGCCTCGCTCAGGTCCCCCGCCGTGCGCGAGCAGCTGCAGCCACAGGACGGGCTCTACACCGTGCTGGTGCGCGACGCGGCAGGGACGCGGGCGCGGGTGATCGGCGCCCTGAGCGGGGTGCTGGTCGCGCCGGAAAACCCCACCGCCCTGATCGAGGCCCTGGCGGCGCCGGCCACCGAGATCGTCACCCTGACCGTCACCGAGAAGGGTTATCTCCTGGATCCCGCCAGCGGGGCGCTGCTCGCCGACGACCCGCAGGTGGCGGCGGACCTGGTGAGCCTGGCCGCGCCGCAGACCGCCGCCGGCTTCCTGACCGCGGCCCTGAGGCTTCGCCGCGACCGAGGCCTCGCGCCGTTCACCGCCATCTCCTGCGACAACCTCCCCGGCAACGGCGCGCGGCTGCGGGGCGCGGTGCTGGCCCTCGCCGCGGCGCACGACCCGCGCCTCGCCGACTGGATCGCCGAGCGGGGCGCCTTCCCGCAGACCATGGTCGACCGCATCGTGCCCGCCACCTCCGAGGCCGATATCGACGCCTGGGCGAGGCAGAGCGGCCGCGAGGACCGCGCCCTGGTCAAGACGGAGCCGTTCAGCCAGTGGGTGATCGAGGACCGGTTCGCCGGCGCCCGGCCCGACTTCGCGGCGGTCGGCGTGCAGATGACCGCCGACGTGGCGCCCTGGGAGGCCGCCAAGCTCCGCCTGCTCAACGGCGCCCATTCGGCCATCGCCTACCTCGGCGGGCTGGCGGGCATCGACTTCGTGCATGAGTTCGTGGGCCTGGCCGAGGGCCGGGGCTTCGTCGAGCGGCTGTGGGACGAGGCGGCGCCGACTCTGACCCCGCCGCCGGGCCTCGATGTCCCGGCCTATCGCGCCCAGCTGATGGCCCGCTTCGCCAACCCGGCCCTGCAGCACCGCACCCGGCAGATCGCCATGGACGGCTCGCAGAAGCTGCCGCAGCGGCTCTTGGCCACCATCGCCGCCCGCCTCGACCAAGGCCGGCCGATCGCGGCCCTGGCGCTGGCGGTCGCCGCCTGGATGCGCTGGCAGCGCGGCCGCGACGAGGCCGGCCGGGCCTTCGCGGTCGACGATCCCCTGGCCTCCACCACCGCGCGGCTGGCGGCGGGCGCCCGCTCGCCGGCCGAGACCGTGGCGGCGCTAGTTAGCCTGGACGCGATCTTCCCGCCCCGGCTCGCCGCCGATGCCGCCTTCCGCGAGGCCGTCACCCGCCAGCTCGAGCGGCTGGTCCGTCAGGGCGCGCGCGGCGTGCTGACGGCCGGGGCTTAGGCGATCATCGCCGGGGCGCGGCCCGGAAGGCCTCGGCCATGGCGGCGCGCAACGGCTTGGGCCGGAGGTCCTCGCCGTACGGGCAACCGCGCTTGCGCGCGCCGTCGGCCCGCGGCGAGCGGGACTGCAGCCAGCTGTAGCGATCGTCGAGGCCCCAGCAGAGCACATCGCGCAGCTGCGGGAAGCTCAGGGTGAGGTCGAGGTAGGCCTTGGCGTAGGCCGCCACCTCGGCGTCGCGCGTGGCGACGTCGCCGGGCACGCCGCGGTCGTCGACGTCGAACTCGGTGACCAGCAACCCCAGGTCCATGCCCGTGGCCTCGCCGAGGAAGCGCCGCCAGGCCTCCGGCTGGGCGCGGTCGAGGGGGGCGGTGGGCAGGTCGCCGGGGCCGAGGTGGCTCTGCACGCCCAGCGCATCGACCGGGACGCCGCGGGCCTTCAGCCGGCCCAACAGGCGCAGCACCCCGGCCCGGTGCCGCTCGTTGCCGGCCTCCCAGCCCATGTAGTCGTTGTAGACCATCTGGGCCCTGGGCGCGGCGGCGCGGGCGGCGTGGAAGGCGATGTCCAGGCAGCGTTCGCCGAGATAGGGGGTGAAGGCGTTGGCGCGCAGCTCGCCGGTCGCCGGATCGATCGCCTCATTGACCACGTCCCAGGACCCGATACGGGCGCCGTAGCGGGTCACCACCGTCGTCACGTGCTCGACGATCAGCCGCTCGGCCTCGCTCGCCGGCCTCGATCCGAAATCGTAGCTGTTGACCCAGGCGGGGAACCACTTCGGTGCGGTCCAGAACAGGTTGTGGCCGCGGACCGCGAGGCCGGTCTGGGCGGCCCAGCCCAGGATCGCGTCGGCGCGGTCGAAGGCGAAGACGCCCGGCGCGGGCCGCAGCGCCTGCCACTTGAGCTCGTTCTCCGGCACGACCAGGGCGCACTGGGCCGCCACCAGGGCGCGGACCTGCGCGTCGCCGAACGACCGGCCGCCGATGGCGCTGCCGAACCTCAGGCCCTTGGCGGCGGCGAGGTCGCGCAGCGGCGGCTCATCGGCCCACGCCGCGCCCGCGGCCGCCAGCGCAACCCCCGCCCCGCCGAGCCAGGCGCGGCGCGACAGGCTCATCTGCCGATGACCAGCTTGGCCGATTTCAGCTCGACGGAGTTCGGGCCGGCGGAAACGGTGATCACGCCCGGCTCGACCGCCTTCTTCATCGTCAGGTTCCAGAAGGCGAAGTCGTCGGGCGTCAGGTCGAAACCTACGGTGGTCCGCGCGCCAGGCGCCAGCGTCACCCGCTTGAACCGCTTCAGCGCGATTACCGGCTGGGTCACCGAGGCGGTGTCGTGGTGCAGGTAGAGCTCGACCACCTCGTCGCCGGCGCGCGCGCCCGTGTTGGCCACGTCGACGTCGACGTGCGCCGTGCCGGTCACCGGGATCGTCGCCCTGGCCAGCCTGGGCGCCGACATCGAGAAGGTCGTGTA
Source organism: Phenylobacterium sp. (assembly GCA_004799545.1). GTDB lineage: Bacteria > Pseudomonadota > Alphaproteobacteria > Caulobacterales > Caulobacteraceae > Phenylobacterium. The sequence continues at coordinate 108,352 of SSMU01000005.1, forward strand.
GGAGAGCCCGTAACCGAACGGGTAGAGCGGCTTGGCGCTATCGAACAGGTAGCCGCGGCGGGCGGTCGGCTTGGCGTTGTAGAAGATCGGCAGCTGGCCAACCGAGCGGGCGATGGAGACCGGCAGCTTGCCGCCCGGATCGGCCCGGCCGAACAGCACGTCGGCCACCGCATGGCCGGTCTCCTGGCCGAGGTACCAGCCCTCGATCAAGGCATCGGCGCGCTCGGCCAAGAGGTTCACCGACAGCGGCCGGCCGTTCAGCAGCAGGACCACGGTCGGCTTGTGGAGGTCGAGGATGGCGCGGGCCAGGTCGTTCTGCTGGCCCACCAGATCCAGGCTGTCGCGGTCGCCCAGGTGGTTGTCGGCCCAGGCCTCGCGGCTGGTCTGCTCGTTGTCGCCTAGCACCAGGAGAATGGTGTCGGCCTGCTTGGCGGCCTCGACGGCCTCGGCGATCAGCTTGGCGTTCAGCGCCGGGTCGGCGGGCTCGACCTCGTCCTGGGTCCAGGAGCGGCTCTTGGTGATCCTGACGCCCTCGGCGTAGTCGACGCTGAAGGCGTGGCCGGCGGCGGCCTCCTGCTGCAGGCCCTCCAGCACGCTCACCACATGGCGCGGCACGTCGGAATAGCCGCCGATCGGGGTGTCGCGGGCGTGCGTCCCCACCACCAGCAGCTTGCCCACCTTCGCGGCGTCGAGCGGCAAGAGGCCCTTGTCGTTCTTCAACAGCACCATGGCGCGGTCGGCGGCCTGGCGGGCGAGCGCCACGGCGTCCGGCGTGGCCGTCGCCGCCTCGGCGGCCTCGGCGTCGACGTAGGGGTGTTCGAACAGGCCGCTCTCGAACTTGATCGTCAGGATGCGGCGCACGGCGGCGTCGATCTGGCCTTGGGTGACGCGGCCTTCCTTCACGAGCTCGGGGAGCAGCTTGTAGGCCTCGCCGTCCGGTAGCTCGACGTCGACGCCGGCGTCCATGGCGCGCACGGCCGCGCCCTTCAGGTCGCCCACGATGTGGTGCAGGCTCTGCAGCTGGCTGATCGCGAAATAGTCGCTGGTGGCCGCGCCCTTGAAGCCCCACTCACCGCGCAGCACGTCGTGCAACAGCCAGCGGTTGGCGTGCGAGGGCACCCCGTCGATCTCGTTGTAGGACGGCATCACCGCCATCACCGGCAGGGTGGTCACCGCCCGCTGGAACGGCGGGAAGAAGTTCTCGCGCAGGGTGCGTTCGGAGATCGAGGCCGGGCCGATGTTGGTCCCGCTCTCCGGCTGGCCGTGGCCGGTGAGGTGCTTCAGTGTCGCGAACACCCGATGCTCGCCGAGCGGCAGGGTCTCGCCCTGAAAGCCCTTGATCGCCGCCAGGCCCATGGTCCCCACCAGATAGGGGTCCTCGCCATAGGTCTCCTCGATGCGGCCCCAGCGCGGGTCGCGGGCCACGTCGACGACGGGGGCCAGGGCGACGTAGGCGCCGCGGGCCCGCATCTCCCGGCTCGCCACATTGAACACCTTCGTCAGCAGCTCGGGGTCCCAGGTGGAGGCCAGGGCGATGGCCTGCGGGAAGCTGGTCGAGCCGCGGGCCACATAACCGTGCAACCCTTCCTCGTGCATCAGGATCGGGATGCCCAGCCGGGTGTGCTCGACGGCCCAGTGCTGGGCGGCGTTGGTGTAGAGCGCCGTCTCGCGCGGATCGCGGTTGACCACCCGGTCGGCGGCGCCGGCCGCCCCGCCCTCGCCGCCCGCGCCCGGCCCGAGCGCGGGCGCCGCCACGCCGCGCCGGTCGGAGGGCCGGGAGATCTCGCCGATCCCGTCCGGGAAGGCCTGCATGGCCTTCTCCACCGAGAACTCGCCGGCCGGCGTCTGGATCGTGTCCTTGTGCTCCCAGACGCCCTGCATCTGGGCGACCTTCTCGGCCAGCGTCATCCGCCTCAGCAGGTCCTCGACCCGGGCCGCCACCGGCTGGGTGGTGTCCCTGTAGAGCGGGCGCTGGGCGGACGCGGCGGCGCGGGCCTTGGGTTTGGGCGCAGCGTCGGCCTGGGCCGCCAGGCCCAGGGCTAGCGCTATCAGGACGAGGCGCAGCGAGATCGGCTTGCTCATCGTGGGTCCCCCGGCTCGGCTCAGCCGACCATGTCTTCCAGCTCGCGGCCCCGCGTCTCGTGGACCACCTTCCAGACGAAGACGAAGGAGACCGCCGCGCTGATTGCGTAGAAGGCGTAGGTCGGCACGAGGCCCAGCGAGGACGCCATCACCGGGAAGCTGACGCTGATCCCGAAGTTGGCGATCCATTGGGCGAAGCCGGAGACCGCCAGGCCGGAGCCACGGATCTGGTTGGGGAACATCTCCCCCAGCATGACCCACATCACCGGGCCCCAGCTGAGGTTGAACAGCACCACGTAGGCGTTGGCGCTGAACAGGGCCAGGAGGCCCGCGCCATGCGACAGCTGCACGGAGCCGTTCACCAGGCTGCCGGTGGAGAAGGCGCCGGCGACCAGGGCCAGGGTCACCGCCATGCCGGCCGAGCCGATCAGCAGCAGCGGCTTCCGCCCGATCTTGTCGATCAGCAGGATGGTGGCGAAACAGGCGACGATCGAGAGCGCGCCGGAGAGGATGTTGATCTTCAGGCTGTCATTCTCGCTGAAGCCCACCGACTGCCAGAGCACGGCGCCGTAGTAGAAGACCACATTGATGCCGACCAGCTGCTGGAACACCGCCAGGCCGATGCCGCACCAGACGATCGGCCGGACCCGGCCCTTGGTCTTGTCGATCAGGTCGGAGAGCTTGGGCCGGTGGTGGTCGGCGGCCAGGGAGGCGCGGATCTCCGCCACCTTGCGGTCGGCCTCCGCGGTTCCGAACAGTCGCGTAAGCACGCCCTGGGCCTGGTCCTCGCGGCCGCGGACCACCAGGTAGCGCGGGCTCTCGGGGATGGCGAGCAGGCTCAGCAGGAAGACGCCCGCCGGGATCACCTGCGCCCAGAACATCCAGCGCCAGGCCGGATAGCCCCAGAGGATGGCGGTGGACGCGCCGGCCGTGTGGGCCAAGAGGTAGTTGACCAGGAAGGCGCCCGTCAGGCCGGTGATGATCATGATCTGCTGGATGGCCGACAGCCGGCCGCGGATCGCCGCGGGCGTCACCTCGGAGATGTAGACCGGCGAGGTCACGCTGGCCGCGCCGACGCCCAGGCCACCCACGAACCGGGCGATGATGAAGATCAACGAGGCGTTGGCGGCGCCGGCCCCCAGGGCGCTGATGATGAACAGCCCGGCCGCCAGGATCATCACCGCGCGGCGGCCTATCAGGTCGGCCAGCCGGCCGGCCAGGAAGGCGCCGACCGCGCAACCCAGCAGGATGGCGCCGACGTTGAAGCCGGTGCCCAGCTTGGAGAGGTTGAAGGCCTTCTCGAGGCCGCTCTGGGTGCCGTTGATGACCCCGCTGTCGTAGCCGAACATGAAGCCGCCGATGGTCGCCACCGCGACGATCGCGCCGATGAAGGCGATGTTCACACGGGCCGCCGCGCCGGCGTCGGCGCCAGCGGGCGTCGATGTGTCGATGTATCCGGCCATTCCTGGTCCCTCCCCGGAGCCCTGTTCGCTCAGGTCTGGCCTGGGCGTCGTCCGCGTTTCCGTCCCGGCCCGATCTCTACCGTCGAGCTTTGGACAAGGCTAATGGTAGCGCAAACATTGTGCAAGCGGCGCGAGCGGCGCGGGGGCTCAGCCAAGGCGGACCTCCATCTGCGGCAGGCCGGGGGTCTCGACGCGCACCGCGAACAGCCCGCCGACCAGCGGCTGGGCCGCGCGCTCGGCGGGCGACAGGCCCTTCCAGGCGGTGGTGGCGTAGAGGGTCTTCAGGTCCTCGCCGCCGAACGCCGGCTTGGTGACGTTGGCGCAGGGGAAGTTGATCCCCCCGATCAGCGCGCCGCTCGGCGCGAAGCGTTGCAGGCCCCAGCCGCCGAACAGGCCGGTCCAGACGCAGCCGTCGGCGTCCACCGCCGGACCGTCCGGATAGCCGCGGTCGATCTGGGCGAACAGCCGCTTGCCGGAGAGGCCGCCGGCCGCGTCCACGTCGAAGGCGTAGATCACCCGGCCGAGCGTATCGGTGTGGTAGGCGGTGCGGCCATCGGGGCTGAAGGCCGGGCCGTTGGTGATCACATAGCCGGCGTCGCAGGCCGCCACCGCGCCGCCGGCGTCCAGCCGATAGAGCACCCCGGTCGGGTCGATTTCGGCGTCGTCCATCGAGCCGAACCAGAGGCGGCCCTGGCGGTCCACGCAACCGTCGTTCAGCCGGTTGCCCGGAAGGTGCGGCTCGACGGCGGCCAGGGCCGTGAAGCCGCCGGTGGCGGGATCGAAGGTGTGCAGGCCGCTCTTCAGCCCGGCCAGCCAGCCGCCGCCGGCGATCGGCGCCAGGAAGCCCGGCGGCGACGGCGCATGCCAGGAGCGGCCTTCCGGATCGGCCGGGTGATAGCGGTGGATGCTGCGGCCCTTGATGTCGACGAACCACAGCGCGCCCTCGGCGGCCGACCAGACCGGCCCCTCGCCGAGCTCGGCGGCCAGGGGCCAGACGCAGTCGGGAACCGCCATGCTCAGCGCCAGCCCGCGTCGATCCAGTATTCGTGGCCGGTGCACATGCGCGCGTCGTCCGAGGCCAGGAACAGCACCAGGGCCGCCACATGCTCCGGCTCGATGCGGGCCTTCAGGCACTGGGCCGCGACGATCTCGGCCTCCTCGTCCGGCGTGTACCACTGCATCTGGCGCGGCGTCTTGACGTTGCCCGGAACCACGCAGGTGACCCGCACGCCGTCAGCGCCCAGCTCGCGGGCCAGCGCCCGGGTCATGCCCTCGATCCCGGCCTTGGCGGTCTCATAGACCACCAGGTCGGGCAGGCCGAGGTGCCAGGAGATCGAGCCGAAGTTGATGATCGCGCCCGACGTCTGCTTGCGCATCGAGGGCGCCACGGCCCGCGCCGCCAACAGCATGTGCCGCAGGTTCACCGCGATGCGGTCGTCCCAGTACGCGGCGGTGACGTCGTCAAGGCCGTGGCGGTCGTCGTTGCCGGCGTTGTTGACCAGCACGTCGACGCCGCCCAGGTCGCGCTCGATCCCGGCGAAGGCCGCTTCCAGGGCCTTCACGTCGCGCAGGTCGCAGTTGATGAACCGGGGCGGCGTGTCGGCGCCGGCCAGCTCCTTCACCAGCGCCTCGGACTCGGCCACCGCGATGTCCAGGAACACCACCTTGGCCTTCTGGCGGGCGAACGCCTCCACCAGGCCCGCGCCGATGCCGGACCCGCCGCCGGTGATGACGACACGCTTGCCCTGAAGGCTGGGATAGATCGCCGACATCGGTGTCATGACCATGAATAGGCGGTCTTGGTTTGGGTGAAGAAGTCCACGGCGGCGTACCCTTGCTCCCTTTGCCCGTAGCTCGATCGGCGGCTGCCCCCGAAGGGCACGTGATAGTCGACGCCGGCGGTCGGCAGGTTGACCATCACCATCCCGGCCTGCACCCGGCGCTGGAAGTCGCGGGCGTGCTTCAGCGAGGTGGTGACGATGCCGGCCGAGAGTCCGAACTCGCCGGCGTTGGCGACCGCCAGGGCCTCTTCGTAGGTCTTGACCCGGACGGTGGCGGCGACAGGGCCGAACACCTCCTCGGTGTTGATCCGCCAGTCGGGGGCGGTGTCGGCGATCAGCGCGGGCTGGACGTACCAGCCGGGGGTGGCGAGGCTCAGCCGTTCGCCGCCGGTGACCAGCCGGCCGCCCTCCCCCGTGGCGATCTCGATGTAGCGGTAGCTCTGCTCCATCTGCTCTTCGCTGACTGCCGGCCCCATCTGGGTCTGCGGATCGAGGGCGTCGCCGACCCGCAGGGCCGCGACCTTCTCAGCCAGCGCCGCCACGAAGCGGTCGTGGATGGCGTCCTGGACGATGATCCGGCTGGAGGCGGTGCAGCGCTGGCCGGTGGCGAAGAACGAGCCGTCGAGGGCGATCGTCACCGCCCGGTCGAGGTCGGCGTCGTCCAGCACCACCAGCGGGTTCTTGCCGCCCATCTCCAACTGCACGCGGGCCTGGCGGGCCACGGCGGCGCGGCCCACGGCGGCGCCCACCGTCTGCGAGCCGGTGAAGGAGATCGCCTCGACATCGGCGTGATCGACGATCGCGCCGCCCATCTTGCCGTCGCCGAACAGCATGTTGAACACACCGGCCGGCGCGCCGGCCTCGAACAGGATGTCGGCGAGGGCCGCGGCGGTGGCTGGCGTCGGGCCGGCCGGCTTGATCACCACCGTGTTGCCGAACGCCAAAGCCGGGGCCGACTTCCAGGCCGGGATGGCGATCGGGAAGTTCCACGGCGTGATCAGCCCGACCACGCCCAGCGGCTGGCGGTAGGTCTGGATCTCCACGCCCGGGCGGACGCTGTCGAGATTCTGGCCGTGTCGGCGCAGGGCCTCGCCGGCGAAATACTTGAAGATGCGCCCGGCCCGGACGGTCTCGCCGACGCCCTCCGGCAGGGTCTTGCCTTCTTCCCGGGAGAGCAGCCGGCCGAGGTCCTCGCGCCGCTCCAGGATCAGCGAACCCGCGCGGTCCAGCACGTCGGAGCGCAGCTCCGGCGAGGCGTCGGCCCAGGCCGGGAAGGCGGCCTTGGCGGCGGCCACCGCGGCGTCGACCTCGGCCCGGCCGCCCCTCGGCACGCGGGCCACGACGTCGGCCGTGTTGGACGGATTGAGGCTCTCGCCCGGCGCCTCGGCGGCCACGCGCGCGCCGTTGATGTAGTGCGACAGGGTGAGCGTGACGGGCATGTCGGCGGCCATTCTAGATGAGCTCCCGGGCGGCGAGGTTGCGCATCAGCGCCGAGAGCCCGAAGCGCCACGGCGGCGCCTCGGCGCAGGTGACCACCTTGTTCTCCAGCACGCCCAGCCGCTCGGACGAAATGCGCACCAGGTCGCCCGGCTTGTGGGTGAAGCCCTGGCCGGCTGCGTCGCGATCCTCGATGGGGGCGAACATGGTGCCGAGGAACAGGGCGAAGCCGTCGGGGTACTGGTGGTTGGCGCCGATGGTCTGGGCCACCAGGTCCAGCGGATCGCGGCTGATCTGGCTCATCGAGCTTGCGCCCTCGAGGCGGAAGTTGTCCTCGCCCTCGACCTCCAGCTTGACCACCGCCGCGCGCACGTCGTCGAGGCCGAAGGCCTCGTCGAACAGCCGGATGAAGGGGCCCACGGCGCAGGCGGCGTTGTTGTCCTTGGCCTTGCCGAGCAGGAGCGCGCTGCGGCCCTCCAGGTCGCGCAGGTTGACGTCGTTGCCCAGCGCCGCGCCGCGCACCGCGCCGGTGGCGTCGCAGACCAGCACCACCTCGGGCTCGGGGTTGTTCCAGGCGCTGTCGGCGCGCACGCCCACATAGTCGCCCCAGCCCACCGAGGACATGGCCGGCGCCTTGGTGAAGATCTCCGCGTCCGGCCCGATCGCCACCTCCAGGTACTGCGACCACAGGCCGTCGGCGATCAGCACGCTCTTCAGCTTGGCCGAGGCCTTCGACCCCGGCGTCACCGAGCGCAGGTCGGCGCCGACCCGCTCGCGGAGGCTCTCCCGGATGGCTTGGGCGCGGCCCGCATCGCCGCCGGCCCGCTCCTCGATCACCCGCTCCACGGCGGAGACGGCGAAGGTCACCCCGGCCGCCTTCACGCACTGCAGGTCGAGCGGCGACAACAGGCGCGGCGTCTGGCGCGTCGCGGTCCAGGCGGCCTCCAATCCCATGTCTTCCAATAGCCCGAGGTCGCGGCCCTCGGCGCCGGCGGGGTCGGCCAGCGACAGCAGATCGGCGGTGGTGGGGGCGGCGCGCGACACGTCGAACACCCGGCCGCGGCGCACCACGACGGGCGTCGGACCCTCGTCGAGGGCCAGCCGGCCGACCAGCGTCGCCGCCTCGAAGTCCGCGGGTAGATGTCGCCTCATACGCGCCCCGTCCCGACGCCCGACCCAGAATTTGTCGGGATCCGGCGTAGTCTTGATAGCGCTAACGTCCCTGTCGAAGGCCGATTGTCAAGGTCTAGGCCCGCGGGGCCGGACCTGAGGATTGGCGCTCGATCAAGGTGTGAGGCGTGACCCGGTCCACCGGCCGCGGCGGCGCGCCGTCCTTGCGCGCGCGGATCTCGGTGAGCAGCAGGTCGATGGCCGCGGCGGCCATGGCGCTGACCGGCTGGCGGACCGTGGTGAGCGGGGGCCAGAGCGTGGTCGCCACCGCGGTGTCGTCGAAGCCCACGACGGTCAGGTCGCGCGGCACGTCCAGGCCGCGGCGGTGGGCCACCGAGACCGCGGCGGCGGCCATGTCGTCGTTGCTGGCGAAGATCGCGGTGAGCGGCAGCGGCCCGTCCAGCAGCTCCTCCGCCGCCGTCAGGCCGGAGGCGAAGCTGAAATAGCCCTGCACCACCTGGCTCTGGGCGTCCGGCGCGCCGGCCATGGCCTGGCGGAAGCCCTGCAGCCGCTCGGCGCTGGCGGTCTGGTTGGGGTGGCCCGTGATGAAGCCGATCCGCCGGTGGCCGAGCTCGAGCAGCCGCTGCGTCATCTCGAAGGCCGCGCGGTTGTCGTCCACCCGCACGCAGGAGAGGTCGCCGCGCGCCTTCCCGGTAGCCACCGCCACCGTGGCCACGCCGGCCGCCTTCAGGATGTCTCGGACCACGTCCGATTCGCTGAGCGGCGGCGGCAGGACCACGCCGGTCACCGAGGCCGCCAGCAACAGCGCCACCGCCTTGCGCTCGGCCGGCTCGTCCACCGCCTCGCACTTGACCAGCACCAGTTGGGCGCCCTTGCCCGCCGTCTCGTCGAGCATGCCGACCAGGAATTCCGACAGGTAGGCGGCCGAGGGGTTGTTGTAGATCACCCCGATCTTGGTCTCCTCGGCCTTGGCCAGGCTGCGGGCCGCGAGGTTGGGCGCATAGTTGAGCTGGCGCACGGCGGCCAGCACCGCCTCGCGCTTGGCAGGACGCACGTTCTTCTCGGCGTTGACCACCCGCGACACGGTCATCGGCGACACGCCGGCCAGCGCGGCGACGTCGTTGATGGTCACGACGCTGCGGGTCTTCCTCGACGACTTCGGCAATCAACCGCCTCCTGACGCACGTGGCCCCAGGTTCTAGACACTCTGCGCACCCTTCCGCAAACGTCACGGCGCAGCTGGCCCGCTCCGAGCGGCGGGCGCGGCCAAAGAAGGCGGCGGCGTCCCTGCGGAGCGCCGCCGATCCGGGACGGCCCGAGTTCAGGGGAGGACCCCTGGGGACCTGCTGACGGACAGGCGCCGTGCGACGCCCGTCCATCCTGCAGCCTGTTGTCCTGGCGCGCATCCTCCTCGCCGAGGCGATTCCACCCTGGCCAGAACGCGCGCTAGAACTTGCCCCGCAACCCGATCAGGAACTGACGCCCGGGGTAGTAGGTCGAGTAGGGCGCGTTCTCGAAGCCGAACACGGTGCGCAGCGGCTCGTTGGTCAGGTTGGTGGCGTTGAAGGTGACCTGCATCTGCTTCTGCCCGAAGAAGTCCGGCAGGGTGTAGCTGGCCGAGAGGTCGAGCTGGCCGCGGGCGTCGGCGATCAGCGGCAGGTTGACGTTGTTCTGCGGCGCCGCCGCGGCGATCAGCTTGTCGTTGTAGACGTAGGTCAGGTGGACTGAGACGCCGTAGTTCTCGTAGTAGGCGCCGAGGTTGTAGGTGAACTTCGGCACCCCCGGCAGCGGCCCGGTGCTGGTCGAGGTCGTCGAGGTCGGCGCCTTGGTGTCCAGGTGGGTGTAGTTGGCGGTGAAGCCCAGCCCCTTCACGAACCGGTCCAGCGGCTGCACCCAGATGGCCTCGAAGCCATCGATGTAGGAGGTGCCCAGGTTCACCTGGGTGTTCACCGCGATGATGGTGTTGGCGGTGATGCCGGTGGCCTGCTGGGTCGGCGACAGGGCCGAGAGCGGGATGCCCAGCGCGCTGAACGGCTCGCTGATCTGCTGGTTGACCGTGAAGCCGGTCACCGTCTTGTGGAACAGGTTCAGCGACACATAGCCCGGACCGCCGGTGTAGTACTCCAGCCCCAGGTCGGCGTTGTCGGAGAAGAACGGCGCCAGGTTCGGGTTGCCGAGGTTGGCCACCTGGGCCGACGGGTCGGAGAAGGTCAGGCCCGGCAGCAGGACATTGGGGTTGGGCCGGGTCATGGTGCGCGATCCGGCGATCCGCAGGATCAGGTTGTCCCTGAGCTTCGCCGAGACGTTGAACGACGGCAGATATTCATCGTAGTCGTGCTCCAGGGTGTCGATGACGAAGGCGTTGTTCACCGACTCCGTCTGGGTCACCTGCTGCTTGGTGCTCACGTAGCGGATGCCGGCGTTGTAGGTGACGTCGCGGCCCATGAACTGGCCCGTGCCGTTGATCTCGAGGTAGCCGCCGGTGTTCTTCTCGTCGATGTTGCCGGAGGGCGTTGCGGTGGCCGAGCTGGCCGAGAAGGTCGCCAGGGCATTGTACTTGGCGTAGTTCGACGCCGCCTCGATCGCCCCGTAGTTCAGAGAGATGAAGTTGAGGTAGCCCGGATTGCCGCTGCCGACCCGGAAGAAGCCGCCGCCGGGGGGGCCGTTGGTGAGGAAGCTCGCGATCGCCGAGTTCGGCACCTGGTTGCCGACGGTGCAGGGCACCGCGACCCCGTTCACCGTCGAGGCCGCGCCGTTGATGATGCAGTTCTGGTAGGCGCTGGAGCCGTCGTAGGCGACGATCTCGCGGAAGGTGTCGTCGTAGGCGAGGCCCGCCTTGATGTTGATCTTGTCGTCGCCGAACGTGGCGTCGAAGTGGGCCCCCTTGTCGGAGGTCACCCGCTTGACGTTCTGGATGTTCACCCGGTTCCAGGTCCAGCCCAGGTTCGGGTTGCCGAGGTCGACGCTCGGCGTGATCGTCGGCACGTCGCCGCCGTTGTTGGTGTAGGCGACGGTGACGCCGAGCGGCGAGTTGAACAGGAAGCTGGGCGCCTCGCGGTAGAACCGGCTGCGGTTCCAGTTCACCTGGCCTTCAAGGTGGATCCAGTCGTTCACGTCATAGGTGACGCTCGGGTTGATATTATAGAAGTCGACCGTCTCGTGGTACGGCCGCGCCTCCAGGAAGAACTGGGAATTGGCGAAGGTGCCGGCGGTGACCACGTTGTTGGAGTCCACCTGCACGTTCAGCGGGACCATGAAGTTCGAGTTGCGCACCGACCAGTCCATGTCGAGGCGGTTGAACTTGCGGTCCGAGTGGCCCCACAGCATGTCGAGCGAGGCGTGCAGCCGGTCGGAGGGCTTGTATTCCAGCGAGATCAGCACGGACTCGTGGTCCTTGGTGCCCTCGCTGAAGCTGTTGCGGCCGAGCCGCGGCAGCAGGGCGCTTCCGAGCTGGGTGAGCGTCGTGCCCGGGTTGTGCGCCGCCAGGAAGGCCGCATCGATCGGCGTGCCGGCGACCAGGCCGTTGCCGGCCGTGGCCGGCACCGTCGCGGGGAAGGAGAAGCCCTTGCCGCCGTCGGTGTTGCAGCTCGCCGTGTTGCACTGGGCGGCGCTGAGGTTGGGCGTCGTCCAGCCGATGCTCTCGAAGCCGTCGGTGCGGTACTTGGTCTCCGAGCCGGCGAAGCCGATCAGGGCGCCGAACGGGCCCCAGGTGTCGCTGGCGATGAACGCCCCGCGCGGGCTGAACTTGCGGGCTGAATCCCCGTAGCCGCCCTGCGCCGAGTAGGTGAAGTGCCGGCCCTCGTTGTCGAAGGCCCGGGCGTTGACCAGGTTGACCGTGCCGGCCACGCCGCCTTCCAGCAGCTCGGCCTCCGGCGTCTTGTTCACCGTCAGCTTGGTGAACAGCTCGGTCGGGAACATGTCGAGGTCGACTTCGCGGTTGGAGTTGCCCGCGTCGGTGCCGCCATCGGAGGCCACCGCGATCTGCGATCCGTTCAGCAGGATCTTGGTGAAGCTGGGGCCAAGGCCCCGCACCGAGACCTGCACGCCTGAGCCGTCGATGTCGCGGGTCAGCTGCACGCCCGGGATCCGCACCAGCGACTCGGCGATGTTGAGGTCCGGGAACTTGCCGATGTCCTCGGCGAAGATGGAATCGGTGAAGTTGGTCGAGGTCTCCTTGGCCACCGCGGCGTCGGTCAGGCTCTTGCGGATGCCGGTGACCACCACCTCCTCGACGGCGGTTCCTGAGGCGGTCTGGGCGGCGGTCTGCGCCGCGGCGGCGGAGGCGGATGCGAACCCGCCCGCCAGGATGCTCGCGCCAAGCAATGCCAGCCGCAGGTGGCCGACGCGGCCTTTGCGATAGGTAGCCATGATCTTCCCTCCCCGTCCTGATTCCCCGTCCGCGCGTTCGGGTTCGCGCGGACCGATCGGCGCCCCGGACGCCGACCGCGTTTCTCTCCCTGGGGACGCCCGCTATGCGACGCTGAACGTTCTTGGTAGCGTTCCCAATGTTAAGGCTACCACCGCTAAGGCCAAGCTGTCAACGAGACCGGCGTTATCGCGCTAACGCTCTGATTCCGGCGGGAAACTCACCGCTTCATAGGCGGCGAGCGGCAGCCGCGGGGCGGCGTGGCCGGCCGGCAGCGGCCGGTGCGACAGGCTCTGGAAGTAGGCGATCGAAGCGTCGCGCCACCAGCGCGCCTCGGTCTCCTGGAGGCGCAGCAAGTCGGCGGTCTGGCGATAGCGTTCGGCGTCGACGTAGGGCGCGAGCCCGGCCCAGGTCCGGCGCATGTCGATCACCGCGTCCAGCCCGCGGTCATAGCGGGTCACCAACTCGTCCCACAGGGTGCGGCCCGACGCAGTGCGATAGTCCCACAGCAGATGCCGGAACCAGAGCAGGTCGTCCTCGGAGATGTCCGAGGGCCCCAGGAATCGCGCCGCGGCGGCCGCGGAATACTGCCCGATCGCGTCGCTGCCGGAGGCGGTGCGGTCGAAGCCGATCCCGCCCGCGTCGGCCCGGTGGTAGTAGGGCGGCCGCCAATCCAGCCGCTTGCCGCTGACGTCCCAGGGCGCCGGGCCATAGTGGGTGTCGCGGGCCATCAGGTGATGCAGGCCGAGCGGGGTCATGTAGTCCACCGCCGCCTGGCGCGAGCCCAGCATCATCCCCACCACGGGAGCCACGAAGGCCGGGTCGAGCGAGAAGGTCATCCGCGTCCAGTCCTCGGCGATGGCGCGCGGCGAGGCCGTGGGGTCCCAGGCGAGCCGGCCGAAGGCGTACCAGTCGGCCTGGTCGAAGATCGAGCCCGACCAGTCGCGGTCGGCGCCGGTGTTGGCCACCCCCGCCATGCCGGAAAGCGCGTGGCCGTCGAGCTCGCCGTCCACCACCCGGGCGACGGTGGAGCCCGGCCCCTTGGCCCCCGTGTCGGCGCCCAGCACCTCGGCGAACAGCGGGCCGAGGTAGACCAGGTGCGTGCCCTGGCCGAGGTACTCCTTGGTGACCTGCAGCTCGAGCATCAGCGGCGTCTTCGGCATGGCCCCGAACAGCGGATGGAAGGGCTCGCGCGGCTGGAAGTCGATGGGGCCGTTCTTGACCTGCAAGAGGACGTTGGGCCGGAACCGGCCGTCCAGCGGCTTGAACTCCCGGTAGGCCTGCTTGGCGCGGTCGTCGGCCGGATCGCTGGAATAGACGAAGGCCCGCCACATCACCACGCCGCCGTGCGGCGCCAACGCATCGGCCAGCATGTTGGCGCCGTCCACGTGGTTGCGGCCGTAGTCCTGCGGGCCCGGCTGGCCCTCGGAGTTGGCCTTCACCAGGAAGCCGCCGAAGTCGGGGATGGCGCGGTAGATCTCGTCCGCCTTGGCCCGCCACCAGGCGGCAACGGCGGGGTCGAGCGGGTCGGCGGTCGCAAGGCCCCCGATCTCGATCGGCGCGCTCCAGCGGACCGAGAGATAGAGCTTCACGCCCCAGTGCCGAAGCACGTCGGCCAGCGCCGCCGCCTTGCCGATATAGGGCGCGGTCAGGCTGTCGGCCGAGGCGTTGACGTTGTTGACCACCGCCCCGTTGATGCCGATCGAGGCGTCGGCGCGGGCGTAGTCGGCGATCCGCGGGTCGACGTGGTCGGGCAGCTTTTGCCACTGCCAGAGCGAGCCCCCCGCATAGCCGCGCTCGATGGTGCCGTTGAGGTTGTCCCAGTGGTCCAGCAGCCGCAGCTTCACGGCCGGTCGGTCGCGGATGTCGAGGCTCTCGACCGGCCGGCCGGTCTGCACCTCGCGCAGCAGGCGGAAGGCGCCGTAGAGCACGCCCACGTCGCGGTTGGCGGCGACCACCGTGTCGGCGCCCAGCCGGCGGATCAGGAAACCCTCGGGCCCCAGGCCGTCCAGCGGCAGATGCAGGGCGGCGATGGTCGGCGAGGAGTCCGGCGTGCCGATCAGGATGCGCCCGGCCCCCGGCCGGCTCGGAGGCCCCAGCAGCCCGGCGAGCCCGCGCGTCAGCTCCGCCTGCGCCGCCTGCAAGGTCGGACGGCCCGCCCCCTCGGCGACCACCGGCCCGGCCAGAACGGCGTCGGCCTGGGCGATGGCGGCCGGCAGCGGCCGGTAACGCAGCCACAGGTCGTAGCCGTCCTCCGCCGCGGCGCGGCCGGCCGAGAGCAACCAGCCCAACAGCGCCAAGCCCAGCAAGAAGGGGGCGGCGAACGCGGCCCTCACTTGAACAGCGCCAGGGGAATGGCCTCGGCCATCGCCTTGTAGCCGGCCGGCGAAGGATGCAGGCCGTCGCCGGAATCATAGCGCGCGGCGATCCGCCGGGGGTCGGCCGGGTCCCGCGTCACGGCGTCGAAGTCGACCACCGCGTCGAAGTGGCCGGGCGCGCGGATCCAGGCGTTCAGCACCTGGCGGTCGTGCTCGCTGAGCGCGTCGGGGTGGTAGTAGCCTGAGCCGCCGTCCGGCAGGATGGTCGCCCCGATCACCTTGATCCCGTGGCTGCGGGCCCGGAGCGCGATCTGCCGATAGGCGCCGATCATCCGGGCGGTCAGGTCGGCGTGCGCCTGCGGGCTCACCGGCTGGGTGCGGGCCAGCGTCCCGAGGTCGTTGATCCCCTCCAGCACGATCAGGTAGCGCACCCCGGCCGGCGACAGCACGTCCCGGTCGAAACGGGCCAGCGCATTGGGGCCGACGTCGTCGAGCAGCACGCGGTTGCCGCCGATGCCGGCGTTCAGCACGCCCAGGCCGCGGGTCTTGGGGTCCGCCTGCAGCCGGGCGGCCAGGACGTCGGGCCAGCGGTTGTCGCCATCGGTGGTGGCGCCGGCCCCGTCGGTGATCGAGTCGCCCAGGGTGACGATCGCCGCGCCGCCGGGCCGCTCGACCTCGACGCCCGCCAGCTGCCACCAGTGCCAGGCCTTGCGGACCGCCGTCAGGTCCGCCGCGGCCACCTGGTTTCCGGAGGCCAGGTAGGATGTCGCCCGCGAGCCCGGATGGCCGGTCTGCCGCGCGGGCGCGTCGGCGAGGTGCATGGAGATGGTCAGCGTCGTCAGCGCCGCGACCGGCAGGTCGACGGGATCGGAGAGATAGTCGGCGCCGGCCGGGATGCTCACCTCCGGCCGGCCGTCGAAGGTGAGCGCGCGGTCGCTGGCCGGGTCGATGCGCGCCGCGCCGGCCGCGCCGCGCGCCAGGTGGACGGCGTCGATCCGCAGCGGCGCGGTCCCGAAGGCGTTGGAGAGTCGCACCCGCACGCGCCGCCCGCCCAGGCTGAGCCGCACCGCCTGGCGCAAGGTGACGTCGTGCGCGGCGTCGGCCGGCAGGAGGTTGCCGGGCTCGGGGATCTGCTGAGCTGAGGCCCAGGACCCCACCCAGACGCTCATCGGGACTCGGACCGGCGCTCCATAGGCGGCCGGGGCCGCGGCCATGCACAGCACGGCCGCAAGGGTCCACCATCGCGTCACGACCCGTCTCCCGCCCATGGATCCTCCGCTTTTGTACGGATAGATAGCGCTACCATGTAAGCCGGCTTTTGGGGCTCCGTAAAGGGATGCGGAGAGCGTCTGACAACCTCGCGGCGCGATGGAACCCTTACGGCGTCCCACGACTA
Source organism: Phenylobacterium sp. (assembly GCA_004799545.1). Taxonomy (GTDB): domain Bacteria; phylum Pseudomonadota; class Alphaproteobacteria; order Caulobacterales; family Caulobacteraceae; genus Phenylobacterium. Next base: position 124,326 of record SSMU01000005.1, read on the forward strand.
GACCAAAAGAGGCGCCGCGGTAGCCGCGCGCTCGACGCCGCGCGGGGCGGCCGGGGGTGACATCGCAATGACCAGGCTCAGGGTCGATCGCCGCCGATTCCTGGTGGGAAGCGTCGCCGTGGGGTCGGCCGGCGCGGCCGCCGCGGCCGGGATCCACGACGGCGAACTGGGCGCCCCGCCGCAGACCTACACCGGCAAGGTCCCCTGGCAGGAGGGCGCGGCCGACGCCCCGCCCGCGGCGTTGGGGACCGACTTCCGCTTCTTCACCCCGGCCGAGCGGAGCTTCATCGAGGCGGCGGTCAACCGCTTGATCCCGCCGGATCCCGCGGGCCCCAGCGCGGTCGAGGCCAACGTCCCCTTCTTCCTGGACCGGCAGCTCGCCGGCCCGTTCGGGCGCGGCGACCACTATTTCCTCGGCGGCCCGTGGAAGAAGGGCGCCGCCGAGCAGGGCTACCAGATGCGCTTCTCGCCGGCCCAGCTCTACCGCGCGGCCATCAAGGCGGTCGACGACTACGCCGCCGCCAACTTCCACGGCGCGGCCTTCGCCAGCCTCGCCGATGCCGACAAGGACAAGCTGCTGAAGGGCCTGGAGGCCGGGACCGTCCAGCTGGGCGATGGCGTCGACGCCAAGAGCTTCTTCGCCATGCTGCTGCAGAACACCAAGGAGGGCTATTTCTCCGACCCGCTCTACGGCGGCAACAAGGACATGGCCGCCTGGAAGATGATCGGCTTCCCCGGCGCCCACTACGACTACAGCGAATGGGTGACCCGCCACGGCGAGAAGGTCCCCTACCCCACGGTCGGCATGAAGGGCCGGCCCGGCTGGTCGGAGTCCTGAGCATGACCACCACCCTAAAACCCGTCGACGCGGTGCTGGTCGGCTTCGGCTGGACCGGGGCGATCATGGGCCAGCAACTGGCCGACGCCGGCCTCAGCGTGCTCGCCCTGGAGCGCGGGCCGTGGCGCGACACCGCCACCGATTTCGCCACCGGCTTCGCCCAGGACGAGCTGCGCTACATGTGGCGCCACCACCTGTTCCAGAACGTCACCGACGACACCCTGACGGTGCGCAACCACCTGGACCAGGAGGCGCTGCCCATGCGCCACCTGGGCTCCTTCCTGCTGGGCACCGGCGTGGGCTCCGGCGGGGTGCACTGGAACGGCCAGATCTGGCGCTTCCTGCCCTCGGACTTCCAGACCAAGAGCCACAACCAGCAGCGCTATGGGGCCAAGGCGGTCAGCGACTACGACCTCACCGTCCAGGACTGGGGGGTCACCTACGACGAGCTGGAGCCGCACTACGACACCTTCGACAAGCTCTGCGGGACCAGCGGCAAGGCCGGCAACCTGAACGGCCAGATCCAGGCCGGCGGCAATCCGTTCGAGGGGGCGCGCGCCAACGAATACCCCACCCCGCCGATGACCCAGACCTACGGCCCGACCCTGTTCGGCCAGGCCGCCGCCGAGCTTGGCCACCACCCCTTCCCGCACCCGACCGGCAACCTGTCGCAGCCCTACGTCAATCCGCTGGGAGCCCAGCTCGGCAAGTGCACCTACTGCGGCTTCTGCGAGAAGTTCGGCTGCGGCAACTATTCCAAGGCCAGCCCGCAGACCACCATCCTGCCCTACCTGATGGCCAAGCCGAACTTCACGCTGAAGACCGAGTGCGAGGTGCTGCGGGTCGAGCTTAGCGCCGACCGCAAGCGGGCCACCGGCGTCACCTATGTGAACAGCGCCGGGGAGGAGTTCTTCCAGCCGGCGGAGATGGTGATCCTCTCGGCCTACGTCCTGCAGAACGTGCGCCTGCTGCTGCTGTCGGGCATCGGCAAGCCCTACGATCCGAAGACCGGCGAGGGCGTGGTGGGCAAGAACTACGCCTACCAGACCATGTCCTCGGTGAACGTCTTCTTCGACGACAAGCTGATCAATCCGTTCATCGGCGCGGGCGCGCTCGCCACCGTCATCGACGACTTCAACGGCGACAACTTCGACCACTCGGGCCTGGGCTTCATCGGCGGCGCCTATGTGGGCGGCATGGTCACCGGCGGCCGGCCGATCGAGATGATCTACACCCCGCAGGGTGTGCCGGCCTGGGGCCTGGAATGGAAGCAGGCGGCGGCCAAGAACTACCTGCGCTCGTTCAGCTTCAGCATCCACGGCTCGTGCATGAGCCACCGCGGCAACTACCTCGACCTCGACCCCACCTATCGCGACGTGCACGGCCGGCCGATGCTGCGCATGACGTTCGACTTCACGGACAACGAGCACAAGATGTCCGACTACGTCACCGACAAGGCCGTCGAGGTGGCCAAGGCGATGAACCCGCGCGAGTTCAAGGTGAACCGCCGCACCGGCTCGTGGAGCGTCACCCCCTACCAGACCACCCACAACACCGGCGGCGCGATCATGGGCGACAATCCCCGGGACAGCGTGGTCAACAAGTTCCTGCAGACCTGGGACGTGCCCAACGTCTTCTCCCTGGGGTCCGGCGCCTTCCCGCAGAACGCCGGCTACAACCCGACCGGCACGGTGGCGGCGCTCGCCTACCACGCGGCCCACGAGATCACGACGCGCTACATCAAGGCGCCCGGCCCGCTGGTGGCGGCGTGAGACGGCCGCGGATCAGGGGCAAGGCCGCGCTGGGGGCCACGGCGGCGCTTGGCGCGCTCGGCCTGGCGGGGCTGGCGGTGGGCCAGATCCTGCCGCCCTTGCCGGCCCATCCGGTGACGGGGGTGACCCCGGTCGGCTTCCTGGCGGCACCGATCGCCGACACCACGCCGAACGCCGCCCAGTTGCAGCGCGGCCAGTACCTGGTCCGCGCCGGCGACTGCGTTTCCTGCCACATGCGCGAGGGCGGCGATCCGCTGTCGGGCGGCTTCGCCCTGAAGACCCCGTTCGGGACCATCTACTCGGCCAACATCACCTCCGACCGAGAGACCGGGATCGGCGGCTGGACGCCCGACCAGTTCCACCGCGCCATGCACGACGGGATCGACGACCAGGGGAAGAATCTCTACCCGGCCCTGCCCTATCCGTGGTTCCGGCGGATCAGCCGCGCCGACGACGACGCCATGCTGGCCTATCTGAAGACCACCCCGGCGGTCAGCTACACGCCGCCGCCCAACAAGCTGCCCTTCCCGTTCAACATCCGCTTCCTGGTCAAGTTCTGGAACGTGCTGTTCCTGAAATCGACCGACTTCCGGGCGGACCCGCGCCAGTCGGCGGAGTGGAACCGCGGCGCCTATCTGGTGACCGGCCTCGGCCATTGCGGCGGCTGCCACACGCCGAAGAACTGGCTGGGCGCCGATAAGGGCGGCCAGGACCTCCAGAGCGGCAAGCTCGACAACTGGGTGGCGCCGGACCTCACCGCCAACCCGCGCACCGGCCTGGGCGGCTGGAGCGTCGAGGAGGTCGCCGAATACCTGAAGACCGGGCGCAATGCGCGGGCCGGCGCCGGCGGCGCCATGGCCGACGTGATCACCTATTCGACCTCGCTGCTGAGCGACGCCGACCGCCACGCCATGGCGGTCTATCTGAAGACCCGGCCGGCCGGCGCCGAGCCTGCGATCGGGGCGCCCGACGCCCACGCCATGGCCCGCGGCGCGGCGATCTACTCCGACGCCTGCGCCTCCTGCCACCTGGAGAACGGCGTCGGCCAGCCCCGGCTGTTCCCGCCGCTCGGCCACGACGCGGTGCTGCAGCAGGCCGATCCGACCGGGCTGGAGCACATCATCCTGGCCGGCAGCCGGGTGGGGACCAGCCCGGCGGCGCCCACGCCCCTGACCATGCCGAGCTTCGCCTGGAAGCTCACCGACCAGCAGGTCGCCGACGTGTCGACCTACATCCGCAACAGCTGGGGAAATCGGGCGGCGGCCGTGTCGAGCGGCTCGGTCCGCAGCCTGCGCAAGTCGCTGGACCTGGAGGCGATCCGCTACACCGCCAACTCGGGCGACCAAAACTAGCCGGAGTTCGGCTCAGCCGGTCTCGCGCGCGATGAACTCGCCGACCAGCTCCTTGAGCACCCGCATCGACGGCAGGTCCAGGAGCAGGGCGATGTAGCCGCGGATGCGCCGGCCGCCGAGCGAGAAGTTGATGTAGACGAACAGCACCGTGCTGACGCCGGCCCTGGGGAACAGGTCGCGGGCCCGGCCGCGCACCAACTGCGGCACGGCCATGGCCAGGGTGCGGTGCAGGTTGTTGGCGATGGTGCCCAGGCAGGCCTGCAGCACGATGTTGCCGGTCTCGCAGAGCGCTTCCGGCGCCAGGTCGGGGATCTGGTCGGCCGGGATCGTGTCGTGGGTGACCGCGCGGACCAGCTCGAGGCTGTTGGCTTCGGGGAAGATCAGCAGGGCGCGGCCCGCGACGTCGCCGTCGAAGACCTGTTCGACCGCCACCAGCTCGCCGACCCGCTGGCCGCCGATCATCTCGGCCGCCTGGTCGGGCGACACGGTGGAGATGGCCGGTACGGTGAGGATCACCTCTTCGCCCACCAGCTCGCGCAGGCTGACGGCGGCGCGGCCGACCCCCAGGTTCACCAGCTCCGTGAGGGCGTCGAGCTCGAGCTCATCGAGGTTGGTCGAGGTGTCCACGCTCACGTCAGGTGTCGCCGGGGGTTGCGCAAAGCCTCGCCGACGACGGCGTCGAACGCCGCCGGCTGCAGCGGATTGGCCGCGACGGCGGCCTGAAAGTCTTGCGCGCGGGACACGATATCATCCTGATAGTTCGCGGAAATCACCGCAAGCGGCATCGCCGGATCGAGGGCTCGTAGTTCAGCGGCCAGCCAGAGTCCATCCCTGCCGGGCCGGAACCTGCCACAACCTCCGGATGGACGCGCGGCGTGGTGGAAGATCAACCCGGAACTTGTGTCGGCGCCCGCAAGGCGCCCAGCGCCGCCGCCAGCTCGGATTCCCGGAACGGCTTCATCAGCCGCGGAAGGTCCGGCGCCACGTCCTCGACTTCGGCATAGCCGGAGATGATCAGGATCGGCAGGCTGGGGTCCCGCGCCTGGACTTCGCGGGCGAACTCGGTGCCGGTCATGCCGGGCATCAGGTGGTCGGTGACCACCAGGCTGAGGTGGGGCTCCGACAAGCGCCCCAGGCCCTCGCGCGCCGAGCCGACCTCGATCACTTGGTAGCCGAGGTCGACGAGCATCTGGGCGGTGGAGTTGCGGATCAGGTCCTCGTCGTCCACCAGCAGGACGACGCCGGCGGCCAGGTCCTCGACCCCGTGCGTGGCCACGTCCGGGGCGGCCGCCTGCCCGGCGTCCGCCGTGGGCAGCCAGACCTCCACCCGGGTGCCCAGGCCGGGCGTGCTGGCGATCTCCAGCGCGCCGCCCAGCTGGGCGGCCAGGCCGTGGATCATCGACAGGCCCAGCCCCGTGCCCTTGCCGACCCCCTTGGTCGAGAAGAACGGCTCGATCGCGTGGCTGAGGGTCTCGGCGTCCATGCCGACGCCGGTGTCGGAGACCGCCAGCAGGACGTAGCTGCCCGCCGGCAGCTTGCCGCCCGGCTTGAGGCTGGCGGCGCGGGCGCTGATCGTCAGGGCGCCGCCGTCCGGCATGGCGTCGCGCGCGTTCACCGACAGGTTCAGCAGCGCCATCTCGAGTTGGTTGGGATCGGCCATGGCGGCCGGGACGTCGTGGGCGACGTCCTGGATAATCCGGATGCGGGGCCCGAGCGTGCTGCCGATCAGGTCCGACATGTCGTGCACCAGGGCGCCCACGTCCACCGCACTGGGCTGCAGCGGCTGGCGGCGGGCGAAGGCCAGCAGGCGCTGGACCAGGACGCGGGCCCGCTCGGCGGACTGCAGGGCGCCCTCGATCAGCCGCTGGCCGCGGGCGTCGGCGACGCCGCGCCGCTGCAGCACGTCGAGGCCGCCGAGGATCGGGGTCAGGAGGTTGTTGAAGTCGTGGGCGATGCCGCCGGTCAGCTGGCCGATCGCCTCGACCTTCTGCGACTGGCGCAGCTGTTCGTGGGCCCGCTCCAGCTCGGCGGTGCGGGCGCGCACCCGCTCCTCCAGGGTCTCGTTAAGCAGCCGCAGGTCGGCCTCAGCCGCGCGCCGCTGGTTGACGTCGCGCAGAACGGCGGTGACGAACAGGCCGGCCCCGGCCGACCAGCGCGAGGCCGAGGCGTCGAGGAAGCTGACGCTGCCGTCCTTGCGCCGCGCCACCAGCTCGATCGGCCAGTCGACCGGCTCATCGTTCCACACCGCTCGCCAGGCGGCGTCCCAGGCCTCGGAGGCGTCGATGAGGCTGTCGATCGGCCGGCCGATCAGCTCGGCGCCCGCATAGCCGAGCTCGCGGGCCGCCGCCGGGTTGGCGAACTGGATCAGGCCCTGGGCGTCGATGGTCAGGATCGGGTCCGGCGCGCTGTCCATGACCGCGTCGTAGCGGGCGTTCTGGCGCTGGCGCAGCACCCGCTCGCGGTCGGTCGACACGGTCACGTCGAACACCTGGATCAGGCAGGCCGGATAGGGCTTCTCCCCCAGCGGCCGCACCGCGGCGTTGTGGATCAGCGACCCGCGGGCCTGGGTCTTCAAGGGGAACAGCGCCGGATGCAGCACGTGGGTCAGCAGGCTCGACGCACCGGATCCCAGGGCTTCGGTCACCGCGGCGGTCAGCCTGGCGAGGGCGGCGTCGGGGAAGATCTCGTCGAGGGTCCGTCCGGCGGCGGCGGCGGCGCTCACCCCGGAGGCGGCGGCGAGCCAGCCGTTCCAGACCTGCACCCGGCGGTCCCTGTCGAGGACGATGACGCCGGTGTCCAGCGCCTCGAGAAGCGCGATTTCGAGACGCCCGTCAGGCGACGACATCGGCCTGTGGCGGGCTCTCGCCCGTCGTCCGCGCAATGAACTCCTGCAAGAGGATCTGAAGCGCCGCCAGCGATGGCAGGTCCATCAGCAGGGCGACATAGCCGCGGATGTCGCGCTCGCGGACCGCGAAGTCGATGTAGAGGAACATCACCACATCGCCGGCCTCGGGCGGCGGGGCGAGGTTGAACAGCATCGGCGCCTCGCCGCGCAGCACCTCCGGCAGGGACATCTTCAGGCTGCGCTGCAGCATGTTGGCGATGGTCGCCAGGCAGCCGTTCAGCACGATGTTGCCGGTTTCCGCCAGGGCCTCCTGCTCGAGCTCGACGATGTCTTCCAGCGGCAGGTCGCCGCCGGTCACGGCGCGCACCAGCTCCAGGCTCTTGATCTCCGGGAAGATCAGCAGGGCGCGGCCGGTGATGTCGCCTTCGAAGGTCTGGTGCACCGCCACCAGTCGCCGGTCCTCCCGCTCGTGCAGGATCGCCAGGGCCTCCGATCGGCCGATCAGCCGCACGTTGGGCACCGACAGGTGCACCTGCTCGCCGACCATCTCGCGAAGGCTGTTGGCGGCCCGGCTGACGCCGATGTTGACCAGCTCGGTCAGGGCGTCGAGCTCAAGCTCGGTTAGATCGGTCGCTGATCCGCTCGTCACTCGCCCGCCGCCCCTATCCGCTGCTCCGCATCTTGCAGGAACGCGGCTAGGGCCTGTTCGGTCAAAGGCTTCGGAAGAAACTGTGCGCCGATCTCCTGGGCGCGGGTGACGATCTCATGCTGGACGTTGGCGGAGATCACCGCCAGCGGCATGTCCGGACGCAGGGCGCGCAGGTCGCCCGCCAGCCCCAGGCCGTCGCGGCCGGGCATGTTGAAGTCCAAGAGGGCGACGTCGATCTCCTGCTGCCGGACCAGCGCCAGGGCCTCGGCCGCGTCGCCCGCCTCCACCCGCGTCCAGTCCGGCCGCAGGTTGTTCATCGCCTTGGCCACGGCCATTCGGGCGAGCTTGCTGTCGTCGACGATCAGAATCCTATACGCCATCAATTCCCAAACCTGCCGGGCCCCCCAGGAGCCCAAATGTCGTCCCGCGCGGACCCTATAGGCCTTGGGACCAGCTTCCAAATACAACCAACGGCGCCTGTCTTTAGTTGGTCGGCGCCAGGGACATCGTCGGATAGCCGACCTAGAGCGCGTCAGGCGAAAGTGGATGCCGGTTTCGCCGCCCGATGCGCTCTACACTATAGAAGATGGACCCTTCTCATCTGGTTCAGGTGACTCCACCTGAACCAGGAAGGGTCTGGATCGTCGTCACTGCAGCAACGCCTGCAAATCGAGCACCACCAACACCCGCCCGTCGCCCAGCAGGGTCGCGCCGGCGACGCAGGGGGTCCCGGCCAGCAGGCCCTCCATCGGCTTCAGCATCACGTCCATCCGCTCGCCGAGCCGGTCGACCTCCAGGCCGCCGACCTGGCCGGCGGCGGTGGCGATCACCACATTGGCCTCACCCGAGCGCGCCGCCGTCCCCGCGTGGCCGAGCGCGGCGGCCAGGTCGATCAGCGGGATGGTCCGGTCGCGCAGCACGAAGGCCTCCGCCGCCCCCACGCCCACGATGCGGTCGCGGCCGATGCGCACCGTCTCGACGATCGAGTCCATCGGGATGCCGAACAGCTGGCCGCCGGCTTCGACGGTCATCACCCGGCTCATCATCACCGTGAACGGCAGGACGAAGCGCACCGTCGTGCCCTCCCCCGGCCGGCTCTCGATCTCCACCCGGCCGGACAGCCGCTCCACGGCGCTGCGCACCGCGTCCATGCCGACCCCGCGTCCGGACACGCTGGTCACCGTCTCGGCGGTGGAGAAGCCGGGCGCGAAGATCAGCTCGACGGCCTCGGCGTCGGACATGGCGGCCAGGGTCTCGGCGTCGGCGACGCCGCGCCGCTCGGCCACCTGGCGGACGCGGGCCACATCGACGCCCGCGCCGTCGTCGGCGACCTCGACGATCACGTGTTCGCCGTCACGGTGCGAGGAGAGCCGGATGGTGGCGCTGGGCGGCTTGCCGGCCGCGGACCGCGCGGCGGCGGTCTCGACGCCGTGGTCGAGCGCATTGCGGATGACGTGCAGCAGGGGCTCGAACAGGGCCTCGACGATCGCCTTGTCGGCCTCGGTGGCCTCGCCCTCGGTGACCAGCCGGGCCGGCTTGCCGAGCGAGACCACCATCTCGCGGATCAGCCGGGGAAAGCGCTGGAACACCTGGCGGAGCGGCAGGACGCGGATGTTCAGCACCGAGCGCTGCAGCTCGCCGACCAGCCGGTCGAGCACCGCGTGCTGGTCCTTGAGGATCGCGGCCACGGCGGCGGGCTCGGCGCCCTCGCGGGCCAGGGCCGCGACGTGGGCCAGGGCATTCTTGGCGACGGTCAGCTCGCCGGTCAGGTTCACCAGGGCGTCGATGCGCTCGATGTCGACGCGCAGGCCGCGCGCCACGTCGCCGGTCTCCCGCGGGGCGGCGGCGGGTCCCTCGGCCAGGGCCAGCGGGCCGGCCAGCAGGCTGCGCAGGGCCGCGGCCGCCGCCTCGGGATCGCGCAGGGCGCCCGGCTGGACCAGCAACTGCGTCAGCCGCTGGGCCTCACCGGCCCGGCCGGCGCTGGCCAGCACATTGGCCGCCACCTGCAGGGCCGAGCCGGTGCGGCCGGGCGAGGGCTCCGCCGAGCCGTCGGCCAGCAGGGCGAGCTGGGCGGTCAGCAGATCGATGGATGCGGCGTCGAGGTCCGCGTCCTCCATCGCCGGCGCGGCCTCAGTCGCCTCGACCGGGACGCTCGGCGCCGGGGCGCGCCCGAACCGCGCCACCAGGGCCGCGGCCGCGGGACCCGCATCGGCCGGCGGCTCGCCCGTCGCCTCGATGACGTCCAGCCACTGCACCACCTGGTCGAGGCAGGTCAGGCAGTCGCTGATCAGCGCCGGGGTGATCGCCGCCAGGCCCGAGCGGGCCGACGACAGCACGTCCTCGGCCCCGTGCAGCGCCTCGGCCATGGCCTGGAACTCGATGATCCCGGCCGCGCCCTTCAGCGTGTGGAAGGCGCGGAAGGCGCTGTCGAGCCGCTCGCGGTCGGCCGGCCGCTCCTCCAGCGCCAAGAGGTCGCCGGTGCCCTGCTCCACCAGCTCGCGGCATTCGACCAGGAATTGCTCGATGAACTCGTTCATGCCGGCCGCCCGCTCATCCGGCCCGCGTAGTCCGCCAGCATCTCCGGCGTCAGCGGCTTGACGAGATAGAAGTTGGCCCCCGCCGCCTGGGCCGCGGCCTTGTCCTGGGGCGCGGCCTCGGTGCTGGTCACCAGGGCCGGCGTGGCGGCCAGCGGCAGGTCCTGGCGGCGCAGCACCTTCAGGAAGGTGAGGCCGTCCATCTGCGGCATGTTCACGTCGACGATCAGCAGGTCGGCGGGAGCGACCAGCAGCTTCTCCAGCGCCTCGAGGCCATTGAGGGCCTCGTCGACCTCGTAGCCGGCCCGCTCCAGGGCGTCGCGATAGTACATCCGCACCAAGCTGGCGTCGTCGATCACCAGCACGCGCTTCTTCGCCAGGTCAGCCACGCCCGCCCTCCTTCGGCCGTTGATAGACGATGGCGTCGGCGAAGCGGCGCACCTCGAACAGCGGCGAGATCCGGCTCATCGACTCGCTGTGGCCCAGGCAGATGAAGCCGCCGGGCGCCAGGTTCTCATAGAGGTTCTCCGCCGCCTGCCGGCGGGAGGCCTCGTCGAAATAGATCAGCACGTTGCGGCAGAAGATGACGTCGAACTGGCCGTGCGGCCGCGTCTCGGACGCCTCGATGAGGTTGGCCGGCGTGAAGCGCACCGAGCCGCGCAGGTCCTCGATGATCCGCCAGCTATCCTCGTCGAGCCGTTCGAAATACTTCTCGATCAGCTCGGGCGGCAGCCGCATCAGGGCGCGCCGGCCGAACACCCCCGCCTCGGCGGCCTGCAGCACGCGGGTGTCGATGTCCGAGCCGATGATCTCGATCTCGAAGGCGTCGACCTGCGGCCAGGTCTCCAGCAGCCACATGGCGATCGAGTAGGGCTCCTCCCCGGTGGCGCAGGGCACGGACCAGATGCGGACGGCGCCGCTGCGGCGACGCGCTGTCCGCTCGGCCAGCAGATCGGAGGTCAGGCACCGCAGCTGGTCGTCCTCGCGATAGAAGTAGGTCTCGTTGACGGTGAAGGCGTTGATGAACTGCTCGATCTCGCCGTTCGCGTCGCTCCGCAATCGGGCGAAGTAGCTGGCGAACGAGCTGGCCCCGGTGACCGCCATCCGATCGGTGAGGCGGCGCTCCACGTAGTAGCGCTTGGTCTCGTTGAAGACCATTCCGGTCCGCCGATAGAGGAAATCGGAAAGCCGGCTGTATTCCTCCTCGCTGACTTGGATGGGCTCAGCCAAGTCGGTCCGCCGCCTGGGCGCCTATCCGTTCGGACGCCACCTTGATCGCGAAGCCCAGGAACGGCTCGTGGCCGAACCGCTCGGCGCAGCGGGCCAGCGCCGGCAGGCACTCCGGGCCGCCGACCTCGGCCAGCACGTCCACCGCCGCGGCGCAGACATTGGACTCGGCTTCGCCGTCCAGCAGGGTCGCGAGCAGGCGGGTGGCCTCCGCGCCGGGGACCTCGCGGACCAGTTCGCAGGCCAGCAGCCGCACGTCGGGATCGGGGTCGGACAAGAGGCCGGGCAGGCTCTCCGCCACCGCCTGCGGCATCGCCCGCAGCGCGTCGAGCGCGCCGGTCCTGAGCGCGGCGTCGTCGGAGCGGATGTAGGGGATCACCGCCTGGGCGCTGTCCGTGCTCGCCACCCGCGCCAGGCTGGTCAGGATCGCCTCGCGCACCCGCGGATCGCCCTCGGCGGCCAGCGCCTCGCCGAGCGCCGCGACCCCCTCCGGCGTCGCCAGGCTGCGGGCCGCGGCCCAGCGCTCGTCCGCAGTCCCCGACACCAGGGCTGCGGCGGTCTGGCCGGCGGCGGCCGCGGCGGCGGTCGGTGGGGTTGAGGGCTTGCGGATCAGCGGCATGTCAGGGCGTCAGCTTCTGCAGGCGATCGGCGATCTTCTGCACCGGCACGACGAAGTCCGCACCGCCCGCCTTGACCAATTCGCCCGGCATGCCCCAGACGACGGCGGTCTCCTCGGACTCGGCGATCGTCCGGCCGCCCTGGGCGTGGAGCGCCGCCATGGCCGCCGCCCCATCGTCGCCCATGCCGGTCATCAGCACCCCCACCAGCTGCGTGGCCGCCAAGCACTCCATGGCGCTGCGCACCAGCCGGTCGGTGCTCGGATGCCACAGATAGTCGCTGAGCGCGGCGGCCGGCCGGGCCACCAGGCCGGCGCCCCGGCGGGCGACCACGATGTCGCCTTCGCCGCGGCCGATATAGACGCGGCCCGGCGCCAGGACGGTCGGCTCGACCACCTCCACGACCGTCAGCGCGCACAGGCCGTTGAGACGCTGCGCCAGCGGGCCGGTGAAGCTGGCCGGCATGTGCTGGGCGACCAGGATCGGCCACGGGAAATCGGCCGGCAGCGGGGTCAACAGCGCCTCGAGCGCCGGCGGGCCGCCGGTCGAGGTCCCGACCAGCACCAGGCCCTGGCCGACCGCCGGCGCCAGCGCCGTCTCGATCTCGGCCCGTCCGCGCGCCCGCACCGCCAGGGGTTTTCCGGCGATCCGATGGCGCACGCGCTCCTGCAGCCGGCGGGTGGTCCTGAGCTTGGCGCCGGCGGCGGCGCGCACCTTGGCGACCATGTCCGGGGCGAACTGATCGAGCTTGAGGGAGACCGCCCCGCCCGGCTTGGCCACGAAGTCGACGGCGCCCAAACGCAGGGCCTCGAGCGTGGTCTCCGCCCCCTCGGCGGTCAGCGACGAGACCATGACAACCGGGCAGGGCCGTTCCAGCATGATCCGGTCGAGGGTCGCCAGGCCGTCCAGGTGCGGCATGTGGATGTCGAGGGTGACCACGTCGGGCTGGACGGCGTCCAGGATCTCCAGCGCCTCGCGGCCGTCGCGGGCGAAGGCTGTCTCGAAGTCGCCCTCGTCGGAGAACACCTTGCCGAGCAGCTTGCGCATCAGCGCGGAGTCGTCGACCACCAGGACCTTGATCACGCGGACGCCTGCGCTCCGTCAGGCTTGAACGCATCCAGCAGCCCACGCTCGGCCCGGGTCAGCAGCTCCGACGGATCGAGCAGCAGGACCATGCGGCCGGCGGCCTCAAGGTTGACCACCCCGTGCACCAGCCGGGTGGCCTCGCCGGTCAGGTCGGGCGCCTCCTCGATCTGGTCCGCGCCGCAGCGCAGCACCTCGGAGACCCCGTCGACGATGATGCCGGCGCGATGCCGCTCGGTGCGCAGCACGATCAGCCGGCGGGCCTCGCCCTTGTCCGATGGCGGCATGTCGAAGCGGCGGCGCTGGTCGACCACCGGCAGCACCTCGCCGCGCAGGTTGATCACGCCTTCGAGGAACTTCGGCGTCTTCGGCACGCGGGTGATCTGGGCGGGCACGCGGGCCACTTCGTCGACCACATCGATCGGCAGGCCGAACTCGTCGTCGCCCAGGCGGAACACCAGGAACTGCAGCTCCTCCCCCCGCTTGTCGGCCGCCGCCGATCCGTTCGCCGCTTCGCGGACGCCGCCAAGTCGCTGCATCACATCCTCCCGGAACAGCTGGTCGGCCGCCAGGATCGAGACGAGCCTGCGCCCGCCGTCGCCCCGGTAGAAGGCCTTCACCCGGGCCTCGCCGCCGGTCCGCGCGGCCAGCATCGGCGGGGCGGGCTCCACGAGGTCGGGCTCGGCGGCGATGATCGAGCGGATCCGGTCGGCGACCAGACCCACCAGCGTCCCGCCCACCGCCGCCACCACCACCTTGTCCCGCCCGTCGGCGGCGGTCGCCAGCGGCAGGCCCAGCAGGCCGCGCAGGGACAGCAGCGGCAAGAGGGTGTCGCGGTAGGGCATCACCCCGAGCAGCACGGCCTCGCTGCGCGGCACGGCGGTGCTGGCCGCCGGGGCCGGCACGATCTCCTGCACCGCCTCCAGGGCCAGGCCGTATTCCTGGTTGGCCACCTCGAAGGTGACCAGCCGCTGGCGATCGTCGGCCGCCGCGGCCACGCCCGCGGCGCCGGCCACCGCCGGCTGGGCCGCGCGTTCGGGGCGGGCGCGCTGCACGAACGCCGCCTCCAGGAGGCCGCGGATGTCGAGGATCCTGGCGACGTCGCCGCCCGCGAGTCGGAAGGCGCCGGTGAGCTGCTCGCCGGTCTCCGCCGCGGCCTCGGCCTGGCGGGTCTCGATGCGATCGGCGGCCACCGCGACCAGCCCCTCGATGGCGTCGACGGCGATGGCGATCGGCGCGGCGCCGTCCAGCACGATGGCCCGGGCGCCGGCCTCGGCGGCCGTCTCTTGCCTGCCCAGCAGGCCACGCAGGCTGGCCACCGGCAGCACCGTGCCGCGCAGGTTGGCCAGGCCTAGCAGGCTGGCCGGGGCCTGCGGCACCCGCGCCACGCTCGGCGGCCGGATCACCTCGGCGACCGCCTCCGCCGGCAGGGCGTAGAGGCTTCCGCCGCTCCGGAAGGTGAGGAAGCGTCGCGTCTCGGCAGCCGATCCTGTCGCGGCCGGATCAGCCATTCTGCTGCTTCAGCTCGTCGGCCAGGGAAGCGATCTCCTCGATCGCCGCGGCCAGGTCCTCGGCGCCCCGCGCCTGCTGGATGGAGGCGGTGGCGGCCTGGCGGGACGCCGAGCCCGCCTCTTCGGCGGCGGCGGCGATCTGGCGGGCGCCGACCGCGGTCTGGACGGCCGCGGCGAGGATCGCCTCGGCCCCCTCGGAGATCGCCAGGTTGGCGGTCCTCAGCAGCGCGATTTCGGCGTCCAGGCTGTCCAGCGCCGCCACCGTCGCGCGGTTGTTCTGCACCTCGACCTCGGCGGTCGCGATCACCTGTTCCAGGTCGCGCCGCAGCGAGCCGATCTGGTCGAGGATGCCGGTGACCGTCTCCTTGATCTTGCCGACGCTGTCGGCGGCCTCGCGGGCCAGGCTGCGGACGTCGCTCGACACCGTGGCGAACCCTCGGCCGGAGTCGCCGGCCCGGGCCGCCTCCACCGAACCGCTCACCGCCAGCATGCTGGTCTGCACAGCCACCAGGGTGATCTCGTCGACGATGCCCTGGATCCGCCGCCCGACGGTCTCCAGGCGGGCGATCGTGGCCAGGCTGCCGCGGGTGCCTGTGAGCCCGGTCTCGACCCCGGCCACCAGCCGCTCGACGGAGGTGCGGCCGTCGCGCAGGGCGGTCTCGGTCGCCGCCACCCGCTCTTCCGCCGTCGCGGCGTTGGCCTGGGCGACGCGGGCGCTGCTCTCGATCTGCGCCAGGGCGGCGGAGGTCTCCTGGGTGGCCGACGCCTGCAGCTGCGCGGCGCGGTCGATCTCCTCGACGGCCGCCATGATCTCGGTCGCGGCGCTGGAGAGCTCCTGGATCGAGGCCGAGAGCTGCTCGGCGGTGGCGGCGATCTGGCCCGAGGCGCCGCTCTCGGCCCGGCCGGAGCGCAGCTCCTCGGCCAAGGTGGCCAGCGCCTGGGCCGCCTGCTGCCCCTGGTCGAGCGCCTGCGACTGCTGCTGGATGCCCGCCTGGGCCTCGCCGGCGCCGGCGGACTGTTCCTCGGCCGCGCTCGCCACCTGCTCGGCGCCGCGCTGCGCTTCGGCCGCCGCGCGCTCAGCCTCGATGGCCGCGGTCAGGGTGTCCTGGCTGCCGGCCGCCAGGCGGGTCATGTCGCCCCGCACCGCCTCCAGGGCGGTGACCACCTCGGCGCCCGCGCGGGCTTCGGTCAGGGCGGTCTCGGCGGCGGTCTTCACGGTCTCGGCGACGCCGCGCACGTCGACCTGGATCGCCTCGGCGAGCTCCTGCACCCCCTGGGCGCTCTTCTCGGAGGTCTCGGCCAGGGCCCGCACCTCTTCGGCGACCACCGCGAAGCCGCGGCCGTGGTCGCCGGCGCGGGCCGCCTCGATGGCGGCGTTCAGCGCCAAGAGGTTGGTCTGGTCGGAGATCCGGCTGACCGTGCGGGTGATCTCGCCGATGTCCTGGGCGCGGCGCTCCAGCTCGGCGATCACCGCGATCGAGGCTTCCTGCCGCTGGGCGTTGCGCTCGATGGCGCGGACCGAGCTGGTGATCTGCACCGCGGTCTCGACGAGCACCGTCTGCAGGCTCTCGGTGCGGCGACGCGACAGCTCCGCCTGGTTGCGCGCCGTGGTCAGGCTGGCCAGCGCGCTCCTGATCGAGGCCAGCTGTTCCTGCGAACCCCCGGCCGCCTCCTCGGCGCCGGCGGCGATCTGCTCCATGGAGCGGCGCAGCTCCTCGGCCGCCGCGGCGGCTTCGGCGAGGCCGGCCGCCAGCTCTTCGGTGGCCGCCGCGATGCGCTCGGAAAGCTTGTCCTGGCTGACGCCCCGGGCGCGGGGCCGGATGGGCGGGGCGGTGCGGACCCCGGGCGTGGCCGGCGCCTCGGCCGGGTCGGCCGCTTCCCGGCGTAGCGGCTCGCCGCCGTCTGAAATCTTTGAGGTCTTCACCAGGGCCATGGAGGTCTCGACAACGAGGCGCCGGGCGGACGAGGCCGGCAGGACAGTCAGTCTTAGCCCACTCCCGGGCCCAAGAAATCAAAATGCAGCGAAATCAAGAGGCAGCGGGCGTGGGGGAGCCCTGCGACGCCACCCTCCCGCTTCACGTAACGCGCCTGCGGCCCTTATGGTCCACCGGCCAGGCGAGCGCCCTCTTCTGGCCTCCGCCCCCTTCTGGCCTGCACCCGGGCCTGATATCGCTGTCGCATGGCGCTGGGGATCCGATCGAGAGCCTGCGGGGCGGGGACGCGGTGACCACCGCGGCCGCCCAACTTCGCCTGCTGCGGCCGGTGGATCCGGCGCGCGACCACATCCGCGGCGGGGGCGACGACGCGCCCGGCGCCGCCGACGCCGTCACCGTGCTGATCTACGGCGACTACCTCTGCCCCTACTGCCGTCGGCTGCGCACCGTGCTGGAACGTCTGCGCCGCGCGCTGGGCGAGCGCATGGCCTATGTGTTCCGCCACTTCCCCAACGAGAAGGCCCATCCCGGCGCGGAGTTCGCCGCCATCGCCAGCGAGGCGGCGGCGCGGCAGGGCCTGTTCTGGGAGATGCACGACGCCCTCTATGCCCGCGAGCCGCCGCTGACCCACGACCACGTGCTCGAGGCCGCGCGCTCGATCGGCGTCGACATGGACCGCTTCGCCCGCGACCTGGAGGACCCGGCGCTCCTCGCCCGCGTGCAGGACGACGTCGACGACGGCCGCCACAACGGGGTGACCGCCACGCCGACCATCTTCATCGAGGGCCAGCGCTACGACGGCGCGTGGGACTTCTATTCCATGCTGGAGGCGCTGAAGAAGCCGGTAGGCGCCCGGGTGCAGCGCACGGCGCGGGCCTTCGCGGCCCTGCCGGCCTCCGGCGGGGTGGTGCTGCTGATCGCCGCCGCCTTGGCCCTGGTCTGCGCCAACACGGCCCTGGCCCCGGCCTACCAGCAGCTGATCGGGACCCGCCTGGGCGTGGGCGTCGAGACC
Source organism: Phenylobacterium sp. (assembly GCA_004799545.1). Classification (GTDB taxonomy): domain Bacteria; phylum Pseudomonadota; class Alphaproteobacteria; order Caulobacterales; family Caulobacteraceae; genus Phenylobacterium. The sequence goes on from SSMU01000005.1 coordinate 141,700, forward strand.
AGCATCCTGGCGCTCAATCTCGGCGACTGGTGCTCCGAGGGGCTGCTCACCGTCTTCTTCCTGCTGGTCGGCCTGGAGATCCGCCGCGAGATGACCGCCGGCGCCTTCACCGACCGCCGGGCGGCCATGCTGCCCATCGTCTGCGCGATCGGCGGCGTGCTGGCCCCGGCGGCGGTCTACCTGGCGATCAACCGGGGGGCCACGGCGCCCGGCTGGTCGGCGCCCACCTCCACCGGCATCGCCTTCGCCCTGGGCGTGCTGGCGGTGCTCGGCCGCCGCGTGCCCACCGGCCTGAAGGTGTTCGTGGCGGCCCTGGCCGTGGTCGACGACATCCTCTCGGTCCTGACCCTGGCGATCTTCTATCCGCAGGACTTCCACGCCGTCTGGCTGATCGGCGTGGCCGCCATCGTCGGGCTGATGTTCCTGCTCAACCGCTGGCGGATCTACGCCGGCTGGCCCTACCTCGCCGCCACCGTGGCCCTGTGGCTGGCGCTGCACGCGGCCGGGGTGAACGCCTCCCTGGCCGGGGTCCTGTTGGCCGCCTTCCTGCCTGCCCGGCCCGCGCCCTCCGCCGGACCCCTCCTCGCCCAGGCCGCCACGGCGCTCTCCGCCCTGGAGCACGCCGAGGCCCAGGCGCGCGCCGCCACCGGCCAGAAGCCCAACCTGCAGGAGGAGCCGATCTGGGACTGGGCCAGCCGCAACCTCTCCGCCGCCGCCGCCCGCCTGCTCTCCCCCGCCGACCGGGTGGAGCGCGCGGTCTCGCCCTGGGCCGCCTACGTCGTCCTGCCGCTGTTCGCCTTCACCGCCACCGGCGTGGCGCTCAGCATCGACCTCGGCTCCGCCGACTCCCGCCGCGTGCTGATCGGCGTGGTCCTGGGCCTGGTGGTCGGCAAGCCGCTGGGCGTGACCCTGGCGGCGCTGGCCACCGTGAAGACCAAGCTCGCCATCATGCCGGAGGACACCGGGCCCATCGCCTTCCTGGGCGCGGCCATGCTCTGCGGGGTCAGCGACCCGGTCTCGCTGCTGATGGCCGACCAGGCCTTCCCGCACGGCGACTTCGCCGGCATCGCCAAGATCGGGGTGCTGATCGGCTCGGTGATCGCGGCCCTGCTGGGCGCGGCCGTGGTGGCCCTCGCCCCCGCCGCCGTCACGCCCGCTCCGAAGGCCGCCAAGGCCTAACGATCCGGCCGATCAGCACGCGCCGGCGCCGGTGATCCTCAGCGAGCCCGCGCCGGCTGCCGCTGGATGGGCTGAATCCGCCGCGCGGGACCGACGCCAGCGCCCGGCACGGCCTCGGAATCGGCGCCGGCCGAGATCATGTGCTAGGGTTAAGCTAGTTCAGTGGCTTGGCGATCTCACGGGAGGGGGCAGCCATGACCGAGCTGCACATCAACGGCGAGCTGAGGACGGTCGACGTCCCACCGGACATGCCGCTTCTGTGGGTGCTGCGCGACGTCCTCAGGATGACCGGCACCAAGTTCGGCTGCGGCATCGCCCAGTGCGGGGCCTGCACCGTGCACGTGGACGGCAAGGCGATCCGCTCCTGCCTGCTGCCGGTGGGATCGATCGGCGACAAGGCGATCACCACCATCGAGAGCGTCGGGGTGACGCCAGCGGGGACGCGGGTGCAGAAGGCGTGGCTGGAACTGGAGGTGATCCAGTGCGGCTACTGCCAGCCGGGGCAGATCATGTCGGCCGCGGCCCTGCTGAACGCGATCCCGCATCCGGACGACGCCGACATCGACGCCGCCATGGCGGGCAACATCTGCCGCTGCGGGACCTACGTCCGCATCCGCGACGCTATCAAGCGCGCCGCGGCGGAGGCCTGAGCCATGGCCGACGACGCCTTGCCCCGCCCGACGCCGGCTTCACCCTCCCGCCGCGGAGTCCTGGCCGCGGCCGCCGGGGGCGCCCTGCTGGTCGGATTCCACGTGCCCCTGCCGGGCCGCAGCACGGCGGCGGAGGCCGGCACGGCGTTCAACGCCTTCATCCGCATCGATCGTTCGGGCGTGGTCACCCTGATCATGCCGCAGGTGGAGATGGGCCAGGGCGTCTACACCTCGATCGCCATGATCCTGGCCGAGGAGCTGGACGCTGACTTCGGCCGCGTGGCGCTGGAGCACGCCCCGCCGGACGAGGCGCACTACAAGAACCCGGTGCTGGGCGTGCAGGCGACCGGAAACTCCAACTCGATCCGCGCCTGGTGGAAGCCGCTGCGCCAGACGGCCGCCGGCACGCGCGTCGTGCTGGTGCAGGCCGCGGCCCGCGGCTGGGGCGTGCCGGTCGGCGAGTGCCGCACGGAAGCCGCGCAGGTGATCCACGACGCCAGCGGCCGCCGCGCCGGCTACGGCGAGCTGGCCGGGCGCGCCGCGAGCCTGCCGCAGCCCACCGATCCGCCGCTGAAGCAGCCGGCCGACTTCCGGCTGATCGGCAAGCCGCTGAAGCGGCTGGACACACCGGACAAGAGCGACGGCAAGGCGGTCTATGGCATCGACGCCCTGCCGCCCGGCGTGAAGTTCGCCACGCTCATGGCGAGCCCGGTGAAGGGCGGCAAGGTCGCCCGCGTGGACGACAGCAAGGCCATGACCCTTCCGGGCGTACGCCAGGTGGTGGTGCTGGACGACCTGGTGGCGGTGGTCGGCGACCACATGTGGGCCGCCAAGCGGGGCCTGGACGAGCTGGCCATCACCTGGGACGACGGGCCGAACGCCAATGTCGATTCCGCCCAGGTCTGGCGCCAGATCCGCCAGGCCAGCACCCGCGAGGGCGCAACGGCCAAGCAGGTCGGCGACGCCGCCTCGGCGCTCAGCCAAGGCGAGGTGATCAGCGCCGAGTTCGAGATGCCGTTCCTGGCGCACACGCCGATGGAGCCGATGAACTGCACGGCGCACGTGACGCCGGGCGGCTGCGAGCTGTGGCTCGGCACCCAGGTGATCGCCCGCGTGCAGTCGAGCGTCGCCCAGACGCTCGGCCTGCCGCCCGAGAAGGTGGTCGTGCACAACCACCTGATCGGCGGCGGTTTCGGCCGCCGGCTCGAGCCGGACATGGCGATCAAGGCCGCCCGCATCGCCCAAAAGGTCGACGGGCCGGTGAAGGTGGTCTGGACCCGCGAGGAGGACGTCCGCCAGGACGTCTACCGCCCGGTCTATCGCGACCTGCTGTGGGCCAAGCTTTCCGGCGACAAGATCGTCGGCTGGAAGCACCGGATCACCGGGTCCTCGGTGGTCGCGCGCTGGCTGCCGCCGGCCTACACCAAGGACGTCGACTTCGACGCGGTCGATAGCGCGGTCGACGTGCCCTACGACATCCCGCACCTGCGGGTGGAATATGTCCGCGACGAGCCGCCGGGGGTGACCACCGGCTTCTGGCGCGGGGTGGGGCCGAACAACAACGTCTTCGCCATCGAGAGCTTCATCGACGAGCTGGCCAAGAAGGCCGGCAAGGACCCGGTGGCCTTCCGCCGCGCCAACCTCGACAAGACGCCCAGGCTGCTGGCGGCGCTCGACCTGGTCGCCGACAAGGCCGGCTGGGGCAGTCCGCTGCCGGCCCGCACCGGCCGCGGCGTCGCGGTCCAGGTCTCGTTCGCGAGCTTCATCGCCACGGTGGTCGAGGCCGAGGTCGACGAGGCAGGCGAGATCCTGCTGAAGCGGATCAACACCGCGGTCGACACCGGCATCGCGGTCAATCCCGACACCATCATGGCGCAGCTGCAGGGCGGGCTGATCTTCGGCCTGACGGCGGCGCTCTACGGCGAGATCACCCTCGACAAGGGCCGTGTGCAGCAGAGCAACTTCCACGACTACCGGATGTTGCGCATCGACCAGACGCCGCCGATCGCGGTGCATCTGATCAAGAGCGGCGAGGCGCCGGGCGGCATCGGCGAGACGGGCGTCACCGCCTCGATCCCGGCGCTGCGCAACGCGATCTACGCCGCGACCGGCGTGGCGCTGCGGCGCATGCCGGTCGACCGCAGCCTGCTCGCCCGGGGAGGCCGCGCATGACCCCCGCCCGCTGGACCGCCCTGACCGTCGTGGCGGTGATCGTCGTCGCCGTCGGGATCGCCGCCTGGCTGTTGCTGCCGTCGCCGGCCATGAGCTTCGCCGGCGGCAAGCCCGTGCCGCTCGCCAGCTATGCCGGGGCCAGCCCCACCGGCGTTCCCGCCGAACTGCGCGCCGCCGATCCGATCACCCGCGGCCGCTACCTCGCCAAGGCCGCCGACTGCGAAGCCTGCCACACGGTGGAAGGCGGGGCGCCCTACGCCGGCGGCCGGCCCTTCAAGACGCCGTTCGGGACCATGTATTCGCCGAACATCACCCCCGACCGGGCGACCGGGCTCGGGACCTGGAGCGACGCCGACTTCCTGCGCGCGGTGCACAAGGGGATCGCCAAGGACGGGGAGCGGCTCTACCCCTCCTTCCCGTACGAAGCCTACACCTTGATGAGCGACGACGACGTCCTGGCGATCAAGGCCTATCTCTTCAGCCTGCCGCCGACCCATGCGGTCGCGCCGCCCGACGCGCTGGCGTTCCCGTTCAACCATCGGCCGCTGATGGCCGTCTGGAGCCTGATCTACAACCCGGACCACAGGTTCCAGCCGCGCGCCGACCGCAGTCCGGAGTGGAACCGGGGCGCCTATCTGGCCGAGGCCCTCGCCCATTGCGGCGACTGCCACACGGCGCGCAACCTGGCCCAGGCGCTGGACAATCGGCGCAAGTTCGGCGGCGCGGTGACCGCGGGCTGGCGCGCCTACAACATCACAGCCGACCGCTCGTCCGGGGTCGGCAGCTGGACCGACGACGAGATCGCCGAATACCTGCACGCCGGCCACGCCGCCGGCCACGGCTCGGCCGGCGGCCCGATGGCCGAGGCGGTCGACCTCAGCCTGAGCAACCTGACGCCCGGCGACACCCGCGCGCTGGTCGCCTATCTGCGGAGCGTGCCGGCGATCCACACCCCGGACCTGCCGGCGCCCAAGGCCGAGGCCGCCTCGGAGATGCCCAAGCAGATGGCCGCCGGCGCCGCCAATCCGCGTGGCCGGCAGGTGTTCGAGGGCGCCTGCGCCAGCTGCCACGGCTGGTCTGGGGTGAGCCCGCTGACCGATCTCGCCACCCTCACCGGGAACCGGGCGGTCAACGACCCTACGGCGATCAACGTGGCGCAGATCGTCATCTCCGGGGCGCGTCGCGAAACGCCAAACGGGGCGGTGGTCATGCCGGCGTTCGGCAGGACCTATTCCGACGACGAGATAGCCGCGGTGGCCAACTATGTGACGGCGCGCTTCGGCTCCACGCCCTCGTCGATCACCGCCAAACAGGTCGCGAAGTTTCGCCAGGCGCAATAGCCGCTCGGAGGATGCGTCGGCCGGCTCATGTGCTATTGGCGATCCCGACGTCGCCACGCCACATTGCCGGAGTTCCGCCTTGGCCGATCTCGCCGTCTTCTACGAGCATCCGCAGTGGTTCGAGGCGCTGTTCGCCGCCCTCGACCGGCGCGGCCTCGACTGGACCGCCATCCCGATCCAGGACCACACCTTCGATCCCGCCGATCCGCATCCGCCGGCCCCGGTGATCCTCAACCGCCTGGCCATGTCGTCCTTCCTGCGCCAGGAGGAGCACGCCCTGTTCTACAGCCTGGCGGCGCTCGACCACTGGCGGATGCTGGGCGCGCGGGTGATCAACGGGCCGGACGTCCTGGCCTACGACACCAACAAGGCCCGCCAGCTCAGCCTGTTCACCAAGGCCGGCCTCGCGATCCCGGCGACCCGCGTCGCCCACCGCCGCGCCGACGTGCCGCGGCTGGCCGCCGAGGTCGGCTATCCGGTGATGGTCAAGGTCAACGTCGGCGGCTCCGGGACCGGCATGATCCGCTACGACACGCCCGAGGAGCTGGCGGCCGCGGTCGCCGACAAGCTGACCCCGGTGGGCGTCGATGGCGTGGCCCTGGTGCAGGAATACGTCCCGGCCCGCGACGCCCGCGTGCTGCGCTGCGAGGTGCTGGACGGCAAGCTCATCTATGCGCTCGCCCTCGACGGCGCGGGCTCGACCTTCGACCTCTGCCCGGCCGACGTCTGCATGGTCGACAAGCCGACCATCACCATCTCCGAGTTCAAGCCGCCGCCGGAGATCGTCCGCGCGGTGGAAAAGGTCGCCGTGATGAGCGGCCTCGACGTGGGCGGCATCGAATACATGGTCGACGACCGCGACGGGACGCCCCGATTCTACGACCTCAACGCCATGTCCAACTTCGTCGCCAAGCCGCTGGAGGTGCTGGGCTGGGACCCGCACGAGAAACTGATCGACTACCTGCTCCGCGAGATCGGCGCCCGCGCCCGCAAGCGCGAAGGGGCCGCGGCATGAGGTACGGCTTCTGGACCCCGGTGTTCGGCGGCTGGCTGCGCAACGTCCCCGACGAGGGCATGGCCGCCACCTGGGACTATACCAGAAGGCTCTGCCAGCGCGCCGAGCAGATCGGCTACGACCTGACCCTGGTGGCCGAGCTCAACCTCAACGACATCAAGGGGACCGACCAGCCGGCGCTCGACGCCTGGTCGACGGCCGCGGCGCTGGCCGCCGTGACCGAGAAGCTGGAGCTGATGGTGGCGGTCCGGCCCAACTTCCACCAGCCGGCGCTACTGGCCAAGCAGGCGGCCAACATCGACAACATCTCGAACGGCCGCCTGGCGCTCAACGTCGTCTCATCGTGGTGGCAGGAGGAAGCTGTCAGCTACGGCCTGCAGTTCGACCAGCACGACGACCGCTATGGCCGCACCTCGGAATGGCTGGACGTGGTCGACGGCCTGTGGCGCGAGCCGAAGTTCACCTACGACGGCCAGCGCTACCAGCTGAAGGACGCGATCTGCGAGCCGAAGCCGGTGAAGAAGCCGGTGATCTACGCCGGCGGCGAATCCGAGGCCGCCAAGACCATGATCGCCACCCAGTGCGACGCCTACGTCATGCACGGCGACGAGGCCGCGGTGATCGCCGAGAAGGTCGCCGACATGAAGGCCCGCCGGGCCCTGGTCGGCAAGCCCGCGATGACCTTCGGCATGGCCGCCTACGCCATCGTCCGCGACACCGAGGAGGAGGCCCGCGCCGAGGTGGCGCGGATCACCACCCTCGATCCCAACGCCCCCGGCTTCGCCAACTTCGACCAGTGGCTCTCCGGCACCCAGCTGGAGCGGGAGATGAAGCTGCAGGAGTATTCCGTCTCCAACCGCGGCCTGCGCCCGAACCTGGTGGGCACCGCCGCCCAGATCCGCGAGCGCATCGCCGCCTACGAGGCGGCCGGCGTCGACCTCCTGCTGCTGCAGATGAGCCCGCAGTACGAGGAGATGGAGCGGTTCGCAGAGGCGGTGATCGCCCCCCAGGCGGCGATGGCCTAGCCGCCTTGGGGCTGACGCCCGCTACCTGTCCCCGCCCTGGCCGCCCGCCGCGGCCGCGTGTTGCTGCTCGGCCCGCCGCGCGCCGGCCAGGACGCCAGGCAGGGCGTAGTTGCCCTCGTTGCAGGCGTATTCGTAGATCACCCCCTTCAGCGGCGAGAACTCGTACTCCCCACCCCACGGCTGGTCCCATGAGCTGGGCGAGCTCACCGTGAACTGGTAGCGCAGCCGGTCCTTGGCGACCCGGGTGAACCGCTCGGTGACCGTCAGGTCCTTCCAGGCGCCCTGGAAGGCCTGCTTCTGCGGGAAGTGGTCGGTCTCCACCACCAGGGTGTCGCCATCCCACCAGCCGATGGAATCGCCGAACCAGGGCCGCACGTCGTCGGTCCGATGCTGCGAATGCAGCCGGACGATCCGCGTGTCGTGCACCATCTCGACCTGGATCGCCACGGCGTCCTTGGTCTGCACGATGTAATAGTCGTTGTTGTAGAAGCCGTTCGGCAGCATGGGCGGCCCGACGTTGTTGCCGAACATGATGCAGCGCTCGCTGAGCGGCCGGTTCTCCACATTGTCGAACGAGCCCAGCGGGTCGCGGCTGCCCTCGCCGCCGCCGGAATAATACCCCGCGGCCATGTCCGCTCTCGTCTTCCGCGGCGGGATGCGGCCGTCCTTGGTGGTGATCAGCGAGCTCCGCGGCTGGCCCGCCACCCGCATCACCGTGTGGCCGGGATCGAGCCAGCCGCGGTTGTAGCCACCCACGTCGCCGCCGGCCAAGGCGAAGATCGGCTTCAGCTCCAGCCCGTTCGGCGCGTTGACCGGCGCGTTCGGGTCGGTCGCCTTGTTGCCGGCCGCGATCTCGACCTGCTCCTCGTTCTCCAGCGCCTTGGTCTCGGCCGGCGTCAGCACCAGCCGCTCACCGTACTTGGCCTCGCGCACGAGGGGCGTCAGCGTCGCGTTGGACCAGTAGCCGGCGAGATCCGGCTGCCCGGAGCCGTTGCGCGGCGCATGGTAGGCCGCCGTCTCGGCTCTGGCGGCCAGCGGCCCCACCGCCAGGCAGGCGGCCAGCGTCAGGCTCACGCGTAAGCCTGCGGCGCGCGATGAGCAGCTCGCGATGATCATGGTCGTCCTCCCTCAGCCCGGCGCTTCGTCGTCGCCCATGGCTGAGCTTACACCGTTACGCGGCGTTGGCTTAGGCCGCCTGAGAAGCTCCGCTGAAGACCCATCTTTCCGCGCCTCGCAGAACGTGCGAAGCCGGGGCCGAGCGACGCCGGATTCCCCTAGAGATGAAACAGTTCCTGATCACGGCCGCAGGGGTCTTCGCGGGCCTGCTGATCTTCCTGATCGGCGTGCCGTTCGTGCTGGTCGCCATGGCCGCCAACGCCGCCAGTCCGGGGCCGCTGCCGGCCCGCGCGGTGCTGCAGCTCGACCTGCGTGACCCGATCACCGACCAGTCGCCGCAGGGCCCGCTGGCCGGCATCGGCCGCCGCTCGCTCTCGGTGATGTCGATCATCGAGACCCTGCGCCGGGCCGAGGACGACGAGCGCGTCAAGGGCCTGCTGATCCGCCTGCCCGAGGACGGGATGGAGCCCGGCGTGGCCGATGAGCTCAGGCTGGCCATCAAGCACTTCCGCGCCTCCGGCAAGCCGGTGATCGCCTTCAGCCAGGGCCTCTATCCCTCGGGCGCGGTGACCGCGACCTACATGCTGGGCGCCTCGGCCGACCAGCTGTGGCTGCAGCCCGGCGCCTCGTTCCAGGTGACCGGCATCTCGAACGAGGACATGTTCTTCAAACGGGCCTTCGACAAGTACGGCGTCAAGGCCGACTACGAGCAGCGCTACGAGTTCAAGAACGCGGTCAACGGCTACCTCTACGACGACTACACCCCGGCCCACCGCCAGGCCGAGCTGTCGTGGATGGGCTCGGTCTACGCCACCGACGTGGGCGCCGCGGCCGCCGACCGCAAGCTCGATCCGGCGGCGCTGAAGTCCAGCCTCGAGGCCGGCCCCTATCTCGCCGACGAGGCCCAGGCGCACCACCTGGTGGACCGCGTGGCCCAGCTGCACGAAGCGCAGAACGACCTCCTGAAACGGGCCGGCGCCGACGCCGAGCTGATCGACTTCGACGACTTCGCCCGCAGCCGCCATGCCCGCAGCCAGGCCGCCAGTGGAAACATCGCGGTGATCGAGGCCGAGGGCGACATCGTCACCGGCGCCGACGGCGCGCGCAGCCCGTTCAGCGGCGGCTCGTCGATCCACTCCGACGACCTCTCCGACGCCTTCTACCAGGCCGCCAAGGCCAAGGATGTGAAGGCCATCGTCTTCCGCCTGGATTCGCCCGGCGGCTCCGACACCGCCTCGGAGCAGATCCTCGACGCCGTGCGCGCCGCCAAGGCGGCCGGCAAGCCGGTAGTGGTCTCCATGGGGACCTACGGCGCGTCCGGCGGCTATTGGGTCGCTTCGGAAGCCTCGGCCATCGTCGCCGAGCCCTCGACCCTGACCGGCTCGATCGGGGTGTACGGCGGCAAGTTCGCGGTCGGCGAGGCGCTGGGCAAGTTCGGCGTCGACGCCCGCCACCTCTCGGTCGGCGGCCCATACGCCGACGCCTTCAGCCTGGGCCAGGAGTTCACCCCGGCGCAACGCGCCGCCCTCTCCCGCTGGATGGACCACATCTACGACAACTTCGTCGCCCGGGTCGCGGAGGGCCGCAAGCTCTCGCCCGACCGGGTGCGCGAGATCGCCAAGGGCCACGTCTGGACCGGCGTCCAGGCCAAGGATCTCGGCCTCGTCGACCAGGTGGGCGGCTTCTACGACGCGGTGGCCAAGGCCCAGTCGCTGGCCGGCCTTTCCGGCGAGCCGCACCTGCGTCGCATGACCCCCAACGCCTCGGCGGTGGAGGCCATCCAGAAGCTCTTGGGCGTCTCGGCCACCTCGGCGAAGACCCTGGCGGCCGCCGCCTGGGTGCTCGGCGATCCGCGCGCCCAAGGGATCCTCGACCAGGTCGCCGAGACCCGCGTGCGGGCCAATGGCGGCGGCATGGTGCTGTCGCCCGACCGCCTGCACTAGACCCTGTCCCGGTTGGCTTGAATCAAGCCAACCGGGGTGAACAGGGTCGTCGCTCTACATGAAGAGCCCTTCTTGCCCTCTCACGATGATTCATCGTGAGAGGGAAGGGCTCGGGCCGCGACAGCCAAGCCGGGTTCGTGGCAGACTCCCCTTGCCTGAGGGGGCGAGTCCTGGCCGAGCGCGGCCATGACGACGCAAGACATCGTTCAAGGAATTCAGGAAGCCGCCATGCATCCTCTTCGCCGCCCTGCCCGCCTCGCCGCCGCCGCGACCGCCGCCCTGTCCCTGGCCCTGCCGGGCTTCGCCGCCGCCAAGGACAAGGACCACGACCGCGCCGCGGCCTTCCAGTCGGTGCTCGACTGCCGCAGCGTCACCGACAACACCCAGCGCCTGGCCTGCTATGACGCGGCCGCCTCGCGGATGGGCGAGGCCGAGGCCAAGGGCGACATCGTGGTGATCGACAAGGCCCAGGCCCGCGAGGCCCATCGCGAGGCGTTCGGCCTCAGCCTGCCGAGCCTGGACTTCATCAGCCGGGCGCTGAATTCCGGCGAGATGGACCAGCTGCAAGGCGTCGTGAAGAGCGCCCGGGCCGACGCCTACGGCCACTGGACCGTCGTGCTGGAGGATGGCGCCGTCTGGCGTCAGATCGCCGGCGAGCTCAACCGCGATCCCCACGCCGGATCGAAGGTGGTCATCAACAAGGCGGCGCTCGGCAGCTTCAAGATGAGCGTCGACGGCCAGGCGAACATCAAGGTCCATCGGGACGAATAGGCCGTAGGTTCTAGAGCGCGTCAGGCGAAAGTGGATACCGCTTTCGCCGCCCGACGCGCTCTAAACTATAGAAGATGGACCCTTCTCATCTGGTTCAGGTCATCCCACCTGAACCAGGAAGGGTCTAGGCCTCCGGGTAGCCGAACTCGGCTACCCAGGGCGCCAGGATGGGCCGGACAACCGCCAGGCTCTCGCCGTAGCGCCGCCACTGGCCGATGCTCTCCTGATAGATGCCCCGCCGCACCTGGGCGGCGCTCGGCGTGCGGATGTCGCGGCGGTTGGCGGTCTCGACGAAGTCGTGCACCGCCTTGTCCCACGGCAGGTCCAGGAAGGCGCACAGGGCGCGGGCCTGCTCGTCGAACGCCTCGACCAGCCGCTCATGGCGATGCTCGTAGACCGGCAGCGCCAGCAGCTTCCGATAGACCTGGGCCAGACGCATCGTGCCGTCGTAGAGCCGGGCCGTGCGCTCCAGGTCGGTGAACTCGATGACCAGGGCATTGGCCTTGAAGCGCCGGCGGAAACAGCTCGCCACCACATCGCGCGGGTCGCGGATCGCCAGGATCACCGTGGCGTCCGGGAACAGCTTGGCGACCAGCGGCAGGTTGAGGGTGTTGAGCGGCATCTTGTCGACGAACACCTTGTCCGTCGGATCGACGCCGAACTCGCGGACCCGCGCCCAATAGGTCTCGCGGTGGCTGTCCGCCGCCTCCGCCGACAGGGTGGCGAGACGGTCCAGGCCGGCGTCGTCGGCGAAGAATTCGCTGATCGCCGGTTGCAGGGTCGGCTTTTCCTCCAGGGCGACGACCGCCGGATGGCTGGCCAGCACCTGCTCCAGCAGGGTGGTCCCGGAGCGCGGGAAGCCGACCAGGAACACGTGTCCGCGCTCGCCGGCGCCGGTGCGCCGCGCGCTCGGCGCCGCGGTCCAATCGGAACGCGCGGCGCGATCGAAGAAGCGCAGCAGCCGCTCGGCCCGCTCCACGCCGAGCTCCGGGGCGAGGTCGCTGTCGGGCGAATAGGCCTCGCGCAATTTGCCGTTGGCCGCGGCGTAGGCCGCCATGGCCTCGGTGGGTCGGTCGAGGGCGTCGAGGGCGTCGGCGCGCAGGCGCAGCATCGAGGCGGCGTGCAGGGCCGGCAGGCCGCCCGCCGCCAGCCGGTCGTCGAGCCGCCGGAGCGCCGCCTCGTTGGCCCCCTCCCTGACATCCAGGGTGGCGAGCGCCAGCACGGCCGCGTTCTGGCGCGCATCCAGCGCCAAGGCGCGCTGGGCGTGTTCGCGCGCTTGAGCGGCGTCATCGTCCTCGACGAACATCGCCGCCAGGGCGCCGACCGGGTCGGCGAAGTCGGGCGCCAGCAGGGCCGCCTGGCGATGCGCGCGGTAGGCGGTCTTGCGGTCGCCGAGCACCGCCAGGGCCAGACCGACGCCGTGATGCGCCTGGGCGAAGTCCGGCATCACCGAGAGCGCGCTTTGGAAGGCCAGCAGCGCCTGGTCGGCGACGCCGATCTGGGTGAAGCAGTTGCCGATGCTGTTGAGCACGTAGGGGTCGTTCGGATCGATATCCAGCGCCTTGTGCAGGAGGTCCAGCGCCGCCCCGATGCGGCCCTGCTGCTGCAGCCGGTGGGCGGCCAGGTTCAGGAACAGCGGATGGATCTCGCCGCGGGCCAGCGCCTGGTCGGCGAGGTCGACGGCGCGCTCGACATCCTGCCGGCTGAGCGCGTCCTGGACAGCCTGCAGTTGGGCGGCGGATGCGGCTGTGGCGGTCGGCATGGTCACTTCACTATCCTAATCAATGTCTTGCAGTCCGCGCCGCGACGATCAGACGCCGCCGGCCGGGACGGTTTCGCTGAACCGGTCCATGGCGCTCATCACGCGCGCGATCCCGTCGCGCTCGATCTCCGACAGGAACGGGCTCCAGACGTCGCAGATCAGGATCACCCGCGGCTGGTCGGACTCGTTCCAGGCCTCGTGCTCGATGGTGTCGTCGAACACCCACCCCTCGCCGACCGTCCATTCGCGGCTCTCATTGCCCACGCGGAAGCCGCAGCCGGGCGGCACGATCAGCGGCAGATGCATGACCAGCCGGACGTTGGCCACGCCGGTGTGCGGCGGAATGCGGGTGCGCGGCTGCAGCTGCGAGAACATGGCCGCCGGCGAGCGGCCGGGGATCTGCGGCTGCGGCAAGGCCGAGATCGCCGCCATGGTCTTGGGGCAGCGGGCGCAGGCGGCTTCCTGCGGCGCGCCGAATTCGATCAGGTGGAAAGCGCTCCACCGCGACGAGTGGTTGAGCTCCGCCCATTGGTCGAGCGGCACGTTCTCGGAATATTTGATGTAGGGCGTGAAGCGTCCGGCATCGAGGGCCAGCGCTGACTGCAGTTCCTCGCGGATGACCTCGGTGCGCGCCTCCAGCTCCGGGAGCCAGGGGAAGTGCTCGCGGTCGTAGAACTCGATCGCCGGCATGCCGGGATAGAAGAAGTCGACCGGCTGCTGCCGGTAGTTGCGCCGCACGCCGACCAGCATGTCGGCGAAGGCCTGCAGCCGCCGGGTTTCCGCCGACGCCGTCTGGGAGAGCGTGTCGGCCATCTCGGCGTGGATGAACGCCTGCAGCTCCGCCCGATGGCGGCCATTGACGTCGCGGGCGTGCCGCAGGGCCTGGCGGGTGGCCGCGTCCAGGCGATCCTCCGGCGGGGCCTGGGTGAGCGCCACCCCATAGGCGCCCGCGGCCTGGCGCAGGCGCCCGAGCCGCTCGAGTAGCGAGGCCTTCATCAAGAGGGCCATGAAGTTGCGGGCGTCGAGCGCCAGGGCGCCTTCCACCGCGGTCAGCGCCGCCTCCGGTTCGCCAAGGGCGCGCTCGCAGGCGGCCATGTTGATCCAGAGCGAGGCGTCTTGGTCGGACAGCCGGAGCGCCTCTTCGAGCCGCGCCTTGGCGCCGGCGAGGTCGCGGCGGGACATCGCGGCCATGGCCTCGCGGTTCAGGTCGCGCGCCCGCTCGGCGGCGGCGGGAGATCGCGCAGGTGGCTCTTGGCTCAAGGCGATGGCCCAAAAAAGAAGACGGCGGCCCGTGCGGGCCGCCGTCTCTATTAGCCCGAAACGGGGCGGACTTAGAAGTCGGCCGTCAGACCGACGAACACCGTCCGGCCGATGGCGTCGTAGACACCCGGGAAGGTGTTGCCGTTGCCGAAGCTGGCCGTCCCGGCGATGCCGAGCGTGTTGGCGTCGACGATCGGCGGGTTCTTGTCGAACACGTTGTTCACGCCGACCCGGAAGGTGGTGTCCTTGATCCGGTAGGTCGCGGCCAGGTCGAAGTAGCTGAAGGCCGAGATCTTGGCGTCCGCCGGGTCCGTCACGCCGGGTCCGAAGGCCGCGAGGAACGGATCGTTCGATTGGTTCAGGTCGAGCTTGACCGAACCCAGGTACCGCCAGTTCGCGGAGACCTGCAGGCTCTGCCACGGCGTGGTCCAGGTCACGCGGGCCTGGCTCTTGTACTTCGGCACGGGCTCGCCGCAGACCACCCCGTAGAAGCCGGCGCAGTCATAACTGCCAAGCCCGGCGACCGGCTCGGTGATGAAGTGCTGGGTGTAGGTGCCCAGGTATTGGAACGCCAGGCCACCCCAGTCACCGAGGTTGTAGCGGTAGTTGGCGGTGAAATCGACGCCCGAGGTCTTGATCGAACCGGAGTTCACCTCGGTGTTGATCACGTAGCCGTTGGCCGTGGTGATGCCGAACAGCGAGCCGTTGGTCGGATCGCGGTGGATGCTCGAGCAGAACTGGTTGGCCGTGAGGCACTGCGACAGGATCAGGGCGCCGCCGATGCCCGGGACGATCGGGTTGGTGATCTTGATGTTGAAGTAGTCGACGCTGGCGTTGAAGCCCGGCAGGAAGCGCGGGGTCGTGACGAAGCCGACCGTATAGGTGTCGGCCTCTTCCGGCTTCAGGTTCGGGTTACCACCGAGCAGCTGGCTGCACTGGGCGGCCGCGCAGGTCGGGACGTTGCCCAGGAATTGGGCCGCCAGGGCCGCGTTCGTGAAGGTCCGCGCGCAGTTCGCGGCGGGCCGGGTGCCGGCGCAGGGATCGTTGAACGAACCCAGGCCGACGGTTTGCGGCGTGAACAGTTCCGTGATGTTCGGCGCCCGCACCGCGCGGTTGAAGCCGCCACGCAGCCGGATGTCCGGAGTGATCGACCAGTCGCCGGAGATCTTGTAGGCGTCGGCCGTGCCCGAGCTGCTGTAGTCGGCGAAGCGGTAGCCGAGTTCCAGCGACAGGTCCTGGATGAAGGGCATGTCCTGCACCAGCGGGACGCGCGCTTCACCGAACAGTTCGTAGACGTCGAAGCCGCCGGAGCCGGGCGGGTTGGCGCCGCCGCTACCGGACAGGTCGCCCGTGCCGTAGTTCGAGCTGACTTCGAGGGACAGGCGCTCGGACCGGTACTCGGTGCCGAGGTTCACGCCCACGCCGTCATTCGCCCAGGGCGACTTCAGGTACTTGGCGAGGTCGCCGGTGACGTTGAAGCTGACGATCCGCTCGCTGACGCTGCCGCGCTTGAAGCCGGCGTCTTCCACGAAGCTGAGCGCCGCCGGCGTCAGGCTGGAGTCCAGGGCCGTGAAGATGTTGATCGGCACGCAGCCGCCGGTGGCGTTGACGCAGACCGGGCCGTTGGGGCCGGCCACGGCGTTCAGCGCCTGGTTGAGCTTGCGGATGGAGACGTCGCCGGTCAGCGTCTGCTGATAGAGCGTGTCGCCGTACTGGGCGTGCAGGTCGTAGGTCCAGTCGTCGCTGAGCTTGCCGCGGGCGCCCAGGCTGATCGAGTAGGCGGTGTGCTGGATGTCGGTGAGGCGCGGCAGGGCCGAGAACCGATAGCCGATGGTCAGCGGGGCCGTGAGGCCCGTCGTCTGCGCACCGCAGAGCGCGGCCGCTTGCGAGGCCGACATGAAGGGGTTGTTACAGCTGATCTGGTAGACCGGGCCGCTGTTGGTGAACAGGCCCGAACCCGCCGCCTGCGTGCGCTGGCGGTCATCGGCGAACATCAGGTCCGAATAGACGTCAACCTGCGGCGTGACTTCATAGTGGGCGAAGTAGCCGGCCGTGTAACGCTCGTCGTCCTGCTGGTAGTAGTTGAACGGGCCGAAGTTGAACGCCAGGGCGCCGGTGAAGGGCACGAAGGTGTTGGTGCCGTTCGGGTTGTCGGCCAGCGTGGCCGGGCCGCCCGTCGCGCCGCCGTGCAGGGTGGCGAAGTGGCCGAACGCCGAGTTGCTCGAGCCTTGGCAGATGTGGGTGTCGTAGACGTTGTCGCCGGTCGGCGAGCTGGTCGAGATGCCGCAGGCGCCGGCGTCGCGGCGGCTCTGGGGAAGCGGTTCGATCCGACGGTAGGACGCGTAGGCGGTGATGTTGCCCTTACCGTCCGGCGCGTTGGTGCCGATGATCGCCGTGATGTCCCAGGTCTTCGCGTCGAGTTCATCGTCGGCGAGCGGGATCTGGTTGGAGGCCGCGGCGGTCCGGTTGAAGTTGGTGACGTTCTGGCGTGCGGCGCTGTCGTCGTTGTTGTGGACCGCGAAGCCGTAGGTCGAATCGACCCGGAAGCCTTCGAAGTCCTTGTTCAGGATGAAGTTCACGACGCCGGCGACAGCGTCGGATCCGTACACGGCCGAGGCGCCGCCGGTGACCACTTCGACGCGCTCAACCAGAGCGGCCGGGATGTTGTTCAGGTCAGGGGTGGGGACGATCGGGTCGCCCGGCATCAGCCGGTAGCCATTGACCAGCACCAGGGTGCGCTTGGACGACAGGCCGCGCAGCGACACCGTGGCGGTGCCGGTCGCGCCGTTGTCGACGCCCTGGTTGAACTCCGGAACCACCGACGGGAGGTTCTGCAGCACGCTTTCGATGGCGGTCGCACCCTGGAGCTTGACCTCCTGGCTGTTGACCACGGAGAGCGGGCTGACGCTCGTCAGGTTCGGCTGCGGAATGCGCGAACCGGTGACGACGATTTCCGAAACCTGGGCTCCAGTGTTGGTTGCGGTGGTTGCCTGGGCCGAAGCCTGGGTCGCGGAGAGCCCGAGCAGGGCGACACCGCAGATCATCGAGGAGGCCAATAGGCGCTCCCGAGTGGGCGTGATTTTCAAGGTCTACATCCTCCAGCTGCCCGCCAGGCCAGAGGCGAAAGCGGGCCAGCTCCCCAACAAAAGTCGAACCCGGAGGCCCCAAGGCCCCGGTTACGGTGGAGTTACGGGGGTAACCAATCGAGGGTCAACGCACATTAAGAGGCTGCAATGTTTCGACCGCGACCCTGTCGCTTTATGGTCACAGATTGCCGCGTGCCAGCGGGTGAAAAGGGCAAATCTGCTCCTCCAGCCGCCACAATTCCCGCGCGCTTGACCGCCTATCGGCCGCGCAGGGGCGCCAAAAGGCCGGATTCGGCGCCGGCGTCAGATGTCTCAACGGTCACGTGGGTCGATGGCGTCGCGCAGGCCGTCACCGATGAAGTTGAAGCTCATCAGGGTTACGATCATCACGCCCGAGGGGAAGATCAGCAGCCAGGGCGCCAGCTCCATGTCCGCCGCGCCGGTGGCGATCAGCGTGCCAAGCGAGGCCATCGGCGGCTGCACGCCCAGGCCTAGGAAGCTCAGGAAGCTCTCCGCCAGGATCACCGCCGGGATGGTCAGGGTCACATAGACCACCACCGGGCCCAAGAGGTTGGGCACGATGTGCCGGACGATGATCGCGCCCTGGCTCAAGCCCGCCGCCCGCGCCGCCTCGACAAACGCCGCCTGCTTCAGGGTCAGCGTCTGGCCGCGCACGATCCGGCTCATGGTCAGCCACTCCACCGCCCCGATCGCCACGAAGATCAGGATGAAGTTCGACCCGAACGCCACCATCAGGAGGATCACGAAGAAGATGAACGGCAGGGAATAGAGCACGTCGACGATGCGCATCATCGCCTCGTCGGTCCGTCCGCCGACGAAGCCGGCTATCGCCCCCCACGCCACCCCGATCACCAGTGACACCGCCGTGGCCACCAAGCCGATCGCCAGGGAGACCCGCAGGCCCATCAGGAGCCGGACCATCAGGTCGCGGCCCAGGGCGTCGGTCCCCAAGAGGTGGCCGTGCCGCAGCGGCCCAAGCCAGACGTCGGTCTTGTTGACCTGGTCATAGGCGTAGGGGCTGAGCCAGGGTCCGACCCCCGCGGCCAGCACCAGCAACGCCAGCACCGCCATCCCCGCCACCGCCGCGCGGTTGCGCGAGAGCCTGCGCCGCGCGTCGTCCCACAGGCTGCGGCCGCGCACGGCGGGGGTCATGAGGGCCGCGCTCATCCCAGCCTCACCCGCGGGTCGAGCGCCGCCTGGATCAGGTCCGCGGCGAGGTTCAGCGCCAGGATCAGGGCGGCGTAGACGATCACCATGCCCATCACCACGGGGTAGTCGCGCTGCAGGGCGCTGATCACGAAGAACTTGCCGAGCCCCGGCAGGTTGAAGATCCGCTCCACCACCAGCGAGCCGGTGAGCAGGCCCGCGCAGGCCGGCCCCAGGTAGCTGACCAGCGGCAGGATCGCGGCCCGCAGGGCATGGTGGGTGACGATGCGGTGCTCCGGCAGCCCCTTGGCGCGCGCGGTGCGCACAGAGTTGGAGCGCAGCACCTCGATCATCCCGGCCCGGGTCAGCCGCGAGATGATCGCCACCTGCGGCAGGGCCAGCACCACCACCGGCAGCACCAGATTGGGCCAGGCGCCGTAGTTCCAACCGGCGGTCGGCAGCCAGCCCAGCTTGGAGGCGAAGGCCAGCACCAGCAGCGGCGCGGTCACGAAGGTCGGCACGCAGACCCCCAGGATCGCCACCGCCATCACCGCGTGGTCGACGCTGCGGTTCTGCCGGAGCGCCGCCAGCACCCCAAGGCTGACCCCCGTCACCGCCGCCAGCAGGATCGCCGAGAGCCCGAGCGCCAGGCTGACCGGATAGTTCTCCTTGAGGATCTGCAGGACCGACTTGTCCTTATATCGGAGCGACGGCCCGAGATCGCCGCGCAGCACGCCGCCGACGTAGGCCAGGTACTGCACCCCGATCGGCCGGTTCATGCCGTACTTGGCCCTGACGTTCCGCTCGATCTCCGGGGACAGCTTGCGGTCCAGGTCGAAGGGGCTGCCGGGCGCCGCGCGCATCATGAAGAAGGCCAGCGTCACCACCAGGAACAGCGTCGGGATCGCCACCAGCAGGCGCCGGCCGATGAAGCGGAACATGGCGACGGGCCTTCACGCGGACGGCCTTTTCGAAGCCGGCCGTTGCGAAACTTCCACCCGCCCCCGATGATGTCAACGAACCACCCCCCTCCCCGCCCGCAGAGGCTGAGATGAGCGATTTCCGACACGTCACCGATGAGATCTCCGTCAGCCCGCAGATCAGCGTCGCCGACGTCGAGGCCGCCGCCCAGGCCGGCTTCAAGACGATCATCAACAACCGCCCGGACGGCGAGGCGCCCGACCAGCCCTCCGGCCACCAGATCGAGGCCGCCGCCGCCCAGGCGGGCCTGGCCTATTTCCACATCCCGGTGCGCGGCGGCCCGACGCCCGAGCAGGTGGAGACCACCGGCAAGGTGCTGGCCGAGGCCGCCACGCCGGTGCTGGCCTACTGCCGCTCCGGCACGCGCTCGATCATCACCTGGTCGCTGAGCCAGGCCGAGAGCGGGCTGCGCAGCCGCACCGAGCTGATCGGCCTCGGCCGCGCCGCCGGCTACGACCTCGCCGCCGTGCTGGGCGGCTGATCCGGTGGGCATCCCCTACGTCCGCAAGATCGAGTTCGAGTACGGCCGCGTCGACCAGGTCTCGCCCCTGATCCGCCGGGTGATCGCCGACAACCCCGGCCCCTTCACCTTCACCGGCACCGGCACCTACATCGTCGGCCGCGGCGAGGTGGCGGTCATCGACCCCGGCCCTGACGATCCGGCGCACCTCGCCGCCATCCTGGCCGCCGTCGAAGGCGAACGGATCAGCCACATCGTCATCACCCACCACCACTCCGACCACTCGCCCCTGGCCGGGCCGCTGAAGGAAAAGACCGGCGCGCCGATCTACGGCTGCGCGGTGGCGCACCACACCGTGGACGACGGCGGGGTGAGGATGGAGGCCGACCACGATTTCGGCTTCCGGCCGGACGTCAGCCTGTGCGGCGGCGGCCAGGTCTCGGGGCCCGGCTGGACCCTGGAAGCGATCCCCACCCCCGGCCACACCTCCAACCACCTCTGCTACGCCCTGCCCGAGGAGAACGCCTGCTTCACCGGCGACCACATCATGGGCTGGTCGACCACGGTCATCACCCCGCCCGACGGCGACATGACCGACTACCTGGCCAGCCTGGGCGTGATCCGCGCCCGCGGTTTCGCCACCCTTTGGCCCACCCACGGCCCGCCGGTCCGCGAGGTCGACGCCTTCATCGCCGCCTACCTCGACCACCGCCAGGACCGCATCGACCAGATCACCGGCGCCCTTAAGGCGGGGCCAGCGAAGATCGCCGACCTCGTCCCGCGCCTCTACGCCGACGTCGACCCCAAGCTCTGGCCCGCCGCCTCCCGCTCCATGCTGGCCGCCATGATCCACCTCACGCGCGAGGGGAAACTCGTGGCGGACGGGGCGCCGGGGGCTGCGAGCGAGTACCGGCTGGCCTAACCCCCGCCCATCCCTGCGAAGGCGGGGTTACGCGCTCACCTTCTTCGCCACAGCGGTCGGCAGGACGTAGTCCTTCATCCGCTCGCGGATCAGCTTCTTGTCGATCTTGCCGGTCGCCCCCAACGGGATGTCGTCGACGAACACCACGTCGTCGGGGGTCCACCACTTGGCGATCTTGCCCTCGAGGAATTCGAGGAAGTCCTGCTTCGAGGCGCTCTCGCCGTCCTTCAGCTTGACCAGCAGCACCGGCCGCTCGTCCCACTTCGGGTGCGCCGCGCCGATCACCGCGCAAAGCGACGCCTTCGGGTGGCCCACCGCCAGGTTCTCGATCTCGATGGTGGAGATCCACTCGCCGCCGGACTTGATCACGTCCTTGGCCCGGTCGGTGATCTGCATGAAGCCGTCCGGGTCGATGGTGGCGACGTCGCCGGTGTCGAAATAGCCCGCCTCGTCGAGGATCTGGCCACCGTCGCCCTTGAAGTACTCGGCCGCCACGAACGGGCCCTGCACCTTCAGCCGGCCGAAGGTCTTGCCGTCGTGCGGCAGCTCCTGGTCGGCGTCGTCCTCGATCTTCATGTCGACGCCCAGCGGCACGCGGCCCTGCTTCAGCTTCAGGCGCAGCTGGCCCTCGGCGTCGAGGCCGAGGGTCGCCTGGTTGGGCGAGGCCAGGGTCCCCATCGGCGACATCTCGGTCATCCCCCAGGCGTGGGTGACGTCGACGCCGAACTCGTCGCGGAAGCCGCGGACGATCGCCTCGGGCACCGCCGAGCCGCCGATCACCACCCGCTTCAGGGTCGAGAGCTTGGCCTGTTTTTCCCTGAGCTCGGTGAGCAGCATCTGCCAGACGGTCGGCACCGCCGCCGAGAAGGTGACCCCCTCGCTCTCCAGCAGCTCATGGATCGAGGCGCCGTCGAGCTTGGCGCCCGGCATCACCAGCTTCGCCCCCACCGCCGGCGCCGAGAAGGCCATGCCCCAGGCGTTGGCGTGGAACATCGGCACGACGGGCAGCAGCACATCGGCAGCGGAGAAGCCCATGACGTCGGCGCCCAGGGTCACCAGGGTGTGCAGGAAGTTCGACCGGTGCGAGTAGAGCACGCCCTTCGGATTGCCCGTCGTGCCCGAGGTGTAGCAGAGCCCCGCGGCGGTGTTCTCGTCGAAGCCGCCCCATTCGCAGTCGGCGCCGTTGTCGGCCACCAGGGTCTCGAAGCAGAGGGCGCCCGGATAGACGCTGTCGTCCATGTGCGCCGCGTCGGTCATCACCACCACGTGCTTCACGCTCGGCATCTTGGCGCGGTGCTCGGCAAGCACCGGCAGGAAGGTCAGATCGGTGAAGATGATCTGATCCTCGGCGTGGTTGATGATGTAGCAGAGCTGCTCGGCGAACAGCCGCGGGTTCAGCGTGTGGCAGACCGCCCCGATGCCCATGATGCCGTACCAGGCCTCGAGGTGCCGGCCGGTGTTCCAGGCCAGGGTCGCGACCCGGTCGCCCGACTTGATCCCCAGGCCCTTCAGCGCGTTGGAGATGCGCTTGGCGCGGGTGTGCGCCTCGGCGTAGGTCGTTCGGACGATCGGGCCTTCCACCGAGCGGGTGACGATCTCGACGTCGCCGTGCCACTTGGCGGCATGGTCGAGGATCTTGTCGACCGTTAGCGGCCAATTCTGCATCAGGCCGAGCATTCACGTTCTCCAGCAGGCGGCTTTTCTTGGGTTTTCGGCAGGTTAGTTTCCTGAACCGCTATAATCAACGGAGCCGCTGCGCCAGCCAGGCGGCCGCGGCCGTCTCCACGTCCGAGGTGTCGACCCGGCGCCAGGCGATGCTGTCCTCGTCCAGCCGCCGCATCTGGTCGCGCAGCACCTCCACCGTGGCGTCGGAGGCGTCGCCGGTGCGCGCCGCCACCCGGCCCTCCAGCACCGCCATGGGGGCGCCCAGCCAGATGCCTTCGAAGGGGACGCCCAGCTCCGTCGCCAGCCGCTCGGCGCGGCCGCGCAAGATCGGATCGGTGAAGGTGGCGTCCAGCACCACCGCCCGGCCGGCCTTCAGCATGGCGCCCGCCTCGGCCAGCAGGGTGTCGTAGACGCGGTCATAGAACTCTGGCGTGTAGATCTCGCGGTCGAGGCGCTCCCTGGGCCCGGCCTTGGCCAGCCGCTTCCTGATCTCGTCGGTGCGCAGCACCACCGCCCCCGGCGCGGCCCCCAGCTCGGGGGCGATCCGCCGCGCGAAGGTCGACTTGCCGGCGCCGGACAGCCCGCCCACCGCGGCCAGCACCGGCGGCGGCGGCGACAGGTGGGCGATCGCCGCCTCCAGATAGGCCCGGGCGCCCTCGAGGTCGCCCTGGTGCGCCTGCACGTGGGTCCTGACGCCGGCCCGCACCGACAGCATCAGCGGCAGGGCGGCCAGCCCCGCCCACAGGCTTTCCGGGAAGCTGCGCGCCGCCTCGTCGAGGTAGGCCGACAGCACCCGGACCGCCGCGTCCCGCCGGCCGCGGAAGTCGAGGTCCATCAGCAGGAAGGCCACGTCGTAGAGCACGTCGATGTCCGACAGCTCGTCGTTGAACTCGATGCAGTCGAAGAGGATCGGCCCCCCGTCCTCCACCAGGATGTTGCCGAGGTGCAGGTCGCCGTGGCAGCGCCGCGCGAAACCCTCCGCCACCCGTTGGCGCAGCAGCGGCCCCTGCCGGACCCACTCCGCCTCGGTCGCCGCCACCAGCCGCGCCACGGGCGCCTCGCCGAGCTTGTCCGCCAGATCCTCGATCAGCCGGGCGTTGGACGGCACGGTGAACGACATCCCCGAGCGGTCGCGGCGCGGGGCGCGCGCATGGAAGCCGGCGATGGTCCGGCCCAGCGCCTCGGCCATCTCCCCGTCCACCGCCTCCAGGCTGGCGGCCAGCACCGCCTCGTCGGCGAAGCGGCGCATCTCCAGCACGTGGTCGAGGATCTCGCCCGGCCCGTCGAGCTCCAGCCCGCCGCCCGCCCGCCGCGTCACCCGGCGGACCGCGCGATAGATGTCCGGCGCCGCGTCCTTGTTGAACGCCAGCTCGCGCTCCAGGGCCCAGAGGCGGCGCTCGGCGGTGGTGAAGTCCACATAGCCCAGGTCGACGCGCCGCTTCTGCTTGAACGCCGCCTGCGGGGTCAGGAACACCCGGGCCAGCGCGGTCTCGATCGTCCGCTCGGCCTGGCTTGCGAGCCAGGCGGTGACCTCGGCCTCGTCCCCCTTGGGCCGATCGCTCAAGGGAACAGCCGCCGCGTCGTCCAGCCGGCCCCGGCACGTTCCTGGGCGCCTTCCGGGGCGCGCTCGAACACCAGGCGCTCATGCAGCCGGAACGGCCGGTCGCGCCAGAACTCGATGGCCTGCGGAACCACCCGGAAGCCCGACCAGTGCGGCGGCCGCGGCACCTTGCCCAGGCCGAACTTCAGGCCCACCTCGGCGATCTTCCTCTCCAGGGCCAGCCGGTCCGGCAGGGATTGCGACTGGTCCGAGGCCCAGGCGCCCAGCTGGGCGGGCCGGGCGCGCGTCGCCCAATAGGCGTCGGCCTCCTCGGCGCTGACGGCTGACACCGCGCCCCGCACCCGCACCTGGCGCCTGAGCGTCTTCCAGTGGAACAGCAGGGCCGCCTGCGGATTGGCGGCCAGCTGCCGACCCTTGGCGCTCTCCAGGTTGGAATAGAACACGAAGCCGCCCGCGTCGGCGGCCTTCAGCAGCACCATCCGCACGTCCGGCAGGCCGCTCTCGTCGGCGGTGGCCAGCGACATGGCGTTGGCGTCGTTGGGCTCTTTCGCCAGGGCCTCGGTCAGCCAGGCGTTGAACAGGGCGAAGGGGTCGGCCTCGCTGAGCAGCGGCGGCGGCGCGGCGCTCGCCACCTGGCGGACGTACTCGTCCTCGCTCGGCGACGGCGGGATCGGGGCCTTCACGGTCATGTCGCGGATATAGCGCAAACCTACCCGGCTGCGAGGGCTTAACCGCGCATTGACCCCGCGTGGCGCAGGCTGATTCGATGGGCCGGACCCAAAGCGACATGACCTTGAGCGAAGCCCGTGCGCTGCTCGGCGTGCGCTCGTCTGCGACCCCCACCGATCTTCGGCGCGCCTTCCGCGACGCCGCCAAGGCGGCCCACCCGGACCGCGACGGCGGCTCCCCCGACCGCTTCCGCCGGGTGATGACCGCCTACCGCCGGCTGGAGCAGGCCTCCGCCGAGATCGTCCACCGCAAGCCCTCGATGACGCCCCCGGCGGACCTGCGCCCGCTCACCATCACCCCGCTGATGGCCTGGAACGGCGGGGCCGTGGAGCACCGCACGGCGGACGGCCGGACCTTGCGCATCCGCCTGCCGATCGGCCTGCGCAACGGCGACATGGTCCGGGCCGGCGGCGAGGACATGGCGGTGCTGGTCCAGGCCAAGGACGGCATGGTGGTGCGCGGCGACGACCTGTGGATCACCGTCAGCGTCCCGCCCCGGGTGCTGGAGGAAGGCGGCCGGGTGCCGGTGGTGACCCCGATCGGCCGGCGCATCCTGTGGGTCTCCAAGAAGGCCGGCGAACGCCGCCTGGTCCGCGCCCCCGGCCTCGGCCTGCCGGCTCGCGGACGCCGGCCGCAGGGCTGCCTGTTCGTCCGCCTCGCCCCCAAGACCGGCCCGCTGGACAGCGCCGCCCGCAACCTGCTCCGCCGCTTCACCGCCGTCTGGGCGGTCTAGGACGGATCGACATTCAACCCACGCGTGGCGCGTTTCCCGAAGAGCCTTCCTCCTCGATGGGGGGAGGCGCGAACTCTGCCCGCCGTCGATGTCGCTCCGTCCTAAAGCGACCCGCCCGACGAGGGCGACGCCGGTCTTCCCCATCCTACCTGGCGCCCGGCTGGGCCGCCTGGGCCGCGTCTAGCGCGGCCTTTCGGAAATTGGTCCGCACGCCGGAGGGCGAGCCGAACTCCATCAGCTGGTCCGTCCTGGGATCGTACCTCGGCCAGGCGGTGGCCCCGCAACGCGGCGCGCCCGTCTTGGCGAACGACACCCAACAGGCGTGGACGGTGGCGGCCATCGCCCTGTCCTCATCGGATGGATGGGCAGGACCGGCGACCGGATTGGCCGGGTTCGGGGTGGACAGCGGCGGGCGGAGCTGGCCGTTGAACACATAGTAGAGCTCACCGGCGTGCGGCGCGCCTTGGGCCTCGGGCGAGCGCTTCTCCGTCGCCACGTAGGAGAAGAAGTAGAGCCAGCTGGGCTTGCCGTCGGCCGATTTCGCCGCGATGAACCGCGCCGGCGCGCCGCCCTCGGTGTTGGTCCAGTCCACCGCCGCCTGGCCCTTCATCGACTGGTGGAGCCAGGCCTCCCAGCTGTTGGAGCCGACGATCAGCGGCACGTCCACCGTGTGCCTGTTGGCCATCGCCTGCAGTGAGGATTCGGTCATCAGCCGGCCGTCGACGATCGGGAACAGCGCGCCCTCCTGGGCGGCGACCAGCTTCTCGGCCGGGATGGCCTTCAGCTCCGCCAGGGCGGCGGTGGGCGACGCCCCGGCCCGGATCGCCAGCGCCTGGCCGTCGGCCTCGGCCTTGGCCAGTGGCGGGGAGTCGCCCCAGGTGATGTTGGATTCCACGATCGCCTGGTTGAACAGGCCCCGCGCGCCCTTCAGCCCCAGCAGGGCATAGATGTCGATCGCGCCGGCGGATTCGCCGAACACCGTGACCCGCCGGGGGTCGCCGCCGAACGCCCTGATGTTCGCCCGCACCCATTTCAGCGCGGCGAGCTGGTCCATCAGGCCGTAGTCCGCCAGCGGCTCGCCGGGGGTCGCGGCCCGGCTGATCGCCGGATGGGCGAAGAAGCCCAATGGTCCCAGGCGGTAGTTGACTGTGACCATGACGACGCCGTCCTGCGCGAAGGCCGGGCTTTCGTACATCGCGCCTGAGCCGCCGGTGTTCGAGCCGCCATGGATCCAGACCATCACCGGCGCGTCCTTGGCCCCGGCCGGGGCCTGGACGTTCAGATAGAGGCAATCCTCCGACGCCTTGGCCCCGCCAAAGGTGTGCTGGGCGCAACTGGCCGCGTAGACCACCGCGGGGCGCTCCCCGCTCCAGCCCGCGGCCGGTTGCGGCGGCTTCCAGCGCAGATCGCCCACTGGCGGGGCCGCGAAGGGTATGCCCCGGAAGCTGACGATCCCGTCGGACCGCTCGCCGACCAGCACGCCCTGGCCGATCGTGACCTTGGACGGCTCCGCGGCGGCCGCCCCGGCCCAGGCCAGGCCCAGCGCCAGCGCGCCGGCAATCAAACGTCTCAAGGATTCCCTCCCCTGGCGAGCTTGGGCGCCGCCTTCGGTGCGACCATCGCCGCATCCGGCGATTTTCGCCAGGGCCGCCTCACGACGCCCGCGCCGGAGACCCGGTCGGTTTCAGCTCTCGGGCCCAGGGTCTAGACTGGGCGGAGGCGCCGCTTCGTGCGCAGGGGGCTTCGATGATCGTCAGGACCTTGATCGCCGCGCTCGCCGCATTGTTCGTCAGCGCCGGCGCCGCGGCGGCCTTTCCGGTGGGCGAGCGGCACCTCATGACCACCTCGCCGACCGCGCCGCTGCGCGACGCCGAGCACCGGGCCATCCTGCGGATCACCGTCTGGTACCCCGCCGCGGCCGACGCCAAGCCGCTGCCGCTGACCATCGGCCCGCCCGACAAGCCGCTGTTCGAGATCGGCGAGGTGGCGGCCGACGCCGCCTTCGCCGACGGCAAGCGCCGCCCGGTGATCCTGTTCTCCCACGGCTTCGGCGGCACGGCGCGGATGATGGGCTGGTTCACCATCCCCCTGGCGGCTGCGGGCTATGTGGTGATCGCCGTCGACCATCCCGGCAACAACGGCATGGACAAGATGACCGCCCCCGGGGCGATGATGTTCTGGGACCGGCCGGAGGACCTGCGCGACGCCCTCGCCAAGGTCGAGGCCGACCCGGCGATCGCGCCGCATCTGGACGCCCGGCGGCTCGGCGTGGCGGGCTTCTCGGCCGGCGGCTTCACCGCCCTGGTGGCGGCCGGCGCCCGGATCGACCTGCCGCGCTTCCGCAGCTTCTGCCAGGCCAACCCCACCGACGGCGTCTGCGCCCCGCAGAAGGAGTTCGTGCTGACCCAGGACGACGCCGCGAAGCTCGCCGTCGCCCCCGAGTTCGCCCCGGAGATGGCCCGCGCCAACGGGGCCCATGCGGTGCCCGGCGTGAAGGCTGCCTTCGCCATCGCTCCGGCCATCGTCCAGGCCCTCGACCCGGAGAGCCTCAAGGCGATGCGCGTCCCCGTGGCCATCATCCTCGGCAACGCCGACCCGGTGGCGCCTCCCAAGACCAACGGCCTGGCCGCCGCCCAGGCCCTGCCCCATCCCGAGCTCACCGAGCTGCAGGACGTCGGCCACTACGACTTCCTGGCCCCCTGCACCCCGGCCGGCGAGCAGACGGTCCCGCTCTGCAACACCAAGGCCCCCAAGGACGCCACCCATCGGGCGGCGATCCACGCAGCCCTGGACTTCTTCGAGCACACCCTCGGCGCGCCCTAGGTTTGGCCCCGGGCCAAGCTTCCGCTAGAAGCGCCAGGCCATGTCGCACAACAGCTTCGGCCACCTGTTCCGCGTGACCACCTGGGGCGAGAGCCACGGGCCGGCGCTCGGCTGCGTCGTCGACGGCTGTCCGCCCGGCCTGCCGCTGGTCGAGGCCGACATCCAGCAGTGGCTGGAGAAGCGCCGCCCCGGCCAGGGCAAGTTCGTCACCCAGCGCCAGGAACCGGACGCGGTGAAGATCCTCTCCGGCGTGTTCTCCGACGACCGCACGGCCAAGGGCTCTGGCGGCCAAGTCACCACCGGCACGCCGATCTCGCTGGTTATCGAGAACCTCGACCAGCGCAGCCGCGACTATTCGGAGATCGCCACCAGCTTCCGGCCCGGCCACGCCGACTATGCCTATTTCGCCAAGTACGGCGTGCGCGACTACCGCGGCGGCGGCCGGCAGTCGGCGCGGGAGACCGCAGCGAGGGTCGCGGCCGGCGCCATCGCCCGCAAGATCATCGACGGCGTCACGATCCGCGCCTGCGTCACCCAGATCGGCCCGCACGCGGTGGATCCCGACCGCATCGACTGGGCGAGTGTCGGCGACAACCCGTTCTGGTGTCCCGACCCGGAGATGGTTCCGGTCTGGGAGCAGCACCTGGAGGCCATCCGCAAGGCCGGTTCCTCCACCGGCGCGATCGTCGCCGTGGAGGCCGATGGCGTGCCGCCCGGCTGGGGCGCGCCGGTCTATGGCAAGCTCGACGCCGAGCTGGCCGCCGCCCTCATGTCGATCAACGCCGCCAAGGGGGTGGAGATCGGCGCGGGCTTCGCCGCCGCCGCCCTCTCCGGCGAGGAGAACGCCGACGAGATGCGGGCCGGCAATGACGGCCCGGTCTTCCTCTCCAACCAGGCCGGCGGCGTGCTGGGCGGCATCTCCACCGGCCAGCCGGTGACCGCGCGGGTGGCCTTCAAGCCCACCTCTTCGATCCTGACGCCCCGGCTCAGCCTCAACGAGGCCGGCGAGGAGATCGAGCTGCGCACCAAGGGCCGCCACGACCCCTGCGTCGGCATCCGCGCCGCGCCGGTGGTCGAGGCCATGGTCGCCTGCGTGCTGGCCGACGCCTTCCTCAGGCACCGCGCCCAGACCGGCGGCGGCGCTTTCGCGCCAGGCGAGAGCGAGCGGCGTTAGCAATTTCCCGCATGGCGATAGCTGCAAGCTAAGCTTGCAGACCGATAGTCCACACGCCACAAGGGCTTAGGCCAACTGACCCGCGAGCCGCTTTTCCAATTGACCGGACTCGTGGCGGACCCGTAATCAGCGCGACCCTCGCCTCTCAAGATCGGCGTTCGCGCGTGCGCTACGACCTGCTCAAGATCCTGCTCGTCGACGACAACCACTACATGCGCGTCCTGCTGGGCGAAATCCTGCGGGCGATCGGCTGCCAGCACATCTTCGAGGCCAACGACGGGGCCGAGGCCCTGCAGGCGATGCGCAACAACAGCGTCGACATCGTCATGACCGACCTCTCCATGCAGCCGCTGGACGGGATCGACTTCGTGCGCCTGCTGCGCAACTCGCCCGACAGCCCCAATCCGATGGTCCCGGTGATCATGATCACCGGCCATTCGACCATGGTCCGGGTGGCCGAGGCGCGCGACGCCGGGGTCAACGAATTCCTCGCCAAGCCGCTGACCGCCCGCGGGGTGATCGAGCGCCTGGGCCAGGTGGTGGAGAACCCGCGCCCGTTCATCCGCACCGGCAGCTACTTCGGCCCCGACCGCCGCCGCCGCGCCGATCCCAACTTCACCGGCCCCTGGCGGCGCGGGGGCGACACCCAAAGAGCCGCACCCAAGGGCGACTGAGCGCCCTATTTCCGGGCGCAACCTCTGGCATGATGGCCGGAAGTCTGGGGAATCTCCGTCATGCGCCTCTCTGCCTTCGTCCTTCGCGCCGCCTTGATCCTGGCCGCGGCCTCGACGCTCTCGGGATGCCTGGCCGCCACCGTGGCCGGCGCGGCGGTCGGCGTGGCCGGCGCCGCGGTGGGCGTGGCGGGCTCGGCGGTCGGCGAGACGGTGCA
Organism: Phenylobacterium sp.; assembly: GCA_004799545.1. GTDB lineage: Bacteria > Pseudomonadota > Alphaproteobacteria > Caulobacterales > Caulobacteraceae > Phenylobacterium. The sequence goes on from SSMU01000005.1 coordinate 172,123, forward strand.
CGTCGGCCACATGGCGGTGAACGCCGCCACCGGCGGCGGCGACAAGAAGTCCGACGCGAAGTAGCCCGCCGCCTTCGGGGCCGAACGCCTGACCGTGTGATCTGCGGGAAGTTGTCGAGCGCAACAGTGCCAGCCCGACAAGGCCACTACAAGCCAACTTAGCTTGCGTTGCAAGGCCCTCCGCCCCGGCCGATTTAGCGCCCCTCAACGGGGGAGCGGTCCATGGCCTGGCACACGGAACAACGCGAAGATCGCGGCGCGGATTGGCGCGATCACAAGGGCCTTCGCCACACCCCTGCCGGGTCCCGCGGCCTGACCCTCGCCCAGCGCATCGCCGCCTACTTCGCCGACGGGGGGATCGCCGACCTCGATCTCGCCATCCACGGGACCGCCGATCCGGACGCCATCGCGGCCGCCATCGACGCCGTCTGCCGCGAGACGCTCGGCAGCGGCGTGGCGGAGGGCCTGTTCTACGCCGCCAGCCTCGGGGCGGTGGCCGGCGTGGCGCTGGCCGATGGCCGCCGCGTGGTGGTCAAGGCCTACCAGGCCGAGACGCCGCCCGAGCTGCTGCGTGAGATCGTCCGCCTCCGGGACCGCCTGCGCGAACGCGGCGTCGCCGCGCCCGCCGGGCTGGCCGGCCCGACGCCGTTCGGACGCGGCCACGCGATCATCGAATCGCTGCTCGACGACGGCCGGATCGAGGATACGCACCAGCCGCCCTTCCGCCGCGCGCTGGCCCGGGGACTTCACGACCTCATCGAGGTCGCGAGACCGCTCGCCACCCCCGAGGCGCTCTACACCTACCGGGAACTCAGCAAGAGCGGCCGGCTCTGGCGCCCGCCGGGCAAGCGCTTCGACTTCGCGGCGACCGCGGCCGGCGCCGAGTACATCGACGACGTCGGCCGTGCGGCGAGGGCGCTGATCGAACAACACCTTGAGGCGGGCGAGCTGGTGATCGGCCATGCCGACTGGCGCGCCGAGCATGTGCGGTTCGTCTCGCAGGGCGAGACCATCCGCATCGCTGCGATCTACGACTGGGACAGCCTGCTGAAGCGTCGGGAGCCCGCCCTGGTCGGCGTGGCGGCCGGCTGCTTCTGCGCCAACTGGGCGGCGCCCGAAACGGTGGCCCTGGCGCCCACGCTGGACGAGTCGCGGGCCTTCGTCGCGGACTACGAGGCCGCCCGGGACCGGCCGTTCGGGCGCGAGGAACGCCACCTGCTGAGCGGCGCCTTCGCCTACACCGTGGCCCATCTCGCCCGCGCCGGCCACGCCCTGGGCCGCAAGCGCGAGCCGCCAGGGACCTTCAACCACCTGGTCTGGACGGAAGGCGTCGGGCTCCTGGAGCTTTAGGGTGCGGCCACCTATCCGCCACCCCCGCGGGCTGCCATAGCTCCGCGCCTGCGGATGGAGATGCCGGATGGGCGAGTTGGTCCTCACCACCTTCGATTGGGTCCCCGAGACGCCGCGCGGCTTTGTGCGCGACCTGCGCGTGCGCTGGGCGCTGGAGGAGGCCGGCCTGCCCTACCGCGTCGCCAGCACGCCGTTCGACGAGCGTCAGGCGGCGCATTTCGCCCACCAGCCGTTCGGCCAGGCGCCGTGGCTGACCGACGGCGACCTGTCGATCTTCGAGAGCGGCGCGATCCTGCTGCACCTGGGCGCGCGCAGCGCCACCCTGCTGCCCGCCGATCCGCGCGGCCGCAGCGCGGCGACCGAATGGCTGTTCGCGGCGCTCAACTCCGTCGAGATGGCCAGCCTGCCGTGGTCGATCTTCCAGTTCTCCGGCCAGGCCGCCGACATGCCCGCGTGGCTGGACGGCTTCCTCAAGGCCCGGCTCGGGCACATGGAGCCGGTGCTGGCGGGGCGCGAATGGCTGGCCGGCAGCTTCTCCGTCGCCGACATCCTGATGGCCGACGTGCTGCGGCTGGTCGACCGCTTCGACGGACTGGCGGCGCATCCCGCCTGCCGCGGCTATGTGGCGCGCGCCACCGCGCGGCCGGCCTTCGCCAAGGCCCACGCCGACCAGCTGGCGCATTTCGCGGCGGCCGACGCCGGCCGCGCCTGACGCAGCCCTAGAGGATCAGCGCGCAGCTCTCGTTCACGGTCGGGCGAGAGACCACCACCCGCGACAGCCCGGGAAATTCAGGCTTCAGCCGCTCGGCGAAATAGAGGCAGAGCCGCTCCAGCGTCGGGCTCTCCAGCCCGGGCGTCTCGTTCAGCACCCCGTGGTCCAGCGCGCCGGCCACCCCCTTCAGCGCGCGGTCCAGCTCGCCCAGGTCGGCCACCCAGCCGATCGCGCCCGTGGGTTCGCCGCGCACCGTCGCCTCGACGCGGAACGAGTGGCCGTGCATGCGGGTGTAGGGACCTTCCGGTCCGGCGGGCAGGTGGTGCGCCGCGTCGAAGGTCGCGGCCTTGGTGATCTCGAAAATGGCGGAGCTCATCAGGTTCCGGAGGAGATCGCGGAGCTGTCCCTACGCGATGCCCAGATATTTGTGTGTCTGGACGCTTAAACGCCAACGGGGGTGGGCAAGGCAATAGGCGATGGCGGCCCGCGTGTTCGCCTCACGCTCCGGCCCGTCCATCGGCTGCAGCAGGAACCGCTCGAAATCGAGGGCCTCGAAGCGTGCCGGATCCACGCCATCCTGCGGATAGACCAGCTTCAGCTCCTGGCCCGAGGTCTGGGCCAACGGCGCCTGCGCCTTCGGGCTGACGCAGATCCAATCGACGCCGGCCGGCGCGGCCAGGGTGCCGTTGGTCTCCAGGGCCAGGGCGAAGCCGCGGGCGTGCAGTTCGGCGATCAGCGCTTCGTCCAGCTGCAAGAGCGGCTCGCCGCCGGTCAACACCACCAGCCGGTCCGCCGCCCCGCCGATCCACGCCGCCTCCACCGCCGCCGCCAGCGCCTCGGCGCCGGCGAACCGCCCGCCGCCCGGGCCGTCCATCCCCACGAAGTCGGTGTCGCAGAAGCTGCAGACCGCGCTCGCCCGATCCTGCTCGCGGCCGGACCACAGGTTGCAGCCGGCGAAGCGGCAGAACACCGCCGGGCGGCCCGCCTGGCCGCCCTCCCCCTGCAGGGTCAGGAAGATCTCCTTGACCGAATAGCTCACGGCCGGCTCTCGGGCCCCAGGGTCGGCCGGCCGGCCGCCACCCACGCCTCCCAGCCCCTGGCGCGCAGCTCGCAGGCCGGGCAGGTCCCGCAGCCGTGGCCCCAGGCGTGCAGGGTCCGCCGCTCGCCGAGATAGCAGGTGTGGCTGTCGGTGCGGACGATCTCCACCAGGCCGGTTCCGCCCAGGCCGCGGGCCAGGGCCCAGGTCTCGGCCTTGGTCAGCCACATCAGGGGCGTCTCGATGACGAAGTCCTGCGCCATGCCGAGGTTCAGCGCCGCCTGCACGGCGTCCAGGGTGTCGCGCCGGCAATCCGGATAGCCGGAGAAGTCGGTCTCGCACATGCCGCCCACCAGGGCCCGCAGCCCGCGCCGGTCGGCCAGCGCCGCGGCATAGACGAAGAAGGCCAGGTTGCGGCCCGGCACGAAGGTCGACGGCAGGCCTTTCTCGGTCATCTCGATGGCCCGGTCGGCGGTCAGCGCCGAGTCCGCCACCTCGCCGAACCCCTTGAGGTCCAGCATGTGGTCCTCGCCCAGCCGGCCGGCCCAGTCCGGGAAGCCCTCGGCGATCTTGGCCCTGACCGTGCGTCGCGCCTCCAGTTCCACCGAATGCCGCTGGCCGTAGTCGAAGCCCACCGTCTCCACGCGGTCGTAGCGATCCAGCGCCCACGCCAGGCAGACGGTGGAATCCTGCCCGCCGGAGAACAGCACGAGTGCGGTCTTGCTCATCCTCGCCCATATGCGCGTTCGGCCCCGGAATCGGAAGCGTCCGGCCAAGGCGTCGATCGCTTGAGTAAGCTGGGCGGTCCTGCCGGCCGATTGCTTTCGCCTCCCGACCGGATACTCGCGTTACGTCAATCATGGCGAGAATAGATCAGGCGTAACGGGGTTCAGTTTTCAGCGTTCGTGGCAAAAGCGGTGTATTTGCGACACACCTGCACCGCAACCCGGGCTGAACGGGCCCGGTCCGTGGGTAGGTTATCACTGTACAGTTGACCCCCAGCCCGACGCGGCTTGAGGGTCCCCTCCCCCGGCGCCTCCCCGCGCCTGGCTCATTTCACCTGCATCTTTGGAGGCTTCGGCGGACCCCGCCGCGAGCCCTGGGAGGACTTCATGTCGTCATTCACCCCGCGGCTGCGGACGCTGCTCGCCATGGGCGCCTCGGTCGCCGCCCTCTCCGCCGTCGCCCACGCCGCCGCCGCCCAGACGACGCCGGCCGCCGCCTCGGGCGCAGCCCCCGCGGCCGCCGCCGCCCAGCCGATCAACCAGGTCGAGGAACTGGTGGTCACCGCCGAGAAGCGCCAGCAGTCGCTGCAGGACGTGCCGGTCGCCGTCACCGCCTTCACTTCCCAGAAGCGGGACATCGAGGGCATCACCGGCATCCAGGACTTCGTGAACTTCACCCCGGGCATGAACTACTCCGGCACCGACCGGGTCAGCCTGCGCGGCGCCGGGCGCAACACCTTCTACATCGGCAACGATCCGGGCGTGGCCGAGTACACCGACGGCTTCTATTCGGCGAGTTCGTCGGAGCTGTTCAAGTCGCCGCTGTTCGTCGAGCGCACCGAGATCCTGCGCGGTCCGCAGGGCACCCTCTACGGACGCAACGCCATGGGCGGGGCGATCAACGTGATCTCCGAGCACCCGAGCAAGGACTTCTCCGGCGAGATCCGCGCCACCTACGGCAACTACGACCACAAGACCATCGAGGGCGAGGTCTCCATCCCCCTAGCCGAGAACCTGCGCATCAAGCTCGGCGGCTCCGACGAGCAGGCCGACGGCTTCATCAAGAACATCGGTTCCGGCAACACCGGCGGCTCGATCGACCGCAAGTATTTCGAGGGCCAGGTCGAGGGCGAGCTGGGCGACAAGACCAGCTTCTGGCTGCGCTACAGCCGCTCCAGCTGGGACGACACCACCGGCGTCGGCGACCGGCTCTCCAACCAGATCAGCCCCTACGACACCGCCCTGCCGTTCGGCCCGATCGGCCAGCTGGTGACCAACCCGCAGTTCGGCTACGCGACGCCCAATCCGGGCGCATCGAACCCCTATGTGCAAAATACAAACCGCGACGGCTACGGCCAGCTGCGCGGCAACCACCTGATCACCTTCCAGCTCACCCGCGACCTGGGCTTCGCCGACCTGAAGTATATCGGCGGCTTCCAGCAGTATAACTACGAGACCGGCGGCGACTACGACGGGACCAACCGCACCGCCCCGATCACCGTCGCCGGCGTGCCCGGGATCTTCGTGGACTACACGACCGATTTCAACGAGCACAAGAAGTACTACTCGAACGAGGTCAACCTGACCTCGAAGGGCGACGGCGCCCTGCAGTGGATCCTGGGCCTCTACCAGTACCACGAGACCTACCAGCAGGAGATCCAGCTCGGCGATCCGCAGCAGGCGCAGCTGGCGACGCCGTTCTACTTCCTCGGCTTCACCGCCGGCGGGGCGCCGAACCTGCTCGCCGCCGCCCCCAACCCGAGCCGCGACTTCGTCGACCAGAACGCCACCCTGACCTCCGACGCCTACGCGGTGTTCGGCCAGGGGACCTACAAGTTCACCGACGCCTGGTCGCTGACCGCGGGCCTGCGCTACACCTACGACAAGAAGACCGGCTTCGAGAGCCAGCGGCTGGTCCTGTTCTCGCCGGCCGGCCCGTTCGGCCCGGCGCTCGGCGGGGCCGCCGCCTTCGACGTCTCCACCGACATGGATCCCTCGACCCCCGGCGTGCAGAACTTCCGCACCCTGTCCGACAACTGGGGGGCGCTCACCGGGACCCTGAACCTCAACTGGCAGCCGGACCGCGACACCCTGGTCTACGGCAAGTACAGCCGTGGCTATAAGTCGGGCGGCTTCCTCCTGGGCACCCTGTCGCCGGAGCCGGAAGCCAAGGAGGAGACGGTCAACGCCTTCGAGGTCGGCGCGAAGAAGACCATCGCCCGCACCCTGCAGGTCAACGCCTCGGTGTTCTACAACGACTACTCGAACCTGCAGCTCAACGTCTCGCAGCTGAACGCCGCCATGACCGCGACGGCGTCGGACTTCGTCAACGTCGACGCCCGCGCCTACGGCGTCGAGTTGGAGACCATCTGGCAGCCGATCCAGAACCTGCAGTTCAACGCCAGCTACGGCTACCTGAACACCCGGATCACCCGGGGCTGCTGCTTCTTCGACCCGGCGGACCCCTCGGCCCTGCTGCCGGGCGCCCATCCGGCCGGCCAGGCGGTGACCCTCAACGGGGTGAGCATCCAGCCGCAGAGCATCGTCGGCTCGCCGCTCTACCAGTCACCCAAGAACAAGTTCGCCTTCAACGGCAACTACACCTTCGACTTCGACCCCGGCTCGCTGGTGCTGTCGGCCACCTACACCTGGACCGACAAGACCATCTACCAGCCGTTCGGCAACGACGCGGCGTTCAGCGTACCGGCCTACGGCACCGCCGACTTCCGGGCGATCTGGAACGACGCGGCCAAGCGCTACACGGCCATCGCCTTCGTGAAGAACGCCTTCGACAAGGTGGGCTACACCTCGACCGGCTCCACCAACCCGACCGCCACCTTCGGCGTCGGCGCCGGCGGCCTGACCCAGGACGGCGTGGCCATCACCCGCGGCCTGATCTACCCGCGGACCTACGGCCTGGAGCTGCAATACCGCTTCTAGAACAAGGCGCTACACCCCCCAGCGCCTCTTCGGGCGGCGGATCCCCAAGGGTCCGCCGCCCTTTCTTTGTCCGCTCCTCCCCCAGCGCGCAGCGCGATCAGGGGGAGGTGGCCCGGAGGGCCGGAGGGGGTTGCAGCCTACCGACCCATCCGCCCTGCCTTTCAACCCCCTCAGTCGCTTCGCGACAGCTCCCCCTGAGGGGAGCATCTGAATCCTCCGCTTTCCAATGTCGGCTTAACCACTCTGCAAGCGACGGCGCCCATAGTTCGCCGCCTCTAGGCTTGGCGAGATCGGCCATCGATGTCCCTTCCGGACTACGTCTTCGACCGGGTCACCGCTGACATCCGCCAGCAGATGGCGGGCATCGTGGCGCTCACCGATCAGCTGGCGCGCCAGCGCCTGACCCCCGACGGCCAGGCCTGCGTCTCCTCGGTCTCCGAAGCCGCCGACGGCGTTCGCCGCATGCTCGACGCCGCCCTCGACCTGAAGGCCATGGAGAGCGACGGCCTCAAGCTGCACCCCGCGCCTGTGCGCCTCCACCAGCTGATGGACGAGGTGCAGGACCACTGGCGGGCCGCCGCCGCCATGAGCGGGGTCACCCTGCTGGCCTCCTACGACGGCGAGCAGGAAGCCACCGTGATGGCCGACCGCGCGCGCCTGCTGCAGGTGTTCGACGGCCTGATCGGCGAAGCGGTGGCCGGCGCCCATCGCGGCGCGGTCGAGGCCAGCCTCAAGGCCTTCCCCGACGAGCGCGGCCTGCGCATCGAGGGCCGGGTCCGCGGGCCCCGCGACCCCGCCTGGGACGCCCAGGACCTGGAGGCCCGGGTCCGCGCCATCGACATCCAGCTCGGCCTGGAGGTCGCCCTGGGCACCGCGCTGGCCCGCCGGATCGTCATCGAAATCGGCGGCCGCCTGCTCGACGAGGCCAATCCCGGCGCCGGCCAGACGGTGCTGTTCGAGCTCACCCTGGCCAAGGCCGACGCGCCGGCGCCGGAGGTCCGCGGCCCGGCCCGCTCGGCCCACGTCCTGGTGGTCGACGACAACGCCACCAACCGCATGGTCGCCCAGGCGCTGTGCGAGATGTTCGACTGCACCTGCGAGGCCGCCAGCGACGGCGTGGAGGCGGTGGAGGCCGCCCGCGCCGGGCGCTTCGACCTGATCCTGATGGACATCAAGATGCCGCGCATGGACGGCGTCACCGCCGCCCGCGCCATCCGCGCCCTCTCCGGCGACCGCGGCGAGGTGCCGATCGTAGCGCTCACCGCCAACGCCGACCCCGACGACGCGGCGGCCTATCTCGCGGCCGGCATGGACGGGGTGGTGGAAAAGCCCATGAAGCCCGAGCACCTGCTCGCCGTCCTGCAGCAGGCCCTCGACTTCCGCGGCGAGGCCACCGCGGCTTAGGGCTCCAGCGCCGCCCCTTGTTTCGGGCCCGTGGGGCGGCGGACGGGCTTGGAATGTCGAGAAGCGCCTCGACGCCGAAGCGCGTCCCGCCCGTCGCGGAGGGGTTGGCGGAAATTCCCCGCGTCGCGTGAGACACACGGATAGAGACGCCACCGTCGGGCGGCGGCCTCAGACGGTCAGGGCGCCCGGTGGTCGCGGCCGAAGTTGGGTTCGGGGCTTTCCTGGCCGGCGTCGATGACGCCGCGGCGGATCTCGCGGGTGCGGCTGAACAGCTCGAACAGCTTGTCGCTCTCGCCCCAGCGGATGGCGCGGCTGAGCGCCTGCAGGTCCTCGGTGAAGCGGCCGAGGATCTCCAGCACCGCGTCCTTGTTGGCCACGAAGATGTCGCGCCACATGGTCGGGTCGGAGGCGGCGATGCGGGTGAAGTCACGGAAGCCGCCGGCGGAGAACTTCATCACCTCGGCCTGGGTGACCTCCTCCAGGTCGGCGGCGGTGCCGACGATGTTGTAGGCGATCAGGTGGGGCAGGTGGCTGGTGACGGCCAGCACCAGGTCGTGGTGCGCCGCGTCCATCCGCTCGACGTTGGAGCCCAGCGCCTTCCAGAAGTCGGCCAGCCGCTGGACGGCGTCCAGGTAGGGCTCGTCCTCGCGCTTCAGCGGGGTGAGGATCACCCAGCGGTTCAGGAACAGCTCGGCGAAGCCGGCGTCGGGGCCGGACTGCTCGGTGCCGGCGATCGGGTGGCCGGGGACCACGAAGACCCCGGCCGGGGCGGCGGTGACCAGGGCCTCGGCGACGCTGGCCTTCACCGAGCCCACGTCGGTCAGGGTGGCGCCGAGCTTCAGCGCCGCGGCGGCGGCGCGGGCCGCCTCGCCCATGGCCAGCACCGGCACGGCGAACACCACGAGGTCGGCGTCCTTCACCGCCTCGGCGACGTCGGCGGTGGTGAAATCGGCGAGGCCGAGGGCCACGATCCGCTCACGAGCCCGCTCGGAGGCGTCGGCCACGGCCACCTCGCCCACCACGCCGGCGGCGCGGGCGGCGCGGATCAGCGAGGAGCCGATCAGGCCGCCGCCGATCACCGCGAGCTTCGGGTAAAGCACCTGCGCCATCGGCTCAGGGCGCCTGCATGAAGTCGGCCAGGGCGTCGATCAGGGCGCGGTTGTGCGCCTCCAGCCCGATGGTGATCCTGAGGTGGTCCGGCAGGCCGTAGAGGCCCACGCCGCGCACCAGGAGGCCGCGGCTGGCCAGGAACGCGTCGGCCTCCGCGGCGCTGCGGCCCGGCGTCTGCGGGAAGCCGACCAGCACGAAGTTGGCGGCCGAAGGCCCCACGACTTCGAGGCCCAGGCCGCCCAGCTGTTGGGTCAGCCATGGGCGCCACTGCTCCATCAGCGCGATCGACTGCTGCTGGAAGTCCTCGTCCTCCAGGGCCGCGACGGCGGCGACCTGGGCCGGGACATTGATGTTGAACGGCAGGCGGATGCGGTCGACCGCCGCCGCGATCTCGGCCGGCGCATAGCCCCAGCCGACCCTGAGGCCCGCCAGGCCGTGCAGCTTGGAGAAGGTGTGGGTGACCACGATGTTGGACGCGCCGCGCGCCAGCTCCAGCCCGTCGTTGAACGCCGCATCGAGGGCGAACTCGCCATAGGCGCCGTCCAGCACCAGCACCACCGAGGCCGGCAGGGCTTCGTGCAGCCGGCGGACCTCGGAGAACGGGATCCAGGTGCCGGTGGGGTTGCCGGGGTTGGCCAGGAACACCAGCCGGGTGCGGTCGTCGACCTGGGCCAGGAGCTCGTCCACGTCGATGCGGTAGCCGGGCTCCGGCGCGTACTTGACCTCCGCCTGGCAGGCCCGCGCGCCGATCGCGAAGGCGGCGAAGCCGTACTGGCCCTGGACCATGTTGTCGCCGGGCTCGAGGAAGGTCTGGTTGAGCAGCTGGAACACCTCGTCCGAGCCGCAGCCGAAGATCAGCCGCTCCGGCTCCAGCCGGAAGCGCTCGGCGATGGCGGCGCGCACGAGGCTGGCCCGCGGATCGGGATAGACCTGCAGCCGGCTGCCGGCCTCCACATAGGCCGCGTGGGCCTTGGGGCTGGAGCCCAGCGGGTTCTCGTTGGCCGACAGCTTGACCGGATGGGCGATCCCCTCGGCCTTGGACTTGCCCGGCTGATAGGCGTGGATCTCCATGATCCCGGGCTTGGGCAGCGGCCGGTCGGCGGCGCTGCGGTCAGGGGCGATGGGGGATTCAGGAGACAGGGACTGGGACATCAGGCTTCGACGTGAGGCCGCGCGGGCCGGGAGAGGTGCGGGCCTCTTACACGTCCAGGGGGCCCGGCGCAGCCCCGATCACGCCGGAAAGCTTGCCGGGGGCGCGGGCCAGCCGCGCGTCGTCGGCCTGGTAGAAGCCCGCCAGCATGAACAGCTTCAGCCCGCCGGCCTGCACCAGCAAGGTCGCGGCGACGCCGTCGCGGCTTAGCGCCGCCTCGATGGCCGGCCCGCCCTCGGCGGCGTCGGTGACCCAGAAGGTGCGGTCGTCGCCGGTCGGCTCGACCTCCACCTCGGCCACCGCCAGCGCCCCCAGCGGCCCCCAGGCGGCCAGGCAGGGCAGGGCCGCGAACACCTTCAGCTTCGGCTCGGCCAGCAGCCGGCCCCACCAGGCGGTGTCGGGGCTGAGCGCCAGCACGCCGACCCCGCCCAGGGTCTTGGCGGCGGCCAGGGCCTCCTCCGGCCGGGCCAGGTTGCGCAAGGGCGGCGCCGCGCCGAACCGCAGGCGGGCGAGCTCGACCGCGCGGGCTGCGTCCTTGCCGCCCCAGACGGCCAGCTGGAAGGGCCCCTGCACCGCCAGGCTGGCGCCGATCAGCTCGCGCCAGATGCGCACCACCAGGGAGGGCGAGGCGCCGCGGCGCGGATGGGCCAACAGCTTGCGCAGCAGTTGCGCCTCGCGGGCCGGCCTGAGGCCGAAGCGGCCGGACTCGCCCGCGGCGGCCTTGGCGGCGGCCACGTCGATGGCCAGGCCGGCGCGCTCGTCGATCAGCCGCAGCAACTCGGCGTCGATCGCGTCGATGCGGGCGCGGACCTCGTCCAGCGACGGCGCGGTCGGCAGCGGCTTGGCCTGGGCCATATTCTCCCCCGAAACGAAGGTTTGCGACCTAGGTCATTGCGGCTGCGAGCGCAATAGGTCCGTTCGCCGCAAGATTGTTGCCCCAGAAACGATCTCGACAACCAGCTCTAGGCCCTGACGCGCGTCCGGCTGAGGACGGTGGCGACGCCCAGCCCCACCACCTGCAGGCCGACGCCGAGCAGCAGCACCCCGCGCACGTTGCGGTCGCTGACCACGAAGGCCGCCAGCAGCGGGCCGAAGGCGCCGGCCAGCAGCTGCACCGCCCCGCTCTGCATGGTCGCCCGGCGGCTGGGATCGGCCTCCACGGTCATCGGCACCAGGAACGGTCCGGCGACGAAGGCGGCGAGGCCCGAAAGCCCGCTCATGCCGATGAACAGCCACGCCGGCGCCTGGACCGCGTAGGTCAGCCAGGTGGCCAGGAACACCGCCGCGGTCACGTAGAAGACGGTGATGTAGCGCACCCGCCCGGCGATCGCCGTGGCCAGCACGCCGCCCGCCATCTGGCAGCCGAGCCCAACCCAGATGGCCGTGCGGCCGACCGCGATGCTGAGCCCCGCCTGCTTGGCGAGCGGCACCACATAGATGGCCACCGCGGTCAGCGAGGCGGCCATGCAGAGCGTGCCCAACAGCGCGATCCAGCCCTTCAACGGCGGCGCGCCGGAGGTGTCGCCGCCGGCCGCCGAGGCGCCGAGGCTGCGCGGCAGGAAGACGGCCAGCGGGATCGCCAGGGCCGCGGCGGCGGCCACCACCACATAGCCGCCGTTCGCCCCATAGCGCGGCAGCACCAGGGTCGAGAGCCCGAAGGCCACCGCCAGCTGGCTGAGCCCCATGCCGGTGAACAGGATCGCCGCCCAGCGCTCCGGCGTCACCGTGCGCGAGATGAAGCCGATGGAGATCCACAGCAGGATCCCCTCCGGAACCCCCGCCAGGCCGCGCGCCAGCATCACCGTCGGCCCGCTGGCCCGCACGGTCGCCAGGTCGATGGCCACCAGCACCGCCGCGGCGATCGCCGCGATGGTCCGCAGCCGCACCGGCTTCAGCACCATGCCGGCCAGACTGGTCACCACCCCGGTGGTCAGGGCCTCGAGCATGACGGTGAGCCCGATGCCGGAGGCGGTGAGCCGGTGCTCCTCCACCAGGGCCGCCAGCAACAGGCCCATCAGGCCGGAGATCAGCAGCGCCAGCAGGCCCAGCCCGATCGACGCGGCCGCCTCGGTCGGCGTGAACGGCGGACCCGCCACCTCCGCGACCAGGTCATCGGGGGTCTGGCCAGGAGCCAGGGCGGCGGCGGATCGGGCGCTGGGGGTCATGTCGCCCGCAGGATCGCCTTGAATCTGCGGGCGCGCCTAGAGCCAATCGCGCTGACCCAACGGAAGGCGAAACCGCCGCCGGACCGCCCGTAACAATTGTTGAACGCGCCCCGTCGAACCCCCGCCCCATTCACCTGTTGTGAAACTGGACCCCTCTTGAGAGCGACTGGCCCCAGATGACGATGCCTGCCCAGCACATGGAAACCGCCCTGAAGCACGTGCAGCGGATCGTCGCCACCGCCTCCCTGCCCCGTCCGCCGATCACCATCCGCGAAGCCCTCGAGCAGATCACCGAGGAGCTGGACCTCGCCGGCTACGGCTGCCTCGCCCCCGCCGTCGCCCACCTCGAGGGCGAGCCGAGGTCGTTCCGCTAGCGGCCAAATCCCTCCCCCACAGGGGAGCAACGACCGCCTCAGCGCTTCTTGAACCGCTTGGCCTCCGCCGCCATCCCCGCCGCCCAGCGGTCCGGCGTCTCCGCCGCGTCCGGGACGAACGGCAGGCTGCCCGCCACCCCGCGCAGCGCCAGCCACAGCTGCGGCCCGAAATGGCCAAGCACCCGCAAGGGCCGGCGCTTGTCGTCGGTGACGTCCCAGCCGGCGTCCTCGAAGGCGAACACCTGCTTGCCCACCGGCCAGGTCTCCGCCCCGTCCCAGTCCGCCGGCCGCGCAACCGCCTCGGCCTCGTCGGCGGTGATCCCGAACAGCGCCCGCGACGCCGCGTCGATCTCCGGATGCTCGGCCCGCGCCTGCGGCTCCGCGAACTCCCGCTTCATCACCGCCTTGAACTCCAGGTCGGCGATCCCCGGCAGGTCGATCAGGCGGCGAAGCGGCGGTTTGCTGGTCATCCCAACGCCCTACCCCCGATCGGCGCCGGCGGCCAGCGCCGCGCCGTTTCCCTCCCCTTCATGGGGAGGGTGGACGTCGCGAAGCGACGGACGGGTGGGGAAGTCACGACCGGGCTCTGAGCCAGCCGACCAAACCTCCCGCTCCATCCCCCCTCAATCCTCGTCCGCCTCCCAGCCCCCCGGCCCCACCTGCCCGGCGGAGAACCCCGGCCCGTCGTAAGGCCGGCCATAGGCCCGCACCCAGGCGTCGGCCTCGGCCTGGCAGCGCGGCGGCGCCACCAGGCTCTCGCCGTTCGGCCCGCTCGTGAAGCTCACCACCACCACCCGGAGCGGCCCTTGCTCGTCCGCCTTCGCCATCTCCGCCTGCGCCTGGATCACCACCAGCCGCTCCAGGTATTTCTTCGGCGCCAGCCGCGCGGTCAGCCAGCGCAGGGTGTCGAAGTGCAGCCGGTCGGCCCACACCGTCTTCGGCGTGGCGGCCAGCCCCACCTCGCGCACCTCGTCCATCAGGGTGTCGGCCTGCCGGCGCCGGGCCGTCACATAGGCCGCCTCGAACTCCGGGAACCGCTCCAGCCAGTGGTAGATGGTGGCCGCGCAGGGCATCGCCGGGTCCCGCCCGATGGCCTTCAGGCTCTCGCCGTTCGCCAGCCGCTCACAGATCGCCTCGGCCAGGTCCGGGCAATAGCGGCTGGTGGCCAGCCCGCCCCGGCTCCGCGGCCGGGCCAGCTGCGCCGCCCGAAGCCGCGCCATCCGCGCCCGCCCCCGCACCCGCGCCGCCGTCCGCGCCTGACCCTGCGCCGCCGCCAGCCCCTCGGCGAACGCGGGCTCGCCCTGGGCCCACTTCCACACCGTGGTGCGGTCCGGCATCCCCGGCTCCGCCGAGATCTCCCGCAGGCTCGCCCCCGCCGCCACCCGCGCGCAAACCGCCTGGCCCAGCTCGGCGGAGTACAGACTCTCCCGCCACCCCGCCCCGCACCGCCCCGCCGGATCCGCCGCCAACCCCATCCCCGCCTCCGCTCCGTCCGAGCCAGCGCGCACCCACGACGCCTCCGCCCCTACCTCCCCCGTTCACGGGGGAGGGGGACCGCTCGCCGAAGAGCGAGCGGTGGAGGGGGCAAGCCCCAAGCCCAATTTTCAGGAATGCCCGATCCTACCCGAAAACGCGCGCAGACGCAAGAACAAATAGAGAACTCACGCCCAGTTCCTCCCCCGCAGGGGGAGGTGGGCCGAAGGCCCGGAGGGGGTTTCCTCAACGGCCTCCCAACCGAACCTTCTGAGCTGAAACCCCCTCAGTCCCTCCGGGACAGCTCCCCCAGTAGGGGAGCAACTGGCTCCGCCTTCACAGAACACCGGTCTTGCCCAATGATCCCCCGGGCGAAAGGGAGGGCGAGCCATGGCCGCGCTGACGACATTCATCCCGCTGCTGATGCGGCCGCCGTTGAACTGGGCGCCGGTCCCAGCGGCGGTGGGCGGAGGCCTGATCGGGGGCGCCTTCGGGGGCCTGGTCGGCATCCTCGTCGGCAAATGGGTCAAGCGCACCTGGCCCGACGCGCCGCCGCAGACCGCCAAGCTGTCCGGCGCGGTGGCCGGCGCCGGCGTCGGCTTCGCCACCGGCTTCATCCTCGGCGGCCCGATCGGCGGCGCCATCGGCGGCCTGATCGGCGGCGCCATAGGCTGGTTCGGCACCTAGCACCGCGCCCTTTCCCTCCCCTTCATGGGGAGGGTGGCCGGGGCGAAGCCCCGCCGGGTGGGGAAGTCACGACCGGGCTCCGAGCGAGCCGGCTATCGAACCTCCCCCTCAATGCAGCGTCTCGCCCGACGCCGTCTTGCGGACCACCGCCTTGTTCTGAACCGCCCACGCCGCGAGCGCCTCCTTGACGCAACCCCAGAGCAGGCCATGGCCGCGCGGGATGCGACGAACGCCGAACCGCCCGCGCGCCATGTCGCGCGCCAGCCGCCACTTCGCCGCCGGGTGGCCCAAGGCGACCGCGCGTTCGAGCAGGGCTCGCCCCTCGTCGCGCGCCTCACGGCTCGCGGGGCGCTTCAGCCGCAGGCTTGCGAGCTGGTAGATCGCCGGCGCCCAGTCCGCGGCGGCGCCCCTCCGGAATACCTTTTCGGCCGCCTCTGTGTCGCCTTCCCACACCAGAATGGTTCCGTAGGACAGCAGGGCGCGCAGCGACCCGTGCTCGTAGGCCCGCTTCAACCAGGCCTCCGCGTGGCCGCTGTCGGCGGCGGTCTCCCGCTCCCAGAAGTATCGCTCGCCCACGCAGACCATGGCCACGACCGACCCCGCCTCTGCGAGGCTCAGCAGCGCCTTGAACGCCGCCGGCCGGTCGGTGGCGCGCAATTCTAAAGCGGAGCGGAGGCCATCCGGCTCGGCGTCCCAATCGGTGTGGCTGTCCGCCTGGGCATAGTCCCAACCGCTATATTGACGGTGCAGGTCGGCCTTTGTCGGCCCCCCCGCCCACCGTTCAAGCCTGCCGGCCAGGTTCCGCAACAGCCCCCGCGGTCCAAGCATCCCCTCGCCCCCGGCGGAACACGCCGCCCAATGTATGGCAGACCTGGGCTTGGACGTCAGAACTTGCGCTCCTGATCACCTAGCCCAGGCGCAAGCGTTTACGACGCGATTGGCGAGATTGAGCTACGCGGTTGGACGTTTCGAAGAAGCGCTTTTCGAGCGGCTCAGCGAAAACACGTGTCAATCAATTCATAGTCGAGGCCACTCAGCGCTCGGACAAATTTCCTAAAGGAACGACTGTTATTGTAAAGTTTATAAAGGTTGAGTTTTTGCGTCAGCTTTAGCTGATCGGTCATCGGTTTATAGTGTTTAGACATCGCCTCGTTTAATTTTCCTTTGGCG
Organism: Phenylobacterium sp.; assembly: GCA_004799545.1. GTDB lineage: Bacteria > Pseudomonadota > Alphaproteobacteria > Caulobacterales > Caulobacteraceae > Phenylobacterium. Next base: position 188,419 of record SSMU01000005.1, read on the forward strand.
TCGCGAATCGACGAAGGATCACCGCAATCAAAATTTTCTCGCCATTCATAGTCGGGTGCCAACGCTCTCAGCGTCTCCATCTCATGTAAGAACCAACATTCATATTCTCGAACGCAGAAACAGACGCTCACGTCGACTTCGGGGCGATTGGGCATTTCTCTTATGCGGCGTAAAAACTCCACCTGCATCTCAGCCGCACATCCATCGTCAAGGTCGACAACAATAAATATTTGCTCGATGTCGCCCCTGGACGCCGCAAGTTCAACAAATCTCTCCAACTGACCTGGCCGCGATAATTTATGAATACCGCCGGACTCAATAGGATGAGGGGCAAAAACCGCCATACCCATGATCTGGGCCGTCTTGGTGATCAGGCATGGCACTGCCTGTGCATCACCCCCGCCTTCTAATATGACGGCTATCTTCAATTTTCAGAAAAGCCTTCGTTGACGAATAGCTCCCCGGCCGTAAAGAGTTGCTTCTTTATGATCCCGAGTTGCCGGGCTGTAATAGGTCCACACTTCGTGATTCCGTCGTGTTGCTTCGTCCAAATTATCGATTCTGGATCGAATAAATCCAGTAAAGATGGGCTATGAGTTGTAATAAATACCTGTCTATATGGGTCCCCGATATCGGTCACGAATTCCTTGGCCGCGTCCGCCAGAATCGGAAGCACACCCGGGTGAATCATCTGCTCAGGTTCTTCAAGAGCGATAATTCCTGGCGCGTTTGGCTGATAAAACGCAGCAAGCAATCCGAGAACTCTCAACGTCCCATCGGATACTTGAGACATGTTGAATATATGCGCCTCCCCGGAGCTCTCTTTTACTTGGATGACGGGGACGTAGTAGCCGCCGGCCGACCGGGTCGTAACATCGGCCAAATTGGGCATGATTAGGCGAAGAGACTCAATCAGCGAGTCCTTGCTTCGTTTGTGGGAGCCTATGAGCCGCAGAATGCTGGGCAAATTCGAGCCGTCTGCTAACAGCCGATCTTCGCGCGAAACGACTCGCGGCTCTCGAAGAGTATTCGGGTATATGGAATAGGATATGAAAGATCTTAAATCTTCAACTAGAGGACGGAGAGCAAGATTCAGAATCGAAAAATGAGGTCCAGCTAGCGACGTTGAAAACAATTCCGTTGGACCAAGTAGAAAATCTGTGCCGTGGTGACCGATATTGTCGGGGTTGGTCGACATTTCGACCTTGCCGTCGGCGGTCCTCTTGAAGGTCGTTGTGCGAGGCTCGGCGTCGTCATCGCGCGCGAACCTATCCGGCCCCGTGAATTCACCTTCCTCTTCGGCAACTCGGTAGGTCCCCCTTCCCGAGGAGAGCACAAATTTATACCGACCCCGTCCTTCGTCATTCAGAACGTGAAGTTCAATTGTAATATAGTATGGCTTCGTCTTAGACCATTGACGAATACTCTCAATCCCATGACGCTTCACGATGGCGGTGTCTAAGTCTTCGCTTATGCAATCATGTACGAAATAAAGCGCATCTACGACATTGCTTTTGCCGTTCGCGTTACGACCAACCAATAGATTGACGGGGTTAAGGTCGAGGTGGGCTTCTGCCACGCTCTTGAAGCGCGAGATGTATGCATGAGTGATCAATCGCGCTTCCCCAAGTTAAGCATTGTCGCCGTCGTGTCGGCGCACAAGCGGGCTGTTCATTCTACCGACTACGCGAGGATTGGGTAGATCGCTTCCCCAAAGTTCCCCTTCCGTTCACCGCCCCGCTGACCTAACTTCAGCGCCGTGACTCTCCCCCCCACCCCAACCTCCCTGGCCCCCGCCCTCGTCGTCCTCCCCGGCCCCCGCGCGGCGGTCGCCGACGCCAACTCCGCGCAGCCCCTCCGCGCCCCCGACGCCCGCGACCTCTTCGACTCCGCCCCCGTCCTCGTCGCGCACGCGGGCATGACCGCCCGCCGGCTCGGCCTACACGTCCCGCCCCGCTCCCCCCGCATCTTCGACGCCCTGGAGCTCTACGCCTTCGCCCGGCCCGCCCGCTTCACCGCCCCCTCCGCCGCGGGCCTGGCCCAGGCCCTGGGCCTCGCCGAGCCCAAGGGCGCCGAGGCCCAGGCCACAGCGCTGCGCCAGGTCTGCGCCCTCCTCCTCTCCGAGCTGGCCGCCACGCCGGAGCCCTCCCGCGAGGAGGCCCTGGCCATCGCCGAGACCCTGTCGCGCGGCGGCTGGGCCTGGGGGACCGCCGTGATCGCCGCCCTGCGCTCGGCGCCGGTGGGCAACGCCTTCCGCACCTCCGGCCTCGACGTCTGGATGCGGCTCTCCGAATGGGAGGCCGAGGCGCCGGCCGGGGAGCCGGGCTCCAAGCCGATCGCGCCGGAGGCCGCGGCCGCGCGGCTGGCCGAGCTGCTGGCCCGCGCCGGCCTCGACGAGGCGCGGCCCAGCCAGTCCGACTACGCCGCCGAGACGGCGCACAGCTTCCAGCCGCGCGAGCGGGAGGGGGAACCGCGATTCACTCTTGCTGAAGCAGGAACAGGCGTCGGCAAGACCCTGGGCTACCTGGCGCCGGCCTCCCTCTGGGCCGAGGCCAACGGCGGGGCGGTGTGGGTCTCGACCTATACCCGCGCCCTGCAGCGGCAGATCGAGCGGGAGAGCCGGATGCTGTATCCGGCCGTGGAAGATCCTCCCCTCAGGGGGAGGTGGCCCGGAGGGCCGGAGGGGGTTTCAGCCGCCGACTCGGGGCTTCAACCCCCTCAGTCGCTTCGCGACAGCTCCCCCTCGGGGGGAGCATCTAAGGCCTCCCGCCGCCAGCGCGTGGTGGTCCGCAAGGGGCGCGAGAACTACCTCTGCCTGCTGAACTTCCAGGAGCAGGCGAACGCCGCCCAGCTCGGCGCCGGCGACCTGGTGGGCATGGGGCTGGCCGCCCGCTGGGCGCGCACCACCCGCGACGGCGACATGACCGGCGGCGACTTCCCGGCCTGGCTGCCCAGCCTGTTTTCCATCGGCCCGGCCGCCCAGGCGAGCCCCGCCAACCTGGTCGACCGGCGGGGCGAATGCATCCACGCCGGCTGTTCCCACTACCGCACCTGTTTCGTGGAGAAGGCGATCCGCGGCTCGCGGCGGGCCGACATCGTCATCGCCAACCACGCCCTCGTCATGACCCAGGCGGCGTTCGACGGGGCCCGCGCGGCGCGTGGCTCCAAGGCGGACGGCGAGACCAGCCTCCTCAAGCGCATCGTGTTCGACGAGGGCCACCACCTGTTCGACGCGGCCGACAGCGCCTTCTCGGCGGCGCTCTCCGGGGCGGAGGCGGCGGAGATGCGCCGCTGGATCCGCGGGCCGGAAGGCCGTGGGCGACGGGGTCGTGGCCTGGAAGCCCGGCTGATGGAGGTGCTGGGCGACGCCGAGGAGGCGCAGGGCGCCCTGATCGCCGCCACCCGCGCCGCCGCCGCCCTCCCCGGCGAAGGCTGGAGCGGGCGGATCGCGCCGATGGGCGGCGAGGTGAACCCGATGGGCCCGATCGAGGGCTTCCTGGTGGCGGTGCTGGAGCAACTGCGGGCCCGCGCGGCGCCCAGCGAAGTGGGCATGGAATGTTCGGCCCGGCCGGCGCTGGACCTGGTGCGGGAGACCGCGCGGACCGCGGCCCAGGCCCTGGCCGGGGTCGAGGCGCCGCTGCTGGCCCTGGCGCGCCAGCTGGAGGACCTGCTGGACCAGGAAGCGGCGACGCTCGGCGCGAGCGAGCGGGCCAGAATCGAAGGCGCCCTGCGCGGCCTCGACCGGCGGGCGCGGATGACCCTGCCGGCCTGGCGCTCGATGCTTCGGGCCATCGACGAGGACGCCGAGGACGACCCCGACTTCGTCGACTGGTTCGACGCCACCTTCCTCTATGGCCGGGTGGTGGACGCGGCCTGCCGCCGCCACTGGGTCGACCCCACCGAGCCCCTGACCAACGCGGTGATCGCCCCGGCGCACGGCGTGCTCGTCACCTCGGCCACCCTCACCGACCCGACCCTGGACGACCCCTTCGCCCTGGCCGAGATGCGCACCGGGGCGGCGCGGCTGCCGGAGCGGCCGAAGACCCTGAAGCTCCCCTCGCCCTTCGACTACGCCTCCCAGGCCCGGGCCTTCGTGGTCACCGATGTGGGCCGCGAGGATCCGCGCCAGGTGGCCGCCGCCATGCGCGAGCTGTTCCTGGCGGCGGGCGGCGGGGGCCTGGGCCTGTTCACCGCCATCCGCCGGCTGAAGGCGGTGCACGAGAAGATCGCCGCGCCGCTGGCCGACCGCGGCCTCGCCCTCTACGCCCAGCACGTCGATCCGCTGGAGGTGGGCGCGCTCGTCGACATCTTCCGCGCCGAGGAGGACGCCTGCCTGCTGGGCACCGACGCGGTGCGCGACGGGGTGGACGTGCCGGGCCGCTCGCTGCGCCTGCTGGTCTTCGACCGCATCCCCTGGCCGCGGCCGGACATCCTGCACAAGGCGCGTCGGGCGAGGTTCGGCGGCAAGGGCTACGACGACGCCGTGGCCCGCGCGAGGATCGCCCAGGCCTTCGGCCGCCTGATCCGCCGGGCCGACGACAAGGGCTGCTTCGTCATGCTCGACGCCGCCGCCCCGACCCGCCTCTTCTCCTCCCTCCCCGAAGCCATCGACCTCCAGCGCGTCAGCCTCGTCGAGGCGATCGAGGGGGTCGCGGAATTCCTCGGCCAAGTTGCTCCCCCCTAGGGGGAGCTGTCGCGGAGCGACTGAGGGGGTTTCCACTCAGAACGCCCAGCTGCGAGTCCGCTGAGGAAACCCCCTCCGGCCCTCTGGGCCACCTCCCCCTGCGGGGGAGGAACGGGCTCTACCCCCACCCCGCCGCCTTGCGCCCCGCCAGCGCCGGCTCCAGGCCGGCCAGGATCTTGGTCCAACCGTCCTGGCTGCCCTCCGCCCATTGGTCGGGGACATCGCGCTGGGTGAGGGTCAGCTCGCAGCCGCGTCCCGCCGGCCTGATCTCGACCTCGACCCGCGTCATGCCGGGATCGAACTGCGGCACGCCGAAGGTGAACACCAGCCGCCTCGGCCGGTCGATCTCCAGGTATTCGCCGACGTGCTTGACGTCGCCCATGTCGGGCCGCCGCTCGGTCAGGTCGAAGCGGCCGCCGACCTTGCCGTCGATCTCACAGATGATCATCTGTCCCGCCGGCGTCGCGAACAGGAAGCGCGGGGCGACCTTCGGATCGAGCCAGGCGTCGAACACCCGCTCGGGGCTCGCGGAATAGCGGTGGGTCACGGAGACCTCAGCCATGGCCGTCTTGCTCCTTGAGGATCCGGGCGTCTAGGCCGCCACCGACAGCAGCTCGAACAGGTCGGCCGGATAGGGGGAGGCGTAGGCGGCCAGCCCCAGCCGCGCGCGCACCGCCTCGACCGGCTGGTCCCACAGCCCCTCCCAGTCGACGCCCAGCAGCGGCGGGCTCTCGCGGCCGTGGGTCCAGGCGGTGAGGATGATGTCGAGGAACAGCGGCGCCGCCTCCGGCCGTTGCAGGGCCGCCCGGGAGGTCGCCATGCCGAGGAACATCGCCGAGTAGCCATGACCGAACTGGGCGAGCTGGAAGGCCGAGATGGCCACCTCGTGCAGGCTGGTGGTGCGGTAGCCCGCCGCCAGGTGCCAGAGGTCGTGGCACTGCAGGATTCGGGTGTTGAGGTAGTCGAGCGGCGGCGGCAGGTTGGCGAGGCCGAGGGCGTCTCGGTCGAGCACCTCGAGGTCGAAGCCGTTCTCGACGATCAGGGCGTGGAAGTCGCCGCCCAGCGAGCCGGCCGGGCAACGGGCCAGGGCCTCCAGGGTGAAGCGCCGCGGATAGCCCTGGGCGACCGCCTCGGCGCAGCCGGGATAGGCCAGGGCCATGGCCCCGATCCGGGCCGCGGCGCCGGGCGACAGATGGCCCAGCAGCGCGGCCGTGCGCTCGGTGACCCCGCCCGCCCCCAGGCTCCCCGGCGGCTCGGCGAGCAGGGCCCAGAAGGCTTGCCAGAACCCCGCCGGGATCGGCTCCGGGGGCAGCTCGGGCGCGACGATCGGCGGGGCCTGCGGCGCGCGGCCCAGCCACCCGGCCGCCGCCGCGTCGTAGATCGCCGGCAGCCGCTCCGGGGTCGCCGTCGCCGCCCGCAGCCACAGCGCCGCCAGCGCCCGGAAGTCCTCGGCCTCGCCGCCGGCCCGCAGCCGCGCGGCCACGGCCTGGGCGTCGCCGGCCGGCGCCTGGACGAGCGCCTCGAACCCCGCGCGGTCCATCAGTGCGGGCTGGCGGGCGTGGCGGGCGGCGCCGGCGGCGGGCTCGTGGGCGGCGCCGGCTGGGCGGGTTGCCCGCCGCCGCCCGGCCGCATCCGCGCCATCGCCGCGGCCAGCTCCTCGACGGTGATCTTGCCGTCGTGGTTGGTGTCGACGAGGTCGAACCGCTCGGCCGGCCGGCCGGCGGCCACCCACTCGTCCTTGCTGATCGTGCCGTCGCCGTCCTTGTCCCAGGCCTTCACGATGTCGGCCGGCGAGGGCATCTGGGCGGCGGCGACGCCCGCCACGCCGGTGACGGCCAGGGCGGCCGCGGCGGCGAGAATGAGGGTGCGCATCGTGAGGTGTCTCCTTGGGTCGCCGGAAGTATCGGCTGTCCCGGGCGCGCGCATCAAGCCTGCCGCGCGTCCGCCTCGGCGCGCCAGGGGCCGAGGACCCCCAGCTGGTCGAGGCGGGCGAACAGGCGGCGCACATTGATCAGGTTCTCGTCAAGCAGGGTCGCGGCGTGGGCGGCGGCCTCCGGCGGGACGGCGGCGACGTGGCCCTTCGGCGCGCGACGGCAGAAGCCCCGCTCGGTGAGGGCCTGCAGATGGCGCCGGGCGGTCTCACGCGGCAGGCCGAGGTGGGCGGCGAGCGGCAGGGCGCGGACGGGTTTCAGCCGGCGGCCGAGCTCGGCGGCGGGGACGGCGAGGTCGGCGTCGCCGAGCGGCGCCAGGCCGATGCAGGCCAGCTCCAGGAAAACGATGCCGTCCACCAGGCCGCCGGTCAGCGCCATCAGGCCCGCGCTGGTGCGCAGCACATATTCGGCCAGCACCCGGTCGGCGGCGCGGATCGGCTGGGCGGGCGTCTCCGGCGGCGGCGTGCGGGCGCCGTCGGATGGGACGGCGCCCAGGCGCACGGCCTCCAGGTGAAAGCCCTTCAGCCGCGCATAGCGGCTGGCCTGGATCGCCAGGTAGGCGGCCGAGGTGACCGCGGCGTGGGGCGCGTAGACGCCGCGCGGGGTGATCACGCACTGGCCCGCCTTGGCCATCTGGCCGATGCGGCGGCGCACAGTCTCGAACGGCAGGTCGAGGGACTCGGCGATGGCGTTGACGCTGACCGGACGGCGCAGCTCGTCCGGCGCCGCGGCGCCTTGCGAGCCGTACTCGAGCTGCAGGGCCGGATCCTGGTTGATCAGCGCCTGGTTGGCTTCCAGCACCGCGGCCAGGATCAGCGGTTCCAGCAGGTGGCCGCCGGCCCGGCTGATCTGTTCCAGGTCGGCGATGAAGGCGGCCGAGGCCCGGCCCAGGCTCCAGGCGAGGGGCGCCACGGCGCGCGCGGGGGTCTCTGGCTGGCTCCAGGCTTCCGACACCGACGGATCAGCCGCCGAGCTTCCAGCCCACTTCGCTGGCCAGCTTCTGGAAGAAGCTGGGCTCGTAGGCCTCTTCCGGATCCGAGCGCACCAGTTCGTCCATGCGATGGGCGTCGTCGCCCACCAGGATCCGCCAGCGGTCGGCCTTGACCCCGTCGAGGATGATCTTGGCGGCCTCGGCGGCGCTGGTCGGCGCCTCCTCCAGGAAGCGGCGGTGCTGCTCGGCGGCCAGCGCCTGGATGGCCTGGTCGGTGAGCTGGCTCACGTCGACGCCGGAGCGGGCGATGCGGGCCCGTGCGCGCTCCAGGTCCTCAGGCGACAGCTGGTCCTCGTCGCGACCGGTCATCACCTTGCGGGAGTTGGCGACGATGGAGGTGCCGATGTGGCCGGGCATCACCACACTGGCCTTGATGTGCGGGGCGGTGAGCCGCAGGTCGGTGACCAGGGCTTCGGTGAAGCCCTTCACCGCGAACTTGGCGGCGGCGTAGGCGGTGTGGCTGACGCTGGGGCCGAGGCTCGCCCAGAAGCCGTTGACCGAGGAGGTGTTGACGATGTGCGCCTCGTCGGCCGCCTGCATCAGCGGCAGGAAGGTGCGGCAGCCGAGATAGACCCCGCCCCAGCAGACGTTGAAGGTCTTCTCCCACTCGGCGCGCGGATCGTTGACGAAGCTGCCGCCGCCGCCGATGCCGGCGTTGTTGAACAGCAGGTGCAGCCGGTCGGCGTTGTGCTGCGTCTCAAACTCCGAGCGGAAGCGGACCAGCTGGCTCTCGTCGGAGACGTCGGCCAGGTGGGCGGTCACCTTAGTCCCCTGCGGCGGACGGTCCTTCTCGATGATCGCTTGCGTCTCCGCCATGTTCTTCGCCGAGACGTCGCACATGGCCACGTTGCAGCCTTCGGCGGCGAGCTGGCGGGCGAGCTCGCGCCCCATGCCCGTGCCGCCGCCGGTGACCACCGCGAACCGGCCGGTGAAGTCCTTCATGGCGTGCTCCCTGAGTTGCCGGCCGGACAATGCGTCGGTGAGGGCGTCGATGTCATCCCCGGCGGCGGGATTTTGCCGCAGCGAGGCGCCCGGCGCGGCCGTGGTACCTCGGTCGACGGGACGTTTGTGACATTGGGGCTTCCATGCGCCAGGCCTGCGCCCTCGCCGCCGCCGTGATCGGCGGGCTCTCCCTCATCGCCCATCCCGCCGCCGCCCAGACCCTGGATGCTGCGGTGCTGAAGGAGGTCAATTTCGCCAGGACCCATCCGGCCGCCTATGCCCGCCAGCTTGAGCGGGCTGCCGAGCGTGGCGGGCCCGAGGGTTATTCGGAGGTCGGCAACGAGGACGTCGACGCCATGGCCGAGGCGATCGGCTTCCTGATGCGCCAGCAACCGCTGCCGCCGCTGAAGGAGAGCGAGGGGCTGGCCGCGGCGGCCCGGGCGCACGCCATCGCCCAGGGGCGGACCTATCAGGTCGGCCACGTCAGCCCGAACGGCGCGGGGCTGTCGGATCGGCTGCACGCCCACGGCGTCTGGGCAGGCCTGGCGGCCGAGGACATCTCCTACGGCTACCACGATCCCGCCGAGGTGGTCCGCCAGCTGATCGTCGATTCCGGCGTGCCGAACCGCGGCCACCGGGAGAACATCTTCGGCGCCCACTACCAGGCGGCCGGCGTCAGCTGCGCGCCGCACCGGGAATACGGCGCCATGTGCGTCATCGACTTCGCCGGCGCCTTCGTGAAGCGCTAGCGCATCGGCGCGACCCCCAGTAGGACGCCGGGCAGGAGGGCGTCCATGACCCAACCTCACATCCTCGTCACCGGCTCGACCCGCGGCATCGGCGCCGCCGTCGTCGAGGCGCTGGCCGCCCGCGGCGCGCGGGTGGTGGGCCACGGGCGGACCGCGGGGCCGGAGGTGGTGGCTGCCGATCTCGCCGAGCCCGGGGCCGCGGACCGGCTGTGGGCCGAGGCGATGACGCGGCTCGACGGCCGGATCGATGCGGTGGTCAACAACGCCGGGGTGTTCGAACCGATCGCCGTCGACTCGGCGCCGGGCGACTGGGCCGCCGCCTGGGCGCGGACGATGCAGATCAACCTGCAGGCCGCCGCCGACCTCTGCCGCGCGGCGGTGCTGCACTTGCGGGATCGCGGCGCGGGCGGACGGATTGTCAATGTGGCGAGCCGGGCGGCCTATCGTGGCGACAGTCCGGCGCACTGGCACTACGCCGCCTCCAAGGCCGGCATGGTCGGCATGACCAAGTCGATCGCCCGCGGCTATGCGGTGGAACAGATCCTAGCCTTCGCGGTTTGCCCCGGTTTCGTGATGACCGGCATGGCGGAGGACTATCTGGCGAGCCGCGGCGGCGACAAGCTGTTGGCCGACATCCCGCTCGGCCGGGTGGCGCGGCCAGAGGAGGTGGCGAGCGCGGTCGCCTACCTGGCGCTGGACGCGCCCGCCTCGATGACCGGGGCGGTTCTGGACATCAACGGCGCGAGCTTCGTCCGCTGACAGTGGGCGTGCATCGTCTTGAAGCAACGGCGCTTTTGCCTTGAGTGTTCCTGGCGCATCCGAAAGATGAACAGAACATAACGGCAAGAACGCGAGAACCATTCAAAGCCTGGCGTGTTTATTCCGCTCCAAGAGGCCGCCCGGTAGCTGGCGACCCAGAACAAAGGAATTGGAGCGATCGCCATGAAAACTGCTGCTATCACCGGCGCCGTCATCGCCGCCCTGGCGGCAGGCGCTCTCGCAACCCCGACCTTCGCGCAGGATCCCTGCCAGCAACGCAAGCACAGCAACGGCACGGCCGGCGCCTTGCTCGGCGGTCTGGCGGGCGCGGTCATCGGCTCGAACCTCGCCGGCCATGGCGCCAAGACCGGCGGCACGATCATCGGCGGCGTCGCCGGCGCCGCGATCGGCAACAACATCGGCCGCAGCGGCACCAAGTGCGACGGCTACGCCTATTACAACAACGGCTACTACGACCGCGACCGCCACTGGCACGCCTACTCGTCGTCGACCTACAACGGCGGCGACAACGGCCAGTACGGCGCCAACAACGGCTACTACGATCGAGATGGCGCCTGGCGCCGCAACCCGTACTAACCGGACCTGACATCCGGCGCTTGGGCGGCCGCATCCCACCGGGGTGCGGCCGTCGTGCTGTCGGGCTCCCGGCCCTAGCTTAGCGGCCGATCGAGGCTGGCCAGCAGGGCGGCGCCCGCGGCGGTGATGTCCCAGCCCTCGCGGCTGCGCTCGGCGAGGCCGAGGTCGGTGAGCGCGCGGGCGTCGGCGATCCTGACGAACGGAACCTCCTGGCCGTCCCGCTTGCGCGCCAGGTTGCGCAGGGCGTGGATCTGGGTCTCAGTCAGGCCGTCGGCCATCGCGGGCCGCGCTATTTCTTCTTGGCGGGCGGGCTGGCCCAGCTGACGGCCGCCGCGGCCGGCTTGGCCTTCTCCTGCTTCGGCTTGCGGGTTTCTCGCGTCGAGCGTTTCTGGCCCTTGGCCATGGCGAGCATCCTTCGGTCGGTGAGGGCGGAGCCTAGCATGGCCGACCCGACGCGGCGCGGGATAGTTGGCCCTAGCTTCCCGAGCGCGCCAAGAGCGCCTGCAGCTCGTCCTGCCAGAGTGCGGCCCAGGTGTGGGTGCCGTGACCGTGGGTGTTGGGCGAGGCCGGGATCAGCACGAACCTGGCGTGCTTGATCCGCTTCACCTCGCGCGGCGCGATGCCGAGCTCCGGCGGGTTGATGAAATCATCGGCGGAGTTGATCCAGGTGAGCGGAGCGGTGATCCGCTCGAGGCCCGCGGAGGGGTCGTAGGTGCGCGACGAGGCCACCTGATAGAGCAGGTCGTTGGCGTCGAGGCTTTTCAGCCGCTGCGGCAGCTGGGTCTCGTACCACGCCTTCACCTTGTCGCCGGTCGGCAGCTCGAGCTGCATGGGCAGCGGCGAGGCGCCGGCGACCATCAGCAGGTTCTCGGCGCCCTTCAGCCCCTCGATGGGCTGGGCCTGGTACTCGCCGCCCTGCCAGGCCGGATCGGTGGTGATGGCGTCCATCACCATCTGCCGCCACAGCCGGTTGCGGCCGGCGATCTCCACCGGCAGGCAGGCGAGCGGCATCAGCGCCCGCACCTCGTCGGGCCAGGTCTCGCCCCACATGAAGCTGTGCATGCAGCCCATGGAGGTGCCCATGACCAGGCGCAGCTTCTGGATTCCGAGGCTGCGGGTGATGGCGTGCTCGCCCTCCACCATGTCGGCGTAGTCGTAGTGCGGGAAGCGGGCGCGCAGGCCATCGGACGGCTTGGAGGAGTCCCCATGGCCGATGTCGTCGGGCATGACGATGAAGTACCTGGCCGGGTCGAGCGCGCCGCCGGGAACGAACAGCACGTCGGCGAACTGCGGCGCCCGGAACTGCCGCCCCGAGCCGCCGGTGCCGTGCAGGACCAGGACGGCGTTGACCACATGGCCGCCGGCGTCGCGGCGCGGGGAGCCCAGCGTGTAGTAGTGCAGCTTGAGCTCGGGCAGGGTCTCGCCGGAGCGGAAGTGGAAGTCCTTCAGCACTAGGTCGTGGGCCTGCGGCTCGGGTGCGGCCTGGGCGACGGTCGCGAGAGCCAGCGCGCCAACCGCGCCGGCGAGCGCCGAGAGCAGAGATTTCATCATCGGCTTCCTCAGGTCGCTACCGCGCCAGCGCCTCGTCCATCATCCGCTCGACATCGCCGCGCAGGGATTTGAAGGCCTCCGGGTTCAGATAGACCATGTGGCCGGAGGGGTAGTAGGCGAAGTGCACGTTGCCGCGCAGCGGGGCGTCCAGCCACATGTGCGCGAGGTCGTACTCGGTGCCGAAGAACGGCGTGGCCATGTCGTAGAGCCCGTTCAACGAATAGACCTGCAGGTGCGGGTTCTCGCGGATCGCCATGCCGAGGTCCTGGGCGGTGTCGGCGACGGCCGAGGGGAAGCGCGACCCGGGCGCCTTGTGCTTCCAGTTCCACGCCGGGTTGATGCCCTCGCCGGACGGCCGGTAGGCGAGATCCGTCGTATAGCCGAGGTCGCGCTCCAGATAGTCGTGGATGGCGCCGGTGAAGGCGCCGGCGACCGCCACGTCGGAGGCGTCGTACTCGGGCCCCTCGCCGGCCGCGTCGGTGTCCGTCCCGGTGTAGCGGGAATCGTAGCGGCCGACGGTCAGCCGCTGGTCGCGCAGCAGCTCCTTGCGGAACCGCTGCAGGTCGAGCCGCAGGTTCACCTGCTTCAGGTAGGCGACGGAAACCCCGATGTAGGCGCTCATCTGCCGGGCGGTGGCGTCAAGCTCGGCGTCGGAGATGTCGTGGCCCTTGGAGAGCGCCACGGTGTAAGGCCCGGCCGCCCAGGCGCGCACCTCGCGCAGGAAGGCCGGCAGATCGGCCGGCGTCGGGATCTTGTGGTGATAGGCCGCCGCCGCCGCGTAGCTCGGCAGGTAGGTCGAGTACATGTGGTCGAAGCCGGCGTCGCGCATGCCGTAGTTGAGGATCGAGGACAGCAGGAAGACCCCGTTGAACTGCATGCCCTGGCTCTGCAGGGCGTAGACCAGGCCCGCCGAACGGGTGGTGCCGTAGCTCTCGCCGAACAGGAACTTCGGGCTGTTCCAGCGGTGGTTGATGGTCACGTAGCGGGTGATGCCGCGGGCGAAGGCGTCGATGTCCTCGTCAACGCCCCAGAAGGTGGTCCCCTTGGTGTCGCCGAGCGGGCGGGAATAGCCGGCGCCGATGGCGTCGAGGAACACCAGGTCGGTCTTGTTCAGCAGGGTGTCGGGGTTGGGGCCGTAGGGGAAGGGCGCCGGGCCGACCGACTGGGCGTTGGGCGTGCGCACCCGAACCGGCCCGAAGGTGCCCATGTGCAGCCACAGCGACGCCGAGCCCGGTCCGCCGTTGTAGAGGAAGGTGACAGGCCGCTCGGGCTCGCCCTTGGCCCGGTCAGCCACGTAGGCGACGTAGAACATGCTGGCGATCGGCTTGCCGTCGTCGTCGCGGATGGTGAGCGTGCCGGCGGTGGCCGTGTAGGCGATCGCGCCGTGCGGCGTGGCCACCGTGTGGTGGGTGACCCGGGCCGCCTCGGCCACGGGGGCGGTGGCGATGTCGGAGTCGCCGATCTTGCGCTCGCTGGCGGCCTCGCCGCGGGCGGAGCGGCGCTCGACCACAGGGCCGGCCTGCTGCGGCTCGTCGGGCGCAGCCGATTGGCGAGCCGCGGCGCTGGGCGTGCGCTCGGCCGAGGGCGTGCGGCCCGGCTGGTTCTGGGCATAGGCCGAGGCCGCCAGCGCGAGACAAAAAATACCCGCCAAGGCGGCGATCAGCGGACGAACCACGGCGCAACTCCCCCAAACCCCGGCGCCGACAGCCCGCGCCCCTCGAAGTCGGCGATAAAAGCCGACCCGCGGCGCCGGCGCAACGGCCCAGCCGCACAGAAGCTCTCGCTTGGCTGAAGGCCGCGTTCAGCGAGGGTTCAGGCGCTGCGCCTTATCCCTGGATGCAAGATCGCTGATCCAGACGAACGGATCGGCCAGAAGGAGAACGAGTATGCGTAAGACCCTCGCCGCCGGCCTGGCGGCCCTCACGTTCGGCGGCGCCATCGCGGCGGCCGCCATCCCCGCCACCGCGGACGCCCGTGCGTATCACGGCGGCTACAGCTCTCGCGGCGGCGGCTGGGACCACCGCGGCAACGGCGGCGCGGCGCTCGCAGCCGGCATCGCCGGCCTGGCGATCGGCGCGGCCATCGCCGACAGTGGCCGGCCCCACTACGCCTACGGCTATGGCTATCCCGCTTATGGCTATGGCGGCTACGGCGTCTGCGAGACCCACCGCTGGACCTGGGACCCCTACATCGGGCGGCGGGTCCTGGTGACCCAGCACTACGCCTGCTAGCGGCGCGCTAGACCGGACGCCTTCTCCCGTTGCGGGAGGAGGCGTCGCCCTAGCTCTCCACCTCGAAGCTCAGCCCCGCCTTGGCCTGCAGGCGGTCGACCAAGGGCATCCGCATCGCCGCGCCAGGGGTCCACACGCCGCCCGGCGTTTCGGCGCAGTCCTGCACCAGGCAGAGTGCCGCCTCGGCGATCATCTTCGAGGTCGAGCCGTAGCCCGGGTCCCTGTCGCCCTTGACCGCGACCTTGACCTTGCGCCCGTCGGTCGCGACGCCCACGAAGACGATGTCGAAGAAGCCGGCCTCCCGCTCCTCCTTCGTCGGGCCCTCGCCCGGCTTCGGGCCGCCCTCGCCCAGGCCGGTGAACTCGGTGGACGCCCCGGGAACCAGGATCGCCATCTCGTCATAGGCGAAGTCGGTCCCGTACGGATGGCCCATCAGGAAGTTCGAGCGGTGGACGTTCTTGGTGTTGATCATCGCCATCATGAACGGCCCGACCTCGGCGTCGATGTCGTCATCGTGCTCGGGCTTGTCGCCGCGCGGCTGATCGGGGCCGCGGAAGCCTGGCGTGAGCGAGAAGGGATCCATCAGGACGCCGATCACGGCGGGGTCCTTCTGAGCCGCCGCCATGGTCGCGGCGCCGGAGGCCGCGGTGCCGCCGGAGAGGCCGCCGCGGATGCCGCGGATGCGGCCCTTCACCCGCGGGACCGCCGCGCCCAGCCGCCGCTTCGCCGTCTCTTCCGCGAAGAACACGCCCAGCTCGAAGGGGATGGAATCGAAGCCGCAGGACAGGCAGAGGCGCGCGCCGGTGCGCTTGGCCGTGGCGTCGTGGGCGGCGATCACCTTGGCCATCCAGTTCACCTCGCCGCAGAGGTCGAGGTAGTCGGTCCCGGCCGCGGCGCAGGCCGCCACAAGGGCGTCGCCATAGAGCTGGTAGGGCCCGACCGTGGTGATCACCGCCTTGGCGCGGCGCACCATGGCCTCGAGCGAGGCCGGGTCGTCGGCGTCGGCGACGATCAGCGGGACATCCTTTGGCGCGCCGATCTCGTCGCGAACCTCGGCCAGCTTGGTGGCGCTGCGCCCGGCCATGGCCCATTTCACCTCGCCGCCCACGCCATAGCGCTTGGCCAGGTGCTCGGCGACCAGCCGGCCGGTGTAGCCGCTGGCCCCATAGACGATGACGTCGAATTCCGCGGCCGGGTTCATCCCTCGCCTCCCCTGCAATCAAGCGGCGGCACCTTGCATAGCTTTACGCGGTAAGCCAACGTCGAAGCGCCACGCCGCTTTCCCAAGCCGCAAAACGGCGTCATGGCTAGGTCACAGCGCCGGAGCGTGAACGCGGACGTGAGCCAACCCAAGGACAAGTCTGCTCCCGAGGTCGAGGACCTCCCGTTCCGCATGCTCGCCCAGAGCCTTCCCGAACTGTGCTGGATCTCCGACGCCGAGGGCTACATCACCTGGGTCAACGACGCCTGGGTCGCCTATACCGGCCTGGCCGCCGAGGCGATCCGCGAGCAGGGCCTGGACGGCCTGCACGACCCGAAGGTCCTGCCCGAGGTGCGGCGGCGGTGGGCCAAGGCCAAGGCGGCGGGCGTGGCGGTGGACATGGTCTTCCCGCTGAAGGGCCGCGACGGCGCCTTCCGGCCGTTCCGCACCCAGGTCTTCCCGCTGCGCGACCGCGACGGGCGCATCAACCGCTGGTTCGGCACCAACACCGACGTCAGCGCCCAGTCCGCCGCCGAGGCGCGCCTCCGAATGAGCGAGGAGGAGCTGCGCGAACTGTTCGAGCGCGGCGGCGACGCCATCTTCATCACCGATCCCGAAGGCCGCTACACCCAGGTGAACCCGGCCGCCTGCGCGCTGCTGGGCTACAGCCGCGACGAGCTGCTGGCGATGTCGATCGGCGACCTGGTGGGCGAGGCCGCCCTGAAGCGGGCGCTGGCCATTGACGAGCGGGCGCGCGCAGCCGCGGTCAGCGGCGACTGGCGGCTCAAGCGCAAGGACGGATCTTGGGTCGACGTGGAGATCAGCGCCCGGGTGCTCTCCGACGGTCGCCGCCTCGGCCTGGTGCGCGACATCTCCCGCCGCGTGGCCGAGCGGGCCCAGCTGGAGCGGCAGGTGGGCGAGGAGGCCGCCCGCGCCGACGCCGCCGAACATCAGCGGCAGCAGTTCTGGGACGCCTCGCGCGACCTGCTGGCGATCATCCCGGCCAGCACTGGCGTGCCGACCATGATCAACGCCCACGCCTGGGTTGCGACCCTCGGCTATCCGGCGGAGGAGATGCTCTCGCGCCGACTGGTCGACCTGGTCCATCCGGAGGATCGCGAGCCAGCGATGTCGTTGAAGACGGCGCTCGCGCTGAGCGGCGGGGTCTATGGCTACGAGAACCGCTACCGGCGCGCCGACGGGGCCTGGGTCTGGCTGTCGTGGAACGTGGTGCGCGAGGGCGACATCAACTTCTGCATCGCCCGCGACGTGACCGAGGAACGGGCGCGGGCCGCCTATGCGGAGCGGGCGCAGCGGCTGGAAGCGCTGGGCAAGCTGACCGGCGGGGTGGCGCACGACTTCAACAACCTGCTCACCACCATCCTGGGCGCTGTCGATCTGATGCAGCGCCGGCCCGATGACCGCGAGCTGCGCGACCGGCTGATGACCGCGGCGTTGGCCGCCGTGCGGCGCGGCGAGCGGCTGACCAAGCAGCTGTTGAGCTTCGCGCGGCGCGAGCCCTCGGGCGGGCGGTCGAGCAATATCCGGACCCTGCTTGAGGACATGAAGCCGCTGCTCGAAAGCGCGCTCAGGGAAGACATCGCGCTGCGCTACGAGCTTGATCCCGGGATCGAGGGCTGCGCCATCGACGCGGCGCAGTTCGAAGCGGCGGTGCTGAACCTGGTGGTCAACGCCCGCGACGCCCTGCCGGGCGCCGGCGTCGTCACGGTGCGCAGCCGCCGGCCGGACGCGGCGGAGGTCGGCCGCTACAGCTTGACGGAGAACGGCTTCGCGGTGCTCGAGGTGACGGACACCGGCGAGGGCATGAGCGCCGAAGTGCTGGCCCACGTATTCGAGCCGTTCTTCACCACCAAGGACATCGGCAAGGGATCGGGCCTCGGCCTGGCCCAGGTCTATGGCGCCGCGCGGCAGGCGGGCGGCATGGCGACGGTCGACAGCGAGCCGGGGGCCGGCGCCGCGGTCAGGATCTATCTGCCGACCGCCCCGCTCGAACCCGACTCGCCCCACGGCGGGCGCAACGAGAGCCGGCGGAGCGAGCGGGTGCTGCTGGTCGAGGACGACGAGCTGGCGGGCGTGGTCACCGAGAGCATGCTCGAGGACGCCGGCTATCGGGTGACCCGGGCCAGCGACGCGGTGGAGGCCCTGACCGCGCTTAGGGACGGGGCGTTCGAGATCCTGGTCACCGACGTGCGCATGCCGGGCTCGATGAACGGCGTGCAGCTTGCGCGCTCCGCAACCGGCCGCCAGCCCGGCCTGAAGGTGCTGCTCTGCTCCGGCTGGACGGCTGAGAGCCTGGGCCGCGACCTCCCCGAGGCGCGGTGGCCGTTCCTGGCCAAGCCCTTCGACCAGGCCCAGCTGCGCGACGCCCTGGCCGAGCTTGGAACCGGCTCCGGCGCCGAGGCGGGATGATCGGGCGCGCGCCGGCGCGCGCCCGATGAGCCGCCGCGTCAGGCCAGCATGCGGACCTCGGGCTCGCGATCCCACTGCCGGGTCCGGGCGGGCGGCAGGAAGGGGCCTGCGTCGGACTTGAGCGCGACGACGCCTGCGTCCGGCGTGACCCCGGCCTTGTCGAGCAGCGGCTGGGCCTGGGGGCTATGGCCGATGGCCTTCAGATGGACGAAGGCGTTGTGCACGAAGTCGATGGCGGCGCTGTCGCTCAGCAACTCGGCGCAGCCCACCTCGGAGACCACCAGGGCGACGGCGTCGAAGATCACCGAGGGTGTGCCGGCAAGCTGGCCATCGGCGGCCAGCGCCTGGCCGCCTTTCAGCGTCACGCCGCCGACCTTGGGGGCGACGATCTTGACCGTCGCACCCTCCGCCTCGACGGCTTTGCGCAGCGCCTTGACCACCGCCCCGTCGGCGCCGTCGGTGACCAGGATGCCGACGCTGCGGCCCATCAAGCTGTCGGGGTACTTGCCGAGGATGCGCAGGGCCGGCGAGGCCTTCATGTCGATGGGCGACGCGGCCGCGGCTGACTTCGCCGGCAGCGCCACGTTCAGGCCGTTGGCGACGCGCTCGGCCAGGGTCTCGTCGACGTTGCGCAGGTTGCCGAGCACGCGGGCGCGGACGTGGCCGAAGCTGCACTTCGAGAGCTCGAAGACCAGGGCGCTGGCCAGGTGGGCTTGCTCGATCTCGGTCTGTGAGCGGTAGAACAGCCGGGCCTGGCTGTAATGGTCGGCGAAGCTCTCGGCGCGCAGCCGCAGCTTGCCGCCGTCGGTGGCGACGGGCGCGGTGCGGACGCCGCCCTTCGGATCCTCGCGTGGGCCCCCGTCCTCGCCGGCCTCGGCGAGGCTGTTGGGCTCATAGTTGGCCCGGCCCTTGGGGACTTGCATCTGCATGTGCCCGTCGCGCTGCAGGTTCTGGAAGGGGCAGCCCTTGGCCTGGTTGATCGGCAGCTGGTGGAAGTTGACCGAGCCCAACCGCGAAAGCTGGGTGTCCTGGTAGGAGAACAGGCGGCCCTGCAGCAGCGGGTCTTCCGAGAAGTCGACACCCGGCGGCACGTTGGTGGGTAGGAAGGCGACCTGCTCGGTCTCGGCGAAGAAGTTGTCAGGGTTGCGGTCGAGCACCATGCGCCCGACGACCTGGATCGGATGGCTTTCTTCCGGGATCAGCTTGGTGGCGTCGAGGATGTCGAACGGCAGGGCGTCGGCCTGCTCCTGGGTCAGGACCTGGACGCCGAACTCCCACTCCGGGAAGGCGCCGCTCTCGATCGCGTCGTGCAGGTCGCGGCGGTGGTAGTCCGGATCGGCGCCGGCGATCTTCATCGCCTCGTCCCAGCAGGTCGACTGGGTTCCGAGCTTGGGCCGCCAATGGAACTTGACGAACACCGCCTCGTCCTTGGCGTTGACCAGGCGGAAGGTGTTGACCCCGAAGCCCTCCATCATCCGGAGCGAGCGGGGGATGGTCCGGTCGGACATCGCCCACATGATCATGTGGGTCGCCTCCGGCATCAGGCCGATGAAGTCCCAGAAGGTGTCATGCGCCGAGGCAGCCTGCGGATAGCCGCGGTCGGACTCCATCTTCACGGCGTGGATCAGGTCGGGGAACTTGATGGCGTCCTGGATGAAGAAGACCGGGATGTTGTTGCCGACCAGGTCCCAGTTACCCTCCTTGGTGTAGAATTTCACCGCGAAACCGCGGACGTCGCGCGGCGTATCGACCGAGCCCGCGCCGCCGGCCACCGTGGAGAACCGCGCGAACACCTCGGTCCGCTCCCCGACCTCGGTCAGCATCTTGGCGCGAGTGTAGCGGGCGAGCGACTTGGTCAGTTCGAAATAGCCGTGCGCGGCCGAGCCGCGGGCGTGGACGATCCGCTCCGGGATCCGCTCGTGGTCGAAGTGCTGGATCTTCTCGCGCAGCACGAAGTCCTCAAGGAGGGCCGGGCCGCGCGGGCCGGCCTTCAGCGAGTTCTGATCGTCGCTGACCGGGACGCCGTGGTTGGTGGTGATCCGGGCGTTCGGATCGGACGCGGTCTGGTGGGTCTCGCCGCCGGCTACGGGGACGACTTTGGGCGCGCTGGCGCGCGTTGTCTTGGCTTTGGCCATGTTGGGAATCCTGGCGAAGGGGCTTCGGGGCCCCTAACGTCCGAGGATCGGTTTGGGTCTCAGCTTGACCGCGCCTTGCAGGATCGGAGCGAGGAAGGCCGCGACCTCGGACTGACCCGCCGCGTCGCCCAGCAGGTCCTGGCGGACCTCCAGTTCCAGATAGTCAAGGCCGCGCAAGAGGGCGTGGCGACCGATCGTATAGTCGGTGGCGTCCATCCGGTAGGGTTCGTTGTCGCCGACCAGGTTTGCGCCGAGGGCCGCGCGCAGGCGCGCGAGCACCGCGGTGGAATAGGCGGAGCTTCCCTCGTGCAGCACCCCGAAGCGCCACGGCCGCGCCACGCCGCCCATCGCGGGCGTGAACGAGTGCAGGGCGACCGGCACGGTGGTCAGGCCGGCCGCGGCGCGCGCGTAGAGCTCGGCGGCAATGCGGTCGTGATAGGGCTGGAAGACCTCGTCGATCCGCGCCTGGCGGGCGGCGGCGCTGAGGCCCTGGTTGCCCGGCGCCGGCGTGCCGTCGCTGACCGCGCAGATGGCGTCGTCGCGCGAGGGTTCTCGGTTGCAGTCGATGACCAGGCGCGAATAGCGCTGGGCGATGAAGGTCGCGCCCAGGGCCTCGGCGAGCCGCGCGCCGAGGCCCGCCACCCCGATATCCCAGCCGATGTGGCGGGTGAGCTCCGCCTCGGGCAGTCCGAGGTCGCGGAGCGCGCGCGGGATTTCGCGGCCCGCATGGTCTCCCAGGAGCACAAGCGGCGACGTGGCGCCCGGATTCCACACAACGAACGGCGGCGTTTCGTCACCCGCCAACAGCCGCGTGGACCCATCGGCGGAATCGCCCGCATGTTTCGACAATGCCGGTCGTCTCCATCCGCCATCGGACCAGCTACCGGTATCGCAGGCCGGTGGCGTTCGGCGAGCATCGCATGATGCTGCGGCCGCTGGAGGCGCTGGATCAGCAACTGCTGTCCACGGACCTGGAGATCTCCCCCGAGCCCAGCCTGCTGCGTCACCTCGAGGACGTCAGCGGGGCCAGCGTCGGCGTGGCGCGGTTCGCGGCGCGGGCCGATCACCTCGTCGTCGAGAGCCGGGTCCGTCTGCTGCATACGCCGCGCGAACCCCAGGCGCTGGACGACGCCGCCGTGCTGGGCGGCGCAACGACCCTCTATGCGCCCGAGGAGATCGCCGAACTCGCCGCCTCCATCCGCCGCCGGCATGGCCAGGGCGACGCGGTCGAGGCCTGGACGCGGCGCTTCGTGCGGCCGGCCGGGCCGACCCGGCTGATGGACCTGCTCGCCGACATGACCCACGCGATCCGCGAGAGCTCAACCTACGCCTTGCGCCTTCAGGGGCCGCCACAGGCGCCGGCCGAGACCCTGGCTCGCGGGACCGGCAGCTGCCGTGACTTCGCCCTTTTGATGATCGAGGCGGCCCGCAGCCTCGGCCTCGCGGCGCGGTTCGTGTCCGGCTACGTCTATTCCTGCTCGAAGAAATCCGGCCGCACCGGCGGCGGCCACACCCACGCCTGGGTCCGCGTCTACACCCCGGGCTGCGGCTGGGTGGACTTCGATCCGACCAACGGCATCGTCGGCAACGCCGACCTGATCCGCGTCGCCGTGGTCGCCGAGCCGCGCCTGGCCACGCCGCTGCACGGCGCCTGGCGTGGCGGCCGGGATGACTACCTCGGGATGGACATCACGGTCGATGTGGACGTCGAGGATGACGTCGAGATGCAACGAGCCTCCCACTTGCGAGTTGCCAACGCGCGGTAGAGCCCGATGGGGTCAGGTGGGTGAATGCGTATCCGGGCGGGCTATGTGATCAGCTACGACCTTCCGGCGCCCACCCCGATGCTGCTGATGCTCAACGTCCGGCCCGAGCGCGCCCGCGATCTCGAGACGCCCGACGACATCAGGACCGATCCGCATACCAACGTCCGACGCTACGCCGACGCCTACGGCAACGTATGTAGCCGTCTGCTGGCCCCGGCCGGGCGGTTCACTCTGAGCTCGGACTTCATCATCGGCGACACGGGCCTCTCCGATCCGAGCGTCCCCGACGCTGGCCAGCACGCGATCGACGACTTGCCCGACGAGGTGATCGAGTACCTGCTGCCCTCCCGGTATTGCGACGTCGAACTGCTGAACGACCTCGCCTGGCAGCTGTTCGCCGGCACGCCGGAGGGCTGGGCGCGGGTGCAGGCGATCGTCGCCTACGCCCACCAGCGTATCAGCTTCGGCTACGAGCACGCGCGGGCCACCAAGACCGCGTCCCAGGCCCACGAGGAGGGCTACGGCGTCTGCCGCGACTATGCCCACCTGGCGATCACCCTGTGCCGCTGCATGAACATCCCGGCGCGCTACTGCACCGGCTATCTCGGCGACATCGGCATCCTGCCCTCCGACACCCCAATGGACTTCAGCGCCTGGTTCCAAGCCTGGCTCGGCGGCGCCTGGCGCACCTTCGACGCGCGCCACAACCGGCCACGGATCGGGCGCATCCAGATGGCGGTCGGCCGCGACGCCACCGACGTGGCCATCACCACCACCTTCGGGACCGCGGTGCTGGCCGGGTTCGAGGTGCTGACCGAGGAACTGCCCTAGGTCGCAGTTCCGGCGGATGAAACGTAACGGGAACATGCTATAGGGCCTGGATGGCCGACGCCGGCGCCAACCTTCCCGATCTGTTGCCGCCCCGGTTCCAGGCCTGGTTCGGGGGGCGCGGCTGGAGCCCGCGCAGCCATCAGCTGGAGATGGTGGCCGAGGCCCGGGCCGGCCGCGACGCCCTGCTGATCGCCCCGACCGGCGGCGGCAAGACCCTGGCCGGCTTCCTGCCGAGCCTGATCGAGCTCTCCGAGCGGCCGCCCGCCAACACCCCGCCCGGGCTCCATACCCTCTACATCTCGCCGCTGAAGGCGCTGGCGGTGGATGTCGAGCGCAACCTCACCGCGCCTATCCTGGAGATGGGCCTGCCGATCACCGCGGAGAGCCGCACCGGGGACACCGGCATCGCGCGCCGCCAGCGGCAACGGGTGAAGCCACCGGAGATTCTGCTGACCACGCCCGAGCAGCTCGCCCTGCTCTGCGCCTGGGAGGGCGCGCGGCTGTTCTTCGAGAACCTCAGCTGCGTGATCCTCGACGAGATCCATACCCTGCATGCCTCCAAGCGCGGCGACCTGCTGGCGCTCGACCTGGCGCGGCTCTCGACGCTCGCGCCCAACATGCGCCGCGTCGGCCTGTCGGCGACGGTCGATGACCCGGAGGTGATCAAGCGCTGGATGGCCGGGCCGGCTGGACCGGAGGCTATCGAACTGGTCCGTGGACCGCCCGGCGCCCAGCCGATCGTCGACATGCTGCTCTCGGAAGGCCGAGTGCCCTGGGCCGGCCACACCGCGCAGCACGCCATGGCCGAGGTTTATGAGGCGATCAAGCACGCGAGGACGGCGCTGGTGTTCGTCAACACTCGGTTCCAGGCGGAGTTCGCCTTCCAGGAGCTCTGGCGGCTGAACGAGGACGCCCTGCCGATCGCCCTGCACCACGGCAGCCTGGCGGCCGAGCAGCGGCGCAAGGTCGAGGCGGCGATGGCCAAGGGCTCGCTGCGCGCCGTGGTCTGCACCTCGACGCTCGACCTGGGCATCGACTGGGGCGACGTGGACCTGGTGATCCAGCTCGCCTCTCCCAAGGGCGCGGCGCGGATGGTCCAGCGGATCGGCCGCGCCAACCATCGGCTGGACGAGCCCAGCCGCGCCCTCTTCGTGCCGGCCAACCGGTTCGAGATGCTGGAGTGCCAGGCGGCGCGCGAGGCGATCGCCGCCAACCACCTGGATGGCGACCCGCCGCGGGACGGGGCGCTCGACGTCCTGGCCCAGCACGTCATGGGCTGCGCCTGCTCCGAGCCGTTCGACCTGCTCGCCCTCTACGACGAAGTGCGGACCGCCGGACCCTACCGCGACCTCGCCTGGGAGGACTTCGAGCAGGTGGTCGATTTCGTCTCCACCGGCGGCTACGCCCTGAAGACCTACGACCGCTTCCGGCGGATCGTGAAGGGCCCAAAAGACGATCAAGGAGGGGACGGGCTCTGGCGGGTGCGCAACGCCGAGGTCGCCCAGCGGCATCGGCTGAACGTCGGCGCCATCGTCTCCCCGGCCATGCTGGCGGTCCGGATCGCCGGGCGCAGAGGCTCGGTCGGGCGCAAGATCGGCGAGATCGAGGAAGGCATGCTGGAGATGCTCGACCCCGGCGACACCTTTGTGTTCGCCGGCCAGGTCTGGGAGCTGGTCGGCATCACCAACCTCGATGTGCTGGTGCGACCGGGCGGAGCCAAGGATCCCAAGATGCCGTCCTGGGGCGGATCGAAGTTCGCGCTCTCCACCTTCCTCGCCCAGCGGGTGCGCCAGCTGATGACCGATCAGGACCATTGGAAGGTGCTGCCCACCGACGTGCGGGAGTGGCTGGAGGCGCAGCGCGACCGCTCGCTGATCCCGGGCGAGGACGAGATGCTGCTGGAGACTTTCCCGCGCGGTCACCGGCACTTCATGGTCTGCTACCCGTTCGACGGACGGCTGGCGCACACCACGCTCGCCATGTTGCTGACGCGGCGGCTGGAGCGGGCGGGCGCGGCGCCCCTGGGCTTCGTCTGCAACGACTATGCGCTGGCGGTCTGGGCGCTGAAGCCGCTGGACGACCTCAACTTCGACGACCTGTTCAACGAGGACATGCTGGGCGACGACCTAGAAGCGTGGCTCGCGGAAAGCTTCATGATGAAGCGCGCCTTCAAGGGCTGCGCGATCATCGCCGGCCTGATCGAGCGGCGCTTCCCGGGCGACAAGCAGAAGACCGGCCGGCAGATCACCTTCTCCACCGACCTGATCTATGACGTGCTGCGCCGCCACGAGCCGGACCACCTGCTGCTGCGCTGCGCGCGGGCCGATGCGGCGACCGGCCTCATCGACGTGGCGCGGCTGGGGCAGATGTTGACGCGTATCCGCGGCCGCATCAGACACGCTGCGCTCGACCACCTGTCGCCGTTCTCAGTGCCGATCCTGCTGGAGATCGGCAAGGAGCGCTCGCCAGGCCAGGCGGGCGAGATCATCCTGCACGAAGCCGAGGAAGACCTGATCGCCGAGGCCCTGAGCTAGAAAGTCCTGACGTTGAGTGCTGCGTTGAACGCCCCCGCCCCTGTCGCAGCCCGCGTGCCGGCCTACGACTTCGCGACCGCGCCCTGCGGTTCGCTGCGGCTGCGGCTGGCGGCCGGCGAGGTGATGCTGCGAGCCTCCGGCGCCCTGTGGCTGGCGGCCGAGGGCGCCCTGGTGGTGGCGGACCTGCACCTGGAAAAGGGCTCTTCCTACGCCGCTCGCGGCCAGATGCTTCCGCCCTACGACACCCGCGAGACCCTGAAGCGGTTGGCGGCGGAGGTCGCGGCGCTCGCGCCCCGCATGGTCATCCTGCTGGGCGACACCTTCCACGACCGCAGGTCCGAGGACCGGCTGGCGGCCGACGACGCGCAGCGGCTGCGCGACCTGGCGATCGGCCGGACCTTGGTCTGGGTGGTCGGCAACCACGACGCCGACGGGCCCCGCGCCCTGCCCGGCGAGACGGCCGATGAGCTCAGCCTGGCCGGCCTCACCCTGCGCCACGAGCCCCGCGGCGGCCTCTCCCCCGGCGAGGCCGCGGGCCACCTGCATCCGGCGGCCAAGGTGCGCGGCGCGCGCGGATCGGTGCGCCGGCGTTGTTTCGTCACCGATGGCGAGCGGATCGTGCTTCCGGCGTTCGGGGCCTATGCCGGCGGCCTCAACGTGCGCGACGCGGCGTTCGCGGGTCTGTTCGCGCGGCCGCCGCTGGCCGGCGCCCTGGGCTCCGCGCGGGTTCATGCGGTGGGCTGGCGGTCGCTGGCCGCGGACTAGGGTTCGGCCCGCGCGGTCGCCGATCGGCCACATCGCTTCGATTTGCAGAGGTGATTGTGTTTTTGAGCTTTTATCGCCGGCCGCCGCGCCTATCTTAGAGGCACGCTCCATCGTGTCAGGGGCGATGGTTGGCGATGAGGGACGTCCAGCCTGTGATGGAGGTCTCATGAAGACAATCTTGGCGGCGCTCGCAAGCGCATCCCTTGTCGCCTCGGCCGTGCCGGCCGTGGCGCAAACGCACCATGAATCGAGCAGCGGTCGCAGCAGCGGCCATGCCAGCGTCGGCCCGGGCGGCTTCCGCGGCGGTGGCTGGAGCCATTTTCGTGGCGGCTACCGGCACTTCGGCTACGGCTATCCGGTGGCGTTCGGCGGCTTCGGTCTCGGCCTGGCGCTGGGCCTGAGCGCCTATCCAGGGTGGTTCGACGGGCCTTACTATGGCTACTACCCGGCCTACGCCTACGGGCCGCCGCCCGGGGCCTACTACTATCCCCCGGCCGACTACGACAGCTACGGCCCGCCGCCGCCGGCTCCGCAAGGCTATGCGCAGCCGCAGGGCGCCTATGCGCAACCGCCCGCCGCCGGCTCGGCGGCGCCAGCCGCCTGTGGGTCCTGGAAGTGGGACACCGCGAAATCGACCTATAACTGGATCCCCTGCTAGGGGATCCAGCATGGCCGAGGGCAGCAGGCTTCAGGGCCGCCGGACATCCGGCGGCTCCCGGAGCGGCTCGCCTTGGCCGCTGCCGTTTCCGCCGGCGGTGTCGGCGCCCGGCATGGTCTCGCCGTCGAAGGTCCGTTGCTGGTCAGGGCTGAGCTGGTCGTAGAAGGCCACCACCGCCTGGCCCTGCCGCCGGAAATCGGCCAGGTCGCTGGCCATGGTCGCCTCCATCAGCGCGATGCGGCGCGGGGCCGGCACGCTGGGCATCAGCTCGACGGCGGCCCGGTGGCGCGCCTCGGCCTGCGGGCTGGGCGCGATGGAGCGGGTGTAGTCGCGCCAGGCGGCTTCCTGCCCCTCGCTGAGATGCAGATCGTCGTGCAGCCGGATCAGTTCGGCGCTCACCTCCTGCTCCGCCGCGAACGCCGGCGGCGCCACGAGGACCAGGCAAACTCCCAAGATCAACCAACGCATCCAACCGACCTTCTCAACGCGTGTCCGGTCCCTCGCCGAAAGGGATAGCACAGGCTTCGGCCGATCCGCGACGGCGGTCTGGCGGGCCTAGTTTCCGAACAGGTAGCCGCAGCTGGCGTCGGCGGGATCTCGCGCCTGCAGCCGGTCGTAGAGGCCGAGGTTCTCGGCGACCGCGCGTTCCACATCCTCCGGCAGCAGGAAGCCGGCGGCGACCTGGCGGGCCGCCGCGGCGCGGACCTTGGCCAGATAGGCCTCGCGGGTCGGATAGCGCGCCGCCAGGCTTGGACGCGGATCGCCCGCGGCCCGGCGCACGGCCTCGCTGCGGGCGAACGGCTGGAAGCTGCCGTCGAAGCGGGCGGTGGCCCAGGGGAAGCCGGTGGCCGGATCGCGCGCGTTCCAGCCTGTGTGGGTGCCGAGCGGGACCTCGATCTCGATCAGGCGCACGCCGCTCCGGTCATTGCCGTCGGCGTCGGGCGCGGGCACGCGGCTGCCATAGGGGAGGCCGTGGGCGGGCGGTATGCGGTCAGCGACGCCTTGGCCGGCGAAGCGGGGCCCGAAGTCGAGGCGCGGCGCGTGCAGGTTCTCCGCCGGCGGCGTGAGGCCGACGCCCTTCGGGAACAGGGCGCGGTAGCGGGGGACGCTGACCAGGGTGCCGTCGGCGAGGTGCGGATAGGCGCTGGCCGGCGGGGCCGCGCCCTCGCCTACCCAGCGATCCAGCGCCAGGATCAGGGCCCGCATGGGCAGGTAGTGGTCGGTGGTCGAGACGCAGTTGAGATAGGGCGCCCGGGTCTTCGAGCGGCCGACGTAGTGCTGGGCGCCCATGAAGGCGTAGAGCCGGACGCCGGGCGCCGGGGCCACGTCCTTGGCGCCGTCCGGCGTGGTGGCGATCAGCGAGGCGTCGCGGTTCCAGAACTCCGTGGAGGTGTTGGCGAACATCAGCTTCGGCGTGCGGCCCTTGGCGTCCGCCGCACGGTCCAGATAGGAGCCCGTCTTGCCGGTCACCGGATCGCGCGACGCCGCCGTGGTGAACGGGAAGGCGTCGGACGGATAGTCGTGCTCCTGCAGCATCGACGGGTGCCGCGTGGGCTGGACGAACCGGCTGTTGAACCCGGCTGAGCCGCCGGCGCCGGGCACCTCCAGATAGGCGCCGTCGAAGGCGAGGCGGCCGGTCTCGTCCACGTCGAGGCCGTCGTGCAGCATCCGGCCGATGAACCGCGCCGACTGGCTGATGCCGAAGATCAGCACGTGGGACGGCTTCGGCTGACCCTCGAAGGGGTGGTCACGGAACCAGGCCAGCAGGTCGCGGACGCCGGCCAGCCCCGCCCCGGCGACCTTCGGATCCTTGGCCTGGTAGGTGAGCTCGTAGATCACGCCGGGCCTGAAGCCGCCCTCCAGACGCACCCGGCCGGGGCCGCCAGGGACTTCCGCGGCCGCGAACCGCCAGCGGCTGCGGGCGACGGGCGTGCGGGGATCATCTGGCCGGGCGCGCTCGGTGAGCACGGCCGCCGGATCGTCCGGGGTCGCGGGCTCATAGGTCAGGCCCTGCATGCCGGCGTAGGTCGCGACCTCGGTCGGCGCATCGACAATGATCTCGTTCTCCACCGGCCCGGTGATCGGCGCGCCGCCCGTCCCCCTGGCGATCGGCGGCGAGAAGACCAAAGGCCGATCCCCGGGCGCGCCCGGCGCGACATCCCAGGTCCAGGCAGAGAACAGCAGGGTGAAGCCGTGGCGCATCAGGAAGCCGTCGCCGGCGTCGGCCGCCGTGGTCGGATCGTTGCGGGCGGGACTGCGGCCATTGATCTGGCCGAGGATGGCGATGTGGCCGCGGTTGTTGACGTCGTAGAGCAGGGTCGAGGCCTCGGCCTTCATCGGCCGCAGCAGGACGAACTCGCTCTGGAAGGTGACCCGGCCGCGGGCGTCGCGGGGGCTGAGCTTCAGGTCGACGATGCGGGCGTTGGCGGCGGCCAGGGGATCGAGGGCGAAGTGGGCGATCCCACGGATCTTCTCGTAGGGCCCCGCCGCGCCGAAGCTCATGCCGTCGGCGAAGGGCGTGCGTTCCAGGACCTCGACGCGCTCCACCGCGGCGCGGGCCGGCGTCACGGTCACCCAAAAAAGCAGGGCGACCAGGGCGCCGAAGGCGGCTTTCATCACCTGTGTCCTTGCTTAGCCGCGGATCGCCAGGTCGAGGCAGATGGCCAGCGACACGCAGGCCGCGCCGGTGACCATGGTCGAGAGCCTGGGGTAGCGGGCCGGCACGTCCGGGGCCTGGTGGTCGAACAGCCACTGGATGATGAAGGCCGCGATCGTGCCGGCGATCACCCAGCTGTCGAGAACCCGGCCGCGGGCCAGCAACAGCAGCCAGGCGGCGACCGCGGCGGCGACGGAGATCGCCTGCCGGTAGAAGCGCGGCCGGACCAGGGCCGTCTCCATCCCCCAACGCACGCCGCCGAGGAAGGACAGCACCACGGCGGACCAGGTGAGGATCACGGTGAGCGAGGGTCGGACCACGTCGTGCGGCCCATAGGCGTAGGTGACGGCGGCGATCGGGAAAGGCGCCAGCGCCAAGGCGGCGATCGCCCAGAGCGCAGCGGGCGGCGCTTCGTCTCGCGAGACGGACTGCGCGTCGTCCATCAGCATCCGGTCCCCCGACCCAACCCGAGCTAGGGGGACCATGACCCCGGATCGCGTCAAAGGCAAATCGACCGGGCCGTCGCCGTCAGCGCGTGAAGACGGAAAGCTGCGACAGGGTGTTGGGATCCAGCGCGCCGGTCGCGGCCAGGCCGTGGTCGCGTTGGTAGGCGAGAACCGCGAGCTTCAGGTCTTGCGATGGCGCGCCGTTCATCGGGCCGGAGTAGTAGCCGAGCCGGCCGAGGATCCGCTGGGCGGCGGACACCGAGCCTGCGGCGGTCACGGTCCCGACCTGGGCGGCGATCTCGCCCTTCGGCCGGAAGCCGGCGGCGGCCTTGTCGGCGGCGGCGAGCTGGGCCGGCGACAGCTTGGCCTCCAGGTCCACCGCCCCGGCGCGAGCCTGGGCGTCGCCGCCCTGGGCGGCCACGGCGAACCACTTGTAGGCCTCGGCGAGGTCGCGCTCGACGCCGGAGCCGGACTCATAGAGCAGGGCCAGGTTGTACTGGCTGTCGACGACGCCGGCCTCGGCGGCCTTGTGGAACCAGCGGGCGGCGGCGGCCAGGTCCTGCGGGCCGCCCTCGCCGCGGAACTCGTAGAGGGCGAGGTTGTGCATGGCCGAGCGGTCGCCGCCGGTCGCGGCGCGCTCCGTCCAGCGGCGAGCCTCGCTAGGGTTCTTGACCACGCCGGAGACGCCGGCCTCGTAGAGCTTGGCCAGGTAGAACTGGGCGGGCGCATAGCCGCCGTCGGCCACCTGCTTCAGCCGGGCGAGACCGCCGGCCTGGCCGGATTCGATGTCGCGGACGGCGGCGGCATAATCGAGGGCGGGCTGCGGCGCGGCGACGACGGCGGGCGGCGGTTCTGCGGCCTCGCCGGCTGTGGGCGCCGTGGGGGCGAGCGGTTGCGGGGCGAGCGCCACGGCGGCGCGCGGCTCCGCGCCTGAGGCGATCTCGGCCTGCGGACTGCCGGCCGTAGGGCCTTCCATCAGCACCACGCCCGCGGCGCCGACGCTCAGGAAGGCCGCGCCGCCGGCCAGCATCAGGGCGGTCTGCCATGTGGACGGCGGCCGCGCGCTGGTGCGGAAGCCCAGGCCCCCGAACACCCGGCGCGCGCCGGGCCGCTGGGCCGGCCGGCGATCGTTGGCCACCTGCGGAGCGGCGGCCCCGGCGGACTCGGCGCGGGCGGCCAGGCGGGCGCGCTCGATCACCTCGCGGGTGGAGAGCGGGCTACGCTCCTCCACCGCGTCGGCCTCGTCGGGGAAGGTCTCGGCGTGAGGGTCGGAGAGCGGGGTGAACTCGTCGGCGACGATGGCGGCCAGGGCTTCCGGATCCATCGGCGGCGGATCGTCGGCCATGTCCGGCGGGGCGAGCTCGGCGCGAGCGAACAGCTCCGGCCCGAACGGATGCACCGGCGGCGGATCGTCGTCGTCGAGGGCCACGACCTCGGCCAGCCGGTCGGTCGTGGCGGCCAGCCTGGTCTCCAGGCTGCCGCGGGATTCGTCCAGAAGGCGATCGGTGCGCGCCTCGCTCTCGCGGATGCGGTCGGCGAAGTCGCCGGAGAGCCGCTCGTGACGGTGCTCCATGCGCTCGGTGACGCGGGCCACCTGTTCGCCGACGTCCTCGATGGCCTGGGCGGCGCGGCGTTCGGAGACCACCAGCCGCTCGGACAGGCGCTCGGTGGCGCGGCCGATCTCGGCGCCCAGCTTCTCGAGCGCATCGGACTGGGCCTGTTCGGCCCGCGTCAGGCGCGCGTCGACCACCGCGCCGATGCGGGCGATCTCGTCGCCGACCTGCTCGATGGACTGCGCGCTCTGGTGTTCGGCCAGCGACAGCCGCTTGTTCAGCGCCTCGGCCAGGGACAGCACCTCATGGCCCATCCGCTCGATGGCCTGGGCGGAGCGCTGCTCGGCGACGCGAACGTGGTCGGCCATCTCGGCCAACCGGTCCTCGACCCCGGCGGACGAGGAGGCCTGCAGCTGGGCGAACGCCTCGACACGGGCGGCTTCCATCCGCTCGCCCAACTGGACGGCGATGGCGTCGAGGCGACGGTCGATCTCGAACCCGCCGGCGCCTTCCACCAGGTCCAGGCGATTGCCGAGCGCGGTCAGCGCGCCGCGCAGGCCGTCCAGCGCCTCGGCGGTGCGGGCCTCGGCCCCGGCCAGCCGTTCGGAGAGCCGGGTCGCGACGTCCTCGACCAGGGCGGTCTGGACTTCGGCGCCGGCGCCATAGATGGCGCGCAGGGCCTCGGCGGAGCGCGGGCCGGTCACGTCGCGCAGGCTGTCGCCCTCGATGCCCTCGGCCGCGCCGTCGAGGCGGGCGGCGATGACCAGGCCCTGCCGCTCGGCGGTCTCGATGCGGGCGATCGCCTGGCGGACGGAATGCTCGATGCTGGAGATGGCGAAGCCGGTGCGGGTTTCCGAGGCTTCGATGCGGTCGGTCAGCCGGTCCAGCGCCTTGGCCACGCGGGACAGGTCGCCGCTGGCGAGGTCGTTGGCGCGGGTGGGCGCCGCCACGCTCGCCAGGCGCATCCGTGGCGCCTCGGCGAGACGATGGCTGCGATCATGGAAATCGGCTTCGGAGAAGACCTCCTCTGGCACATCGTCCTCGAGAATGACGCGATTGAGCCACTCGCCTAGCGTCATTCCGGAACGGCGGGCAAGGTCCTTGGCGACCTCCCTGGCCTTTGGATCGATGCCCTTGACGCTCCAGGGCGTCCCAACCGTCATCGAATCGTTCTCCGCACTGGCTAGGACGCTAACCACCGATTCTTGGGGTGTAAACGCAACCTAACCGCTAGATGTTGATTCGAAGGGCCTTCTCCTGTGGATGATCGGCCCCGTTTACGAGGGCTGGCTTTGGCTTTCGGAGGCCAGGTGCGGTAGGCGGTCGCACATGACCCTTCCGGTGACCTTGAGCCTCTGCGGCCTCTTCCTCGCGCTCGGCGCGATCAGCGGCTGGCTCGGCGCGCGGCCGCCCAACCCGCACCGCGGCCCGCGGCTGATCCCCTATCGGTTCATCCTGGTGCTGTGCGGCGCGGTGCTGCTCTACCTCTGCGTCCACCTCTTGAGCCTGCTCGGCGTCAGGACGACGAGCTGATCGCGGGCTCCGGCGCGCGAACCGGTTCAACCGCCTCCTCGGCGCGCTTGGGCCGCTTGGCGAGACCGGAGACGCCGCCGGAGGACAGCAGGCCCACGTCGGCCATCAGGAGCGGGATTGTCCACTTGCGCGGCGCGGCCAGGTAGCGCGGCTGCCAGAGCGGGTCGTATTTGTCCTTGTACCGGCGCACGCCCTGAAAATTGTAGATTTCCTCGCCGCGCTCGAAGAGCAGGCGGCCGACCCGGGACATGATCGGCGCCAGCGGCCGGTCCTCCAGCCCCGCCAGCGGCGCCATGCCGAACTCGAACGCGGCGTAGCCCTGCTCGCGGCCCCAGGCGATCAGCTCCACGAACAGGTAGTCCATGATGTTCTTCGGCGCCTCGTCGGCGTAGCGCATCAGGTCCATGGAGAAGGCCGAGCGCGCCGCGGTGGTCCACAGCGTCGCGAAGGCCACGATGCGGCCCTGGTCGCGCACCACCGCAACCGGGAATTCGGCCACGTAGTGCGGCCAGAAGCCGCCCATGGTGAAGCCCTTCTCGCCGCCAGCGTGGTGCGACAGCCAGTCGTCGGAGATGGCCTGCAGCTGCGGCAGGATCGCCTGCAGCGCCGCGCCGGAGATCACCTCGAAGCTCGCCCCCTCCTCGCCCGCCTTGCGCCAGGCGCGGCGCAGGTTGCCGCGCCGGCGGCCCTCGATGGAGAAGGTCTCCAGAGGCACGCCAGCGCTCTCGCCGACCTTCTGCAGGGAGAAGCCCAGCTCCACCACGTCGGGCAGGTCATCGGCGGCCAGGCCGTAGAACCCGGGCCGCGCGGCGTGGGAGTCGGCCAGCTCGCGGAACCGCCAGAGCAGCTCCAGCCGCTCCTCGCGCCGACCCACGGGGGCGCCGAGCGCAATCCAGCTGCGACCGCGCACCCCGAACATCAGGAAGGTCTCTCCCGAGGCCGAGAACAGGAACCGCTTGTCGCCCAGCAGCGCCAGGTTGGAGCCGGGCTCGGCCACTTCCGCCGAGGCCAGGATCGCCCGCACCTTCTCGAATTCCGGATCGGCCTCGCCGGTCACCGGCGGCGTGGCCGCCGAGGCGAACAGCCGCCACAGGCCGAAGGCGAACAGCAGCACCGCGGCGCCGGCCCAGGCGCGCATGGCCCGCTCGGCGTCGGCGTCGGCCATCACCCGCCACAAGGGCTCGTTGGTGTAGTCGGCGTGCTGGAACGACCAGAGGCCCAGCAGGCCCGCGCCGGCCACCGCGCAGGCGGCGGAGAACAGCCAGCCGGGGGTGACCTCCATCCGCGTCAGCCGCGCGCGACGCGGGAAGGCCCCATGGAAGGGGGCCAGGAGCACGGCGAGGATCAGCAGGGCCGCGGTCTCCTCCCAGTTCAACCCCTTCAGCAGGGCGAGCGGCGCGGCTGTCACCAGCACCGCCAGCGTCGTCCACCAGGCGGCGTCGAGGCGGGCGCGCAGGCCGAAGGCCAGCAGGATCAGCGTCAGGCCCAGCACGCTGGAGATGAAGTGGCTGGCCTCGACCAGGAAGATCGGGGCGACCTCCAGGAGCCGCATGAACCGCTCGGGCAGCGACGGCGTCGCGCCGGACGCCAGCAGCATCACACCTGCGGCCAGCGTCAGCAGGGCGAAGGTCCACGGGGCGGCCGCCATGGCCGCGGGCCGCAGGTCCTTCCATGTACGCGTCAGGTCCATCGATCCACCCAGCCGAGCGGGCCTTATAGCCCTGATTTGCGCGCCTGCGCTTCCGCGGTTTGGCGATCCAAACAACTGTTTCGTTCCGCTTTGCCGGCGCCGGCGCGGGCGCTAAGGTGTCGCCTCGTTTGCCTTAACGCGTGGAGGACGCCATGGCCGACTTTGGCGGCGCCGATCTCGAGGCCTTCCGCACGGAAGTCCGCAGCTGGCTGGAGGCCAACTATCCGGCGGAGCTGCGCGCGGCGGACGCCAAGACCGATCCGGAGGCCGTCTGGGGCGGCCGCGCGTTCGAAGGCTCCAACGATCCGCAGATCGTCTGGATGGAGCGCATGGCCGAGCAGGGTTGGACCGCGCCGACCTGGCCCAAGGACTACGGCGGCGGCGGGCTCTCGCCGCAGCAGGCCCGCGTGCTGGACCAGGAGTTGGCGGCCGGTCGCTATCGCCCTGCCCTGCTCTCCTTCGGCCTGTGGATGCTGGGCCCGGTGCTGCTCGAATACGCCAACGAGGCGCAGAAGAAGGAACACCTGCCGAAGATCATCCAAGGCAAGATCCGCTGGTGCCAGGGCTATTCAGAGCCGGGCGCCGGCTCCGACCTCGCCGGGCTGCAGACCAAGTGCGTCGACGCGGGCGACCACTGGCAGATCGACGGGTCGAAGGTGTGGACCAGCTACGCCGACAAGGCGGACTGGTGCTTCTGCCTGGTGCGCACCGACGCCTCCAAGAAGCACGAGGGCATCTCCTTCGTGCTGATCGACATGCGCACGCCCGGCGTCGAGACGCGGCCGATCCTGCTGATCTCCGGCGAGAGTCCGTTCTGCGAGACATTCTTCACCGAGGTGAAGATCCCCAAGGGCAACCTGGTTGGCCGGATGAACGGCGGCTGGGAGATCGCCAAGCGGCTGTTGCAATACGAGCGGCAGAACATCTCGGCGGGCTTCGGCGAGGGCGGCTCGGCGGGCGGCGCGTCCGGCGACCTGGCGGAGATCGCCAAGCGCTACACGGGCGAGGGCGCCGACGGCGTGCTGCAGGACCAGGACCTGCGCGGCCGGATCACCCGCAACAAGATGGACTTCCAGGCCCTGCGCCAGACCATCGCCCGCTCGGCGGCGGAATCGAAGGCCGGCAACGGCCCCTCGGCCACCACCTCGATCATCAAATATGCGGCCGCGGAATCGGCCAAGGAGCGCTCGGAGCTGATGGTCGAGGCGCTGGGCGCGCTGGGCCTCGGCTGGAGCGGCGAGGGCTTCACCCCGGCCGAGCTCGCCGCGGTGCACGGCTGGCTGCGCACCAAAGCCAACTCCATCGAGGGCGGCACCTCGGAGATCAACCTGAACGTGGTGGCCAAG
This sequence comes from Phenylobacterium sp., assembly GCA_004799545.1. GTDB lineage: Bacteria > Pseudomonadota > Alphaproteobacteria > Caulobacterales > Caulobacteraceae > Phenylobacterium. The sequence continues at coordinate 224,398 of SSMU01000005.1, forward strand.
CGCGTGCTGGGCCTGCCCGACCCGAAATAAGGACGAGCGAGAATGGCGGATTTCGGCGGCGCTGAACTGGAGACCTTCCGGGCCGAGGCCCGGACCTGGCTCGAGGACAACTTCCCCAAGAGCCTGGCGCACAACGCCGACGCCCAGCTCGCCAAACTGCAGGCGCGGCCCGAGAGCGCCGAGGCCAAGACCTGGCGCCACGCCCTGGGCGCCAAAGGCTGGGGCGTGCCCACCTGGCCGAAGGAGGCGGGCGGCGGCGGCCTGTCCCGCGCCGAGGCCAAGGTGCTGGCCGAGGAGATGGCCGCGGCCGGCGCGCGCAATCCGATCGGCGGGATGGGCGTCGCCTTCTTCGGCCCGACGCTGTTGGAATACGGCAGTGAGGCGCTGAAGCGCGAGCACCTGCCGGGCATCGTCATGGGCGACGTCTGGTGGTGCCAGGGCTATTCCGAGCCGGGCTCAGGGTCGGACCTGGCGAGCCTGCAGACCTTCGCCGAGGACAAGGGCGACCACTTCCTCGTCTCGGGCTCGAAGGTGTGGACCAGCGGCGCCCAGAACGCCGATCGCTGCTACTGTCTGGTGCGCACCGACCGCTCGAAGAAGCACGAGGGGATCAGCTTCCTGCTGATCGACATGAAGGCGCCCGGCGTCGAGGCCCGGCCGATCAAGCTGATCAACGGGACGTCGCCCTTCTGCGAGACCTTCTTCACCGATGTGAAGGTGCCCAAGGACCAGCTGTTCGGGCCGCTGAACGGCGGCTGGACCGTGGCCAAGCGGCTGATGCAGTTCGAGCGGGACTCGATCGCGGGCTCCCTGGGCGGCGGCAACATCGGCCAGACCGTGGCCATGCCGACCATCCCCGAGGCCGCCAAGGCCTATGCCGGGGTCGACGAGACGGGCCGCGTGGCCGACGCCGACCTGCGCCGCCGGATCACCGACCACCTGATGGACAACCGCGCCTTCCAGCTGACCATGAAGCGGGCGGCCGACGATGCGCGGGCCTCGAACGGCCCCTCCAACGCCGCGGCGAGCATGAAGTACGCCGGCGCCAAGGTGGCTCAGGAGCGCAACGAGCTGATGCTGGAGGCCATGGGCCACCAGGGCCTGGGCTGGGCTGGCGACGGCTTCTCGGAGGCCGAGCTCTCGGCGGTGCGCACCATGTTGCGGTCCAAGGCCAACTCCATCGAGGGCGGCACCTCGGAGATCAATCTGAACATCGTCTCCAAGCGCGTCCTTGGCCTGCCCGATCCGAAGTAGTCAGGCCTGACTCCTAAGCGTCTATTTTGCGTGTTATAATGATTTAAAATATTGAATTCCTAGGGAGAATTCCAATGGCCGATTTTGGCGGCGCCGACCTCGACGCCTTCCGGGCCGAGGCCCGCGATTGGATCGAGGCCAATTTCCCCGAGTCTCTGAAGACCGTCGAGATCGCCATGATCCCCGGCGGCGAGAAGCCCACGGACGACGGGCTGCTCTGGAAGCAGCGGATGGCCGACAAGGGCTGGGGCGCGCCCACCTGGCCGACCCAGTACGGCGGCGGCGGCCTCTCCGGCGCCCAGGCCCGGGTGCTGCAGCAGGAGATGGACCGCGCTGGCGCCTACAATCCGGTGGCCGGCATGGGCACCTCGATGTTCGGCCCGACGCTGCTGGAATACGGCACCGAGGCGCAGAAGCAGCGGCACATCCCACCGATCGTGAAGGGCGAGCTGCGCTGGTGCCAGGGCTACTCCGAACCGGGCGCCGGGTCGGACCTGGCCAGCCTGCAAACCAAGTGCGTCGACAAGGGCGACCATTGGCAAATTGACGGCAGTAAGATCTGGACCAGCGGCGCGCAATTCGCCGACTGGTGCTTCTGCCTGGTGCGCACCGACACCTCCAAGAAGCACGAGGGGATCAGCTTCGTGCTGATCGACATGCGCCAGCCGGGCGTCGAGACGCGGCCGATCAAGCTGATCGCCGGCAACTCGCCGTTCTGCGAGACCTTCTTCACCGCGGCGCGGGCCGAGAAGGACGACATGGTGGGACCGCTGAACGGCGGCTGGACGATCGGCAAGCGGCTGCTGCAGCACGAGCGGTCGGGCCAGGGCGGCAACCGGATGATGGCCGGCGTGGGCTCGGTGCCGGACCTGGCGAAGGCCTACGTCGGCCTCGACGACCAGGGCCGGATCGCCGATCCAGACCTGCGCACGCGGATCGCCCGGCACATGATGGACGCCCGCGCCCACGGCCTGACCCTGAAGCGCGCGGCCGACGAGGCGAAGGGCAATGTGAACCCGTCCGCCACCACCTCGGTGATGAAGAACTCCGGCACCTGGATCGGCCAGGAGAAGGCCGAGCTGACCCTGGAGATCATGGGCGCCCAGGGTCTCGGCTGGGAGGGCGAGGCCTTCAACAAGGACGAGCGCGACGCGGTCAGGACCTGGCTCTCGGGCAAGGCCACGACGATCTTCGGCGGCAGCCAGGAGATCCAGTCGAACATCGTCTCCAAGCGCATCCTGGGTCTGCCGGATACCACGCAGAACGGCTGAGGAGGACTGAGCCATGGCCGATTTCGGAGCCCACGACCTCGAGACCTTCCGGGCCGAGGCCCGCGAATGGCTGGCGGCGAACTTCCCGGCGAGCCTGCGGGGCGAGAGCCTGGCGATGGAGGGGCCGGAGGAGCGCAGCGCCGACCGCGAGGCCTGGCGCAAGGCGATGGGCGAGATGGGCTGGGGGACGCCCACCTGGCCCAAGGCCTACGGCGGCGGAGGGCTCTCCAAGGACCAGGCCAAACTCCTGGCCGAGGAGATGAACGCGATCGGCGCCTACAACCCGATCGGCGGCATGGGCGTGATCATGTTCGGCCCGACGTTGCTGGAGTACGGCGACGAAGAGCAGAAGCGCCGGCACATCCCGCCGATCGTCAAGGGCGAGCTGCGCTGGTGCCAGGGCTTCTCCGAACCGGGGTCGGGATCGGACCTGGCGAGCCTGCAGACCAAGGCCATCGACGCCGGTGATCATTTCGTCGTAAGTGGTTCAAAAATATGGACTTCTGGCGCTCACTTGGCCGACTGGTGCTTCTGCCTGGTGCGCACCGACCCGACCAAGAAGCATGAGGGGATCAGCTTCGTGCTGATCGACATGAAGACGCCGGGCGTGGAGCCGCGGCCGATCCTGTTGATCAACGGCACCACGCCCTTCTGCGAGACCTTCTTCACCGACGTCGCCGTGCCGAAGGAGAACCTGGTCGGGCCGCTGAACGGCGGCTGGACCATCGCCAAGCGGCTCTTGCAGCACGAGCGGCAGGGGATCTCCGGGGCCGGCCAGCTGACGCCCGGCGCGCAGGCGGGCTCGGTCGGCGGGCCGCCGCTGGAGGCGCTGGCGAAAAGCTATGTGGGCGTCGACGAGGACGGGCGGCTGGCGGACGCCGACCTCAGGAGCCGGATCACCGCCCACCTGATGGAGGCCCAGGCCTTCCAGCTGACCGGGCGCCGCGCCACCGAGGAAAGCCGCTCCAACCAGGGGCCGTCGGCGGTGTCGTCGATCCTCAAGAACGTCGGCTCCAAGGTGCGCCAGGAGCGCGCCGAGCTCACCGTCGAGGTGCTCGGCCACCAGGGCCTGGGCTGGACCGGCGAGGGCTTCGACCGCGACGAGATCATGGCGGCCCGCGCCTGGCTGCGCGGCAAGAGCGGCACGATCGCCGGCGGCTCCTACGAGATCCAGAACAACATCATCTCCAAGCGGATTCTGGGTCTTCCGGAGACCACGCAGAAGGGGTGATCGCCTCTTCCTTTCCCGTTCACGGGAAAGGGGGACCGTCGGCCGAGGACCGCGAAGCGGGCCGGAGAGCCGAGGGTGGAAAGGGGAGGGCGGCCCGCAGTGCGGTGGCCCTCCCTCTCCACCACCCGCTCTTCGGCGGGTGGTCCCCCTCTCCCGCTTCGCGGGAAAGGAAGGTAAGACAATTGGTGACGGGGGCGTCATTTCACGCCCCGGATGGTCGAGACGGATTTCAAGGAGCGATTTGATGGCGGATTTTGGTGGGAGCGACGAGGCGTTCCGCACGGAGGTGCGGAACTGGATCTCGGCGAACTTCCCGGCGAGCCTGAAGGGCAAGCCCAACCCGATGATGCGCGAGGAGCGCTCGAAGCCCTCGGCGGACCAGGAGGCCTGGCGCAAGGCGATGGGCGACAAGGGCTGGGGCGTGCCGACCTGGCCGAAGGAATATGGCGGCGGCGGGCTCTCACCGGCCGAGGCGCGGGTGGTGCAGCAGGAGCTCGGCCGGGCCGGCGCCTACAACCCGATCGCCGGCATGGGCGTGATGATGTTCGGCCCGACCTTGCTAGAATACGGCACCGAGGCGCAGAAGAAACAGCACATCCCGCCGATCGTCAAAGGCGATCTTCAGTGGTGCCAAGGTTTCAGTGAGCCCGGCGCGGGCTCTGATCTGGCCTCTCTTCAGACGAAAGCTGAAGACAAGGGCGATCATTTCTTGGTCAACGGCCAGAAGATCTGGACGAGCGGCGCGCAATTCGCCGATTGGTGCTTCTGCCTGGTGCGGACCGACACATCGAAGAAGCACGAGGGCATCAGCTTCGTGCTGTTCCCCATGCATCAGGCCGGCGTCGAGGTGCGGCCGATCCAGCTGATCAGCGGCAATTCCCCGTTCTGCGAGACCTTCATCACCGACGTGAAGGTGCCGAAGGACCAGCTGGTCGGCCCGCTGAACGGCGGCTGGTCGATCGCCAAGCGGCTGTTGCAGCACGAGCGCTCGGGCCTCTCCGGGGCCGGCGGCGGCGGCATGTTCGGCATGGCCAAGCCGCTGGAGGCCCTGGCCAAGGAATACATCGGGACCGACGCGGCGGGCCGCATCGCCGACAGCGACCTGCGCACCCGGGTGATCCAGAACCAGATCGACGCGCGGGCCTTCCAGCAGACGGCGTTCCGGGCCATGGCCGAGTCCAAGGGCAATTCGTCCCCCTCGGCCGCCACCTCGATCATGAAGAACGCCGGCACAAGGGTGATGCAGGACCGCGCCGAGCTGACCCTGGAGATCATGGGCGCTCAAGGGCTGGGCTGGGCGGGCGAGGGCTTCAACGCCGACGAGCTGATGGCCGTGCGCGGCTGGCTGGGCGGCAAGGCCGTGACGATCTACGGCGGCAGCCAGGAGATCCAGAACAACATCATCTCCAAGCGAATCCTGGGTTTGCCGGACCTGACGCAGAGCAAGTGAGAATAGGAACCACGGTTCAAAAAACCCCCTTGATCCCCGCCGTCGCGCGGGGCTGAAATTGAAACCAAGTTATTTCGAGGAAACAGAGAAATGGCCGTTCTGACTGAAGAACAGAGCATGCTGAAGGACGCGGCGAAGAGCTGGGTCCAGGAGAAGAGCCCCGTGTCGGCGTTCCGCAAGATGCGGGATTCCGGCGTCGAGCTGGGCTATGACGCCGCCGCCTGGAACGAGATGGCGGAGATGGGCTGGGCCGGGGTGATCATCCCGGAAGAATATGGCGGCTCCAACTTCGGCTACCTCTCGCTGGGCCTGATCCTCGAAGAGCTCGGCCGCACGCTGACCGCCTCGCCGCTGCTGGCCTCGGGCCTGGCCGCGGCCTCGGCCCTGATGCTCGGCGGCTCCGACGACCAGAAGTCGACCTGGCTGCCGAAGATCGCCGACGGCTCGGTGATCGCCACCCTGGCGGTCGACGAGGGCCCGCACCACCGGCCCGACAAGGTCGAGGCGACCTTCAAGGACGGGGTGATCACCGGCAAGAAGTCCTTCGTGCTGGAGGGCCCCGCCGCCCAGCTGTTCGTGGTTTCCGCCAAGGGCTCGGACGGCATCGGCCTCTACCTGGTGAAGGCCGACGACGTGGGCGTCGTGAAGCAGCGGCTGCAGCTGGCCGATAGCCGCGGCGCCGCCAACGTCGAGTTCCAGGGCGCCGCCGCCGAGCCGCTCTCCGGCGGCTACGCCCTGGTGGAGAAGGTGCTGGACCGGGCCCGCGCCGGCGTCGCCGCCGAGATGCTGGGCGCCGCCACCCAGGCCTTCGAGACCACCCTCGACTACCTGAAGACCCGCGTGCAGTTCGGCCAGGTGATCGGCTCCTTCCAGGCGCTGCAGCACCGGGCGGCCAAGATGTTCACCGACCTCGAGCTCTCCCGCTCGGCGGTCGAGGCGGCGCTCACCGCCATCGACAACGACAGCCCCGACACCGCCGAACTGGTCAGCCTGGCCAAGGCCAAGATGGGCGACACCTTCCACCTGGTCTCCAACGAGATGGTCCAGATGCACGGCGGCATCGGCATGACCGACGCCCACGACGCGGGCTTCTACCTGAAGCGCGCGCGGGCGGCGGAAGCGGCGTTCGGCAACCAGGCGTATCACCGGGACCGGTACGCGCGGATCCAGGGGTACTAGGACGAGTTCGGCCGGCGCGAGCGCAGGCCGGGGTGATGGGGACAGCCCCTTCGGTCAAGGATGGCCGGAGGGGTTTTTCTTTGGGGGTGGTTGGACGAAGTGAGTCAACCTCGTCGGCGGGCCAGATCGGCACGCATGGCAGCGACCAGCTTGCTGTTGTCGGCGGCCCCCCAAAAGCGCCCAAGCCAACGGCCCTGCGCCTCGATGAAGTCGATTCTGAGTTCGCTCGCTTCTGATTCATCCCAATCGAAGAAGCCCATGAACTGGCCGGCCGCCTGAACCTGCAATTTTGCGGTTTCCGAGAGCACTCCTTTGAGCGCTTTTGGCAACAAGAATGGCCCGCAATGAACGTTCTCGTCGTCGACCTTCAGCATCTGAAAGCCCATCTGCGTGGGGTGGGCGGCCAACTCGCAGAGAAATGAATAGTCCGCGTCTCGTTTGCCGCTGGTGAAGCCGTCCCTTTTGTCGAGGGCGCGCCGGATGGCAGCTGGACCAAACATCGTGGTGCGTTGTTTCTTGTCACTGGCTCGCCACGTCGCAATTCGCGACCGATCATCCCGCAAGTAATCTAGAAGGAAGACAGTCTCGAGAATGTCGCGAAGCTGGAAGGCGGCATTCTGATAGTAACCGGACAACATCAGCTTCGTCGCCGACGCGACGGCGTTGAAGAGCCGAATGCCGAGCATCCGCACGGTGAGGTCGTCATCATCTCGGTGCGGCGTGCTGTGGATCAGCACGTGCAGCAGGTCCTGCCCCTGCTCGATGATCTTGGCATGGTGCGCGAGATCACGATCGGCCTGGATCAGCTCAAGGCTCTTGGCCCGCAGCTCTTCTTCACCCGCGTGCAAGGCATGGAACTTGTCGAAGGGGTCAGAAATCGTCAGCGGTCGGATCCTTGAGCGTTTGCGCGAAACCGCTCCCGCCCGGACCGCGACATAGAGAGCTTAGCATGAGGCGGGGTGGTGCATGCGGAGAAGCGGCCTTTGACCCCTCGTTGACGCGCGCAACCGCCTGAGCTGTGGTCCTGGCATGGGCTTAAGGATGCGCGTCGCGGAGTTCTTCGATCGGAAGCCGATGGACGCCGACCGCGTGGAGTGGGCGTTCATTGGTGCGCCTGTCGCGGCCAGCCTCGCGGTCGGGTTGGTGTTCACCGTTCTCAGCGCGCCGACCGACGACAGCTGGCCGTCGATGGCCTTCATTGCCTTCATGACCGCGCTCATCGTGAGCATCCCGCTGGTCATCGTCGTCGCCTTGCCGCTGTACGCCCTGTTGCGGTCGCGCGTCCCCGCACGCTGGTGGACGGGGGGCCTAGCCGGAGCCGCGGTCGGCTCTGCGCCTTGTGTGCTCGTGATCATGGCGAGAAGCGAGTTGCCGACCTGGATGACGGCGCTCATCGACGTGGCTTGGACCGCGCCGTTCGGGTTCGTGGGCGGCGTGGTGTTCTGGTGGTTGGCGGCGTGGCAACCCCGCCGCGGGTGCAGCGTCTGACTCAGCTTGGGTCCCCGCCTGCGCGGGATGAGCGGTGGGGTGGCGCGGTGGCTCGCCCCCTCCACCGCTTCGCGGTCCCCCTCCCCCGTCCGCCTGACGGGGGAGGTAAGAAAAAACGAGAAAAATTGCCGGGTTTTGGGGGGCCCCATGAGACCATCGTCGGATGCTGGATTTCGATGACGGGGACGGCTCGCCGGAGCGGCCGCGGGTTGCGCCGAGGGACCGCGAACCGCCGCTGATGGATCATGCGGCGGGGTGGAAGGAGAGCGCCTTCACCTGGGAGATGGGCGAGCTGGTGCTGGCGCGGATCGCGGCGGGGGAGACGGTGAAGCAGATCACCGACGATCCGCGGATGCCGTCCTACGCCACCGTCTACCACTGGACCCGGGTGATCGAGGAGTTCGGCGAGGCCTGGCAGGCGGTGCGGCGGGCGCGCTGTATCCAGGCCAAGGCGGCCGACGCGATCAAGGCCATGGCGCCGCCGCGGCGGCATTGGGTCTCGGGCAAGAAGAGCACCTACACGCGGGCGCAGGCCGAGGCGGTCTGCGCGGCGATCCGGGACGGGGCCTCGCTGAGCGAGGTGGTGCGGACGCCGGGCATGCCGTCGTTCAAGAAGGTCTATCGCTGGCTGAAGCGCCAGCCGGAGTTCGAGGCCATGTACGTGGCGGCCTGCGACGGGCGCGACCGCTGGCTGGAATTCCAGGGCGTGCTGATCGCCGAGGAGACCACGCCGGCCAGCTTCCGCGCGAACCGCGAGCGTGTGGCGCGGCTGGACGGGCGGCGCGGGCGGATGCGGCCGAAGAAGTACCGGGTGATGGTGGTGGTGAGCGAGGGGCCGGCGCGGTGAGACCGCCCCTCTCCCAGGCGCGGGAGCGCCGTGGGAGAGGGGCGGGCCGCGCGTCTTCGCTACTCCGAGTGGGTTTCCTTCACCACCACGTGGTGGTGATGCTTGACGTGGTGGCGGGCCAGGGGGTGGCGCCTGTGGTCGCCGACGATGGCGCCGGCGACGCCGCCGACCACCGCGCCGGGCGGTCCGGCGACCACGGCGCCGGCGCCCGCGCCCACGGCCGCGCCCGCGACCGGGCCGGCCACGGCGGCCGAGGAAAGCGCCAGGCCGCCGACGGCGGTGATGGCGATGAGCAGTTTCTGCATTCGGTCGTCTCCCACAGGTCCCCCGACCGAGCGCCAAACCTAGCGCGCATCGCGCGACAGTGGAATCGCTTTGGTCGGGTGCTTGACTCCCGCGGCCTCTAGGCGGAAGTGGCGGCCGTTCAGTCTGTGAGGGCGTCCATGAGGGCCATCGCCGCCGCCGTGCTCCTGCTGGCCTCAGGCGCCGCGGCGTCGGGCGCCGCCGCCCAGGCCGCGGGCCGCGCCGTGATGCTGCCGGGCATCCGCTACGAGGTGCTGGCCTCGGGTCCGGCCACGGGGGCGCATCCGCAGCGCGGCGACACGGTGAGCATGCGCTACGTCGGCCGGCTGTCGACCAGCGAGATCTTCTCCACCTCGGCCGAGGGCGGCGCCCAGCCGTCGGACTTCAAGGTGCGCGAGGTGATCCCCGGGATGAGCGCCGCCCTGCAGCTGATGCGGCCGGGCGACCGGTGGCGGCTCACCCTGCCCGCCTACCTGGCCTATGGCGCGCTGGGCCGCCATCACGTGGCCGCGGACCGCAACCTGGAGCGCGACATCCCGCCGGACGCCACCCTGGTGTTCGAGGTGGAGCTTGTGAGCGTGACTGGCGGGGCCCGCTAATCCGTTTCGATTGACAGACCGCCGGTCGCGGCGTGCTGATGGCCGCCTTTGGAGATTGGGCGGAAGGGCGTCATGGCCAAGTATTCGAACATCCTGGGCACGGTCGGGAACACCCCGGTCGTCAGGATCAACCGGCTCGCGCCGGCCGGGGTGAACCTCTTCGTCAAGATCGAGGCGTTCAACCCCCTGGGCTCGGTGAAGGACCGCCTGGCGCTGGGGATCATCGAGGCGGCGGAGGCCTCGGGCGCGCTGAAGCCCGGCCAGACGGTGATCGAGGCGACCAGCGGCAACACCGGCATCGGCCTGGCCATGGTCTGCGCGGCCAAGGGCTATCCGCTGGTCATCGTCATGCCCGAGAGCTTCTCGGTGGAGCGGCGCAAGCTGATGCGCTTTCTGGGCGCCAAGCTGATCACCACCCCGGCTGCGCTGCGCGCCGTCGGCATGGTCAAGGTCGCCGAGGACCTGGCGAAGCGGAACGGCTGGTTCCTGGCCCGGCAGTTCGAGAACGAGGCCAATCCGGACATGCACTCGAAGACCACGGCGCAGGAGATCCTGGCCGACTTCGCGGGCGAGCCCTTGGACTATTGGGTGACCGGCTACGGCACCGGCGGCACGCTGAAGGGCGTGGCCCGGGTGCTGCGCAAGGAACGGCCGGAGACGAAGATCATCGTCTGCGAACCGGCCGACGCGCCGCTGCTGGAATCCGGCGAGGCTCAGGCGCGGAATGCCGACGGCTCGCCGGCCTCGGGCCATCCGGCCTGGAAGCCGCATCCCATGCAGGGCTGGACGCCGGACTTCATCCCCAAGCTGACCGGCGATGCGGTGGAGGCCCATCTGTTCGACCAGGTGCTGCCGATCGCGGGGCCGGATGCGCTGCGCCTGTCGCGGGAGCTGGCGCAGAAGGAGGGGATCTTCGTGGGCATCACGGCGGGGGCGACCCTGGCCGGGGCGCTGAAGGTGGCGGAGACCGCGAAGCCGGGGGCGACCATCCTGGCCATGCTGCCCGACACCGGCGAGCGCTACCTCTCGACGCCGCTGTTCGGCGAGGTGCCGGTGGAGATGACCGAGGAGGAGCTGGCGATCGCGCGGACCAGCCCGCTGTTCCCGGCGCCGCAGCCGCAGCCGCAGCCGGCCTAGGCGGGGCTCAGCGGCCCTCTTTCCAGACGTCGAGCGGCTGGTGCTCCTCGTGGCGGATCACGAAGGCGTAGCCGAGGGCGAACACCACCACGCCCACCACCAGGGCGGTGATGAAGCCCGCGCCGGTGGCGAACCATAGGACCAGGAAGGAGATCACCGAGGCCAGGTGGACCATGCACCAGCGCAGCAGGATGTTGAACGTCTTGTAGGTCCGCTCGTGGTCGACGAGGGCGGGGTCGTTGGGATTGGGGGTGAACGGGGTCGCCATGCAGAGAACTCCCTGATCGTGTTTCACCGACGGCTCGGGCGTCGTTGCCGGGACGATAGGCCTAAAACCACGGTTCCGTGAAGCGGCGCCGGCAATGGCCGCTTGCGCCGAACGAAGGCGCGGCCCAACCGTTATGACCTCATGTCGGATGAAAACCTGATCGGCGAACTGGTTGTGGGGCGGGCCAAGCCGTCGCCCTGGGCGGTGGCGGCGTTCGTCGCCTCCTGCGCCTTCACCCTGGGCGCCCTGCTGCTGCTGATCATGACCTGGCGCTAGAGCCGGGACGCCTCGTCAGTGGACGAGGACCCGCGGCTTCGGCTGGACCGGCGGCTCGAGGTCGGCGCTAGCGGCCACCGCGCCGTGGAAGCGGCCGACGAAGCGGAACCCTTCCCAGAGCTCGCAGCCGTGCGGGAATGCGTCGGTGATGGCGTGGCGGATGGCCCGGGCGTCGCTCTCGAGGTCCGCCGAGACCGCGTCGAGCAGCCGGCCGTCGCCGCTGAAGGGGAAGAGCTGATAGTGCCGCATCGCGTCCGTCTCCACGTCGCGATGACTGTTACGCCGCGGGCGCCAGCGAGGCGAGTCGATCACCCCCAGCGCCGGGCCACAGTTTCGTGAGGCGCCTGGTCATTCAGCAGCCCTGAGCGGCGCCGCCTCGCCGGCCGCCTCCGCGGCGCGCGCGGCCAAGGCCTCGGCCTCGCGGACGGTGGCCAGGTTCTTCTCATGGGTCTTCTGGTCGATCCGATAGAACAGCCAGATGAGGATCGAGATCAGCGAGACGCTGGTGGTGGCCGGCAGGTAGACCCAGACGAAGTGCGCCACGATGGCCGGATCGACCGTGCCGCTGGCCTTCGCCGGGAAGGCCACATAGGCGAGGATCAGGCCGGGCAGCAGGTTGGCGAAGCCGGTGGTCAGCTTCACCACGAAGGAGTTGGTGGCCATCAAGAGGCCCTCGGCGCGGTTGCCGCTCTTGACCTGGGCGTCCTCGGTGATGTCGGCGATCATCGAGGTGACGACGATGTAGGCCGAGTTGTTGAAGATCGACCAGACGAAGCGCAGCACGATCAGCAGCGGCATGTAGGCCGCCGAGCCGTGGGCCGGGAACAGGCCCATGACCTGCAGCAGGATCGGCCCCTGCAGCAGGGTCAGCCCGATCAGGAAGAAGGCGATGCAGCTCTTCTTCTTGCCGAACCGCCTGGAGACCGCACCGGCCAGCCAGGCGCCTGGCAAGAGGGCCGCCAGGGCCGCGAGCTGCAGCATGCCGACGCTCTTGGCCGGCAGGCCCCAGACGAAGGTGTCGATGTAGAAGGCCAGGCCCAGGTACATGCCGTAGCCGATCCCGCCGATCACCGAGGCGCTGAGCGCCACGGCGAGGTTCCAGTTCTTCAGCGTGCGGGCGATGTCGGCCACGGTCTGAGTGAAGTTCAGCTTGCGCACCGGCGGCCGGTGCAGGGTCTTGATCCGGTCGTGGGTGCCGAGCGCCGAGATCACGATCGAGCCGAACATCACCAGGGTCGCGGTGAGGGTGAACGGTCCCCAGCCGGCCGGATTGAGCTGGCCCTGAGGATACTGCTTGGTCGCCCGGAAGAAGATGAAGGAGCCCAGCAGGGTGACGATCACCCCGCCGAAGGTGAAGAACACCCACCGCCAGGCCATCAGGCCGGTGCGCTGGTGGTAGTCGGGGGCGAGCTCGGGGGCGAGCGCCTGGCTCGGCACCTCGTAGAGGCTGATCACCAGGCGGGCGGCGGTGACCAGCACGAACAGCCAGACCCCCTTCTCGACCATGCTGAAGCTGGCCGGCGGCCGCCAGAGCAGGAACATGGTCACCGCGACGGGGATGGCGGAGAGGTACATCAGCGGGTGGCGCCGACCCCAGGGCGTGCGCAGCCGGTCGGAGAACTGGCCGAGGATCGGGTCCCACAGGGCGTCAAGCACCAGGGTCGCGGCGAGCGCCAGGCTGACCATCTGGGCCGGCAGGCCGATGATCTGGTTGTAGAAGAACAGCAGCAGCGACAGCACGTAGACGTGCACGCCGAACGAGATCGAGCCGAAGCCGTAGAGCGACTTGGTGCGCAGGGAGAGGTGTCCGGGCGCAGCGGCGGCTTTGGAATCCACAGGTGTTTCCTCGACGTGTCGTTGTCGTCGGAGGCTCCGGCCTTGGCGGAAGGTCCGCCATCTCCGGCCCCCGTACCGTTTTTTCGAGTCCATCACGGGGCCAATCCGCGTTTGAGTCAAATAGCTCCGGTGTCGCGGCCCTGTTGCAACCCTGGAGCGGTCACGAATCCGTCCCAGTCGCGCTAAAGCCTGTCACCGAAAGCGAGATCGCAACCTGCCCGACGAGACCAACCCCTACGCCCGGCCGTCCGCCTATCCGCCGATGCCCGGCCGGGCGCGGATCGGGATGAGCATTGGGCTGCGCGCGCCGCCGCGCCACGACGCCGCGGCGGGCCTCCGGAGCGGCTCGGCCCTGCCCGGCATGGCGGCGGCCTGGGGCGGACCTGCCGCGCCGAAGCCCGCCCGCGATCCGGCGCCGCCGCCGGACGAGCCACAGCGGACCGAGCCTCAGTCCGAGCTCGAGCCGGCGCCGGCGATCGCGGCGGAGCCCGCGTCCGCGGCCGAACAGATCTGGACCGTCTCGCCGATCGAGGTGCTGCCGCCGGGCGCTTCGCGACGCCGGCGGGCGCGGACCGACTGGGTTCCGGCGGCGGTGGCCTTCGCGGTCGCCGCCCTGGGCGTCGCCATCCTGATCTACGCCGCCGACCGGCCGGCCCCGCAGGCGCCCTCCGCCTCGCCCGCCTTCGTGGCCCAGCCCACGGTGATCGCCGCCCCGCCGGCCGTCGCCCCGCCCGTCGCGCCCCCGACCGCACGCCTGCGCGACACCGAGGTCGCCGCACCGCCGGTCGTCCCCGTCGCGAAGCCGAGACCGGCCCTGCGCCGAGCGGCGGCGCAACCTCCGGCCAAGCTCCCGCCCGCCGTGGTCCCGCCGCCGGCGCTCGCTGTCCAGCCCGCGCCGCTGGCCGCGCCGCCCCCGCCCAAGCTGGCCCCGCCGCCCGCCGCGCCGCCGCCGCCGACCGACCCGAACGCGCCGCTCGCGACCCACGCACCGGGCTAGGACCAGCGGTGACCGGGGCCTGACGCCCGCGTTCAAACCGGGTTCACGCGCGCGCCAATAGCTTGAACGCTCGGGGGTGGTTCAGAAGGAAGAGGCTCTATGAGACACCTGCTCTACGCCGCCCTGGCGGTCAGCGCGGCCGCCGCGCCGATCGCCGCCTCGGCGCAACCCTACGACCATGACGACCACGGCCGGGCCCGCGTCGAGGACCGGCGCGACCACGACAACCGCGATCGCGACCACCACGACCGCTACGACCGCGGCCATCCGGACAGCTGGCGCAGCCGCGCGGAATGGCGTGGCTTCAACGGCGCGCGGGCCGGCTACTGGTTCGCGCCCGGCTATGGCTACCAGCGCTACAATCCGGCCTGGCACAGCGCCTGGCGGCGCGGCGGCTACGTGCCCTCCGCCTATCGCCACTACTATGTGCAGGACTGGGGCTACTACGGCCTGCGTCCGCCGCCCCCCGGCTACCGCTGGGTCTACGCCGACGGCGACTTCGTGCTGATGGCGCTGGCCAACGGCCTGATCGCCGACGTGATCATCCACGGGTATTAGGCGACGCCAACCTGGCCCTTCCCCTCGATGGGGAAGGGTTGGGATGGGGTGTGAGCAGAGGGTCAGGTGGGATTTCAGGGCGGCGCCTCGCTGCGCACCTCCCGCATCTCCGCGGCACACCCCACTCCAACCTCTCCCCATCGAAGGGAGAGGCTTTCCTCAAAGGCTAATCGACATCTCCGAGGTCTGAGCCCAGCCGAGCTTGTCGTACATCGGCCGGGCCATGGCGGTGGCGTGCAGCACCAAGTAGGCGAGGCCGCGCCGGCGGCCCTCCTCGGTGGCGCGGGCCATCAGCGCGCCGGCCACGCCGCGCCCACGATGCGCCGGTTCCACGAAGACATTGAGGATGTAGCCGCGGGCGTCCTGGTCCATGTGCGAGGGATGCGGCGGCCAGTCGATGACCATCATGCCGAGGCCCGCGACCGGCTGGCCCTCCGCGTCCGCGATCCAGCCGAAATAGGCGCCCGAGGCCAGCTTCGGCGCGAGCCAGGCGCGGAACGGCGCGGCCATGGGCGCGAGCATCTCATCGCTGCGCCCGGAAGCCTTGAACATCTCCTGGCGATGGCGGCAGACGAGGTCGAGGTCGTCCGGACCGACCGGGCGGTAGTCGTACATCCTCAGGCCTCCTCGGGCAGGCCGTCCGCCACCAGCGACCCGCCGGAATAGCGCGCGTCCTCGGTGACCTCGCGGAGCGCGAAGTCGGGGACCGGGAAGGCGGCCAGGGCTTCGGCGCTGTCGAACTCGGCCTCGGCCAGAACCAGGCCCGCCAGTTCGCCCTCGAAGCGGTCGACGGAGAGCGCCACCCCGTCCACGGCCCTGAGATGGTGGCGCACCTTGCGCAGCCGCCGGCCCGGCAGGTCGGCCAGCAGGGCGAACTCCGCCTCCGACAGGTAGATCGAGGTGATCAGCCGGGTGCGGGCGTCGACGTCGGCCTTGCGGGCGATGCGCCGCTGCGCCGGGCCGCCGTCCAGGGGGTGGGCCTCGCGTAGCCGGAGCCGCGTGCCGGTGACATAGAGGTCGGTGATCGCCTCGGCCCACAGCACCCGATCCATGGGGACCTCGGCGCAGAGCCAGCGCCGCTCCCGCTCGACGAAGGCGTACTTCAGCTTCTGGAAGCCGAGCGCCTGGGCGGTGGCCAGATCGATGTCCATGCCCGTCCCTAGCCGTTCAGGCTTGACCATAGCAATGTTCGCTCATATTGTATGAGTGTATGCATACACAGCACCAACTCCTGCCCGCCCTGCACATCGAGGCCACCGGCGTCCCGATCTACGTGCAACTGCGCGAACAGGTGCTGGCGGCCATGGGGGCGGGGCAGCTTCGGCCCGGCGACCAGATGCCGACCATGCGCCAGGTGGCGGTGGCGCTGCGTGTGGACCTGAACACCGTCCGGCACGCCTACGACGAGCTGGAACGGATGGGGGCGGTGACGCTGGTTCGGGGGCGCGGCAGCTTCGTCGCCGAGCCGCCCGAGCCGGCCACCGCCTCGGTGCAGGCGAAAGCCGCCGACAAGTTGGCCCGCCAGACCCTGGCGATGGCCGCCGCCGCCGGCGTCGCGCCTGAGATTCTCATCGAACGCATCGCGGCCCTGGCCGCGAAACAGGAGGACTAGACATGAACGGCTTCAGTGGGTCGGACTTCCGGCCCAGAGGGGTGAACGCCCTGGCAGCCCTGCTGGCGGTGATCGTCTTCGCGCTCGCCGCGCTTTCCATCGCCAAGGGCGCCACCGACGACAACTACACCTTCATCGTCGTGGGGGGCCTGCTGGTGCTGGTGGGCGTGCTGATCCCCGCCTCCCTGAAGATGGCCAACCAGTGGGAGCGGGCGATCGTCCTGCGGCTCGGCAAGCTGCACAAGATCGCCGGGCCCGGCCTGTTCGTCATCGTGCCGATCATCGATTCGGTGCAGAGCTGGCTCGACCAGCGGATCCAGACCACCGAGTTCAACGCCGAGCAGGCGCTGTCCAAGGACACCGTGCCGGTGGACGTGGACGCGGTGATCTTCTGGCAGATCCACGACCCCGAGCGCGCGGCCCTGGAGATCACCGACTACCGCTCGGCGATCAGCCGCGTGGCGCAGACGTCGCTGCGCGAAATGGTGGGCTCGTCCCTGCTGTCGACCCTGCTCTCCGACCGGCAGAAGGGCGACGAGGTCCTGAAGGACCACATCGGCCGCAAGACCGCCGAGTGGGGCGTCACCGCCCACTCCGTGGAAATCCGCGACATCAGCGTGCCGGCCGCCCTGCAGGACGCCATGAGCCGCGAGGCCCAGGCCCAGCGCGAGGCCGCCGCCCGGATCCACCTGGGCCAGGCCGAGCAGGAGGTGGCGATCAAGTTCGTCGAGGCCGCGGATATCTACGCCCGCAGCCCGGCCGCCCTGCAGCTGCGCGCCATGAACATCATCTACGAGACCACCAAGGAGCGCGGGGCGACCATCCTGATGCCCACCGCCATGGTCGACGCCATGAACCCCGGCGGCCTCTTGGGCCTGGTGCAGGCCACCCAGGCCGGCGGCCCGCAGACCACGCCGCCGCCCGCGCCAACGCCCGAGGCCCCGCCGACCCCGCGCCGGCGTCGGCGCCGCTCGAACGACGGATAGGGGCATCGGGCCATGACCGCCTCGTTCACCCGCTGGCTGATCGCGCTGACCATCGCGAGCCTCGCCATGGGCTTGGTGCTGGCCCATGCCGCCCATGCCGGGGAGGTCTCCGGGCCGGACGCGACGGCGGCGGCGCATGGTCAAGCTTTCGACACGGCCGGACACTATAATTCACTTATGTAATTACGACCCTGCGTGCAGGTCGATCTGGGGGGAAGTCCGAATGAGCAGGCGTCGCGGTCGCGCGTTGTTGTTGGCTTGCGCCGCGCTGTCGGCGGCGGTCCTGGCCGCCGCCCCGGCCACGGCGCAGGAGGTGGTGGGACCCTGGCACGGGGTGCTGGTGATCGGGGCCAACGTCCTGCGCGTGGTGGTGCGGGTGAAGCCCAAGGCCGGCGGCGGCTACGAAGGCGAGATGGTCAGTCCCGACCAGAGCCCGCGCGGCATCCCGATCTCCGACATCAAGCTGGCCGGCGACCGCTTCAGCTTCGCCATCCCGATGGCCGGCGCCTCGTTCGAGGGGACCTGGGACGCGGGCCACCAGAGCTGGGCCGGCCAGTTCAAGCAGGGCGCGAGCCTGCCGCTGACCCTGCTCAAGGGTGACGTGGTCCCGGCCGCGGGCGCCGCGGCCAAGCCCCCGCCCCGGCCGGCCGCGGGCGCGCCTGCCCCCGCCCCCACGGCTGGCAAGCCGCCGGTCGGCAAGACCGTGGAGGCCCTGACCGTCACCGGCCAGTCGAACGCCATCCACACCGACATCGACAAGCGCAGCTACGACATCACCAAGGACCTGCAGACCCAGACCGGCTCGATCGCCGACGCCCTGCGCAACGTGCCCTCGGTGGACGTGGACGTGCAGGGCAACGTCTCCCTGCGCGGCGATTCCAACGTCACCATCATGATCGACGGCAAGCCCTCGAGCCTGTTCTCCGGGCCGGCGCGCGGCCAGGTGCTGCAGTCGATGCCGGCCAGCGCCTTTGAACGCGTGGAGGTGATGACCAACCCCTCGGCCGCCTATCGGCCCGACGGTTCGGCCGGGATCATCAACCTGATCCCGAAGAGCGCCAAGGCGATCGGCCGCTCCGGCTCGGCGCGGGTGAACCTGGGCCCCGAGGGCCGCGCCAACCTGGGCCTCAGCGGCTATTCGGTGAGCAAGACCCTGACCCTGTCGGGCGACGCGGTCTATGTGCATGACCGGCAGGACGTGAACAGCCTGGACGAGCGCTCGCGGCTGGACCCGGCGACGGCGCGCTTCCTCGACAGCACCCAGGACACCGTGGCCAACTCCAAGGTCAACGTCGTGGTGGGCCGCGGCGCCTTCGACTACAACCCCGACGCCAAGACCCAGATCACCGGCGAGCTGCGCGGCACGGGCGTCTATGTGAAGGCCAAGGATGCCAGCCTGTTCACCGGCGTCGCGCCCGGCGGCGTCCTGCCCGAGGGCTTCGACCGGACCGGCGACACCAGCTTCGACCGGACCAATGTGGCGGCGCAGGGCGGCTGGCGGCGGAAGTTCGCCGGCGAGGACCACGTGCTGTCGGTGGACCTGACCGAGGAGCACACCGACTCCTCCCGCGACCGGGCGGCCACGACGCTCAGCACCACGCCGGCCCTGCCCAGCCTGTTCCAGGACATCCGCCAGGATTCCACGGACGACCAGACCCATGTGAAGGCCGACTACAGCCGCCCGATGCCGGGCGATTCCAAGCTGAAGGTGGGCTACGAACTGCAGGTCAACGTCGACGACTTCCTGAATAGCGGGACGACCGGCGCCACCGAGGCGAGCGCGGTCTCCGATCCGTCGCTGATCGACCATTTCAAGTTCGACCAGGCGGTGAACGGCGCCTACGTCACCTACCAGAAGCCGTTCGGCGACCTCACCGTGCTGGGCGGGCTGCGGCTGGAGGACACCTGGATCAAGCTCGATGACGTGACCACCGCCTTCCGCTCGACGCGCGACGACCTCGCCGTCTATCCGTCACTGCACCTGGCCTACAAGATCAGCGGCGCCCAGCAGCTCACCGCCAGCTTCAGCGAGCGTATCCAGCGGCCGGCGGCGACCGACTACGACCCGTTCCGCCAGGAGATCGATCCGTTCAACTTCCAGTCCGGAAATCCGAACCTGAAGCCGCAGGAGACCCGGTCCTACGAGGCCGGCTACCAGTACCGCGCCGGGACCACCTTCTACCTCGCGACCCTCTATTGGCGGGACAACCACCGCGGCGTCACCGACGTGGTGGAGGACCTGGGCGGCGGCGTGCTGCTGACCACCAAGGAAAACCTCTCCAACAGCCAGAGCGGCGGGCTGGAACTGGTGGCGGCCGGCAAGCTCACCAGCACGCTCAGCTACCAGGTGAGCGGCAACCTGGGCTGGACGGAGATCGACGCCTCGGACCTGGGGTTCGCGCAGAAGACGCAGGCCTTCACGCCGAGCGGCCGCGGGGTGGTCAACTGGCAGGTGACCGCTAAAGACCTGGTGCAGATCCAGGGCAACCTGACCGGCAAGCGGCTGACGCCGCAGGGTTTCCATGAGCCGGTGGGGCTGGTGAACGTCGGCTACAAGCACAAGTTCAACGACGACTGGACGCTGTTCGTGGTGGGCCGCGATGTGCTGGCGACCTACAAGGACACCCTGGTGATCGACACCCCCACCCTGCATGACCGGGTCGAGACCCATGTGAAGCTGCGGGCCTTCTACATCGGCTTCACGCGGACCTTCGGCAGCGGCCGGCGGCGCGAGCCGGGCTTCGACTACGGCACGACAACCGGCGCGCCGCAGTAGGGCATGGGGTTGGCGCGGGGCCGTTGCGCGGCTAGCTAGGCCGCATGCGCTTCGCCCTCGCCGCCATCGCCCTGCTCGCCCTGCCGCTCGCCGCCTCGGCCGCGTCCCCAATTTCCGCAGATGGGGCGAAAGCCGACCTGGTGATCTGGGGCGGACCGATCTACACGGCCGTGGACGCCCATCCGACAGCCCAGGCGGTGGCGGTGCGCGGCGGGCGGATCGTCTATGTGGGCGCGCGCGCCGGCGCCCAGGCCGAGGTCGGGCCGAACACCCAGGTGATCGACCTGCACGGTTCGGCCCTGTTCCCCGGCTTCACCGACTGCCACGCCCACCTGCGCGAGATCGGCGAGCGGGAGCTGACGCTGAACCTGGAGGGCTCGACGTCCGCCGCCGAGGTCAGCCGCAGGCTGGCCGCCTGGATCGCCGAGCACCATCCGGCCGGGACGATCTTCGGCATGGGCTGGCACGAGGCCGGCTGGCCGGAGCACCGCTTCCTTGAGCGCGGTGACCTCGACGCCGTGTCGCCCGACCAGCCGGTGATACTGCAGCGCGCCGACGGCCACGCCCTGGTCGCCAACTCGGCCGCGCTGAGGGCGGCGGGCGTCGACGCCAGCACGCCCGCCCCGCCCGGCGGCCAGATCCTGAAGGGCGCCGACGGCCAGCCCACCGGCATGCTGGTGGACAACGCCAAGGGGTTGGTGGCCCGCCTGCTGCCTGCGCCCAGCGAGGCGCGCAAGCTGGAGGCTTATCGCGCCGCCTTCAAGGTGGAGACCGCCTACGGCTGGACCGGCGTGCACTTCATGAGCGTCGACGCCGCCGACGTGCCGCTGCTGGAGGCGATGGACCGGCAGGGCGAAGCGCCCTTGCGGGTCTACAACGCCGTCACCGCCGACCAGGCCGGGGCGCTGATGGCGGCCGGTCCCCGCGCCACGCCGGACGGACGGATCACCACCCGAGCGATCAAGCTGTTCATGGATGGCGCGCTGGGCTCGCGCGGGGCGGCGCTGTTCGCCGACTATGCCGACTCGCCGGGCGCCAAGGGCGCCTTCGTCACCCCGCCGGACCACATGCGCCCGATCCTCGCCAAGGCGCTGGCGTCGGGCTTCCAGGTCTCCACCCACGCGATCGGCGACCGCGGCAACGCCGAGGCGCTCAGCCTCTATGAGCAGGCGTTCAAGGCCAATCCGGCGGCGGGGGCCGCGGCGCGCTGGCGGATCGAGCACGCCCAGATCCTCAGGCCCGCCGACATTCCCCGCTTCCACGCCGACCACGTGATCGCCTCCATGCAGCCCAGCCACGCGATCGGCGATCTGCACTGGGCGGGCGCCCGGCTGGGGGCGGCGCGGCTGAACGGCGCCTACGCCTGGAAGAGCCTGCTGAGATCCGGGGCGGTGGTGGTGGGCGGCTCCGATGCGCCGGTGGAGCGCGGGGCGCCCTTGATCGAGTTCTACGCCGCGGTGGCGCGCAAGGACCTGAACGGGGTCTCCGGGCCCGACTGGCGCCCCGAGGAGGCCCTGTCGCGGCCCGAGGCGCTGAAGCTGTTCACCGCCAGCGCCGCCTATGCGCGGTTTGCGGAAAACGACCTGGGCGTCATCGCCGTCGGCAAGCGGGCGGACCTTTCGGCCTTCTCGGTGGACCTGATGAAGGCGCCCGTGGCGGAGATTCCCAAGGGCCACGCGGTGCTCACCGTGGTGGACGGCCAGATCGTCTATCGGGCGGGATAGGGACCTCCCTCCGCGCAGCCCTATTCGGGCGGCGGCTTGTCCTCAGGCGGCGGCCGGCGCTTGCGGGCGTCGCCGTGCGGTTCGGTGAGGCTGGGCGGATCGCTGGCCGGGAAGCTGTCGTCCAGCTGGTCGTCGAGCTCGTCGTCGAGCGGCTTGTCGGGTGGTTTCAGGGGGGCCATCAGGCGAGCTCCGCGACGCGGGCCCGGGCCGGATGGCCGGCCGAGCCCAGGTGGCGGCTGAAGAACCGCTCCCAGCTGGCGCCCTCGAAGTCCGGGATCTCCATGTGGCCGCCGGGATTGATGTGCATGGTCTTCTGCGTCGAGGCGAAGGCGTCGAACAGGGCGATCCCGTGCTCGCGCGGGGCCACCGCGTCCTCCCACTGGAAGACGAACTCGACGGGGATGGCGATCTTCGCCGCCGCCTCGGCCATCTCGGTCGCGCCGGGGCGCAGGCCCGCCAGGCCGAACACCGCGCAGCCGATGCGCGGCTCGCTGGCCACGAACGGCACGCCGATCGCCGTGCCCATGGAGACGCCCCAATAGCCCACGGGACCGGCCGCGCCGACGAACTCGAAGCCCTGGGCGGCGTCGAGAGCGGCCCTCCATTCCGGGACTGCCTGGCGCGTCCGCTCGGCCATCTGGCGCAGGCGCTCCGGCGTCCAGTCGGCGGCGACCTGGCCGGTCACCCGCGCGCCGACCTCGGCCATGTTGCGGGCCGCGTCCTCGCGGGAGATGCGGTCACCGTGGCCCGGCGCGTCGATGGCCAGGGTCGCGTAGCCCAGCCGCAGGGCGTAGTGCTTGGCCCGCAGGCGGATGCCCTCCGTCTTCTTGTGCTGCGAGCCGCCGTGGCCCAGCAGCACCAGGGGCCGCGGGCCCTTCGCCCCCTCCGGCGCCCAGAGCACGGCCGGGACGCGTTCGCCGGCGCAATCCACCGCGAAGGAGTGCCGGGCCACGCCGTCCTCGGCGCGGACGTCGGTGAAGGTGGTCATTCGGGACCTCCGTTGTGTTGCGTCTTCAGCCAGTAGGCGACCGCAGCCACCAGCAGCACGCCGATCATGCCAAGCAGGAAGCCCTCGATGAAGTGGGTGGGCAGGCCGAGCACGCGGTCCTGGCCGCGCTGGTCCCAGCTGCCGACCATCACGGGAATGAGACCGCCCAGGATCGCCACCAGGGACGCCATGAGGGCGACACGCTGGTTGGGCTGCAGCGGACGCTTCATGCGGGAGCCTTCTCGGGGACCGGCGCCTTGGTCAGGTCGACGGAGCGGGCGCCGTAGCGGGCGGTGAACTGCTCGGTGTCGATCTCCTCCAGCAGGATCTCGCCGGCCAGCACCTGGGCTTTCCACGCCTCGTGGGCGGGGATATTGGCGTGGAATTCCGGCATCACCTCGGCGGCGAACAGCTCCAGCGAGGCGCAGATGTCCTCATGGCTGTTGCGGCCGGCCTGGTTGAGCAGGATCACCTGGTCGATGTGGCTGGCCTCGAACTTGCGGAGCTTCTTGCGCAGGGTCTCGGGGCTGCCGATCAGGCCGCCGGCCAGGGCCGCGGCGGCGGCCTCCGGATTGGCCCGTTTCCACGTCTCGTACTCCTCCCACATGTCCACCGTGCCGGGCGGCGGGCGCTTGCGGTCGGGGGTGTTGTAGAAGCGCAGGCAGAACTGGAAGAAGGTCGCCCCGTCGGCCTTGGCGCGGGCTTCCTCGTCGGTGGGCGCGCACATGAACATCGAGACCAGGGCGATGTTCGGGTTGACCGGATAGTCGGCCAGCTTGTCCAGCCGCTTGGTGAGGCCGTTGTAGTAGGCGTGGACCCAGGCGTGGGCGGCGTCGGCGCTGACGAACTGGAAGCCCAGCGCCCCCAGCCCCTTCTCGCCGGCGTAGGCGATGGTCTGCAGCTGCGAACAGGCGGTCCACAGCGGCGGATGCGGCGTCTGGCGGGGCTTGGGCAGGACGTTGCGCGGCGGGAAGTCGAAATAGGGGCCGGAATAGGAATGGTTGTGCTTGGTGAACATCGGCACCAGGCAGCGGACGGCGTCCTCGAAGATCTGCCGCTTCTCGCCGAACTCGACGCCGAACGGCTCCAACTCGGTCAGCGAGGCGCTCTCGCCCATGCCGAACTCGACGCGGCCGTTCGACACCAGGTCCAGCGCCGCCACCTGGGCGGCGACCTTGGCGGGGTGGTTGGTGGTCAGGTGCAGGATGCCGTGCGCCAGGCGGATCTGCTTGGTCCGCTGGCTGGCGGCGCCCAGGAACACGCCGGGCGACGAGGAGTGGGAATATTCCTCCAGGAAGTGGTGCTCGACCTCCCAGGCGTAGTCATAGCCCAGCCGGTCGGCGAGCTCGAGTTCGGCCAGGGCGTTCTGGTAGAGGTGGTACTCGTCCTCCGGCCCCCAGGGCCTGGGCAGCTGCAACTCGTAGAAGATGCCGAACTTCATCGCGCGTCCTTCCCGGTTTCCCGGAAGTCCACACCCGCAAAGGACGGCGGGTCAAGCGGAAGGCGCCCCTGACTACAAAACGCGGCGCCCTCTCCCGCTACCCGCGAAAGGACGTCATTTCGTCCACTGGGCCAGCCAGTCGGCCAGCGCCTGGGGGGTCATGGAGCGGGCGTCGGCGAGGGCCGCCTCGTGGCCGGCGTCGAGCAGCTTGTTGGCTCGGGGCTCGACGATCAGCAGGGCCGGCACGCCCTCCAGCCGCTGGTGGATGCCATAGGCGGCGGGCACCTGCAGGTTCTTGTCGAAGCGGCCGACGTCGACGGTGACCACCTCGTAGTGGCGCTCGACGAAGCTCTTCAGCTCGGGCAGGTCCATGGCGCCGGTGAGCACGCGGCAGTCGCCGCACCAGTTGCCGCCGAGGTCGATGAGCAGCAGCTTGTGGTCCTTGATGGCCTTGGCCCGGGCCTTGGCGACGGCGGCGTTGGTGGCCTTGGCGGCGGCCGTGTCGTCGTAGGGATAGGGCAGAGGCGTCTTCAGCTGGGTGAAGCTCTCGATCGAGACCTTCGGCGGCGCGGCGGCCAGGGCGGGCGCGGCCAGCGCAAGACTAGTGGCGAGGGCGAAAGCGGCGTGACGGATCATGCAAGACCAACTCCAGACGAAGACGGAATGTAGCGCGGCCAGGCCGTGCGGACTCCGTAGAAATCCTTAGGTGTCACCAAGCTCGCCTCAGCCTAACCTGCGCGCAAGCCGGTCTGAACGCTCCAGACCCCCCCACCCGGACCCAAGGACATGACCGAAGCGGCCCGCGCCGCCGCCAACCTGTATCGCCCCAAGCTCGCCACCGTCTTGGCGGAAGGGTACGGGCTCGCCGACCTGCGCAAGGACGCGGTGGCCGGGCTGACGGTGGCGATCGTCGCCCTGCCACTCTCAATGGCCATCGCCATCGCCTCGGGCGTCTCCCCGGACCGCGGCCTTTACACCGCCATCGTCGGCGGGTTCCTGGTCTCGGCGCTGAGCGGCAGCCGGTTCCAGATCGGCGGTCCGGCCGGCGCCTTCATCGTGCTGGTCGCGGCCACGGCGGCGAAGTTCGGCGTCGAGGGCTTGGCCCTGACCGTGCTGATCTCGGGGCTGATGCTGACCCTGGTGGGGGCGCTGCGGTTGGGCGGCCTGATCCGCCACGTGCCGCACACGGTGACCGTCGGCTTCACCGCCGGCATTGCGGTGACCATCTCGGCCAGCCAGCTCAAGGACTTGTTCGGCCTAAAGCTCGCCGGCGTGGAACCCGGCCCGTTCCTGCCGAAGCTCGCGGCCCTGGCCCACGCGGCGCCCAGCGCCAACCTCGCCGCCTTCGCCCTGGGCGTGGCGGTGGTGGCGATCACGGTCGGCATGCGGCGGTGGCGGCCGATGTGGCCCGCGATGCTGATCGCCGTGGCGGCCGCAACCCTGGCCGGCGTGTTCTTCCACCTACCCGTGGCGACCATCGGCAGCCGCTTCGGCGGCATTCCCCACGGCCTGCCGGTTCCCAGGCTGCCGGCCATCACCGCGCACGAGGTCCTGGCGGTGCTGCCGGCGGCCCTGTCCTTCACCCTCCTGGGCGGCATCGAGTCGCTGCTCTCGGCGGTGGTCGCCGACGGCATGACCGGCCGCCAGCACCGCTCGAACATGGAACTGATCGCCCAGGGCGTGGCCAACATGGCCTCGGCGCTGTTCGGCGGCATCGCGGTCACCGGCACGATCGCCCGCACCGCCACCAATATCCGCGCCGGCGGCCGCAGCCCGGTCTCGGGCATGCTGCACGCGATCTTCCTGCTGGTGTTCATGGTCGTGGCGGCGCCGCTGGCGAGCTACGTGCCGGTCGCGGCGCTGGCCGGAGTGCTGGTGCTGGTCGCCTGGAACATGGCCGAGAAGGCGGAATTCGCGAAGCTGATGCGGGAGTGGCGTAGCGCCACCGTGCTCGCCGCCACCTTCGGGCTGACCGTGGCGCGCGACCTCACCACCGGGATCCTGGCGGGCTGCCTGCTGGCGACGGCGTTCTGGGCGGCGCACCGCCTCCAGCTGCGCCGGGGCGTCTAGAGCCCCAGCCGGGCCAGCACCGCGGCGGTGATCCGCTCGCAGCGGGCGCCGAGGAAGGGGAAGGCGCCGGTCAGCGCCGAGGCGAGCTGCGCGTCGAGGGCCTGGCGCAGCAGGCGCCTTGCGCGGTGCAGGCGGGTCTTCACGGTCTCCGGGCGGACGCCCAGGGCCTGGGCGGTCTCGGCGATCGAGGCGCCCTCCACCTCGCGCATGACGAACACCAGGCGGAAGGCTTCCGGCAGGGCGTCGACGGCGCGCTCCAGCAGCCGGCGGGCCTCGGCGCGGGCGGCGTCGCGCTCCGGATCGTCGGAGACGCCGGGGAACATCAGCACCTGTCCGGGATCGCCCTGGGCGACCTCGACCTCCGAGAGCTCGACCGTGTCGCGGCGCCTGCGCAGCCGGCCGTGGGCCTCGTTGATCACGATGCGGGTCAGCCAGGTGTAGATCGAGGCCTCGCCGCGGAAGTCGCCGAGCTTGGCGAAGGCGCGGACATAGGCCTCCTGCAGCACGTCCTCGGCCTCGCCCTCGTCGCGCACGATGGAGCGGGCGATGCGGAACAGCCGCTGGTTGCCCCGGGTCATCAGGGCCGCGAAGGCCTCCCCGCGGCCGGCCTTGGCCAGCGCGACCAGCTCGGTCTCCGGCAGGGCGGCGTAGTCGAGGGCGTGGAGGGTGGCGGTCATCGGATGTCCTGCAGCTCTATAGCCGATCGGATGCCGGCCGCCGGACAAGGTTCCCGGGAACCTCCGCCGCCGCCGGCCATCCAACCCAGCGAGGACGGCCGCCCTGGGGGCGGTGACGACGGCCTCGCGAGGGAGACCACCATGATCTTGAGACACATGTCCGCGGCCGCAGCGGCCCTGGCCCTGCTGGCCCTGCCCGCGGCGGCGATGGCCCAGGCGGCCAAGCCCAACGACGCCCAGATCGCCCATATCGCCTACACCGCCGGCCAGCTGGACATCGCGGCCGGCAAGCAGGCGCTGGCCAAGTCGCACAACAAGGCGGTGCGCGACTTCGCCCAGGAGATGGTGCGCGACCACACGGCGGTGAACGACCAGGCCCTGGCCCTGGTCAAGAAGCTGGGCGTCACGCCGCAGGCCAACCCGACCTCCACGGCGCTCAGCGGCGCGGCGGCGGCCAAGCTGAAGGCCTACGCCAAGCTCTCCGGCGCCGCCTTCGACAAGGCCTATGTCGACAACGAGGTCGCCTATCACAAGACGGTCAACGGGGCCCTGGAATCGACCCTGATCCCCTCGGCCCAGAACGGTGAGCTGAAGGCCCTGCTGCAGACCGGGCTGAAGCTGTTCACCGAGCACCAGCATCACGCCGAGATGCTGGCCGCGGGCCTGAAGTAGTGCGCCTGGAACACGATGCGATCAGGCGGACCCGCCTGATCGTTGAATCGTGTTCCAGACTCAAAATCTGGAACGCGTTGTGATCGCAAAACCGGTGTCCACTTTTGCACAACGCGCTCTGGCGGCGGCGGCGGCGCTGGCGATCCTGGCGGTCGCCGTCGCCGGCTGCGCCAAGCCGGCGCAGCCCAGGACCTTCACGGTGACCATCGCCCAGATGGCCTATGGCCCGACGCCGCCCAGCATGCGGGTGGGCGACAGCATCAAGTGGGTCAACGCCGACATCCTGCAGCACACGGCCACCGCCAAGGACGGCAGCTTCGACGTCGACCTGCCGCCCAAGGCCACGGCGACCACGCGGATCGCCCACGCCGGGACGGTGGATTTCTACTGCCGCTACCACCCCGGCATGACCGGCCGCCTGTCCGTCGCCGGCTAAGGTGCCCCTGGCCGAGACGGACCCGGCAGGGGCCCCGGGCCGAGGCGTTTCCAGTCTCTCGGCCCGGGCGCGCCGGCCCGGATCCGCGCGGGGCCGGTCACGAAATCGCGCTCGCGCCCGGCGGGCGAGGCCGGAACCTTGGCCGTAGCGGCGGACTTTGTGCGACCGAGGCCCGTCAAGCTGGCGCGGGCGCCGACCGAGCTGACCTGACGGTCCCGAATATTTGAACGCGCTGTCCCCGCGCCCATCAAAAGACAGGGCGGTGCTGATTCGGGGTCTTTTTGGCCCCTCAGCTATAGTTGCGTCGGCGTTCCGACATTCCCAGGAGGGTCCGAATTTCCAGAATTGGAGACGTCGCGGCCAGTCTTTTCTGCACCTTGGAAAAATATCTATCGGCAAGTGTCGAGTCCTCGACAGTCTTTGCCGATCTGCATCGATAACTATGAAACCGAAGCGCCGCGGCGACGTTTCTAGCCCCCGATGCAGAGGCCATATCCAGCGTTGCAAAATCTGTTGCTCGCCGCACTCCCCCCCGAAGACCTTGGTCTGATCGCGCCGCACCTGGCTCAGGTGGAGCTCGAACGCGGGCGGCTGCTCTATGACCCGGGCGACCGGATCGACACCGTCTACTTCCCGCAGGACGGGGTCATCTCGATGATGACCTTGATGGACAGCGGAGCGGCGATCGAAAGCGCCACCATCGGGCGGGAAGGCGCGCTCGGGCTCTCCGCGGCGATCTCGCCGCGCCAGTCGCTGGTGCGCGCCATCGTCCAGACCCCAACCAAGGGCGTGCGGATCGGCGCGGCGCAGCTGCACGAGGCCTGGGAGAAGAGCGCGAAGATCCGCGAGCTGGTCGACCGGCACGGCGAGGCCCTGTTCGGCCACGCCATCCAGTCGGTGGCCTGCAACGCCCTGCACTCGGTGGAGGCGCGGTTCTGCCGCTGGCTGCTGACCTGCCACGACCGCATCTCGACGGACACCGTGGCCCTGACCCAGGAGTTCCTGGCCGACATGCTGGGGGTCCAGCGCACCACGGTGACCGCCGTCGCCCGGTCGCTGCAGGAGAAGGGCGCCATCCGCTACCGCCGCGGGGTGGTCGACATCGTCGACCGCGGCGCCCTCGAGGCCCTGACCTGCGAATGCTACGGCGTGATCCGCCGCACCTATGAAAGGCTGCTGCCGGGGGAGCCCTGAGGCCCCTGTCGAGGGGGCGCCCCGGGACGGCGCGGCGCCAGCGATCCCGGACCCAGCGGCTGAGGGCGGTGCTGCGCTAAGCGTGGCGATCCCGCGCCGCACCCGTCCCTTGCGTCGGGATCGATTTTCCACCTTTGATGCGTTCCCCGGCCGGAATCGTGCCGGCGACGGGGATTCCACTGAGGGTTGGGGCCTGATGAAGTCGATCTCGAGAAACCATTTGCTTTCGGCCGCGGCGATCGCCGCCCTGGCGCTTGGCGCCGCGCCCAGCGTGGCCCAGCCCAGGCCGGCGGCGCATGCCGCCGTCGCCGAAGCGCCGGTCCCGGCCGCCGCGCTGGAGATGCCGCACTACGGGACCTGGGGCTTCGACGCCTCGGGGATCGATCCCTCGGTGAAGCCGGGCGACGATTTCTACCACTACGCCAACGGCAAGTGGGACGAGCGCACCACCATCCCGTCCGACCGGGTCAGGTTCGGCAACTTCGACAAGCTCTCCGAGCTGTCCGAGAACCGGGTGCACGCGATCCTCGAGGACGCCGCAGCCGGCAAGCTCGCCGACCCGGACGCCGCCAAGATCCGCGCGGCCTACGCCTCCTTCATGAACGAGGCGCTGGTGGAGAAGCTGGACGCCAAGCCGATCGCGCCGGAGCTGGCGAAGATCAGGGCGATCCAGAGCAAGGACGAGTTCACCGCCCTGATGGGCAAGGCCAACACCACCGGTTTCACCACCATCCTGCCGGTGCGCATCCAGGCCGACCAGAAGAGCCCGAAGCGCTACGCGGTCTACACCGGCACCGCCGGCCTCGGCCTGCCCGACCGCGACTACTACCTGCAGCCGTCGTTCGCGGCCAAGAAGACCGCCTACCTCGCCTATGTGCAGCAGGTCCTGACGATGATCGGCTGGGCGCACCCGGCCGAGAACGCCAAGGCGATCGTCGACTTCGAGACCCAGATGGCCACCGCCACCTGGACCCGGGCCGAGCGCCGCGACCGCGACAAGACCTACAACCCGGCGACGCTGGCCGAGCTGCAGGCTTCGACGCCGGGCTTCGACTGGAAGCGCTACCTGGCCGCCACCGAGCTGCCGCCGGTCGATCGGTTCATCGTCACCACCAACACCTCGTTCCCGAAGTTCGCGCAGATCTATTCGGCGACGCCGCTCGACACCCTGAAGGCCTGGCAGGCCTACCACGTGGCCGACGGGGCGGCGCCGATGCTGTCCAAGCGGTTCGTCGACGCCAGCTTCCAGTTCCACAACAAGACCCTGGCCGGCCAGCCCGAGCAGCGGGTGCGGTGGAAGCGGGCCGCGGCCTTCGCCGACGGGGCGATCGGCGAGGCTGTGGGCCGGGTCTATGTGGCCCGCTACTTCCCGCCGGAGAGCAAGGCGAAGATGGACGCCCTGGTGCACGACATCCAGACGGCGCTCCGCAACCGCATCGAGCACCTGGCCTGGATGAGCCCGGAGACCAAGACCAAGGCCCTGGAGAAGCTGTCCAAGTTCACCGTCAAGATCGGCTATCCGACCAAGTGGCGGGACTACTCGGCCCTGACGCTGAAGTCCGACGACCTCTACGGCAATGCGATCCGCGCCGACGCCTACGACTGGCGGCGTGACGTGCACCGGCTCAATGGGCCGGTGGACAAGTCCGAGTGGGGCATGACCCCGCAGACGGTCAACGCCTACTACAACTCGGTGAACAACGAGATCGTCTTCCCGGCCGCCATCCTGCAGCCGCCGTTCTTCGATCCGAAGGCGGACGCGGCGATCAACTACGGCGGCATCGGCGGGGTGATCGGCCACGAGACCAGCCACGGCTTCGACGACCAGGGGCGCAAGTCCAACGGCGACGGCGTGCTGACCGACTGGTGGACCCCCGAGGACGGCAAGAAGTTCGACGTCCAGGCCAAGCGGCTCGGCGACCAGTACTCGCTGTTCGAGCCGGTGCCGGGCACCCATGTCATCGGCCAGCTGACCATGGGCGAGAACATCGGCGACATGGGCGGCCTGTCGCTGGCGCTCGACGCCTACCACAACTCGCTGCACGGCCAGCCGGCGCCGGTGATCGACGGCTTCACCGGCGACCAGCGGGTGTTCCTCGGCTGGGCGCAGGTGTGGCGCGAGAAGATCCGCGACGAGGCGGCCCGCCAGTTCGCGGTCATCGACCCGCACTCCCCGGCCCGCTTCCGGGTGAACGGCACGATCCGCAACATCGATGGCTGGTACGCGGCCTTCGACGTGAAGCCCGGCGACAAACTCTACGTCGCCCCGGAAGACCGCGTCCGCATCTGGTAGCGGCCTTAAGCCCGGCGCGGGCGTCCTATTTTGGGGCGTCCGCGTCCGGCGCCTTGGACTCGCTCGGATCCTGAGGCTCGTCCGGCCCGCGGATGACGATCACCTTCTGGTCCTGCAGGATGAGGGCGTGGTGGTGGGCCTTCAGCGCCGCGTCGGCGCGGGCCATGGCGGCGCGCATCTTGGCGCCGTTCACCTGCGCCCCGGCTTCGGCGATCTTCTTCTGGATCGCGGGGTCGTTCAGCCTTGCCTGGGCGCGGGCGATCTCGGCGTTCATGCGAGGCATGTCGAGCGTGGCGAGCTGCTGGCGTGCGGCCTCGACCTCGCGCTGGGCTGACTCGACCTCGCGCTGGATGGCCTGCTGGTCGATCGCGGCGACCTGACGCTGGGCCTCTTCCACCTGTTTCTGGGCGTCGGCCATCTGGCGGGCGATATCGGCCTCGATGCGGCGCTGCTCGGCGGGCGTGAGCTCGCCCGGCTGGTCGTTGACCACCGTGATCTTCTGGCCGTCGGCGGCGGTCCAGCGGTGCGGATAGCCGTGCACCTTGCGGCCGTCGACCACGGTGACCGGCAGGTTGTGCGCACCGGGCCGGGCGATGACCACGGTCGAGGTCGAGGTGACCTTGTCGCCCGGATGCGCCGGAGCCTGAGCTGGCGCCGGGGCGGCGGGCGTGAGCCCCACCGAACGCTCCTGGGCCACGCTCGGCGTGACGTGCAGCAGCAGGGCCGGGGCGACCACGGCAGCCAGCACCAGGGCGCCGGCCGCGAGGTTGCGGAGCGGGGTCATTCGGCCGCCCGGGCTCGCGCCCAGCACCGCCTGCACCCGCCGCTCCAACGGCCCCTGGCCGAACATCGCCAGCACCGGGCCGGGTCGGCCGAGCGAGGGCAGCGCCTTGCGCGCCAGGGCGACCAGGCATTCCGCATAGACCTCCGGCGAGCGCATGGCGGTAGCCGCCAGCTGGTCGCAGGCGGTCTCGCGGGCCTGGCGGACACCGGCCTTCAGCGGATAGATCGCCGGATGCCAGGCGAGCGGCAGGACGGCCAGCTCGCAGACCAGGTTGAAGCCGTAATCGCCGCGCTGGATGTGGGCCGCCTCGTGCAGCAGGGCCGCCTTGACCTCCTCCGGGCTCTGCCGGACCAGGTCGTCGGGGACCAGGATCACGGGTGAGAAGGCGCCGACGGTGACCGGGCCGGTGACGCCGGCCGAGGCCCGCACCGGGGGTGTCGCGACGCCGTGGCGCCGGGCGAAGGCCTCCAGGGCGGCCAGCACCGAGCGCGGCAGTTCGACCGGCCGCGCGCGCTTCACCAGCCGGCGCGCCGCCAGCAGCCCCAGCAGCAGCCGGCCGCCGCCGAGCGCCAGGGAGGCCGCGAACAGCGCCGCCAGGATGTCGGCCGCCCGCGGGCCGAGGCTGAGCACCGGCTCGGCGGAAACGATCGCCGGCGCCGCGTCCAGGCCGCGAGGCTGTGCGCTTCCTGCGATCTGGAGCGAGGCGCCGGCGATCTCCGCACCGAGCTTCGGCGCGACCAGATTGAGTTGCAGCGGCAGGACCAGGGCCAGGACCAGGAATCCCGACCACAGCCAGCAGCGCTGCCGCGGACCGATGCGCGCCGCCCGCGACAGGATCGCCGCGCCGAGCGCCAGCAGCGGCAGCTGCCAGGCGGCGTTGACCAGATAGTCGACCAGGGCTTGCCGCATCACTCGTGCTCCGCCTTGCGTTGTTTCAGGAGGTCCGACGCCCGCGCCACGTCCTCGGCGGTGATCTGGCGGGTGTCGATCAGGGCCTGCAGCAGGGCCTCGCCCGAGCCGCCGAACATGCGCGCCACCAGGTCGTTGAGCGCCGTGCCCACCGCCCCCTCGCGGGTCACCGCCGGCTGGTACTGGAAGGCGCGGCCGAGCCGGGTGCGCTTCACCTTCTTCTTGCGCAGCAGCACGGTCAGCATGGTCTGGACCGTGGTGTAGGCCAGCTCGGACGGCAGGCGGCCCTGCACGTCGGCGGTGGTGCTGGGGCCGGCCGCCCACAGCACCTGCATGATCTCCAGCTCGAGGGGCGTCAGGACGTCGCGGGACCGCTCGCGGTCGGATGGGGCCACGGCCTATCTCCTAATGACTTAGGAATTAGACCGCCCGGGCCCCGCGGCTGTCAACTAAGATGTTAGGAGGTGGAGGATTTGTAACCCTCCCCTAGCCCTTCCCCTCGATGGGGAAGGGGGGCGTTAGTCCATCAGCTTGCGCTGCAGGTAGGTCATGGTCAGGGCCGTGGTGTGCGCCGCCTGCTTCAGGTCGGCGCCCGCGCCATGGCCACCCTCGGTGTTCTCATAGTAGAGGAAGGGCAGGTGCATCTCCTCCATGCGGGCGGCGAACTTGCGGGCGTGCTGCGGCCCGACCCGGTCGTCCTTGGTGGTGGTGAAGATGAACGGCTCCGGGTATTTCGCATCGGCCTTGAGGTTCTGGTAGGGCGAGGTCCTGCGCCAGAAGGCCATCACCGCCGGATCGGCGTTGACGTCGCCGTATTCCCCCTGCCACGAGGCGCCGGCCGCGATCTTCGAGATGCGGATCATGTCCAGCAGCGGCACCTGGATGACCACCGCGTTCCACAGCTCCGGATGCTGGGTGAACTCCACGCCCATCAGGAGGCCGCCGTTCGAGCCGCCCTCGATGCCGAGCCGGCGGGGCGAGGTGATCTTGCGCGCCACCAGGTCCTTCGCCACGGCGGCGAAGTCGTCGTAGATGATCTGCCGCTTGGTGGTCAGGCCGGCCTCGTGCCAGGCCGGGCCGAACTCGCCGCCGCCACGGATATTGGCCAGCACATAGGCGCCCCCGCGCTCCAGCCAGAGCTTTCCGTTGGCGCCGGAATAGTTGGGCGTCGAGCTGACCTGGAAGCCGCCGTAGGCGGTCATCAGGGTGGGCGTCGCGCCGTCGTATTTGATGTCCTTCCGATGGACCACGAAGTAGGGGATTTTCGTGCCGTCGCTGGAGGTCGCCTCCAGCTGTTCGACCACGTCGCGCGAGGCGTCGAACTTGGCCGGCAGGGTTTTCAGCAGCCTGGCCTGGCCGGTTTCGGCGTCGGCCAGGTAGAGCGAGGTCGGCGTCAGGAAGCCGCTGACATCCAGGAAGGCCAGGTTGGAGCGCTGGTCGGCGTCGCCGTAGCGGACGGTGAGGTTGTCGGGCAGGTCGATGCGGGCCCTGGTCCAGCCGCCGCCGGCGGTGGGCGTGAACACCCAGGCGCGGCCGCGGACGTTCTCCAGGGTGGAGATCAAGAGCTTGTCCCGGGTCGCATCGACGCCCTCCAGGGAGTCGCGCGGGCCGGGCGTCCAGACGAGCTTGGCGGCGAGGCGCGCGGGATCGGCCTTCACCGCGGCGAGGTCCAGCTCGGCGATCGCCCCGGCCGTGAAGCTCGGGCCGGCGGCCGCCCAGTCCTCGTTCAGGCGCACGATGACGCGGCCGCCCACCAGGCCCTCGACGGAGGCCTTGTCGGGGATCGCCAGCCGCTCGGCGCCCCGGGCGGTGACCACGTAGGTCTGGTGGCGGAAGGTGTCGAGCGGCCGCTCGATCACCGCGATCTGCCGGCCCTGGCCGTCGCGGATCACCTCGGGGCTGACGCCGTAGCCGCCGTCGTCCTTCTGGCCGCGGTAGACCTCGACGGCCGCCGAGAGCGGCTGGCCGCGGGTGAGCCGCTTGACGATGTAGGGATAGCCCGAGGGCGTCAGGTCGCCCGGCGTCCAATCGGTCGCCACCAGCAGATGGTTCTCGTCCTCCCAGGCGACGCGGTGCTTGCCGTGCGGCAGGTGGAAGCCGCCATCGACGAAATGGCCGGTGTCGAGGTCGAACTCGCGGATCTCGACGGCGTCCTCGCCGCCGTCGGAGAGCGAGATAAGGCAGCGCCGCTCCTCTGGCTGCAGGCACTCCATGCCCTTCATCACCCAGCTCTTGCCCTCGGCCTTGCCGAGCGCGTCGACGTCGAGGACCGCGGTCCAGTGCGGGTCGGCGGACTGGTAGTCGGCGAGCGTGGTCTTGCGCCAGAGGCCGCGCAGGTGCTCCGGGTCCTGCCAGAAGTTGTAGATCTCGCCGTGCAGGAAGCGCGGCGCCGGGATGCGGTCCTTGGCGCCGGCGATGGCCAGGGCCTCGGCATAGAGGGTGGCGTAGCGCGGGTCGGCCTCCAGCAGCTTGGTGGAGGCGGCGTTGTGCTCGTTGACCCAGGCCATCGAGCGGGCGGAGCTGACGTCCTCCAGCCAGATGTAGGGATCGTTGTCGGCCGCTTGAGCGTGGGCCAATGCGGGCAGGGCCGCGGAGGCCAGGAGGGCGAGCAGGGTCAGGCGCATGCAGGGTCCTTCGGACGGGGCGTGTTGCCCGCACCTTAGCCGCCTGTGCGGAATGTGGAAGTTGGAGCGGCCGGGGGGAATCGAACCCCCGACATTCAGCTTGGGAAGCTGACGTTCTACCTCTGAACTACGGCCGCGTTCCGAGGGGCGATCCTTTAGCGGGTTGCCGCGCGGGCCTCAAGCCGCCCCATCTTCAAGAGCTCGGGCGCGTCAGCGGCGACCCTTGACCGGCGGCTGCGGCGCGGGCTCGACTGGCGGCATGTTGCGAGTTGTGCGGACCCTGATCCTCGCCCTGTGCGCCGGCGCGCTCGCCGGCGTCGCCGCGGCGCAGGACCGGGTGGTGCTGCCGATCGTCGACTTCGTGTTCGGCGCGCCGGTGATCGAGGTGCGGCTGAACGGCGGCGAGGCGCACCGCTTCAAGTTCGATAGCGGCTCCATGGAGCTGATCGACGGCGGCAAGGCCACGGCCGAGGGCATCCGCGCGACCGGCGTCACCAAGCTCCTGGAGATCAACAAGGCCGAGACCATGCCGGTCTCCGACACCGAGGTCCGCCTCGGCGAGGCGGAGCTGGGCACGGTGTCCCTGGCCCTGATGCCCGACGGCTGGGCCCATCCGGCGGCCATCGACGGCATCATCGGCAAGACCCTCTTGCTACGCTACGTGGTCACCATGGACGTGGTGGGCCGGCAGATGATCCTGTCGCGGCCCGAGGCCTATACGGTTCCGGACGGCGCGACCGTGCTGCCGATGACCGAGCTGCACGGCCTGTTCCACGTGCCGGCCTCCCTGGACGGCGCGGCCGGCGAGTTCGGCCTGGACACCGGCCTCACCACCCATGTGATCGTCTTCCCGGCCTTCGATCAGGCGCACGGCCTGGCGCTGCGCTACGGCGACGCGGCGATCGTCGGCGACGCGGCCGGGACCAGCGGCGAGACCAGCAAGGTGCGCCAGGCCAAGGGCGAGATGCTGACGCTCGGCGGATCGAGCGTCGCCGGGCCGGAGGTGCTGATCCTGACGGATGCGACCGGGGTCGGCCGGTTCGATCAGATGGCGGGCCTGATCGGCATGCCGGCGCTGGCCCAGTTCACCGTCACCTTCGACGCGCCGCACAAGCGCCTGGTCCTGACGCCGGCGTCGATCGCGCCCGCGCCCGAGCCGCCGCCGCCCGCGCCGCCTCCCCCTGCCCCGCCGGACGAGCCGATCTTCTGATCGCCGCGACTTAGAGCGCGTCAGGCGAAAGTGGATACCGGTTTCGCCGCCCGACGCGCTCTAAACTCTTGAAGAGAGTCCCTTCTCATCTGGTTCAGGTGACTCCACCTGAACCAGGAAGGGTCTCGCCTGACAGCGACATCAGAAACCTTGCGATTGCCCCGCCGCGCGGGCGACCCATATGGTTTGTCCAACAACTGTTTGAGGGGATTTCCGCCTTGCCCGACGTGCTGTCGCCGCTCGCCTTCGCCCATGGCCCGCAGATGAAGAACCGGTTCGCGCTCGCCCCGCTGACCAACCTGCAGAGCCATCCTGACGGCGTGCTGTCGGACGAGGAGTTCACCTGGCTGACCAAGCGGGCCGAGGGCGGCTTCGCCATGACCATGACCTGCGCGGCCCACGTGCAGCGGATCGGCCAGGGCTTCCCGGGCCAACTGGGGGTGTTCGGCGAGCAGCACCTGCCGGGGCTGACAAGGCTGGCCTCGGCCATCAAGCAGAACGGCTCGATCGCGGTGGTCCAACTGCACCACGCCGGCATGCGCTCGCCGGCGGCGCTGATCGGCGAGGCGCCGGTGGCCCCCTCCGACAACGCCGAGACCGGCGCGCGCGGCCTCTCCACGGCCGAGGTCGAGCAGCTGGTGGAGGACTTCGTGGCCGCCGCCCACCGCGCCGAGCGGGCGGGCTTCGACGGGGTCGAGATCCACGGGGCGCACAGCTACATCCTCTGCCAGTTCCTGAGCGAGGGCCTGAACCAGCGCACCGACCGCTATGGCGGCTCGCCCGAGAACCGCGGTCGGGTGATCAGGGAGATCATCTCCGGCGTCCGCGCCCGCTGCCGGGCGGACTTCAGCCTGGGCCTGCGGCTGTCGCCCGAGCGGTTCGACCTGAAGCTCGCGGAGATCACCGCGCTCGCCCAGGCGATCATGACCGAGGGGGCCATCGACTACCTCGACATGTCGCTCTGGGACTACGCCAAGGAGCCCAACGAGGAGGCGTTCAAGGGCCGCAGCCTGATGAGCTATTTCACCGAGCTGGACCGCGGCCAGGTGCGGTTGGGCTGCGCGGGCAAGATCATGTCGGGCGACGACGTGCGCGCCTGCCTGGACCAGGGGATGGACTTCGTCTTCCTGGGGCGCGCGGCGATCCTGCACCACGACTATCCCCGGCTCTACGCGGCCGACCGCGACTTCGAGCCGATCGCCCGGCCGGTCAGCGAGGCCCACCTGCGCGCCGAGGGGCTGAGCCCGAAGTTCGTGGCCTATATGGCGAGCTGGAAGGGCTTCGTTGAGGAGCCGGAGACGCAGGCGGCCGAATAGGGGCGGATTTGTCGGGCGCCGCGACCAGTGCTACCCAGCGGCCAGCATGTTCCTTGAGATCGACGACCTGCTGACCCCCGCCGAGGTGGCCGAGCTGAGCGCTCTGGCCGCCAAGGCGACCTTCGTGGACGGGCGGATCTCCTCGCCGCACTCGACGGTCAAGAAGAACACCCAGATCGACCACGCCGACGCCGCCTACCAGGCCTCGTCGAGCCTGTTGGCCGCGGCGCTCCGGCGCAGCGAGCCGTTCATCAACTTCGCCTTCCCGGCCGCCATGGCCCCGCCGCTACTGGCCCGCTACGGGCCCGGCATGGCCTATGGGATGCATGTGGACTCGGCGATCATCCCGCTGGGCCAACGGCAGCTCCGCTCGGACATCTCCTGCACCGTCTTCATCAGCGAGCCGGACGCCTATGACGGCGGCGCGCTGGCGATC
The DNA here is from genome assembly GCA_004799545.1 of Phenylobacterium sp. GTDB lineage: Bacteria > Pseudomonadota > Alphaproteobacteria > Caulobacterales > Caulobacteraceae > Phenylobacterium. The sequence continues at coordinate 263,240 of SSMU01000005.1, forward strand.
CGGGTCGGGACGCGGGTGGTGGAGTTCAAGCTGAAGGCGGGCGCAGCGATCGTCTATCCGTCGACCACCCTGCACGAGGTGGTCCCGGTGACCCGCGGCCAGCGGCTGGTGGGCATCACCTTCATCGAAAGCCACATCGTCGACCCGATGATGCGCGAGCTGCTCTACGAGCTGGACGAGGTGGCCGCGCTCGAGGGACTGAACATGGCGCCCGAGAACCGCAACCGGCTGCAGTACGTGCGCTCCAACCTGCGCCGGCTGTGGGGGACGAGCTAGCCCACCAGTTGCGCGATCGCGGGCCAGGTCCGCGCCGCCGTCTCCAGCCAGCCCAGGCCGCGCGCGATCTCCTCTGCGGCGAGGCGGCGCGTCTCGGCGAGCACCTGGGCGCGGAGCTCGGGGCTGTAGCCGTACTCCGGGGCCTTGGAATAGCGCTGCAGGTAGGCGGAGCCGGCGATGCGGGCGACCGCCTCCGGCTCGGCCTGGCCGTGCAGATGGGTGAGCGCCTGGGCGAGGCCGGCCGGCGGGTCGGCGAGGAAGGCCTCGAAATCCACTCTGAGCACCCGGCCGGGCGCGGCGGCCTCCAGCTCGGCGAAGGCCAGCATGTCGGCGGCCCAGCTGAGCGCGGCGATCTCGCCGGGCGACAGGTCCTCCAGCGCCCAGGGCGCGGCGCCCAGCCGGGCGTTGAGGCCGGTGAGCCGGAGCGGCGCGGAGAGCCGCACGTCGGCCAGGTTGGCGCCGGAGAAGATGGTGGCCAGGTAGGTCTCGGGCGCCGTGGTCATGGCCAGCGCCCGGTCGTCAGGCGCCTGGGCCAGCAGCCGCGGGGCGAGGCCGGAGACCACGCTGGTGGCCTTGACCAGGGCCCGCTTCGGCGGCGCCCAGACGCGGGAGAAGATCGCCTGGAAGGCCGCCATCCGGGCGTCCAGCTCGGCGGCGCTCCAGGGCCGGCCGGCCGACTCGGCGGCGGCCAGGGTCCGCAGCACCTGCGGCTCGCGCACGGAGAAGATCCGCGGATGGGTCCCCAGCAGCCGCGACATCAGCGTCGAGCCCACGTGACCCACATGGAAGATCCAGTCGCAGGCGATCGGACGCCCCGCCACCGCCTGGGCCAGATCGGCGAACGCCGCCTCGCCTGCCGTCGGCGCCTCGATCCGCTCGTCGAGGAAGCTCGCCTTCTCGTAGTCCACGGGGGCCAGCCGCACGACGCGCACGAGGTCGGTCCCCGCGTCCAGGGTCAGGGGGAACAGCTCCGGCGAGGCGGCCAGATTCGCGATCCAGGGGGCGGGCGGCATGGGCGCAACCTGCCCGAGGCGCAGCCTCGCCACAACGCCCGCCCGCGTTGACCTGCGGCCTCACGCGCCCCACCATGGCGGCGACCGACCACAGGAGGCCGCCATGGCCGACGACGCCACGCTGAAGCACCGCGCGACCTTCTCCGAGATGACTGAGGGCACGATCCAGGACTGGGCGGCCATCGCCCGGGCCGGCGCCGCCCACCGCGGCCGCCACGTGGACCGCATCCTCGACCAGATGCGCCTCTTGGACGACGACCACGGCGGCTTCGCCGTCGACCGGCTGGAGCACTCCCTGCAGACCGCCACCCGGGCGCACCAGGCCGGCCGCGACGAGGAATATGTGGTCTGCGCCCTGCTGCACGACATCGGCGACATCCTGCTGCCGGCCAGCCACGCGGAGATGGGGGCGGCGATCCTCAAGCCCTACGTCTCGGAGGCCAACCACTGGATGCTGGAGAAGCACGGGGTCTTCCAGGGCTACTACTTCTTCCACTACTTGGGCCTGGACCGCGACCTGCGCGAACAGTACCGCGGCCACCCGCACTTCGAGCACTGCGCCCAGTTCTGCCACCTCTACGACCAGAACAGCTTCGACCCGGCGTTCGAGTCCATGCCGCTGGAGGCCTTCGAGCCGATGCTGCGGCGGGTGATGGATGTGCCGAAGCACTCGATCTACAGGCGCGACGCGGCCTAGCCGTCCTCGAAGATCGCCTCGATCGGCATCCCGAACAGCCGCGCGATCTTGAAGGCCAGCGGCAGGGACGGATCGTACTTGCCGGTCTCGATGGCGTTGACGCTCTGGCGCGAGACGTCGAGGCGCAGGGCGAGGTCGGCCTGACTCCAGTCCCGCTCGGCGCGCAGCACCTTCAGGCGGTTCTTCACCGGTAGCGCCGCCCGACCAGCGGCTGGGCGACGCCGGCGCCGAACGAGTAGATCGGGAACACCCAGTAGAGGTGGATCAGGGGCGCGCCCGCGAAGGCCTCCAGGAAGCCCCACACCGTGCTGAACGACAGCGCCAGGCCCAGGCCCCAGAGCATGGCCTGCACCATGGTCATGCGGCGGAACTCGTCGGCCTCCTCCATCAGGTACTGGGCGGTGACGAAGAAGATGCCGAGGATCGGCAGGGCCGGGGCGACCGCCAGCACATAGCGCACGGGCCCGGTCGGCGGGCTGGTGTTGAACAGCCACAGCACGGCCACCAGGACCACGATGTAGAGGCCGCCGGCCAGGGCGATGCGGGTCTTGTAGCGGCGCCGGGCGCCGGAGGCGATATCTGACATGGCAAGTCTCCTTGTCTTGAAGACAAGGAAACATGACATGCTGAGCGTGTCAAGCGTGCCTTACAAAATGTCGATGTCGCTTGCTATTGCAGCCGCTGGACCTCGAAGCCGCGGGCCTTGAGCAGGGCCGGCAGGCCGTCGTCGCCGACCATGTGCAGGGCGCCGACATTGACCAGCTCGACGTCGGAGCCGGCCAGCGCCTTGGTCAGGGCGTCGGCCCAGGCGAGGTTCCGCCGCTTCAAGAGCGCGTTGTAGAGCGCCGGGTTCTGCTGGCGCATCTCGCCGGTCAGGGCGGGGCCGAGCTTGGCGAGGTCGCCGTCGAGCCAGGCCTGTTCGAGCGACTTGTCCGGCGAGGTTGCGGTCCCCGGGCGGGCGGGCGGGCGGGCTCGGGCGTCGAGGATGTCGGTGAGGTAGCGGACCTCGGCCTGCTCCGGCAGGTCGGCGAACACGTGGGCCTGGTCCTCCAGGGTCTCGAAGAACCGCACCTGCTTGGCGCCCGAGCGGGCGTTGCGGGTCATGGTGGCGTCGGCGCCGGACGCGACCCGGGCGCCCTGGGCGACCATCGGCTGCATGGAGAGCATCAGGGCCGCGGCCCAGGGGCGCAGGTGCTCGATGCGCGCCAGGTCGGCCTCGTGGGCGAGCTCGGCGACGTCGGCGGCGGGCAGCTTCTGGCTGAGCGTGCGCTCCGGGTCGACGCCGTAGTGGGCGACGATGTTCTGCACGGTCAGCGGATCGGCGCTCTCCACGTCGGTCTCGAACCACAGGGTCTTGGCGCTGGCGAAGGCCGCGTCATAGGCCGGCGTGCGCCACTTCGCATTGGGCGACAGGGCATGGAGGGTGCCGAACAGATAGACCTGGGCATGGGCGGATTTGACGACCCAGAGGGCCGGCGCAGCCCCCGCTGCGCCAGCCGCTCCAAGCCCCCCGAACAAGGTCGCCGCCACCAGCGCGACCATGCGAAACATACGCATCGCACCCCCCGTCGGACCTAAGGCCTGGTGGAACTAGTCGCCCCAGGCCCGGAAGTGCTTGGATAGCTTGAGGCCCTGGCGCTGGTAATGCGACCCGAGGTCGCCATAGAGCCGGGCCGGCCGCTCGGTGAGCGGCTCGTAGACCAGGCGCGCGACGATCTGGCCGTCCTCCAGGATGAAGGGCGTCTCGTGGCTGCGCACCTCCAGCACGCCGCGCGAACCCTTGCCGTGCGCCTCGTCGGTTCCGAAGCCGGGGTCGAAGAAGCCGGCGTAGTGGACGCGGAATTCGCCAACCGAGGGATCGATGGGGGTCATCTCGGCGGCCTCCATCACCGGGATCTCCACCGGCTCTTTGGAGGCCAGGATGTAGAACTCGCCGGGATCGAGCAGCAGCTCGCCGCCGCGCGGGATCAGCGGCTCCCAGTAGTTGCGCGGATCGTGGCCGTCCTCCTTGTCGAGGTCGACGACCGGGGCGTGGCGCCGCGCGCGGAAGCCGGCGATGCCGTCGGAGAGGTCGACGCCGACGTTCTCGATCCTGAGCCGCTCGGGCGCGCCGCGCTTCAGGCGCAGCTGGTTGAGCCGGGTGCCGCGCCGGACCAGGACGGAGAAGGTCTGCGGCGCGATCTCGATGAACATCGGGCCGTGGTAGCCCTCCTCCACGTCGTCGAACCGCGGCCCGCCGTCGGTGAGCAGGCGCACGAAGACGTCGACCCGGCCGGTGGAGCTCTTCGGGTTGGCCCTAGCCGAGACGCCGGCCGGCAGGGCCAGCCGCTCCTGCAGCTCGGCGATGTAGACGCAGCCCTTCTCCAGCACCGCGCCAGCCACCAGGTCGAGCTCGTGCATGGCCACGTCGGCGATGCGGTCCATCACCCTGCGGCCGTGGCCGGGCAGGAAGGAGGCCCGCACCCGCCACACACGGGCGCCCAGCCTGAGGTCGAGGCTGGCCGGCTGCACCTGGTCGGGATCGAAGGCGCGGTCGGACGCGATGGCGCCCTGGGCGATCAGGGCGTCGATGGATTGCGAGGGCAGGATGCCCGGACGGTTGGCGTCGCTCATGGGCCGCGCAGACTTATCGCAGACGCCGAGTCTTGCAAGCGGGGCTTGCGGCCGCCCATGGCGCGATGTCGCGGGCCGACGGACGATTCCCCGCGCCGGAGCGTTGGTGACCTGCCATAGGAGAGCGCATGACGCCGCCGTCCGATCGACCTTCCCGTCCCGTCCAGACCTACGCCCCGCCCACACCCAGGGTCTCCAAGCAGAAGCCCGGCAAGGTGCTGAGCGCCGCCGAGCGCGCGGCCTTCCTGGCCGCCCGGCCGGACCTGAAGCCCAAGTCCTGAGCCTCCGGCGGCCTTGACGCCGGCTTCGCCTTACGGTTCCTGCCGGCTCGTCCGAGCTTGAAGGGGGCCCCGCCATGGCCAAGGATCCGCGCGCCGAAGATCCCAGGAATTGGGAGATCGAGACCCGGGCCGTGCGTGGCGGCATGGCCCGCTCGCCGCACGGCGAGATCTCCGAAGCCCTGTTCCTGACCCAGAGCTTCGCCTACGACAGCGCCGAGGCCGCCGACGCCCGGTTCGGCGGCGGGCCGGGGTTCATCTACCAGCGGTTCGGCAACCCCACGACGGCGATGTTCGAGGAGCGGCTGGCCCTGATGGAGGGCGCCGAGATGTGCCGGGCGACGGCGTCCGGCATGTCGGCGGTGACCGCAGCGCTGATGGGCCTGGTCAAGGCCGGCGACCACGTGGTGGCCGGCCGCGCCCTGTTCGGCTCCTGCCGCTGGATCCTCTCCAACCTGCTGCCGCGGTTCGGGGTCGAGACCACCTATGTGGACGCCCCGGAGCCGGAGGCCTGGCGGGCCGCCTGCCGGCCCAACACCCGGGCCTTCCTGGTGGAGAGCCCGGCCAATCCGCTGCTGGAGGTCTCGCCGATCGGGGCGATCGCCGACATTGCGCACGCGGCCGGCGCCAAGCTGGTGGTCGACAACGTGTTCGCCACGCCGATCTTCCAGAAGCCCCTGGCCCTGGGCGCCGACATCGTCGTCTATTCGGCCACCAAGCATATCGACGGCCAGGGCCGGGTGCTGGGCGGCGCGATCCTGGGCGCCGAGGCGCTGATGACCGAGGCCTACAAGGACCTGCTGCGCCACACCGGCCCGGCGCTCTCGCCATTCAATTCGTGGGTGCTGCTGAAGGGGCTGGAGACGCTGGAGCTGCGGGTGATGCGCCAGACCCAGACGGCGGCCAGGCTGGCCGACGCCATCGCCGTGCACGGCAAGGTCCGGCGGGTGATGTATCCCGGCCGCGCCGACCATCCGCAGGCCGCGATCATCGCCAACCAGATGACCGGCGGCGGCAACGTCATCGCCTTTGACCTGGGCGACCGGGCGCAGGCCTGGCGGTTCCTCAACGCCCTGCAGATCGTCGACATCTCCAACAACCTGGGCGACGCCAAGTCGATGGCCACCCACCCCTCGACCACCACCCACCGCTCGATGCCCGAGGCGGAGCGGCTGGAGATCGGCCTGACCGAGGGCTGGGTGCGGATGAGCGTCGGCCTCGAGGGTGCGGGTGACCTGGGCCGCGACGTGAGCCGGGCGCTCGACGCGGCCTAGCGGCGCCCGGGCGCGGGTGGCAAGCTCACCCGATGCTCGGCCTCCTCGTCACCGCGATCCTCGCCACCACGCCGCCGAGCCCGCCCCGGCTCGACCCGAAGACGGCGCTCGACGTGCCGGCGCCGCCGAGCCTGCGGCGCGACGACGTGCTCGCCTGGACCAGCCGCTATGTGCGCGGATCCTGGAGCCTGCTGGCCTATGACTACGAGGGCGTGAAGCTCACCCGGGCTGGCTCGGTGACCCGCACCGCCGAGGGCTACGCCGACGCCGAGGTGCGCACCGAGTTGTTCCGGCCGATCCCGCTTCGGGTGGGGGTGGTGGCGCGCTCCGGCGTGGCGCACTGGAACGTCGACTGCGAGGCCGGCCGCCTGGCGGTGATCACCATGACCGTCTACGCCGGCAACAACCTGGAGGGCGAGCTGGCCAGCCGCAAGACCGACGGCCAGGTCTGGCAGGATCCGGTGGGCTCGGAGAGCGAGGCGATGCGCAGCGTCTGCCGGGCGATCGGGCGGACCGCCAAACTGCCGCCGCCGACGACCTAGGTCCCCGATGCTCCCCTTAGGGGGAGCTGTCCCGGAGGGACTGAGGGGGTTGAGAGGCAAGGCTGATGGCGGAGTGGGTTTCAACCCCCTCCGGCGCTTCGCGCCACCTCCCCCTAAGGGGAGGATCGCTAAGCGGCGGCTTCGTCCAGGCTGTCCGGCGCCACCGTGTAGACCCGGCTGCAGTACTCGCAGGTGACCCGGATCTGGCCGTCGTCCTCGACCATCTCGGCGCGGTCATCGGCCGGGAAGGACTTCAGCACGCTCTCGATGCGCTGCTGGCTGCAGCGGCAGACGGCGCTCAGCGGCTTGGGGTCGAACACGCGGACGCCATCCTCGTGGAACAGCCGCCAGAGCAGGGTGTTGCCGGCCAGCAGCGGGTCGATCAGCTCGTCCTCGCCGATGGTCTCGAACAGCGCCTGGGTGCGGTCCCAGGCTTCCTGGGTCGAGCCGCGGGCGTCGTCGTCGGCGATGTGCTGGATCAGCACCCCGCCGGCCCGCCACTGGGGGCCGTCGCCATCGTCGGCCTGGCCGACCGCCAGGCGCACGCGGGTGGGGGTCTGCTCCGACTGGGCGAAATACTGCTCGGCGCACAGCGCCAGGGTCTCGCCCTCGATGGGGGTGACGCCCTGGTAGCGGTCCATGTCCGGCCCCTGGTCGACGGTCATGACGAAGACACCGTCGCCCAGCAGGGAGCGGGCGCCCGGCCGCAGGAAGCCCTCGCACGCCTTGGCCACCGCCTCGTCGTCGTAGCGGCAATAGCCGCGCAGGCCGCCGGAGGTGTCGTAGTCGGCGACCACGAAGCGCACCGGGCCGGAGCCCTGGGCCTGCAGGATCAGCCGGCCGTCGAACTTCAGGGCCGAGCCCACCAGGGCGGCCAGCGCGCAGGCCTCGCCCAGCAGGTTGGCCACCGGCTCGGGATAGGCGTGGCCGTTGAGGATCTCGTCGATGGCGGGACCCAGGCGCGCCAGGCGGCCGCGCACCGGCTCGCCCTCGATCTGGAAGGCGCCGACCAGGTCATCGGGAAAGGAAGTCATCATCCGGCCCATATAGGAGAGGGTCGCCAGAATTCGAGCCTGACCTGCGTCGCGGCGTTGGGGAAGGCGTCGGAGGGCCGCAGGGGCGCCTGTCGCAGCCGCGCGGGCCGCGCTATAGCTCCGGCGAGCTTTGGAGCCCTTGAGTCATGTCCCGACTGCACGCCTTCGGCTGGACCCGCCTTGCGACCCTGGCCGCGATCCTCGCGGTGGCGATCTACCGGATCTCGCCGCACCTGCCGAACTTCACGCCGGTCGGGGCGATGTTCGTGCTGGGCGGGCTCTATCTCGGGCGCAACCTCGCCTGGATGGCGGCGCCGTTCGCGGGGCTGCTGGTCTCCGACGTTGTGCTGAACATGGCCTGGGACGGCCGGCCGATCCATCCGGAGCGGATCGTCGATTACGCCGCCTTCGCCCTGATCGGCCTCGCGGCGCGCTGGGCGGCGGACCGGCCCCTGGGTTGGCGGATCGCCACCGTGGTCGGCGCGCCGGTGGGCTTCTTCCTGATCAGCAACTTCGGCGTCTGGGCGGCGGGCGGCTCCCTGCCGGGCGCGCCGGCCTATCCGCACACGGTCCAGGGCCTGGCCGAATGCTACACCGCCGCCCTGCCCTTCTTCCGCGGCACCCTGATCGGCGACTGGCTGTTCGCCGGGGTGGGAATGTTGGCGCTGGAAGGGCTGCGGAGCCGGGAAAGCCGGACGGCGGCGTTCGCCTGAACCTTCCTTTCCCATTCATGGGAAAGGGGGACCGTCGGCCGACGCCCGCGTCAGCGGGCGGAAGAGCCGAGGGTGGAAAGGGTGGGCGGCCGGCAGTGCGCTGGCCCTCCCTCTCCACCACCCGCTCTTCGCTGCGCTCGGCGTGCGGTCCCCCTCTCCCGCTACGCGGGAAAGGAAATTTATCCCACCTTGCCGAAGCACCAGGCGAGGATCGACTTCTGGGCGTGGATGCGGTTCTCGGCCTCGTCCCAGATGACGCTCTGCGGGCCGTCGATCACCGCGTCGGTGACCTCTTCGCCGCGGTGGGCGGGCAGGCAGTGCAGGAACAGGGCGTCGGACGCCGCTTCCTGCATCAGCGCCTCGTCGACCTGGTAGGGCTCCAGTGCGTCCAGCCGCTCGTCATGGTCGGTGTCGCCCATGGAGACCCAGGTGTCGGTGATCACCGCGTCGGCGCCGCGCACCGCCTCGCGCGGGTCGTGGGTGGTCTCGACGCGGCCCTGGCGCTCGGCGGCCCGCGCGAGGTCGACGAGGTCCGGATGGTAGACGGCCGGCGCCGCGATGTTCAGCCGGAAGCCCAGCAGCGGGGCGGCGTGGATGAAGCTGGCGCAGACATTGTTGCCGTCGCCCACCCAGGCCAGGGTCTTGCCCCGCACGTCGCCGAGCTTCTCCTCGATGGTCAGCAGGTCGGCGACGATCTGGCAGGGGTGGCCCTTGTCGGAGAGGCCGTTGATCACCGGCACGTCGGAATGCAGGGCCAGGCGCTCGAGGTCCTCGTGGACGTTGGCGCGGACCATCACCGCGTCGACCATCCGCGACAGCACGCGGGCGGTGTCCTCGATCGGCTCGCCGCGGCCCAGCTGCATGTCGTGGGCGTTGGAGATGATCACGTCGCCGCCCAGCTGGCGCATCGCCGCGTCGAACGAGAAGCGGGTCCGGGTGGAGTGCTTCTCGAACACCATGGCCAGGGTGCGATAGCGGGCCGGCGCGTCCGGATCGGGCTGACCCTTGGGCCAGCCCAGGCGGGCGGCCTTGCGGGTCCTGGCGTCGTCCAGGATGGCGCGCAGGTCGGCGCTGTCGAGCTTCCAGAGGTCGACGAAATGCCGAGGCGGCGAACTGGGCGGCATCAGGCGGCGGCCCTGGCCTTGGCGCGGGCCGCCTCGCAGGCGCGCTCGAACTTGCCGATCGCCTCGCGGGCCTCCTCGAGGGTCAGGTTGAGCGGCGGCAGCAGGCGCACGCAGTTGTCGCCGCCGCCGGCGATCAGCAGATGCTCATCGCGGGCGTGCTGCATGAACTCGCGGTTGGGCGTGGCCAGCTTGACGCCGATCAAGAGGCCCTTGCCGCGGATGTCGACCACCACATCGGGGAAACGGTCCTGCAGGCCGGAGAGCTGCTGGGTGAAGTAGCCGGCCACCTCGCGGACATGGGCCATGAGCTCGGGTTTGGTCAGCTCCTCGACCGCCGCGGCGCCCACCGCCATGGCCAGGGGATTGCCGCCGTAGGTCGAGCCGTGGGAGCCGGGGGTCATGCCCTTGGCGGCGTCGGCGGTGGCCAGGCAGGCGCCCACGGGGAAGCCGCCGCCCAGGGCCTTGGCGACCGCCATGATGTCCGGCGTCGCATCGCCCTCCAGCCAGTCATAGACGAACAGCCGCCCCGACCGGCCGAGGCCGCACTGGATCTCGTCGTAGATCAAGAGCGTGCCGGTCTCATCGCAGAGCTGGCGGATCTTGCGCAGCAGGGCGTCGGGGAAGGCGCGCGCCCCGCCCTCGCCCTGCACCGGCTCCAGGATGATCGCCGCGGTGGTCGCACCGACCGCCTGCTCGATGGCCTCGAAGTCGCCGAACGGCAGGTGGACGAAGCCCGGCATCGGCGGGCCGAAGCCCTCGAGGTAGCTCGGATTGCCCGATGCGTTCACCGCCGCCAGGGTCCGGCCGTGGAACGAGCCCTCGAAGCCGATGATGTCGATGCGCTCCGGCTGGCCGTTCTTCCAGTGGTGCTTGCGGGCGGTCTTGATGGCGCACTCGATCGCCTCGGCCCCGGAGTTGGTGAAGAACACCACGTCGGCGAAGGTGGCGGCCGTCAGCATCCCCGCCAGCTTCTCCTGGCCGGGGATCTGGAAGATGTTGGAGACGTGCCAGAGCTTCTCGGCCTGGTCTTTCAGCGCCTGCACGAGCTTGGGGTTGGCGTGCCCGAGCGCGTTGACCGCGATGCCGGCCATGCAGTCGAGATAGGCCTCGCCTTCGGCGGTGTAGAGACGCGCGCCTTCACCTCGCTCGAACGCCAGCGGGGCGCGCTGATAGACGCCCATGATGTGGTCGCTGGGAACGGGCGCGGCCTGGGCCTGCGCGGTCTGCTCGGTCACCGAAGGAGCCCTCCAAAACGGAAGCGTCCCCGCCGCGTGCGCAACGGGGACTGGAAGGCTTGGCCTTTTCCGCTCCGAAGCCCCCGCTGTCAATCTTCGAGGGGCGACCTCAGGAACCGGGCCAGCACCCAGGCGATGGCCAGGCCGACGCCGATGTGGCTGGCGAGATCGCCGGCCGAGGCCAGGCCATGCCAGCGGTAGGGCGCGCCGAACCGCGTCGGCAGCACGACGCCGTACATGAAGGCGTAGAGGAGGGCGCCGTAGAGGGCGCCGCAGACCAGCGGCCGCTGGTAGAGAAGCTTCAGCCGCGTCGCGGCCAGCAGGTAGGCGAGCGCCATGCACAGCGCGATGCCGAAGTGGGTGACGATGCCGAGCGAAGCGCTGCCCCACCCGCCCGTCGACGCCGCCTTGCCGAGCCAGCCGGCGGCGACGCCCTGCCAGACCTTGTCGATCCCCTTGCCCTTGGCGAGGCCGAACATCACCGAGGCATAGACGAAGTCGACGAGGCCGCCCGCCAGGCCGGCGGTGACGACCGCCAGCAACACGTTGCGCCGAAGCGGCTGAGCCGTTGTCGCGGTCGCGGCCGTCATGAGCGTTCCTCCCCCGAAGAGGAGCGAGCCTATCAGGTTTTGATTTTGTAGCCGGTGGCGAACATCCGGTAGCAGACGAGGCCGGTGAACAGGGTCAGGCCGAGCGTCATGCCGACGCCGACGGTCAGCGAGCCCTCCGCCTTGCCGATGAAGCCGTAACGGAAGCCGTCGATCAGGTAGAAGATCGGATTGTACTTGGAGAAGGTGCGGAACGGCTCCGGCAGGCGGTCGATCAGGTAGAAGGTGCCCGACAGGAAGGTCATCGGCATGATCACGAAGTTGGTCACCGCGGCCATGTGGTCGAACTTCTCCGCCCAGAGGCCGGCCATGATGCCGACGAAGCCCATGATCAGGGCCGCGCCCAGGCCGAAGAAGGCCACCGCCCAGGGCGCCTCCATCGGCAGGTGCGCGAACGGCACGACGGCGACCGCCGCCACCGCGCCCACGAAGATGCCCCGCGTCGCCGCGCCAAGGCCAAAGCCCACCAGGTGCTCCATCGGCGTCAGCGGCGGGGTCATGAAGTCGCCCATCAGGCCGTTGAACTTGGCCTGCAGCAGGGATGACGAGGAGTTGGCGAAGGCGTTGGACAGGATCTGCATCATGATCAGGCCGGGCGCCACGAAGGCCCCGTAGGCCACACCGTTCACCGAGCGTCCGCCGCCCACCGCCACCACGAACACCAGCATGTAGAGCAGCGCCGTCACCACCGGGGCGGCCAGCGTCTGCATGCCCACCTTCCAGAAGCGCTTTATCTCGCGAAGGTAGAGGGTCTTCAGCCCCTCCCAGTTGACGCCCGAATAGACCCGCGGCTGCGGCGGCAAGACGGCTTCGGCGGGGGCGGCCATGTCCTTCATGGCCCTCATGTGCGCCGCTCGGCGCCCGCCCGCAAGACCGCCCGCAAGCTGCGTCAGGCTGACGCTACATTTAGTTCCTGTGGACAGATCAGGTGGCGCCTATTGTGGCTGTTAGCGAGTTGTTTACGATTAGTGGTGGTTGGTAGGCGCTGAGAGAACGAGGCGCCACAAGATGTTGAATCCAGGGCCGCCGTGGGGGAGGTCCGGATCAACGGCTGGGAGGCGAACATGGGCTGGACGGACGAGCGGGTCGAACTCCTGAAGAAGCTCTGGCAAGAGGGCCTTTCGGCCAGCCAGATCGCCAAGCAGCTTGGCGGGGTCACGCGCAACGCGGTGATCGGCAAGGTGCACCGCCTGGGCCTCTCCGGCCGCGCGACGCCGTCGAAGCCCGCCCGCACCGTGTTCAAGGCCCCGCGCCCGGCCCGTCCGGTCTCGGCCCCCTCGGCGCCGCGCCGCCTGGCCGAACCCAATTCGCTCGCCGTGCAGCCGACCCCGGTCCGCTATGTGGACGAGGCCCCCGGCACCGCCACCGTGCTGACGCTCGCCGCCCACATGTGCAAGTGGCCGATCGGCGATCCGTCGTTGGACACCTTCACCTTCTGCGGACGGGGCGCCGACGGCGGCCCCTACTGCCACGAACACGCGCAGGTCGCCTACCAGCCCGCCCAGGCGAAGAAGAAGTCCAGCGCCGCCGAACTCGCCCGCTCGCTTCGCAGGTACATCTGATCGAAGCCAGCTAGGCCGCACACTATCCGTTGGGGATGGGGGCGCGTCGGCCCTGGAGCGGAAGCCGCTTCGGGCGCCCGGCGCGCCCTTCCCAATTTGAGGCGCCCGCATTGGGAATCGCGCCGCTGCGGACTACCTTCCCTCCATGACTGATGTCGCGCCGGAAGCTCTTGTCGAAGACGGCAACGCCAAGCCGTATTCGGTGTCGGAGCTGGCGTTCGCGCTGAAGCGGACGCTGGAGGACGCCTATGGCTTCGTCCGCCTGCGCGGCGAGCTCTCCAAGGTCACCCACCACTCCAACGGCCACGTCTACCTGACGCTGAAGGACGAGCGCGCGGCGATCGACGGGGTGGTCTGGAAGGGCCAGGTGCGCGGCCTCTCCATCCGGCCCGAGCAGGGGCTGGAGGTGATCGTCACCGGCAAGATCACCGCCTATCCCGCGGGCTCCCGCTACCAGATCGTCATCGAGACCATGGAAGCCGCCGGCGTGGGCGCCCTGCTGGCCCAGCTCGAGCGGCTGAAGGCGCGGCTGCAGGCCGAGGGCCTGTTCGCGCCTGAGCGCAAGCGGCCGCTGCCCGCCATGCCGGCGGTGGTGGGGGTGATCACGTCACCGACCGGCGCGGTGATCCGCGACATCCTGCACCGCATCCGCGACCGCTGGCCGTGCCGGGTGGTGGTCTGGCCGGTGGTGGTGCAGGGCGACGCCGCGGCGACCCAGGTGGCGGCGGCGATCCGCGGCTTCTGCGCGCTGGATCCGGCCGGGCCGGTCCCCAAGCCCGACGTGCTGATCGTGGCGCGCGGCGGCGGCTCCGTTGAGGACCTCTGGCCGTTCAACGACGAGGCGCTGGCCCGCGCCGTGGTCGACTGCACGATCCCGCTGATCAGCGCCGTCGGCCACGAGACCGACACCACCCTGATCGACTTCGTCTCCGACCGCCGGGCGCCCACCCCCACCGCCGCCGCCGAGATGGCCACCCCGGTGCTGGCCGAGCTGCGCGCCGCGGTGAGCGACTTGGGCGGCCGCATGCACCGCTGCGGCGGCCGGGTGGTGGAGGAGCGCCGCGCTCGCGTCGCCCATGCCGAGCGCTCGCTGCGCCGGGTGCCGGACCTGGTGCGGCTGGCCGAGCAGCGGTTCGACATCATCTCGGGCCGGCTGACCGCGGCCCTGGCCAAGAACGCCGCGGCCCACGAGCGCGACCTGGTGCGGGTGTCAGCCCGGCTCTCGCCGCTGCTGCTGCAGCGGCCGCAGGCGGTGCAACGCCAGCGGCTGGACGCCGTGGCCGTGCGGCTGGGGCCGGCGGCGAAGCGGCGGCTGGAACGGGCCGGCGAACGGTTGGCGGCGCTCTCGATGCTCTATGTGAGCGTCGATCCCGAGCGGCCCCTGCAGCGCGGCTTCGCCCGCGTCACCCGCGCCGACGGCTCCATCGTCCATGCCGGCGCGGCGCTGGCCAGCGGCGAGGACATCGCCATCAAGTTCGGTGACAAGGTCACGCGCCAGGCGGTCGTCGATGGCCGCGGCGGCGATCCGACCGCAGCAGCGGCGCCCAAACCGGTCGAGAAGCCGGCCAGAGCGAAGCCGAAACCGGCGTCCTCGGCGCAGGGCGACCTGTTCTGAGGCCGCGTCCGGGTTTAGATAGCAGGCCATGAACGCCCAAGACCGCAACTTCACCAACCAGGACCTCGCCGTCCTGCACTACGGCGACGGCGAGTTCGCCGTGCTCAAGCCGGGCCGCTACGTGGTCTGCGCGGTGAGCGGGGTGAAGATCCCCCTGGAGCAGCTCCGCTACTGGAGCGCGCCCCTGCAGGAGGCCTACGCCGGCCCCGCCGAGGCGCTGCAGCGGTGGCAGGAGACCTCCCTCCCTTAATGGGGAGGGTGGACGAGGCGAAGCCTCGGACGGGCGGGGAAGTCAGGATCAAGCGCTGCGCGTGCGGGTTGGCCACTTCCAAATTCAGAGCTTGATCGTGACTTCCCCACCCTGACCGCTTCGCGGTCTGTCCCTCCCCTCGAGGGGAGGGATCAGCGCTTCCTATAGATCTCGCTCGGCCAGCGCTTGTGGACCCAGAACCATTCGGCGGGCCGTTCGCGGACGCGGGCCTCGATGAAGGCGTTCACCTGACCCACCCCGGCGGCGATGTCGGCCTCGCGGTCGCCGGTGTCGGTGAGGTGGATGGGGTCGTGCACGACGACCCGGAAGCGGGCCTTGCCCTTGCGCTGCACGGAGAGCGGCTGCAGCGGGATGCCGAACCGGAGCGCGAAGGTCGAGGGACCCGGCGCGGTGTGGGCGGTGACCCCGAACAGCAGCGCGGCGATCCCGCCATTGAATTTCTGGTCGTTCATCAGGGCCACGGACTCGCCGCGTGACAGGGCCCGCAACAGGGCGCGGGCGCCCTCGGTCCCCTTCGGCGCGAACAGCCGGACGCCATAGCGGAAGCGGCTCTTGCGGATGCGCGCGTCGACATAGGGGTTGTTGGTCGCCCGGTAGGTGATCTGGCAGGTGACCCCGGCGTGGATGATCACCGCGGGCATGATCTCGAAGCTGGAGAAATGGCCGGAGATGAACACCACCGGCCCGGCGCCCTCGGCGATCGCCTTCAGCCGCTCGGCCCCCACCACCTCGACGCGGGAGGGATCGGCGATGATCCGGTCGAGGATGGTGAACTCGGCGAACCAGCGGCCGACCTCGCGCCACTGGGCGGCCAGCAGGCGGGCGATCTCGGCGTCCGACGCCTCGGGAAAGGCGATCCGCAGGTTGATCCGCGCGACCCGATTGGGGCTGGAGAGCGGCCCGAGCGTGGCGAACAGCCAGGCCCCGAAGTCCGACACCGCGTCGATCGGGAAGGCGCGCGCCAGGGCTTCGGCCACGCCGTAGGCCGCGGCCTCGATCCGCCAGAGGACGTGCTGGGCGAAGGACGACTTCGTCATGGGCGTCTACTAGGCGGCCTCGGCCCAGGTGCGCAACGCGGGCGATTGGCGCGGGCCTTGCGAACCCCTGTCGCGCGGTCCCGATCCGGGACAGCGGGGCGTGAGTAGAGAGCGGGCGGACGATGGCGGACGAGATCGACGTGCACCTGGGGCGCCGCCTGCGCCGCCGCCGCCGGCTGCTTGGCCTGACCCAGCAGGAGCTGGCGCTGGCCTGCGGGGTGCGCTTCCAGCAGATCCAGAAGTATGAATGCGCCGCCAACCGCATGTCGGCCGCGCGCCTGTGGCAGCTGGCCGAGGTGCTGGAGGTGCAGGTGGCCTATTTCTACGAGGGCTTCGCCGAGGCCAAGGCCCGCGCCCGTGACGAGAGCGGCGAACTGCTGGCCCGCAAGGAGACCCGCGACCTGATCCGCGCCTACTACCAGCTCGGCGAACGCCCGCGCCGCCGCCTGCTCGACCTCGCCAAGTCGCTGAACGGCGACCTGGAGGCGTAGTTTCTCCGGCAGCATGCTAGCGGCGGTGATCGCCGTTTTTTTAGCCACGAAAAACACGAAAAGCACGAACGCGCCCTGCGAGCGGACGCGAGCGCGATCAATCTCTGACGTCAGACATTTCGCGCCTGCGGCGCAGTCCGCGCGATCCGTTCGTGTTTTTCGTGTTTTTCGTGGCCAGAATCGAACGCGCCAATGTCCGCGGCGCTGCGGATTGAGCCTGACGCCCGGACCCTCTACACCACCGCCATGCCGGCCCTGTCGCAAGACCGCCTCGAGACGCTCGACGCCTTCCTGGTCGAGCTGAACCGCGCCGCGGCGGGCGCGATCCTGCCGCTGTTCCGGGGCGCGCACGGGCTCGACAACAAGCAGGGGCCGGGCGCCTTCGATCCGGTGACCGAGGCCGACAAGGGGGCCGAGCGGGCGATCCGCGCCGCGGTCGCGGCGGCCTATCCGGACCACGGCTTCATCGGCGAAGAGTATGGCGAGGACCGGCCGAACGCGGAGTTCGTCTGGGTCTTGGACCCGGTGGATGGGACGCGGGCCTTCATCGCCGGCCTGCCCTTGTGGACCACGCTGATCGGCCTGCGGTTCGAGGGCAAGCCCGTGCTGGGCTCGATCGGCCAGTCCTTCCTGGACGAGCTCTATATCGGCCACGCCGGCGGTTCGCGGCTGATCAGCCGGGGCGACAGCCGACCGCTGAAGGTCCGGCCCTGCCCGAAGCTGACCGAGGCGATCATCGCCACCACCGATCCGGAGATGTGCTTTTCCGGCGCCGAGCGGGGCGCCTGGACCCAGGTGCGGGCGGCGGCCCGGCTCGCGCGGCTCGGCTGCGACGCCTACGCCTACGCCATGGTCGCGGCCGGGACCCTGGACCTGGTCGTCGAGGCCGGGCTCAAGGCCTGGGACATCGAGGCGGCCATCCCGGTGATCGAGGGCGCCGGCGGCCTGGTCACCGACTGGCGCGGCCAGCCGGTGGGCGACCACGGCGGCCAGATCGCCATCGCCGGCGACCGCGCCTGCCTCGACGAGGCGCTGGTCGCCCTAAGACGGTCGGCCGTCTGACGCTCGGCCGCCTGAGGCCAAGCCGGGCCTGGCTAGGCCTTCTTGGCCGGAGGCTTCTTCGCCGCGGGCTTCTTGGCCGCGGCAGGCTTCTTCGCGGCCGCAGGTTTCTTGGCGGCCGCGGGCTTCTTGGCGGCTGCGGGTTTCGCCGCGGGCTTCTTCGCTGCGGGAGCCTTCTTCGCCGCCGCCGGCTTGGCGGCCGGCTTCTTGGCCGTCGCCGGCTTCTTCGCGGCGGCCGGCTTGGCCGCGGCCGGCTTCTTGGCGGCCGGCGCCTTCTTGGCCGCCGCCGGCTTGGCCGCAGGCTTCTTGGCCGCGGCCGGCTTCTTCGCGGCGGCGGGCTTCTTCACCGCCGCCGGCTTGGCCGAGCCAGACTTGGCTGCGCCGGGCTTGGCGGCCGCCTTAGCCGGAGCCTTCTTGGCGGCGGCCTTCCTGGCCGGCTTCTTGGCGGCCGCGGCGGCGGGCTTCGGCGCCGCGGAACTGTTCACCGCGGTCGGGAAGGCCCCGACGTTGGCCGGCTTAGGCGCCGCCTCGGCGGCCAGCGGGGGCCTTGGGGCGTTGGGGTTGGACTTGGGCGGTTCGGCGGGCTTCGGCGCGACGCGCCCGGTGAGCGCGTCGAAGGCCCTCAGGAAGATGTTTCGCATCTCGTCGGTCTCCATCAGGATTTCATGGTAGGCGCCGGGGACGTTGACGAACTTCCCCTGCGGCAGGTGGCGGGCGGCGGCTTGCTGGGCGGCGTTGTCGACCAGCTTATCCTCTTCCGCCGAAACAATGATCACCGGAACGATGATGGGCTTGAGCTTCTCGGGCCGCGCCAGCTCGGCGGTGGCCTTGAGCGCGAAGTCGAGCCAGTTCCAGGTCGGCGCGCCCAGCGCCAGCCGCGGCTCGGCCTTCAGCTGGGCGACCGAGCGGGCGTAGCGGGCGCGGTCGTGGGTCAGCACGTTGGTCTCGAAGACGTCGTCGAACGGCTTGCCCGGATCGTTCAGGACGTAGCGCTTGCCGCGCCCCGCCATCTTGGCGACCCGCACCAGGGCCTGGGCGGCGGCCCGCGAACGGCCACCCATCTGCACGCCCAGCATCGGCGCCGAGAGGATCGCGCCCGCGAACCGGTGCTCGCCGCGCGTCATGGCCAACAGCGTCAGGCAGCCGCCCATGGAGTGGCCGACCGCGACCCACGGCTTCGGCATCCGCAGGCGGTAGGTGTCGAGCAGGATCTGGAAGTCGTCGAGGAAAGGCTTCGAGCCCTCGGCGTGGCCCTTCAGCGAATCGCTCAACGCCCGCGCCGAGAGCCCTTGGCCGCGCCAGTCGTGGGCCAGCACCACGAAGCCGCGCTCGAGGAAGTCCCGGATCACCTCGAAGTACTTCTCGATGACCTCGGTGCGCCCGCCTGACAGCACGATGGAGCCGCGCGCCCGGCCCTTGGGCGTGAACAGGGCGGCGCGCAGCCTGACGCCGCCCGCGCCGGTCACCCAGCCGGCTTCGGCGCCCGGCGGGATCGGGGCCATCGGCGTGGCGATGAGGGGCGCGGCCGCCGGCTCGCTCATCCGCGGGCCCTCCGGAACAGGTCCTGGATCTTCGGCTGCAGCTGCATGGCCAGCGTCATGTCGGAGAGCTTCATCCGGCCGGTCATCATGGCGCGAACCGGATCGAGCTCGCCCTTGCCCAGCGCCTCGAGATCGCGCTTGGCCACGGTGACCACCAGGTCGGCGGGCTTGTCCTCATTGGTGACGGCGCGGCCTTCAACGTGGATGACGCCTTCGCCCTTCAGATCGAGCTTGACGCTCTTGGCGAGCGCGGCCTGACCGGGTTCCGCATCGGACGCGGCGGCGCGGCGGATGCGATCCGTCAGCTCCTCCAGCGTCGCCATGCCCAACAGCTCTCCCGATTCGCAACCAGCTTCGCCTTGGGCGCGAGTGAAGTAAACCGTCCGGCCGCCCGTGTTACGGTTTCAAGAAGCGTCGCGTCATTCGGCCGCTGCCGCCGCGGGCCTTGCAGAGCCGGCTCTTGAACGACCCCGCGCGGCGCCTATCTCGTCTGGCGGAAGGCGCTGGATTTCCGGGCCTTCCGCGCGTCCGAGCGAGGCCTGATGGCTCGCCCACGGCGCGCTTCCATACGCAACCTTGCTTGACGAGAAGGATGTGACCCAGATGCGTACGTTCGACTTCGCCCCCCTCTACCGCTCGGTCGTCGGCTTCGACCGCTTCGCCGACCTCCTGGAATCCGCCCAGGCGGAAACCGCCCCGGCCGGCTATCCGCCCTACAACATCGAGCGGACCGCCGAGAACGAGTACCGGATCGAGATCGCGGTCGCCGGCTTCAAGCCGGAAGAGCTCAACGTCGAGGTCAAGGAGAACCTGCTGACCGTGCAGGGCCGCAAGCCCGCCAACGACGAAGCCCGCCGCTACCTGCATCGCGGCCTGGCCGAGCGCAACTTCGAGCGCCGCTTCCAGCTCGCCGACTATGTGGTGGTGACCGACGCCAACCTGGCCGACGGCCTGCTGCAGCTGTCGCTGAAGCGCGAGATCCCGGAAGCCCTCAAGCCGCGCCGCATCGAGATCGGCGCCGGCAAGCTGATCGAAGGCCAAGGCGCCGAAAAGGCGGCCTAGGCTCCGATCGCACCGGACTTGGACGAGGCGGCGCAGGGCATCCCTGCGCCGCCTTTTCCATGCGCCAGGACCCCATGAAAAGGGCGGCCCGTCAAACCAACCAATCGTGGCTTGGCCGCGCGCCGGACCTCCGCCAATCCTTGCCCGGTCTGACCAGGGAGGGGTGATGCTCGAGAAGGAACCCAGCCGCACGGCCCTGGCCGCCGCCGGGCACCGGGCGGCGCACCAGGTGCTGGAGAAGGGCCGCATCTTCGCCGATCCGCTGGCCCTGAAGATCCTCGGCGACGAGGGCGAGGCCGCGATCCGGCGGTCGAGCGACAACCCCGCCACCCGCGGCATGCGCTTCTTCATCGCCGCCAGGACCAAGGTGGCGGAGACCGCGCTGGCCGAGGGCGTCGAGACGCGTGGCGTCCGCCAGCTGGTGGTGCTGGGCGCCGGCCTCGACACCTTCGCCTACCGTAATCCCTTCGAGGGCCGCCTGCGGGTGTTCGAGGTCGACCATCCGGCCACCCAGGCCTGGAAGCGCCGCCGGCTCGGCGAGGCCGGCATCGGCCTGCCCGAGACGCTCGCCTTCACCCCCGTCGACTTCGAGCGCGACAGCCTGCTGGAGGCGCTGCGGGCCAAGGGCTTCGATCCTGCGGAGCGCAGCTTCTTCACCTGGCTGGGCGTCGTGCCCTATCTGACCGAGGCCGCGATCGCGGCGACGCTGCGGACGATCGGCGGCCTGGCGGGCGGCGCCGAGGTGGTGTTCGACTACAGCGATCCGGTGGCGACCCTGTCGCCGGCGGCGCGCGCCGCGCATCAGGAACGCGCCGCCCGGGTGGCCGCGCTCGGCGAGCCCTTCCTCAGCTATTTCGAGCCGGCTGAGCTGCATGCGCAACTGGCCACGCTCGGCTTCGCGCGGATCGAGGACATCGGGCCGCGGGGATTGCTGAAACGTTTCGTCGGCCCGCTGCCCGCCGCCCTGGCGCGACGCAACCGCGGCGGCCACGTGATCTTCGCCGCGACGGCCCAGACGCCGGCCTAGACCTCGATGACCATCTTGCCGACCGGGGCCAGGGAGGCGGCGGCCAGCTTCAGGTGCTGCCAGGCGAAGGGGATGCCGATGATGGTCACCGCCAGGCCGAGGGCGAAGACCAGGTGGTGGAGGGCGAGCCACCAGCCGGCCAGCACCACCCACAGGACGTTCAGGACCAGGCTGGTCGCCCCATAGTCGCGGTCCACCAGCACCCGCCCGAACGGCCAGTAGCTGAAGCTGGCCATGCGGAAGGCGGCGGGGGTCCACGGCAGGCCGATCACGGTGATCGCCAGCAGGGCGCCCGCGAACAGCCACAGGGTGCCGGAGATCCAGCCGCCGAAGATGAACCACAGGATGTTGAGCAACAGTCGCATGAGGCGCCCCCAAGGTCCGTCCAGGCTGGGGCATGCCGCAGCGGATGTCGAATCCGGGTGGCCGGGCCTAGTCCTTGGCCAGTCCCAGCGCGGCGCGGCGCTGGGTCGGGGTGAGCTCGACGGCCGCCAGGCGCGCATCGGTCAGGTCGCAGCCACGCAGATCGGCGTCGGACATCGCCGCGCCGGAAAGGTCGGCCCCGGCCGCGAAGGCCCAGCGCATCCGCGCCGCGGTCAGGGTGGTGGGCGTCGAGCGGCCGCCGCTCAGCGGCAGGGGCCCCATCAGCGCCTTCTGCAGCCGGCTCTTGGTGAGGTCGGCGCCGGCCAGCCGCGCGCCGCGCAGGTCGGCCTGGATCAGGCTCGCGCCGCGCAGGTTGGCGCCCTCGAGGTCGGCGCCCTGCAGTTCGGCGTCGCCGAAGTCGAGCCCCACCAGGCAGGCGCGCCGGGCGCTGAGCGCGGTCAGCCGCAGGCCCTTCAGCATCGCCCCCAGCGGGCGCAGGTCCTCGTCGTCGACCACCGCCCGCTTGCCCTCGCCGCCGCCGGTGCGGACCCACTTGTCGTGCGCCCTCAGCAGCGCCGCGAGCTTGTCGGCGCGGGAGACCACGGTGCGGCTGGGCGAGGCCAGGGCCCCCTCCAGCTTGGCGCCCTTGGTCTTGGCGGCGGTGAGCAGAACGCCGGCCAGCACCGCGCCCTTCAGGTCGGCGCCTTCCAGGTTGGCCCCGGCCATCACCGCGTTGTCCAGCATGGCGCCGGCCAGGTTCGCGCCTGTCAGGACAGCGTCGTCGAGGCTGACGTTCTTCATCGAGCAGTCGGAGAAGTCGGCGCCGGCGGCATGCACGCCCTGCAGGCGCGCGCGGTCGAGGGTGGCGCCGGTCAGCATGGCCATGTCGAGCTCGCCCGGCCGCGGCTCCTCGACCACGGCGGGGAAGCCCTTGCTGGGATGCGGCAAGGCGACCTTGCCGGGCCGCAGGTCCACCTCGGTGAGGTCGGCGTGGGCGAGGTTCGCGCCCTGCAGGCAGGCGCCGCGCATATTGGCCCGGGTGAGGATCGCGCCGCGCAGGTCGGCGCTGCGCAGGTCGCAGCCGGCCAGGTTGGCGCCGGCCAGGACCGTCGAGACCAGCTTGGCGCCGTCGAACACCGAGCCCGCGAACTCCGCCTCGGTCAGGTCGCGGCCGGAGAGGTCGAAGCCGGTGAAGTCGACGAACGGCAGGCTGGCGCGCTTGCCGCCCGGCTCGCCGCGCACCAGGCGCGCATGGCCGTCAAGGATCATCTCCAGCTCGTCGCGCGTGAGCTTGCGACGGCCTGGAAGGGCGGGTCTGGCCATGGTCAGCGCTGGGGTCTGGGCGGCCGGGGGGTCAAATCACTTCCTCCAGGCCGCGTGCGCCATGGCGGGTGATGCCGGTGAAACTGGCCTGACGCATGGAGGCGCCGCGGAAGTTGGCGCGGCTAACGTCGGCGTTGAGGAAGATGGCGTGCCGCAGGTCCGCGCCGGAAAGGTCGGCGAACTTCAGCATCGCGCCGGAGAGGTTGGTGGGCAGGATGCGGTCGGCGCCCAGGATCAGCGGGCCCATCTGCGCCTCGCGCAGGTCGGCGCCGGAGAGCTTCACGTTCACCAGCCGCGCGCCCCGCAGGTCGGCGCGGCGCAGATTGCAGCCGCGCAGGTCGGCGCCTTCCAGATGCGCGCCCTGCAGCTGCACGCCCTCCATGTCGAGGCCATAGAAGATCGCGTGCTTGGCCGAGAGCGCCGTGAGGTTGAAGCCGCGGATGGACTCCAGCGACCGCAGGTCCGCCTTGTCGAACGAGGACGGGCTGCCCTCGGCGCCGTCGGTCTCGCACCAGCGGGCATGCTCGCGGATCAGGTGGGCGTAATTGATCTGCTCGGCGTGGCTGACCGTCGGCTCGTCGGTGAGCACGCCGGCCATATTGGCGTCGAGCACGTTCCAGGAGAGGGTCTTGGCGCCCACCAGGATGGCGTCGCGCAGGTCCGCGCCGGCCAGGTCGGCCCCGGAGAGATCGGCGCCGGAGAGGTTGGCCCCGGCCATGGTGGCGTGCTTCAGGTTGGCCCGAACCAGCTTGGCGTCCTTCAAGACCGCGTCGGTGAAGTCGGCGCGCATGGCCATGACGCCGGAGAGCCGCGAGCGCTCCAGGTTGGCGCCCGCCAGGATCGCGCCCCGCGCCTCGCCCGCCACGACCGCCGGGTTGGTCTCCACCCGGCGCAGGCCCTCGCGCCGGTCGGCGGCGGCCAGCGCGCCCTCGCGCAGGTCGCATTCGAACAGGTCGGCGCCGGTCAGGTTGGCGTTGCGCAGGCAGGCCCCGCGCAGGTCGGCGCGGCGCAGGGAGGCCTCGGTGAGGTTGGCGTCGGAGAGGTCGGCGCCGAACAGGTTGGCGTGGTCGAGCCGCACGCCCTTGGCGGTGCAGCCCATCAGCACCGCTCCGGTCAGGTCGGCGTCGCAGAGGTTCTTGCCCGAAAGGTCGAGGCCCGAGAGGTCGCACCAAGCGAACACCGCCCGCGCCCCGCCGGGCTTGGAGGTCCACAGGCGGTCGTGCTTGGCGCAGATCGCGTCGACCATCGCCTGGGTGAGGCGGCGGACGACCAGGCTGTGGGCGGGCGCGACGGGCAGGGCCACGACGGGGGGACTCCGAACTTCGCCGTCAATCTAGGTCCATCGCGCTTAAGGATGGATTGCCGCCGGCCTCAAATTCCCCGTTCTGGGTTGCGGGGTGAATAGGCCGCGTAGAGCCCCGCCGCCTCGTCCGCCAAGAGCCCGGTTTCCACGGGGATTCCCCCGGCCCGCAGGCGGTCAGGCCCCTGTCCCGCGGCCAGGACGGAGGGATCGGCGCAGGCGATCACCACCCGCGCGACGCCGGCCGCCACCAGCCGCTCGCCGCAGGACGCCGCCCCCGACGAGCGTTCGCCGCAAGGTTCAAGCGTAACATAGGTTATAGCCCCCCGCGCCGCCCCGCCGGCCTGGTCCAGCGCGATCTCCTCCGCATGCGGCCGTCCGCCCTTGCCGGTGGCGCCCTCGCCAATCGTCCGGCCATCCTTGACGATCACGCAGCCGACGGAGGGGTTCTCCCCTGTTCGCCCGAGGTTGGCGCGCGCCAGGGCGATGGCGCGGCGCATGTGGGCGGAATCGTCCGGGTCGGCGGTCATGCGCCTTCATGCGCCGTCGGCGGGCGTGGGAGAAGGCGCCGGCGGTTCCGGAGACTCGCAACCACCAGTTGTTGTGCTACGGTCAAGCTGTCGGGGGGCCGTCCTGTCATGCACGGGCGGCGGCGTGCGCTTCGGCCAGCAGACATTGAGTTCACCTCGGCGGTCACGCCGGCAGTCCTCTTTTGCAACCCAAACGGCAGGAGTGAACGATGAAGACCAGGCTCGCAATCGCGGCGATTTCCGCGGCCGGCCTCGCCGCGCTCGGCGGACTCGCGCTCGCCGCGCAGGACCGCTCGACCCTGAAGGTCCCGAGCGGCCTCTCCTTCTCCGAATTCAAGGGCTACCAGGGCTGGGAGGACGTCGCCGTCAGCCAGGTCCCCGGCAGCCAGAAGCTGATCGCCGCCAACCCGGTGATGATGGCCGCCTACAAGAAGGGCCTGCCCGCCAAGGGCCAGAAGTTCCCCAACGGCTCCAAGGTGGTGAAGATCGAGTGGTCGCAGAAGCCGAACCCGGACTCGCCCTACGCCGTGCAGGTGCCCGACAAGCTGAAGTCGTTGGCCTTCATCGAGAAGGACCTGAAGCGCTTCCCGAAGACCAACGGCTGGGCCTACGCCAAGTTCGATGTCGACCCGAAGACCGGCGCCTTGAAGCCCGAGGGGACCGGCGCCGCGTGCGGCTACGCCTGCCACACCGCCGTGGCCGCCCAGGACTACATCTTCACGGCCTATCCGGCGCGTTAGGTCCCAGCGGGCCGTAGCCCGGCGATCAGGATGGCGATCAGCCGCCGGGCGCTGGGCGGCCAGTCGGGGCGGTCGTAGCCCTGGCTCAGGCCCATGATGATCCGGGTCAGGTCTTCCGGCTGCACGCCGGGACGCACGGCGCCGCTGGCCAGCAGCTTCTGGCCCAGGCGGTTCAGCGCGTCGGTGACCGGCGCGCCGGACGCCGCGTAGAGCCGCGCCCCTTCGGCGGAGGCGGCCTGCAGCGCCGGCGCCACCACGCGCTTGGTCGCCAGGTAGTCCACCAGGAGGTGCAGCCAGGCCTCGAAGGCCTCCAGCGGCGGGCGCTCCGCCAGCAGCCGGTCGGCCGAGGTGGTGAGCTGCTCGACCTCGCGCTGGTAGACCGCGGCCAGCAGGGCGTCGCGGGTCGGGAAATGCCGATAGAAGGTGCCGATGCCGAGGCCCGCACGGCGCGCGATCTCCTCCAGGGCGACGTCGGCGCCGGCGTCGGCGAAGGCGGCCTTGGCCGCCGCGAGCAGCTGCTCGCGGTTGCGCAGGCTGTCCGCCCGCGGCTTACGCGCACCCTTGTTGTCGACGCTCACAACTCGGCCCTTGAAAAACGGAGGCACCCTCCGCATATATCCGGAGGCCACCTCCATTTAAGCATTCGCGGCGGCGAAATCCACCCATCTTTCCCCGGAGACCCCCTCATGACCCAATCCTTCGGAGCCACCTCCACCACCGACCAGGTGCTGGCCGGCGTCGACCTCACCGGCACGCGCATCCTGGTCACCGGCGTCTCGGCCGGGCTCGGCGTCGAGACCGCCCGGGCGCTCGCCGCCCGCGGCGCCCAGGTCACCGGCGCCGCCCGGGATCTGGAGAAGGCCCGCGCCGCCACCCAGGGCATCCCGCGCCTGGAGCTCGTCGAGCTCGACCTAGCCAACCTCGCCAGCGTGCGCGCCGCCGCCGACAAGCTCGTGGCCGACGGCCGGCCCTTCGACCTGGTGATCAACAACGCCGGCGTCATGGCCACGCCGTTCGGCAAGACCGCTGACGGCTTCGAGACCCAGTTCGGCACCAACCACCTGGGCCACTTCCTGCTGACCAACCGCATCGCCTCGCTGCTGAAGGCCGGCTCGCGCGTCGTGGAGCTGTCCTCCGCCGGCCACCGCTTCTCGGACGTCGACCTGGAAGACCCCAATTTCGAGCACACCGACTACACCCCGTTCGGGGCCTATGGCCGCTCCAAGACCGCCAATGTGCTGTTCGCCGTCGAGTTCGACCGGCGCCATAAGGACCGCGGCGTCCGCGCCACGGCGGTCCATCCGGGCGGCATCCAGACCGAGCTCGGCCGGCACATGACGCCGGAGTTGGTGCAGGAGATGATCGACAGCATCAACGCCGCCCAACAGGCGAGCGCCGCGGCGCCGTTCGAGTGGAAGACCATCCCGCAGGGCGCGGCGACCTCCGTCTGGGCCGGCGTGGTGGCCGACGCCGACGCGGTCGGCGGCCACTACTGCGAGGACTGCCACGTGGCCGAGGTGGTCGAGGAGGCCCCGGCCGGCGACGGGGCGTCGGGCCGCTCGAGCCTGATCCGCGGCGGCATCCGCCGCTACGCCATCGACCCCGAGCACGCCAAGGCGCTCTGGGCTCTCAGCGAGAAGATGGTCGGCGAGAGCTTCTAGAGCGCCGGCAGGGGCTGGGCGCGGGCCTCGTCGAGGTAGCGGGCGGCGGTGGGCGTGAGCCCGCCGTCCAGCTCCACCACCAGCGGATTGCCGGTGGGGATCTCGACGCCGACGATGGCGTCGTCGGGGACGGCGAACAGCAGCTTGACGATGGCCCGCAGCGAATTGCCGTGGGCCGCGACCAGGACGGTCTCGCCGGCCGCGAGCTTGGGCGCAATCTCGCTCTCCCAGTAGGGCTGCACACGCGCCAGGGTGGTCTTCAGGCTCTCGGTGCTGGGTAGGGTCGCCCCGGCGTAGCGGCGGTCGCCGGCGAAGTCGAAGGGACTGTCGGCCGGCAACGGCGGCGGCGGCACGTCGTAGGAGCGGCGCCAGACCTTCACCTGCTCGGCGCCGTGCCTGGCGGCGGTCTCGGTCTTGTTGAGCCCCGTCAGGCCGCCGTAGTGCCGCTCGTTCAGCCGCCAGTCCTTGGTCTCCGGGATGAAGACCTGGTCCGCCGCGTGCAGAGCGAGCCAGGACGTGCGGATCGCCCGGGTGAGCACCGAGGCGTAGCAGCGGTCGATGACGAGACCCGCCGCCTTGATCAGCTCGCCGCCCTTCCGGGCCTCGGCCTCGCCCTGCGGCGTGAGGTCGACGTCCACCCAGCCGGTGAACTTGTCCTCCAGGTTCCACTGGCTCTGGCCGTGACGCAGCAGGATCAGGGTGGACAAGGCGTTGAGCTCCTTCGCGGGACTGGCAGAGCGGCTAGGGCCTGAGGGCGCCCGGCGTCAAGCGCGTTGGCCCGGACGCGCGCGGCGGCTATAGACGCCTCAGCATGCTCGATCGCCTCTACATGCCGTTCCTGGCGGCCATCACCCTCGCGGCCATCGCGCTGGCCCTGGTCTGGCCGCAGGGCCTGGGCGCCCGCTCGCCCGCCCCCTTCGGCCACACCCCGGTGCAGCAGACGCCGGAGATGAAGGCCGCCATGGAGCGCGAGACGGCCGCCTCGCAGCGCCGCATCCAGGCGGCGCGCGATGCGGTGCGCAACCTGCAGAACCGGTCGCTGTCGCCGGCCCAATGAGCGGATCCGACGCCATCGCGGTCGGCCGCCGGGTGCTCGCCGCGGAAGCCGAAGCCCTCACCGCCCAGGCGGGCGCACTGGACGCCGCCTTCGCAGGGGCCGTCGACCTGCTGTTCGCCGCGAAAGGCCGGATTGTCTGCACCGGCATGGGCAAATCGGGCCACGTGGCGCGCAAGATCGCCGCCACCTTCGCCTCCACCGGCAGCCAGGCCTTCTTCGTCCACCCGGCCGAGGCCAGCCACGGCGACCTGGGGATGATCGGCGAGGCCGACGTGATCCTGGCGCTGTCGAAGTCCGGCGAGGTGCGCGAGCTGGCCGACATCCTGGCCTACGCCACGCGCTTCAAGATCCCGCTGATCGCCATCACGGCCGTCAAGGACAGCGCCCTCGGCCGCGCCGCCGACGCGGTGATCCTGCTGGCCGACGCCGCCGAGGCCACCGACGAGATCAACGCGCCGACCACCTCCACCACCCTGCAGATCGCCCTGGGCGACGCCCTGGCCGTGGCCCTGCTGGAGCGGCGCGGCTTCAAGCCCAAGGATTTCCACGTCTTCCATCCGGG
Source organism: Phenylobacterium sp. (assembly GCA_004799545.1). Lineage (GTDB taxonomy): Bacteria > Pseudomonadota > Alphaproteobacteria > Caulobacterales > Caulobacteraceae > Phenylobacterium. The sequence goes on from SSMU01000005.1 coordinate 291,848, forward strand.
CGGCAAGTTGGGCGCCATGCTGCGCACCGTGCGCGACCTGATGCATGCCGGCGACGAGCTGCCGCTGGTCGGGCCCGAGACGCCGATGCGCGAGGCCCTGCTGGTGATGACCGGCAAGCGGTTCGGCATCCTGGGCGTCCAGGGCCCCGACGGCCGGTTGATGGGCGCGGTCACCGACGGCGACCTGCGCCGCCATTCCGAGGGCCTGCTGGACCACACCGCCGGCGAGGTGATGACCGCCGGGCCGAAGAAGGCCGTGCCGCCGGATATGCTGGCCTCGGAGGCGCTGGCCCTGATGAGCGACCCGCCGCCCTCGGTGACGGTGCTGTTCGTGGTCGATGACGGCAGGCCGGTGGGCATCCTGCACGTCCACGACATCCTGCGCGCCGGGGTGATGTAGGCGGCGCAAACCAAGCCACCCTCTCACGCGTTGGATTGGCCTTGGGGCCATCCGACGACTAAGACACCGCCCGTAACGATTTCCCGGAGCACCTATGCTGCCCAAGCCGCGCGCCGACCTGATTCCCAACACGCTCGACTACGAGAACGTGCCGCTTGTGAAGGCCACCGGCTTCCGGGAATACGACGCGCGCTGGATCTACGGGCCGGACATCAACCTGCTGGGCATCCAGGCGCTGGGCCTCGGCCTCGGCACCTATATCCACGAGCTCGGTCACAAGCGGATCGTGATCGGCCACGACTACCGGTCCTATTCGCTCAGCATCAAGCAGGCCCTGACGCTGGGCCTGATCGGCGCCGGCTGCGAGGTGCTGGACATCGGCCTGGCGGTGACGCCGATGGCCTATTTCGCCCAGTTCGACCTCGACGCGCCCTGCGTGGCCATGGTCACCGCCAGCCACAACGAGAACGGCTGGACCGGGGTGAAGATGGGCGCCCAGCGGCCGCTGACCTTCGGCCCCGACGAGATCGGCCGGCTGAAAGAGATCACCCTGGGCGCCGAGTGGAAGGAGCGGCCCGGCGGCTCCCTGGCCCGCATCGAGGGCGTCGCCGAGCGCTACATCGCCGACGCCGCGGCCCGCGCCAAGCTGACCCGGCCGCTGAAGGTCATCGCCGCCTGCGGTAACGGCACCGCCGGCGCCTTCGCCGTCGAGGGGCTGAAGCGCATGGGGGTCGCCGAGGTGGTCGAGATGGACGCCGTGCTCGACTACACCTTCCCCAAGTACAACCCGAACCCGGAAGACAGCGTCATGCTGCACGCCATGTCCCAGGCGGTGCGCGAGCTGGGCGCCGACGTGGCCCTGGGCTTCGACGGCGACGGCGACCGCTGCGGCGTTGTCGACGACGAGGGCGAGGAGATCTTCGCCGACAAGATCGGCCTGATGCTGGCCCGCGACCTCTCGGCCCTGCACAAGGACGCCACCTTCGTGGTCGACGTGAAGTCCACCGGCCTGTTCGCCACCGACGAGGTGCTGAAGGCCAACGGCGCCAGGACCGTCTACTGGAAGACCGGCCACTCCTACATCAAGCGCAAGACCGCCGAGCTGGGCGCCCTGGCCGGCTTCGAGAAGTCCGGCCACTTCTTCTTCAACCCGCCGATCGGCCGCGGCTACGACGACGGCCTGGTGGCCGCCGCCGCCATCCTCTCCATGCTCGACCGCAACCCGGGCCAGAAGCTCTCCGACCTGAAGAAGGCCCTGCCGGTCGCCTACACCTCGCTGACCATGAGCCCGCACTGCGCTGACGAGGAGAAGTACGCGGTGGTCGACGACGTGGTCGCCGAATACACCGCCTTCCGCGACGCCGGCGGCACGATCCTCGGCCGCAAGATCGTCGACCTGATCACCGTCAACGGCGTCCGCGTGGCGCTGGAGGACGGCTCCTGGGTGCTGGTGCGGGCCTCCTCCAACAAGCCTGAGCTGGTGGTCGTGGTGGAGAGCCAGAAGTCCGAGGACGACATGCGCGCCCTGTTCCACCAGGAGGTGAAGCCCCGCCTCGGCAAGCGCAGCCAGGTGGGCGCCTACAACCAGGAGATCTGAGCCTCAGGTGAGCGCGGACTTCACGTCGGTCTTGGCGAAGTCCTCGCCCTTGTAGAGCAGGCCATCGCCTTCGATCTGCGCCAGGGCGTACGCGAAACAGTCACCGAGGTTCAGCGGCCCGCCAACACCTTTGCCGAACCGCTGAAAGGCGGCGACCGCCCCCCGGGAGTGCGCGTCCGAGGCCGCAATCACCTCCAGGCGCAGTTCGGCGAGCAACGCCTCGGCGGCGCGCAAAGCCACCGCGCCGCCGGACGAATAGGCGCGCGCCAGAACCTCCCAATGGTTCACGGCCGATATGCCGCCCCCGCGCCGAGCGACGAAACTGCGAAACGCCCGCTCCTCCGCCTCTCCGAAAAAGACCGCGAGAACGGCGGACGCATCCACCGCGATCACTTGGGAAAGCCGTTCTCGTCGTAGAAGTCGTCGTCCGTGGGGATGCGACCGCCGTGCGATCTCACCGCCTCGCGGAACTCGGCGAGCAATCGATCGATGCGCTGCTCCCGCTCGGGGTCTTCCCTCCTGGTGCGTCGCCGCTCGCGATCGAGGACAAGCTGGGCGCCTTCCCGGACGACTTCGGTGAGCGATCGGCGGCTGAGCGCAGCGGCTTCACGGATCGCGCTCACCGCCGCCTCGTCGCGGATTTGGATCGGCTTCGTCATGATAAACCCCAGTCTATCATGACAGCCCGCGCCAGCCAAGAATTTCCACCCCTGCGTCACCTCACGCCTAGCGAAAAGGCCCGCCGCGTGGTGAAAGCCTCCCGCGTTTCAATGGGGATTCTGCAGACATGCACGTGGCGATGATCGGCACCGGCTATGTGGGCCTGGTCTCAGGCGCCTGCTTCGCCGACTTCGGCCACACGGTCACCTGCATCGACAAGGACGCGGCCAAGATCGAGCAGCTGAAGTCGGGCGGCATCCCGATCTTCGAGCCGGGCCTCGACACCCTGGTGGCGCAGAACGTCAAGGCCGGGCGGCTGTTCTTCGACACCGACGCCGCCAAGGCGGTGAAGGAGGCCGACGCGGTGTTCATAGCGGTGGGCACCCCCTCGCGGCGCGGCGACGGCCACGCGGACCTCTCCTACGTCCACGCTGCGGCCGAGGAGGTGGCGGGCCTTGTCGATGGCTTCACGGTGATCGTCACCAAGTCCACCGTCCCGGTCGGCACCGGCGACGAGATCGAGGCGATCATCAAGCGCGTGCGGCCCGACGCCGACGTGGCGGTGGTCTCCAACCCGGAGTTCCTGCGCGAGGGCGCGGCGATCGAGGACTTCAAGCGGCCCGACCGCGTGGTGGTGGGCACCGAGGACGACCGGGCCCGGGCGGTGATGCGCGAGCTCTACCGGCCGCTCTATCTCAACGAGACGCCGATCCAGTTCACCAGCCGGCGCACGTCCGAGTTGATCAAGTATGCGGCCAACGCCTTCCTGGCCATGAAGATCACTTTCATCAATGAGATCGCCGATCTCTGCGAAGCCGTCGACGCCGACGTGCAGCAGGTGTCACGCGGCATCGGCCTCGACAACCGGATCGGCGGCAAGTTCCTGCACGCCGGCCCTGGCTACGGCGGCTCCTGCTTCCCGAAGGACACGCTGGCCCTGGTGCGCACCGCCCGCAGCGCCGGCTCCCCGGTCGAGCTGATCGAGACCACGGTCCGGGTCAACGACGCCCGCAAGAAGGCCATGGCCGCCAAGGTGGCGACCGCCCTCGGCGGCGAACTGGCCGGCAAGACGGTTGGCGTGCTGGGCCTGACCTTCAAGCCGAACACCGACGACATGCGCGACGCCCCGTCGCTGGACATCGTGCCCGCCCTGCAGGCCCGCGGCGCCAGGGTGCAGGCCTTCGATCCCGAAGGGCTGCACGAGGCCAGGACCCTGCTCAAGGACGTCGACTTCAAGGACGACCCCTACGACGTGGCCGAAGGCGCCGACGTCCTGGTGCTGATCACCGAGTGGGACCAGTTCCGGGCCCTCGACCTCGACCGCATCAAGCTCCTGATGAACAAGCCGGTGATGGTCGACCTCCGCAACGTCTACAAGCCCGAGGACATGCGGGCCCGCGGCTTCGCCTACGCCAGCGTCGGCCGCGCCAGCGTCTAGCCGCGTGCCGTCGCCAGGGCCTGGAACTCCAGGAGCGCCATGTAGCCGGCCATGCCCAGGCCTTTGGCGATCTGCTCCAGCCCGACCATGTTGTGCATCAGGAAGATCGCCACGGAGCCGTCGGTGGGATCGGCCTGCCACCAGCCGCCGAAGGCGCCCGGCCATCCCACCGTGCCGAGGCCGCCCTTGCCGCGCATGACGAGCGCCGTCGCGGGATCGAGCACCACCGCGACCCCCAGGCCGAAGCCGTTGCCCGAGGCGAACACCGGCTGGTTCAGCAGCGCCGCCGCCGCGCGCTGGGCCTCGGTGAGGCGGTTGGTGGTCATCAGCCGCATCGTCTCGGGCTGCAGCACCCGGACCCCGTCCACCGCGCCCTCGCCCAGGAACAGCCGCGCGAAGGCCAGGTAGTCGTCCACCGTCGACCACAGGCCCTGGCCGCCGGAGACGAAGCTCATCCAGTCCGGCCGCTCCTCCTGGAAGGCGTCGCCCACCCCGCGCTTCAGCCGCGCGAGCCGGCCGCCGGCGTCGAAGCCGTAGGCCGCCGCGCGCCGCTCTCGCGCTTCGGGGGGCACGGCGAAGCCGGTGTCGCGCATGCCGAGCGGGCCGAACACCCGCTTCTGGAGCACCTCGCCGAGCGGCGCGCCCTCGATGCGGGCGATCAGCAGGCCCAAGAGATCGGTGGAGGCGCCGTAGTGGAAGCCGCGGCCGGGCTGGTCGATCAGCGGCAGGCCGGCCAGGCGCGGGATCCAGTCGTCCGGTTCGACGCGGCTGTCGATGCTGCCGCCCAGCAGGTCGGCGTAGGCGGCGGCGATCGGCCCCTGCCAGAAGTCGCCATAGGTGATCCCCGACCGATGGGTCAGCAGGTCCTCGAAGGTGATCGGCCGCTCGGCCGGGTCGCCGTCGTGCAGGGGGCCGGTGGGCGAGCGCAGGACGCGCATCTCGTGGAATTCCGGCGCCCAGCGGGCGATCGGGTCGTCCAGGGCGAAGCCGCCCGCCTCCATCAGGCTGAGCGCCGCCACCGAGGTGACCGGCTTGGACATCGAGGCGATCCGGAAGATCGTGTCGCGGGTCATCGGCAGGTCCGCCTCGCGGTCGCGCCAGCCGACCGCGGCGGTCTGCACCACGCGCCCGTCCCGCCAGAGCAGGCTCACCGCCCCGGCCAACTGGCCGGAACCCACAGCCTCGCCGATGGCCGCCGCGACCGCATCCTCCCCCGCCATCTCAGGCTCCAATAATAATCACATTATATTATATGCATGATATTTTATGGCGAGCAAGCTTGAGTCGCCGATGGCCGCCGATCCCACCACCGACACGCAGCGCCGCCGGGGCGACAAGCGGGACCGCACCCGCGCCGCCCTGCTCGACGCCGCCCTGTCCCTGACCCGCGAGCGGGGCTTCGAACGCACCACCCTGGCCGACGTGGCCGAGCGGGCCGGCATGACCACCGGGGCGATCTACGGCAACTTCCGCAACCGCGACGCCCTGTTCATGGCCCTGGCCGAGCGGCAGTGGGCGCCGATCCGCCCGCGGTTCCGGCCGGACTCCAGCTTCGCCGAGAAGATGCGCGCCGTGGCCGAGGCCCTGCTGGCCGCCTTGCCGGAGCGCCGCGAGGCCGCCGTGGGTGCGCTCACCTTCCGCGCCTACGCCCTCACCCACGAGGAGGTTCGCGTCCAGTACCGCGACGCCATGGCCCGGGGCTACGAGACCGGCGCCGCCTGGTTCCGCACCCTGGTCGCGGCCGACGACCTGCCGATGCCGCCCGAGGTCCTCGTGCGGGTGATCAACGCCCTGATCGAGGGCCTGCTGTTCCAGCGTTTCCTGACCCCGGAGCTGGTCCCCGACGAGGTGTTCTACGCGGCCTTCGGCGCTCTTGCGGCCGACTCACGGCGCCCGGCCTAGCGCGCCGCGGCCACGGCCCGGGCGCAGGCGTCGTAGGCCGTGGGCGTCAGCTCCTTCGGGAGCTCCAGTTGCTGCTGGGTCATCGTGCCTTTCCCGATGGGAAGGTAGCTCACCCGCCGCTCCACGGTCTCGTCCAGGACCCAGACCTCCCAAGGCTTTTCGACGTTCCCCGTCCAGCCCGATATTCGGCGCACCGTCATGCCATCCCGGAGGCCCGCGGCGTAGGCCGGTCCATCCGGCGCGACCTTGGTCAGGGCGTGACTGCCGTCGGCCCTCGTCTTGATCTCGTAGCCCCGCTCGAACACCGGCGCCGGGCGCGTCGCGACGGTGATGCAACCGCCGAAGGCATCCTGCGGCAGCGCGATGGCGGCGCCCGTCTCCACAATCCGCTCGACGTCGGGGCCCACCTCGAGGCCGAAGTCCCGTGCGGTCTCCTCGAAGAGTTGCGGCGCCTTGGGGCTCTTGGCGCCGAGCTTCGCGGCGCGGTCGCGCATGGCGCGCATGACGTCGTCGAGCCCAACCCTGCCGCCGGACCGGGCGCGGAGCTCGCGGTCCCAGGTCGCGGCGAGGATCGCGCCCCGGCGATACGGCAGCTTCTGGACGTCGCTGTCCTTCCAGAAGTCGGCGACCACCTTGGCGTTCGGCGCCGTCCGGTTCGGAGACGCGGCGTACTCCTTCAGCACCTGGTTCCACGCCTCCACGAACGCCTGCAGGCTGAAGGTCTCGGACCGCAGCGCCAGGCGGCGCGCATAGAAGTCGGTGAAGCCCTCCGAGAACCAGTAGTCGGCGCGCTCGGCCACGTCGCCGTCGTGCATTCCGCCGAGCCGCCGGGGATTCCAGGTGTGGAAATACTCGTGCGCCAGCAGGCCCTTGATGAAGTCCAGCGGGGTGTCGGCGCCGCCCTGGATGGCGAAGGCGTCGCCACGCCCTTCCCCGCGGACCGAGATGCTGCCGGAGACCGGGCCCAACGGCGTGAGCGCCACCAGGAACGGCCCCTCCTTGCCGCCCCAGAAGGCCCGCTCGCCGGCGATCGTCTTGGCCGCCAGGTCGACGAAGGCCGCGGTCGTGAAGCCGAACCGCCCGAGCGCGGCCACCCGCAGCGGCGCGCCGTCGAGCCTGCGCTCGACGACCGTCAGGTCGGGTCCGCCGACCAGGACGCTCTCCTGGAGGTCGGCGATCGCCATGGGCTTGCCGCCGGCATGCTCCAGGTCGGAGGCGAAGCCGAAGCCCGCCGGCGCCCCCACCCAGCGGAAGCTCGCGGGTCCCTTGGAGTCCTTCGGCAGCGCGAACAGCGCCTCCCCATAGACCCAGAACCGGGTCGGCCGGATGAGCGGCTGGTAGGTCTCCAGCTCGCTGACCGACGGGTCGTGGTCGAAGGCGGAGACCACCCGGTAGCGCACCGTGAGCGGCGCGCCAGGCGCGGCCTGGATCAACCGCTCGGCGGGGCTGGGGGTGGCCACGCCGCTCGCGCCCTCGACCTTCAGGTCCTTGATGTTGCGCCATAGCTCGGTGACGCCGGCCGAGGCGTCGGGCAGCTCCAGCTGCACCCGACCGTCGGGGCCCGCGTGGAGGGCAAGGCTCACGTCGAGGGCGACCAGCGCGCCGTCGCGGATCTCCGGCGAGACGGTGTAGGCGAGCGGCGCGGGAGCTGGTTTCGCGGCGCCCAGGCAGGCGAGGGCTGCAACAGCCAGGATGGATTGAACGAGACGCATGGGCCCTCCCCGCCTAAGCCCAAGCCTGCGCCGCGGCCCCTGTCAGCTTAAATCGCCGCAAGGTCGCGCCGTCGCGGCGGATAGAACCGCCGCAGCAGCACCCACTGGCCGAACATGGCCGGCAGCGCGAGCAGCACCCCCACCTCCAGCGGGGCATGCAGGGCGATCAGCGCCGCGGTCGTCAGGCAGGCGCCGAAACAGCCGATGTCCCACCCCGCCTCGGTGACCATGGCGAAGCGCAGCGAACAGGGCGAGGCCTTGTTGAGGTTGGCGGTGACGCTGGCCAGCGCCGGGATCAGCAGTGGGAAGAACAGGGCGCCGGCCGCGTTGGCGGCGACGGCGAGCGGCGGCCAGCTCAGGCTGGCCGCCCGCGCCAGGATGATCACCAGGCCGGCGGAATAGGCGATGGCGGCGGAGCGCCGGCCATGGCCCTGGTCCACGTGCGGCCCCAGCACCAGGGCGCCGGCCGCCCCCACCAGCCCGGCCAGCGCCATGGCCCCACCATAGGCGGTGAAGCTCTCCTTCAGCGCCACGAAGAGGGCGATCTGCCAGACGAACAGGAAGCAGGAGTCGAACCAGCCGTCGGCGATCATCAGCCACAGGGCCGGCCGCGCCGCCTTCAGCACGCCTGGCGCCTCGCGCTTCACCGCCACCTCCGGCGCGCCGATCAGCGGCAGGACCGCCAGCACCTGCACCAGGGCCACCAGGCCGAACGCCCAACGGGGACCCGCGGTGACCAACAGCCAGGCGCCCGCCAGCGGGGCCACGATGTTGGTCAGGGCCGCCAGGGCCTCGCGCACGGCGATCTGGTGGCCGCGGTGCTCCGCGTCGCCGACCGCGGCGTAGTAGGCGTTGAAGCTCATCCAGTAGAGCACCTCGCCCAGGCCGGAGACGGCCACCACGGCGGCCAGCGCGCCGCCGACGCCATGCACTTGCGCCAACAGCGGATATTGCGCGGCCATCACCAGTGAGCCGGCCACCAAGAGGCGCTTGATCCCGAACCGCTTGGCGAGCGGCAGCAGCATCGGCCGGACCAGGAAACGGCCGGTGACCACCGCCGCCTGGGCGACCAGCGCCAGCGGCGCCGAGACGCCGGCGCTCAGCAGGTAGACGAAGAAGAACAGGCCGCCCGCGCCTTGCGCGAAGGCGACGATGCCGGAGTGGACGTTGACGCGGTTGACCGCGTCGTTGCGAAGGAACGCCATGGGAAATCCGAAGGAAGGGGGCATGGGGGGACGCGGCCTGTCGAGACCGGTCAGCGGCGCAGCGCTCTAGCGCTCGTTCCTACCCATGAAACTGCTCCTTCGTGGCGGCGACTACGCTCGCGCGCCGCAGCGTCGACAACCGTGGTGACTAGAAGCCGGTCTGGCTCATCCTGACGAGGAGATGGCCGATCCAAAGGGCGCCGGCCCAGAAGGCCAAGGCCAGCAATCCGACGAAAGCCAGGCAGGCCAGGGAGCTTACGCCCCTGTTGGCCACCGGCCGCGCCATACCTCCGAAAGCGAGGTTACGCCGCATGGTCTCTCCCTAGTCCTTATGGCCCTGCCTCGGTCGAGCGAAGCAGGCTGCGTCAGACTGACACAATCCTAGAGGCTTGGGTAGGATGACGTGACGGCAGGTGACGAGAGGGGCGTTAGGCGGCCGCCTTCTTCACGGCGCCGGCGATCTCCTTGACCACCTGGTTGACCAGCTTCTCGTCGTCGCCCTCGGCCATGATGCGGATCAGGGGCTCGGTGCCCGACGCGCGGACCACCACGCGGCCCGAGCCGTTCAGCCGCTGCTCGGCGTCGGCGATGGAGGCCTTCACCTGCTCGCTCTCCAAGGGCTTGCCGGCCACGAAGCGGACGTTCTCCAGCTTCTGCGGCACCGGCTCGAACTGGCGGGCCAGCGCGCTCATCGGCCGGTCGCTCTCCTTGAGCACGGCCAGCACCTGCAGCGCGGCCAGCAGGCCGTCGCCGGTGGTGGCGAAGTCGCGCAGGATGATGTGGCCGGACTGCTCGCCGCCGAGGTTGAAACCGCCCTCGCGCATGCGGGCCATGACGTAGCGGTCGCCCACCTGGGTGCGCTCCAGCTTCAGGCCCAGACCCTTCATGAACCGCTCGAGCCCGAGGTTGGACATCACCGTCGCCACCACCCCGCCGCCGCTCAACCGGTCGCGCTTGGCCCAGTTGTCGGCGATCAGCGCCATGATCTGGTCGCCGTCGACCACCAGGCCCCGCTCGTCGCAGATCACCAGCCGGTCGGCGTCGCCGTCGAGCGCGATGCCAATGTCGGCGCGGTACTCCTTCACCGCCTTCTGCATGGCGGCCGGGTGCGTCGAGCCGCACTCCTCGTTGATGTTGAAGCCGTTGGGGGTGACGCCGACCGGGATGATCTCGGCGCCCAGCTCGTAGAGCGCCTCGGGCGCCACCTTGTAGGCCGCGCCATTGGCGCAATCGATGACGATCCGGAGGCCCGCCAGGCTGAGCCGCCGCGGGTAGGTGCCCTTGGCGATCTCCACATAGCGCGCCTGGCAGTCGTCGATCCGCTGCACCCGGCCGAGCGCGGTGGGCGCGGTCAGCCCCTCATCCAGCCCCTCGCCCATCAGGGCCTCGATCTCCAGCTCCCGTTCATCGGAGAGCTTGTAGCCGTCGGGCCCGAACAGCTTGATCCCATTGTCGGCGAAATGATTGTGCGAGGCCGAGATCATCACGCCCAGGTCGGCGCGCAGGCTGCGGGTCATCATGGCGACGCCCGGGGTCGGCAGCGGGCCGAACAGGCGCACGTCCATGCCGACGCTGGTGAAGCCCGCCACCAGGGCCGGCTCGATCATGTAGCCGGACAGCCGCGTGTCCTTGCCGATCACCACCAGGTGGCGGCGGTCGTCCTTGGACATGAACAACTTGCCCGCGGCCATGCCGACGCGCAAAGCCACTTCCGCGGTCATCGGATAGCGGTTGGCCTGGCCCCGGATGCCATCGGTTCCGAAATAGGCGCGCTTGGTCATCGGCTGCTCACGAAACGATCGGAAACCCAGATTTAGTCGACGGGATCATGCCGAATGGTAAAGCCGGCCCCGCGACTGCGACCCGACGCGTTTATCATAAAGGAAATCAAAGCCCATGTGCGGGATCATCGGCATCGTCGGGACGAAGCCCGTCCAGGAGCGGCTGATCGACAGCCTCAAGCGCCTGGAATACCGCGGCTATGACTCAGCGGGCATCGCCGGCGTCGTGGGCGGCCACGTCGAGCGCCGCCGCGCCAAGGGCAAGATCCGCGCCCTGGAAGAGGTGCTGGCGGAAGATCCGCTGAAGGCCGAGGTCGGCATCGGCCACACCCGCTGGGCGACCCACGGCGAGCCCTCGACCCGCAACGCGCACCCGCAGACCGCCGGCCGGGTGACCCTGGTGCACAACGGCATCATCGAGAACTACGCCGAGCTGCGCGAGGGGTTGAAGGCCCAGGGCCGGACCTTCGAAAGCGAGACCGACACCGAGGTGATCGCCCAACTGCTCGACCACGAGCTCGACCGGGGCAAGGCGCCCCTGGCGGCGCTCAAGGCGACCCTCGACCAGCTCACCGGCGCCTACGCCATCGCGATCCTGATCGACGGCGAGGACCAGCTGATCATGGGCGCCCGCCGCGGCTCGCCCCTGGTGGTCGGCTACGGCGAAGGCGAGATGTTCTTAGGGTCGGACGCCTTGGCGGTCGGGCCGTTCACCAACCGCATCAGCTATCTGCAGGAGGGCGACTACGTCGCTATCGACCACAAGGGCGCGAAGATCTTCGACGAGACGGGCAAGGCCGCGGAACGGCCGGTCACCACGGTCCCCGCCTCCGCCGCCCTGGTGGAGAAGGGCAACTACCGGCACTTCATGGAGAAGGAGATCCATGACCAGCCGGAGGGCTGCCAGCACACCATCTCCGCCTATGTCGACCCGGTGAGCGATCGCACCCGCGTGCCAGGCGAGGTGGATTGGGCCGGCTTGGCGCGAATCCAGATCGTGGCTTGCGGCACCTCCTTCATCGCGGGCCTGCTGGGCAAGTACCTGATCGAGCAGCTCGCCGACCTGCCCGTCGACGTGGAGATCGCCTCGGAGTTCCGCTACCGCCAACCCGCGCTGCAGGCCAATTCGCTGGCCATCGCCATGTCGCAGTCGGGCGAGACGGCCGACACCCTGGCGGCGCTGCGTTACTGCCAGAAGCGCGGCATGCGCACCGTGGCGGTCGTCAACGCCACCGAATCCACCATGGCCCGCGAGGTCGACGTGGTCTGGCCGATCCACTGCGGTCCGGAGATCGGCGTGGCCTCCACCAAGGCCTTCACAGCCCAGATCTGCGTCCTGACGGCGGTGGCCATCGCCGCCGCCCGCGCCCGCGGCCGGATCGACGCGGCCGAGGAACAGCGCCTGGTGAAGGTGCTCCTGGAAGCGCCCCGGCTGGTCGCCGAATCCATCAAGCTGGAGGACGCCGTCCGCGGCATCGCCCAGGAGGTCGCCAAGGCCCGGGACGTGCTCTTCCTCGGCCGCGGCCCCATGTACCCGCTGGCCCTGGAGGGTGCGCTCAAGCTGAAGGAGATCAGCTACATCCACGCCGAGGGCTACGCCGCCGGCGAGCTGAAGCACGGCCCGATCGCCCTGGTGGACGACCAGACACCGATTGTCATCCTCGCCCCCTTCGACAGCTATTTCGAGAAGTCGGTCTCCAACATGCAGGAGGTCATGGCGCGCGGCGGCCAGGTGATCTTCATCACCGATCCGGAGGGCGAGAAGCACGCGCCGAGGGGCGCCCGGGTGGTGGTGACCGCGCCGCAGTCCGATCCCCTGATCGCCCCGCTCGTCCTGGCCGCCCCGGTGCAGCTCCTGGCCTACTACGTGGCCGTCCAGAAGGGCGCGGATGTCGACCAGCCGCGCAACCTGGCGAAATCGGTGACGGTGGAGTAGCCGCGGCCTACTCGGCTGACGCCATGTCCAGCCGCACCGGCAGGTGGACGACGCCGCCCTGCACGGGACCTGCCTCGGCCGACCACAGGTTCATCTTCAGCCGCGAAGCGAGCCTCACCGCCGCGTCATCGAAGTCGAGGCCGTCGGGGCTGGTGAGCTCGATCCGGCAGCCGGTCAAGGCGCCGTCGGCGCCGACCTCGCAGGCCACCTGGGCGCCGGGGCTGCCCGGCTTGGCGACGCCGGCCGGGAAGTCGCGCATCAGGCTCCGCGGATCGGACCCCACGATCCAGAACGGCTCGCGCACGGTGCGGTCCTTGGCCTCGGCCGGCGGCGGGAAGCGGACCGGCACGTCGACCTCGATCGGCGCGCCGCGCGGCGCGCGGGCCATGGTCTCCGGCGAGACGGTGAACTGGCCGGCCAGGGCCACCGCCGCCTTGCCGAAGTCGTGGCCGGTCGGCAGCTCCTTCTCCACCACGCAGCGGGTCAAAGCCCCGGTCGGCTGCACCTTGCAGTGGGCCACCGCATAGCCCTCCACGCCGCCGCCCTTGGCCGGGTAGGCCGCCGCCCAGTCCTCGAACCCGGGCGCCCGCGTCCAGGCCGGCCAATCCATCAGCGTCACGCTGCGGCTGGCGATCGGGTGGTCGAGGACCTTCGAGCTCGTCTCCTGAATCCGCCGCAGGTCGATCTCCATCTCCGAAGGCTTGAAGTTGACGGCGATGTTCATCGGGCCCGCCACCGGCCCATCGGGACCCTGGCGCGGCGTCAGCTTGAAGGTCGGGCGAAGCTCCAGGGCCGCGGCCCCGAAGCCCTGGCCCCGCGGCTGCTCGTAGGCGACGCGGCAGGTCTGCGCCAGCCCATGGACGTCCACCTCGCAGGTCAGGGTCACCGTTCCCCCGACGCCGGCGGCCCTCGCCGCGGCCGGCCAGATGGAGACGTCCTGGCCGCGCACGAAGGTCCCGTCGCCCATCGACACCGTCACATCGGCCGGCGGCGGCCGGTTCGGCTGTCCGGTCACCACCACGGGCGACACCTCGGTCGGCGGGGTAGCCGGCGGGGCCGCGGCGGGGGCGGGGCCGGTGGCGGCCGCGGTCAGCAGCGCCAAGAGGACGATCGACATGGCCGGGCTCCCGATCAGGGCGTCGGGGTCGCGGCCGGCGTGGCCACATCCGCATGGCTGACCGTGAAACGGGCGAGCTGCTGGTTGACCACGTCCCAGTCGGGCGCGAGCTCGAGCGCCTTCCGGTAGTCGAGGTAGGCGGCCTTGTAGTTGTCCAGCCACTCATAGGCGAGGGCGCGGTTGTAGTAGGTCTTCTCCGGCTCCTTCACCCCCAGCTCCAGGGCGTTGTTGAAGTCGGAGACCGCCTCGACGAAGCGATGGGTTCCGATGCGCGCGGCGCCGCGGTTCACATAGGCCTCGCCTAGGTTGGACTGGTAGCGGATGGCGGTGTCGAAATCGCGGATCGCCTCGTCGTAGGCCTTGCCCCGCATCCGGATGATGCCGCGGTTGACGTAGGTCCCGGCGCGGTCGCGCGGGATCAGCAGCTCGTGCTCCAGGGACGCCGTGCAGAGCTGCTCGAAACGGTTGGCGGACTCGCCGGCCTTGGCCGCGTCCGAGCAGGCCTTGGCGAACCCGTCGCCGCTGACGTCCACCTGCGCGCTGGCCTGTCCGGCCGCGCCGAACATCATTGCGGCGGCGATCATGCCGGCCGCCCCTGCCACGATCTTCATGGCGCCGCTCCCTCCGCTTCGACGGATTCGCGTACCGTCGTTTAGCCGGAGGCTCCTCCCGCAGCAGGGATGAGTCAACGCGCAGCTCGTCGCGCTAAACGGCTGATCGCCCACCCCAAAACGCAAAACGGCCGCTCCATGGAGCGGCCGCTCGCTGAAAGAAGATCGTCAGATCTTACTTCGTGGTGTTCGACGCCGTGGTGTTGGTGGTCGTCGTGGTGTTCGAGGCCGACGTGTTCGAGGCCATCGAATTGGTGTCCGCCGACGGGGTCGTGGTGGTCGTGGTCGTGGTGTTGGTGTCAGTGGCCGTGGCGTTGGTGTCAGCCGTGTTGGTGTCGGCCTTCTTCTGGCAGGCGGCGACGCCGAGAGCGAGGACGGCAGCCGCGGCAACCGAAGTGACGATACGCAGTTTCATGGATTGCTCCCCTGGAGGACTATCCCCCGACGCGGCGAGTCATACACGCCTTTGTGAGTTCTCGAAATCGTGATCGTGCCTCGCGGATAGATTTTTGTCGCACGGCCTGTGGATTTCCGCGGACGCCTCCTTTAGGCGCGGCCTGGCGGATCGCCCGCACCGCGGGGGCGTTTGAGTGCGGCGGAAAGCTCAAGCTTGTCCGCCGGGTCGGAGGGGATTGATGGAAAAACGCGTGCGCAAGGCGGTCCTGCCGGTGGCGGGCCTGGGCACCCGTGTGCTGCCGGGCGCGAAGACCACGCCCAAGAACCTGCTCAACGTCGTCGACCGGCCGATCCTGTCCTATGTGGTCGAGGAGGCCCGCGCCGCCGGCATCGAGCACCTGATCTTCATCGTCGGCCGCGGCCAGGGCGCCATCGAGGACTATTTCGACGCCAATCCAGAGATCGAAGGCGCCCTGGAGGCCAAGGGCAAGCTGGACATCCTGGCGGAGGTCCGCCGCGACCTGCCGGAGCCCGGCGAGATGAGCTTCGTGCGCCAGATGGCGCCGCTCGGCCTGGGCCACGCCGTCTGGTGCGCCCGCTACATCATAGGCGACGAACCCTTCGCGGTGATGCTGCCCGACATGCTGATGGCCGCCGAGCCGCCCGCCCTCGCCCAGGCCGTGGCCGCCTATGAGCAGACCGGCGGCAATATCATCGTCGTCGAGCCGGTCCCCGAGGGCGAGGCGCACAAGTACGGCATCGTCGCCCTCGACGGCCGCGACGGCCGGCTGAACCGGATGACCGGCATGGTGGAGAAGCCGCCGGCGGGGACCGAGCCCTCCAACCTGTTCATCTCCGGCCGCTACATCCTGCAGCCGGAGATCTTCGAGATCCTCGAGACCCAGGAGCGCGGCGCCGGCGACGAAATCCAGCTCACCGACGGCATGGCGGCCCTGATGAAGCGGCAGGATTTCCACGCCCTTGAGTACGAGGGGACCACCTACGACTGCGGCGACAAGCTGGGCCTGCTGCGCGCCAACGTCGCCTTCGCCCTGCGTCGTCCCGAACTCGCCGACGCCGCGCGGAAGATGATCCAGGAGCTGCTGTAGCGGCGCCTTCTCCCCTGGCGGGAGAAGGTCGACTGCGGACTGTGCAGGCAGCCCACCTGCGACAGCCCGCCGCAGGTTCTGCTTGGCGAACCCCGGCTTCGTGGGCTAGCCCTCTCTACGGGGGAGCGACGTCACGGAGTAGAGATGCGCGTTCTCATCCTCGGCGGCGATGGCTTCTGCGGTTGGCCGACGGCCCTGCACCTTTCGGCGTGTGGGCATGAGGTCGAGATCGTCGACAACCTGTCCCGGCGGCGCATCGACGAAGAGCTCGGCGCGGGCTCGCTGACCCCCATCGAAAGCCTGGAGGCCCGGCTCACCGCCTGGAAAGAGGTCTCCGGCCGCACGATCCGCACCCACCCGCTGACCGTCGGCAAGGACTACGACGACCTCATCGACCTCCTGCTGCGCTTCCGCCCGGACGGGGTGGTGCATTTCGCCGAGCAGCGCGCCGCGCCCTATTCGATGAAGTCGGCCCGCCACAAGCGCTACACCGTCGACAACAACCTCAACGCCACCAACGACATCCTGGCGGCCATCGTCGACTCAGGCCTGGACATCCACCTGGCCCACCTGGGCACCATGGGGGTCTATGGCTACGGCGCCGCGGGCATGGCGATCCCGGAGGGCTATCTGACCGTCCGGGTCGAGACCACCGAGGGCTGGGTGGAGCGGGAGATCCTCTATCCGGCCAATCCGGGGTCGATCTACCACATGACCAAGACCCAGGACGCCCTGCTCTTCCAGTTCTACGCCAAGAACGACGCGCTCAGGATCACCGACCTGCACCAGGGCATCGTCTGGGGCACCCAGACGCTGGAAACCCGGCTCGATCCCCGGCTGGTCAACCGCTTCGACTACGACGGCGACTACGGCACGGTGCTCAACCGCTTCCTGATGCAGGCGGCGGTGGGCTATCCCCTGACCGTCTATGGCCCCGGCGGCCAGACCCGGGCCTTCATCAACATCCAGGACACTGTGCGCTGCGTCGAGCTGGCCCTGGCCCATCCCCCGGCCCGCGGCGAACGGGTCAAGGTGATGAACCAGATGACCGAGTGCTGGCGGGTCCGCGAGCTGGCCCAGATGGTGGCGCGGCTGACCGGGGCTGAGATCGCCCACCTGCCCAATCCACGCGCCGAGGCCGACGAGAACGAGCTCATGGTGGAGAACCGCCGGCTGCTGTCCTACGGCCTCGATCCGATCACGCTCGAGGAGGGTCTGTTGCTGGAGGCCGCCGAGATCGCCCGCGCCTACGCCGCGCGCGCCGACCTCGCCAAGATCCCCTGCGTCTCGGCCTGGAACGCCGAACGGGCCGCGGCCACGGCCGGCGCCGCCGCCTCGGCCGCCGTGGCCGCGGAATAGAGACGCTGCGGCTGTTCATCTTCGGTTACGGCTATGTCGGCCGGGCGCTCGCCCGGCGGATGCAGGCTGAGGGCTGGACGGTCGCGGCCAGCCTGCGCCCGGACGCCGACGCCGCTCCGCTGCTCGCCGAGGGCGTGACCCCGATCCGGCTCGACGACCCCGCCGCCCTGGCCGGCGCGCTCGCCGAGGCCCAGGCCATATTGGTGACCGCCGCGCCGGGGCCGGAGGGTTGTCCGGGCCTGCTCAGCCTGGTCCCGGCCCTGGCCCGCGCCCAGGCCTTCCCCGACTGGATCGGCTACCTCTCCACCACCGGCGTCTATGGCGACCGGCACGGCGGCTGGGTCACCGAAGCCAGCCCGCTGGCCGCCCAGTCCACCGAGGGCGCGCGCCGGGCGGCGGCCGAACGCGACTGGCTGGAGGTCGGCCGCGGCATGGGGCTGACCGTGGGCGTCTTCCGCCTGCCCGGCATCTATGGCCCCGGCCGCTCCGCCTTCGAGCGTCTGCGGGCCGGCGAGGCCCGGCGGATCACAGCCCCCGGCCAGGTGTTCTCGCGCATCCACGTGGACGACCTGGCGGCGGGCCTCGCGGCCTCCATCGCCCACCCCCGCGCCGGCGGCGTCTACAACCTCTGCGACGACGAGCCGTCGGCCAATTCCGAGGTCATCGCCTATGCGGCGGGCCTGCTCGGCATGGCGCCGCCGCCGGAAGTGGCGCTGGAGGACGCTAACCTCTCGTCCATCGCCCAGCGCTTCTACGCCGAGAGCAAGCGGGTCTCGAACGCCCGCGCCAAAGCCGAGCTCGGCTGGCGGCCGGCCTATCCCAGCTACCGCGAAGGGCTGCAGGCGATCCTGGACCTCGAAAACTAGGTGCTGGAAAGCTCCTCCACCGCCGCGATCAACCGGGCGAGGTCCCTCGGGCGGGAGAGGCGGTGGTCGCCGTCCTTGATCAGGGTGAAGACCACGTCCTGGCCGTTCAGCGCATTGGCCAGCTCCAACGCATGGCGCCAGGGGACGTCGGGGTCGGCGCCGCCCTGCAGGATGCGCACCGACGCCTCGATCGGCACGGGGCCGGGCAGGATCGACCAGCGGGCGCCGTCCTCCAGCAGGGCGCGGGTGATCGGATAGGGCTCGCCGTACTCTGAGGGCCTGAGCCAGACGCCGTCCCGCGCCAGGTCGGCGTGGCCCTCCGCGGGGATGCCGGGCGTCATCAGCTTCTCGGTGAAGTCGGGGGCCGGGGCGACCAGCGCCAGGGCCTTCACCCGCTCCGGCGCGGCCATGGCGACCAGGCAGGCGAGCCAGCCGCCCATGGAGGAGCCGACCAGCACGGCCGGGCCCTCGACCAACTCGGCCAAGACCGCCAGCGCGTCCGCCCGCCAGCGGGTGATCGTGCCCTTCGCGAAGTCCCCGGAGGACTCGCCGTGCCCCAAATAGTCGAAGCGGATGTAGGCGCGGCCCGCCGTCAGCGCCCAATCGGCCAGCGCCTGGGCCTTGGTCCCGGCCATGTCCGACTTGAAGCCGCCCAGCCAGACGACGGTCGGTTCCGCGCCTTCCACCCGCCGCCAGGCCAGCCGCTCGCCGTCGGGCCGTTCCAGAAAGCCGCTGGTCTCGCTCATCGCCCGGTCTTAGCCCGCGGCGCGGCGCCCGTCAGCCCAGGGCGGTCCGGGGCGGGTTTACGACTCGCCCATTCGGCGTATGCAGATGCGGTGGCCCTACCTCCCGACTTCACCTTGCTTCAGGTCGTCCCCGAACTGGAAACCGGCGGGGCCGAACAGACCACGATCGATGTGGCGCGCGCGGTGATCGCGGCTGGCGGCAAGGCCCTGGTGGCGACCCGCGGCGGACGCATGACCGCCCGGCTGGTGGCCGACGGCGCCCGCCTGGCCCAGATGCCGGTCAACACCAAGAACCCGCTGACCATGCTGGGCAACGCCGCCCGCCTGGTCGCGCTGATCCGCCAGGAGAAGGTGAGCCTGGTGCACGTCCGCTCCCGCGCCCCGGCCTTCGCCGCGCTCTGGGCGGCGCGGGCCACCAAGACGCCCTTCGTGACCACCTACCACGGCATCTACAGCGCCCGGGGCGGGCTGAAGCGCTGGTACAACGCGGTGATGACCCGCGGCGACCTGGTGATCGCCAATTCCGACTACACCCGCGCCCACATCCTGGCCGAGCACCCGGTGGATCCGGACAAGGTGGTGGCCATCCCGCGCGGCGTCGATTTCGACCGCTTCAACCCCTCCTGGGTGACGCCGGACCGGGTGGAGGCCATGCGCCGGGACTGGGGCCTGGCGGCGGACGACCGCCGCACCGCCTTCGTGCTGGCCGCCCGCCTGACCCGGCCGAAAGGGCACCTGACGGTGATCGCCGCGGCCGCGGCCCTGAAAGCGCAAGGCCGTTCCGACTTCGTGGTGGTGTTCGTGGGCGACGACCAGGGGCGGACGGAGTTCCATCAGCAGGTCGCCCGCGCCATCGCCGACGCCGGCCTCGACGAGGTGGTCCACATCGAAGGCCATTGCGACGACATGCCGGCCGCCTACCTGGCCGGCGAGGTGGCGCTCGCGGCCCGCACCACGCCGGAGGCCTTCGGCCGCACGGCGGTCGAGCCGCAGGCCATGGGCCGCCCGGTGATCGCCTCCGACGACGGCGGCATGACCGAGACCGTGGTCGATGGGGTGACCGGCTGGCTGGTCCCGCCGGGCGACGCCGAGGCCTGGGCCAAGGCCATGGCCCGGGCCATCGACCTGGGCCCCGGCGGGCGACGGGAGATGGGCCAGGCCGGCATGACCCGCGCCCGTCAGCTCTATCGGGTCGAGACCATGTGCGCCGCGACCCTGGAGGTTTACGAACGGGTTCTGGAGGCCCACGCCTGATGGCCAAACGCGGCGTCGAGAAGATCCTGGTCATCAAGCTGTCAGCGCTGGGCGACTTCGTCCTGGCGCTGGCCGCCATGAAGAAGATCCGCGAGGCGCACCGCAAGGCGCACATCACCCTGCTGACCACCCCGCCGTTCGAGCACCTGGCGAAATCCAGCCCCTATTTCAACCTCGTCTTCACCGACGGGCGGCCGGAGACCTTCGGCCAGTGGACGGCGCTCCGGAAACGGCTGCGGGGCGCCAACTACGACCGGGTCTACGATCTGCAGACCTCGTCGCACTCCAACCGGCTGTTCCATCTGCTGCGGCCGGGTCCGCCGGCCTGGTCGGGGATCGCGATGGGCGCCACCCTGCCGCACCGGAACACGCTGCGCGACAGCATGCACACCCTGGAGCGCCAGGCCGACCAGCTGATGTACGCCGGCATCTGGCCCGACGCCCCCACCGCGCCCGGGACCGCGCCTGCGCCGGACATCTCCTGGATCTGGAAGGACCAGACGCGCGAGCGGCCGGTGTCCGGCGGCATCAAGCCCCGGCCCTATGTGATGTTCGTGCCCGGCGGCTCCTCGCACCGGCCGGAGAAACGCTGGCCGGTGGAGAACTACGCCGAGCTGGCCCGCATCCTCTACGCCCGCGGCTATGACATCGTGATCGTCGGCGGGGCCCAGGAGACGCCGCTCGCCCACGCCATCCAGCGGGTGGCGCCCCGGGCCCGCGACCTCACCGGCCGCACCGACTTCGCCCGCATCGCGGTGCTGGGCGCGCGCGCGGCCCTGGCGGTCGGCAACGACACCGGCCCGCTGCACCTGGTCGCCGCCGCCGGCGCCCCCACCCTGGTGCTGTTCTCCAGCGCCTCGGATCCGGCCCTGACGTCGCCCAGGGGCAAGGTCACCACCCTGCAGGTGGAGCGGCTCTCGGAGCTGCCTGTGGCAAAGGTGGCGCAGGCGGCGTCCTCTTTGCTGTCGCAGACCGCCGGCGCGGCTTGATAGAGCAGGCCCCCTCCGCCATATTGACCTGAAGCGACCGGAGCGCCTTTGGCGCCCGGCGTTTTGCGTTGAAACAACAATCGGAGCCTCGCCTATTCGCCGCCCCATGCAAGCGCCGCCCGTCAAAGACGGTCCGCGCATGAACGAAGACATCCGCGTCCCCCGCGTCCTGCTCATCGACCAGAACGGTGAGAAACAGGGCGTGATGCCCACCTCCGCCGCCATCGAAGCGGCCGAAGAGGCGGGCCTCGATCTCGTGGAGATCGTCCCCAACGCGGATCCGCCCGTTTGCAAGATCCTGGACTACGGCAAGTTCAAGTTCCAGGAGCAGAAGAAGAAGAACGAGGCGCGCAAGCGGCAGAAGGTGGTGGAGATCAAGGAGATCAAGCTCCGCCCGAACATCGACATCCATGACTACGAAGTGAAGCAGCGGGCGATGAACCGCTTCTTCGAAGAAGGCGACAAGGTGAAGGTCACCCTGCGCTTCCGCGGCCGTGAGCTGGCCCACCCCGAGCTCGGCATGAAGCTCCTGCAGAAGGTGCGCGCCGACTTCGACCCGATCGCCAAGTGCGAATACGAGCCGCGCATGGAAGGCCGCCAGATGATCATGATCCTGGCGCCTCGGTGAGCGTCAGTCTTCAATAGAGCCGTCATGGCCGGGCTTGTCCCGGCCACCCATGAACACCGTGATTGCAAGGCCGGCGCCGCCTGCGATCATGGGTCCCCGGGACAAGCCCGGGCATGACGAAAATGGGGGAAGCTATGCGACTATTTCAGCTTGCGGCTGCCGTCGCTGCGTTCAGCTTCGCGATCTCCCCCGCCATCGCCGCCCCGCACGACAACGACCCCGTCCCGCCGTTCAAGATCGGCGAGGGGCTCTATTACGTCGGCGCCTCGGACATCACCTCGTTCCTGTTCGTCAGCAAGGCAGGGATGATCCTCATCGACGGCGGCTACGAGAGCACCGCGCCGCAGATCCTGGCCAATATCCGCACCCTCGGCTTCGACCCGCACCGGGTGAAGGTGCTGCTCTCCACCCACGGCCACTTGGACCACGCCGGCGGCCTCGCCCAGCTGAAGCGCGAGACCGGCGCCGAGCTCTACGCCAGCGCCGAGGACGGCGCCCTGATGGACCGTGGCGGCAAGGCCGATTTCGGCCTGGGGGACGCCGCCGCCTACCCGCCGGTGACGCCGGACCGCGGCGTGGTCGACGGCCAGAAGATCAGCCTGGGCGGCTGGACGCTCACCGCCCACCTGACGCCCGGCCACACCCGCGGCTGCACCACCTGGACCTTCCCGGTGACCGTGGCTGGCCAGGTCCGCCAGGGCCTGCTGCTGTGCTCCAACTCGGTGCTGCCCATGTATCGGCTGGCCGGCAAGGAATCCTATCCCGGCATCGCCGCTGACTACGAGAAGAGCTACGGCTTCTGGCGCAGCGCGCCCTGCGAGGTCTTCCTCGGCAGCCACGGCATCTTCTTCAACCTCACCGCCAAGCGCCAGGCCCTGGCCGCCGGCAAGGCCGACGCCTTCGTCGATCCGGAGGGTTGCAGGGCCTGGTTCGACAAGGGCTACGCCGCCTTCCACGCCGAGCTCGCCCGGCAGCAGGCGGCCGCCAAGCCCTAGGCTGTCGTCATCCGGCGGGGCGCCTTCAGTCCCGTCGCCAGCTTGTGACGCACCTCCCGCTTCACCCGTGCGCCCAGCGCCGCGTCATGGCGCGCGAGGAAGCCGCGCACCGCGTCCGGCTGGCGCTTGGAAAGCTCGCGCAGCGCCCAGGACAGCGCCTTCTCCACCATGTCGTCCCGGTCCGCGACGTGGCGCTCGCACACAGCCAGGACGCGGGCCGCGTCCCCCGCCCGGCCGAGCGGCACAGTGGCCACCAGCGACAGCCGCCGCCGCCAGCGGTCGGGCGAGACGGACCACCGCGCGATCAGCCCATCGTCCACCAGCCCCGCCCGCCAAGCCGGCCCGGCCAGGATCATGCCGAAGGCGTCGACGCTCTCCCAGGCCGCGAGCCCCTCGGCCATCGCCTCGAGGTCGGCGGCGGTGAGGTTGGCGAAGGCGCCCGGGTGCGCCGCGATCAGCTCGTAGCCGATCCAGCCCAGGCCCTGGTCGAAGATCGCCGCCCGGGCGACCGCGCGCACCTCATCGGCTGAGGCCCGGCGCAGCTCGCGGCTCGCCGCCTGGCGCACGCCGCGCATCGGCTGGGTGGAGCGCTGGGGCAGCGCGCGGACCTGCGCGGCGATCTGGGCGGCTCGAACCTGTGGCTCCAAACGCGCGCTCCGGCTTTGTCGGCGCCGGCGCCTTGCCGCCGGACGCCGGGCAGATTACCAGCCTTCACCATGTCCGACACTGCGTCGCGGGAGGCGTCGCCGCCTCCCATGGCGGCGCCGTCGTTGATCGCGGTCATCTTCATCAACATGCTGGGCTTCGGGATCATCGTCCCGTTGTTGCCCTTCTATGCCAAGTCGATGAACGCGGCGCCCTGGCAGATCAGCCTGATCTTCTCGGCCTACGCGATCGGCGGCTTCTTCGGCGAGCCCTTCTGGGGCCGGCTCTCCGACCGTTACGGCCGCAAGCCGCTGCTGATCTCCACCATCTGCGGCAACTGCCTCTGCTACCTGGCCCTGGCCTTCGCGCCCAATGTGGCGGCGGCCTTCACCATCCGCTTGCTGGGCGGGCTGGCGAGCGGCAACGGGGCGGTGATCCAGGGCTATATCGCCGACGTCACCCCGCCGGAGCGGCGGGCGCGGATGCTGTCGCGGCAGGGCGCGGCCTGGAACGTCGGGATGATCGTCGGCCCGGCGGTCGGCGGCGCCTTCGCCCACACCGACATCGGGCCGATCGGCTTCCGCATCCCGCTGTTCATCGCCGCCGGCCTGTCGGCCCTGGCGGTCACCGGGATCATCCTGTTCATCCGCGAGAGCAAGGTGCGCGACCAGTCGATCACCCAGCGGCCCAGCCGCTGGTCGGCGGTGGGCGAGGCGGTGACCCATCCGGTGATCGGCCGGCTGATGCTGCTGACCTTCCTGGTGGGCTTCGCCTTCACCGGCATCGAGTCGACCTTCGGCCTGTGGGGCCAGGCGCGGTTCGGCTGGGGCCCGCGGCAGATCAGCATCTGCTTCGCCGCCGTCGGCGTGGTCGCCTCGCTCACCCAGTTCTTCGTCACCGGCCCCCTGTCGGAGCGGTTCGGCGAGGGCCGCATGCTGGCCATCGGCATGGGGGTGACCGCGCTCGGCTCGGCCCTGCAGCCGTTCTCCACCGGCCTGGTCATGACCACCGGCCTGATGTGCGTCACCGCCATCGGCCAGTCGGTGGCCTGGCCTAATGTCGGCGCCCTGATCTCGCGCACCGCCGACCCGCACCGCCAGGGCCAGATCCTCGGCCTCAACAACGCCGCCGGCGCCTTCGCCCGCTTCGTGGGGCCGCTGTGCGCGGGCCTGACCTTCGCCGGCCTCAGCATCAACGCGCCCTTCTGGCAGGGGGCGGCGATCGTCGCCCCGGCCATCCTGCTGGCCGCCAGCGCCGCGCGCCGGGCCCCGCCCCGCTACGTCCAGGGACATGCGGGCCTATGAGCACCGCCTTCGAAACCCCGGGCGAGGAACGCCGCGCCCTGATCGTGCTCTTGGCCGTGATCTTCCTGATGATCGCCGGCTTTGGCCTGGTGATCCCCCTGCTGCCGTTCTTCGCCAAGGCCTTCCACGCCCCGGCCTGGCAGATCACCCTGCTGTTCTCCGCCTTCTCCGCCGGCCAGTTCCTGGCCGAGCCGTTCTGGGGCCGGATGTCCGACCGGATCGGCCGCAAGCCGGTGCTGATCATCACCATCTCCATGGTGGCGCTGAGCTACGCCGGCCTGGCGTTCGCGCCCAACATGGCCGTCGCCTTCGCCGTCCGGTTCGGCTGCGGCCTGTTCTCCGGCAACATCTCGACCTTGCAGGGCGCACTGGCCGACATCACCCCGCCGCAGCAGCGCGCGGCGCGGATGGGCGTCATGGGTTCGGCGTTCAGCGCGGGCTTCATGATCGGCCCTGCGATCGGCGGCCTGCTGGCCCAGCCCAGCCGCGGCGCGCTCGGCTTCCAGGCGCCGCTGCTGGTGGCGGCGGCCTTCTGCGTCGCCTCGGCGCTCGCGGTGGCGTTGTTCGTCCGCGAGACCAGCCCCAAGGCCCGCCACCAGCATCGCGAGCCCCGCGCCGCCCGCCTGCGCGAGGCCTTCGCCCATCCGGTGATCGGCCGGGTGATCGTGATCAGCTTCGTGGTGGTCTCCGGCTTCGCCGGCATCGAGGCGACCTACGGCCTGTGGACCCAGGCCCGCTTCGGCTGGGGGCCGAAGGAGATCGGCCTGGCCTTCATGGTCATTGGCGCGCTCGGCGCCTTCTGCCAGGGCTGGCTGACCGGTCGGTTGGTCCGCCGCCACGGCGAGGCGCGGGTGCTGACCGCGGGCCTCGGCTTCATGTTCTTAGGGATGCTCACCCAGTACGCCTCGCCGGTCTGGCCGGTGGCCATGCTGGGCTTCGCCTTCGTCTGCCTCGGCCAGTCGATCTGCTTCCCGAACCTCACGGCGCTGATCTCCCAGGCTGCGCCGCCGGACCGCCAGGGGGAGATGCTCGGTCTGAACATGGCCTCCAACGCGCTGGCCAGGATCGGTGGCCCGATCTATGCGGGCCAGCTGTTCTCCCTGGTCTCGCCGGGCTCGCCGTTCCTGCTGACCGCCGTCCTGATCGTGCCGGCCACCTGGTTCGCCCTGCAGATCCGTAAGCTGCGGCCCAGTCCGGCCTAGTCCAGTCCGGCCTAGCCGATTGCGGCCTTCAGCGCCTGGGCGGTCTCCTTCGCCGCCGCCGTCACCGCCGGCGAGACGTCGGCCATGACGTAGAAATCGTGCGGCAGGCTCGGGTACTCCACGTGGCGCGCCACCACGCCCGCCGCCGTCAGCTTCGCGGCGTAGGCCGCGCCCTCGTCCTTCAGGCAGTCGTGGCCGGCGGTGACCACCAGGGCCGGCGCCGCGTTCGTCAGATCCTTGGCCTCGCCGGGGAACACCCGATGCGCCTGCGGATGGCCGGTCGCCGCCAGCAGCTTCTCGAACCAGCGCATGGCCTCGAAAGAGAGGATTGGCCCGTCGAGGGTCTTGCGGGACTCCGTCTCCCAACCGCCCTGGGTCACCGGATAGAGCAGCAGCTGGAAGGCCAGCCGGTGGGCCGCATCGTCCTTCAGGTCCAGCGCCACCGAGGCCGCCAGGTTGCCGCCGGCGCTGTCGCCGCCCACCGCGATCCGGCGCGGATCGACGCTGATGTCGGGGGCGTTGTCGAAGGCCCATTTGGTGGCCGCCAGCGCGTCGTCGTGGCCCTTCGGGAACGGGTTCTCCGGCGCGAGCCGATAATGCACGGCCATCACCCGGCAGCCGCCCCACACCGCCATGCGCCGGCAGTGGCCGTCATGGGTGTCGAGGTCGCCGATCACCCAGCCGCCGCCGTGGAAATAGACCAAGAGCCCCGACGGATCGCCGAGCCCCCGGGGCGTGTAGAGCCGCACTGGGATCTCGCCGTGCGGCCCGGGGATGGCGAAGTCGCGGACGTCCACGTCCTTCGGCGCGTTCTGGTCCTGCGCCTGGCGCTGGGCGACGTAGCCCGCCCGGACCATCTCCGGCGGCAGCTGGTCCAGCGGCGGCAGCGGGTTGGCCGCGGCCTCCTTCGCCTGGGCGTCGAAGAAGGAATAGAAGTCTGGGTCGATCAGGGACATTGCGCCATCCTTTCCCTCCCCTTGATGGGGAGGGACAGACCGCGAAGCGGTCAGGGTAGGGAAGTCACGATCAAGCTCCGAGTTCGGAGCCTGGCCCACACTTCCCTACCCGTCCGAGGCTTCGCCTCGTCCACCCTCCCCTCCAGGGGAGGGAAACTACTCCGCGGCCTGCTTCGGCGCGTAGCCGAGGATGGCCTTGGTCTCCAGGAACTCGTGGAAGGCGAAGTCGCCCCACTCGCGCCCGTTGCCGCTCTTCTTGTAGCCGCCGAACGGCGCGGTCATGTCCGAGCCGCCGTTGATCGAGACCTGGCCGGCGCGGATGCGGCGGGCGATCTTGCGGGCCTGCTCGAGGTCGGCGCCGTTCACATAGCCGGCGAGGCCGTACTCGGTGTCGTTGCCGATGGCGATCGCCTGGTCGATGGTCTCGTAGGGCAGGATCGCCAGCACCGGTCCGAAGATCTCCTCACGGGCGATGGTCATGTCGTTGTTCACGTTGCCGAACACCGTGGGCTTCACATAGTAGCCCTTGTCGAGGCCCTCCGGACGGCCCACGCCGCCGGTGACCAGGGTCGCGCCCTCGTCGATGCCCTTCTGGATCAGCGCCTGGATCTTGTTGAACTGCACCTCGGAGACCACCGGGCCCAGCATGGCGTTGCCGTTGGGATCGCCGACCGTGATCTGCTCGGCGGCTTCCTTCGCCGCCGCCATGGCCTCGGCCATGCGCTTGGTCGGGACGAGCATGCGGGTCGGCGCGTTACAGGACTGGCCGGAGTTGGTCATCATGTGCTGCACGCCGCGCGCCACGCTCTTGGAGAGCACGTCGTCGTCGAGCACGATGTTGGGGCTCTTGCCGCCCAGCTCCTGGGCCACGCGCTTGACGCCGGGGGCGGCGTTCTTGGCCACCTCGATGCCGGCCCGGGTGGAGCCGGTGAACGACACCATGTCCACGTCGGGATGCTCGGAGAGCGCCACGCCCACGCCCGGCCCGTCGCCGTGCACCATGTTGAACACGCCGGCCGGGACACCCGCGGCCTGCATGATCTCCGCGAAGATGTGACCCGAGAACGGCGCCACTTCCGACGGCTTCAGCACCATGGTGCAGCCGGTGGCGATGGCCGGGGCCACCTTGCAGGCGATCTGGTTCAGCGGCCAGTTCCAGGGGGTGATGAAGGCGCAGACGCCGATCGGCTCCTTGACGATCATCGTATTGCCGCGGTCTTCCTCGAACTTGAAGTCCTTGAGGATCTGGGCGGCGGTGGCCAGGTGGCCCATGCCGGCCGGCACCTGGGCGCGCTGCGCCAGGCTGGCGGGGGCGCCCATCTCCTCGGTCACCGCGGTGACCAGGTCGCCGAAGCGCTTCTGGTATTCGGCCAGGATGCGGCCCAGGACCTCGATGCGCTCCTCGCGGCTGGTCTGCGACCAGCTGTCGAACGCCGCCTTGGCGGCCTTCACGGCCTTGTCGACATCCTTGGCGTTGCCGAGGGCGATCTTGCCGCAGACGGCCTCGGTGGCCGGGTTGATCACGTCGAGGGTTTTCTTCTCGGCGGGCTCCACCCACTGACCGTCGATGTAGAACTTCAGGTACTCGCGCATGGACGTCCTCCTGGACCGTTCGTTGGTTCGTTCGTCTGTGGCCCGCCGGAGCCGCGCGCCCCGACTTTCAAACACGCATTTTAGTGATCGACGGTAACTTCGGAAGCCCCCCTCGGAGTCTTCTTTGGCCGCCGCACTGGCGATGGCCGCCTACAGTTGATGCACCAGGGGCTGGCCCGCAACCGGCGAGCGCGCCTTCAGCACGTAATCCGCCCGGATCGAGCCGACATAGAGGTCCTTCAGGTCGGCGCCGCCCCAGGTGACGTTGGTCGGGTGGTTGATCACACCTCCCGCAGGGTCATGGAAGACCGTGACCACCTTTTGCGACGGCGTGATGGCCACCACCTTGTTGGCGGCCGGCAGGCAGACCCAGAGGTTGCCCTCCGCGTCCATGCCGACGCCGTCGGTGTAGCCGAGTTCGTTGTGGTCGTGCTGCGGATCGCCCGGCTGCTGCAGCTTGCCGAGCACCGGGCCGTAGCGCCCGCCGGGCCCGAGCTTACCGCCGGGCAGGATCGGAAAGGCCATCACGTCCGCGCCCGAGGTCTGGGCGCAATAGAGCGTCGCCTCGTCGGCCGACAGCGCCATGCCGTTCGGGAACTTCAGCCCCTCGGCCACGACCTCCGACGAGCCGTCGGGGCGCAGCACGAAGATGAAGCCGTCGGTGCGGCCGTCCAGCGCCTGCGGCCAGGTCTCGGCGTGGGTGGAGTTGGCGCACCAGATGTTCCCGGCGCTGTCCATCACCGGATAGTTGGACGAGGTCAGCCGCTTGCCGCCCACCTCGGCGAGCAGGGTCTCGTGCTGGCCGCTCGCCGGATCGAAGCGCTCCAGCGGCCCCGGCTCCCTGTCATAGATGCCGAAGTTGGCGATCAGGATGCGGCCCTGGCGGTCCATGTTGAGGCCGTTGGGCGCCCCGCCCTTCGGCCCCAGCCGCTTGAACGACCCGTCGGGGAAGATCTCCGCCACCGCCGCCTGGTGGTCGGAGGCGAACACCCGGCCGTCCTTGCCCACCACCACGTCCTCGGGCCGGTCGATGCCGACCGCGATCTTCTCGAACGCCTCGGTGGCGATGGGCGTCAGCGGCATCGGTGGTCCCCCCTTGTTTTCTTGAGGAGAAGCTAGAGCGCGGCTTTCGGCGTTCCACAAGCCGGCTTGCGGCGCGGGGGCCCCGCCGCTAAAGCCCGGACGACCCTTTTCGGAGAGCCCCAATGCTCGCCCTCGGCGCCATCGCAGTCTTCCTCATCGTCTTCCTGGCCCTGAACCGCTACGAGTTCGGCCGCTTCGACTAGGCCCTAGGGGACCCCGGCCATGGCGAGCCGCGGCGCGGCGCTGGTCACGGGCGGCGCGCGGCGGATTGGCCGGGCGCTGGTCACCGCCGCCGCCGACGCCGGCTATGATGTGGCGATCCATGTCCGTGCGGTGGACGACGATGCCGAGGCCGCCGCCGCGGAGGTCCGCGCCCGCGGCCGCAAGGCCCAGATCCACGCCTGCGACCTGCGCCGCGAATCCACCACCGTCGCCCTGGTGGGCGAGGTCGAGGCCGAGCTGGGCGCAGTCACCCTGCTGGTCAACTCGGCCAGCGTCTTCGAGCACGACGAATTCGCGGGCATGAACCGCGCCTCCTGGGACGCGCACATGGAGACCAACCTCCGCGCGCCCCTGGTGCTGGCCCAGACCTTCGCCCGGCGGCTGCCCGCCGACCGCCAGGGGCTGATCGTCAACCTGCTCGACCAGCGGGTGCTGAACCCGACGCCGGAGTTCTTCTCCTATTCACTGAGCAAGGCCGCCCTGTGGGACGCCACCCGCATGCTGGCCCAGGCGCTCGGCCCCCGCATCCGGGTCAACGGCATCGGGCCGGGCCCCACCCTGGCCTCCATCCACCAGGATGAAGCGGCGTTCGCGGCCGAAGCGGCGGCCACCCTGCTGCAGCGGCCGGTGGATCCGGCGGACGTGGCCCAGGCCTTGCGCTATCTGATCGACGCGACGGCGGTCACCGGCCAGATGATCGCCGTCGATTCCGGCCAGCACCTCGCCTGGCGCAGGGGGACGGCATGACCACAGCGCCCCAGCCCGAAGAGAACGCCTCGCCCGCGCCCGCTGGCCGGGTGGTGATGACCAAGGTGTTCGTCACCGGCCTCAACGTGCAAGCCGAGATCGGCGTCTACCGCCACGAGATCGGCCGCGTGCAGCCGCTGGTGGTCGACGTGGAGCTGGACGTACCCACCGCCGGGGCCGAGCGGCTGGCCGACACCTTGAACTACGAGACCATCCTGGCCGCCGCCCAGGCGCTGGCCGCCGAGGGCCACATCGAACTGGTGGAAACCTTCGCCGAGCGCCTGGCCCGCGCCTGCCTGGCCGACCCCCGCGTGACCCGCGCCCGGGTGCGGGTGGAGAAGCCCCTGGCGCTGGCCCCCCACGCCGTCGGCGCCGGCGTCGAGATCACCCTCGTCCGCTGAGCGGCGGGGAAACCCTTCCAAACTGTAACTGGCGCGGCCGCGCGGTTACGTCATCATGGCCGGCAGGAGGGCGTCTCCATGACCGACTTCAACACCACAGCCACCGAGGACAAGACCCTGCCGGTGGTGGTCTATGTGCTCTACTTCCTGGGCCTCTTCCATGGGCTGACCATGATCATCGGCCTGATCATCGCCTACGCCAGCCGCGACAACGCGGGGCCGCGGATGGCCAGCCACTACACCTGGCTGATCCGCACCTTCTGGGTTGGGATCGGGGCCTTCGTGGCCGGCAGCCTGCTGCTGATGGTCGGCATCCCCTTGAGCTTCATCCTGATCGGCATCCCGATGGTGGCGCTCGGCGGCTTCCTGATGGCCGTGGCCTGGGTCTGGTGCGCCGTCCGCCTGGTGCTGGGCGCCATCTACCTGAGCCGCGACGAGGCCTATCCGCGCCCCTATGCGGTGATCGCCTAGCCCGCCGCCATGTCCGCGGCCCGGCTGGTCCTGCTGCTGCTGGTCGAGATCGTCCTGATGCTGGTCGTCATGGCCGCCGTGCTGTTCGGCGGCGCGGGGACCTGGGACTGGCCGGGCGGCTGGGCCTTCATCAGCCTGTTCGGCCTGCTCAGCGTGGTGATCAGCCTCTGGCTGCTGGCGGTCGATCCGGCCCTCCTGGCCGAGCGGATGAAGCCGCCGGTGCGCCAGGGGCAGAAGCCCTGGGACCGCATCTTCCTGCTGGTCATCGGCGTCGGCTTCCTGGGCTGGCTCGCCCTGATCGGCGTCGACGCGAGGCGCATGGGCTGGTCGCACCTGCCGCCGGCTGGCCAGGCGGTGGGCGCGGGGCTCATGGTGCTCAGCTACCTCGGCATCGCCTGGGTCTACCGCACCAACAGCTTCGCCTCGCCGGTGATCCGCCTGCAGGCCGAGCGCCACCAGACCGTGGCCAGCACCGGCCCCTACGCCTTCGTGCGCCACCCGATGTACGCCTTCGCTCTGTTGATCTTCGTGGGCGCGCCGCTGCTGGCGGGCTCGCTCTGGGGCCTCACGGTCGTGCCCCTGGCGGCCATCGCCATCGGCGTGCGCGCCGTGGGCGAAGAGCGCATGCTCAAGGCCGAGCTGCCGGGCTATGAGGCCTACGCCCGGCGCATCCGTTGGCGGTTCGCGCCGGGCGTCTGGTAGGGCCTAGGCCGATACCAGTTCGCGCCGCACCATCTTGGCGTAGTCGTCCATCAGGCTGAGCGAGATGTTGCCCGGCCGGAACCGGTACTCGCCGATCTCCGCCACCGGCGTCACTTCGGCCGCCGTGCCGGTCACGAAGCACTCGGAGAAGTCCGCGAGCTCCTCGGGGCGGATGTGCCGCTCGATGACCTCGAAGCCCTTCTCCCGCGCCAGCTTGATCACCGACTGCCGGGTGATGCCGTTCAGGAAGCAGTCGGGCGTCGGCGTGTGGATCACCCCGTCCTGTACGAAGAACACGTTGGAGCCGGTGCTCTCGGCGATGTAGCCGCGCCAGTCGAGCATCATGGCGTCGGTGAAGCCCTCCTTCTCCGCGGCGTGCTTGGAGAGGGTGCAGATCATGTAGAGGCCCGACGCCTTGGCGTGCACCGGCTCGGTCTCCGGCGACGGCCGCTTGTACTTCGCCCAGGTCAGCCGGATGCCCTTGGCCTTCTCCTCGGGCTTGAAGTAGCTCGGCCAGTCCCACACCGCGATCGACACATGGATCTTGGTGTTCTGCGCCGAGACCCCGATCATCTCGGAGCCACGCCAGGCCAGCGGGCGCAGGTAGGCGTCGGTCAGGCCGTTCTTCGCGCAGGTGTCCTTGCACGCCTGGTCGATCTCGGCCACGGTGAAGGGGATCTGCATGTCCAGGATCTCGGCGGACTTGAACAGACGCTCGGTATGCGCCGTCAGCTCGAAGATCTCCCCGCCATACATCCGCTCGCCTTCGAACACGGCCGACGCATAGTGCAGGCCGTGGGTCAGTACGTGCACCTTCGCCTCGCGCCAGGGCACGAACTGGCCATCCAGCCAGATCCAACCGTCGCGGTCGTCGAAGGGAACGATAGACATGAGGGAGCGACCTCCTTTCCAATTGGGTCTCTTGAAACGCCCACGGGCGCCCGCGTCAAACGAAATGGGCTGAGGGCCTGCGCATGACCCTGACCGACGCCAGCGCCCGTGGCCGCCACCTGCTGATCGTCGACGACGACGACCGGATCCGCGAATTGCTCAAGGAATACTTGGCCCGCGCCGGCTTCCGGGTGACCGCGGCCTCCGGCGGCGCGCCGGCCCGCAAGCTGATCCAGAGCCTGTCCTTCGACCTCGCCGTGCTCGACGTGATGATGCCCGGCGAAGACGGCTTCGCGCTCACCCGCTGGCTGCGCGAGCAGCGCGGCCCGGCCGGCCGCACGCCGGTGCTGATGCTCACCGCCCGCAGCGAGCCCGGCGACCGGATCGAGGGCCTGAAGCTGGGCGCCGACGACTACCTGCCCAAGCCCTTCGAGCCCGAGGAGCTGCTGCTGCGCATCGAGGCGATCCTTAGGCGGGCCCACGACCGCCCGGCCAGCGCCGGCGGACCGCTGTCGCTCGGCCGCTGCCAGTTCGAGCCCGATCGCGGCGAACTCACCTGCGACGGCGATCCGGTGCGGCTGACCGAGGCCGAGGTCGCCCTGCTGCGCCAGCTCGCCCGCACCCCGCACGAGCCGGTCGACCGGCTGGAGCTGGCCCGCGGCTCGGTCGATCCCTCCGGCCGCGCCGTCGACGTCCAGGTCACCCGCCTGCGCCGCAAGATCGAGGACGACCACAAGACGCCGCGCTACCTGCAGACCGTCCGCGGCGTGGGCTACATGCTGGCGCCGGACTGATGCGCTTCTCGCCGCGCATCGTCGGACGCTGGATGAAGCGCCGGCTGCCGACCACCCTGTTCGGCCGGTCCCTGCTGATCATCGTCCTGCCGATCGCCCTGATGCAGATCGCGGTGACCTACGTCTTCTTCGACGCCCACTGGAAGACGGTCACCAGCCGCCTCTCGGAGGGCCTGGCCGGCGACATCGCCTGGGCCGTGGAGAGCTACAAGGAGGACCCCAGCCCCGGCGCCTTCGCCAAGATCTCCCAGCGGGCGCAGGAGTCCATGTCGCTCTCCATCGCCCTGCAGAAGGGGCGCAAGCTGCCGGTCACCCGCCGCGACATCCCCGTCTTCAGCGAGCCCTTCCACGCCCCCATCGACCGCTCCCTGCAGCTGGCGCTCTCCGACCGGCTGGACGATCCCTTCTGGTTCGACACCACCCGCTACCCGGCCTACGTCGACATCCGCGTGGCGGCGCCCGGCGGCGTGCTGCGCTTTCTCGCGCCGCGCGACCGGGCCTTCGCCACCCAGGGCCACATCTTCGTGCTCTGGATGACCGTCGCCACCGTCCTGCTCACCGCCATCGCCATCCTGTTCATCCGCAACCAGGTGCGCGCCATCGAGCGGCTGGCCAACGCCGCCGAGGCCTTCGGGCGCGGCGGCGACGCCTCGACCTTCAAGCCGCACGGCGCGCGCGAGGTGCGCCGCGCCGCCACCGCCTTCCTGGCCATGCGCTCGCGCATCCAGCGCCACATCGAGCAGCGCACCAACCTGCTGGCCTCGGTCAGCCACGACCTGCGCACCCCGCTCACCCGGCTGAAACTCGCCCTGGCGCTCGCCGAGCCCTCCAAGCGCACCGCCGAGATGAAGGGCGACGTGGCCGAGATGGAGCACATGATCGACGAGTACCTGGCCTTCGCCCGCGGCGAGGGCGGCGAGGCCGTGGAGATCGTCCGGCTGCGCGACCTGATCGAGGAGGTCAGCGAGGGTGCGGTGCGGGCCGGCGCCCAGGTCAGCGTCGAGGCCGATCCGGAGCTGATCGCCGAGGTGCGGCCCAATGCGCTGAAGCGGGCGCTCGCCAACCTGGTGATGAACGCCGCCGTGCACGGCGAGCACGTCACCGTCGCCGCCCAGCCGCGGCCGCAGGGCGGGGTGGAGATCCTGGTCGATGATGACGGCCCCGGCATTCCGGAGGACCGCTACGAGGAGGCCTTCAAGGCGTTCGGCCGGCTCGACGAGGCGCGCAACCAGAACGTCAAGGGCGTGGGCCTGGGCCTGGCCATCGCCCGCGACGTCGCCCGCGGCCACGGCGGCGACATCACCCTCGACCGTTCGCCGCTGGGCGGCCTGCGCGCCGTGATCCGGCTGCCAGGTTAAACATCGTTCATCCGCATCCGATCCCGGCCGCTACGGCGACTAGGGGGCGAAGAACGGGACCGGGCGGCGGCCGTTCGCGCGGAGGTTTTCCGAGATGAGCGTCAGGCAGCAGGCGGCCGAGCCGCGCGGCCCCATGGGCGTGGTCATGGGCTGGTTCCTGGAGCGCGGCAACGCGATGCAGAACCGCGCCACCATCGAAGCCCTCGACCCGGCGCCGGGCGCCGCGGTGCTGGAGATCGGCTTCGGCCCCGGCCACGCCCTGGAGATGCTGAGCCGCAAGGCGCCGCTGGGCCTGATCGCCGGCGCCGACCACTCCGAGCTGATGGTCGAGACCGCGCGCCGTCGGCTCGAGCCGCGCCGGGGTCCCGCCGCCCTCGACCTGCGGGTCGCCGAGGCCCAGGCCCTGCCCTTCCCCGACGAGGCCTTCGACCTGGTCTATGCGGTCAATTCCTACCACCAGTGGCCGGACAAGGAGGCGGCGCTGGCCGAGATCGCGGGCGTCCTGAAGCCCGGCGGCGAGCTGCTGCTGTCGATCCGCGACTTCCGCGCCGAGGGCCAGTTCGAGCCGGCCGGCGAGGGCGAGGCCACGGCGCGCGCCGCCGAGCCGATCCTGGAGTCCCTGGGCTTCGAGGTGGAGACCACCGGCGTGCTGCATTCGCCCAAGCGCGCCACCTACCTGGTCCGCGGCCGCCGCCCCTGAACGAACATCCTGGGCGGACGCGCGTTGGCTGGCTATGACGTCCGCCATGCGATCGCTCCTGCTCGTCGCCGTCCTCACAGCCGCCGCCGCGCCCGCCTTCGCCGAGCCCGATCCGGCGTTCGGCGAGTGGTTGAACGAGGAGGGCCTGGGCCGCGTCGCCATCGCCCCCTGCCCGGGCGCGCCCGCCCTGGCCTGCGGCGCCATCACCTGGGTGAAGGACCCCAATGATCCTCGCGCCCGCGACCTCAAGAACCCGGACAGGGCGCTGCGCAGCCGTCCGCTGCTGGGCGTCACCGTGATCCACGGCATGAAGAACGAGGGACCCGGCCGCTGGACCGGCGGCAAGATCTACGAGCCCGACAGCGGCAGGACCTACGACGGCAAGCTGAGGGCGATCTCGCGGAACAAGCTGGAGGTCTCCGGCTGCGTCCTGATGTTCTGCAAGAGCCAGACCTGGACCCGGCCGAATTAGCGACAGCCAGCAAAAGTGGTCGCCACTTTTGCGTCCGGCTGCGCGTCAGAAACCTGGCCTAGCCCAGCGCCTTGGAGCGCCGCACGGCCGCGGCCACCGTTTCGCGGAGCAGCTGCGGCAGGCCCGTTTCCCCGAACAGCACGTTCAGCGCCGCCTCCGTGGTGCCGCCGGGCGAGGTGACCTGGCGGCGCAACTCGGCCGGATCGGCCTTCTTGTCGGCGGCGAGCAGTATGGCCGCGCCGGTCAGCGTCGAGCGGGCCAGCTGCGCGGCCTCCTTGGGCGGCAGGCCGGAGGCCCGCGCCGCCGCCTCCAGGGCCTCGACGAAGGCATAGAAATAGGCCGGGCCGGACCCCGAGACCGCGGTGGCGGCATGCATCTGCGCCTCGTCGGTCAGGTCGACCACCGTTCCCAGCGGTTCGAACAGGGCGTGGGCGCGGGCCAGCGCCGCCGGATCGTCGGCGTAGAGGCTGGCGGTTCCCTGGTTGATCGCCGCCGCTGTCGTCGGCATGACGCGGGCCACGCAGCGGCCGCCGAACGCCTTGGCGATGTCGCCGGCCCTCGCCCCCGCCGCGATCGAGACGATCACCGCGTCGGCGGCCAGCCAGGCCGAGTACTCCGCCGCCGCTCCGCGCCAGATCTGCGGCTTCACGCAGAGCAGCACGGTCTTGGCCCGGGCGAGGTCGGCGTCTGGCGGATTGAGCTGCGCACCGTCCTTGGCCGCGGCCAGGGCGGGCGGGCTCGGCTCCGGATCGCAGATCATCAGCTCGGCCGACGGGAAGGCGCCCACGCGCCGCCAGCCTTCGAGGATCGCGCCGCCCATCCGGCCGGCGCCCAGCATCAGGATCGGAGTGATCATCGCGGCCGCAACCTAGCCGCCAAGCAGGACGGAGCAATGGAATCCTTCTCCCCTTGCGGGAGAAGGTGTCAGCGAAGCTGACGGATGAGGGGTTGAAGACGGCTTCAGCTGCCCGCGGAGGAGAGACCGGTGCGACCCCTCACCCGACCTCCTTCGGAGGGAAGGTCCTCTCCCGCAACGGGAGAGGGAAAACTCGCCTACGCCTCGCCGACCGTCTCGAACATGCAGGCGGCGATGGCGTCCTGCGGCGACTTCGCCCCGCGGATCAGGAAGTCGAAGGCCGGATAGAAGCGGTCGGCGCATTCCACGGCCACGTCGATCATCGCCGCGGCCTGCGCCAGGCTCGGCTGCTCGCCGGTCATCAGCGGCATGCCGTGCCGGAACACGATCTCGCCGTCCTCCCAGACCTCGAAATGGCCCAGCCAGACGCGCGGATTGACTGTGGCCAGCAGTTCATGGGCCGCCAGCCGCATTTCCTTCGGCACCACCAGGTCGATGGACAGGCACAGCTGCAGGCACTCGCCCTCCGGACGCCACGCGAACCACAGCTCGTAGTCCTTCCAGTCGCCGGCCAGGGAGAAGGCGAGATCGCCGTCTTCCGTACGGTCGAAGGGCAGGTTCTCGGCGGTGAGCACGTGTTCGACCACGTCGAGGGGATCATTGCCGATCAGGACGTTGTCGTCAGACTGGATGTCCATTAGACCCGAGGTCCTTTCGCAGTGGGCGAAGGAGCGGGCGCCGCTCCCGAATCGCCTGCGATACTGAAAGTAATCTGCTTCGCAGCGCCGCCGTCACCCGGTTCTTCCGAGGGGCGAGCCACATTCGCGTGTTTGCTGTGGAAAATCAGGGGAGGTCCGCAGGTGCGGCCTTAGGAGGCGCCCCCTCCTGGCCGCCGCGCAGCGCGGCCAGCTCGGCGCGCAGGGCCGTCACTTCGGCCTTCAGCGCCTCCAAGTCCTCGCGCCGCACCAGGTCGAGCTCGGCCGCGATGCGGTCGGCCTGCGAGCGGAAGGCGGCCTTGGCCTCTTCGCTGGCGGCCTGGGCCAGGCCCATGGCGGCGGTGGTCAGCTTGGCCATCTCGTCGAGGAACGGATTCTGCGTCTGCATCTCAAAACTCTGAGGCGGGCGACCTTGCCCGTCTTTAGCTTCCCTATATGGCCCCGGAGGGGGTGAAAGCGAAGGCCTTCTCGTCTAGAGCCTTGTCAACTGAACGCTGGAGCGCCCGACCCGTGCCCTTCCCGGATTTCGACCCCGTCCTGGTCCACCTGGGTCCCATCGCCATCCGCTGGTACGCCCTCGCCTATGTGGCGGGCATCCTGCTGGGCTGGCGCTATGCGGTGGCCCTGGTCAAGAACGCCAAGCTCTGGGCCCTGCGCGGCCCGCCCGCCACGGTGGACCAGGTCGACGACGTGATCCTGTGGGTCACCGTGGGCGTGATCGTCGGCGGCCGGCTGGGCCACGTGATCTTCTACACCCCCGAGCTGATCTGGACCGACCCGGTCGAGATCCTGAAGACCTGGCACGGCGGCATGAGCTTCCACGGCGGCGCGCTGGGCGTGCTGCTCGCCCTCGCCCTCTTCGCCTGGCGCAACAAGATCGACATGCTGCGGCTGGGCGACCTGGCCTCGGCCTGCGTGCCGATCGGCCTGTTCTTCGGCCGCATCGCCAACTTCATCAACGGCGAGCTGTGGGGGCGGCCCACCACCCTGCCCTGGGGGATCGTCTTCCCGGGCGCCGGCCCCTTCCCGCGCCATCCCAGCCAGCTCTACGAGGCGACGCTGGAGGGGCTGGTGCTGTTCCTCGTGCTGCGCTGGTCGACCCATGGCCGCAAGGACTTCAACCGCCGCGGCGTGGTGATGGGCCTGTTCATCGCCGGCTACGGCCTGGCGCGGACCGCCCTCGAGAACGTCCGCGAGCCGGACAGCTACATGCCCAACTTCCCGTTCGGCCTGACCATGGGGATGATCCTGTCGATCCCGATGATCCTGGTCGGCCTGTGGATGGTCTGGCGGGGCCTCAAGGAGCCGCTCCCCGAGACACCGCCGGTGATCGCGGCCGAGGCGCCGGCCGAGGTCCCGAAGCCCGCGAAGACGGCGGCCAACAAGGCGCCCGGCAAGACCCAGCCCGGCCGATGAGCCTGCGCGAGCGTCTGGAAGCCGAGATCGCCCGCTCGGGCCCGATGACCGTCGCCCAGTACATGACCGCCTGCCTCCACGACCCCGGCGATGGGTACTACGCCACGCGCCCGGCGCTGGGCGAGGACGGCGACTTCGTCACCGCGCCCCTGCTCAGCCAGATGTTCGGCGAGCTGGTCGGCGTCTGGGCGGCCTCGGCCTGGTCGCTGATGGGGGAGCCCCCGGCCGTGCGGCTGGTGGAGATCGGCCCCGGCGACGGGACCCTGATGCTCGACGTGCTGCGCGCCGCTCGCGCCGCGCCGGGCTTCCTGCAGGCCTGCGACGTCTGGCTGGTGGAGACCTCCGAGCCGCTGCGCCGGGTCCAGGGCCAACGCCTGGGCGACCAGGTCCGCTGGGCGGCCAGCCTGGCTGAGGTCCCCGGCGGCGCGCCCATGATCCTGATAGCCAACGAGCTCCTCGACTGCTTGCCGGCCCGCCAGTTCGTGCGCAGCGCGGTGGGCTGGAGCGAGCAGCTGGTGGGCCTGGACCGGGGCGGCCGCCTGGCCTTCACCCGTGGCGCGACGCCGGTTACGGCCCTGCTGCCGGACGCGCCAGAGGGCGCGGTCTACGAACAGTCGGCGGCGCAGGCCGCGCTCGGCGCGGAGCTGGGCGCCCGGCTCACAGCCGACGGCGGCGCGGCCCTGCTGATCGACTATGGCCGCGACTCGCCGGGCTTCGGCGACACCCTGCAGGCGCTGCGCCGCCACCGGACGGTCGATCCGCTCGACGCCCCCGGCGAGGCCGACCTCACCGTCCACGCCGACTTCCCAGCCGTGATGGCCGCCGCCATCGCCGAAGGCGCGGAGGCCGCGATCCTCACCCAGGCCCAGTTCCTGGCGCGGATGGGCATAGGTCTGCGCGCCGAAGCCCTGGTGGCGGCCAGGCCCGAAAAGGCGCCCACCATCGGCCGCCAGCTCAACCGCCTGGTGGCCGGGGGCGAGATGGGCGAGCTGTTCAAGGCCTGCTGCCTGTTCTCCCCCGGCTGGACCCCGCCCGCCTTCGAGGACGCCTGATCCCCCATATGACCGCCATGGCCGACCTGCCCGTCCTGACCGCGCGCCTGCTGGACCTGCCCCGCATCCGGCACGGCTTCTTCACCCGCCAGGGCGGCGTCTCGCAGGGGATCTATGAGAGCCTGAACGTCGGCCTGGGCTCCGGCGACGATCCGGACGCCGTGGCCGAGAACCGCCGCCGCGTCGCCGGCCACTTCGGCCAAGCCGCCCTGGTCACCGCCTACCAGGTGCATTCCGCCACCGCCCTGGTGGCCGACGGCCCCTGGCCCGCCGGGCCGCCGCAGGCCGACGCGGTGGTCAGCGCCACGCCCGGTGTGGTCTGCGCGGCGCTCGCCGCCGACTGCGCCCCGATCCTGATCGCCGACGCGGAAGCCCGGGTGGTGGCCGCCGCCCACGCCGGCTGGCGCGGCGCCCTGGGCGGCGTCGTCGAGGCCACCGTCCGCCGGATGGAAGGGCTGGGCGCCACCCGCAAGTGGATGCGCGCCGCGGTCGGCCCCTGCATCGGGCCCCAGTCCTACGAGGTCGGCCTGGAGTTCCGCGCCGCCTTCGTGAAGGCCGACCCCGCCTACGGCCGCTTCTTCGCCACCGGCGCCAGCGACGACAAGCGCCTCTTCGACCTGCCCGCCTTCGTGCTGGGCCGGCTGGCCGCATCCGGCGTGACCCAGTGCGAATGGATCGGCCGCGACACCTGCGCCGAGCCCGATCAGTTCTTCTCCAACCGCCGCGCCTTCAAGCTGGGCGAGCCGGACTACGGCCGCCTCGTCTCGGCGATCGTGCTGGACTAACCGACCTCTCCCCCGCGCTGAGCTTGGGGAGAGGTGATCGCCCCAGGGCTTGCCCCAGGCGCCGCGCCTGCTACAAGCGCGCGCAATCGCTGCCAAAAATCTCGACTCGGGGGCTACGATGAAGCTGCTGGCCGGCAACTCCAATCATACGCTGGCCCAGGCGGTCTCCACCCACCTCGATGTGCCGCTGACCAAGGCCCAGGTGAAGCGCTTCCCGGACAACGAGGTCTGGGTGACCATCGACGAGAACGTGCGCGGCGAGGACGTCTTCGTCCTGCAGTCCACCAGCTACCCCGCCAACGACAACCTGATGGAGCTGTTGATCTGCATCGACGCGCTGAAACGCGCCTCGGCCCGGCGGATCACGGCGGTGATGCCCTACTTCGGCTACGCCCGGCAGGATCGGAAGACCGGCGGCCGCACCCCGATCTCGGCCAAGCTGGTGGCCAACCTGATCACCCGCGCCGGCGCCGACCGGGTGCTGACCATGGATCTGCACTCCGGCCAGATCCAGGGCTTCTTCGACATCCCCACCGACAACCTGCTGGCCGCGCCGCTGATGAGCTCGGACATCAAGGACAACTATTCCAAGACCTCGGAGCTGATGATCGTCTCCCCCGACGTGGGCGGCGTGGTCCGGGCCCTGGCCCTGGCCAGCCGCCTGCACGCCGACCTGGCCATCGTCGACAAGCGCCGTTCCGGCCCCGGCAAGACTGAGGTCGCCAACATCATCGGCGACGTCACCGGCCGCCGGCTGATCATCTTCGACGACATCGTCGATTCGGCCGGCACCCTCTGCTCGGCCGCCCAGTCGCTGATGGAGGCCGGCGCGGCCGAGGTCTCGGCCTACATCACCCACGGGGTGCTGTCGGGCGCGGCCACCGAGCGGGTGAAGGCCTCGGTGCTCAAGGAGCTGGTGATCACCGATTCCATCGGCCAGCCGGACCTGGTGGCCCAGGTCGACAAGATCCGCACCGTCAGCTGCGCCAGCCTGATCGGCGAGGCGATCCGCCGCATCGCGAACGAGGAGTCGGTGTCGAAGCTCTTCGATTAGGATAGGCTTTGGGCGTGTCGTCCAGCCAAGCTGCTCGCCAAGTCGTGAACGGGCGAGGCCACAATCTCTCGGGGGACAGGTGCTAGTTTTTTGACCACTCGCTCGAGGGGAAGGCTGATTCATGAGTTCTGAGTTCCCGCTGCGCCGCATCCTGGCGATCGCCGCCGTCGCGACCGCCGCGGTCCTGGCCGGCTGCGCCGAGCCCGCCCCGCCGCCGGCCCCGGTGGCCGTGGCCCCGCCGCCCCCGCCCAGCGTCATCCTCTCCGCGCGGCTCATCGACCAGGCCGCCGTCTACCGCGCCTATGTCGACCGGGCGGCCCTGGTCTCGCCGGCCTTCACCGACGGCGCCTCGGTGGCCCAGGGCCTGAAGACCGCCGAATCCTACGAGCCGCACCAGCTGCTGCGCGGGGCGATCGCCTATGGCGCGGTCGTGGCCCTGCAGGACCCGGGCTTCCGGGCGGGCGTGCGCACCTACGTCGTCGACGCCGACCAGCGGCGCACGGTGGCCTACGAGATCATGAAGGACCCGGCCTATGTGCTGGGCATCAAGGGCTCGGCCGATGCGGCGGGCCTGGTGATCAGCGCGCTCGGCGACGACGGCCGGAAGCTCTACGGCGACGGGGTCGCGGTGAAGCAGGCGGCCTATGACGTGCAGCATGCCGCCTGGTCGAAGGCCGACGTGGTCGGCCGCGAGGGCCGTCTGGCGCTCGCCAAGCAGGTCTCCGCCACGCCGCTGACCAGCGAAAGCGACCTCTCCTCGAAGCTCAGCCAGGCGGTCAGCGGGACCCAGCCGCTGACACTCGCGGCGTCCAGCTCCAGCCCGCCCTATACGCCGCTGGTGATCCGCAGCCTGGCGGTCGCCGCCCTCGCGGCCCTGGGCTACGCCGACGACGACAGCCTGGGCCAGGTCATCCCGATCATGGCCGAGCCCAACGCCGACCAGTGCCTGAACATGTCGAAGCTCAACCTCTACCAGTGCCTGGCGGTGGCCAAGCCGCACTACGAGGACGTCTTCTGCCTGGGCCAGCACGTGCTGAAGGACACCGGCGCCTGCCTGATGAAGGGTGTCGGCCTGGCCGAACCCGTCCCGCCGCCGCCCGCCGCCCTGCCGGTGACTCAGGTCTCGACGACGCCGCATACGGCCCGTCACGGCCGCAAGCACAAGGATTGAACGCCCGCCCCGTTGCGCGGGGCGGGTCTATTGTGTATCTACGCGCACCCAATTTCCGTCGCCGCGCGGGGCTTTCGCGCGGCGCATTCGTTTGAGGCAAGGCCATGGCCGAGATCGTTCTGAACGTTGAAGTCCGCACCGGCACGGGCACCGGCTCCGCCCGCGACGCACGCCGCGGCGGCCTGGTCCCCGGCATCCTCTACGGCGGCGACCAGGATCCGGTGGCGATCACCGTCAAGGCCAACGAGTTCCGCAAGGCGCTCTATACCGGCAAGCTGCTGGGCCACCTGGTGACCCTGAAGTACGGCTCCGAGAGCCAGCCGGTCATCGCCAAGGACGTGCAGATGCACCCGGTGTCCGACGAGCCGATCCACTTCGATCTCTACCGGGTGGATGCCCACCAGGAGATCAAGATCGCGGTGCCGGTGCACTTCCGCAACCACGAGGAATCCCCCGGCCTGAAGCGTGGCGGCAGCCTCAACGTCGCCATGCACGACCTGATCCTCTCGGTCCCGGCCGACCAGATCCCCGAAGAGCTGGTGGTCGACCTGACCGGCCTGGAGATCGGCGACAACG
Source organism: Phenylobacterium sp. (assembly GCA_004799545.1). GTDB lineage: Bacteria > Pseudomonadota > Alphaproteobacteria > Caulobacterales > Caulobacteraceae > Phenylobacterium. The sequence goes on from SSMU01000005.1 coordinate 335,716, forward strand.
TCCGCGTCTCCGACATCAAGCTGCCGGCCAACGCCAAGGCCGCCCTCGACGCCGACACCGTGATCGCCTCGATCGCCGGCATGATGGCCGAAATCACCGAAGAGCCGGTGGAAGGCGCCGAAGCGGCCGAAGGCGGCGAGGAAGCTGAAGCGGCCGAAGGCGGCGACGCCGAAGCGTCCAGCGAAGGCGGCGAGGCCTAATCTCCCTCCCCTCGAGGGGAGGGAAAACATGCTATTGATCGCAGGCCTCGGGAACCCCGATCCGGCCTTCGCCAAGAACCGCCACAACATCGGCTTCATGGCCGTGGACGAGATCGCGCGCCGTTGGGGCTTCTCCGCCCCGCGGCGGCGTTTCCAGGGCCAGGTCCAGGAGGGGGCCATCGAGACCCCCGAAGGTCCGGTCAAGGCGCTGATCCTCAAGCCCCAGACCTTCTACAACGAGAGCGGCCGCGCGGTCGGCGAGGCGTTGAACTTCTTCAAGATCGAGCCCGAGAACCTGGTGGTCTTCTACGACGAGATCGACCTGGCCCCCGGCCGCTTCCGGATGAAGGCCGGCGGCGGCGCGGCCGGCAACAACGGCGTCCGCTCGATCACCGCCCAGGTCGGCCCCTATTTCCGCAGGGCCCGCCTCGGCACCGGCCACCCCGGCCATAAGGACCTGGTCCACGGCCACGTGCTCTCCGACTTCCACAAGGCCGAGCTGAAGTGGGTCGAGCCCCTGCTCCAGGCCCTCGCCGACGCCGCCCCGCTCCTGGCGCTCGGCGAGGACGAGAAATACCAGGCCGAGGTCATGCGCCTGGCGCCAGCCGAGAAGGCCGACCCTCGCGCCCAGGCGCGCAAGGCCGACTGAGACCTAGCCGCCGCGCGGCCGGCGCAGGGTGAAGGTCTCGAACGGCGTCGCCCGCCCGTCGACGCCCGTGACGTCGTAGTAGGTGACGGTGATCGTGGTGGCCTCCCCCGCCTCCGCGCCCGGATCGACGGTGAAGGCGGCGAAGCCGTAGGCGTGGGCGGCGTTGCGCACCGCCGACCAGGCGGCCGGCTCCTTGACGTAGATCGGCGGCCGCTTGCCGGTCGCTGGGTTCTTCGGACCCACGGCGGTGATCACCCGGCACTGCGGCGGATCGAAGAACAGGGTGTTCGAGGGCTTGGAGGTGCCGCCGCCGCCGATCACCATGTGGACGGCGCCCAGCCGGGTGTCGATCACGTCGGTGGCTGTCGCCGCGGGTTGCGGGGTCAGCGTCGCATTGGCCGCGTGGCCGCGGATCGGGTGCGAGCGCTCGTAGTGGTGCTCGTGGCCGCAGAGCACCAGGTCGACGCCATGGCGGTCGAACAGCGGGACCCATTCCTCGCGGATGCCGAGGTCGGCGCCGTTGAACTGGTCGGCGGTCGAGATCGCCACCTGGTGCATGCAGACCACGATCCAGTCGACGCCCGGGATGCGCCGCGCGCCGGCCAACTCCGCTTCGAGCCAGGCCTTCTGGGCGCCCTGCGAATAGCCCCGCACGTAGCTGTCGCCGCCATCCTGGTAGCAGATGTCGTCGTTGGCGATGCTGATCACCCGCACCGAGCCTGCGGTGAAGGCGTACCAGAGGCCGCGCGTCAGCTCGGTCTGGCCCGCCGCCTCCGGCACCGAGAAGTAGGTCTGGTAGGCCTGGTAGCCGATCGGGCCGTTGCCGAGCTCGTTCTCGTGATTGCCGGCGCATGGCATCCACGGCCTACGGGCGGCGCTGCGGCTGTTGTTCTCCCAGAAGTCCCACCAGGTCCGCACCCGGTCCTGCGCCAGGTTGGCGTAGCAGAGGTCGCCGTTGAACAGGTGGAACAGGGGCGCCAACCGCTCCACCCCCAGCGTGGTGTCGGCCGCGGCCGGCGAGCCCAGGTTGTCGTTGACGAACACGGTCGCCCCCGCCGGCGGCGGGACGAGCGTCTTGCCGAGCGTCGGCGTGCCCTGGTCCCCGAAGCTGGTGAAGGTGAACCGCCCCCGCCCGCGGGGCCCGGTGCGGAAGGTGCTGAACCGCGGCGCGGCGCCGTCGTGCAAGGCGGCGTAGAGATAGGTCGCGTCCGGCGCCAGGCCCTCGATCCGCGCATGGTGGGCGTGCACCACCTGCTGGGACTTGCCGTCGCGATAGCTGACGGTCCGGGCCGGCGCGACCTGCTTGAGCGCGCCGTCGGGGCGGCCGACCAGCACCCGCGGCCGGCTCACCGGCTCCAGGCTGTGCCAGGAGACCACCATCTCCGAGGCGGCGTCCGCGCCGAACTGCAGGTGCAGGCCCGCGACCGGCGGGACGTCGGCCCGCGGCGGCGCGGCCTCGGCCTCCGCCGCGCCCGGCAGCAGCCCCGCCGCGGCGATCCCGCCGCCCGCTAGCCCCGCCGCCGCCAGCAGCCGCCGGCGGCTCATCCCAAGCTCCGGATCCTCGTCGCTCATGGCCGCCAGCTTGCCCCAGCGGATCGCCGAGGCCCATCTCATTCCTGCGACGCTTCCACGACGCCGCCTGCGCCCGCCGCGCCGCCACGGGGGAGGTAGCGCGCCACGCACGCCGCGTGCTAACCCCCGCGCCTCGAAAGGAACCTCACACTTCCATGGCCCTGAAAGTCGCCATCGTCGGCCTGCCGAACGTGGGCAAGTCGACGCTGTTCAACGCGCTCACCCAGACCGCCGCCGCCCAGGCGGCGAACTATCCGTTCTGCACCATCGAGCCCAACGTCGGCGACGTGGCGGTGCCGGAGCCGCGCCTGGAAAAGCTCGCCGCGATCATCCCCTCGAAGGAGATCATCCCGGCGCGGATCAACTTCATGGACGTGGCCGGCCTGGTGCGCGGTGCCTCCAAAGGCGAGGGCCTGGGCAACCAGTTCCTGGCCAACATCCGCGACGCCGACGCGGTGGCCTTCGTCACCCGCTGCTTCATCGACGACGACATCACCCACGTGGAGGGCAAGGTCGATCCGATCGCCGATCTCGAGACCATCGAGACCGAGCTGATGCTGGCCGACCTGGAGAGCCTGGAGAAGCGCGTCCCCAACCTCGAGAAGCGCGCCAAGACCGGCGACAAGGACTCGGCCCAGACGCTGCGCCTGGCCCAGCTGGCGCTCACTGAAATCAGCCAGGGCCATCCGGCCCGCCGCGCCAAGATCGCGGCCGAGGACGAGAAGGCCTGGCGCATGCTCCAGCTGCTCACCTCTAAGCCCGCCCTCTATGTCGCCAACGTCGACGAGGTTTCCGCGGCTGCCGGCAACGAGATGTCCAGCCTGGTGGCCGAGCGGGCCAAGCGCGACGGCGCCGATTCGGTGGTGATCTCCGCCCAGATCGAAAGCGAGATCGCCATGCTGGACGCCGGCGAGCGCGGCGAGTTCCTGGAGACCCTGGGCTTGAGCGAGCCCGGCCTGAACCGCCTGATCCGCGAGGCCTACCACCTGCTCGGCCTACAGACCTATTTCACCGTCGGGCCGAAGGAGACGCGGGCCTGGACCATCCACAAGGGCGACACGGCGCCCGAGGCGGCCGGGGTGATCCACACCGACTTCGAGAAGGGCTTCATCCGCGCCGAGACCATCGCCTACGAGGACTACGTCCGGCTGAACGGCGAGGCCGGGGCGCGCGACGCCGGCAAGCTCCGCCAGGAAGGCAAGGAGTATGTGGTCCGCGACGGCGACGTGCTGAACTTCCGGTTCAACGTTTAGGCGCAAGGCAGAGGGCGAGATGGGCGAGACGATCAAGATCGCGGGCGCGGACGGCTTCGAGTTCTCCGCCTACCACGAACCCGCCTTCACCCCGCGCAAGGGCGGGGTGATCGTCATCCAGGAGATCTTCGGCATCGACCGCCACGTGCGCGCCGACGTCGAGCGCTGGGCCAAGGCCGGCTATGAGGCCATCGCCCCCTCGCTCTACGACCGCTGCCAATGGGGCTTCACCGCCAAGCACGACCCCGAGGGGATGCAGGCCGGCATCGGCCATGCCCGCGCCACGCCGCTGGAACAGGCGCTCTCCGACATCGCCGCCTGCCGGGCCTTCCTGCAGGGCCACGGCAGCGAGAAGGTCTGCGTGGTCGGCTATTGCTACGGCGGCTCGCTCGCCTGGCTCTCCGCCTGCCAGCTCGACGACATCGCCGCGGCCTCCAGCTACTACGGCAGCCTGGTGCAGGCGAACGCCGGCCTGACCCCCAAGTGCCCGGTGATCGTCCACCTGGGCCGCACCGACGCCGGCATCCCCGCCGACGCGGTCGAGGCCGCCATCCACGCGCACAATCCGGGCGTGCCGGTGCACATCTACGAAGGCGCCGGCCACGGCTTCAACAACGAGAGCCCGGAGCGCTACAACGCCGAGGCCGCCGACCTGGCCCGCCACCGCACCCTCGAGCTGTTCGACCAGGCCTAGCGCCATGGGCGAAACGGTCTCGCTGGAGAGCGCCAAGGACGGCTTCGGCTTCGCCGCCTACCACGCCGGCGTCGCCGACGCCCGGCGCGGCGGCCTGGTCATCCTGCACGCCATCTGGGGCGTCACCCCGCACCTGCGCGAGCTCGCCGACCGCTTCGCCGAGGACGGCTACGAGGTGCTGGTCCCCAGCCTGTTCGACCGCTTCCGGCCGGGCTTTGCCGAGCGCGACACCGACCCGGCCCTGTTCGCCCGCCAAGACGGCTTCGCCCGCGCCAGCGGCTGGGGCGCCGAGGTGCTGGACGCGGCGCAGGCGGCGATCGACGCCCTGGCCCCGCCGGTTTTCGCCCTCGGCTTCTGCTTCGGCGGCACGACCGCCTGGCTGGCCGCCAGCCGCTGCCACGGCCTGTCGGCGGTGGCCTGCTTCTACGGCGGCCAGATCGCCCAATACCTGGACGAGACGCCCAAGGTCCCGACCATCCTGCATCTCGGCAAGACCGACGAGCTGATCCCGCCGGGCGACGTCGAGGCCATCCGCGCGCGCCATCCCGACCTGCCGGTCTACCTCTACGACGCCGGCCACGCCTTCGTGGCCCCGAACGGCTTCCACGCCGATTCAGCCCGCCTCGCTCGCCTCCGCACCCTCGCCCTCTTCGCCAACCACGGCGGCGGCAAGAGCGAGGCCTAGGCGGCGGGGTTAAGGCGCCGCGCCGAAGCGCGTATCGTCAGCTTCGCCCCATGAGTCTCAAGCTCCTCCTCCTCGCCCTGACAGCCGCCGCCGCGGCCACCGCCGCCCAGGCGGGCGAGACCGCCTGCTGGTTCGAGAAGGGCGTCGTGGTGGTCCCCGCCGAGGTGGCGGGCGTGGCCGGCGACTACATCTTGGATTCCGCCGAGCCGCAGACCGTGCTGGCCGAGACCCAGGCGCAGGGCGCGGGGTTCGAGGCGACGGCGCTGACCGCCGACGTGGCCCTGGCCGGCGCCGTCCAGCCTAATGTCGCCATCGCCGTGAAGGACCTCGACGTCCGCACCGGCCTCTTCCCCACCCCGATCGCCGGGGTCATCGGGGCCGACGTGCTGAAGGCCTGGGTGGCCGACCTCAGCTTCACCCCCTGCCGCCTGCGGCTCAGCGCGCCGGGCGCCGCCCCGGCCTTCGGCCGCGCGGTCAGCCTGCCGCTGCGGATGACAGCCGGGGTCCCGACCCTGGAGGCCAAGGCCTCGGACGGCGCCCGCAGCCTCACCGCCAGCTTCGCGCTCTCCACCGGCGCCGACGCCCCCGTCCGGCTCAGCGACACGGCGGCCTCGGTGCGCGGCGCGGCCAAGCCGAAGGAGCTCTATCCGAACGGGGTGCTGCGGGCGAAGCTCGCCGGGCTCACCTTCGCCGGCCGCCGGTTCGAGGACGTCCTGGCCGGCCTCGAGACCTCCTCCGACCCCACCGTCGCGGGCCTGCTGGGTGCGCCCCTCTTCCACGACCTGCGCGTGCGCCTCGACATCCCCGGCGGCCAGCTGCTGATCGCGCCCAACGAAAAGGGCCCCGGCTCGCGCCGAGGCCCCTGATCGCCGAGTTCGCGCCGTCCCCTAGTGGGCGACGTTGCGCCAGATGCGGCGGTAGCTGAACCACAGCAGGACGCTGAAGATCACCAGGTAGATCATCGCCCCCAGGCCGAACTGCTTGCGCTCTTCCATCTTGGGCTCGGCGGCCCAGGCCAGGAAGGCGGCCACGTCGCGGGCCTGGTTGGCCACCGTCGAGGGCGTCTTGTCGTCGAAGGTCACCTTGTTCGGCGCCAGCGGCGGCGGCATGCCGATCACCCCACCTTGCGGCACATGATCCGGCGAGCCCGTCCACGACCCCGACAGGTCGCCGGGGAAGTAGGGGTTGTAGTACTTGCCCGCCGGGATGGTCAGGCCGGCCGGCGGCGTCACGAAGCCGGTGAGGATCGAATAGATGTAGGCCGGCCCGCCCTCGCGCGCCTTGGCCATCACCGACAGGTCCGGCGGCGCCTTGCCGCCGTTCGAGGCGGCCGCGGCGACCTCGTTCGGGAAGGGGGCGGCGAACTTGTCGGCCGGGGTCGCCGGGCGCTTGACGGGGTCGCCGGTGTCCTGGTCGATGTCGCCGACCTGGATGTCGTGGGCCAGCGACTTCACATAGGGGTTCTCGTTCGGGTTCGGGTACTTCGGATCGTAGAACGGTCCGCCCTTCTGGCCGAGGTTGCGGAAGTACATCAGGTTCATCGAGTGGCAGGCCGAGCAGACCTCCCGATAGACCTTGTAGCCGCGTTGCAGCTGGACCTGGTCGAACTTGCCGAACGGGCCTTCGAACGACCAGTGGATGTCCTTCAGCTCCGCCTGCGTTGTGGCGGCCATCGCCGGACCGGCGACCAGGGCCAGCCCAAACGCCGCGAGCGTCAAACCTTTGCGCAGCATCGTGGGCTCAACCCTTGTTCGAGGCGGCGGCCGCTTGGGCCGAACCGCTGGCGGGATGCGACAGGACAGGTTCCGAGATCGATTCCGGAACCGGCAGGGGCGTCTCGGTCAGCCCCATGATCGGGGTGATCAACAGGAAGTAGGCGAAGTAGTAGAGCGCCGCGACCCGCGACAGCCAGACCATGGTGTTCAGGTCGTAGTCGCCCAGCGTGAAGGTGGTGACGCCGGGGATCACCTGCTCGGCCGGCTCATGCGCGCCGCAGAAACCCAGCACCAGGCAGACCAGCAGGAAGATGAAGAAGTAGAGCCGGATGGTCGGCCGGTAGCGCATGGAGCGCACCTTGGAGGTGTCCAGCCACGGCAGGACGAACAGCACCGCGATTGCGCTGAACATCATGATCACGCCGCCCAGCTTGTTCGGGATGCTGCGCAGGATCGCGTAGAATGGCAGGAAGTACCATTCGGGCACGATGTGCGCCGGGGTCACCAGCGGGTTGGCCGGGATCGAGTTGTCCGGGGAGAGCAGCGCGGTCGGGAACCAGAACACGAAGAAGCCGAACAGGATCAGGAAGACCGAAATCGCGAAGCCGTCCTTCACCGTGTAGTACGGATGGAAGGGGACGGTGTCCTCCTTGGACTTCACGTTCACGCCGGTCGGATTGTTGTTGCCCGGCACGTGCAGCGCCCAGATATGCAGCACCACGACACCGGCGATCACGAACGGCAGCAGGTAGTGCAGCGAGAAGAAGCGGTTCAGCGTGGGGTCGTCGACCGCGAAGCCGCCCCACAGCCAGGTGGTGATCGAGGGACCGATGACGGGGATGGCGCCGAAAAGGTTGGTGATCACAACCGTGCCGTGGAAGCTCATCTGGCCCCAGGGCAGGACGTAGCCCATGAAGGCCGTCGCCATCATCAGGAGGTAGATCACGCAGCCGAGGATCCACAGCACTTCGCGCGGCGCCTTGTAGGAGCCGTAGTAGAGGTTGCGGCAGATGTGGATGTAGACCGCCAGGAAGAACATCGAGGCGCCGGTGGCGTGGATGTAGCGGACCAGCCAACCGTAGTTGACGTCGCGCATGATCCGCTCGACCGAGTTGAAGGCGTAATCCACGTGCGGCACGTAGTGCATCGCCAGGATGATGCCGGTGACGATCTGGATGCCCAGGCACAGCGATAGGATCCCGCCGAACGTCCACCAGTAGTTGAGGTTCTTCGGCGTCGGGAAGGTCAGGACGGTGTCGTAGGCCATCCGGATCACCGGCAGGCGCATGTCCAGCCAGCGTTCGAAGCCGGTCTTCGGTTCGTAAGTGGAATGTCCGCTCATCTGCGTCAGCCCACCTTGATCTTGGTGTCGGAGAGGAAGGCGTAGTCCGGCACCGCCAGGTTCTTCGGCGCCGGGCCCTTACGGATCCGCCCGGAGGTGTCGTAGACCGAGCCGTGGCAGGGGCAGAGCCAGCCGCCGTAGTCGCCGCCCTTGAAGTTCGGCACGCAGCCCAGGTGGGTGCAGACGCCGATCAGGATCAGGTACTGCGGCTTGCCGGGCTTGTGGCGGCTCTCGTCGGTCTGCGGGTCGCGCAGATCGGCGTGGTCGTCCTTCACCGCTGCGGCGATCTCGGCCGGGGTGCGATAGCGCACGAACAGCGGCTTGCCGCGCCACTTCACCGCCACCTGCTGGCCCTCGACGACCTTGGAGAGGTCGAACTCGATGGACGCCAACGCCAGGGTGTCGCCGGCCGGGTTCATCTGGTCGATGAACGGCCAGGCGAGGCCGCCCACGGCGCCCAACGCCGCGACGCTGGCTACGATGTGGATGAAGTCGCGGCGATTCGGATCTTCGCCTGGAGCCTGCGGATCGGGGTTCGTGCGCACGACGGTGTCGGACACCTAAAGCTACCCTTCAATTCGAGACCCGCCGGGGAGGCGGGCGCTCAGCCTTTGGACCCGTCCAGACGCCTGGTAAAGGGCCGCTCGCGGGGACGAGGTTGGGGGCAAGATCAAGTCACCGGATGCGCCTGGCGAAACTCCCGCACGGCGCTTCGGTGATTCGTCTCTATATGCCCCGGTCCATCCCGTGGCGGATCGCTTAGAATGCGTTTGGCGCTTTTTCAACCGGACATTCCGCAAAACCTTGGCGCGGCCCTCAGGTTGGGCGCCTGCCTCGGCGTCCCAGTGGACGTGATCGAGCCCTGCGGCTTCCCGCTTTCCGACCGCGCCGTGCGCCGCGCGGCCCTGGACTACGAGGCCCAGGCCGAGGTGACGCGCCACGCCGGCTGGGGCGAATTTCTCACGAACCGGCGCGGGCGGATCATTTTGCTGACCACCCGCGCCGCCCAGCCGCTTCACGGATTCACGTTCCGCGACGACGACATCCTGCTGCTCGGCCGCGAGAGCGCCGGGGTCCCCGACGAGGTGCACGACGTGGCAGACGCCAGGCTTGCCATCCCGCTGGTCGCCGGCGCCCGTTCCCTGAACGTCGTCACCGCCGCCGCCATAGCCATCGGCGAGGCCCTCCGGCAGACCGCCGGCTTCCCAAGCGGGGCCTGAAGGCGGTAGCAGGTGCTATGTCCATCCTGCCCCCCGACGTGCTGGCGCGGCGCGACCGCGCCAAGGCCTGGTTCGAGAGCCTGCAGCAGCGCATCTGCGCCGAGCTGGAGCGGCTGGAGGACGAGGCGCCCCCTGAGCTTTATTCAGGCGACCTCTATCCGGACGAACCCGGCCGCTTCGACTTCCGCCCCTGGACGCGGGAGACCGGGGTCGGCGGCGGGATCGGCGGCTTCTTCTCAGGTCGCCTCTTCGAAAAGGCCGGCGTCCACACCTCGGCCGCGACCGCGACATTCTCTCCCGAGATGGCCAAGACCATGCCGGGCGCGGACAAGGACCCCTCCTATGTCTCGGCCAGCATCAGCCTGATCGTCCATCCGCGCAGCCCGCGCGTGCCCACCGTCCACATGAACACCCGCTTCCTGTCGACGGCGGAGAGCTGGTTCGGCGGCGGCGCGGACCTCACCCCCATGCTCGACGAACAGCGCAGTCAGCAGGCCGACGACGCGGTGCTGTTCCACGCCGCCCTGCAGGGCGCCTGCGACGCCTTCGATCCCGACTGGTACGGCAAGTACAAGGCCTGGTGCGACGAGTACTTCTTCCTGCCCCACCGGGGCGAGACCCGCGGCGTCGGCGGCATCTTCTACGACCGCCACAACTCCGGCGACTTCGAGCGCGACTTCGCCTTCACCCGGGCCGTCGGTGAGGCCTTCCTCGAGGTCTATCCGAAGATCGTCCGCCACAGGATGAGCGAGCCCTGGACCGACGACGACCGGGCCGAGCAGCTCTTGCGCCGCGGCCGCTACGTGGAGTTCAACCTGCTCTACGACCGCGGGACCATGTTCGGCCTGAAGGCCGGCGGCAACATCGAGACCATCCTAAGTTCCATGCCGCCGATGGTGGCCTGGAAATAGGACTCAGCCAGGCCTCAGCCCAGCGGGTTGCTCAGCATGTTGATCAGCAGCTGCAGGTCGTCGGCCTGGGGCGCGGCCTGGGCGCCCATGCCGATGGCCAGCGCGGCGATGGCCGCGGCCCCGACGATGACGAACTTCCAACTCTTCATGGCTGGTCCCCGGTGAATGCCCCCGCGGCTTTCCAGCCTCAACGGCCGCCCGCGTCAAGAGGTTGCTTGCGCCAGGAACTGTTTGATCCAGCCGCCCACCCGTTCGCGGTCGTCGGCGCCTGAATAGGAGGCGATCGCGGCGTCGGCCTGCTCATCCGGATAGGGGTTCCCACGACGGTGTTCGATCAGCGACATGGCGAAGGCCGGGTCGAATTCCGGGTGCGGTTGGATCGATAGCGCCCGCTCGCCCGGCCACACCAGGCCTGCGAACGGGGTGAACTCCGAGGCGACCCACACCTCGGCCCCCGGCGGCTTCGCCACCACCTGGTCCTGGTGCGAGGCCGGCAGGCGGATGCGCAAGGGCCGCTCGCCGATCCAGGGCTCGGCGGCCATCAGCTCATAGACGTGCTCGCCGACCCCCCAGCCCTTGGGCGACTTGATCACCTGGCCGCCGAACGCCTGGGCCATCAGCTGGTGGCCGAAGCAGACCCCGACCAGCCCCACCTTGCCCTTGGCCGCCCGCAGGAAGTCCATGGCCGGCGCGATCCACGGCAGGTCGTCATAGACCCCGGCCGAGGAGCCGGTGACGATGTAGGCGTCGCAGTCGGTGGGGCTGGCCGGCAGCTCGCCCTCGTCCACCGCATAGGTCCGCCAGGCATAGGCGTCGCGGCCCAGCAGCTGCTCGAACATCTCCGGATAGGTCCCGAACCGTTCGATGGCCGGCTTCGGCGGCCGCCCGGTCTTCAGGACGCCGATCTTCAATACGCCATCCCCTGGGCCACCGACTTCAGCTTCTCGACCGCGCTCATCCTGTCGTCGATGAAGTCGTGGTCGATCCACCAGGCCTCCACCTCGCGCAGCACCGCGCCGACCATCGGCCCCTTGGGGACGCCGGCGGCCATCACCTCGGCGCCGGTCAGCGGGAAGGTCGGCCGCACCCAGCCTTCCGCCAGGGCGATCATCCCGCGCCACTGCGGTGTCACGGCGGTCCGGCCGGCCTTCGCCCACGCCAGCTTGGCGCGGTCGCGGAAGGTGGCGTGGTCCGACTGGTAGATGGCCCGGCGGATCTCGCGCGGGCTCATCCAGCTCTTCAGCGCCGGGGTCGGCGCGAGCGCCGCCACGATCCGGTCGCGCTCGGCGTTGGAGAGCCGAAGCTGCTCGGCGTAGCGGGCGGCGATCAGCTGGTCGTCGGGCAGCAGGGCCGCCAGCCGCAGCACCGGCTCGATCTCGAACAGCTGGTCGCCCTCGATCTCCACCAGGCCCTTGAACCGGTCGAGGTGGATCGGCTCCGGCAGCACCATCTCCAGCACGCCGGTCCTGACCATCAGCTCGACGGCGGGCCGCGGATCGTCGGCCGCGAACAGCTTGAGGAGCTCCTTGGAGATCCGCTCGGCCGCCAGGGTCGCGACCTCGGCCTTCAGCGCCGTGCAGGCGGCCACCGCGTCCGCGTCCGGCTCGTGCTTGCCGTACCAGGCCTGGAACCGGAAGAACCGCAGGATGCGCAGGTAGTCCTCGCGGATCCGCTGCTCGGCCTCGCCGACGAACACGATCCGCCCGGCCTTGGCGTCGGCGACGCCCGCGCCCGAATAGTCGAAGATCGTCCCGTCGCGGTCGGCGTAGAGGGCGTTCAGCGTGAAGTCGCGGCGCTGGGCGTCCTCAGCCCAGTCGGTGGTGAAGGCCACCACCGCGCGGCGGCCGTCGGTCTCCACGTCGCGGCGCAGGGTGGTGATCTCGAACGGCTTGCCGCCCGAAACCGCGGTCACCGTGCCATGCTCGACGCCGGTCGGCACGGCCTTCAGCCCCGCCGCCTCGATCGCCGCCGCGGTCCGATCGGGCGTCAGCACCGTGGCGATGTCGATGTCGCCCACCGGCTGGCCCATCAGGGCGTTGCGCACGCAGCCGCCGACGTAGCGGGCGCAGTCCGCCCCGCCCGCCGCCTCCAAGGCGTCCATCACCGCGGCGGTCTCCGCTGCGGTCATCCAGGGTCGCTGGCCCAGGCTCTCGGTCATGGCCGCTTCGGCGCGCGCTCCTCGAAATGGCCCTTGGCCACCTGGCCGGAGGGGGTGACCTCGGCGGGCACATAGACCTCGCCGCGGTTGTCCCTATGGAAGATGGCGCCGGCCATCAACGAAATCCCGACCAGGAAGGCGCCGGCCGCGAACAGCCAGGGCCAGGGCGTCGAGCCCATCGGCCGGCCGCTCCGCGTCGACCAGGCCCACCAGATGAGCCAGACCACGAAGGGGACGGCGAACAGCACGCCGCGGGTGAGGATCGCCTCAGGCAACGGCCGCTCCATAGAGCCGGTCGTAGAGCGCCCGCAGGATGCCGGCCGTGGCGCCCCAGATGTAGCGGTCCTCATAGGTGGCGGCATAGAAGCGCCTGAGCTCGCCGGTGGGCAGCGCGCGCTCCTGCTGCTCATAGTTGGCGGGGTCCATCAGGAACCCGAACGGCGTCTCGAAGATGTCGGCCACCTCGTCGGGGTTGGCCGTCAGCGTGAAGCCCGGCCGCACGAACCCTACCACCGGGGTGATCAGATAGCCCGTGCCGGTGCGGTAGGGCGTCGACAGGCCCGCCAGCGACACGAAGGCCGGGTCGAGGCCGACCTCCTCGTGCGCCTCGCGCAGCGCCGTCTGCCAGGGCGTCTCGCCAGGATCGCGCCGGCCGCCGGGCAGGGCGATCTGGCCGGTGTGGCGGCGCAGGGTGTCCGACCGCCGGGTCAGGATCACCGACAGGCTGAGGCCCCGCTGCACCAGGGCCACCAGCACCGAGGCCGGGGTCAGGGGGGTGTCCGGCGGCGACCAGCCGGGCAAGAGGTCGTGGTCGGAGTTGTGGAGCGTGGTGGCGGGATCGCCCTCCTCGAGCGGATCGAGGTGGCTGGCGACCCATTCGCGGACCTCGCCGGGCGGCGCGTGCGGGTTCACAGGCCCGCCGCCGGACCGAGGGCGAACCAGGCGCCGTTCGAGGTCACCCCCAGCTCGTCGCCGCGCGTCTCGCCCAGCTCAACCAGCTCGTAGAACACCGGCCGGGCGATTAACGCCTCCAGCCCGCGGCGGACGTGCAGGTAGGGCCGCGGCTCCCCCGATCCGTCGACCTGCACCCGGATGGCGTGCGCCGGCCCGGCCTCCACCTCGTCGCCGACGTTGGTCAGGAAGCGCAAGGTCGGCTGGCCGCCCTCGCCCGTCGCCGCATCGACCCGCACCGCCACGAACGGCGCATCCTCGACGGTGATCTTCAGCTTCTCTACCGGGGTGACCAGGTAGATGCCGTCGTCATCCTTGCGCAGGATGGTGGAGAACAGCCGCACCATCGCCTCGCGGCCGATCCGGGCCCCCTCGTGGCGCCAGCTGCCGTCCTTGGCGATGACGATGTCGATCTCGCCCGTGTGCGCCGGGTTCCACAGATGCACCGGCGGCAACCCCCGCCCCGGCGCCTGCTTCGCCGCTTGCGCGACCTCGTCGATCTTGGACGTCCCGCCCGCCATGCGGGCAAGGTAGGGGCGCTCGCCTGCGTGGGCTAGGGGTTCGACGGAAGCAGAGAACGACCAGGATAGGCCGGAGCGGCGGCGTCGCGGTTTTGATTGGCCACGAACCCACACGAAAAACACGAACGGCGCCAACCGGCTGCGCCGCAGGCGCGATCCATCCAGGCGCTGCAGGCAGGGTTTGCGCGCTGCCGCGCGGAGGACGCGTTCGTGTTTTTCGTGTGGGTTCGTGGCCCAAAAAAAATCGGCGCGACCTATCAACCGCCGATCTGGGATCTCCTTCGCTCCTCAGAGCGGCTGGATCGGGCCCGACAGTTGCTCGCCTTCGGCGGTGAAGGCCGTGGCCAGCACCCGCTTCGGGTCCACCGGGCCCGGCAGGCGGACGTCCTTGGCCAGGGCCGCCGAGAAACCCCAGCGCCCGAAATAGGGCGCGTCGCCGACCAGCACGATCGCCGTCTCGCCGGCCGCCCTGGCCGCGGCGCAGGCCCGGTGGACCAGCATCGCGCCAACGCCGCCCGAACGCGCCTCGGCCTCCACCGCGATGGGGCCCAAGAACACCACCGGCGTCTCGCCCGCCCGCACCCGCCATTGGCGAACCACCCCCACCAGCCGACCCTCGCGCCAGGCGCAGAACGACAGCTCCGGCGCGAACTCCGCGAACTCGCGCACCCGCTCGGAGACCTTGGTGAACCGGCCCGGCCCGAAGGCCCGATCGATCAGGGCGTCGGCCGCGCCGGCGTCGGCGGGCTGTTCGGGGATGACGCTGGGCGCAAGGTGCGCCGCGTGGGACTTCAGATTTATCATGTGCGATCTGCGACTTGGGGGTGACGACGGGCCCGGACGGGCTCAATGCCCTGGCCGGCCATAAGGTTCAGCGGCTACAGGCCGCGCGCTCCGGTTCGTCGCAGTCGCATGTCGGGGCCTCCAGCCGCCAACGGGAAGCGCGCAGGTAAGGTGCGGGGGCGGTCGCGTCAACCTCATTGCAGTGCGACGCGACGCAAGGCAGGGTCTCCACCGCCCATGGCCGACCCGACCGACCAGGACATCGTCCCCTCCGCCCGCGCGCTCCTCAAGGAACGCGACTACCTCTTCTTCTGGTGCTCGCGCTGGACGGGGTCCTTCGCCGCGCAGGTGCAGAGCGTGGCCATGGGCTGGCAGATGTATGCGCTGGCCCGCGGCGCCGGCCGCTCGGTCGAGGAGAGCGCCTTCCTGGTTGGCATGCTGGGCCTGGCCGCCTTCGCACCCGTCTTCCTGCTCACCCTGCCCGCCGGCGAGACCGCCGACCGCCACGACCGCAAGACCGTGCTGCTGGTCTGCTACGCCGGCGAGATGCTGAGCGTGCTGGTGCTGGCCGTCGCCGCCTGGAACCACGCCGCCACCGTGCCGCTGATGCTGGTCGTCGCCGCGGCGTTCGGCGCGGCGCGGGCCTTCTTCGCCCCGGCCAGCACGGCGCTCGGGCCCATGCTGGTGCCCCGCAAGCTCCTGCCGCGCTCCATCGCCTGGAATTCGCTGGCCTGGCAGACCGCTTCGGTGGCCGGCCCCGCGGTCGGCGGCCTGCTGGTGGCGATCTCGCCGGCCTACGCCTTCGCCGCGACCTTCGTGCTGTACGTGGTTTCGGCCGGCGCCACGCTGATGATCCGCAAGCCGACCCGGCCGGTCGTCCAACCCGGCTCCCGCTGGACCCTGATGAAGGAGGGGCTGCGCTACGTCTGGGACCAGAAGATCGTGTTCGGGGCGATCTCGCTGGACCTGTTCGCCGTGCTGCTGGGCGGCGCCACCGCCCTCCTGCCGGTGTTCGCCCGCGACGTGCTGCTGGCCGGGCCGCAGGGCTTCGGCATCCTGCGCTCGGGCCCCGCCATCGGCGCCACCGTGGTGGGCCTGTGGCTCGCCGCCAACCCGATCCGCCACAAGGCCGGCGTGTTCATGTTCGGCGGGGTCGCGGTGTTCGGCCTCGCCACCTGCGTCTTCGCCCTGTCGCGCAACCTCTGGCTCTCGGTGGTGGCCCTGGCCTTCCTCGGCGGCGCCGACATGCTCTCGGTCTATGTCCGCCAGACCCTGATCCAGCTGGTCACCCCCGACCCCATGCGTGGCCGGGTGGCCGCCGTCTCCTCCGTCTTCATCGGCGCCTCCAACGAGCTCGGCGAATTCGAGAGCGGCGTGGTGGCCCGCTTCCTGGGTCCGGTCGGCGCGGCCCTGTTCGGCGGGGTCGGCGCCCTGATCGTCACCGGGGTCTGGGCCCGTCTGTTTCCCGCCTTGCGCAAGGCGGACCGCCTCGAATAACTGTCTGCCCATTGATTAGGGAGATACTCCGATGGGCGTTTTGGACGGCAAGGTGGTCCTGGTTACAGGCGGCGGCAACGGCATCGGACGCGACTGCGCCCTGATCGCCGCCCAGCAAGGCGCGAAGGTCGTGGTCAACGACCTGGGCGGCAGTTTGAAGGGCGAGGACGAAGGCTCTGCGGGCCCCGCCGAAGCGGTCGCCCAGGAGATCCGCGCCGCCGGCGGCGAGGCCGTCTCCAACTCCGACAGCGTCACCAGCTACAAGGCCGTCCAGGGCATGGTCGAGCAGGCCATGGACAGCTTCGGCGGCCTGCACGCCGTGATCAATCCGGCCGGCATCCTGCGCGACGTGATGTTCCACAAGATGAGCGAGGACGACTGGGATCGGGTGATCGACGTCCACATGCGCGGCTCGTTCAACGTCTGCCGCGCCACCATCGAGCATTTCCGCGACCAGAACGACGGCGCCTACATGCTCTACACCTCGACCTCGGGCCTGTTCGGCAACATCGGCCAGGCCAATTACGGCGCGGCCAAGATGGGCATCGCCGGGCTGTCGCGGATCATCGCCATGGAGGGCGCCCGCAACAACGTGCGCTCCAACTGCATCGCCCCCGTCGCCTGGACGCGGATGACCCAATCGGTGCCGATCAAGGACGAGGCCGCCGCCGCCCGCCGCGCCGTGATGGCCGAGAAGATCCGCGCCGACCAACCGGCTCGGTTCTCCGTGGCCCTGGTCTCGCCGGGCGCGGCCAACGTCTCCGGCCAGATCTTCGGGGTCTCCGGCGAGAACATCATGCTCTACTCCCAGCCCCGGCCCATCGAGACCTGCTCGAAGCCCGAGGGCGAGGCCTGGACGGTGGACACCATCCTCTCCGAAGCCGTGCCGAAGATGGCGCCCAAGTTCTTCGACCTGAACCGCGCGCCTATGGCCGGCTCGCAGCAGAACCAGCAACAGAAGCAACCGGCCTGACAACCGCCTCCCCCATCCGCTCGGTGGGGGAGGCCCGTCGCCCCAGCGTGTCATGACCTTCAAGCAAGCCCTGCCCCGCGTCGTCCGGAAATGGGGCCGCGCCGCCTATGAGGTCGGCCGTGGGGGATTGCTGGACGCCGCGGAATGGGCGGCCGGGCGCCGGCGCTCGCCGCTGACGCCGCCCCGCCGGCTCTGGCGCCTGGTGACCTCCAGCAGCAATGACTTCCACGCCTCGGGCGCCGAGTTGCGCGACTTCCTCGTCGCCAACGGCCTGAAGCCCGAGCACCACGTCCTGGACGTCGGCTGCGGCATCGGCCGGCTGGCGATCCCGCTCACCGACTACCTGAGCCCGCAAGGCGCCTATGACGGCTTCGACATCATGCCGGTGGCCATCCGCTGGTGCCGGCGGATCACCGCCCGCCATCCGAACTTCCGCTTCCGCCTGGTCGACCTGAAGAGCGACCGCTACCGCCCGACCGGCGCCAACGCCGCCAGCCAGTTCGTCTTCCCCTATCCGGACGCGACCTTCGACGTCGTCGTGCTGAGCTCGGTGTTCACCCACATGTTCCCGGCCGACATGGAGAACTACCTGAGCGAGATCGCCCGGGTGATGAAGCCCGGCGCCCGCTGCGTGATCTCCTACTATGTGATGACCCCCGAACGCCGCGTGGTCAGCGCCGCCGGCCACGGCGCCTTCACCTACCAGCACCGCGGCGACGGCTACTGGACCGAGTTCCCCGACCTGCCGGAAGCCTCGATCGCCTATGACGAGCCGGACGTGCTGGCCGCCTTCGCCGCCCGCGGCCTGGAGATCATCGCCCGCTTCGACGGGGAATGGCCGGAAAAGCCGATCCAGTCGCAGGACGTCTTCGTGGCGCAGAAGCTTTCCCTCCCCTAGAGGGGAGGGACAGACCGCGCAGCGGTCAGGGTAGGGAAGTCACGACCGGGCTCCGAGTCAGAACTCCGGCCCACACGTCCCTACCCGTCTCGCTTCGCTCGCCACCCTCCCCTAGAAGGGAGGGAAGCTCACCCGGTCCACTGGAACACCTCGTCCAGCCGCACCCCGAACACCTGGGCGATGCGGAAGGCGGCTTCGAGCGATGGCGAATATTTGCCGGCCTCGATGGCGGCCACCGTCTGGCGGGTCATGCCGATCGCCTCGGCGAGCTCCGACTGGGTCATCTCGCCGGCCTCGAAGCGCAGGCGGCGGATCTGGTTGGCGATGGGCGGCGGCAAGCCTTCAGGCCCCGCGCCGGAACATGATGATCTGGGCGACGGACACCACCAGCCCCGCCACCACCACGTCCAGCAGGGCGAAGTTCAGCAGGTCGGGCACCGGGTGGCCGAGGTGGCCGGGGATACCCAGTCCCACCACCAGCACGGCGAGCGTGTAGTAGCCGAGGGTGTGCGAGCGCGCCTGGATCGCTTGCTCGCGCTCGTCCCGGGGCGAGCGGCCATCCTTCGGCGTGGTCAGCACCGCCACGACCTGCAGCACGATCTGCAGGGCCAGGAAGGCGCCGACGCACTTCATCAAGAGCAGCATGGTCTCCAGGCCGCGGTGCACCTGGCCCGTGGCGATCGAGCCGAAATAGGCCCCGAAGCACAGCAGCACCGAGACCAGGGCGATCCAGGCGGACTTCTCACGCAACGACATCGGCCCCTCGCGAAAATCGGCTGGACGAGATGTAAAAGATATTTTACATCATGTTCGTCTTTCTTGTCATGCGATAGCAGCCTGGACGGCCGGCCACAACCGGCCTTTCCGGGGACGGGGAAGCCTTGCCTGGACAAAGGAACCGCCCATGCGCCTGACCCTCCCCCGCCTCGCGACCCTGGCCGCCGGCCTCGCCTTCGCCACCGCCGCGGCCGCCCATCCCCCGATCGGCCAGACGGCGTCGACTCCGCCTGCGACGCCCGCCGCGACGGCCCCCACCACCGCCAGCCTGCAAGGCGACCAGGCCTCCTGGATCAACGACCCGCACATGCACGCCTTCTACGACGCCACGGTCGCCGCCTTCGCCAATGGCCCGGCCAAGGTCGACCAGGCGGCCTTCGAGAAGAAGGCGCACGACATCTTCTGGGAATTCGCCATCTCGCGCGGGGCCAGCCCGCAGGCCATGGAGGAGCACCTCAAGCTGATCCCCGACCAGGTCGTGCAGATCGCCAAGGAAGACCCCAAGGTCCTCGCCAGCTACCATAACTTCGTCGAAGCGGTGTTCGGCCCGCAGTAGCCGGGGCAAAGAAGCCCGCTAAGGTGGAGCGCGAAACGGCGGCGGGGGCCTACGGCGATGCGAGACTGGCGGTTCTGGGGGCTGGCCTTGCTCTGCCTGCTCGGCGCGGCGGTGGTGGCCGGCCGCGTCTTCGAGCTCACCTCGGAAGCCCGTGACGACCGTCAGGTCCCCATGCCCGGGAAGCTGGTCGCGGTCGGTGGGGGCCGCCAGCTGCACCTGCTCTGCTCTGGCCCGGCCGGCGGCCCGACGGTGGTGATGATCGCCGGGGGCGGCACGCCCGCCGTGGTCTCCTACGCCTTGCAGGCGAAGATCGCCCGCTTCGCCCACGTCTGCAGCTACGACCGGCCGGGCCTCGGCTGGAGCCCGCCGGCGGCGCGCCCGCTGACCTTCGACGAGCATGTGCAGGACCTCGAGTCCCTGCTCCACAACGGCGGCGTTCCCGGGCCCTATCTGTTTGCGCCGGAATCGTTCGGCAGCCTGATCGCCATCGGCTACGCCGACCGCCATCCCGACCAGACCGCCGGCGCCGTGTTCCTCGACGGTGTCGATCCGCAGCTGTGGTTCGCCGCGGTCCCCGCGCAGAACGGCTGGGACGCCGACGCCAGGACGGCCGCGTTCGGCGCCGCCTGGCGGCTCGGCGTCGTGCGCCTGGCGTTCGCCAAGCTGGCGCCGCCCTGGGTGAATGTCCTGCCGCCGACCACCCGCGACCAACTTCGGGCGGTCTACGCCCGGCCCGCCGCCGGCTTCGACGAGGCGATCCAGGCCTATCGCCGCTCGCCCGCCGACCACCGCCCGGTGCTCACGCCGGCGATGTTCGGCGACCGGCCGGTCATCGCCATCCAGCACGGCAAGACCTCGGCCGCCCTGTCCTCGACCTTCCAGGCCGGCTGGGCCGCCTCGCAGGCCCGCCTCGCCGCCGCCTCACGGGCCGGCCGGGTCGTCGTCGCCGAGGGCGCCGACCACCAAGTCGCCCAGGAAGCCCCCGATCTCGCCGCCCGCTCCGTCCGTGAGGCGATGATCGCCGTCGCCGGCCACCGCTAGGCCTACAGCCGGTGCCGCTGGCGCCATTCCTCGTGGATCATTTCCCAATAGAGGGAGCGGCGCACCGTCCCGTCGGGCTTGGTCACCTCGCGCTCGCCCATCGGGCGGAAGCCGGCGGCCTCGATCAGCTTGGCGGAGCGGACGTTGTCGATGGCGGCGGTGAGGCCGATCAGCTCGACGCCGAGGGTCTCGAACATCCAGCCGAAGGTGTGCGCCGCGCCTGCCCCGCCCTGACCCTGGTTCTGCGCGTCGGCGCGCATGGCGCCGGCCAGCTCGGCCGAGGCCCGCTCCGGCCAGACGGTGATCTTCGAATAGCCCGCCACCTCGCCGGCCTCGTCGAGGGTCACGAACAGCAGCCCCTCGCCGGCCAGGGCCTGCGCCTGGGCCTCGGCCACCCAGCGGGTGACGCTGTCCGGCGTGATCGGCCGCGGCAGGTCGTAGATCGGCCCCGACACCGCCTCGTCGTGCAACAGGGCGACCAGGCCCGCCACATGGCTGAGGTCGGCGCGCGCGCGGCGGGGCCCCAGGCTGGCCGGATCGGCGGCGCGCACCGCGTCGCGGATCGCCTCGGCCTCTTCGTCGGTGGCGTGCAGGACGGTCTTGGGCGGCGTGCTCATACCTTGCTCGCAGCCTCCTGGGCTCAGGCGCCGGCGAGCCTCGCCAGCGCCTCGCCAGTCAAGCGCCGGCTGGTCCAGTCATCAAGAGCAGAAGCCCCGAGACTGTCGTAGAAAGCAATGGAGGGCGCGTTCCAATTCAGCACCGCCCACTCCAGCCGGGCCAGCCCCTGTTCCACGCAACGCTGGGCGAGACCTTTCAAGAGCGCCTTGCCGGCCCCGGAGCCCCGCGCATCCGGCCTGACGAACAGGTCCTCCAGCCAGATCCCGTGCCGCCCCCGGAAGGTGGAGTAGTTGTAGAACCACAGGGCGAAGCCCACCGGCGCGCCATCCTGCTCGGCGATGTCGCAGAACACCCGCGCGTGCGGGCCGAACAGGTCGCGCACCACGTCGCCCTCGGTGGCCTCCACCTCGTGCAGCAGCCGCTCGTAGTCGGCCAACTCCCGGATGAAGCCGAGGATCAGGCCGGCGTCGGCGGCGGTGGCCTCGCGGATCTCCAGGCTCGCGACCTCGCTCATGCGTGGGCCGGCGCGCCCGCGTCCAGCGTCACCCCCGGCGGCGGAACGCTGTCGTCGGGCACGAAGAAGTCCGGCATCAGGGCCATGCTCGGATCGACGCGGTACTGGTCGAAGTCGCGCACGCCCTCGCCGTAGAGGAAGCTGTCGTCGATCAGGAAATTGCCGGTGAACGCGCTGGCTTTCTTGCTGAAGATCGCATGGGCCGCGTCGGCCATGATCTCGGGCTTGCGGCAGCGGCGCATCCCCTCGTCGCCCGAGAGCGCGAACTGGATCGCCGCCGTGGCGATGCCGGTGCGCGGCCACAGCGCGTTGAACGCCACCCCGTCGGCCTTGAACTCCGCGCTCATCCCCAGGACGCACATGCTCATGCCGAACTTGGCCATGGTGTAGGCCGTGTGGCCCGCGAACCACTTGGGGCTCATGTCCAGCGGCGGGGAGATCATCAGCACGTGCGGATTGGCCGCCTTCTTGAGGTGCGGCAGGCAGGCCTTGGAGGTCAGGAACGAGCCCCGCGCATTCACCTGGTTCATCAGGTCGTAGCGCTTCATGTCGGTGGCCAGCGTCGGCGTGAGCGAGATCGCCGAGGCGTTGTTGACGCAGATGTCGATGCCGCCGAACCGCGCCACCGCCTGCTCGACCGCGGCCATCACCGAGGCTTCGTCGCGCACGTCGACCACCAGCGGCAGGGCCTGGCCGCCCGCCGCTTCGATGTCCTTGGCGGCGGTGTAGATCGTGCCGGGCAGCTTCGGATGCGGCTCGGCGGTCTTGGCGGCGATCACCACATTGGCCCCGTCGCGCGCCGCCCGAAGCGCGATCGCCTCGCCGATCCCCCGGCTCGCGCCGGTGATGAACAGGGTCTTTCCTTGCAGGGACATGGTCTAACTCCTCCCCTCAATCGTCATCCCACGGTCGCCCGCCGGGGCGGTCCGTGGGACCCAAGCTGAATCTGAGATTGTCCTGCGCCCAAGCCGGATTCGGCTTGGGTCCCACGGATCAGCCTTCGGCCGACCGTGGGATGACGGCGGTGGGCGTTGCTCACGCCGGCTCCCGCTTGCCGGCCTTCGAGAAGTCCGCCGGCCGCTTCTCCGCGAAGGCCGCGAAGGCCTCCTTGGCTTCCGGGGTCTTCAGCTGGGCGGTGAAGTGGCCGCCCTCCTCGGCGATGCGGTCGAGGTAGCGCTGGGCGTCACGCATCAACGCCTTGGTGATCGCCACGGCCGACGGCGGCTTGGACGCGATGGCCTCGGCGGCGGCGCGGGCGCGGACCTTAACCTCGCCGGCCGGCAGGGCGGCGTTGGCGATCCCCCATTCGGCGGCGGTCTTGCCGCTCACCGCCTCGCCCAGCACGAACATCGAGAAGGCCCGCGCATGGCCGATGCGGGCCGGCAGCAGGATCGACGACGCCGCTTCCGGCACGAGGGCCAGGTTCACGAACGGGGTGGTCAGCAGCGCGTCCTCGGCGATGAACACCAGGTCGCAGTGCAGCAGCATGGTGACGCCCACCCCCACCGCGCGGCCCTGCACCGCCGCCACGATCGGGGTCTTGGCCCGCGCCAGGGCGGTGATCAGGGCGCTGCCGCCGCGGCGTTCGCCGCTCTGGGGGCCTTCGCCGCGATTGGCCGCGGCGAAGTCGGAAAGGTCGTTGCCGGCGGTGAACATGTCGCCGTTGGCCTGGATCAGGATGCAGCGCACGTCCGGGTCGTCCGGCGCATGGTCGATGGCATCGCCCAGCGCGGCGTACATGGCCGGCGTGAGCGCGTTCTTCTTCTCCGGCCGGTTCAGCGTCAGGGTGAGCACGCCGTCCGCCTTCTCGATGAGCACGTGCTCGGTCATCGCCCGGTCCCTCCCGTTTTGCGACGTCAGTCTTAGGCGAGCGCCTGGTACCAATCCACCCCGGCCTCATCCCGCCGGCGCGTGGCCTGGCCGCGGGCGATCAGGCAGTTGAGGTGTGCCAGGCTCTCGCCGGTGGCCAGGCCCAGCAGGCCGCCGTCAATCCGGCGGCGGAACAGGGCGTGGAACACGTCCACCGCCCGCTTCGGCTCGGCGATCAGCGCCCGCAACCGGGTCAGGCCGCGCTCGTGGCCGGCGATCAGGTGGTCGATGCGGGCGTGCAGGCCGTGGAACGGCTCGTTGTGGGCCGGCAGCACCAGCACGTCGTCCGGCACCCGGCCCTTGATCTCCGCCAGCGTCCGCAGCCACTCGGTCAGCGGGTCGCCGTCCGGCTCGGTCGGGAACACCGAGACGTTGGAGGAGATCTTCGGCAGCACCTGGTCGCCGCTGATCATCAGCTTCAGGTCCGGGCAGTAAAGGCAGACGTGCTCGGGGCTGTGGCCGGAGCCCACCACCACCCGCCAGACATGGGCGCCGATCTTGATCTCGTCGCCGTCGCGGATGCGGTGGAAGCTGTCCGGCAGGGCGTGCAGCGCCCGGCCGAAGCCGCCGAACCGGGCGCGGTAGGTCTCCAGCGCCTCGGCGTCCCAGCCCGCCGCCTTGTAGAATTCCAGGGCGTCCGGCGGCGCCTCGCGGCCGGTGTCGGCGGCCAGCGAGCGGCACATCAGGAACTCCAGCCGGCTGATCCACAGCCGGCAGTGGAAGCGCCGGGTCAGCCAGCCGGCCATCCCGATATGGTCCGGATGCATATGGGTGACGAACACCCGCGTCACCGGCTTGCCGGCCAGCGGCCCGGCGAACGCCTTGCGCCAGCCCTCCATGGTGTCGGAGCCGCCCATGCCGGTGTCGGCGATCGCCCAGCCGGCGCCATCCTCGAGCGCCCAGACGTTGATGAAGGCCAGCGAGCCGCCCAGCGGCATGCGCAGCCACTTCACCCCCGGCGCCACGTCCACCGCCTCGCCGACCTTGGGCGTCTCGTCGAACGGATAGTTGAGCCGGGGCCGCGCCACCTCGACGGCGGCGTCCTCGAAACCGTCCCGCGAAGGGGCCACGTTCTTGTTCATCCGGCCATTGTGGGCGTTCGTCGCGGCGGGAGCAAACCCGGGAAAGCCCCCAGGCGCGGGTTCGCCCGTGCGGGGAATGTGGCGGCGCGCGACCCGAGGCCGTGCTAGTCGCGACGGTCCGCCAGAAAGGCGTCGCCCGCATGAAGGCTTGTTTGTTCGTCCTCGCCGCCGCGCTCGGCCTCGCCGGCTGCGCCCAGGGCTGGGGCTATGCCTACGACTACGACCCCTACCGCGGGGTCCGCGGCCACTACGTCGGCCCCTTCGAGGGCCACGCCCAAAGCGCCCCGGCCTGCCGTCACCTGGTCTACACAGGCCCCTATTCGGACGGCTACCGCGAGCCCTACTACGCCGGCCCGTTCTGCGCCGACGGCGCGGCGGTCGACGCCGCCGCCCGGGTCCCGGACGTCGTCCCGGCGCCCTAGGCCAACGGTTTCACCAGCAAGAGCGTGGTCAGGCCGCTCGCCCACTCCAGGTCCGGATAGCGGTCGGCCTCGACATAGCCGCGCGCCCGGTAGAAGGCCCGGCTGCGGGCGTTGAAGGTGTCGGTCTCCAGCCGCGCCTGCGCAAAGCCCGCCCGCGCGATCTCCGCCTCGGCCTTGTCCATCAGCCGCGCCCCGACCCCGGTCCGCGCGTGGGCCGCCAAGACGTGCAGGGCGTTCACGAAATCGCCCTCCCAGTCGACGAAGCCCACCACCGCCCCGTCCCGCTCGGCGACCTGGAACGCCAGGCCGCGTGCGCCGACATAGACGCTCGGCCGGTCCTCGCGACGGAAGGCCTCGGCCGCCTCGGCGGTGATCGCCGGCCGCCAGGTGCTCTCGAAGGTGTCGTGCAGGATCACCCGCAGCGCCGCCGCGTCCTCTGCCCGCGCCCGGCGCAGCACGATGTCCCCCTGGGTTCCCATCGCCGCAGCCTATCGCGCCCCCGCCTGCGAACACCAGTTGACCCGGCCCCTGGGGCTGCCCCGATAAGCACAGCGGTCAGCCAGCAACGAGGTGAGTCGTGAGCTCTTCCGCCGAATATCTGAACCCCGCCGAGGCCGCCCGCCGGCTCGGCGTCTCCCCCAAGGCCCTGCGGCTCTACGAGCAGCGCGGCCTGGTGACCCCGGTCCGCACCGCCGCCGGCTGGCGCGCCTATGGGCCGGACGAGATGGCCCGCGCCGGGCAGATCGCCGCGCTGCGCGCCCTGGGCCTAAGCCTCGCCCAGACCGCCCGCGTCCTGGCCGGCGACCCGCAGGATCTGGCCCCGGCGCTCGCCGCCCACCAGGCCAGCCTCGAGGGTCGGATGCGCGACCTCGCCGCCGCCATCGACAAGGTCTGCAGCCTTCGCGTCGACCTCGCCAAGGGCCGCGCCCCGGGCGCCGCCGACCTCGCCCGCCTCACGGCCCCCGCCGCCGGTCCGCACGTCGCCTTCGACCTGCCGTGGCCCTGGGGCGGCGAGCGCTTCGAGCTCGGCGAGATCAAGCCGCTCACCTACATCATCGGCCCGCTGGGCAGCGGCAAGACGCGGCTCGCCCAGCGCCTGGCCGAAACCCTGCCCGGCGCGGCCTTCCTCGGCCTCGACCGCCTGGCCGACGGCGCCACGGCGCCCCGCGCCCGGCTGGCCGCCGACCCGGCCCTCAAGGCCCGCGTCGCAGCGGCCCTCGCCTGGCTGGTCGAGGATGGCGCCAGCGAGAGCGACGCCCTGATCGGCCTGCTCGCCGGCCTGCACGCCGAGGGTCCCGCCGCCCTGGTGGTCGACATGGTCGAACAGGGCCTCGACCAGGCCACCCAGGAAGCGCTGATCGGCCAACTCCGCGCCCGCGGACCGGGCGCCCGGCCGCTGGTCCTGCTCACCCGCTCCAACGCCATCCTCGACCTGGCCGAGGTCGGTCCGGACGAGCAGGTCCTGCTCTGCCCCGCCAACCACAGCCCGCCGAGCCGTGTCGCCCCCTATCCCGGCGCGCCGGGCTACGAGGCGGTCGCCACCTGCCTGGCCTCCCCCGAGGTCCGCGCCCGCACGGAAGGGATCATCGCCTGGCGGCCGCAGGTGGCGTGACGCGCCTCAGCCGAACAGCGGCCGCACGTGGCGGACGAGCAACTGCAGCATCCGCTCGACCAGGAACACCGACATGTGGCCGCCCTCGGCGATCGGCTCGTAGACCACGCGGGGCGCGGTGATCTCCCGGGCGTAGGCCTCAACCTCCGGCGCCGTGGTGTGGGCGTCCTCCCCGCCCTGCAGGAAGACCATCGGGACCTCGAAGGTCGGCCCCAGGTCGCGGGCCCTGAACGCCGACAGCTCCGGCTTGAGCGCCACATAGGCCGCCAGCCCGGCGGCGTAGGCGTCAACGGGCGGCAGCCCCCTCGCCACGTAGGCCGCGCCGGCCGGGGGGTTGCGCACCGCCGCCATCATCGCCGGGTCGAGCACCGCCTGCTCGGCCGCGGTCGTGGCGTTGGCGTACCTGCCCTTGACGATGTCGGCGGCGATGTCGGTCCAGGGCGGCGGGCCGATCGCCTCGATCTCGGCGACGGCGGCGGCGTCGCCGGCCGCCCGGGCCCGCGCCAGGATCGTCGCGTAGCTCGCCCGCTCCTGCGCCGCCCAGTCGACCACCTGACCATTGCCGACGAGCCGCGAACAGGTCCGGCCGGGCGCGCACCATCTTCAGCGCCGTCACCGTGCCGGCCGAGATGGCGAACAGCGCGACCCTGCCCACGCCCAGCCGCGCACAGACCGCCTCCGCAACCGCGATCCCGTCGCGGGCCAGCCGGTCGTAGGTGAAGGGCTCGGGCGCCGGGCCGTGGCGGGCCAGCGTCGCCCCCGCCCCCGGCTGGTCCCACTGCACGACGGTGAAGGCCTCCTCCCAGGGCGCGAACACCGGCACCATCGGGCTGAAGGCGGCGCCTGCCCCGGTGACGATCATCAGCGGCGGATTGGCGATGTCGCGGCCGCGCAGGGTGATCCACTGGTCCAGGCCATGGACCGACACGAACCGGCCTTCGTCGATCAGGGTCGTCATCGGATGCGCCTTCTCCCTAGGACGGATCGACAGTCACTTCGGGGCCGGACTTCGCGCCTCCCTCCTCCTCGATGGAGGAGGGCTATTCGGGACTCTCGCCGCTCGTATGCTGAATGTCGATCCGCCGAAGGGCGCCGCCCGCCCCTGCTCAAGCCGCCGCCGCATCTGGCCATCGCCGCGCGGAGCGCCTAAGCCCCAGCGCCATGGATTACGGCGACTACCTGCAACTCGACACCCTGCTCGGCGCCCAGACCCAGGCGACCGACGAGCACGACGAACTGCTGTTCATCGTCATCCACCAGGCCACCGAGCTCTGGCTGAAGCTGTCGATCCACGAGATCCGCGCCGCCCAGGCGCAGATCCGCGAGGACGACCTGCGCGGCGCCTTCAAGACCCTGTCGCGGGTGGCGCGCATCCAGGCGCACATGATCCAGGCCTGGGAGATCCTGGCCACCATGACGCCCCGCGACTACGCCGACTTCCGCGCCAGCCTGGGCGCCAGCTCCGGCTTCCAGTCCTTCCAGTACCGCCAGCTGGAGTTCCTGCTGGGCGCCAAGGACCGCCGCATGCTGGAGGCGCACGAAAAGCCCGAGCGGCGCGCCGACCTGGAGACCATCTTCGAGGCCCCCAGCCTCTACGACGACGCCCTGCGCCTGCTGGCCCGCCGCGGCTTCGCCATCCCGGCCGACCACCTGGACCGCGACTGGACCCAGCCCTACGAGCCCAGCGAAGCCGTCGAGGCCGCCTGGCTGGCCATCTACCGCGACACCGCCGCCTATTGGGACCTCTACGAGCTGGGCGAGAAGCTGGTCGACCTGGAGTACCGCCTGCAGCAGTGGCGCTTCACCCACCTGAAGACCGTCGAGCGGATCATCGGCTTCAAGCGCGGCACCGGCGGCTCGGAGGGCGTCTCCTACCTGGCCAAGGCGCTGGACCGGAAGCTGTTCCCCGAACTGCTCACCCTGCGCACCGCGATGTGAATGGGCGCGTTACTTGCCGCCGTGCCGCGCGGCGAACGCCGCCTGCACCGAGGGCATGACCAGCCAGGCGATGTCCTCGCCCATGGCGTCCAGTTCCTTGGCCGTGCTCGACGAGACGTGCAGGAACGGCGCGTCGCAGATGAAGTGGACCATCGGGATCGAGGGATCGATCCGCCCGGCGACGCCGTGCAGGTTGAACTCCTCGTTGAAGTCGCTGGCCTCGCGTAGGCCGCGGACGATGTGGGTCGCCCCGATCGTCCGCGCATAGCGGATCAGGCTCAGGTTGGTGAACTCGGCCACCTCCAGCGCGCCCCCGAACAACGGGCCTTCGCCGCCGGCCGCCTCGGCCTCCGGCCACAGCTCGACCACCGAGCGCCGGATCAGCCGCAAGCTCTCCTCGACGCTGAAGGCCCGCTGCTTCTTGACGTTGGTGCCGATCGCCACATGCACCGCGTCGAAGGTCATCAGCGCCTTGCCGATGATGTCCAGGTGCCCGCGGGTGATCGGGTCGAACGACCCGGCGTAGAGGGCCTTGGTCCGCTCAGCCTTGCGCATCGCGCGCCCTCCCGCCGCCTAGGACGGTAGTCATAGCCGCGACCGGGGTCCGCTCAAACAGGCGGCCGCTTGTTCCGCAACGACAGCATGCCGACGCCGGCGAACAGCGCCGCCGCGCCGCCGACAAAGCCGCCGAGCGCTCGGGCCTGGCGCCGCTCCGGCCCGACGATGAGCAGGGCCAGCAGCACGACTGCGATCGCCGCCATGATCCAGGGCGAGGGTCGAAGCGTGAATTGCCGCGTGTCCATGGCCTGAGCCTGCCACGGCTGAGTCGGCGCGCCTAGGCTGAGACGCCCGCCTGAAGCGCCCAACTGCGGCAAACGGCTACTCGGCCGCCAGCGCCCCCGGTGCGGCGGACTGCGTCGCCTCCTCCATCCAGACCCGCAGCGCGCGCAGGAACGGCAGCACCTCGCGGAATTCCTTGCTGGTGAAGCCTTCGCGCAGGCTGGCCATGCGCGGCTTGATGGCCGCCATGGCGCGCTGGTAGGCCTGTCGGCCGGCCGGCGTCATGCCGACCCGCTTCTTGCGGCCGTCGACCGCGTCGGGCTCCACCGCCGCCAGGCCCGTGGCCTCCAGCCGCTGCAGGGTGTTGGTGATCGCGCCGGGCGTCATCTGCAGGGCGCAGGCGATCTGCGCCGGCGTCTGGCGCTCGCCGCGCCGGGCCAGGAAGTTGATCACCTCGAACTGCGGGTAGGTCATGCCGAGCGGCAGGCAACGGGTGATGATCGTGCGCACCCCGCACTCGATCATCCCGATCTCGTCGAACACCTGCACCTCGGGGTGCTCTTCAATCATGGGCGCCATGACCGCCCCTCCTTGTTCAACCCTGAACAAGCCGTAGCTTAGGCTGCGTCGTCACGAAGTTCAACGTTGAACGATCAGGTCGCGCCAAGAACGTCCTTGATCCCCCGGCGCGCCAGCTCGTCGGCGCGCTCGTTGAGCTCGTGGCCGTTGTGGCCCTTCACCCAGCGCCACTGTACGTCGTGACGCAGGCGCGCTTCGTCAAGGCGGCGCCAGAGATCTTCGTTCTTCACCGGCTTCTTGTCGGCGGTCAGCCAGCCGCGGCGCTTCCAGTTGTGGATCCACTCGCCGATGCCCTGCTGGACGTATTTGCTGTCGGTGTGCAGCTCCACCTTGCAGGGCCGGTTCAGCGCCTCCAGCGCCTGGATCGCCGCCATCAGCTCCATGCGGTTGTTGGTGGTGGCCGGATCGCCGCCCCAGATTTCCTTCTCCTTGCCCCCCTCCTTGCCCCCCGCGATCAGGATCGCCCCCCAGCCGCCCGGCCCCGGGTTCCCCGAGCAGGCGCCATCGGTGAAGATCATCACGTGCGGCGTCACGCCGGCGCCCCGAACAGCACCAGGTCCGGCGAGGCGCGGTGGACGGCCAGCTTGCGCTCGTACTCCAGCGGGTCCTTGGGCCTGACCAGGGCGCCGGCCGGCGTCGCCTCCCAGTCGTGCAGCCGGGTGAGGAAGAAGCGCATCGCCGCCCCGTGCGCCAGGATCGGCAGGGCGGCCCGCTCGGCGTCCGACAGCGGCCGCCGGGTCTCGTAGCCGGCCACCAGCTGGCGGGCGGCGGTGATGTTGAAATCGCCGCCCGGCTCGAAGCACCAGGCGTTCAGGGCGACGGCGATGTCGTAGGCGTAGCTGTCCGTGCAGGCGAAGTAGAAATCGAAGGCCGCCACGAACCTTTGAGCTTGAAAGAACACGTTGTCGGGGAAGTAGTCGGCGTGGATCACCCCCTCCGGCAGCCCCTTCGGCCAGCCCGCCGCCAGCTTTTCGAGGTCGCCGTCGATGGTCGCGGCCAGCCCCGGCTTCAGGGCCTCCGCCTGGTCCTTCAACGTCGAAAAGAGCGGCGCCCAGGCGGCCTGGCCGAGGTCGTTCTCGCGGCGCATGGCGAAGCCTTCGCCCGCCAGGTGCAGCCACGCCAGGCTCTGGCCCGCCTCCCGGCAATGGGCGGCGGTCGGCCGGCGCACCGACAGGCCCGAGAGGTAGCTGACCAGGGCGCAGGGCTTGCCGCGCAGCGTCTTCAGGAGCCGGCCTTCCCGGTCGGCGATCGGCGTCGCGCAGGGGAAGCCGCGCCGCGCCAGCCACTGCATCAGGCCGAGGAAGAACGGCAGGTCCTCAGGCGCCACCCGTTTCTCGTAGACCGTCAGGAAATAGCGCCCCGCCTCGGTCTCCAGCAGGAAGTTGGAGTTCTCGATCCCCTCGGCGACGCCCTTGAAGCCCACCGCCGCGCCGAGGTCGTAGTCGGCCAGCAGGCCGGCGAGTTCCTCGTCGCTGATATCGGTGTAGACCGCCATGTCCCCCGATGGGCCGAAGCGCGCCTCCCGGTCAAGGGTCTGGAGCCAAGACGCCCCGCGCCCGCGGGTGTAGATTGGCCGCCTTCCTAAGGAGCGTTCCGATGATCGCACTGAAGGTCCAGAAGTTCGGCGACCAGCTCGCCGTGATCCTCTCGGACGAGGCCCTCGAGCTGATGAACGCGGAGGGCGGCGTCGCCCTCCACCTGGAGCCCACGGCGGACGGCGAGGTGCTCTGCGCGATCACCCAGGAGCTGCGGGCCGACGACCACCACGCCCGCGGCCGCGCCTTCCTCAAGCGCTACACCCGCGCCCTGGAACGGCACTAGAGCGACAGCCGGCCAGAGGCTCCGCGAGGCCGCCGCGCCTCACCTCCCGCAAGATATTCTCTCACTCGTGAATTAGCATTGACGACATAGCGAAGCTCCTGCAGCTTCCCGGCTCGGCGCCGAAGAGCGCTGGTAAACGCTACCCGGGAGGGAACTGTGAAGATCCACGCTCTGTGGCTGAGCGCGTCCGTGCTGGCGCTGGGATGGGGTGGCCTCGCCCACGCGCAGACCACTTCAGATAAGCCGAAGACCTCCGAGTCCGCGACGGTGCAGGAGTTGGTCGTGACGGCCGAGCGCCGGAACGAGAACCTGCAGACCACGCCGATCGCCGCGACGGTGATCACCGGCGGCGATCTCATCGCCAAGGGCGTCCTGACGGTCGATTCGCTGCAGTTCGCCCTGCCCGGCGTGACGGTGAATAACTTCGGCCAGGGCAATGACTTCAACATCCGCGGCATCGGCAAGGCCGAGCACAACAGCCAGACCACCACCGGCGTGATCGTCTACCGCGACGGCGTGGCGACCTTCCCCGGCTACTTCCAGGGCGAGCCCTATTACGACATCGCCACCGTGGAAGTGCTGCGCGGGCCGCAGGGCACCTTCGTCGGCCAGAACGCCACCGGCGGCGCGGTGTTCATCAACTCGGCGAACCCGATCATCGATGGCGGCCATCACGGCTACATCGAAGGTCAGGTCGGCAACTACTCCGACGTGGGCGCGCAAGGCGCGGTCAACCTGCCGATCAGCGACACCCTTGCGGCGCGCGTGGCGTTCAACGCCGAGGGCCGCGACAGCTTCTACAGCATCACCGGCCCCGGCTCGAACAACCCGGGCGTGGCCGAGGGCAGCATCCGCCTCGGCCTGCTTTGGAAGCCCACCGACGCGCTGTCGGTGCTGTTCAAGACCGACTACAACTACCTGGACTTCGGGGCCTATCCCGCCGATCCGGTGCTCGCCACCAACGATCCCTTCCACCTGACCATGAACTTCCCGCAGAAGGCCCTCGACCGGTTCGTCCGCTCGGTGCTGAAGGTGGACTACGTGTTCGCCGATGGGATCACCCTGCGATCGATCAGCGGCTTCCAGAAGGGCAACACCGCCTACCAGGCGGACCTCGACGGCACGGCGGCCGCGAACTTCACCTTCGGCGACTCGGTGAACGAGACCACCTACTCCCAGGAGGTGAACCTCATCTCGCCCGACACGGGCAGGATCACCTGGATCCTCGGGGCCTACTTCCAGAAGGACAATCTCGACTTCCTCCCCGGGGCCTTCTTCATCGGCGAGCCGGCGGGCAGCATCTTCTCCACCTATTCGCTGCAGGGGACCAATCCCAAGCAGACCGAGGCCGCCTTCGGCCAGGTCAGCTTCAAGCTGCGAGAGGACTTGGAGCTCCAGGTGGGCGCCCGCTACTCGCATGCGACCACGGCCAACGACGTCCAGGTCCTGCAGTTCGGGACGCCGATCCAGGACACCCAGTCGGCCAAGTTCTCGAACGCGTCCGGCAAGGTGTCGCTGAACTGGACCATCGACCCGCACAACTTCGTCTACGGCTTCGTTGCGACCGGCTTCCGGCCCGGCGGGCTCAATGTGCCGGTGGGCCTGGGCCAGCCCGCGCCATTTGGATCGGAGAAGGTCACTGAATACGAGGTGGGCTGGAAGGCCGGCCTGTTCGACGGCCATCTGCGCACCCAGATCGACGCCTACTACAACCACTACCAGAACTTCCAGGTGACGGTCGGCTACCCGCTGATCCCCACCTTCGGCTTCGAGCTCAACAGTCCCAACCCCACCTCGATCTACGGCATGGAAGCCCAGGCCGAAGCGGTGTTCGGCTCGTTCTCCTTCGATGCGGGCCTCGGCCTGATGCACAGCAAGATCGGCGAGTTCTTCGCCACCGATCCGCGCATCGGAGGGTTCGCCGCCTGCGACCCCGCCAAGGGTCCCGCGAGCGCCTCCTGCATCGACCTTGGCGGCAAGCAGCAGACCTATGCGCCAAACTTCACCTTCAACATCGGCGCGCAATATGTGTTCGACCTGGCCGGCGGCGACACCATCACACCCCGGGTCAACTACGGCCACGTCGCCCCGCAGTGGGCGACGCTGTTCGAGAACGCGGCGCTCGGCGACCGGCTGAGCGCGCGCAACGTCTTCAACGGCCAGATCTCCTGGACGCACGGCAGCCTCATCGCCGCCGTCTACGGGACCAACCTGGGGAACGAGGAATATCTCGGCGCGCTCAACTCAGGCCTCCGCTTCATGGGCCCGCCGCGCCAGTACGGCGTCCGCCTGACGAAGGTGTTTTAAGCCATCCTCCTGTCGGCCGCCGTTCTGCTTCGCCAGACGGCGGCCGTCTTTTTGCCTGTCACCGATTTCCCGACCCCCCATGCAGTCCTACGCCCTCACGGTCGACAAATTCCTCGACCACGCCGCCAAGTGGTCAGGGGACCGCGAGATCGTCACGGCTGAGGCCGGCCGCGCCGTCGGCCGCATCGGCTACGCGGACCTGAGGGCCCGCAGCAACCGCCTTTCCGGCGCCCTTGCCGCCCTCGGCCTCGGCCCCGGCGACCGCATCGGGACCCTGGCCTGGAACGCCCAGCACCACCTGGAGACCTATTACGCGGCCATGGGCGCGGGCCTGGTCTGCCACACCCTCAATCCGCGCCTCACCGCCGCCCACCTGGCCGCGATGATCAACGAGGCGCAGGACCGGGCGCTCGCCGTCGCCGTCAACCTGACGCCGCTGTTGGCCGAGCTCACCCCGCTCTGTCCGGGGCTGGAGACCGTCATCCTGCTGGACGGCGGCGCGCCCGCCGAAGCGATCAGCGTCACCGGTCCGCGCATGTGGGACTACGAGGCCCTGCTCGACGCCCACGGCGCGCCCGCCGCCTGGGGCGGCTTCGACGAGGAGACGCCCGCCGGGCTCTGCTACACCTCCGGCACCACCGGCCGGCCGAAGGGCGTGCTCTACAGCCACCGGTCCAACTACCTGCATACGCTCCGGGCCCTGCAGGCCGACGCGACCGGCCTGACCGGCGGCGACACCCTGCTGGTGGCCGTGCCGATGTTCCACGCCAACGGCTGGGGCCTGCCGTTCGCCGCGCCGGCGGTCGGCGCCAAGCTCGTCCTGCCGGGCCGCCAGACCGACGGCGCCAGCCTCGCCACCCTGATGCGCGACGAAGGCGTCACCCTGGCGGCCGGCGTGCAGACCGTCTGGCTGGGCGTCGTCGACCACCTCGACGCTGTCGGCGGCGACCTGCCGGACCTGAAGCGGGTGCTGATCGGCGGATCGAGCTGCCCAGCGGCCCTGATCCGGCGGCTGGAAGCGCGGCTGGGCGCCCAGGTGCAGACCAGCTGGGGGATGACCGAGCTGTCGCCGATGGGCACCATCGCTCCGCCCAGCGCCCCGCCCACCGACGGCGCCTCCGGCCGCCCGGCGATGGGCCTCGACCTCAAGCTCACCGATGCGGACGGCGTCACCCTGCCGGAACAGCGCGGCCCGGTCGGCCACCTCAAGGTGAAGGGCCACAGCGTCGTCGACCGCTACTTCCAGGCCGAGGCCGACGCCCTCGACGCGGAGGGCTATTTCGACACCGGCGACCTCGCCAGCCTGGACGCCGCCGGCAACCTGACCATCTGCGGCCGCTCCAAGGACCTGATCAAGTCCGGCGGCGAATGGATCAACCCCGCCGAGATCGAGGACATCGTCGGCCGCGATCCGGCCGTGGGCCTGGTGGCGGTGATCGGCCGCACCGATCCGAAGTGGGGCGAGCGGCCGGTGCTGATCGTCGAGCCGCGCCAGGGCCAGACCATCGATCCGCAGGCGCTGGTCGCCGGCCTACGCGGCAAGGTCGCCGACTGGTGGCTGCCGGACCAGGTGGTGCAGGTCGCCGCCATGCCGCTTGCGGCGACGGGAAAGATTGACAAGACCCGGCTGCGTGCCGACTACGCGAGCGGGGAGCTCGCTGAGGGAAGGCCCAGGCCTTGACGTCGGTCGAGCCGCAATCCCTGCAGCGTGAAGGTGGTGGCCGGATGGCCGAACGTCCGACAGCGAAGCGGGTCCGCCGCACCAAGGCGGAGCAGCGCGCCGAGACGCTCGAGCAGATTCTCGACGCGGCGGAATATCTGTTCTCGCAGCACGGGCTGCACGGAGTGACCCTGCGCGACGTGGCCCAGCGGGTCGGCGTCCACACCACCCTCCTGCACTACTATTTCGACGACAAGCTCAGCCTGTTCGAAGCGGTGTTCGCCCGCCGCGCCGGGATCACCAGCGGCCGCCGGATGGAGGCCCTGGAGCGCTACGAGGCCGAGACCGGCGACCATCCCACCGTCGAAGGCGCCCTGCACGCCTTCCTCGACACCGACCTCGACCTCTACGTCGCGGGCGGCGAGCCGTGGATGAACTATGCGGCCTTCGGCGCTCGGGTCAGCAACACCCCGGAAGGCGCCGCCCTGATGGACGTCCACTTCGATCCGGTGGTGCTGAAGCTGATCTCCATCCTCAAGCGCGCCCTGCCCGACACCCCGCCGGAAGACATCTTCTGGGGCTACCACTTCGTCACCGGCTCGCTGATGAACACCCTGGCCCGCACCGGCCGCATCGACCGCCTCTCCGGCGGCCTCTGCAAGTCCGGCGACTTCGACGCCGTGAAGCAGCGCATGGCCCGCTTCATGGCCGCCGGCTTCCTGGCGCTGAGCCGCGGGCGCTAGGATGGCCCGCGGCCGGCCGCCGCCCATTGCAACTGCGTTCAAGCGGAGCGCCTCAGTTGGGGTTATGGAATCGCCATGACCCGCATCGACCGCCGCGCCTTCGTCGCCTCGGCCGCCGCCATCGGCGCGACCGCTGTCCTGGCCAACCGCTCGGCGGCGATGTCGCCCAAGCGCTGGACCGAGCGACGCGACCTCTATCCCGAAGGCGTGGCGTCCGGCGATCCGGACGAGACCAGCGTGATCCTGTGGACCCGCCGGCCCTACGACGCGCCGCGCCAGGACGCCCTGCTCGATGTGGAGGTGGCCGAGGACCCGGACTTCGCCCGCGTGGTGGCCGCCGCCCAGGTGCGCGTGTCGCAGCGCTCGGACTGGACCGGCCGGGCGCTGGTGGGCGGGCTGAAGCCCCGTCACGTCTACTGGTATCGCTTCACCGACCAGGACGGCTGGGGCAGCCGCGTCGGCCGCACCCTCACCGCGCCGCGGCCGGACGATCCGGCGCCGGCCCGCTTCGCCTTCGTCTCGTGCCAGAGCGTGAACGAGGGGGCGCAGAACGCCTATCGCCGGATGATCTGGGAGAACCAGCGCGCGCCGGAGGGCGAGCAGCTCGGCTTCGTCCTGCACCTCGGCGACTTCATCTACGAGGTGGTGGAGTATCCCGACGAGGTGGCCCACCGCTACGACCGCACGGTCTATGACATCGGCCGGGTGCCGGATGCGCGGAAGGTCCACAACTTCCACGTCCCGACCAATCTCGCCGGCTACCGGGCGGTCTACCGGGGCTACATCCGCGACCCGGACATCCAGGACGCCCGCGCCTATTTCCCCTTCGTCTGCATCGGCGACAACCACGAGTTCTCGTGGCAGGGTTGGCAGAGCACCATCACCTACGGCGGCCCGCCCGAGCCTGCCCAGGCGCTGCGCGTGGCCGCCAACCAGGCCTGGTGGGAATACATCCCCGCGCGCGTGAGGAAGTCCTCCGGCCCCGGCCTCGACGCCTTCGACGGACCGAAGGTGGAGACCACGCCGATCACCAAACTCGACGCCGACGGCCTGGGCGACGAGCCCAACAACCACGCCGCCATCGGCAGCATGACCGCCTACCGCGCCATGCGCTATGGCCGCCACGTCGACCTGATCCTCACCGACTTCCACTCCTACACGGCGAAAGACCCGCTCACGCGGCCCGAGGCCGACGCCTTCAGCAGCCCCGACTTCCCGGACCTGTTCCCGCAGGAGGCGGCGGAGATTCTCGAGGCCGGGCGCACCTATGACGGCGGCAAGCCGCCGGAGACCATCGCCTTCGACGGCAAGACGGCGCCCAACTTCGCCAAGGACAGTCCGGCGCTCAGCGTCCTCGGACGCGTCCAGAAGGCGTGGCTGAAGGACCGGCTGGCGCGGTCGCAGGCGACCTGGAAGATCTGGGGCGCCACCAACGGCACGCTCGATATGCGCACCGACCCGCAGAACCTGCCGCCGGGCCTGACGCGGCCCTGGCCCGGCCGGGGCTACGCGACCTTTGGCGGCGGCGATTTCAGCGCCGCCCTGACCGAACGCGCCGAGCTCTACGATCATGTGCGCGCGGCGAAGATCGACGGCTTCGTCACCGTCTCCGGCGACCGCCACAGCTTCTGGGCCGGCTACGCCGCCAAGGCCCTGCCGCCGGCCAGGTTCGACCCGGTGGGCGTCACCTTCATCTGCGGATCGATCTCCGCCCCCGGCATGGCCGAGGCGCTGGAGCACGGACTGAAGGACCATCCGCTGCGGCCGCTGTTCGTCACGGAACGAGAGCCGGGCAGGTTCGCAACCACCGTCAACCTGACCCTCAAGCACGGGGTGAGAAGCGCGCTGGAATACGCCAGGACCGGCGACCTCGCCGCCGCCCACCGCGCCTCCAACCCCGCCAACGCGCCCCACCTGGAGTTCGTCGACATGGGCGGCCATGGCTACGCCGTGGTCACCGCCGGGCCGGAAACCATCACCACCGAGTTCGTCTGCATCCCCCGGCCGATCGCCCGCAACCTGGCGGCCGACGGCGGGCCGCTCCGCTATCGCGTTCGCCATACGGCGCAACGCTGGCGAGCCGGCGAACGACCGAGGCTGGTGCAGACCGTCGTCGAGGGCGACGTGGGTCTCGCGACCTGACGCCCTTGAACGCCAGATAGGCCGTCGCTGCGCCCCAGACGCCGAGATAGCCCGCGAGGAAGACGATCGGGTTTGGGGGGCGGACCGAGGGGTTCATTGCGATGTCCGGCGTCAGGGCGCGACCCTAGCCCGCCTGCACGATGAGCTCGCGGTAGCGGTCGTGACGGCGCGGATCCTTCACGGGCGCCGTGGTGACCAGCGTTAGGCCTGGCCAGCGGTCGGCGATGGCCTCGATGGCGAGGCGCGCCTCGAACCTGGCGAGCGCCGCGCCCATGCAGAAGTGCGGTCCGACGCCGAAGGAGAGCGGCGGCGCGGCCATCTGGCGGCGGATGTCGAAGCGCTCGGGATCGGGGAAGGCGTCGGGATCGCGGTTGGCGGCGCCCAGGCCGACGCGGACGGTGTCGCCGGCCTTGAGGGTCTTGCCGCGCAACGCGACGTCCACCGTGCAGCGGCGGTTGGTGGAGGTCGACTGGGTCGGGTGATGGAACCGCAGGATCTCCTCGATCGCCGGGCCGACCAGCGCGCGGTCGGCGACCAGGGCGCGCCATTGGTCCGGGTGGGCGAGCAACAGGTAGAGGCCGCTGGAGATCATCCGCTCGATGGTGGTCCCCGCGGCGGTGTAGATGGTGCTGATCGCCGATGAGAGCTCCGCATCGCTCAGCGCCCCACGCTCGTCCTCGGCGGCGATCAGCGCGCTGATCAGGTCGTCCCGCGGCGCATCGCGGCGCTGGGCGATCAGGTCGCGCACGTAGCGGCCGACCCAGCGCCCCGCCTCCA
Organism: Phenylobacterium sp.; assembly: GCA_004799545.1. Classification (GTDB taxonomy): domain Bacteria; phylum Pseudomonadota; class Alphaproteobacteria; order Caulobacterales; family Caulobacteraceae; genus Phenylobacterium. Next base: position 374,976 of record SSMU01000005.1, read on the forward strand.
GCGCCTCCGCCCACGCCTCTTCCGAGCGCTTCGGCGCCATCAGGCGGCCGGTGAGCTCGAAGGCGGCGCGGAACGCGTCGCGGTCGTCCGTCGGGATGCCGATGATCTCGCTCGCGACGATGATCGGCACATGGAAGGCGAAATCGGTGATCAGGTCGAAGCGGCCCTTGGCGCCCGCGGCGTCGAGCAGGCCGCCGATCACCTCCGCGATGCGGTCCCGCCGCGCCTCGACGCTGCGGCGCGAGAAGGCCGAAACCACCAGGGCGCGGATCCGCGTGTGGTCGGGCGCGTCCATCTGGTTGAACGATTGGGCGAGCGTGCGGCTGAGACCGCGCTCGGAGTCCGAGCCGCCGGCCTCGGCGCCGGGCTTGGCGAGCGGGTTGCCGCCGCCCCAGCCGGCCGCGGCGCTGGAGAACCGCACCGGATCCTTCAGCACCATGGCGCAGTCGTCGTAGCGGGTCAGGTACCAGAAGCCATGGCGCGACCAGTGCACCGGGTCCTCGCGGCGCAGGCGGATCAGCGTCGCCACGGGGTCGTTCTCGAAGTCGTAGTCGTAGAGGTCGGGCGCCAGGGGGGCGTCGCCAGCAGCGAGAGTCATGGCCGGATCATCCTCCGCCTCGAAGGCCGCGAATGTCGGCCCAGCTTGGCGCGGAAGTAAAGCCGCCGCACGCTAGCCGCCCGCCCGGCCAGCCCTTGCGGCCTAGCCGTCCCGACGTGTCCTCGAGACGACGCGCTGCCGCCTACCTCGTGGTGCACGCCCGCGGCCGCGCGTAAGCTGACGCGGCAAGCCGCCTGCGCGAGAGGAACTCTGATGAACACCGTCCTGATCACCGGATGCTCCTCCGGCTTCGGCCTCGACACCGCGCGCTACTTCCTCGACCGCGGCTGGACGGTCATCGCCACCATGCGCACCCCGCGCGAGGACCTGCTGCCGCCCTCGGACCGCCTGCGGATCCTGCCGCTCGATGTCACCGACGCGGGCAGCATCGCCCGCGCGGTCGCGGCCGCCGGCCCCTTCGACGTCCTGGTCAACAACGCCGGCGTCGGCCAGATGAGTCCGCTGGAAGGCGTCTCGATGGACAAGATCCGCGAGCTGTTCGAGACGAACACCCTGGGTGTGATCGCGATGACCCAGGCCGTGCTGCCGCAGTTCCGGGAGCGGGGCTCCGGCGTGATCGTCAACGTCACCTCCGGCGTGACCTTCCAGCCCCTGCCCTTGATGTCGATCTACACGGCCAGCAAGGCCGCGGTGAACGCCTTCAGCGAGTCGGTAGCGCTGGAACTGGCGCCGCTGGGCGTGCGGGTGCGCATCGTCATCCCTGGCCGGGCGCCGGAGACCCCGTTCGGCGACAACGCGCGCGCCCGCATGGGCCTGAATATCCCGGAGCCCTACCAGGCGCTGGCGGCCCAGATGATGGGGCGCTTCCAGGCCGGCGGCGACATCACCACGTCGCGGGATGTGTCCGAAGCCGTATGGCGCGCCGCCACCGACCCCGCCTGCCCCATGCGGCTCCCGGCTGGCGCGGACGCCGTGGCGCGGGCGGCGGCCGTATAGGCGCTGGCCTCAGGCCACGCCGAACTGGGTCGGCGTTGCGCCAGCAGCGGACTCACGGCGGCCGGCGTAAACACGACATTCGAAATTCGCCGCGAAGGCCGGCTCACCGCGTGCAGCTGGATGTCTCCGATGGGTGGCTAGCGGACGCGAGGGTGTGCCGTCGCCCGTGTGTGAGCGCCTGGCCGATTTGCGCCCTCGACTCTGCGCCTTCGACCTAGGTTCGGTCCGGTGTGCTGGTGGCTCGACGTTCGTCGAGCGGCAGGCTTTACGCGGTCTTGGTGACGAGCGCCGCCGCGGCCTGTCCGGCCGCGAGCGCGTAGGCGGGATCACGGTGGATCAGCACCTGGGCCGCGGCGCCATCAAGGAGAAGCATTACCTGGCGAGCGCGGAGCGCGGGTTCGCTCAAGCCGGTCGCGGCGATGCGGTCTTCGAGCCAGGCTTCGAACCGCTTCTTGTGGGCGGATGCGATCTTCCTGGCGGGGTGGGCCGGCGTTCCCGCCAGCTCGGCCGCCGCCCGGATAAATCCGCATCCCTTCCATCGCGGCGTATTCATCGCCCGAGCCAGGTTCTCGAACAGGCCCAGGACCTGCGCGGGCAGATCCCCCTTGGTCTCGTCCAGCCACGCGGCCTGGCGGGCGAACGTCGGCTCGTCGCGCGCGGCGAGATAGGCCGCGATGAGGTCGTCCTTGCTGGGGAAGTGATAGTAGATGGTGCGCTTGGTGACGCTGGCCTTCGCCGCGATGGCGTCCATGCTGGAGCTGCGTATCCCCTCTCCGTAGAAGAGGGCGTCGGCCGCCTGGATGATCTGCTCGCGGGTCGAACGCGCGTCTCGGGCCATGGCCCTTGGTATACCGACTAGTGAATATACTCCATGGGCCGGTTCGCCGATGGTCCCGCCCTTTCGCAAGGGAGACGCGGGATGACGATGAAGCTCTATTCCTGGGACATCAGTCCTTACGCGGCGCGGGTGCGGATGCAGATCTACGCCAAGGGTCTCACCGATATCGCCACCGACCAGACGCCGTTCTACCTGACGCAGAGGTTCTACGAAGAGCGTCCGCTCAGCCGCATCCCGTCGCTGGAGATCGACGGCGACGCGATACCGGAGTCCGCGGTGATCGCCGAGTACCTCGAGGAGACCTATCCCGACCCTTCCTTGCTGGGCTCGACACCGCGCGAGAACGCCCACATCCGCACCCTGGCGCGCATCGGCGACGTCTATCTGATCAGCACTGCGTTCACGCTCGCGTCTCTGACCGGAGCCCTAGGCGCCCAGACGCCGGTCCCCACCGGCATCGAGAGCATCGTCGCGCTGCTCAGCGGCCAGCTGGCGAGCAGCATCCGGACGCTAGACCGGATGATCGGCCGCGACGGCTTCGCCTGCCTCGGGCGCCTCACTCTGGCCGATTGCGCGCTCGTGCCGGCGCTCGCCTATGTGCAGTACATGCTGACGAACCGGGGGCTCGGCGACCCGATCGCCGCGAACGGCAACGTGGCCGCCTACCAGGCCGCCATCCAGGGGCAGGCGCCTGCGGCGCGCGTCCTGGCCGAGTTCGACCGAGGTCGGAAGGAACGCCGCGAACAAATCAGCACCGGCGAGCTCGACAAGATGAGGGCAGCCAACCAGGCGGCAAGGGAAGCAGCGGAGCGAGCGCTGAGCCCGTGACGTCTGCTTTGGGTCGAGAGCGGTCGTTCATTCATGGGCCCGGAGCGGACGTCTCAGAAGTCCGCTGAGTGCTGGTTCTCTGAACTCCGCTTCCGACTAGCTGACCCTCCGAACGGCTGCTTTCGACCCATTGCGGACATCGGCGGGCCCATCCGAAAGCGGACCCGCCGCCTCGTTCAGAGCTCGATCTGCTCTGAGAGCTCAAGCGCATCGTCGACCTCGATTCCCAGGTATCTGACTGTGCTCTCGAGCTTTCTGTGGCCGAGGAGTAACTGACAGGCGCGAAGGTTACCGGTCTTTTTGTAGACGAGAGCCACCTTCGAGCGCCGCAGGCTGTGCGTCCCGTGTGCCGTCGCTTCGAGGTCGATCAGCCTCACCCACCTGTCGACCAAGCGCGTACTGTCGGGCGCCGATGTGCTCACCTTCCCTGCTGCGGCTTGGAAAAAGCCAGTCGTCCGACCGCCGACCCCGGAGCGCCATTCCAACTCGCAACCTAAGCGGCGAGGGAGTGTGCTTGCCGCCTTGGCCCGCCGTCGGGAATGCTCAGAGGCAATCAGACAGCTGACCATCCGAAGGTCCGCTTCGAGTCACAAGCGGTCGTTCGACGGCAGTGGGCGAAAGTTCGCAACGCGTCGGGAGCCGTGCTTGGCGGCCCACCCCGATTATCTTCATCCACGCGTGAGTGAGTGTTGACGCCCGCCTGGCGATGACGGCACCTTGCGGGCCAGCGCCGGCGCCGCAGATCGCCGCGAAATTGGGGGGATGCCGGTTGACCGCGAGAGTGTCTGACGCCGCGCCGGCGCCGCGCGCCGCCGTCCCCGACGCCCGCGCCTGGGTGGTGCTGGGCGTCCTCTGCTTCGTCTACGTCCTCAACTTCCTCGACCGCCAGCTGCTGTCGATCCTCGCCAAGCCGATCCAGGACAGCCTGCACCTCACCGACAGCCAGCTCGGCCGCATCGGCGGGCTCTACTTCGCCCTGTTCTACTGCCTGATCTCGATCCCGGTGGGCTGGCTGGCCGACCGGTCCAACCGGACCCGGGTGCTGGCTGTCGCCTGCGCCCTGTGGAGCGCCGCCACCGTCGCCTGCGGCCTGTCGGCCAGCTATCCGCAGCTGGTGGCGTCGCGCATGGCGGTGGGGGTCGGCGAGGCCGGCGGCGTGCCGCCCTCCTATGCGATCATCTCCGACTATTTCCCGCCGCACCGTCGCGGCACGGCGCTTGGCCTGTTCAACCTCGGCCCGCCGATCGGCCAGGCCCTGGGCGTCGCCATCGGCGCCTCGATCGCCGCCGCCTACGGCTGGCGCCCGGCCTTCATCGTGCTCGGCGCCGTGGGCATCTTCGCCGCCCTGCTGGTGGTGAGCGTGGTCCGCGAGCCCCGCCGCGGCGGGCTCGATCCGGCCGCCGCCCCGCGCGCCCCCGGCGCTGCGGCGCCGAAGGCGGGCTTCGCCGACACCGTCCGGAGCTTCGTCGCCAACCCGGCGCTGATGCTCGCCGCCCTGGGCAGCGGCGCGACCCAGATCGTCACCTACGGCGGCGGCAACTTCTCGACCCTGTTCCTGATGCGGGAGAAGGGCATGACGCTGAAGCAGGTGGCCCTCTACTACGCCATACTGGTGGCGGTCTGCATGGGCGGCGGGATCTTCGTCTCCGGCCGGGTGATCGACCGCTTCGCGCACCGGTCCAAGCCCGCCTACGCCCTGATCCCGGCCCTGTCGCTGATCGCCGCCGCGCCGCTGTTCGTGGGCTTCGTCTGGGCGCCCACCTGGCCGCTGGCGCTCGCCTTCCTGGCCGGTCCCACCTTCCTCAACTACTTCTACCTCTCGTCCTCCGTCACCCTGGTGCAGCAGGAGGTGCGGCCCGACCAGCGGGTGCTCTCCGGCGCCCTGCTGCTGCTGGTGATGAACCTGATCGGCATGGGGGTCGGCCCGACCTTCGTCGGCGCCATGAGCGACCACCTGCGGCCCGACCATCCGCACAATTCCCTGCAGCTGGCCCTGATCTGCCTGCTGCCCTTCTATGGCCTGGCCATCGTCCTCTTCCTGGTCCTCGCCCGCGTGTTGCAGCGGCAGGCCGCCAACTCGGGACCCAAGACCTGATGATCCGTCGATCGATCGCCGGCGCCGCGCTCACGGCCCTCCTCGCCATCGCCGCCCCCGCCTACGCCCAGCGCGGCCCCATCGTCGAGGCGCCGGCCGGCGCGGCCGAGGGCCAGGCGCAGGGCGACATCCTGGTCTTCAAGGGCCTGCCCTATGCGCAGCCGCCGGTCGGCGCGGGGCGCTGGGCGCCGCCCCGGCCGCTGCCGAAATGGTCCGGCGTGCGGCCCGCGACCGCTTTCGGCGCCGCCTGCATCCAGCCGCCCGCGGGCGGCGGCCTCTATGCCGACCCGCCGCCCAGGACCAGCGAGGACTGCCTGTCGCTGAACATCTGGACGCCCAGGGCCGCCCACCGCGCGCCGGTGATCGTCTGGATCCACGGCGGGGCCTTCGTCGGCGGCTTCGGCAGCGAGGGGATCTACGACGGGACCAAGTTCGCCCAGCGGGGCGTGATCCTGGTCTCGATCAACTACCGGCTGGGGATCCTCGGCTTCCTGGCCCATCCCGGCCTCAGCGCCGAGTCGCCGCACGGCGTCTCCGGCAACTACGGCCTCATGGACCAGATCGAGGCCCTGCGCTGGGTCCAGCGCAACATCGCAGCCTTCGGCGGCGATCCGGCCAACGTCACCGTCGCCGGCGAGTCCGCGGGGGGCCTGAGTGTCCTCTACCTGCTGGCCGCGCCGCCGGCCCGCGGCCTGTTCGCCAAGGCGATCGCCGAGAGCGCCTACGCGGTCTCCATGCCTGAGCTGAAGCATGCGAAGTTCGGCGAGCCGGCCGCCGAGACCACCGGCGAGGCCGTGGCCGCCAAGCTCGGCCTCCGCACCGTCTCCGACCTCCGCGGCGAGGACGCCCAGACGCTCACCAACGCCGCCGGCATGGCCGGCTTCGGGCCGCTCGGCACGGTCGACGGCAAGCTCCTGCCGCACCAGCTGGTCGAGACCTTCGACCTGGGCGAGCAGGCGCACGTGCCCCTGCTGGTGGGCTTCAACAGCGGCGAGATCCGCTCCCTGCGCGTGCTCGCCTCCAAGCCGCCCGCCACCGCCGCCGCCTACGAGGCTTCCATCCACGATCGCTACCGCGACCTGGCCGACGACTTCCTGAAGCTCTATCCGTCGAGCGACATGGGCGAGAGCGTGCTCGCCACCACCCGCGATGGCCTCTACGGCTGGACCGCCGAGCGCGCGGCGATCAAGCAGACCGCGGCCGGCCAGCCCGCCTACCTCTACCGCTTCGACCACGGCTACCCGGCCGCCGACAGCGCCGGCCTGCACGGCTTCCATGCCAGCGAGCTGCCCTTCGTGTTCGGGACCATCGATCGTCTGCCCGCCAACTGGCCGAAGCCGCCCGCCACCGCCGCCGAAGCCCGGATGTCCGACGCCATGGTCGGCTACTGGACCAGCTTCGCGCGCACCGGCAAGCCGGAGGCGGCGGGCGAGGCCACGTGGCGCCCCTACGGCTCGGATCAGGCCTACATGGCTTTCGAGGACGTCCCGCGCGCCGCGGACCACCTGGAGCCCGGCATGTACCCCCTGCACGAGGCCGTGGTCTGCCGCCGCCGCGCCAAGGGCGGCCTGCCCTGGACCTGGAACGTCGGCCTCGCCGCCCCGCCCCTGCCGCCGCCTGCGCCCGGCTGTTGAGAGCTCAGTCCACCAGCGCCCGCGGCAGCTTGAAGCTCACCGTCTCGCGCGCCGCCTCGACCTCCTGCAGCTCGACGGCGAAGCTCTCGCTCAGCCGCTCGATGACGCCCGCCACCAGCACCTCCGGCGCCGAGGCCCCGGCGGTGACGCCCACCACCCGCGCGCCGTCCAGCCAGGCCAGGTCGAGCCCGTCGGCGTCGTCGATCAGATAGGCTGCGGCCCCCGCGCGGCGCCCGACCTCGGCCAGCCGGACCGAGTTGGAGGAATTGGCGCTGCCCAGCACCAGCAGCACGTCGCTCCCCGCCGCCACCGTCTTCACCGCCTCCTGGCGGTTGGTGGTGGCGTAGCAGATGTCCTCCTTGTAGGGCGCGGCGATCTCCGGGAACCGGGCCCGGAGCGCGCCCACGATATCGGCCGTGTCGTCCACCGACAGGGTCGTCTGGGTGACGAAGGCGAGCGTCGCCGGGTCCTTCGGCATGAACGCCCGCGCGTCCGCCACCGTCTCGATCAGCGCCACCGCCCCCTCGGGCAGCTGGCCCATGGTGCCCACCACCTCCGGGTGGCCGGCGTGGCCGATCAGCACGATCTCGCGGCCGGCCTCGTAGTGCCGCTGGGCCTCCACATGCACCTTCGAGACCAGCGGGCAGGTGGCGTCGAGGTAGAACATCTTCCGCGCGGCGGCCTCGGCCGGCACCGCCTTCGGCACCCCATGGGCGGAGAACACCACCGGCCGGTCGGCGGGGCAGTCCTCCAGCTCCTCGACGAACACCGCGCCCAGGCGCTTAAGCCGCTCCACCACATGGCGGTTGTGGACGATCTCGTGGCGCACATAGACCGGCGCCCCATACTTCTCGATCGCCTTCTCGACGATCTGGATCGCCCGGTCGACCCCGGCGCAGAACCCGCGCGGGGTGGCCAAGAGGACGGTCAGGGGCGGTTTGGGAAGGGCGTCGGCCATGGCGGCCGGAACTTAGTCGCGCGCGGCCGCCGCCGCCAGCCGCCTCGGCGACGAAGACCGCCGCGCCCTAAGGCAACTGAACAGCGGCGCGCGACGTTACGTTCAACGCCGTAGGTCTGACCTTCGTCTGGCGCGCGGCGGAGAACCCACATGAAATCCGTGTCACACAAGCGGGCGCTCGGCCTGGTGCTGATCGCAGGCGCGATGACCATGGCGGCCGGCGCGGCCTCGGCCCGTATCGTCTGCAACGCCCAAGGCGATTGCTGGCATACCGACAGCCGCGTCAGCTACGGCCAGCGGCTCGAGGCCCATCCCGACGATTGGTACTTCCACCAGAAGTGGGATCAGAACGCCAAGCGCCATTGGCGCGACTACCACGAGGGCCGCGGCTACTACGCCAACGGCGTCTGGGTTCAGCGCTAAGCGCCCGGCGCGACAATCCCAAGAGAGCGGCCCCCGGGCCGCTCTTTTTTTGCCCCGCGTCAGCCGCCGCCGACCGGTTGGCGAGCGCGGCGGAATATGCGTCCTGCCGTCGCAGGAGGCGCCATGGGTTCCCCTCGTTCCGCAGCCGTCGTCGACGCCGGCCCCTGGTACGCCCGCCCGGTGCTGCGGGTCCGCGACGCGGCCCGCGCGCTCGGCTTCTACGCCGCCCAGCTCGGCTTCGCAGAGGACTGGCGCTACGCGGAAGACGGCCGCCTGCGCATCGTCCAGGTCTCCCGCCAGGGCTGCGAGCTGATCCTCTCCGACCAATGGCCGGAGGAGGCCGGCGGCGGGCTCACCTTCATCTCCCTGGAACGCGCCGACTTCGAGGCCCTGCGGCGCGAGCTCGCCGAGCGCGCCGTCGCCCATGCCGCCGGCCACTGGGGCTACGACCTGGTCACCGTCGAGGACCCCGACGGCAACCGCCTGTGGTTCCCCCACCCGCAGGCCTAGGCCCGCGCAGCCAGCCGGATCAGCCCCGCGATCTCCTGCGGGTGGGAGATCAGCGACAGGTGGCTCGAGCGCACCTCGATGGTCGTCGCATGCATCCGCTTGGCCATGAAGCGCTGCAGGTCCGGATTGATGGTCCGGTCCTCCGTCGACACGGCGTAGTAGCTGGGCTTGGCGCGCCAGGCCGCGTGCGCGGTCCTGCCGGCCAGCAGCGCCCGGTGGAACGGCTGCTGCACGGCGTAGAGCACCTGCGCCCGGGCGCGCGGCAGGTCGCCGGCGAAATCGCGCAGGAAGGCGGCCTCGCTGAGCCGGCCCTCGTCGCCGTCGAACACCACCCCGGCCGAGGCCGGCGGCGCGGGGAACCGCTGGGCCAGGGCCGCGTAGTCCTCGCCGGCGTCCGGCGCGCGGGCCGCCACATAGACCACCGCCGAGACCTTCGGATCGATCCCGGCCTCGGTGACGATCATCCCGGAGAAGGAATGCCCCGCCAGCACGGTCGGCCCGTCCTGGCGGGCCAGCACCCGCCGGGTCTCGGCCACCGCCTCGTCGAGCGTGGTCAGCGGGTTCTGCACCGAGGTGACGTTCAGCCCCGCCGCCTGCAGCCGGCCGATCACGTCGGCCCAGCTGGAGCCGTCGGCGAACAGCCCGTGGACCAGGACGACGTTGCGCGCGCCGGCCGCAGCCCGCGCCAACTGGGGCTCCAGCGCGGTTGCGGCCCCCACGGCCGCTCCAACGCCGAGCGTGAAGGTGCGACGATCGATCATGGCTTGGTCCTCCGAACGATCTCAGGTCTGCGGCGCGTCAGGCCGGTCGGCGACGCTCAATCCCGCCCCATCGCGAACACCGGCTGGAAGCAGCCGAGGATCAGCCGCTGGGCGTCGAACGGCGGCTCGCCGGCCGCATCCATCCGCGGGTCCTGGTGCATCCTCTCCTCGGCGTCCTCGAAGCTCGCCTTGTCGGGCCACACCTGCCAGGTGAAGACGATCTTCTCGCCGGCCTTCGCCGCCACCGCCCGCCGGAAATCGGTCTGCTTGCCGTCCGGCACGAAGTCCTCCCAGGACTCGACGATCTCCAGGCAGCCGTAGTCCTTGAAGAACCTGGCCCCGTTCTCGGCCCACGCCCGATAAGCCTCCATCCCGTCCTCGGGCACCGGGATGATCAATCCGCAGACGTACATGCTTCAGGCTCCTTCGGCTGTGGGGTCATTCTCCAGATCTGACGCGCACCTGCATGTCCCGGTAGGCCGCCGCGATCAGCGCGCCCAGCGCCGCCTCGTCCACCGGCTGTCCCCAGCGCAGCTTCACGTGCCGCATCCGCTTGCCGGCGCCTTCCAGCAGCCCCGCCGGGTCGTCCAGCGACGCCCCCTGGAAGAAGCCGATGTTGGCATGCGCGCTGAACGCGTCGACATAGCCGAACGCCGCGTCCTCGACGCAGGCCGTGGGATGGCCGTCGGCCAAGAGCTCGCGGACGTCCGCGCCGCAGCCGCGCATCACCTCGAACCACGGCTGCGCCATCCGCCGCAGCTCATGGTCGGGCGTCGCGAACCACGCCTCGACGCCGGCGTCGCGCCGCATGGCGCCGGGGAACCGGAAGAGCTCGCTCATCCCCCCAGATTGCCAGCTTGGCTGGTCTTGTCGAGCCGGCGCGCGCCGGTCAGTCGCAGCCATCGACCAGCACCAGCTTGCTCACCGTCGCCCTGTGGCGCACCGCGAACAGCGCCTGGGCCTCGGGGTCGGCCAGGAACGCCTCCGCATTGGCCCGCGCGGGGAACTCCAGGATCACCATCAGCTCCGGCGCCCAGTCGCCTTCCATCACGGTGGGCGGGGCGCCCCGCACGATGTAGCGCCCGCCATGCTTGGCGATGAACGCCGGGATGGCCTCGATGTATGGCCGGAAGCCGGGCAGGTCGCGAACGGCGAAGTCCAGAACCAGATAGGCCTTCATCGGAGTGCTCCAGGGCGGCGCTCAGGCCGCGGATATTAGCATCAACGGCTGTTCCCGCGGCGGGCGTCCGCCTAGAGGATTGCGGCTGGCGTGGAGAGCGGCATGGCGTCGGACGCAACCAAGAAGATCGCCCTGGTCACCGGCGGCAACCGCGGACTGGGCAAGGACATGGCCCTCTCCCTGGCGCGCGCGGGCATGGACGTGGTGCTGACCTTCAATTCCAACCCGGCGGAAGGCGAGGCGGTGGCGGAGGAGATCCGCGGCCTGGGCGGACGCGCCGCGGCCCTGCGCCTCGATCTCATGGACGCCCCGGCGCTCGACGGCTTCGTCGAGCGGCTCAAGGCCGCCTTGCGCGACTCGTTCGGCGGCGCCGAGCGCCTCGACTTCCTGGTCAACAACGCCGGCATCGGCCGCGCCATCCCGATCGACCAGCTGACCGAGGCCGACTTCGACGCCTTCGCAGGCATCCACTTCAAGGGCGTTCTGTTCCTCACCCAGAAGCTGCTGCGGATCACCAACGACGGCGGCGGCGTGGTGTTCATCACTGCGGCGGCGGACCGCTACAACGTGCCGGGCTACGGCCTCTACGCCGCCTGCAAGGGCGCGATCGAGGTGTTCTCGCGCTACGTGGCGAAGGAGTATGGCCCGCGCGGCATCCGATCCAACACCCTGGCCCCCGGCGGCGTCGCCACCGATTTCGCCGGCGCCGCGATCCGCAACAATCCGGCGCTGCAGCAGATGGTCATCGCCCAGACCGCCATGGGCCGCCTCGCCGAGCCCCACGACATCGGCGGACTGGTCGCCCTGCTCTGCAGCGACGACGCCCGCTGGCTCACCGGCCAGCGCCTCGAAGCCACCGGCGGCTACAACATCTGAGGCCGGCGCAGCCGCGATCGGCCGCCGACCATTGCTGATTATTCAGTGGCCGGCCGAGCTTCACCGGCACAGGGTGGGGCAGGCGCGCGACCCAACGAACGCGCCGGGAACGCGGTGCGGGGGCGAAGCGTCGAATGGCGTCATCAGGTCTCATCATGTCGCCGACGCGGCGACAGGCCCTGGCCGGCTTGTCCGCCCTATCGGCGAGCCTGGCCGCCGGCGCGCAGGCCGCGCAGGCTCCCGATTGGCCGCTCTGGGTCATCAGGTCCGGCGCCGGCACGGTCTATCTAACCGGCGAGCTGCCGCCGGAGCAGTCGGACTGGCGCGACGCCCGCATCGAAGCCCTGCTGCCGCAGTGCGGCGCCCTTTGGACGGAAACCGGTCGCGCCAACCGCGGGCCGGTCGGGCCGCTGATCGTGAAATACGGCTTCGACGCCAAGACGCCGCTGATGTCCCGGCTCGACGCGACCGACAAGGACCGGCTCGCCAAAGCCGCGGCGCTCACCCACCTTCCCGTGGAGCGGCTTGCACAATTCCGCCCCTGGCTGGCGGCCCAGCAGCTGGAAGACGCCTATTACCGCACGATGGGCCTGAAGGGCCTGAGCGCCAACCAGGTGCTGACCGCCGCTGCGGAAAAGGCCGGCATCGAGGTGCACAGCGAATTCGCGGCGCAGGACGATTTCATCGCCACGTTCGGAGCCCTGTCGCCGGAGGAGGATCTGCAACGCCTGCGCGCCACCCTCGACGACATATTGGCGCCCCCCGAAGCCGTCGAACGCGCCAACGCCGAATGGGTGCGCGGCGACGAGCGGCGCGAGGCGGCCGAAGTTGCGCGCATGAAGCGCCTCTATCCCGAGATGTCTGAGGTGATCCTCCTCGAGCGCAATCGCGCCTGGCCGCCGCGCATCAAGGTCATGCTCCAGAACCCGAAGCCCACCCTCATCGTGGTCGGAAGTTATCACCTCGTCGGCCCGGATCGTATCCAGGCGCAGCTTCGCGCCGAGCAGCTGTCGGCGAAGCGGATCTAGGCCGACCCCTCTCCCAGGCGCGGAGCGCCGAGGGAGAGGCCGGGTGAGGGCGGCGCCGACGGTCGCGACCGCCGCCGCGTTGGACCCGAAATCCCCGAGGGATTCCGGTTCACGCCCGCCGGCCGAGCGCCTTTGCGCCCATTGCTGAACCTCTATGACTGCGTCTAGCGTTGGCCATGAAGCGGGAGATGTGCCGGCCAGGAATACTCAGGCGTTCGATCCGCCGATGCGCCATGGTCTTGGCGCTCGCGCTGATTCCCGCTGTCGTCGCGATTTCCGCCGCCGCCGCGCCCGCTCGTGCCGTCGCCGTCACGGAACGCTGGAAGTTGGGCGGAATCGACCAGGCCGTGGTGGTTCGCGGCGACGACCGGGCCAACCCGCTGCTCGTATGGGTCGGTGACCTGTGGTGCGAGACGCCGGCTCTGCGCAAGTACCAGGCCCAGCTCGAACACGACTTCACGGTCATCTACTGGTGCCAGCGCTATTCCGGCGCGTCCTTCGATCCCTTCGCGGCGCGTCCGGCGCGGCTGTCGTTCGACGACTATGTGAGTGACCTGGGCGAACTGACCGACCGCGCGCGCAAGCGATTCCAGAAGAGCAAGATCGTCATCGTCGCCCACTCCTCGGGCACGATCATCGGCTTGCGTTACGCGGCTGCTCATCCTGAGGCGGTCTCGGCCTATGTCGGCGTCGGTCAGGTGATCGACGCCCCTGAAAGCCTGCGGCGGGATTACACCTGGGCTTTGGCGACCGCGCGGGCGCGACGCGACGGATCGGCCGTGGCCGAGCTGATCGCGCTCGGTCCCCCACCCTACAAGGATAACCACGGCGCCAGGGTGTTGCGCGGCCGGGTCGTGACCTACGGGGGCGCCTTCCACAATGGCCTGAGCTATGGGCGTCTTGCCACCCAGTCCGCACTGTCAGGCTACGCCAATTGGCGGGACCTGGCGGCGGCGGCGCTCGCCGATGGCTACACCGCCCCGATGGCCCCGGAAATGGCGGCCGCCCGGTTCAACGGTCGCGGCGCCAAATATTCCACGCCGATCTTCCTGGCGTCGGGCCGCTTCGATCGCCGCGCCGACCCGGCCCTCGCGGAGGACTTCGTGAAGCAGATCGAGGCGCCGGCGAAGGGCTTTGAGATGTTCGAGCTGTCGGCCCACAGCCCGCCATTCGAACAACCTGCCGCCTTCCGCAATTGGCTGGTCCGCGAGATTCGCCCGATCGCGGCGCATGATCCGGCTGGCGGTTGACCCCGCGCGCGCCCAGCCCCGGCATTTCCCCTCCGAAACCAACCCGCGACCGCGCGCCGCCGCCAGCCGCGTTGCGGCCGCATTCGGATGGCTCTACTTAGAGCCCGACAACCGCAGGCGTCTCGCCTGTGGCCCGCCTGCTTGCTGGACGCCCGACAATGCGCCGTTTCCTGCTCATCTCCCTGGCCGCCCTGCTGGCGGCGGCTCCGGCCGCGAGCTTCGCCCAGTACGGCGGGGGCGGCGGCCGCGGCGGCGGCGGCCAGCAGCAGAGCGACGACGACAAGGCCCAGCAGGACGCGGCCAAGAAGAAGAAGCGCGACCAGGAGTGGGGCGACAGCGGCGCGCCCCTGCCGGCCATGCGCAACGCCGGCCCCTGCCCCTATGTGAAGACCCTCTACGACGCCGCCCGCTACGTGGAGTTCAAGGACGACCACGAGGCCTCCGCCAACGTCGGCTTCACCGGCGAGGTGCAGGGCATCTCCTCCGGCTGCGCCTACAAGGAGGGCGAGCCGATCCATGTGGCGATGGACGTGCTGTTCGAGTTCGGCAAGGGCCCGCAGGCCACCGCCAACACCAAGACCTTCCACTACTGGATCGCCATCACCGACCGGAACCGCGAGGTGCTCGCCAAGCAGAGCTTCGACATCCCGGTGACCTTCCCGGCCGGCCAGGACCGCGTCTACCGGCGTGAGGAGATCAACAACATCGTCATCCCGCGCGCGGCGGCCAGCACGTCGGGCGCCAACTTCGAGGTGCTGATCGGCTTCGACGTGACGCCGCAGATGGCGGCGTTCAACCGGCTGGGCAAGCGCTTCCGCGTCAACGCCGGCCAGACCGCCCAAGCCGAGACGACCAACCAGAAGCAATGAGCGACCTGAAGCGGGCCCTGGGCGAAGCGGTCGAAGCCGCCTTCGCGGGCCTTGGCCTGCCCGCGGAGCTCGGCCGGGTGACCGCGTCGGATCGTCCCGACCTGGCCGACTTCCAGTGCAACGGCGCCCTGCCCGCAGCCAAACGAGCCGGGAAGAACCCGCGCGAGATCGCCACCGCGGTCGCCGAGCGGCTGAAGGATGACCCGCGCCTGGCCAGCGTCGAGATCGCCGGCCCCGGCTTCATCAACCTGCGCGTCGCCGACCATACCCTCACGGTCCGCGCCGGCGTCATCGCCGCCGACGACCGGGCGGGCGCGGAAAAGCTCGCCAGTCCGCGCCGGGTCCTCGTCGACTACGGCGGCCCCAACGTCGCCAAGCCCATGCATGTCGGCCACCTGCGGGCCTCGATCATCGGCGAGAGCGTCAAGCGCCT
Organism: Phenylobacterium sp.; assembly: GCA_004799545.1. Lineage (GTDB taxonomy): Bacteria > Pseudomonadota > Alphaproteobacteria > Caulobacterales > Caulobacteraceae > Phenylobacterium. Next base: position 390,214 of record SSMU01000005.1, read on the forward strand.
CTACCGCTTCCGCGGCGACCAGGTGCTGGGCGACGCCCACTTCGGCGACTGGGGCTACCAGATGGGCCTCCTGATCGGCGCGGTGATGGATGAGGACGCCGAGATCGGCGGCCTGGTGGAGCGCCTCAACGCCGAGGACGCCCCGCTCTCCGGCCCGATCCCCGAGCCCTTCCAGCGGGTGAGCCTGGAGGACCTCGACCGGCTCTATCCGCTATCAGCCGCGCGCGGCAAGGACGACCCGGCCTACCGCGACCGGGCCCGCAAGCTCACCGCCGACCTGCAGGCCAAGAAGGCCGGCTGCTACCTCTTGTGGCGGCGGTTCCGCGAGGTGACCCACATCGCCCTCGAGCGCGACTTCCATGCGCTGGGCGTCGACTTCGACCTCTGGAAGGGCGAGAGCGACGTGGACGGGCTGATCGCCCCGATGATCGCCGACCTCGACGCCAAACACCTGCTGATCGACGACCAGGGCGCCCGCATCATCCGCGTCGCTCGTCCGGAGGACAAAAAGGAGCTGCCGCCCCTGCTGGTGGTCTCCTCGGAAGGCTCGGCGATGTACGGCACCACCGACCTCGCCACCATCCTCGACCGCCAGCAGAGCTTCGATCCGCAGCTGGTCATCTACTGCGTCGACCAGCGCCAGGCCGACCATTTCGAGATCGTGTTCCGGGCCGCCTACCTGGCCGGCTACGCCAAGGAGGGCCAGCTGGAGCACATCGGCTTCGGCACCATGAACGGCCCCGACGGCAAGCCCTTCAAGACCCGCGAGGGCGGCGTCCTCAAGCTCAACGACCTCATAGAGATGGCGCGCGCCAAAGCCCGTGACCGCCTGCACGAGGCGGGCCTCGGCGAGGCGTTCGACGAGGCGGAGTTCGAGGACGTGGCCGGCAAGGTCGCCGTCGCGGCGCTGAAGTTCGCCGACCTCTCCAACTTCCGCGGCACCTCCTACGTCTTCGACCTGGACCGCTTCACCAGCTTCGAGGGCCGCACCGGGCCCTACCTGCTCTACCAGGCGGTCCGGGTGAAATCCCTGCTGCGCCGCGCCACGGAAGAGGGCGCCGCCGCCGGTCCCGTCACCATCGCCGAGCCCGCCGAGCGCGATCTCGTGCTGACCCTGGACGCCTTCGAGACCGCGCTGGCCGAAGCCTACGACAAGAAGGCCCCCAACGCGGTGGCCGAGCACGCCTACCGCCTGTCCCAAGCCTTCTCCCGCTTCTACGCCGCCTGCCCGATCCTCAGCGCCGAGCCCGCCGTGCGCAGCTCACGCCTGACCCTCGCCGGCGCCGCGCTCAAGCAGCTGGAATTGGCGTTGGATGTCCTGGGGATCGCGGTGCCGGAGCGGATGTAGTTCCCTCCCTTAATGGGGAGGGACAGGCCGCGAAGCGGCCAGGGTGGGGAAGTGCGGTCCGGGACTCCGCGCTCGGAGCTTGATCCTGGCTCCCCCACCCGTCCGTCGCTGCGCGACGTCCACCCTCCCCATTAAGGGAGGGAAAGCCCTCACGCCGAAACGTCGAGCACGTTGGTCGAGCTGGACGGCGTCGCCGCGGCGGTCGTCGTCGTGCTGTCGCTGGCCGCCGGCGGAGCGCCACCGCCATGGTGGTGGTGATGGCCGCCGTGCGCCTTCTGGAAACTCGCCAGGTCGCTCTGCGCGGTGGTCAGGTCGCCGCTCTGCAGGTCCTTGCCCAGCGAGGACATCAGCTGGGCGAACGGCCCGTCCGACTGTCCCGACTGACCATTGCTCTGCTGCAGGCCGCTGATGGTGGCGTAGGCCGCCTGGGCGGACTTCAGGTCGCCCGAGCCGATCGCGGTGGTCAGCTGCTGGAAGGCCGTGCGCATGGCCGAAGCCTGGCTCGACCCCTGGGCGGCCGAAGCGCTGGCCGCCGTCGATGTGGTTATGCTGGAAACCGACACGTCACTCTCCTTTTCAAAAAACCCAGCTCCCGGGCCAAGAATTGGAGGTGACGACTTAACAATCTATGTATCTACTGTGCGTATGAAGAACTCATAGCAGTTTTGTCTTCGCTACTATTACTTTCGTTGCGCTTATATTTCATTCTCATCTGACTGTGTACGCAACATCTCTATCGCTACACGTTCCTGCAACGCTCCCCTCCCCGAATCGGGGAGGTTGGCCCGATCGAAGATCGGCCGGGTGGGGAAGTCACGATCAAGCGCCGGAGTCCGAGCCCGGCCCACACTTCCCCACCCTGGCCGCCCACCGGGTCGCTTCGCGGCCCGGTCCCCCCTTGCTTCGCAAGCCACCCCCAGAGGGGGTGGATTAGCGGCCTGTCCCTCCCCTCCAGGGGAGGGAAAGCTACCGCCCGCCCGGACCGCCCTTGCCGCCCGCCGCCGAAGGCGCCGGCGCGCTCACCTTGGTCGCCGCGGCCTCGGCCGCTTCCTTCTCCTGCCGCCGGGCGCCGGCCAGGATGGACGGCAGGGCGTAGTTGCCCTCGTGGCAGGCGTATTCGTAGATCACGCCCTTCATCGGCGAGAAGTCGTACTCGCCGCCCCAGGGCTTGTCCCAGGTGTCCGGATCCTCGACCTGGAAGCGGTAGTCGATCCGGGTCGGCGAGACGCGGGTGAACCACTCGGTGACCTTCAGGTTTTTCCACGAGCCCATCCAGGCTTCGCCCTTCGGGATGTTGGTGGTCTCCACCACCAGGGTGTCGCCGTCCCAGCGGCCGATCGAATCGCCCATCCAGGGCCGCACGCCGTCGGTGCGGTGCTTGCCGCCCAGCCTCACGATGCGGGTGTCATGGATCAGCTCGATCTGGATCGCGACCGTGTCGGCCGTCTGGATGATGTAATAGTCGTTGTTGTAGAAGCCGTTGGACAGCATCGGCGGGCCGGCGTTGCGGCCGAAGCCCATGATGCAGCGCTCGCCAAGCGAACGGGTCTCGTAGCTGTCGTAGGTGTCGCGGCCATAGCCCGCGTAGGGATTGATCGGCTTGCCGTCCTTGCCCTTCGGGATTTGCCCGTCCGGCGTGGTCAGGATCGAGGTCCGATACTCGCCGTTCACCTCCATGATGTGCGAGCCGGGGTCGATCCAGGCGGCGTTGTAGCCGCCCACGTCGCCGCCGGCCGCCTTGAATTCCGGCCGGATCTTCAACAGCGCCGACTCGCTGGCCTTCTTGCTCAGCTGCTCGGTCGTCTCGTTCGGATCGGTGGGCTTGTCGTCCTCGGCCAGCGCGTCGGAGAAGATCTTCTCCACCCGCTGCGCATCCTTCGGGTCCATGGTGGCGCCCGGCGTCAGCTTCACGTTGCGGAAGAGCGGCGTCATGGTGGCGTTCGACCAGTAGCCGGAGAGGTCCGGCTGGCCGAAGGCGTTCTTCGGCGGGCTCCAGCCCGGTTGCCGGACGGTCGGGTCTGCGGCCGGCGCTTTGGCTGGCGCGGCATGGACGGCCAGCGCCAGGCCGGTGGTCGCCAGCGCGGTCCCCAGCGCGAGAACAGTTAGGCGTCGCATGGTCGTTCCTCCCCCGAGGCGCCCGTTCCAGCGGACGTTGGGAGGATCATACACCCGCGTTCGGCCGACGTCGCGTCAACCCACGGGAAACGCCCGACCTGTCGACCAGGCCGGGCGCTCTCCTCGGACTCGATCGGCGGGCCTCTCAGCCGCGCCGGCGGGCCCTACTCGTTGTCGTTCAGCACGGCCACGATCTTGTGGTCGCGGCGGTCGACCAGCAGGCGCTGGCCGTGGATGTAGGTCCAGCGGTAGCGCTCGTACTTGGGGATGTCGTACTCGGTCACCGTCTCCGGCAGCACCGAGCCCACCACGATCGGGCCGTCATAGGTCACCGGATCGACGTGCTGGGTGCGGATGTAGGTCTTGACCTCGACGGGCGGGTCCACCGTGTGGCCGGCCACGGCGCCGATCGCACCGCCGACCACCGCGCCAACCGGGCCGCCGACCGCCGCGCCGGCGACCGCGCCGCCGACGATGCCGACTCCGGTGCCGCCGTTCGACTTCTCGGTGACCACCGTCGTCGAGGTGGGCTGCGCCAGGGCCGGAGCCGCGGACGCGAGCAGGATGGCGCCGAGGCTCGCGGCGGCTACGAGATAGGTCTTCATGTTGGGGAAGTCTCCTTCAGCTCAACCAACGCTGCTGTGATCCGGACGTTCCTCTCCGGCCCAAATGAGGCGATGCTGCGCTCCAACGGGGGACGAGACGCCATGATCACCATCGGCAGGCGCATCTACGGCCTGGGCGCGATCGCGCTGGGCCTGGTCGAGGCGAGGTTTGGCGGCTTCTCCGGCGACTGGCTGCCGGTGCCTGCGCACCTGCCCGGCTACCACCTGTTCGCCTACGCCACGGCCGCGGTGCTGATCCTGGCGGGCCTGGCCATCAACCTGCCGCGCGCCGGCGCCATAGCCGCCCTGGTGCTGGCGGCCCTGTTCGGCACCGGCATGCTGGGCCTGATCCTGCCGCACACCCTGACCACCCCCACCGACTGGGGCGGCTGGCAGGCGGTCGCCGAGAGCACCGCCATGGCCTTGGGCGGGGTGCTGGCCTATGCGCTGGCCCGCGGGGTCGGCGACGCGCCCAACCTGCCGCGGATCGCCCGCCTGGGCTTCGGCGCCTGCCTCGTGGTGTTCGGCGTCAGCCACTTCGCCTATGCGAAGTTCACCGCCTCCCTGGTCCCCACCTGGCTGCCGCCGTCGCAGCTGTTCTGGGCCTATGCCACGGGCGTGGCCCAGATCGCCGCGGGCCTGGCCATCCTCTCCGGCGTCCAGGCCCGGCTGGCGGCCATCCTGCTCACCGCCATGTACGCGGTGTTCGGCCTCTTGGTGCACATCCCCTCGGTGATCGCCGCGCCTGCGAGCCACGACAACTGGGCCGAGAACGCCGTCAACCTGCTGCTGCTCGGCGCCGCCTGGTGCGTGGCGGATTCGCTGAAGGCCGAGACCATCGCGGCGCCTTAGGGGCGGGACGCCTCACATCTTATGCTTCGCCTCCGACGCCTCGTCCGGCGTGCCGTCCGACCAGGTCGCCACCGGCACATAGAACATGGTCCAGGGATCGATCCCGGCGCTCGCCCCGAACACCGGCGAGCCCTCCGCGCCCACGCCCCAGGAGGCGGTCGCCACGCTGGGCGGCATGAAGAACATCACGTGCGGCCGCCACGGCCCGTGCGGCCCGTCGCCCAGATAGGCCTCCTTCGACAGCATGAAGGTCATGGCGCCCGCAGCCGGCGGCGGGATCTTGCCGGCCGCCATGGCCGAGCGCGTGCGCGTCAGGATCTGCTCTTGCGAGGCCCCGGCCATCGCCCAGCGGGTGCGCGCCATCAGCGCCGGCAGCACCGAGCGCGCCGCCTGGGGGTTGAAGCAGATCGGCGCGCGGAGTTTCGGGTTCCAGAACCCCGGGTCCTTCAGCCCGCTGAACCAGGCCCGCTGCACCAGGCAGACGAAGCCGTTCTTGCCGCCCTCGGCCTTCACATAGCCGGAGCGCCCCAGCACCATCACCTCGGCTGCGCCGGAGATGGACGCCGGCGCCGCGGTCCTCGCCTGGGCGATCTCGGCCGCCCGGTCGCCCATCAGGTAGTCGCCCACCGGCGCCCGGGTCGGATAGTCCGCCGCCCGCGCCGCCTGGCCCGCCAGCCCCGCCGCGACCAGCGCCAATACCGCCGCCACCGCGCCCGTCATCTTGCCGATCATCGCATCCTCCCAGACCCGCGCGCGCCGATCTCACGGCCGCGCCCTTCCAAGGACGAACGACGTCGGCCGATTCCGACAGCGCCGCCGCCCGCCCCCTGGGTCCGGCCGAATGGCCGGCCCGCGCGTTGAGCCCCTGACAGCCGAGGAAACGCCCCCGATGAAGCGCCTACTCTGGATCGCGGCGAGCCTCGCGGTCCTGCTCGCCGCCCCCGCCGCCTTCGCCCAGGAAGCCCCAGGGCCGGCGCCGGCCGACCCGTCCTTCTGGTCGCGGGTCACCGTCGAGGTCCCCGCCTATACCCACCACGTGCCGCACGACGATGAGTTCAACGACCGCAACACCGGCCTGTTCGTCGACTACGCCCTCACCCCCAGCTGGTCCCTGGTCGGCGGCGACTTCGAGAACAGCTACCGCCGCAACACCGCCTTCGCCGCCGTCTCCTGGGAGCCCTTGACCGCCCACGTCGCGGGCCTGCGCCTGGCCGCCGGCGGCATGGTCGGCCTCGACCTCAACGGCGGCTACCGCGGCTTCAACGAGGCCGAGCCCCTCTTGGGCGCGGTCAACCTGCGGCTCACCGCCGCCAACCCCGACGCCGACGCCCTGCATCGCCTCGGCCTGCTGCTCACCGTCATCCCCGCCGCCCCCGGCGGCGGCGGCGCCACCGCCTTCAACCTGGCTGTGACCTACCGCCTGCCCTGAGCGCCGAGCGCGGCCTTGCGCCCCGGCCCATTCCATTGTGCCCTTCCCCCACGCCGGCGCCCCGCCCGGCCCCGGGGGACTGACCGTCATGACGCTCACTGACCTGGCCAGCATCGGCGCCCTGATCAACGGCCTCGCGGTGCTGGCCTCCCTGGTCTACCTCAACCTGCAGACCCGCCAGACGGCCAGGAACCAGCAGTCGCTGATGCAGCACGGCCGCGCCACCCAGCTGATCGACTGGCTGCAGTACATCGCCCGGGAAGACATCCAGGGCGTGATGCTGGGCGGCAACGACGGCGACCTCAATGTCACCGACTACGTCCGCTACAACTCGGTGCTCTGGTCGGGGCTGATCGCCTACGAGAACAACTTCATCCAGCACCGCGCCCGCATGCTGGACGACGATCAGTACGCCGCCACCCTGGGCGCGTTGCGTTTCCAATGTTCGCTTCCAGGCTTCCGCGCCATGTGGCGTCAGCTGCGCAACACCTTCGATGCGGAGTTCAAGGCCTACGTCGACGACCTCATCGCCCAGACCCCCGTCCGCCCCCACGCCTCCGCCACCGGCCACGCCGCCTGGCGCGCCCGCGCCGCGGAGGAGACGGCCAAGGCCAAGCCGGCCAGCGCCGCCGGCTAGCCCCTACCCGTCCCCCAGCACGAACCGCGGCCCCGCGCCCGCGCGCCCCGCCCGGTCGTCCGGGTTGTAGAGCGCGCACCGCTCCAGCGAGAGGCAGCCGCAGCCGATGCAGCCGTCGAGCTTCTCCCGGGTCCGCTGCAGCACGGCGATCCTGGCGTCCAGCGCGCCGCGCACATGCTCGCTCACCCGCCGCCAGTCGGCCTGGCTGGGCGCCCGGCCCATCGGCAGCAGGGCCAGCTCCGCCTCGATCTCGGCCAGGCTCAGGCCCAGCTGCTGGGCGATCAGGGCGAACGACAGCCGTCGGATGTCGGAGCGCAGGAACCTGCGTTGGTTCCCGTCCGTGCGCGCCGCCCGCACCAGGCCGCGGCCCTCATAGTAGCGGATCGCCGAGACCGAGAGCCCGGTCCGCCGAGCCAGCTCGCCGATGGTCATCGCCCGGTCCGGCGTCACGCGGCCTCCGACCAAAATCCAAGCTTGACCTCAAGTTAGCTTGAGGTTGTACGCCGGACAAGACCGGGCGCCCGTCCCGCCGCCCAACGCCACGGAGACCTCCCCCAATGACCACACCCCTTGCCGCCCCCCGCCTCGAGCACGTGAACGTCACCGTCAGCGACCCCGCCCGCGCCGCCCAGCTGATGGGCGAGCTGTTCGGCTGGCAGGTGCGCTGGCAGGGCCCGGCGCTGGCCGGCGGCCACGCCGTCCACGTGGGCTCGCAGGCCCAGTACCTGGCCCTCTACAGCCCCCGCCCCGGCTCCACCGCAGACTTTCCAAAGGGCCGCCCCCTCAACCACATCGGCGTCGAAGTCGACGACCTTGCCGCCGTCGAGGCCCGCGTCCTCGCCGCCGGCCTCACCCCCTTCAGCCACGGCGACTACGCCCCCGGCCGCCGCTTCTACTTCCTCGACCCCGACGGGCTTGAGTTCGAGGTGGTGAGCTACCGTTGAGCCCTACCTCCCCCACGTAGCGGCGGGAGGGTGACCCCGCGCCGAAGAGCGGCGGGTGGTGTCCCAGTTTGAAATCGGCCGCCGTCGACCCGTATTCCGCGCAGGCCGGGTCAGCGCTACAATGGCGGCATGGACACCAAGCCATCCCCGGCCATCGGCCCGGTCTTCGCGGCTGTCGGCATGGCGATCTGCGGGATCTGCCACCTGCTCTACGTCGCGGCGGATTGGAGAGTGTTGGCCTTCTTCCTCATCGCCGCCCTCTTCTCGATCCAGGCGCTCATCAGGTGGAAGCGGGATCAGGGCCCCCAGGGACAGTAGCGCCGTCGGATGATCGGTGGAGGTCGGCGATGCCGGGTCGGATCAAGCGCCTGATGGCGCTGGCAATCGCGCTCGCCGCCAGCGCGGCGGCCGCGCAGGTTCCCGCCGAACCGCCGAATTTCAAACCCGCCCCTCAGGCCGCCCACCTCGATCTGGCCAAGCCCTTCCACGCCCGTTCGCCCTGGCGCCTGGTGGTGACGGAGGGTCCGCTGGCCAAGGACTACGGCGACAATGACGCGCCCGGCGCCCTCACCCTGTGTCTGCACAAAGGCCCGGCCGGCCCCTGCCTATCCGACCCGGTCACCCCGCCGCTCCGCGCCACCACGCCCGACGATCCCATCGCCTGGGAGCCGCACTATCTGCTCGCCGCCAAGCTGGTCTATCCGCGAGGGCCGAGGGCCGCGCCCTTCCTGCTGATCGTCACCGGCAGCCTGAATTCCGGCGACGGAAATCAGATCGTGGCCACCCAGCTGTTCGCCTACGACACCGGCCGCGACGCCTTCCGCCGCGTCTATCGCAACAGCACCGCTCGCAACAATAACGAGGAGACCCGCTTCATCACCGACGGCCCGCTCCGCGGCAGCGTGATCACCGCCGAGCCGCAACAGCATCGGCCCTACGGCTATTGGATCACGGTCAACAGGCTCACCCCGACGAACACCTATCGCCAGGCGCTCCGCTACCGCAGCGCCACCCGCTACAACGACGGCAACCCCCTGGCGGTGATCGACTCCGAAATGCCCAACATCCAGCGCCGCCTCGGCCTCTGGAAACCCGGCCAGCCCCTCCCCACGCCCCACGCCAAGCCCTGCCTCAAGCCCACCCTGAAGAACACCGAGCTGTGGTGCGGATGAGCGGGCGGCCCTGAGCGCCCCTCTCCCAGGCGCTCGACAGCCGACGATCCGAATGTCTTCTGAGGGTGGGAAGCGCCCTAAGCCACGCGCCATCGCCGAGCTAGTTCAGCGCCTCGGCCAGCGCCTCCCCGGGAGCGGCGCTCCCGCCATGATCGCTCACGTTCAGCACCGCGCCCTCCAGCTCCGCCGGCGTCGGAGCCTCGTAAACGCCTTCGAGGAGCTCGAACATTTCCGGCGTCACCTCCATGACGAAGGTCTCGCCCTTGGCGGTGTTGCGGCTGGCGACGCGGGCGCGGCGCACCTCCTGCGGCGCGTCGACGAAGTGCCACTTGAGCGACCAGCCCTCCGCCTCGGCCATCTGGCGGACGCGCTCCCGGTCGGCCCGGCGCATCGCGCCGATGTCAAGGACCACCGAGGTCCCGGCGGTAAGCACGGCGGAGGCGGTCGACCAGATCAGCGCGTTGCATCGGGCCATGCGCTCCAGCATCCACCCAAACTCGATGGGACCGCTGACGTCCGGGCCGAACAGGCGTGCGCCCCACTCGTCGAGGACGAAGGGGACCGCGTTCTCGCGACGGGCCAAGGCGTGGGCGTAGGTGGTCTTCCCCGCGCCGCAGGGCCCGAAGATGACGTTGAGCGTGGCTGGCATGATGCCCCTCGTCCCTTGAAGCTCGGGAGCGCTGTGGCGGTCATGCTCCCCTGCGCGAGGAACGGCCAAGCTTGATCTTCGTTCCTCGACGCGCCGCCTGGGTGACGCCGAGGTCGGCTGTGGGTCGAGCGTGAGAGGGCTGAGCTCAAGGATGGCATCTGGACGGTTTGGGAGCCGCTTCCGCCGAATAGTGTCGGGGGCAGTCTCTACATTCTCCTGTCTCAGGCAGATGGGCACGTCATGCAAATGTTCCTCACACAGTAGGCGCCGCACCCTCCCTCGAAACCTTCGCGCGCAATGAGTCCGCTACGGGTCGCAACCGGCCCCTGCGACCTCGCCCAACACCGGACTCCATTCCTCCGGAATGAGACCGGGCCTTCAGGCCCATGCCAAGCCCAAGGCTCCGGCGACCGGAGGGGTCAAGGACGGCCCGCCAGGGCCGCCTCCGGCGAGCGCGCCCGCGCTCGTCCTTGAGGCCTCCGGGCGGCAGAGGCCAACGCCGCCCCCACCCCCCGCCTTGACTCCCCCGCCCCCCGCGCTAAGGCTCCCCCAACTCTCGCGGGAGAGACTCGGCGTCGCCGGGAGCCGAAGGCGCAACCGCCCCGGAAACGCTCAGGCAAAAGGACCGCGCGGGCTGATGAACGCTGGAAAGTGTCACGCCGAAGCCCTCCGGGCGTAGGCGGACCGCCGAAGGAGCAGAGGGCGGCCCAGGGATCGGGCCCTCCCAAATCTCTCAGGCCCTAGGGACAGCGGGGGCGCGGGCTTGGCGAACGACGTCGCCGCCGCTCGCCTCATCGTCAGCCGGAGCCGCCCCTTTGTCCGCCCCCGAAGTCCCCACCGACCTGAAGACCACCCCGCTCACCGCCTGGCACGGCGCCAACGGCGGCAAGCTGGTGGCCTTCGCCGGCTATTCCATGCCGGTGCAGTACGCGGGCGAGTCCGGCGGGGTCCTGAAGGAGCACCTCTGGACCCGCGCGCACGCCGGCATCTTCGACGTCTCCCACATGGGCCAGGCCCGCCTCCGCGGTGTCGCCCCGCTCGCCGCCTTCGAGGAGGTGGTCCCCGGCGACTACATCGGCCTGAAGCCCGGCCGGCAGAAATACTCCATCCTGCTCAACCGCACCGGCGGGATCATCGACGACCTGATGGCCGGCCGGCCGGATGACGACGGCCTGTTCGTGGTGGTCAACGGCGCCTGCAAGGACAACGACTTCAAGGTCATCGACGCCGAACTGGCCGGCCAGGTGACGATCGAGCGCCTGGAGGACCGCGCCCTGATCGCCGTCCAGGGCCCGGAGGCCGCCGCCGTGGTCCAGGGCCTGATCCCCGGAACCGCCGACATGGTGTTCATGGACATTCGATCTCTCCGCGGACTTGGCGCCGACCTGATCGTCTCCCGCTCCGGCTACACCGGCGAGGACGGCTATGAGATCTCCGTCCCGGCCGCGGACGCGGTGCGCGTCTGGGAGACCCTCGCCGCCGACCCCCGCGTGCGGCCGATCGGCCTCGGCGCCCGCGACTCCCTGCGCCTCGAGGCCGGCCTGCCGCTCTACGGCCACGACCTCGACGAGACCGTCTCGCCGGTCGAGGCTGGCCTGACCTTCGCGATCAACAAGAACCGCCGCGAGCAGCGCGACTTCCCCGGCGCCGCCCGCATCGCCCGCGAGCTGGCCGAGGGCCCGGCCCGCGCCAAGGTCGCCTTGCGCGTGCTGGAAGGCGCCCCCGCCCGCGAAGGCGCCGAGGTCGCCGACGCGGCCGGCGCGGTGATCGGCGTGGTCACCTCCGGCGGCTATTCCCCCACCCTCAAGGCCGGCGTCGCCCTGGCCTTCGTGACCCCCGAGCACAAGGCGCTCGGCACGAAGCTCGCCGTCATCGTCCGCGGCAAGCCCCAGGCCTGCGAAGTCGTCGCCAGCCCCTTCGTCCCTCACCGCTATGTGCGCAAGGCCGCGCCATGACCCCCGCGCGCAGCGCCGTCATTTCGAACCACGGATTTCACGGATCACGCGGATGGGCGGCCGTCCGGTGGGGCCGCGGCGGCGGCGGCGTCCCATTTTCAGCCACGAAAAACACGAACAACACGAACGGGCGCGCCGTTCGGCGCGAGAAAATTGAACCACGGATTTGCCGCGCTTCGCGCATCCGCGGCGGCCATCGCCCAGGCCCGGCCTGTTCGTGTTTTTCGTGTGGGTTCGTGGCCTATTCAAACGGCGACGCCGCCGCGGTCCCTCACGACCACCCCATCCGCTTCCTCCCTCCCCACACGCCCCTAGAGGACATCCCCCCATGCGCTTCACCAAGGACCACGAGTGGGTCGAGGTCGCCGGCGACGTCGCCACCATCGGCGTCACCGCCTACGCCGCCGAACAGCTGGGCGACGTGGTGTTCGTCGAGACGCCCGAGGTCGGCAAGACCGTGAAGGCCGGCGACAACCTGGCGGTGGTCGAGAGCGTCAAGGCCGCGTCGGATGTCTACTCGCCGGTCTCCGGCGAGGTGGTCGAGGCCAACGCCGCCCTCTCCGACAGCCCTGAGACGGTCAACGCCGGCCCCGAAACCGCCGGCTGGTTCGCCAAGCTCAAGCTCGCCAACCCCTCGGAGGTGGACGCCCTCATGGACCGCCCCGCCTACGAAGCCTACCTGCAGACCCTCTGACCCGCCCGCGCGCCGCGCGATTTATTTGGGCCACGAAAAACACGAAAGGACACGAAAGCACCCTGCGAGCGGCAGCGAGCGAGACCATCCGCGACCTTCGGATTGATCGCGCCTGCGCCGCCGCCTGCTCCGTCCTTTCGTGTTTTTCGTGGCCGACCCTTACCGAGCCCGCCGCTCCACGGACCTGACCTGAATGAGATACCTGCCCCTGACCCCCGACGACCGCGCCGAGATGCTCTCGGTGATCGGCGCGCGCGATATCGACGCGCTGTTCGCCGACGTGCCGGCCGCCGCCCGCAAGCGCGACCTGTTCGACCTGCCGCGGCATGCCGGCGAGCTGGAGGTGGAGCGCGAGCTCTCCGCCCTCGCCGCCCGCAACCGCCCGGCCGGAGCTGGGCCGTTCTTCTGCGGGGCCGGCGCCTACCGCCACCACGTGCCGGCCACCGTCGACCACGTGATCCAGCGCTCGGAGTTCCTGACCTCCTACACGCCCTACCAGCCGGAGATCGCCCAAGGCACCCTGCAGGTGCTGTTCGAGTTCCAGACCCAGGTGGCGGCGCTGACCGGCCTCGATGTGGCCAACGCCTCGATGTACGACGGCTCGACCGCCTGCGCCGAGGCGGTGATGATGGCCCAGCGGGTGACACGCCGGGAGAAGGGCATCCTCTCCGGCGGCCTGCATCCGCACTACGCCGCCACCACCCAGACCATCGCCCACGCCGAGGGGATGGAGATCGTGCGCCTGAAGGCCGCGGTCGATGCTGAGGCCGCCGTCATCGAAGCCATCGACGCCGAGACCGCCTGCGTCGTGGTCCAGACCCCCAATGTGTTCGGCATGGTCACCGACGTGACGAGGATCGCCGAGGCCGCCCATGCCGCCGGCGCCCTCCTGATCGTGGTCACCACCGAGGCGGTGTCCTTCGGCCTGCTGAAATCGCCGGGCGAGATGGGCGCCGACATCGCGGTCGCCGAGGGCCAGTCGATGGGCAACACCCTGAACTACGGCGGCCCCTACGTCGGCCTGTTCGCAGCCCGCGAGAAGCTGGTCCGCCAGATGCCCGGACGCCTCTGCGGCGAGACCGTCGACGCCGATGGTCGCCGCGGCTTCGTGCTGACCCTCTCCACCCGCGAGCAGCACATCCGCCGCGAGAAGGCGACCTCCAACATCTGCACCAACTCCGGCCTCTGCGCCCTGGCCTTCACCATCCACCTGTCGCTGCTGGGCGAGGCGGGCCTGCGCCAACTGGCGGCGATCAACCATTCGAAGGCGCGCCAGCTGAAACGCGCCGTCGAAGCCGCCGGCCTCGAGGTCTTGACGCCGCGCTTCTTCAACGAGATCGCCGTCCGCACCCGCGGCCCTGCGACCGAACTTGTCGAACGGCTCCTGCACAAGGGCGTCATCGCCGGCGTCCCCTACGCCCGCCTCGACCCCCACGCCGGCCTGGACGACGTCCTGCTGATGACCGCCACCGAACTGACCACCGACGCCGACCTGCAGTCCCTGACCCAGGCGCTCACCGAAGGGGCCCGCTGATGGCCATGTCCAACGTCGGCCGCCCGACCGCGCCCCACGCGTCCAGCTCGCAAGGCTTCCAGTCGCTGACCGGCGGCCGCGGCCTGCTGCAGGACGAGCCGCTGATCTTCGAGCTCGGCGGCTGGACCAAGACCGGCGTCGACCTCCCCCCCGCCGAGCACGACGCCTCGGACCTCGAGGGCCTGGTCCGCAGCAGCCCCATCGGCCTGCCCGGCCTCTCCGAGCCCGAGGCCATGCGCCACTACGTCCGCCTCTCCCAGAAGAACCACGCCATCGACCTGGCGCTCTACCCGCTCGGTTCCTGCACCATGAAGCACAACCCGCGGCTCAACGAGAAGATGGCCCGCCTGGCCGGCTTCGCCGACCTCCACCCCCTGCAGCCGGTCGCCACCACCCAGGGCGCCCTGCAACTCATGGACCGCCTGGCCCACTGGCTGAAGACCCTCACCGGCATGCCGGCCGTGGCCCTCACCCCCAAGGCCGGCGCCCACGGCGAGCTCTGCGGCCTCCTGACCATCAAGGCCGCGCACGAGGCCGCCGGCCAGGGCCACCGCCGCACCGTCCTTGTGCCCACCTCGGCCCATGGCACCAACCCGGCCACCGCCGCCTTCGTCGGCTACGAGGTCCGCGAGATCGCCCAGACCGACGACGGCCGCGTCGACCTCGCCGACCTGGAGGCCAAGCTGGGTCCCGACATCGCCGCCATCATGGTGACCAACCCCAACACCTGCGGCCTCTTCGAGCGCGACATCCTGGAGATCAGCCGCCTGACCCACGCGGCCGGCGCCTACTTCTACTGCGACGGCGCCAACTTCAACGCCATCGTCGGCCGGGTGCGCCCCGGCGATCTCGGCGTCGACGCCATGCACATCAACCTGCACAAGACCTTCTCCACCCCGCACGGCGGCGGCGGTCCTGGCGCCGGCCCGGTGGTGCTCTCCGAGGCCCTCGCCCCCTTCGCCCCGGCCCCCTGGCTGGTCTCCGGCCCCGACGGCTTCGAGCTGGTGGAGGAGGCCAAGGACGAGGCCGCCCAGGCCTTCGGCCGGATGTGCGCCTTCCAGGGCCAGATGGGCATGTTCGTCCGCGCCTACGCCTACATGGCCAGCCACGGTTCGGACGGCCTGCGCCAGGTGGCCGAGGACGCGGTGCTCAACGCCAACTACATCAAGGCCCGCCTGGCCACGGTGATGACGCCGACCTTCCCCGACGGGCCCTGCATGCACGAGGCGCTGTTCGACGACGTCTGGCTGGAGGGCACGGGGGTCACCACGCTCGATCTCGCCAAGGCGCTGATCGACGAGGGCTTCCACCCGATGACCATGTATTTCCCCCTGGTCGTCCACGGGGCGATGCTGATCGAGCCCACCGAGACCGAGCCGAAGCGCGAGCTCGACCGGTTCTGCGACGCCATGCTGGCCCTCGCCGCCGCCGCCAAGGCCGGCGACGCCGAGCGGTTCAAGGGCGCGCCCTTCCTGGCCCCCATGCGCCGGCTGGACGAAACCCAGGCCGCCCGGAAGCCCCGCCTGACGTGGCGCCCGGAACTCACAACTGTGGCTCCGGCGCCATTGGCCGCGGAATAGCGTCAGCTCTGCAAAAATTCCCGGCAGGCCGCCTTTACGAGTCAGGGAGGCGTTCGCATATCTGGAATGCGCGGTGACGGTTCAGACCTCCCCTCGGGGCCGGCCCGTGCTTCCCAGGTAGCTCCCAAGTGTCCCTCGCCATGCCCTCCCTGCGCGTGTACCGCGCCTCCGACGAGTTCGCCCGATACCTGGTCGGCCGGGTAAGTCGCTGGCTGCTGCTCGGGCTGGGCGGACTGCTGATGCTGGTCGGCCTCTTGGCCGAGGTCGTGCCGCTGCCGACCCACATCCTGGGCATGCCGCTGCTGGTCATCGGTCTGATGATCGTGCTGCGCAACTCCTTCAAGGCGCGCCGCCGCTTCGTCCAGATCCAGCGCAGCCACCCCAGGATGGTCTCGCCGGTCCGGCGCCTGCTGCGCCGCGATCCCGAGGTCGTGCTGGTCTTCTGGCAGGTCTATCTGCGGTCCGAGCGCGTGGTGCTGCCGAAGCGGTTCCGGTTCGCCATGCGCACGCGGCATCGCCTGATCGGACGCCGCCGGCTCCGCACGGCCTAGACCGCCCTACTGCAGCTTGCCGGCCAGTTGGCCGAGCGCCTGGTCGATCAGCGGATCGGACGTGGCGCCGGCGAGCCGCGACTTCAGCACATCTTCGGCCATCTGCGCGGCGAGGTCGGCGGCGGCCGACTTCACCTGGGCCGCGGCCTGGGCCTCGGCGGTGGCGATGCGGCGCTCGGCCAGCTGGCCGCGGCGCTGGATCGTCTCGACGAGCTTGGCTTGGGCCTCGACCTGCAGGCGCTTGGCCTCCTCCTGGGCGTTGGCCAGGATCTCGGCGGCATGCTTCTCGGAGCGGACCCGCTGATCGGAAATCTCTGCCAGCAACCATTCTGCCTCCTGGCGAAGCGCATTGGCTTCGTCGAGCTGCGACTGCACCTGCTGGGCCTTGGAGTCCAGCATGCCCAGGAGCAGCTTCGGAACTCCGGTCAGCACCAGCACGATCACGAAGATCAGGAATGCCAGGCCGATCCAGAAGTGGGCATCGGAGAACAATTCGGTCATCTTCGTCCCTATGCGCGGCCCGCGACGGCGGCGTCCACTTCGCCGGCGCTCGGCGCCTTGCCGGTCAGCTTCTCGACGATCGCGCGGGCGGCGTCGACGGCGATGCCGCGGACGTTGCCCATGGCCGCGTCCCGGGCCGCGGCGATCTCCGCCTCGGCCTTGGCCATGGTCTCGCCGATCCTGGCTTCCTCGACGGCCATCGTGGCGGCAATCTCGGCCTGGGCCTTCGTCCGGGCGTCCGACGCCACCTTCAGAGCCTCGGCGCGCGCCTGCGCGGTCTCCGCAGCCGCAGCCGCGGCCTGTGCGTCGGCCTCGTCCTTCAGCCGACGGGCCTCGGAGATGTCGCCGCTGATCTTGCTCTCGCGCGCCTCGATCGCCCCGCCGATCCGCGGCACGAAGACGAAGCGCATCAGCGCCAGCACCACCCCGAAGATGATCAGGAACCAGACGGCCTGACCGCCCCACTGGGTGGTGTCGAACTGCGGCAGACCCTGGGCCTTCTGCTCGCCGCCGGCATGGGTCTTCGCCGTCCGCGGGACGCCAGCAGCGCGCGCGACGCCGCGCTCGAGCCGAGCGTCCGTGGCTTCCTCTGTGGAGGTCACGGTGTTGGGCGTTGCCGCCATGAGGATCAGCCCGTGAACAGGATCATGAAGGCGATGACGAGGGCGAAGATGCCCATGGTCTCGGTGAGGCCCAGGCCGACGAACAGCCACAGGCGCTCCTGGCCGGCCGCCGACGGGTTGCGGATCGAGGCTTGCAGATAGTTGCCGAACAGGATGCCGAGGCCGATACCGGCGCCGCCCATCCCCAGGGTGGCGAGGCCCGCGCCGATCAGTTTGGCTGCAGCAGGTTCCATTGAAATCCCTCTTGGAAGTGTCGATTGGTTGATGTGGGTGATCAGTGCCCGTGGCCGAGGTTCACGACCTCGTTCAAGTAGACGGTGGCCAGGGCGGCGAAGATGAAGGCCTGCAGAAAGGCGACGAGCAGTTCCAAGCCGGTCAGCAGCACGATCATGGTGAGCGACGCGGCGGAGCCGAGGAAGCCCAGCGAGGCCAGGCCGCCGTGCATCCCAAGCGCGCCCAGCGAAATCACGAAGCTGGCGAAGATGAACATCACCACGTGGCCGCCGACGATGTTGCCGAAGAGACGCATCGCTAGGGTGAGCGGACGGACCACGAAAGAGATCAACTCGATGATCGCCATGAAGGGGATCATGACGACCGGCAGCCCCGCGGGGACGAACAGCTTGAAGAAACCGAGGCCGTTCTTCACAAACCCGACCCCCAGCACGGCTAGGAAGGTGAGGACCGCGAGCGTCGCGGTGATCGCCAGTTGGCCGGTGGGCGTGAAGGTCCAGTTCTGGCCGCCGAGCGCGCCCAGCGCCAGCACGATGCCCAGCAAGTTCATTGTCAAGATCATCATGAAGATGGTGAAAATGAACGGCACATAGGGCTTGCCGCCTTCGCCGATGATCGGTGTCACGAGGGTGGATTCGATAACCTCGTAGAAGCCCTCGCCGACCGCCTGCATTCGGTCGGGCACCAGCCGGCCCTTGGCCGCCAGCGCCAGCACCACCGACAGCAGGGTCGCGGCGATCAGCATCATCAGCACCGAGTTGGTGATGGACATGTCGAGCGCGTAGCCGCCGATGGGGATCGGCGGCAGCTCGACGATCTTCCTCACCAGAAACTGATGCAGGGGGTCGATGGCGGCCATTCTCTGCTCTTAAGCCCTCACTCGTCCTCGTCGTCGAAAGGGACCGACGACGCCGGGTGCTCCCTCGCTACCTCATCGCTCATCCGCGCAGCCTGGCGGACGACCGTAATCGTCGAGGCCGCGACGCCGATCAGCGTCCCGCCGACCAAGCCCCACGGCCCTGTGCCCAGGAAGCGGTCGAAGAGCCAGCCGAAGCCGACACCCATCAACACGCCGCCGATCAAGCTCGCCACGAAGCGGTAGCCGGCGCTGATGCGAGACGCATCCGCCGACCCCGGAAGGCGGCTTGCGTGCGCCGCCTCGACGGTCTTCAGACGACGCTCCAGTTCCTCTTCCTGCGATCGCTTGACTGGCGGCATGAAAGAAGACTCTGAAGGGTCCGCGGTCCCAGGGGACCCGGCTTGATTGGCGCGGAACCTATAGAGGCGAGTGCAGTGCGTCAAGGCCGGGAATAGCCGCCTTAACCGGCTGTTTTCTCACAATTATTATGAGCCCTGAGCCGAATTGCCACGGCTCACTGGGCCGCCATCGCCTCGGCCTGGGTGAGGTCCACCGAGACCAGCTGGGAGACCCCGCGCTCGGCCATGGTCACCCCGAACAGCCGGTCCATGCGCGCCATGGTCACCGGGTTGTGGGTGATCACCACGAACCGGGTCTCGGTGCGGCGGCGCATCTCGTCGAGCATGTTGCAGAACCGGTCGACGTTGGCGTCGTCCAGCGGCGCGTCCACCTCGTCCAGCACGCAGATCGGCGCCGGCTGGGCCAGGAACACCGCGAAGATCAGCGCCATTGCGGTGAGCGCCTGCTCGCCGCCCGACATCAGGCTCATGGTCGACAGCCGCTTGCCGGGCGGGCAGGCGTAGATTTCCAGGCCGGCCTCCAGCGGATCGTCCGATTCGACCAGCCGCAGCTCCGCCTGGCCGCCCTGGAACAGGGCCTCGAACAGCGCCTTGAAGTGGGCGTTGATGCCCTCGAAGGCGGCCAGCAGCCGCTCGCGGCCTTCGCTGTTCAACTCGTCGATGCCGCGCCGCAGCGCCGCGATGGCGCCGGTCAGGTCGGCGCGCTCGGCCTGCATGCCGCTGAGCCGCTGGGCGTATTCCTCAGCCTCCTCGTCGGCCCGCAGGTTGACCGCCCCGATCGCCTCGCGCTGGCGCTCCAGGTTGTAGAGGTGGGTCTCGATCCCCTCGGCGTCCTTGGGGATGGCGATGGCCTCGTCGGCCAGCTTCTGGGCCAGCTCCGCCGGCTCCATCCGCGCGGTCTCGCGGATCTGTTCGGTGACCTCGGCGAAGCGGGTCTGGGCGGCCTCGGCGTGGGCGGTCAGGCTGGCGCGGGCCTCGCGGGCGTCGGCGGCGGCGGCTTCAGTGGCTCGCAGGGTGCGGTCGGCCTCGGTGCGTTCGGCCTCGGCGGCGGCCAGGGCGTCGGAGGTCTTGGCCCGGCGGGCCTCGGCCGCGCCCAGCTCGTCCAGCAGGGTCTCGCGGCGGGTCTCCAGCGTGCCGGGCGCGGCGCGGGCGGTCACCAGCTCGGCCTCGGCCTTGGTCGTGGCCTCGGCCAGGGTCGCGATCCGCTTGGCGGCGGCGCCGGCGCGGCGGGCCCAGTCGTCGCGCTCGCGGGTCAGCTGCTCCAGCCGCCGGGCGCGGCCGCCGCGCTCGCGGACCTCCAGCTCCAGGGCGGCGCGGGCGGCGGACGCGGCCTCGCGGGCCGGACCGGCGGCGGCGCGGGCGGCGGCCAGCCCCGCGGCCAGATCGTTGTCGCCCTGCGGCTGGGCGGCTTCGACAGCCACGGCGAGCGCCGCCTCGTGCTCGGCCAGCTCGGCCTCGAAGCGGCGGATCAGTTCGTCGAGCGAAGCGCTCTGGGCTTCGCGGCGGGCGGCCTCGCGGTCGAAGCGCTCCAGGGCGGTGCGGGCGGCGGCGGCGGTCTGCTCGGCGATCGGCGGCTCGCGGCGGGCGACGCGCACGGCCTCCTCGGCGGCCCGCAGCCGATCGGCGGCGTCCTTCAGGGTCGCGCGCGCCGCGTCGGCCCTCGGCTGCAGCTTCTCGATCTCGGCCTCGACCTCGGCCAGCCGGGTCTTCTGCTCCAGCCGCGCTGCGGCGGGCTTCGGCGCCTCAGCCGTGGCCGTGAAGCCGTCCCAGCGCCAGAGGTCGCCGTCCTTGGAGACCAGCCGCGCGCCCGGCGGCAGGCTGGCCTGCAGGGCATCGCCCTGGGCGCGGTCGACGAGGCCGGTATAGGCCAGCCGCGCGGCCAGCGCCGGCGGCGCCTTGACCACCTCGGCCAGCGGCCGGACGCCCGCGGGCCAGGCCGGCGCTGCGGCGTCGCGGCCGCCCCAATAGGCCGGCGCCTGGGGGTCCAGCGAGGCGTCGAGGTCGTCGCCCAGGGCGGCGGCCAGGGCCAGCTCATAGCCGCGGTCAGGTGACACGGAATCCAGGGCGGGCGCGAAGCCGGCGCGGCGGGCCTGGGCGACCAGCTGGGCCAGCGCCCGGGCCTCGGCGGTCAGCCGGCCGAGCTGTTCGTCGGACTTGCGCCCGGCCTCGCGGGCCAGCGCCTCGGCCTCGACCGCCTTGCCCCGCGTCTCCTCCGCCGCGTCCAGCGCGGCGCGGACCGCGGCCAGGGCCGCCTCGGCGGCCTCCAGCTCGGCCTTCGCCTGGGCGGCCTGCGGACTGGCCGCGACGTTCAGCGCCTGCCGCTCGCCCTTCGCCTGGTCGAGCGCGCGGCGGGTGCGCGAGGTGCGGGCCTGGGCCTCCTCGACGCGGCTCTCCGCGGCGCGGGCCTGGGCCTCCTGAGCGGCCAGTTCGCCGGCTAGGCGCTCCACCTCGGCGTCGGCGGCGGCGCGGGCGGCTTCCGCGGCCTTGGCGGCGGCTTCCAGCTCCGGCTGCCGCTCGGGCGCGCCGGCGATGGCGGCCTCCAGGGCGGCGAGGTCCTCGGCCAGCCGCGCCAGGGCGGCGTCGGCGTCCTCGACGATGTGCGCCTCGCGGGCGCGGTCGTTGGCCAGGCGTTCGATGTCGGCGTCGAGCCTGGCGATCTCGGCGGCGTGGGCCTCGTGCTCGCGGTCCAGCCTGTCCTTGTCGATGGCCAGCTTGTGCAGCACCGCCGCGGCGATGGTCTCGGCCTCGCGCAGCGGCTTGATCGCCTCCTCCGCGCCCGCCGCGCGGGTGGTGGCGGCGGCGGCCTGAAAGGCGGTCTCCTCCACGGCGCGGATCGCCGAGGCGGCTTCCGCGCCCAGCCGCTCGGCGGCGGCCTCAGCCTCCGCCCAGCGGGCGTAGAGCACGGCCCCCTGCAGGGCGCGGATCTCGGCGGAGAGCTTCTTGTAGCGTTCGGCCTGGCGGGCTTCACGCTTCAGCCGGCCGAGCGTGGTCTCGAGTTCGCGGGCCACATCATCCAGCCGTGAGAGGTTCACCTCCGCCGCGCGGAGCCTGAGCTCGGCCTCGTGCCGTCGCGAATGCAGGCCGGAGACGCCGGCCGCCTCCTCCAGGATCAGCCGCCGGTTCTGCGGCTTGGCGGCGATCAGCTCGGAGATCTGCCCCTGGCGCACGAGGGCCGGGGAGTTGGAGCCGGTCGAGGCGTCGGCGAACAGCAGCTGCACGTCGCGGGCGCGGACCTCGCGGCCATTGATCCGGTAGGTCGAGCCCGCGCCCTTGTCGATCCGCCGGACCACCTCGATCACCGGGTGGTCGTTGAACGCCGCCGGCGCGCCGCGGTCGGCGTTGTCGATGGTCAGCGCCACCTCGGCGTGGTTGCGCGACGGCCGGTTCGAGGAGCCGGCGAAGATCACCTCGTCCATGCCGCCGGCCCGCATGGCCTTGGCGGAATTGGCGCCCATCACCCAACGCAGGGCTTCCAGCAGGTTCGACTTGCCACAGCCGTTCGGGCCCACGACGCCCGTGACGCCGGGCTCGATCCGGAACTCCGTCGCCTCGACGAAGGACTTGAAGCCGGCGAGCTTGAGGCGCTGGAAGTGCATGGCCTAGCGCTTCTTCGCCTTCCGCACCGGAGCCTTGGGCGCCGCCGTCTCCGCGGCCGCGATCGCGGCGTCGAGGTCGCTGAGCGGCGCCGCGCCTTCGATGCGCTTGCCGTTGATGTCGAAGGTGGGCGTGGACTGCACCTTGTCGGTCTGCACCGAAGCGATCACCCGGGTCTGCTGCGCCGTCGCCGCCGCCTCATCGGTGATGCAGGCCTTGACCTGGTCCTCGGAGAGCCCGTTGGCCTGACCGATCTTCACGAACACCTGGTAGATCGGCGTCGTCTGCCACTGCGCCTGGCTGCGGAACACCTGGTCGAGGACGGTGAAATACTTGGCCTTCCCGCCGCAGCGGGCCAGCAGGAAGCCCGCCGACGCCACGTCCTCCGGCGGCGTGAGGTATTCCTTCAGCGTGTAGAAGACGCGGCCGGTATCCACGTATTTCGCCTTGAAGGCCGGGAAGACCTCCTCGTTGAAATGGGCGCAGTGCGGGCAGGACGCCGAGGCGTATTCGATCACGTGCACCCGGGCCTTGGGGTTGCCCAGGCTCATGTCGCCGGTCACGGCATCGGCCGGAACGCCGGGCTTGGCCGCAGCCGCCGGGGCGGCCGCCTTAGGCTTGGCCTTGGCCGCAGCCGCCGGTCCCGCCGCCAGGACCAGCAAGGCGGCGGCGGCAAGCGCAAGGTTGCGGCGGGAGCGCGCCATCGAGGGCTACTTCGACGCCGCCGCGATGGCCGCGTCGATCTCGGTCAGGGGATGGTAGCCGGGCTCCAGCCCCTTGCCGTTGATCACGAAGGTGGGCGTGGCGTTCACCCCATCCCCCTTGGCGTGCTGCTCGACCCGGTCGTTCAGCGCCTTGATGGCCGCCTCGTCCTCGATGCACTTGTTGAACTGGTCGTCGGTCATGCCCACCGACTTGGCGACGTTGGACAGCACCTCGCGTGGGGCCTGGAAGGCCTGCTGCTGGTCGGCGAAGATGGCGTCGATCACCGGGAAATACTTGTCGGGCCCGGCGCAGCGGGCGATCAGGAAGCCGTTGGCGGCCAGCGCCACCTCCGCGCCCTCGCCCACCAGCATCTCGCGGAACACGTAGTGGACCTTGCCGGTGTCGATGTATTTCGCCTTGAACGCCGGATAGACCTCGGCCTGCCACTTGGCGCAGACCGGGCAGCCGACCGAGGCGTACTCGACCACCGTCACCTTGGCCTGGGGATTGCCCAGGCTCATGTCGCCCTTCGCCGGGGCCGAGGCGGCGTCGTGCTTCTGGCAGCCGGCCAGCGCCAGGCTGACGGCGGCGAACACGACCATGAGATGGCGAGCGATCATCTGCGGCGACCTTCCTCTCGGATCTTAACGGGGAGTAAAGCGCGATTCCCGACGCGCCGCCCCATCCGGGCGCTCCGGCGCAAGCCGATGGGACAACAGGCCGCTCAAGTCAATTCAACGGCCGCGTCGCAGGACCCCCCGGCCGAGCGCCGTGAGCGCGTCCTTCAGCGCCCCGTCCGGCGCGACATCCAGCGCCTTGGCGAGCTTGGCCTCCTCGGCCGCGTCGAGCGGCTGCGAGCGGCGCGGCGCGGCCCGCACCGCGTCGGACTTGTGGCGCAGCGGCCCTTGCACGACGCGCAGCTTCTGCACCGCCTCGGCCCCCAGGAACAGGTTCACCCGCGCCAGGATCTCGTGCGCCTGGTGCTGGATGATGGCGGCGGCGGGACCGGCCACGCGGATCTCCAGCGAGGACGGCGCTCCGGCCCGCCCCTTGGTCAGCTTCACCGGCTCGGTCCGCCGGGCGATCTCCGGGCCCACGATCTCTCGCCACCTGGCGACCAGCGCCCCGGCCCCCTGCCCGAACTTGGCGTCCAGCTCGCGCAGCACCGGCGCCAGCGAGCGCCCGGCCGGCGGCGGCGGCCGGCGCTGCGGCCGCGTGCGCTTCTGCGAAAGGATCCGCAGGGCGTCTTCGGTGGAGGGCAGGCCGCGGCGGGGCATGGCCCACAATACCGTCATCCCACGGTCGCCTGAAAGGCGGTCCGTGGGACCCAAGCTGAATCGACGCAGGTCGCCCCGTCCTCCGGATCGCGCTCGCGCGCGACCGGAGGATGACGGTATGGGTGCCGCGTGACCCCCGAGCCCCTGCGCACCGCCCTGCTGGCCTGGTACGACGCCAACGCCCGCGACCTGCCCTGGCGCGTGCGGCCGGCTGAGCACGCGGCGGGGGTGCGCGCCGATCCTTACCGGGTGTGGCTCTCCGAGGTGATGCTGCAGCAGACCACCGTGCCGCACGCCACGCCCTATTTCCTGAAGTTCCTGGCGCTCTGGCCGACGGTGAGCGACCTCGCCGCCGCGCCGGACGGCGACGTCATGGCCGCCTGGGCCGGGCTCGGCTACTACGCCCGCGCCCGCAACCTGCTGGCCTGCGCCCGGGCCGTGGCGAACGGCTGTGGCGGCGTCTTCCCGGACACCGAGGCGGCCTTGCGCGCCCTGCCGGGCCTCGGGCCCTACACCGCCGCCGCGGTCGCCGCGATCGCCTTCGACCGCCCGGCCAATGTGGTCGACGGCAATGTCGAGCGGGTGATGGCCCGGCTGTTCGCGGTCGAGGCGCCCCTGCCCGAGGCTAAGCCGGAGCTGAAGCGCCTGGCAGCCGCCCTGGTCCGCGACCACCGCCCCGGCGACTGGGCCCAGGCGCTGATGGACCTGGGCGCCACCGTCTGCCGCCCGAAGGCGCCGCTGTGCGACCGCTGTCCGGTCTCGGTCCACTGCGCGGCGCTGACGACC
Organism: Phenylobacterium sp.; assembly: GCA_004799545.1. GTDB lineage: Bacteria > Pseudomonadota > Alphaproteobacteria > Caulobacterales > Caulobacteraceae > Phenylobacterium. The sequence goes on from SSMU01000005.1 coordinate 415,217, forward strand.
GGCGCGCCCGACACCTATCCCCGCCGGACGCCCAAGGCCCTGCGCCCGCACCGCTACGGCGTGGCCTATGTCCTGACCCGCGGCGACGAGGTGGCCCTGGTCCGCCGGCCGCCGAAGGGCCTCTTGGGCGGCATGCTGGCCCTGCCGACCTCCGACTGGCGGCCCGCCCGCTGGAGCGAACCCGAAGCCGTCGCCAGCGCGCCCGCCGACGCCGCCTGGCGCTCCGCCGGCGAGGTCGAGCACGGCTTCACCCACTTCACCCTGACCCTGCAGCTGCTCCGCGCTGAGGGCGAGGCCGCGGACGTGATCTGGACGCGGCGTTCCGGCCTCGACGCGCTTCCCAGCGTCTTCCTGAAAGCGGCGCGGGCGGGCCTGAACGCCCTCCTCTAGCCGCGCACCCAGGGCGTCAGCACCTCGTAGAGCGGCGGCGTGGTCGGGGCTTCCCGCGTGGCGGCGATCAGCCGGCGCCGGTCGCGGAGCTGGCGCACGGCGAGCTGCACGGCGGACTTGGAGAGGCCGGTCTCGAGAGCCATGGTCTGCAGGCTGGCCGAATGCCGCCGCCGGCCGCCGTCGGTGCGCGTCCAGAGCCAGAGGTAGACCAGGAAGGCCGACGGCTGGTGGTCGTGGCCCACCAAATCCCGCATCAGCACGTCCACGACATAGGGATCGAGCACGATCCCGGGCTCCGCACGAGTCATGATCGTTGCTATAGTAGTTATCGTACCGATTGTCTCGCGGCCGCATCTCGGCTGGAAAGAAGCCGACATCACCCGGAGGGCGCCATGATCACCCACCTGAAGTTCGCCAGCATTCCCTGCAAGGACCAGGCGGCGGCGTTGAAGTTCTGGACCGAGAAGATCGGCCTGCGCGTGGTCACCGACCAGCCGATGGGCGAGCAGCGCTGGATCGAGCTCGCCATCCACAACAGCGACACCGGCATCGTGCTGTTCACGCCGGAGGGCCACGAGGACCGGGTCGGCAGCTTCTTCAACGGCTCCTTCGCCTGCGACGACGTGGAGGCGACCTACCGCCAGCTCACCGCCCGCGGCGTCGAGTTCCGCGGCCCGCCGGAGAAGCAGCCCTGGGGGACCTTCGCGATGTTCAAGGACCCGGACGGCAATGAGTTCGTGATGAGCTCGCGCTAACAGATGCTCCCCGCAGGGGAGCTGTCGCGAAGCGACTGAGGGGGTTCACGCGCAGGCGGCTGACGCTCGTGGGCTGCAACCCCCTCCGGTCCTCCGGACCACCTCCCCCTAAGGGGAGGATCTCAGACCGGCAGGTCTTTGCGGACCTTGGCGCGCAGCACGTCGATGGGCGCCAGGCCCTTGTCGGACTTGAAGTGCCAGTAGGTCCAGCCGTTGCAGGCCGGCGCCGACTGCACCATGGCGCCCACCTTGTGGATCGAGCCGGAGAGGTCGCCGACCACCAGGCTGCCGTCCGGCCGCACCCGGGCCGAGTGGCGGCCCTGCGGGCAATAGAGCATGTCGCCGGGCCGCAGCAGCCCCGCCTCGACGATCTGGCCGAACGGGATGCGCGGCTCGGACTTCTTGGAGCCGGTCACCGCCAGCTCTTCCGGCGTGGCCGGGATCACCTTGGCGATGCGGTCCTCGGCCAGCTTCACATAGTCGGGCTCGCGCTCGATGCCGATGAAGCGGCGGCCCAGCCGGCGGGCCGCGGCGCCGGTGGTGCCGGTGCCGAAGAACGGATCGAGGATCACGTCGCCGACCTTGGTCGATGACAGGATCACCCGGTGCAGCAGGGCCTCGGGCTTCTGGGTCGGATGGGCCTTCACCCCGTGGGCGTCCTTCAGCCGCTCCTCGCCGGTGCATAGCGGCAGCGTCCAGTCGGAGCGCATCTGCAGCTCGTCGTTGGCCATCTTCATGGCGTCGTAGTTGAAGGTGTAGCGCTTGGCGCCGCGCCCCTTGGCGGCCCAGATCAGGGTCTCGTGCGCATTGGTGAACCGCGTGCCCTTGAAGTTCGGCATCGGGTTCGACTTGCGCCAGACGATGTCGTTGAGGATCCAGAAGCCCAGGTCCTGCAGCGCCGCGCCCACCCGGAAGACGTTGTGGTAGGAGCCGATCACCCAGATCGCGCCGTTGTCCTTCAGCACCCGGCGGCACTCGCTCATCCAGGCGCGGGTGAAGGCGTCATAGGTCTCGAAGCTGTCGAACCGGTCCCAGTCGTCGTCGACCGCGTCGACCTTGGAGTTGTCGGGCCGCAGCAGGTCGCCGCCCAGCTGCAGGTTGTAGGGCGGATCGGCGAACACCAGGTCGACGGAGGCGTCCGGCAGCTTCTTCAGCTCCGCCAGGCAGTCGCCCATGATGATCCGGTCGGCAGCGGCCATGCGGAAGTCCTCGAAACCCAACGACAGAGTCCTGGGGGCCTTATGGTGAAGGCTCCGTATTCGAATATGGTTAAGCGGCCGTTGGGTCGCTGTGCATCAGCCCCACGATATTGCTCTCGGTGTCCTTGACGTAGGCCAGCCAGCCGACGCCCGGGATGGCCATCTTCGGCACGGCCACCCCGCCGCCGAGCGAGAGCGCCTTCGCCACATGGCCGTCCACATCGTCGACGCCGACGGTGCAGACGTAGGCGATCACCGGGGTCGGGTCCTTGGAATCGGGATTGTCGCCCATCCGGCGGACCATGCCGCCGTCGATGCCGGGCTCCCCGGGCGATCCGGTGCTGATCAGGTGGTAGCCGGCCATTCCCGGCGGCTCGGTGAAGGTCCAGCCGAACAGGGCGCTATAGAAGCCCTTGCAGCGCTCGGGGTCGGCGGCGTGGATCTCGAAGTGGATCGGGCGTGGCATGGGTCCCTCCGACAGGACGTCCGCAACCCTGCCACAGAACCGCGTTTGGCGTCAGCCGCGCCAGCGCACCCAGCCGCCGTGGGCCTGGGTCTCGGCCAGCAGCCGGTCCTCGCCGTCCGGCCAGAGGCGCAGCCGCACCTCCATGGTCGCGATGTCGTCGGCCTTGGGCTCCATGCTGAGCCAGGCGACCGGCGCCTGCGCCGTCGCCCGCGCGCCCAGCGCCTCGATGGCGGCGGTCAGGGCGGCCTGGGTCGGCGGCGGCATGTAGGTCCAGAACACCGAGTGATAGACCACCGTCGCGGCCCCCGCCCGCGGCGCCACCTTCGCCTTCAGCCAGTCGACCGCGTCGGCCTCGTCGACGTGGACGCCGGTCGCCAGCGCCAGGTCGATGGCGGCGTGGATGCGGGCGATCCGCTCGGTCTGGTCCGGCCAATAGTAGGCGAGGAGCCGGCGGCGCTGCTCCGGATCGGCGAGGTCCGTCGGCCGACGATCGCAGGCGGCGCGTTCCACCACCTCGATCGCCGCGTCGAGCGGCGGCGGCGGGCCCGTCCAGTCGGTGTCCATCCGCACCGTCGCGGCCGGATCGCCCCAGGCATCGCCCGCAATCTCGTAGCGATACCGGTCCCACGACAGGTTCAGCCCGGCGCTGGCGGCCAGCTCGAAACAGCGCAGCGGCAGGCCGGTCGCCTTGGCGATCTCCAGGAAGCCGCCCAGCAGGCAGATCGAGCGGCGCACCTCGTTGGTCTGCGGCTCGTGGCGCATGAAGCGGACCAGGCGCGCGCGGTGCGCCGGGATCGCCGCCAGCACCTGCGGCCAGATGCGCTCGGCGTCGAGGGCGGCGTAGGCCGCGCTCAGCGCGGGCGCCTCGCCGGACAGCGCCAGCTCGTGGAAGGCCGCCGCCAGGCGCAGCGGCGCGGCGTCCTCGAACACCTGCTTCAGCCCGGCCTCGGCCCACGGCTCAAGCAGGCCCGCGACCGGGCCGCCCGCACCGGCATCGTCGGCCGCCCGCTCCAGGATGGCGGCGGTCAGCGGCGAACCCATCTGCCGGCAGACCCCGCCCTGCAGCCGCAGCCCCTTGAGGATGTCCGGCGTCTCGTCCATGGGCCGCACGGTCCGCGCCAGGCGGCCCGGGTCAAGCTTGATTCAGCCGATCAATCGCCGAACGGCAGGTCGTCCTGCAGGTCGCCGGCCAGCCGCGGGTCCTGGCCCATCAGCACCATCCTCACCGGCCGCCAGGCGAGGCGGTGGATCTCGCAGGGGCCCAGGCTGACCAGGGCCTCCATGTGGCTGGGGGCGTTGTAGCCCTTGTGGCTGGCGAAGCCGTAGCCGGGGTAGAGCCCGTCCATCTCCTCCATCAGCCGGTCGCGGGCGACCTTGGCCAGGATCGAGGCCGCGGCGATCGACTTCGACTTGCCGTCGCCGCCCACCACCGTGGTCACCTCGCAGGGCAGCTTGAAGCGGTAGTTGCCGTCCACCAGGGCGAAGACCGGCCGCACCGCCATGGCCTCGATCGCCCGGCACATGGCCAGACCCGTGGCGTGCAGGATGTTGAGCTCGGCGATCTCGCCGACCGAGGCGAAGCCCACGCCCCAGGCCACCGCCTTGGCCTTGATCTCCGGCTCCAGCGCCGCGCGGGCCTTGGCCGTGAGCTTCTTGGAATCGTCGAGCCCCTTGGGGACCTTGCGCGGATTGCTGTCGAGGATCACGGCCGCGGCGCTGACCGGACCGGCCCAGGGCCCGCGCCCCGCCTCATCGACGCCGCACACCAGCCCGCCGATGAACGCCCGCTCCAGCATCAGGGTCGGGCCCTTAGCCATGCGCCTTGGCCCCCAGCGCCTTGATCGGATCGTGCCGGAAGCAGCAGGTCAGGTGGTCGTTGGTGAGGCCCACGGCCTGCATCCAGGCGTAGACGATCACCGGCCCGACGAACTTGAAGCCCTTGGCCTTCAGCGCCTTGGAGACCTCCGCGGCCAGCGGGGTCTGGGCCGGTATGCCGCTGTCGGCGGTCCAGGCGTTCTGCAGCGGCTTGCCGTCCACGAAGCTCCAGCAGAAGTCGGCGAAGTCCTCGCCGCGCTCGCGCATGTCGAGGTAGATCTTGGCGCCGGCGATGGCCGCGTCGATCTTGCCGTTCGAGCGGATGATCCCGGCGTCGGCCATCAGCCGCGCCCGGTCGGCCTCGCCGTAGCGGGCGACCGTCTCCGGGTCGAAGTTGTCGAAGGCGGCGCGGAACGCCTCGCGCTTGCGAAGGATGGTGATCCAGGCGAGGCCCGCCTGGAAGCCGTCCAGCACCAGCTTTTCCCACAGCGCCCGCGCATCATGCTCCGGCACGCCCCACTCGGTGTCGTGGTAGGCTTCATAGAGCGGGTCGCCGGCCATGCCGCGCCAAGTGCAACGCTGAACGTCCATCGGCGGCGACTTTCAGCCGACCGGCGGCCAAAGGACAAGCGGGGTTTCAGGTCTTGAGCTTCGAAGGCTTCCAACTGTCGCAGATCCCTGTGGATGACGGGGTCAGCCTGCGCGTCCGCCACGGCGGCTCCGGCCCACCGCTGCTGCTGCTGCACGGCTATCCGCAGACCCACATGATGTGGGCGCGCGTGGCCGGCGACCTCGCCCGCGACTTCACCGTCGTGGCGCCCGACCTGCGCGGCTATGGCCGCAGCACCGCGCCCAAGGACGCCCCCGACCACGAGCCCTATTCCAAGCGCGCCATGGCCCGCGACGCCGTCGCCCTGATGCGCCACCTCGGCTTCGACCGCTTCGACCTGGCCGGCCACGACCGCGGCGGGCGCGTCGCCTACCGCCTGGCGCTCGACCACCCCGACGCGATCCGGCGGCTCAGCATCCTCGACATCATCCCGACGGCTGAGGTCTGGGCCCGCGCCGACCGGCGCATGGCCATCGGCTATTGGCACTGGATGTTCCTGACCCAGCCGCATCCGGGCCCGGAGCAGATCATCGGCCAGGATCCGGAGCTGTTCTTCTTCAAGGCCCAGTACCGCGGCGTGGCCGGCGCCTTCGACCGGCAAGCCTACGCCGACTACGTCGCCTGCCTGAAGACCACCGGCATGATCCACGCCATCTGCGAGGACTACCGCGCCGGCGCCACCTACGACCGGCTGCTCGACGAGGCGGACAGGGGCAAGCGGAAGATCGCCGCCCCGCTGCAGGTGCTGTGGGGCAAGAAGGGGGCGCTGGAGGCTTGGTACGACACCCTCGCCATCTGGCGCGACTGGGCTGACGACGTGCGCGGCCAGGCCATCGACTGCGGCCACTTCATCCCCGAGGAGAAGCCCGCCGAGACCATCGCCGCCCTACGCAGCTTCCATTCCGAGGGCCGCGCGCCTTCAGGCGAAGTGGGACGCGGTTCGCCGCCCGGAAGGCGCGCCACAAAAAACTAGAGCGCCGCCGGACGCAAAACCGGTTCCCACTTTTGCTGGCTGCGCTCTAGGAACCAGGCGGGCCGCTCGACGCGGACAGGCCGGCCGTCGACCGTCAGCTCGGCGCCCTCGATCCGGTCGAGCCTGACCAGCGCCATCGCCCGACCCTCGATCCCCGACAGCACCTCTCCGGCCCGCAGCGTCCCGGCCAGCACCTCCGACCCATGCGCCGGCGCCGCGCCCTCGAAGACGATCGGCAGCATGCGGCTCTTCACCTGGCCGCGGCGCTTCATCCGCGAGGTGGTCTCCTGGCCGACGAAACAGCCCTTCTGGAAGTCGATGCCGTTCAACAGGTCGAAGTTGGCCTCGATCGGATAGGTCTTGTCCGACCCCCAGTCCGCCGCCCCCGGCACGCCCAGCGCCAGCCGGCGGGCGTCGTAGGCCGCCGGATCGGCCGCAGCCGCCACGCCATACCCCCGCCAGCCCAGCGCCGGCAGGCGCGGGTCGCGCACAAAGCCTTCGCCGCCCTGATCGAACGCCGCCGAGACCGGCGCCTCGTCCGCCGCGATCTCCACCTTCGCCCTTAGTCGATAGATCGTCAGCCGCTGGATCACCGCGGCGCGGTGCTCGGCCGCCACATCCAGCCAGCAGCCGTCCTCGCGGCCGACCACGAACAGGTCGTAGAGCAGCCGCCCTTGCGGGGTCAGCAGGGCCCCGAACCGCGCCTCGCCAGGCGCCAGGTCGGCGACGCCCTGGCTCAGCAGGTTCTGCAGGAAATCCCGCCAGTCCGGCCCGCTCAGCGCGATCAGGGCGCGGTCGGCCAGCCTTACGTGCACGTATTCGACGCTCATCGTCACAATTTGGGGGAGCCAAGGGTAGAGCGCCAGCGCCGAAGCGCCCTATACACGCGCCATGGCGCCCGGGTCCTTCCCCATCCTGTTCATCACGGCCACCCGGATCGGCGACGCCGTCTTGTCGTCGGGCCTGATCAAACGCCTGGCCGACGAGATCCCCCAGGCCCGCTTCACCATTGTCGCCGGCCCGGTCGCGGCGCCGCTGTTCGCCGAGGTGCCCAACCTCGACGAGGTGATCGTCTTCGCCAAGGCCAAGGACGGCAGCCACTGGTTCGACCTGTGGCGCAAGGTGCGAAAAGTCCGCTGGGGCCTGGTGGTCGACATGCGCGGCTCCGGCATCGCCCGGTTCCTGTCGGCCAAGCGCCGGGCGATCTACCACCGCCCCTTGGGCGGCGCGCCGGTCCACAAGGTGCTGGAGGCCGCCCGGGTGCTGCGGATCGAGGACACGCCGGCCCCGCCGCACATCTTCACCTCGCCGGCCATCGAGGCCTACGCCGAGGAGCTCACCGCCGGGAAGGGCCCGATCCTGGCCTTCGCCCCGGCCGCCAACTGGGTCGGCAAGACCTGGCCCCTGGAGCGGTTCAGCCAGGTGGCCATCCGCCTGCTGCGCAACCGCGGCGCGCCGCTCGAAAATGGCCGGCTGATGGTGCTGGGCGGCCGCGAGGAGGCCAACCTGGCCCGCAACCTCAAGGAGGTCGTGCAGCGTGGCCAGCTGATCGACCTGGCCGGCAAGGTCGACCTGCTCACCGCCTACGCCTGCCTGAAGCGGGCGCGGCTATTCATCGGCAATGATTCCGGCGCCATGCACCTGGCGGCGGCGGCCGGTGTGCCGACGCTCGGCCTGTTCGGCCCCTCCGACGAGCGCCAGTACGGGCCCTGGGGCGAGCACACCCGCGCCGTCCGCGGCCCGCGCAGCTTCGAACAGGTCCGCGAGCAGGACCCCCACCTCAACCAGGTCATCTGCCACATGATGGACCTGTCCGTCGAAACCGTGCTCCATGCCGCCGAGGACCTGCTGGCGCAGACCGCGGGCGAGCTGCCGGAAACCGCGAATGGCTGAGACCTTCGACCTCATCGTGCAGGGCGGCGAGGTGATCAACCACGCCGGCCGCGGCCTCGCCGACGTCGGCGTGCGTGGCGGCAAGATCGCCGCCGTCGGCGACCTCTCCCAGGCCTCCGCCGGGGAGACCTTCGACGCCACCGGCCTCACCGTCATGCCCGGCGTCATCGACACCCAGGTGCACTTCCGCGAGCCCGGCCTGGAGTGGAAGGAAGACCTGGAGAGCGGCTCCCGCGCCGCGGTGCTGGGCGGGGTCACGGCCGTGTTCGAGATGCCGAACACCGAGCCCACCACCACCGACGCCGACGCCCTGGCCGACAAGCTGACCCGCGCCAGGGGCCGCATGCACTGCGACCACGCCTTCTACATGGGCGGCACCCACGAGAACGCGAAGTTCCTCGGCGAGCTGGAGCGCCTGCCCGGCTGCTGCGGGGTGAAGGTGTTCATGGGCGCCTCCACCGGCTCGCTGCTGGTGCAGGACGACGAGGGCATCGAGCAGGTCATCCGCCACATCCATAGGCGCGCCGCCTTCCACTCCGAGGACGAATACCGCCTGGCCGACCGCCGGCCGCTGGCCCGCACCGGCGACTGGACCAGCCACCCAGAGGTCCGCGACGCCCAGGCCGCCATCCAGTCCACCGAGCGGCTGGTGCGCATCGCCAAGGCGCTGGGCAAGCGCATCCACGTGCTGCACGTCACCACGGCGGAGGAGATGGCCTATCTCGCCGCCCACAAGGACGTGGCCTCGGTCGAGGTCACCCCGCAGCACCTCACCCTGGAGGGCCCGGAGGCCTATGAGCGGCTGAAGGGCTACGCCCAGATGAACCCGCCGATCCGCGAGGCCCGCCACCGCCAGGCCCTGTGGGCGGCCTTGGCCAACGGCGTCGCCGACGTGCTGGGCTCCGACCACGCGCCGCACACCAAGGAGGAGAAGGCCCGGCCCTACCCCGCCTCGCCCTCCGGCATGCCGGGCGTGCAGACCATGCTGGCGGTGATGCTGACCCACGTGGCCGAGGGTCGCCTGACCCTGGAGCGCCTGGTCGACATGACCAGCCACGGCGCCAACCGCCTGTTCGGCCTCGCCGACAAGGGCCGCCTGGCCAAGGGCTACGACGCCGACCTGACCCTCGTCGACCTCAAGGCCCGCCGCACCTTCGCCCACGACCAGATGGCCAGCCGCGTCGGCTGGACCCCCTTCGACGGGATGGAAGCCAAGGGCTGGCCGATGGCCACGATCATCCGCGGGACCGTGGTCATGCGCGACGACGAGGTCGTAGCCCCGCACCTCGGCGAGCCGGTGCGCTTCGCCGAGACCCTGGCCGGCTGAGCGAAATCGCCGCGACTTCAACCGGGAGTTAAGCCTACCGGCCCTAAGGTCACCCCGCCGCGCTCCCAGCGCCAGCGGAAGTACCCTTATGTCCAAGACCCAAGCCCCCGCGCCCACCCGGCTGCTCGTCGTCGCCGCCGACGGCGAGGAGCGCACCTTCCTGCGCCGCCGCTTCACCCGCCTGGGCTACGAGGTCATGGCCGCGTCCGATCCCGCCGAGGCGCTGTCGCTGATCGAGACCATGGGCTTCGAGGCGGTGCTGCTCGACCTGCACTTGGCGGCCGACGGCGTCGACGCCGGGTTCGACCTGCTGCGCGCCATCCGCGCCGCTCACGACGCCACCGCCCTGCCGATCCTGGCCATCGCCCCGGAGACCGCCGCCGAGGACGTCAACGAGGCCCTGGCGCAAGGCGCCAACGACTGCCTGCTGCGGCCGCTCTACCTCGGCGTGGCCCAGGCGCGGGTCGCCATGCTGCTCCCCGGCCGCCACCCGCCGGGCGGCGCGCTCGCCAACCACAACGACCTGCAGCTGCGCCTTGAGGCGCTCGGCGAGGCCGCCGACCGCACCGAGGCGGTCTCCGCCATGGTCTGGGAGCTGGGCCACCATGTCTGCGCCCCGCTCAACGCCCTCTTGGGCGCGGCCACAGTGCTCACCGGCATCTGCCAGACGCCTGAGCTGAAGCCGGCCATCGAGACCATCGAGACCGCCGCGGCGTCCATCGACCTGATCATCGTCCGCGCCCTGGGCCGCGCCGACCGCCGCAACCGGGCGCTGAAGTCCAAGGTCCGCGTCCTCCTGGCCGACCACGACACCGACAGCCGCCTGGCCATCCACCAGCTGCTCGACGCCACCACCACCGAGGTGGAGCTGGTCGAGGTCTCGGCCGGCCTCGACGCGGCGCTGGCCACCGACACCGGCTTCTTCGACCTGATCATGGTCAACCTCGCCGCCCCCGACGTGATCGCCGGTATCCGCGCGATCCGCCGCGCCGAGCGGGAAAACAGCACCCGCCGCACGCCGGTCCTCGCCTTCGGGGCCCAGCGCGAGGGCGAAGGTCCGGCGCGGGACGCCGGCGCCGACCTCTACGTCGCCGAGCCGGTCACCGCCCAGGCCCTGCTGACCGCCCTGGCCGAAGCCCTGGTCCGCGAATCCGAAGACGTCCGCGCGGTCGCCTGACGGCGTCGAACCGCCCTACTTCTGCTGCTGCCGCGCCGCGTCGGCGGTGGCGGCCTTCAGCTTCTCGATGCGCTGGGCGTAGATCCGCGCCAGCTCCATGGGGTCGGTGACGGTGTTGCGGGCCTCGCGCCAGGCCAGTTCGTGCTCGCGCAGCAGGGCGCGGTCCTGGTGCGCCTTCAGCGCCTCGGCGTAGGCCTGCCGCAGCTCGGCCTGCAGCCGGCGCAGCCGCGGCTGCGCGCAGATCGTCTGGTCGGCCGGCGTGGGCGCCGCGCCGCACGCCTGGGCCTCGGCCGGCGAAGCCTTCGCCAGCTGGGTGGTGGTCGGCGCTTCGGTCCGCTCCATCTCGGGCGCGGCTGCGGCCACGGCCGGTCGCGTCGGCTCGGCGGCCGCGGCCAGCGTCTCCCGGGCCGGCTCGGCGGCGACCGCGGTCGGCGCAGGCGTCAGATCGGCCGCCTCAGGCGGCGGGGGCGGCGGCGGCGCGGGCAGCAGCTCATCCGCATTGGGAATAGGCGCGGCGGGAGCCAGGGCGGCGGTCTGCACAGCGGGCTGCGGCGCTGGCCGCGCGGCGGCTACGGCGGCGGGCGGAGCCACGGCGTCGCGGTTGACGCCCGCCGCCCACCAGCCGCCGGCGACGCCCCCAGTCAGCCCAATCGCGAAGATCAGCGCGGCCCAGTGCGACCAGCCCCGCTTCGCAGCTTCGGGCGTCGGCGGCGCGGGCGGGGCGGACGAGGCCGGCTCCCGCGGGGGCGGTTCGCCCAGGGTCAGCGGCGGCAGGTCGTCGTGGATATCGTCCTCCAGCGGGTCCTCGCGGGCGTCCAACGGATCGCCGAGCTGCAGCTCGATCATCCGCGGCGGAACCGCCTTGCGCTTCGGGAACAGGGTCCGCGGCCGCTCGCCGTTGGCGCGGCGGGCGTCCATCTCCTGCAGGATTTCATAGGTCTGGGCGGCGCGGCCTTGCCGGCGCGCGCTGTCGAGCAGGTTCCGGAGCTCCGGCCCATCCAAGGTGGAGAGGTTGATCTGAGGCATATCTGGCGTCTCGGGCGCTATCCATCGTCATCGCCGGCGCCCGTCACCTCACCAGCCCCCGGAAGATACGCCGTGCGACGGCGAAATTGAACACCCAATGGTGTCGCAGCCGCGGGGGCGGGAAGAGGCCGATGATCGTACGGCGGCCGCACCAATGGCTGACAGCTGGTTTAGAAATCCTGCATTTTAAATCCTATCTATTTGGTAGGAATATACGGCCCTGCACCGAAGGAGCCGCGACATGACGTTCATTGGCGAGCTGGTCGAGATCCCCCGGGGGCGGGCGCCGCAGGGCGTCCTGGGCCTGGAAAGGCTGCTGCGGCCCTCCGCGGAGGGCCGCGGCTTCTCCGGGCGCGCGGTCTCGCTGGAGACCCTGGAGGAGCTGCATGCCCTGATGGCGGTCGGGCCCGGCATGACCGGCGCCTCGCCCACCCGCGTGCTGTTCGTCACCAGCCCGTCCGCCAAGGCGCGGCTTGCGCGCCGCCTGGCGCCCCGCACGCGCGACGCCGCCGTCCTCGCGCCGGCCTGCGCGGTGGTCGGCTATGACCGCCAGTTCGCCGAGCAGCTGATCGCCTTCGTCGGCGACGGCGTAGGCGGCGAGTCCTGCTTCGACCGCCCGGGGACCCTCAAGGCGACGGCCATGCGCAACAGCGTGCTGCAGGGCGCCTACCTCGCCCTCTCCGCCCGCGCGCTCGGCCTCGACGCCGCCTTCCTGCACGGCTTCGACGGGGTCGCCGTGGCCGCGGAGTTCTTCCGCGACCCCGGCGTCAGCGCCATCTTCGTGGCCGCCCTCGGCTATCCCCTGGAGCCGGCCGGCTGACGCCGGGGCTGCTGGCCGCCGGGAATTCGGCTACACTTCTCCGCGCCTTGGATCGGAGCCGCCAACGCGAGGTGGGTGACCTGAGACGCCTGTGGCTCGCTGGCGGGCTTAGGGTCGCCGCGCTCGCCGAGGCCTTTGCCGACCTGGACAGGGCTGAGGGGTGGCGATGGATCTATGTCAGGTCTGCGGTGGCGAAATCGGGCCTTATCGGCACCCGTGGCTCAGCCGTTGCACGCGATGCGGCGTTCTGAGCGCGGACCTTCCGGTCGTGATACCGGCGTCCGTGACGGAGACCGACCTCGACGAGGCCGCGCGGAGCGACGGCCTGGAATCCGTTCGGCGCCATAACAACGAACGGATCCTCGCCACCCTGCGGACCCTAGACCCGCCCGGGCGCCTGCTGGATGTTGGCAGCGGCCCGGGCTTCCTGCTTTCGCAGGCCCGCGATGGGGGCTTCAGCGTCGAGGGCATCGAGGCCGACGCCAATACGATCGGCGCCGCACGCGCCCGCGGGGTCCCGGTGAAGCACGGATATTTCCCCGAGGTTCTCGATCAGGGCGCGGTGTTCGACGTGATCGTCTTCAACGACGTGCTCGAGCATATCCCGGACCTGCGGGGCGCCCTGGACGCCAGCTTCCGCCATCTGCGGCCCGGGGGCGTCCTCTGCCTCAACTGTCCGGACAAACGCGGTTTCTTCTTCCGGGTGGCCGCTATCCTCGACCGGCTCGGCGTGGCCGGGCCCTATGATCGTCTCTGGCAGCGCGGGCTTCCGTCGCCGCACGTCTGGTACTTCTCGCCTGCCCTCCTGGAGCGCGCCGCCAGGCGATCCGGATTCGAGAGCCTCACCACGACCCGCCTGGCGACCATCGAAGTGAAAGGTCTCTGGAGCCGGATCCGATCTGTACGGAACACCTCCTTGATCGCGTCGGCGGCCAGCTTCGCCTTTGCCGTGGCGGTCTATCCCCTGCTCTTCCTGTTCCCGAGCGATGCGCGGGCCTGTTTTTTCCGGCGCGGGTCGGGGTCGGACCTCGGTGCGGCTGGAGCCGAAAGCAGCCCGCCGCCGACCTGACGGGCGGATCGCGCAACGAAGATATCAGCGAAAAATCCTTGACGTTCTCCGGCTTGTGTGTTCTTGTTTTGTTCCATGGACAGCGACGCCGAGATGATGGAGCGGCATGCCCGGCTCCTGGCGCGGTTCGCCGACCAGGCGGCGAGCCTGGCCGATGACCTCTGCGCCGCGGCCCTGGCCGCCGAGGGGCCGGAGGCCAAGCAGGCGCTGAGCCTCGCCTTCCATCGCATGGGCCGGACCCTGCGCCAGACCCTGGCGCTGGAGGCCAGGCTGCGGCGCGACCGGACCCGCGACGTCCACCGCGAGGCGGATCGGGCGGACGCGGCGGTGAAGACCCGGATCGAGGCCCGCAAGGCCCGCGTCCGCGCGGCCGTCGAACGCCTGATCTGGACCGAGGCCGAGGAGGACGAGCAGGTCGATATCCTTGAGCGCCTCAACGAACGCCTGGACGCCCTCGACCCTGCCGAGGCCGACGACGCCGTCGAGGCGCTGATCCAGCGCATCGCCGTCGAACTGGGCCTGGAAGTCCCCGCCGCGGAGACCGCCGCCCACCTGCCGGCCGCCGGCGGGCCGACCAACGGCGCCGCCGGCTCCTGGTCCTCGGCCTAGTCGCCCTTGCGCACGAACGGGACGCTGAGGATCAGGTCGACATCGTCCCCGATCAGCGGGACGTACTTGGTCACCCCGAACTGGCTGCGCTTGATCGTGCCGGAAGCGTCGAAGCCCACCGTATAGGCCTTGGTCATCGGGTTCGCGCCGAAGCCCTTCAGCTTGGCCTGCAGCACCACCGGCTTGGTGACGCCGTGCAGGGTCAGCTCGCCCGCCACCGTCGCGCGGCCGGGACCGGTCACCGTCACCTTGGTGGACTTGAAGGTCATGGCCGGGAACTTGCCGGCGTCGAGCCAGTCGGCGCTCTTCAGCTCGCCGTCCAGCTTGGCGTTGGTGGTCGAGACGCTGTCGGTGGCGACCGAGACGTCGAGGTGGCTGAGCGACGGGGTCTTGGCGTCGAGCTTCAGCGCGCCCGAGGTCTGGGTGAAGTCGCCGTACCAGGTGGAGGTGCCCATGTGGCTCACCGCGAACAGCACCCGCGCGTGGCTGGGCTCGACGGCGTAGGAGCCGCTCTGTGCGGTGGGGGCCTGGGCGGTGGCGGCTGTGCCGATCGCCAGGACGAGGCCCGCGGCGAGCGCGGTCGAGCGGTGCAGGTGCATGGGACGTTTCTCTCCGAGGTCTGCGGCCGAGCTTACGCCGCCTGAAGGGCAGATAACATCCCGGCCGGCCGCCGCAACCGCGCGGGGCGGCGCGCGGGGGAAGGAGTGTCTTTCCATTCCGGAACAAGCGCGGAATAAGGACCCGATGGACGCCGACGCCCGAACCCTCACCGCGCCGTTCCGCGACGCGCGGTACGCGCCGCGCCGGCTCGAGGTCGAGCGACGTCCAGGCGGCGAGCTGCGGCTCAGCAATCCTGCCCCCTATTCGACCGCCTTCCAGACCATGACCGCGGCGCTGGCCCATTGGGCGGCCGCGGCGCCGACCCGCGTCTGGCTGGCCGAGCGGTCCGGCGACGGCTGGCGGACCCTGACCTACGCCGAGGCCTGGGACCGGGTGCGGGCCCTGGCCGGCGGCCTGCGGGACGCCGGCCTGGTCTCGCCGCGGCCGCTCTTGATCCTGGCCGGCAACGGCGTCGACCACGCCCTGATCAAATACGCCGCCATGAGCCAGGGCATGCCGGCCGCCCCGGTCTCCCCGCAGTACGGGCTGAAGGGCGCCGACCTCGCCCGCCTCACCCACGCCTGCGAGGTGCTGCAGCCGGCGTGCGTCTACACCGAGGACGCCGCCCTGTTCGCCGATGGCCTGGCCGCGGAGATCCTCGCCGGCCTGCCGGTGATCGCCGCCCGCAACCCCCGGCCGGGCGACATCCCCCTGGAGCGCCTGGCCCAGGCCCGTCCCGCGGCCCCCACCGCCACGCCGGACGACCACGCCAAGTACCTGCTCACCTCCGGCTCGACCGGCCTGCCCAAGGCGGTGGTCTGCACCCACCGCAACACCGCCCTCAATTCCGCGCAGATCGCCGCCTGCTTCGACGATCCCGAGCCGCCGGTGATGGTCCACTCGGCCCCCTGGAGCCACAGCCTGGGGGCCAACTCGATCCTGCACTATGGCCTGACCCGCGGCGGCACCCTCTACATCGACTGGGGCCAGCCGACCGCGGCGCGGTTCGCCGAGACGGTCAGGAACCTGAAAGAGGTCTCGCCGACCTACCAGAACATGGTCCCGGCCGGCTGGATGCTGCTGGTCGACGAGCTGGAGACGGACGAGGCCCTGGCCCGCAGCTTCTTCGCCCGCGTGCGCCTCCTGCAATATGGCGGCGCGGCGCTGGGCCAGGCGGTCGCCGACCGCATCCAGGCCGTGGCGATCCGCACTGTGGGCGAGAAGATCAGCTTCTCCTCCGGCTACGGCGCCACCGAGACCGGCCCCACCGCCTGCAACGTCCACTGGCTGAACGACCGCATGGGGATGATCGGCCTGCCGATCCCCGGGACTTCGGTCCGCCTGGTCCCCGAGGCCGGCAAGCTCGACTTCCGGGTGAAGGGGCCGCAGGTCACCGCGGGCTATCTCGGCCGGCCGGAGCTGTCGGAGCGGGCCTTCGACGACGAGGGCTTCTATGTCCTGGGCGACGCGGCCCGCTTCGTGGACGCGGAAGATCCCAGCCACGGCATGGTCTTCGACGGCCGGCTCTCGGAGAACTTCAAGCTGGCCAACGGGACCTTCGTGGGCGTCGGCGAGCTGCGCATCGGCGCCATCGGGGCGATCGGCGGGGCGGTCACCGACGCGGTGGTCTGCGGCGAGAACCAGGCGGGCGTCGGCCTGCTGCTCTATCCCAACCCGAGCCTGCCGCGGCCGGAGGTCGAGGCTGCGGCCCGCGCCGGCCTCGCCGCCTTCAACGCCCGCGCCAAGGGCGCCGGCGGCCGCGTCGCTCGCGCCCTGGTGCTCGACAGCATCCCCGACGCCGCCCACGGCGAGATCACCGACAAGGGCTATATCGCCCAGGCCCTGGCGCGGCGGCTGCGCGCGGCCGCCGTCGCGCAGCTGTTCGCCGACCCCCCGACTTCCGACGTGATGGAGTTCTGACATGAACGGCGCCGACGCCCTGATCTCCACCTTGGTCGCCAACGAGGTGACCGCCTGCTTCGCCAACCCCGGCACGTCCGAGATGCAGTTCGTCGCGGCGCTGGACCGCAATCCGCAGATGCGGCCGGTGCTCTGCCTGTTCGAGGGCGTGGCGACCGGCGCCGCCGACGGCTACGGCCGGATGATGGGGCGGCCGGCCTGCACCCTGCTGCACCTCGGGCCCGGCTACGGCAACGGCCTGGCCAACCTGCATAACGCCCGGCGCGCCTTCACCCCGATCGTCAACGTGATCGGCGACCACGCCACCTATCACCGCCAGTACGACGCCCCGCTGGCCTCCGACATCGCCGCGATCGCCAGCGCCAATTCCATCTGGGTGAAGTCCGCCGACAGCCCTGACGCGGTGGCGGGCGTCGCGGCCGAGGCGGTGGCCGCCAGCCTCACCCCGCCCTGCGGCTCGGCCAGCCTGATCCTGCCGGCGGATAGCGCCTGGCTGGAGACCACCACCGAGCCGGCGATCGCCCAGAGGCCGGTGCGCTCGGCGCCCTCCGGGGCCACGGTCGAGGCCGTCGCCCGGGCCCTGAAGGCCGCCGCCAAGCCGGTGGTGCTGATCGGCGGCCAGGCCTGCAGCGCGGAGGGCTTGAAGCAGGCCGCGCGCCTGCAGGCGGCCGGCGTCCAGGTCTACGCCGACACCTTCGTCGCCCGCCAGCCGCGCGGCGCCGGCGCCTTCGCGCCGCGGCGGATGCAGTATTTCGGCGAGATGGCGCTGGCCGAGCTTGAAGGCGTCGACCTGATGGTGTTCGCCGGCACGACCCAGCCGGTGGCCTTCTTCGCCTATCCCAACCGGCCGAGCGTGCTGGTTCCCGAAGGCGCGGGGACCCTGTCGCTGGCCGACCGGGCGGAGGACGCGGTGGCGGCCCTGGCCGCCCTCGCCGACGCGCTCGGCGCGCCGCGCGAAGGCCCGGTCCAGCCGTTGAAGCTGCCCGACGCCGCCCCGACCGGCCCGCTCAGCCCGCAGCTCGCCGGCCTCTCGATCGCCCGCCACCTGCCCGAAGGCGCCATCGTCTGCGACGACAGCGTCACCTCCGGCGGCGGCGTCGCCGTCCCCGCCATGACCGCCCGACCGCACGAGGTCCTGGCGCTGACCGGCGGCGCGATCGGCGCGGGCCTGCCGCTGGCGGTTGGCGCCGCGGTCGCCTGTCCGGACCGCAAGGTGGTCTCGCTGAACGGCGACGGCGCGGCCATGTACACGATCCAATCGCTGTGGACGATCGCCCGGGAGAGCCTCGACGTCACCGCCATCGTGTTCGCCAACAACACCTACCGCATCCTCAACATCGAGATGATGCGCACCGGCGCCGGCCAGGCCGGCCCGCAGGCCGCCAAGCTGCTCGAGCTCGGCGATCCGGCCATCGACTGGGTGTCGCTGGCCAAGGGGCTGGGCGTCCCCGCCGTCCGCTGCGCCACCGCCGAGGAGTTCGAGGCCGCCTTCGCCGCCGCCATGGCCCAGCGCGGCCCGATGTTCATCGAGGCGGTGATCTGACCACCACGAAAAAGGCCCGCGGGGCGAACCCGCGGGCCTCGATCGCTCAGGCTGAGAGAAAGGTTCAGCCCGCCTTGTTGGTCGGCAGGATGCAGTTGCCGGCGAAGCGGCAGCCGGTGGCCCCGATCGCGCTGACCGGGGCGGTGTTGTATTCGACCATGTAGCCCGGCAGCTTGTCGGCGCAGGCGACTTCCATCAGCACCGTGCCCTTGGCCGTCTTGCCCGCGACGCGGACGTCGGAGACCGCGCAGCTCTTGGCGTTGAACTTCTGCAGGTCGGCCGTGACCGCCGCATAGTCCGCCTTGCCGAGGCTGCACTTATAGCCGGCGATCAGCGCGTGGCCGCAGTCGTAGACCTGGCCCTTGCCGGTCGCCGGGAACAGGCCGACCGCGGCCGAGCCGTCGCCGCAGACCATCTCGACCGCCTCGACGTCACCGCGCGCCGGGAACACGGCGTACTTGGTCACCGCGCAGCTGGAGCCGGAGGCCTTGGCGAGCCGGGTGTAGAGCGCGGCCTGTTCGGTCGCGGCCTGGCGGGCGTCGGTCAGCTGGCAGCCGCCGAGGATGCCGTCGGCATGGGCGCAGTCCCAGCTCTGGGCCACGGCCCCGCCGGCGACCTTGAAGATGAAGCCCTTGCCGTCCTGGCAGGAGGTCTCGAAGTAGTCGGCGCCGTCCTTGGCGCTGCCCACGAAGCGGCGGTCCTTGACGGCGCAGCCGGTCTTCGAGCCGGCGACGTACTTGTCGATCACCGCCAGGCGTGTGGCGCGGTCGGACAGCGTGCATTTGATGTTGCTGTCGGCGTCGTCGAAGTTGAGGCAGTTCTGCGCCTGCATGGCCTTGGAGCTGTCGAAGGGCGCGCTGGCGATGACGATGTAGCCGGCGCCCTCCTGGCAGGCGACCTCCATGAAGGTCTGGGTCTTGGTCTGGCCGATGCCGCGTGCGGCGCTGGGCGTGCAGACCGCGCCGGCCTTGGCCATCAGCGGCGAGAGCGCCGCCTTCGGATCGAGGTTGCCCGGCAGGATGCAGGGCAGCGACGATGGCTTGGCCGGATCGGGCGAGGTGTCGGCCTCGATGCAGCTGAAGAAGGTGGTCGGCGCGCCCGCCGCGGCTTGCATCACATAGCCCATGTTGCCCGCGCCGCAGGCGACCTCGTAGTAGCTCTGGGCCGCCGTGCCCTTCTTCTTGTCCTCGGGGGTCTTGCCGACGAAGCGGGCGTCGCTCACCTGGCAGGGCAGACCCGCCGCCTGGATGATGGCCGGGGTGTCGGCCATGCCTTGTTTGCGTTGGGCGTCGGTCACCGCGGGAGCGGCGGCCTTGGGGGCCGACATCACCGCCACGGGCGCAAGCACCGCGACGAGCAGGGCGGCGGCCAGCCCGATTACCTTTGGCCTCATAGTCTTAGGTCTCTCCTGGGTGTTTCTTTGGGCGAACATAAGCGCCGCGATCCCGCCAGGGTCAAGTTGGGTCAGGCGCGAGCCCCAACTGTGGCGTGTTTCCAAGGCTTTAGCTCACCCTGGCGAGATTCTGAGGGGCCTCGGCGCGAACGCGGTTATGCGCCGCGCACCTTGAGTCGCGCGCCCTGGACGCCGACCACCTCGACTCGCGCGCCGGCCTCCAGGCTGTCGCCGTCGGCGAGCTCCGCGGCCCATTCCTTGCCGTCGATGAACACCCGGCCGTGCTGGTCGCGGAACGCCGCCACCACGCGGCCCTGGTGGCCGACCAGGCGGCCGACATTGTCGTTGATATCCTGCCCGTGGCCGGGAAGCAGGCGAGGCATGTAGCGGCGCCCGAGGAAGGTGGTCGCCAGCGTCAGGGCGGCGAACAGGGCGATGGCCGGGGCGGGACTGACGCCCGCGAAGCCGGCCACGATGGCGGTGACGCCGGCCGAGGCGGCCGGCCACAAGAGCCAGCCCGATCCGGTCAGCACCTCGATCGCCAGCAGGGCCGCGGCGAGCGCGATCCAGGCCCAGAACGGGTGGTTCACGAAGAGGTCCTGCACGAAGTCCATGGCTCAGCCTCCCGTGGACGGCACGGCGCCGCCGGTGCGGGGGTTGCGTGGCGGCTGGGGCGAGGGCGCCCTGTTCTCCGACTGCGCGGTCTTCACCAGCTCGGCGACGCCGGCGATGGAGCCGACCAGCGAGGCCATGTCGGCCGGCACGATCACCGTCTTCTGCTGCGGGCTCTCGGCCAGCTTGCCGAACGCCTCCACGTACTTCTGGGCGACGAAGTAGTTGATCGCGTTGACGTCGCCCTTGGCGATGGCGTTGGAGACCAGCTCGGTGGCGGTGGCCTCGGCCTGGGCCGAGCGCTCGCGGGCCTCGGCGTCGCGGAAGGCCGCCTCCTTGCGGCCCTCGGCCTGCAGGATCGCCGACTGCTTGGAGCCCTCGGCCCGCGCGATGGCGGCGGACTTCTCGCCGTCCGCCTCGGTGATCACCGCGCGCCGCTCCCGCTCGGCCTTCATCTGGCGGGCCATGGCGTTGGTGATGTCCGGCGGCGGCTGCAGGTCCTTGATCTCGATCCGCGCCACCTTCACGCCCCAGGGGCTGGTCGCCTGGTCGATCACCTCCAGCAGGCGCGAGTTGATGTGGTCGCGCTGCGACAGCACCTCGTCGAGCTCCATGTTGCCGACCACGGTGCGCAGGTTGGTCATGGTCAGCTGGGTGATGGCGTAGGGCAGGTTCTCCACCCGATAGGCCGCGGCCGCGGCGTCCATCACCTGGATGAAGACGATGGCGTCCACCTGGACGGTGACGTTGTCCCGGGTGATCACCTCCTGGCGCGGCACGTCGAGCACCTGCTCCATGAGGCTGATCTTGCGCCCGATCGCGTCGATGAACGGCGTGAGGATGGTGATGCCCGGCTTCAGGGTGCGGGTGTAACGCCCGAACCGCTCGACCGTGTATTCGTGGCCCTGGGGCACGATCTTGATGGCCCCCAGCGCAACGATCAGCGCCAGGACCACCAGCACGCCGGCGACCGCAAATCCCATCGTCCCCTCCCCATCGGTTTGCGTGGAAGCCTATCGCCGGGCCGCGGCCGACGCCACGGAAACCGCGCCGCCACGCTCGCGCCTAGGTCGTGAAGCTGGTAGCGCTCCGCCATGCGCCGCCAGATCCCCGCCGCCGCAGCCCTCGCCGCCGCCTTGCTGGCGACCGCCGCGGCCGCCGCCCCGAAACCCGCCGTCCACAAGCCCGCCGCGGCCAAGCCGGCCACCGACGCGCCGGCGGCCGCGCCGGCGCCGACCGGGCCCTTCGACGCGCGCAATCCGGACTACCTGATCGCCCTCCTGGCCGGCATGCAGGCCCAGGCCACGGTCGCCGAGCGGCAGGACGACACCGTCTCGCTGAAGGTGGTCAATCCGGCCTACGGCTTCTCCGCCCAGTTCGCCGGCTGCGATCCGCACGGCCGGGTCTGCAAGGCCCTGGCGTTCAGCGGCCTGTCGGAACAGCGCACGGTGACCCTCGCCGAGATCAACCGGTTCAACCAGACCACGATCAACTGCCACGCCTTCATGGACAACGGCGGCAAGCCGCACGCCTGGTATTCGACCCTGGTGTTCGAGAGCACCACGCGGGCCGACATGATCACCCACATCCAGGCCTGGCAGGGTTGCTGGGCGACCTTCGGCGCCTTCCTGAAGAGCCCGACGGACTACCTGTCGGCCGCGCCCTAGGCCGGTTCTGCGGCCTTCGTCCGGAACGCCGTCGCCTTGTCGAGCGCGGCCTCGGCCTCGGCCATGATCCGCTTGACGATCTCGCCGGCCGGCAGGACGTCGCGGACACCGCCCGCCGACTGGCCCATGGCGAAGGCCGAGCGGTCGGCGTCGAGGCCCTCGACCTGGCCGCCGATGCCGCCCATCACCCCGGCCCGCGACGACAGGATCGCCTGCTGCGGGAAGGGCTGGATCTCCTCAGGCCGGCTCTCCCAGTCGGCGACATAGGGGTTCTTCTTCACCCGCATCGGCTTGCCGGAGTAGGCGCGGGTGCGCACCGTGTCCTCGTCGGTGGCCTCCAGGATCACCTCGCGATAGAGCTCGCCGGCGTGGGCCTCCTGGCTGGCGATGAACCGGGTGCCCATCCAGACGCCGACCGCGCCCAGGCACAGCGAGGCCGCCAGTCCGCGGCCGTCATAGAGGCCGCCGGCCGCCACCACCGGCACCTTCACGGTCTCCACCGCCTGGGCGACCAGCGGCAGGGTCCCGACCAGGCCGGTGTGGCCGCCACCCTCGCCGCCCTGGCAGATCACCGCATCGCAGCCGGCCTGCTCGGCCTTCACCGCGTGCTTCACCGCCCCGCAAACCACCATCACCTTGAGGCCGGCCTTCTGCAGCTTCTCGAGGATCGGCATCGGCACGCCCAGGCCCGCCACGAAGGCCGAGGCGCCCTCCTCGATGATCACGTCGACCGAGGCCAAGAGGCTGTCGGGGGAGGCGGCCAGCAGGTCGACGCCGAACGGCTTGTCGGTGAGCGTCTTCACGGCGCGCATCTGCTCGCGGATGAAGTCGGGTCCCCGCCCGGCCATGCCGAGCACGCCATAGCCGCCGGCGTTGGACACCGCCGCCGCCAGTTCGGCGTAGGAGACCCCGCCCATGCCGGCCAGCATGATCGGATGCTTCACGCCCAGCAGGTCGCAGAGCGGAGTGTGCAGGCTCATGGAATGCTCCTTTTCCCTCCCCTTCATGGGGAGGGACAGACCGCGAAGCGGTCAGGGTGGGGAAGTGTGGGCCGGGACACCAGACTCACAGTCTGATCCTGATTTCCCCACCCGTCCGAGGCTTCGCCTCGTCCACCCTCCCCATGAATGGGAGGGAAAGCAAGATTTCAGAAGATGGTGTAGCCGCCGTCGATCACGAAGCTGTCGCCGGTGTGGAACTTCGAGGCGTCCGAGGCCAGGTAGACGGCCATGCCGGAGAAGTCCTCCCCCTCCCCCCAGCGGCGGAACGGCACCCGCTTCAGGATCACCTGCTCGTTGAACTTGTCGTTGCCCTGGGCGCCTTGGGTCATGTCGGTGGCGATCCAGCCGGGCAGGATCGAATTGGCGCGGATGCCGTAGCGGGCGTATTCGACCGCCAGGCCCCGGACCATGGAGAGCACGGCGCCTTTGGTCGAGGCGTAGGCTTCGTTGCGCGGCGCCCCGTGGATCGCCGACGTGGACGAGGTCACCACCAGCGAGCCGCCCGGATCGCCGGCGTTGGCGCGCTCGATCATGTGCTTCACGGATTCGCGGAAGGTCCAGAACACCGCATCGAGATTGACCGTCGTCACCCGGCGCCACTTCTCGGTGGTCATCTGGTCGAAGGGCGCGCCGCCGCCGATGCCGGCGTTGGCGGCGGTGAAGTCGAGCCGGCCGAAGGTCCTGATCACCTCGGCGACGCCGGCCACCACCGCGGCCTCGTCCGCCACGTCGACCTTCTGGACGAGCACGTCGACGCCATATTCCTTGAGCTTGGCCTCGGCGGCGGCGTTCTTCTCCGGGTTCTGGCCCCAGACCGCGACCTTGCAGCCGGCCGCCGCCAGGCCCTCAGCCATGCCAAGCCCGATGCCGCCATTGCCGCCGGTGATCAGCGCCGCCTTGCCCGTCAGATCGAACGGCTTGAACGCCATCGCACGCCTCCCTCTAATTCAAACGATCGTTGGAATGGCAAGAACTCCGCTTACGCCGCGGAGGTCAAGCCGCCGTCCAGCCGCCATCCACGCTGAGCGCCGCCCCGGTCGTCGAGACGCCCATGTCGGAGACCAGGTAGAGCAGCAGGCCGGCCAGGTGCGGGTATTCCACAAAGGCCTTGTTTGGCTGGGCGGCGAGGATCACGTCCTGCACCACCCGGTCGGCCGAGATGCCGCGGGCCTTGGCCTGATCGGCGATCTGGGCTTCCACCAGCGGGGTCTTCACATAGCCCGGGCAGATGGCGTTGCAGGTCACGCCCTCGCGCGCCAGCTCCAGGGCCACCGACTTGGTGAAGCCCACGATCCCGTGCTTGGCGGCCACATAGGCCGACTTGAACGGCGAGGCGACCAAGCCATGCGCCGAGGCCAGGTTGACGATCCGGCCGCGCCCCTGCGCCTTCATCAGCGGGATCGCCGCCTTGGTGGCGTGGAAGGCGCTGGTCAGGTTGATGGCGATGATCGCGTCCCACTTCTCGGCCGGGAAGTCCTCGACCGGGGCGACGTGCTGGATGCCGGCGTTGTTGAGCAGGATGTCGAGCCGGCCGAAGGTCGTGTGGGCGGTCGCCACCATGTCGGCGATCTGCTCCGGCCTGGTCATGTCGGCGCCGTGGTAGAGCACGCGCACCCCGGCGCTCTTCTCCAGGGCCGCCCGGTCGGCCTCGATCTTCGCCGGATCGCCGAAGCCGTTCAGCAGGATGTCGACGCCCTCGGCGGCCAGCGCATGGGCCATGGCCTGGCCGATGCCGCTGGTCGAGCCGGTGACCACGGCCGCGTGGCCCCTCAGTCCATAGTCAGGCATCGAGCGCCGCCGCCTTCCGTTGCTGCGCCACCGGCGGCGGCTGGGGCCGCGAGAAGGTCAGCTCCTCGTCGGTGGAAAGCGCCGGCGCGAGCCGGTAGCCCTCGGAATTGAAGCCCTTCAGGTCGGCCGCCTTGTCGATCCGATGGTCGATGGCGTAGCGCGCCAGCAGGCCGCGCGCCTTCTTGGCGAAGAAGGAGATCATCCGCGCCTCGCCGTCTTTTTCCTCGAGGAAGCGGCAGGTGACCACCGGCAGCTTCAGCGCCTTGCGGTCGACGGCGCCGAAATATTCGCCGCTGGCGCAGTTCACCAGGGTCTTGTCCTTGTGGCCCTGGGCGGCGGCGTTCAGCGTCTCCGAAATGCGCGGGCCCCAGAAGTCGTAGAGGCTCTGGCCCCGCCGGGTCTTCAGACGCACGCCCATCTCCAGCCGGTAGGGCTGGATGGCGTCGAGCGGGCGCAGCACGCCGTAGAGGCCAGAGAGGATCCGCACGTGGTCCTGCGCCCAGGCCAGGCCTTTCCTGTCCAGCCCGCGGGCCTTCAGTCCCAGATAGACGTCGCCGTTGAAGGCGAAGGCGGCCTGCAGCCCGTCCTCCGAGGCCGGATCGAAGGTCTGGAACCGCTCCCGGTTCAGCTTGGCCAGGTTGTCGGAGAGCGACATCAGCCGCTTGAGGTCGCGCGCGGTGAGGCGGCGCGTGGTCTTGGCTAGCTCCGCCGTCTGATCGGCGAGCTCGGGCGTGGTCAGGGGGGCGCTGTCCGGCGCGGCCGTGAAGTCCAGCGCCTTGGCCGGGGAAAGGACGATGAGCATCGGCCTACCCTTTGGCGCGACTTGGCCACGGCGCCAAGTGACAAGGCCCTGCGGCGACACGACCAAGCTGTGCCGGGTTGCCTAAAGGCCGAATGTTGTTCATCAAACCGGCGATGTCCCGCGTACGCACCGACCGAGCGCTCTACGCCCTGATCGCGGGCTTCGCCGCCCTGGTGCTGGCCGTGGCCGCCTCGATCGGGCTGGCGCAGCGACAGCAGCACGCCTTCGCCATGGTCACCCACACCCTCGAGGTCCAGAAGCGCGTGGCCGCCGCGCTGTCGGCCCTGCAGGACGCCGAGACCGGAGAACGGGGCTTCCTGCTCACCGGCCGGCCAGAGTTCCTCCAGCCCTACGACGCCGCCAACACCAGGATGGGCCGGGAGCTGGACGGGCTGGACGCCGCGATCGCCGACAATCCGCGCCAGCATGCGGCGGCGAGCCGGCTGAGAAACCTCGCCGCCGCCCGCCAGGCGGTGCTGCGCGACAGCATCGCCCGTTATCGGCAGGGCGACCTGGCCGGGGCGACGGACCTCGGCAAGCTGGCCCAGGGCAAGGCGCTGATGGATTCGGCCCGCGTCGTGGTGGCCGGCATGCAGGCCGAAGAGCGGGGACTCCTGGCCGAGCGGCAGCAGGGGCTGCAGACCCAGACATTGCTGATCACCATCATTCTGACGCTCAGCGCCATCGCCACCTTGCTGCTCGGGGGTTTCGTGATCCGCGACGCGCGGCGGCGCCTGGCTGCCGCCGTCGAGGTCGGCGACGCCCTGGCGCTCTCCAACCAGCAGCTGAAGGCGGAGGCGAAGAGCCGCGAGGCCGCCGAGGCCCAGGTCCGGCAGATGCAGAAGATGGAGGCGGTGGGCCAGCTCACCGGCGGCATCGCCCACGACTTCAACAACATGCTGGCCATCGTCCTGGGCTCGCTGGACCTCGCCAAGCGCCGGCTGGGCAGCGACCCGCAGCGCGTCGAGGCCTGCCTGGACAACGCCATCGAGGGGACCCAGCGGGCCGCCCAGCTCACCGGCCGCCTGCTGGCCTTCTCCCGCCAGCAGCCGCTGGAGCCCCGGCCGCTGGACGTCAACAAGCTGGTCGGCGGCATGTCGGAGCTGCTGCGCCGGACGATCGGCGAGCACCTGCGCGTCGAGACCGTGCTGGCGGGCGGCCTGTGGCGCACCTACGCCGATCCGACCCAGCTGGAGAGCGCGATCATCAACCTGTGCGTCAACGCCCGCGACGCCATGCCGGACGGCGGCCAGCTGACCATCGAGACCTCCAACGCCCATCTCGACGACGCCTACGCCGCCGCCCACAGCGAGGTGACGGCCGGCCAATATGTGATGATCTCGGTGAGCGACACCGGGACCGGGATGCCGGCCGAGGTGGTCGAGCGGGCCTTCGATCCCTTCTACACCACCAAGGGCGTCGGCCGCGGCACGGGCCTGGGGCTCAGCCAGGTGCACGGCTTCGTCAAGCAGTCCGGCGGCCACGTGAAGATCTATTCGGAAGCCGGCGTCGGAACGAGCGTGAAGATCTACCTGCTGCGCTACTTCGGGGCCGATGCGACCGGCGACCATGGCCCCGATCCGGTCGCGGCCGCGCCGCGGTCGAACGGCGAGGAGATCGTGCTGGTGGTCGAGGACGACACGCGCGTGCGCCACCTGTCGGTCGATGCCCTGCGTGAGTTGGGCTACACGGTCGTCCAGGCCGCCGACGCCAGCCAGGCCCTGGCGGTGCTGACCATGCAGCCCCAGATCGACCTGCTGTTCACCGACGTGGTGATGCCGGACATGAACGGCCGGCTGCTGGCCGACCGGGCGCGCGAGACCCGCCCCGACCTCAAGGTGCTCTACACCACCGGCTATACGCGGAACGCCATCGTCCATAACGGCGTGCTCGACCCGGACGTGGCCCTGCTGTCCAAGCCCTTCACCATCGAGCAGCTGGCGGTGAAGGTGCGGCAGGTGATCGACGGCCAGCCCGCCCACCGGCCGGAACCGTCGGAGACGACCTAGGTCCGATCCTGCCGGGTGGATGCGGTCAGAACAGCACCCGGGGGTTCATGATCCGCTTGGGGTCCAGCGCCTGACGGATGGCGCGCATCGCGGCCACCTCGACCGGGCTCTTGTAGCGCAGCGCCTCGGCGGTCTTCATCGCGCCCAGGCCGTGCTCGGCGCTGATCGAGCCGCCGAGCGAGTCCACCAAGTCGTGGACGATGCGGCTGCCGGCGTCGCGGCGCGCCGAATGCTCGGCGTCGGAGCCACCATCCGGGCGCAGCACGTCGTAGTGGATGTTGCCATCGCCCACGTGGCCGAAGGCGGCGATCCGGGCGCCGGGGCTGAAGGCCTGCATGGCCGCCGTCGCGCGATCGAGGAACGTGGCGACCTGGCTCACCGGCACGGAGACGTCGTGCTTCCAGGTGGCGCCCTCCGGCTTCTGGGCCGGCGACTGGGTCTCGCGGATCGCCCACAGCGCCTTGGCCTGGGCGTCCGTCTGGGCCACCACCGCGTCGCGGACCAGGCCGTCCTCCAGGCCCGCGGCCAGGAACCGCTCCATGGCGGCCTCCGCCGAGCCGGGCTCGCCGGAGCTGAATTCCGCCAGCAGATACCAGGGATGCGGCTCTGCGAGCGGATCGCGCGTGCCGGCGATGTTGCGCAACGCGAACTCGACGCCCAGCCGGCCCATCAGCTCGAAGGCCTCGACGGCGCCGCCGGTCTCCTCCTTGGCGCGGGTCAGCAGCTTGATGGCGTCCGCGGGGCTCGCCACACCGATGAAGGCCACAGCGCGCGAGGCCATCTGCGGGACCAGCTTGAGGGCTGCGGCGGTGACCACGCCCAGGGTCCCCTCGGCGCCGATCAGCAGCTGCTTCAGGTCATAACCGGTGTTGTCCTTGCGCAGCCGTTTCAGCCCGTTCCACACCTCGCCGGTCGGCAGCACGGCCTCGAGGCCCAGCACCAGGTTCCGGGCCATGCCGTAGCGCAGCACCTGGGTGCCGCCGGCGTTGGTGGAGACCACCCCGCCCACCGTTGCCGAGCCCTCCGACGCCAGGCCCAGCGGGAAGCGCCGCCGCTCGGCGGCCGCCGCCTCATGCACCGCCGCCAGGGTCACGCCGGCCTCGGCGACGATCACGTCGTCGAAGGCGTCGAGGTCGCGGATGGCGCGCAACCGCTCGGTGGAGAGCAGCACCTCGCCCTGCGGGATCTGGCCGCCCACCAGGCCGGTGTTGCCGCCCTGAGTGGTGATCGGCACGCCGGCCTCGAAGCAGACGCCCACCACAGCGGCGACGTCGGCGGTGGTCTTCGGCAGGGCCAGGAACGGCGTGGTCCCGGTCCAGCGGTCGCGCCATTCCAGCAGCTTGGGCGCCAGGCGCTCGGGATCCTGGCTCCAGCCGCCATCGCCCAGCACCGCCTTGAGGCGCGAGAGGACATCGGCGGGGACGGGCGCGGTCATGGCTGGAACTTAGTCCCGACGCCTCAGCCGACAAAGCCCGCCGCGCGGCGCAGGCGATCGTTGATGGCCTCGCCCAGGCCCTCGTCCGGGATCGGGGCGACGGCGATACCGGCGGCCCCGGAGCGGTCGGCGGCGCGCAGGTAGGCGAACAGGTTGGCGGCCGCTTCGGCCAGGTCGCCGCTGGGGCTGAGGTTCCAGACGTGGTCGCGGGGCGGCGAGGTCCCGAACGCCAGGAAAGCTTCGCGGCGCAGCGGGGTCAGGGCGTTGAGCCGCACGGGCAGGTTCGGCGCATAGTGCCGCGTGAGCCGCCCGGGGGAGCGCTGGGCGTCGAGGTCGGCGTCGGCGAGCGGCCCGACCAGCAGCTCGATCTCGCCGCGGATCACCGCGCCGGGCCGCAGCAGGCGCGGCTCGTCGAGCAGGGCGACCACGGTCGATTCCAGCCCGATCCGGCAATCGCCGCCGTCGAGGGCGGCTTCAGCCGCCTCGCCCGTCTCCTCGATGGCGTCCAGGAACCGCGTGGGACTGGGCCGCCCGGAGCGGTTCGCGGAGGGCGCCACCAGCGGTCCGCCGAACGCCTCCAGCAGGGTGTGGGCCATGGGATGGCCGGGTGCGCGGACGGCCACCGTGTCCAGCCCCGCCCGGGCCAGGTCGCAGACCGCCGCCGGATCCGCCACCGGCAGGACCAGGGTCAGCGGGCCCGGCCAAAACCGCTTCGCCAGCCTGAGCGCCCGCTCGTCGAACCGGGCGATCCGCTGGGCGGTCGCCAGGTCCGCGACATGGGCGATCAACGGGTTGAAGGCCGGGCGGCCCTTGGCCTCGTAAACCGCCGCCACCGCCCGGGCGTTCGAGGCGTCGGCCGCCAGGCCGTAGACGGTCTCGGTCGGCAGGATCACCAGCCTGCCGGCCCTGAGGGCCGCGGCGGCGCGCGCGATGGCTTGATCGTCGTCCACCGCGGGTCGTTACACCGCCCCGCGCGCCCGCGGCTACTTCTTCGGCTTGCGGAACTTGAAGACGAACTGGTCGGTCTTGCCGCGGATCGTCTTGTCGAACACCACCTTCTTGTGGTCGTCGGCCGGGTTCCGCAGCACCCCGCTCGCGCCCTCATAGACGAAGCCGACGGAGGTCACCTGCTGCTTGACGATGGCCGGATCGATCCGGTGCAAGGTGTCGGTGTCGCGCATGCCGGAACCCGCGTCGGCCGCATGGTCGATGACCAGGAAGACCCCGCCGGGCTTCAGCGCCTCATAGACCTGTTTGTCGAAGGCCACGGGGTCGACCTTGCCCATGAACTTGTCCGGGTAGTCGTGGTAGTTCTGGGCGGTGAACACCAGGTCGACTTTCTCCGGCGTGGCGAAGGCGGCGGCCGGCTGCCTCAGCACGCTGATGTTGCCGTAGGCCCTGTCCTTGGCGAGGGTGTCGGAGGCCACGACGTCGCTGGCGGCCTCCTGGGCGTACTGGTCCGGCCAGACCATGTAGACGTGTCCCTTGGGCCCCGCGACCTTGGCGAAGACGCGGGTGAACAGGCCGCTGCCGGGGATCAGGTCGACCACCTTGTCGCCCGGCCTGACGCCGGAGAAGGCCATCAGTTCGGCGGTGTGGCGCCGCGCGTCGACCGCCGTCATGTCGCCCCGCGCGGGATCGGCCAGGGCCGCCGCGAGATAGGGTTTCACCGCCGGCGCCGCGGCATAGGCGGCCGCGCCGAGGGCCAGGCCCGCAAGCAGGGCCCCCGCAAACATCTTCATGGGAAGCTCCCTCCGTCCGGCGCCGAGCTTCACAACAGCGGTTGGCCGAAATGTGTCAGCCGCCCGCGCGCCTGGCCTTCAGTGCGACGCTGACCGCGACCTTGGCCGGCACCTGGTCGGTGGCCGCGAACTCGCCCTGGCCGACGCCGAAAACGGTGCGGTCGAGGCTGGCCTGGCCGCTTACCTGGGCCTGGTCGCCGGTGATGGTCAGCTTGAACGGCAGGTCCACCGGCTTGGTCACGCCGCGCAGCGCCAGCGTGCCATGGGCGACGTAGCGATCGGCGCCGGCCTTCTCGAACCGGGTCGCCGTGAACACCGCCTTGGGATGGGCGCCGGCGTCGAACCAGTCGGGCGACGGCAGCACGGCGTCGCGCTGGGCGTCGCCGGTCTCGGCCGAGGTCAGGTCGATGCTGACGCTGACCTTCGAGCGATCAAGGGCGTCGGGCGAGAAGACGATGTCCGCCGTCCAGCGCTTGAACCGCCCCTGCAGGGCCTGGCCGCTCCAGGCCGTGGCGAAGCCGAGCGCCGAGCCGGGCTGCACCGTCCAGTGGACCGGCCCGGTGGGTGCAGCCGCGGGCGGCGGGGCGGCGGCGGCCAGGGGCGCGGCGGGCGCGGAAGGACTGGCGGCCTGCGCCTGGGGCGGCGGGGCGGCGGCCGGCGGCGCGGCGTCCTGCTGCGAGGCCGGGACCGGCGGCGGCCCCATGCCGGGCGCCGGCGGGTTGACCAGCTTGCCGAACGCCACCGCGCCCAGCACCAGCAGCCCGATCAGCATCAGCCGCCAGTCGAACCAGCGGCCGGCGACCGCGCCCGGCGCCATGCGGCCGAGCACCGGCTCGTCGCGACTGAACAGCTGGTGCTTCAGGGCCCCGGCCACGTGCAGCACGAACAGGCCGTAGAAGCCCCAGGCCAGCAGGCCGTGGCCGTTCGAGCCGATGGAACGCCAGGCGTGCTTGGCGGCCGGCGCGAGGCCGGCGACCCCGGGGATGTTCGGCCAAGGGATCACGCCGTAAAGCAGGGTCGGAACGGTGATGCGGCTCGCCGAGACCATCAGCCAGCCGGTCAGCGGCATGCCGATCATGATCGCGTAGAGGCCCCAATGGACCACGTGGGCCAGCCCCTTCTCCCAGGCAGCCATGTCGGCCGGCAGCGGCGGTGGCGGGTTGATTAGCCGCCACGCGAGCCGGGCCAGGCTGAGCAGCAGGATGGTGATCCCCACCGACTTGTGCAGCTGCGTGAGCGCGAAACCTTCGGGCGTGTGCAGGTCCTTGAACCGCCAGGCCAGCGACACCTGGAACAGGATGCCGAAGGCGATCAGCCAGTGCAGGACGATGGCCACGTTGGCGTAGCGGCGGCCGGCCACGGCTTGCGGGTTGCGGGCGACGTCGGCGGTCATGCGTGCTCTCTCACGGCCCTATTTCTTCGTGAACTCGACTTCGAACAGAAGATCGACGTCATCGCCAGCCCATTGGCTGACCGCACTCTCGTGGAAGTCCGAGCGCTTGATCCGGGTCGTCCCGGAAAAGCCCATCCGCGTGCCGACGCCCAACAGGCCCGGGCCCTCGCCATTGAAGGTGACGTTGAGCGTCACCGGCCGGGTCACGCCGTTGAACGTCAGGTCGCCGGTCACCTGGCCCTCGCCGGCTTCGTTGGCGGTGATCGCGGTCGAGACGAAGCTGATGGCCGGATATTTGTCGGGATGGAAGTAGCCGGCGATCTGCTTGTTGAAGCCCGCGTCCCCGGTGTCGACCGACTTCGGATCGACGGTGAAGCTGAGCTTGGTCGCCTGCCAGTTGGCCGGGTCGTAGGTGAAGCCGCCGTCGAGGCCGCCGAAGCGCAGGGTGTATCGCGAGAAGCCGCCCAGGTGGGCGAGCTTGGCGGTGAGGCTCGCGTGCCGCTTGTCGAGGACGTAGGTCCCGGCTGGGACCTTGGCCGGATCGTGGGTCACGGGGTTGGCGAACGCGGCGGCGCCGAGCGCAAGGCTCAGCGCCAGCGCCGCCGGAGCGGTGCGGATCATCGAAGTCTCTCCAGGTCGTCCCCGCATCAGATGGTGGGCTCCAAGCTTGACCGAAAGACGGCCCAGACGCCTCGCTTATTCCCTCGCCCTATGACGAACGACTAGAAGGAGCCTGTTCATTCGAGGATCGAGACCCCCATGACCTTCCGCGCGCCCGTCCGCGACATCGCCTTTGCGCTGGAGACGGTGGGCCACCCGGCGCTGCTGGCCCGCGCCTTTCCGGACCTGGACGCCGACACCGTGGCCGCCGTCCTGGAGGCGGCCGGCCAGTTCGCCGACGCCGAGCTTGCCCCCTTGAACCGCCGGGGCGACCTGGAGGGCGCGCGCTACGAGAACGGCAAGGTCACCGCCGCCCCCGGCTTCGCGGACGCCTACCAGGCCTTCGTGGCCGGCGGCTGGAACTCGCTGTCGGCCGATCCCGAGTTCGGCGGCCAGGGCCTCTCCAAGGCGCTGGAGCTGTCGGTGTTCGAGATGGTCCACGCCTCGAACATGGCCTTCGGCCTCTGCCCCATGCTCACCCAGGCGGCCATCGAGGCGCTGGCCCTGCACGGCACGGAGCGGCAGAAGCGAATCGTATTGCCCAAACTGGTCTCCGGCGAGTGGCCGGGCTGCATGGTGCTGACCGAGCCGCAGGCCGGCTCCGATCTTGCAGCGCTCACCACCCGGGCGGATCCCGACGGTGAGGGCGGCTACCGGCTGCACGGCCAGAAGATCTTCATCACCTGGGGCGACCACGACGCCGCTGACAACATCGTCCACCTGGTGCTGGCGCGCACCCCGGACGCGCCGCCAGGGGTGAAGGGCATCAGCCTGTTCCTGACCTCGAAGTTCCTGCTCGACGAGGCGGGCGGCCTCGGCCCGCGCAACGACTTCCGCCCCGGCTCCATCGAGCACAAGCTGGGCATCCACGCCTCGCCCACCTGCGTCATGCTCTATGAGGGCGCCAAGGCCGAGCTGGTGGGTGAACTGGGCCAGGGCCTGGGCCACATGTTCGTCATGATGAACGCCGCGCGCCTGCAGGTGGGCGTGCAGGGCGTGGCGATCGCCGAGCGGGCCTTCCAGCAGGCGCTGGAATTCAGCCAGGAGCGCCGCCAGGGCAAGGCGGTCTGGTCCAGCGACTATCCCGCGCCGATCTACGACCACCCGGACGTGCGCCGCACCCTGATGCTGATGAAGGCCAAGATCGAGGCGGCCCGCGCCATCTGCCTGACCACCGGAGTGCTGGCCGACCTCGCCCGGTTCGCCGACAGCGAGGAGGAGCGCGCCGCGGCCAAGGCGCGCCAGGAGCTGCTGACCCCGATCGCCAAGGCCTGGTCGACCGACATCGGTGTCGAGGTCGCCTCTCTGGGCGTGCAGGTGCATGGCGGCATGGGCTTCATCGAGGAGACCGGCGCCGCCCAGCACTACCGCGACGCCCGCATCGCCCCGATCTATGAGGGGACCAACGGCATCCAGGCCAATGACCTGGTCGGCCGCAAGGCGGGCCTGGCCGGCGGCGCGGTGATGCGTGAGCTCTGCGCCGAGATGCTGCTCACCGCCCAGACGCTCACCGAGTCGCCCGATCTCGCGGTCCTGGGCCACCGGCTGGCCCTGGGCGCCTCGGCGCTGGAGCACGCCACCGACTGGGTGCTGGCGCACGGCGGACCCGACGCGCTCTCGGCCGCCACGCCCTACCTGAAGCTGGCCGGCGACGTGATCGGCGGCTGGATGCTGGGCCGCCAGGCGCTGGCGGCCGGCGGGAGCGAGGATCCCTGGCTCAAGGGCAAGGCGGCGCTGGCGCGGCTCTACGGCGGTCAGGTGCTGGCCGCCGCGCCGGGCCTCGCCGAGGGCCTGATGGACGGCGCGGGCGACCTGGAATCCACCGCCGCCGGGGCGCTCGCCGGATAACAGGCGAGGCCCGGAAACTCGCAACTTCCAATTGAATTATAGGTGTTTTTCTAAGCTTTACCTTTGTGTCGTAGCGTCCTCGGCACTAGGGGGCGAGCATGCGGGCATCTCAGCCGCGACCGGTGACATCCGGCGCGGCAAAGCCGAGGTGGAACACCTACCAGCTGACGCTCAGCGCGCTGGTGCTCCCTCTGCGCGTCCACTACGCGTTCAACGCGATCTCCGCCCTGTGCCTGGCGCTGATCGGCCACCCCTGGCCGGCCGCCGCCTATTTCCTGATCTGCTGCGCGACGGACACCGTCCAGCAACTGGTGATCCGCCGCTGGCTGGCGCGCAGCAGCGGCGACTCGGCCAAGCGCTTCGGCCCCCTGGCCCTGGTCTGCGCGGCCCGGATGATCGTCTACCTCGCGCCGACCGCAGCCCTGACCCTCGGTGGCGGGGTCAAGGAGTTGGCCTATTTCGCGGTTCAGCTCCTGTCGCTGATCGTGCTCGCCCAGGCGGCCGGACCGCTGTCGCGGACCATCTTCTGGGCCTTCGCCGCGCCCGTGCTGGCGATGGCGGCGCTGGCGCTCGCCGGGTCGCTGCCCCTGGAGACAGCCGCCGCCTGCCTGGTCGGCCTGGCCGGCGCGGCGACGGTCATGGCGATGATCTCCCACAATACCAACAAGGCGATCTCCACCTGGTACGCCGCCTTCAGCGCCAACGTCGAGATCGTCCGCGAGCTGGAAGCCGCCCGGGACCAGGCGGTGGCCGAGCGCGTGGCCGCCGACGCCGCGCGCGAGGAGGCCCGCCACGCCAACCGTGCGAAATCCAACTTCCTGGCCACCATGAGCCACGAGATCCGCACGCCGATGAACGGGGTGCTGGGCATGGCCCAGCTGTTGAAGCGCGACGAAATCGATCCCGCCCAGTCCGAGCGGCTGGACGTGCTGATCGAGAGCGGCGAGTACCTGATGTCGATCCTCAACGACATCCTGGACGTCTCCAAGATCGACGCCGGCCGGCTCGAGATCGTCCCGGAGCCGGAGAACCTGCGACAGTTCTTCGAGAGCATCGTGGCCTTCTGGCGACCGCGGGCGGTCGAGCGCCGATTGAGCCTCGCCCTGCACATCGACCCCAGCCTGCCCGAGCATGTGCTGATGGACGGGCTGCGCACGCGGCAGATCATGTTCAACCTGGTTGGCAACGCCCTGAAGTTTGTCGAGGCCGGCTCCGTGGCGATCAGCGTCAATGCGGCGCCCAAGTCCGCGGGCCCGGACATGGTGCGGGTCGCCGTTCGCGACACCGGCCCCGGGATCGCGCGCGATCAGATCCCGCTGCTGTTCGAGCGCTTCTCGCAGGCCGACATGAGCGGCGTCCGCAAGCTGGGCGGCACGGGCCTGGGCCTCGCCATCGCCAAGCAGCTCACCGAACTGATGGGCGGGAAGATCTCGGTGGAGAGCGAACTCGGCCACGGCTCGACCTTCCACCTGGAGATACCCTTCCCCGCGGCGAAGTCCGCACATGCGCCGGTCGCGGCCCCCATGGCTGTGGCCGTCGAGCCGCCGCCGGTCCTTGCGGAGGGCCTGCGCCTGCTGGCGGTGGACGACAACGCCATCAACCTGTTGGTCGTCGACCAGATGCTCTCCGCCCTGGGCCATGACGTGGCCAAGGCGGCCAGCGGCCGCGAGGCGCTGGAGCTTCTGGAGCGGCAGGTGTTCGACTTGATCCTGATGGACATCCAGATGCCCGGGATGAGCGGTATCGAGGTGCTGGAGGCGCTGCGGGCCGGGACCAGCCCCAATCGCGACGCACCCGTGCTGGCCCTGACCGCCGATGTGACCTCCGGCGGCCGCGATCGCTATCTGGAGCTCGGCTTCACCGAGCACGCCTCCAAGCCGATCCAGGTCCAAGCGCTTACCCAGGCCATGGCCGACGCGCTCGCCGCCGCGCCGCCCGCGGCCAGAGCGACGCGCACCGGCTGAGGTCGCCTCAGGCCGCCGCGAGCTCCGGCAGGTCGTGCAGGGCCGGGTCGAGGCCGCGGCCCATCAGATCGATGAAGTTGTCGCGGTAGAACCTGCGGCGCACCGGCTCCGAGACTCCCGCCAGGCTGTCGTTGAACCGCTTCAGCGGATTGCGGCCGCCCTCGATGTGCGGGAAGTCGGAGGAGAACAGGCACATCTCCTCGCCGGAGTTCTCGATGATCCAGCGGGCGTCCTCGTGCGGATAGGGCGTGACGCGCAGCTGGCGGCGGAGGATCTCGCTCGGCGCCCCGGAGAGCTTCTGCAGCCGCTCCTCCTTGCCGAACGCCGCGACGCCGGAATCCAGGAACTTCATCAGGCTGGGCAGCCAGGAGGCGCCGAGCTCGATGGCTCCGAACTTCAGGCGCGGGAAGCGGTCGAACACCCCGTCGATCACCAGGGCCGAGAGGGTCTGCCAGACCGATAGCGGGATGGCCATGAAGGTCAGCGAGGTGAAGTTCTCGTCGCCGCCGTGGAAGTCCTTCACGAAGGGCAGGCCGTTCTCGATGTAGTCGTGGTGCATCTTCTCCTCGCCGCCGACGTGGAAGAGGATCGGCACCCCGGCCTCCTGGGCCACCGCCCAGAGCGGGTCGAGCTCCACGTGGCTGGGCGAGAAGCCCTTCGGATGGCGTGACGGCACGATCAGGGCCTTGGCCCCGAGCTTCAGGGCTTCGCGGGCGATCTCCGGCGCGCGCGCCCGGTCGATCAGCGGCACGTAGCCGGTGGCCAGCAGCCGGCGGTCCACGGAGCAGAACTCGGTCATCATCCGATTGTGGGCGCGGGCCGTCTCGCCGGCCAAAGCCACCTCGCCCATCTGCTCCAGGCCGAAGTTGGAGAGGCAGGCGGTGGTGAACACCAGCTGCGAGGTGAAGCCCAGGTAGTCGAGCGTCTTCGGCCGATCGTCGGCGTCGAAGGCCCCCAGGGCCTCGTAGTTCTTGCGCAACAGGATGTTGGCCTCGGCCCCGGCGCGGAACTCCGGATCCCGCTGCTTCTCGGCCGCCTTGGCGAACCACTCGGGCAGCACGTCCTTGCGGCCGGTCTTCTCGACGAAGGCGTCACGGAATTTCGGGTCGATGTAGCGGTTGATGGTGCCCGGCAGCTCCATGATGTGGCTGTCCGCATCGTGGATGGTTTGGCCCTCGACGTACGGCATGCGACATCCTCCCTTATGGCTGGAGATATTCGACGCCTCGGTACGGAGCCTCGTCAAGCGGAGGTTTTCGCCCTGCCGCCGGTGGCGGCGGCCCTCGAGCTGATCGGCTGGACCCTGACCATGGACGGCGTGGGCGGGGTGATCGTCGAGACCGAGGCCTATCACCACGAGGATCCGGCCTCGCACGCCTTCTCCGGGCCGACGCCGCGCAACGCGGCGATGTTCGGGCCGGTGGGCCGCGCCTACGTCTACCGCTCCTACGGAATCCACTGGTGCCTGAACCTGGTTTGCGGGCCGGAACCGGGCAGCGCGGTGCTGATCCGGGCGCTGGAGCCGACGGTCGGGCAGGAGGCGATGCGCGAGCGGCGCGGGGTGCAGGACGTCCGCCAGCTCTGCTCGGGCCCGGGCAAGCTCTGCCAGGCCTTGGCCGTCACCCACGCCCACAACGGCCTGTCGCTGGCGGAGCCGCCGTTCGATCTGATCCCCCGCGAGCGCGAACCGCCCCTCCTGGTCGGCCCGCGCATCGGCATCACCCGCGCGGTCGACCTGCCCTGGCGGTTCGGGCTGGCCGGCTCGCGGTTCCTGAGCCGGCCGTTTCCGAAGGGCTAGAGCTGGGCGATCAGGTATTCGGCGGAGGAGACGCGGAATTCGCCGGCCTCTTCCACGTTCAGCTCGGTGACCACCCCGTCGTCGACGATCATCGAATAGCGCTGCGAGCGATTGCCCATGCCGAAGCGCGAGGCGTCGAGCTCGAGGCCCACGGCGCGGGTGAACGCGCCGCCGCCGTCGGCCAGCATGACGATGTCCTCGCCGATCGCCTGGTCCTCGGCCCAGGCGCGCATCACGAAGGCGTCGTTGACCGAGACGCAGGCGATCACGTCGACGCCCTTGGCCTTGATGTCCTGCGAATGCTGCTTGAAGCCCGGCAGGTGCTTGGCCGAGCAGGTCGGCGTGAAGGCGCCCGGCACGGCGAACAGCGCCACCTTCTTGCCCTTGAAGAAGTCCTCGGTGGAGACCGGCTTCGGCCCTTCGGCGGTGGCCTGGGTCAGGGTGACGTTGGGCAGCTTGTCGCCGACTTTGATGGTCATGGGCGCGTCCTCTCCAATGGCAGGGCTTGCACATAGGCCGATCAGCCGCGGCCGCAACGGGGTTCTGCGCGAAATCGGTCCTTGAAAGCGCCATCATCCCCGCCAAATTGGGAGCCGATGCAAGGCGGCTTCTTTTCCGGCCAGTTGCTCATCGCGATGCCGGGCATTTCCGACCCGCGATTCGAGCGGGCGCTGATCCTGATCTGCGCGCATGACGAGCAGCATGCGATGGGCGTCGCCGTGAACCGGCCGGTCGACGGCCTGACCTTCCCTGTCTTGCTGGAACGCCTGGAGATCAAGGCGACCATCACCCTGCCGCCGGACCTGGTGCTGATGGGTGGGCCGGTGGAGCGCGAGCGCGGCTTCGTGGTGCACACCGACGACTATCAGGGCGAGCACACCCTGGAGGTCGGCGAAGGCCTGGCGCTGACCGCCACGCGCGAGGTGCTGGAGATCATCGCCAGCCACAACCAGAGCCCCCGCCGCTCGCTGCTGGCCCTGGGCTACGCCGGCTGGGGCGCGGGCCAGCTGGAGAGCGAGATCAAGGAGAACGTCTGGCTGACCTGCGAGGCGGACGAGACCCTGGTGTTCGGCGGCGACTACGAGACCAAATGGGTCCGCGCCCTGGCCAAGATCGGCGTCGATCCCGACCGGCTGAGCCTGTTCGCCGGGCGGGCCTGATCAGCCGCGGCTACCGCGCGCCTTCACCGGGGCGGCGCCGTCGACATAGCTTTCGTTGAGGTAGACCTCGGCCTCCTGCGGCGACAGCGCCGGCGCGTAGCCGAAGCCCTGGCCGTAGTCGCAGCCGATGGCCAGCAGGGCGCGGGCCATGCCGGCGTTTTCGACGCCCTCGGCGACCACCTCCAGGGCTAGGTCCTGGCCCAGCTTGACCACCGAGGAGACGATCTTCGCCGAGCCCTCGTTGGTGGCCATGGTGCGCACGAAGTAGCGGTCGATCTTCAGGGTGTCGAACGGCAGGCGGGTGAGGTAGCTCAGCGAGGAGAAGCCGGTGCCGAAGTCGTCGAGCGCCAGGGCGGCGCCGGCGGCGCGCAGGTCCTCGAGGATGACGGCCGCCCGATCCGGGTCGCGCATCACGTCGCTCTCGGTGACCTCCAGTTTCAGGGCGCCGGGCGGCAGGCCGGTCTGGCGGCGGATGCCGGCCACGTCGGCCACCAGGTCCGGCCGGTCGATCTCGCCGGTGGAGAGGTTGACGGCGACGGTCAGCTCGCCCGCCGCATGGTGCCGGGCGCGCCACTCGGCGAGCTGCCTGGCGGCCTCGCGCATCATCATGGCGCCCAGGTCGCGCATCATGCCCATCTCGTCGCAGAGCGGCAGGAACTGCTCGGGGGTCAGGAGGCCGCGGCGCGGGTGGCGCCAGCGGACCAGGGCCTCGAAGCCGGACAGCGCGCCGGTCGAGAGCCGCACGATCGGCTGGTAGAAGGGGCTCAGCTCGCCGCGGGCCAGGGCGCCGCGCAGGTCGCCCTCCAGCGCCAGCCGCGACAGGCCGTCGGTCTCCAGGGTGCGGCCGTAGGCGGCGGCCCCGCCGCGGCCGTGGCTCTTGGCGGACTCCACCGCCAGCTCGGCGCGGCGCAGCAGCTCGGCGGCTTCCGGCGCGTCCAGCCCGCCCTCGGCCTCCACGGCGCCGATGGAGAGCGTCGGGTGGATGTCGAAGCCCGCGACCCGCAGGGGCTGCTCCAGGGCGCGGCGCAGGGCGTCGGGACCGGGGGACAGCTCGACGGGGGCCAGGGCTGCGAACTCGTCCTCGCCGATGCGGGCCAGGAGGGCGCCGGCCGGGAAGGCCGCGGCGAGGCGCGAGCCCAGGGCCGCCAGCACCAGGTCCGCCCGTTCGTGGCCCAGGGCCTCGTTGAGCCGGCGCAGGCGATCGAGGTCGGCGACGATCAGCTCATGGCGGCCGGTGGTCTGCAGCCGCTCGCGGGCGCGGGTGACGAAGCTCTTGCGATCCAAGAGGCCGGTGAGCGAGTCCTGGTCGGCGGCGGCGAACTTGGTCTCCAGGGCCACGACGCCGGCGGCGCGGCAGCCCTCTTCCAGCCACAGGCCGCGCCAGATACAGACCCCGCCGCCGCGCATGCGCAGGCGGACGGAGATCTCAGCGCCCGGCTCGCGGACCCGCAGGATGTCTTCGGCGCAGGCGCGGTCCTGCGGCATGGCCAGCGCGCGGACCGCGGCGGAGGAGCAGTCGGGGGCCAGCGGGCCCAGGCCCAGCGCACGGGACGCACCGGTCAGGCGCAGGCGGTCCTTCTCGGGCTCCCACACCCAAAGCGCCACATCGGCTGCGCCGAGCGCCTCCAGCGTGGTCGTCGCGTCCCACATCCAGCCGTTGGCCATCGCCCAGTTTCGCCCAAGCAAACGGGCGTCGCCTACACCGACACCCCCTCGTCCGGTCCTTCCGGCCCCTTGAGGGGCGAGACCTGGCCGAACAGCACATGGTCTCGCCAAACGCCGTTAATTTTCAGATAAGCCTTGGCGAATCCCTCCTCGGCGAAGCCGGCCTTGGCGAGCAGGCTGCGCGACGGGGCGTTCTCGGGAATGCAGGCCGCTTCCACGCGGTGAAGGCCTAGCGTTCGGAAGGCGAAGTCCGACATCGCCCGCACCGCCGCCAGGGTCAGCCCCTGGCGGGTGAACCGCTGGCCGCACCAGTAGCCGATCGACCCCATCTGGGCGACGCCGCGGCGGACGTTGGAAAGCGTGATCCCGCCGGTCAGCTGCTCCTCGCCGCCCTTCAGCACGAAGAACGAATAGGCGGCGCCTAGCTCACGGTCGCGGGCGTAGGCGGCGAGCCGGCGGCGGAAGGCGGCGCGGGTCAGGTCGTCGGACGGCCAGGTGGGCTCCCAGGGTTGCAGGAAGCCACGTGACGCGGCCCGGAGCTCGCGCCACGCCAGATAGTCGGTGGCCCGCGGCGGACGCAGCACCACGCCATAGCCTTCGACGCGAAGGCTGCTCTCCGGGGCGATCCAATCAAGCAGGGCCATTGCGGCCGCAGCGTCGCGGAATTCGCACCGACGTCAAGACCGGCTGGACTCTCCTGATAGACTTGTTTATATCGCAAACTTGTCTGCGAAATCGCAACGGGCGTCGCGCTGAGGGAGATAGGGCCATGACAAGGGCTATCGGAGCATCGGGAGACCAGGGCCGCCTGCATGGCCTGGACGCAGTGCGGGGCTATGCGCTGCTGCTGGGCATCGTGTTCCACGCGACCATGTCGTTCATACCGGGGCCGCAGATCTGGGTGGTGGAGGACACGCACCGGAGCCTCTTCCTGTCGGGCGTCTTCTTCGTCTCGCACATCTTCCGGATGGCGACCTTCTTCCTGATCGCCGGCTTCTTCGCGCACATGGTGGTGGGCAAGCGGGGGGTGAAGGCCTTCGTGAAGGACCGCGCTAAGCGGATCCTCGTGCCCCTCGTGGTGGGCTGGCCGATCCTGATCGTGGCGATCATCGCGGCCAGCGCCTACGGCGGCTACGTCATGACCGGCCATATCCCGAAGCCGCCGCCGCCCGCGGCGCACGCCCCGCCCCTGGCCTTCCCCCTGACCCACCTGTGGTTCCTCTACCTGCTGCTGTGGCTCTATGCGGCCACGCTCGCGCTCCGCGCCGGCGTCGCCAGGCTGGACCCGGCCGGGCGGCTGGCGACGGCCGCCGACCGTCTGGTCAAGGGCGTGGTCGAGAACCGGGCCGGGGTCCTGGTGCTGGCGCTGCCAACCGCCCTGGCGTTGAACAGCTTCGCGCCCTGGGCGCTGTGGGGCGGCGTGCCGGCGCCGGATTCGTCGCTGATCCCCAATCCGCCGGCCGTGGTGGCCTTCTTCTCGGCCTTCGGCTTCGGCTGGCTGCTGCATCGGCAACCCGGGCTGCTGCAGACCTGGACCCGCCGCTGGGTGTTCAACCTGACGGCGTCGGTGGTCCTGACCGCAGTCCTGATCGCCTGGATCGGCCTGACGCCGAACGCAGGGCCGCACACGCCGGGGCCCGAGCGGCTGGGCTACGCGATGACCTATGCGCTGGCGATCTGGACCTGGACCTTCGCGGTGATCGGCCTGGCCCTGCGCTTCCTGTCGAAGGAGAGCCCGGCCAGGCGCTACATCGCCGACTCGTCGTATTGGCTCTATCTGATCCACCTGCCGATCGTGATGGTGCTGCAGGCGCTGGTGGTGAAGCTCGACTGGCCGGCGGAGGTGAAGATCCTGGTCGTCCTGGGCGCCGCCTTCCCGCTGATGTTCGCCAGCTACCAGCTTCTCGTGCGCCACAGCTTCATCGGCGCCATCCTCAACGGGCGGCGCGCGCCCAAGCCCGCCCGGGCCGCGCCCGCCGCCCTTCGCCTGGAGCCCGCCGAATGAACACCGACACCGCCCGCGAGGACCTGGCCTTCATGCGGGCCCTGGTCGCGCACGAGGACCGCTGGCAGCAGCAGTTCGGCAAGCTCTATTTCGCCGCCGGGCTTTGCTACAGCGTCCAGATGCTGCTGCACGTCGGCCAGTTCCTGGGCGTCACGCCGAACCAGGGACTGGGGGCGCTGGCGATCGGCTGGGGCCCGACGGTGGTGTTCTTGGGCATCCTGATCTGGACCCTGCGCCGGAACCCCGCCCCGCCAGTGGGCGGGGCGACGTCGCGGGCGGTGGGCTCGGTGTTTGGCGCGGTTGGCCTCAGCAACCTGGCGCTGGCCCTGTGCATCGGCTCCATCTCGCTCCGCCTGCACAGCGTGACGATCTGGCTGATCTACCCCTGCGTGGTGATGGTGCTGCAGGGCCTGGCCTGGCTGGTGGCCTATATGTTGCGCCGCCGGCTGTGGCTGGGCGCGGTGGCCTTCGGATGGTTCGCGGTGGGCGTCGCCATGGCCCTGTTCATCGACAACATGGTGGGCTTCGTGCTCGCCGCCGCGGTCGGCATCTTCTGCTTCATGCTGCTGCCCGGCCTCTACATCATGCGGCAGTCCGGCCGGAGCGCGTGAGCCTTGGCCGCGGGCAAGCCCAGCATGGACATCGGCAAGATCGATGAGGTGATCCACGGCCGCCTGCGCCTGGGGGTGATGGCCTATCTGGCCAACACCGAGGTGGCCGATTTCAACGAGTTGAAGGCCGTGCTGGAGGTCACCCAGGGCAACCTCTCCGTCCAGCTGCGCAAGCTGGAGGACGCCGGCTATGTGGCCATCGAGAAGGGCTTCCTCGGCCGCAAGCCCCGCACCCAGGTGCGGATCACCGCCGCCGGCCGCAAGGCGTTCGCCCTCTACCTGGAAGCGCTGGGCCGGGTGATCGGGCCCAACCCCTAACCGAACAACGCCCGCTGGAAGCCTTCGCCGGCGCCCAGCGCCTTCTTGGGGCCAAGCACGGCCACGGCGGCGCGGCGCTGCGCCAGGATGGTCTCGGTCAGGCGCGTGAGGCCGGCGGGGGTGACCGCGTCGATCTCGGCGGCGATCTCGTCGGGCTCGAGGGTGCGACCGAACAGCAGCACCTGGGCGGCGTTCTGCTCGGCGCGGGCCAGGGCCGATTCCCGGCTCATGAACATGGCGCCCTTCAGCTGGGCCTTGGCGCGGGCGAGCTCGGCCTCGCCCACGGCCACGGTCATGCCGGCGATCTCGCCGGCCGCCACCTGGGCCAGCTCGGCGGCGTCCTCCGCGGCGCAGCCGGCGAAGATGCCCAGCACGCCGGTGTCGGCATAGGTCTCGGCGTAGGCGTCGATGGCGTAGGCCAGGCCGCGCTTCTCCCGGGCCTCCTGGAACAGACGGGACGCCATGCCGCCGCCGAGGATCTCGGCCAGCAGGCGCAGGGCGAAATAGTCCGGATCGCGGGCCCCAACCGCCGGCAGCAGCAGCACAAGGTTCGCCTGCTCCAGGTCCTTGGCCGAGGGCCGCAGGCCGCCGGTGAACGCAGCGGGCGGCGGGGTCTCCAGGGCGACGCCCTCGGCCATGGCGCCGAAGTCGCGCTCCACCAGCCGCAGCAGTTCGGCCTCGTCCACCGCGCCCGCGGCGCTGACCACCAGGGTCTCCGGCGCATAGAGGGCGGCGCGCCAATGGCCGATGGTCTCCGGCGTCGCGGCGCGGATGGAGGCGGGCGTG
This sequence comes from Phenylobacterium sp., assembly GCA_004799545.1. Classification (GTDB taxonomy): domain Bacteria; phylum Pseudomonadota; class Alphaproteobacteria; order Caulobacterales; family Caulobacteraceae; genus Phenylobacterium. The sequence continues at coordinate 460,066 of SSMU01000005.1, forward strand.
CCGAGGATCGGCCGGCCGAGCGAGCTGCCCTCGAAGGCTGCGGTCTGGGCCAGTTCGAAGACCAGGTCGTCGGGCGTGTCGGCGGCCTCGGCGATCTCCTGGCCCACCACCTGCTTCTCGCGGCGCAGGTCGTCGGCGTCCAGGGTCGGCCGCTGCACCAGGTCGGCGAGGACGCGCAGGCCAAGGTCGAGGCCATGCGCCAGGGCGCGGACCTGGAAGCTGGTGCGCTCGTAGCCGGTGGCGGCGTTGATCTGGCCGCCTTCCGCCTCGATCGCCTCGACGATGTCGCGGGCCGAGCGCGCGCCCGCGCCCTTGAACACCATGTGCTCCAGCAGGTGCGACCAGCCGGACCGCGCCTCGTCCTCGAACCGCGCGCCGCGGCCGGCGACCACCGACAGGGCCACGGTCTGCAGGCCCGGCATCGGGTCGCAGACCACCCGCAACCCGCTGGCGAGCCGGTGGATCGGCAGGCCTTTCGGCTCAGCGTTCAGCGAAGGCGCGGACATAGGCTTTGATCGAGTCAGCATCCGCCGGCAGGCGGTCGTAGCGTTCGGCGCGCTTGGCCAGGCTCACCGAGCCGCGCGGCAGCGCCGGGGTGACGCCGGTGGCCTCGGCCACGTCCTGCGGGAACTTGGCCGGGTGGGCGGTCGAGAGCACCACGACGGGCGCTTCCAGGTCGGGGACCTTGCGCAGGGCCGCGACGCCAACCGCCGTGTGCGGGTCGATCAGTTCGCCGGTCTCGTTGAGCGTCGACAGCATGGTGCGGCGGATCTCGTCCTCGCTGACCGAGACACCGCGGAACAGCTCGCGCATCGCGGCCAGCGCCTGGGGCGGCACGTCGATGGCGCCCGCCTGGCCGAAGTGCTGGAAGGCGCGCGCGGTCTCAACCGGATCGCGGCGGACGGCCTCGAAGTAGAGCCGCTCGAAATTGGACGCCGACTGGATGTCCATGGCCGGCGCGATGGTCGGCGTGACCTCGCCGCGGGCGTAACGGCCGTCCTCGAAGGCCCGCGCCAGGATGTCGTTGGGGTTGGTGGCGGCCACGATACGCTTGATCGGCAGGCCCATGCGGTGGGCCACGTAGCCGGCGAAGGCGTCGCCGAAATTGCCGGACGGCACGCAGAACGACACCGCCCGCTCCGGCGCGCCCAGCGCCACGGCGGTGGTGAAATAGTAGACCGCCTGGGCGGCGATGCGGGCGAAGTTGATCGAGTTGACGCCGGAGAGGTCGACCGCCTGGCGCAGCACCGGATCGGCGAAGGCCTGCTTCACGATCGCCTGGCAGTCGTCGAAGGTCCCATCCACCGAGACGCAGGCGATGTTGTCGTCGTCGGTGGTGGTCATGAACCGCCGCTGGACCTCGGAGATGCGGCCCTCCGGGAAGAGCGCCACCACCTTGACGTTCCTGCGGCCGCGGAAGGCCTCGACCGCCGCGCCGCCGGTGTCGCCGGAGGTGGCGCACAGGATGGTCTGGGTGCGGCCCTGGGCGCCCAGCAGGTGGTCGTAAAGCCGGGCCAAGAGCTGCATGGCCACGTCCTTGAACGCCAGGCTCGGACCGTGGAACAGCTCGGCCAGGAAGGCGTCCGAGGTCAGCTGCACGAGCGGGACGACGGCGGCGTGGTTGAAGGTGGCGTAGGCCTCGCGGCACATCTCGGCCAGCGCGTCCCGCTCGATCTCGTCGCCCGCGAAGGCCGCGATCACCGTGGCGGCGACATCCGGATAGGGTTCGCCAAGGAAGCCGCGGATGCGTTCGACCGGGATCTGCGGCCAGGCCTCCGGCACATAGAGGCCGCCATCAGGCGCCAGGCCGCCCAGCACCGCGTCGGCGAAACCCACCGCGGGCGCCTGCCCCCGGGTGGAGATGTAGCGCATCAGCCTCTTATCCGTCGGACGAGGGCGGCGGCATAGACGCAGAGCAGGGCCCCGGCAAGGCCGAACCAGGTGAGCGCGTACTCGAAGTGGCGGTTGGGGATGTTGGACGGCAGCGGCGCGGGCTCCAGCGCCTTGAACTCCGGATTGGTCGAGGTCTCGGCGTAGAGGAAGACCGGCGCGGGGGCCGGCGCCCCCAGCGCGGCGGCCATGGCGGCGATGTCGCGGGTGAACCAGTGGCCGGGCCGGTTTTTCGGCGCGATGAAGCTCGGCCTGTCGGGCTTGCGCAGCACGCCCACGATCCGCACCGGCGTGCGGGCGGCCGGATCGACGCTGGGCCGGGCGGGATCGGTGTCGGGCACGAAGCCGCGGTCGACCAGCACGGTGCGGTAACGGCCGGCCTCGACCGGGCAGGCGGAGATCAGCCGCGCGCCGGCCTGGCCGCCCTCGTGCAGCCAATAGAGCTCGAGGAAGGGCGCGGCGGCGAGGCCCGGGCAGGTCACGGCGACGCGTGTGTAGTCGACGTCGCCACCCTGGGCGGCGGCGTCCAGCACCGGGCCTAGGTTCACGGGTAGGGCAGTCTGGGCGGCGGCCACCCGGACGAGGATGGCTTCCTTCCACTTCAGGCGCTGCAGCTGCCAGACGCCGAGGCCCACCAGCAGGGCGAAGGCCAGGGCGGTGGCGATGGTCAGGCCGATGGGGAAGCGGCCCCGCGCCGGCGCCAGCGCCTCAGTCATGGCGCGACTGCGAGGCCTTGTTCATGAACTGGGCGGCCAGCATCGCGCCCTTCATCGGCCGCAGCAGGGCCAGGCAGATGATCAGCGTCGCCGGCATCCAGATCACCAGCAGCACCCAGATGGGCGGGTTGAGCGCGAACTCGGTGAACAGGGCGCCGAACGCCGCCAGGAAGCCGCCGATCAGGATCACGAACACCGCCGGCCCGTCGCCGGAATCGGCCTTGGCGAGATCGTAGCCGCAGGCCTCGCAGCGCGGAGCGACCTTCAGGAAGCCGTCGAACAGGCGCCCCTCGCCGCAGTTGGGGCAGCGGCCGGCCGCGCCCGACAGCAGCGGATTGGGCTTGCCCATATCAGCCGCCCGCGGCGTGGGTCCCGAAGATCACGTAGATGAAGGCGAACAGGAACAGCCAGACCACGTCGACGAAGTGCCAGTACCAGGCGGCCGCCTCGAAGCCGAAGTGCTGCTTGGGGCTGAAGCCGCCCATCAGCAGGCGGATCAGGCAGACCGTCAGGAAGATGGTGCCAATCAGCACGTGGAAGCCGTGGAAGCCGGTAGCCATGAAGAACGACGAGCCATAGAGGCCGGAGTTCGCCGCCTCGGCGTTGAAGAACTCCTGGTGGGTGATGATGTGGGTGTACTCGTAGGCCTGGATCGAGGTGAACAGCACGCCCAGCAGGATCGTCAGGAACAGCCCGATCTTGGCGCCCTTGCGGTCACCAGTCTGCAAGGCGTGGTGCGCCCAGGTGACCGTGGTGCCCGAGGTGAGCAGGGTCAGGGTGTTGACCAGCGGCAGGTTCCAGGCGGGCACCGTCTCCACGCCGTGCGGCGGCCAGGTGGCCCAGGCGGTCCTGACCTCGTCGATCGACGACAGGGTCCGGTGGTGGTGGAACAGGGCCATCTCGAAGAAGATCCAGAACCACGCCACGAAGAACATCACCTCCGAGGCGATGAACAGGATCATGCCGTAGCGCAGGCCGATGGAGACCACCGGGGTGTGGTCGCCCTCGTTGGCTTCCAGCACCACCTGGCGCCACCAGCCGAACATCGTGAAGAGGACGCCGGCCAGGCCAACGAAGAACAGGATCGGATTGTGCTGCTGGATGCCGAACAGGCCCTTCATCCAGGCGATGCCGCCGAACGCCATCAGGACGGCGGAGACCGAGCCGATCAGCGGGTAGGGACTCGGATTGACCAGGTGGTAGTCGTGCTTGACGTCGCCGTGGGCCATGTCCGTCCTGATCCCTCACAAATCCGGCGTGCGCGCTTCGAACAGGCAGAGTCGCACGCAGCAAAGTCCGGCACGCTATAGCCTTGCGTCGCCGCTCCCCTCAAGGGGAAAGGCGCCTCGGTCCCGTCGTCTAGGCCCCGAACCCCGGCTTGGCGTCGGAGGCCGGGAAGAAGGTGTAGGACAGGGTCACGTCTGTGACCTCCTTGGTGTTGATGTCCTCGGCGTATTTCGGGTCGATGAAATAGAGCACCGGCATCTCCACCGTCTGGTGCGGCCCGATGGTGGTGTCCGAGAAGCAGAAGCACTGCAGCTTGCGGAAATAGGTGCCGGCCGAGTCGGGGGCGACGTTGAACAGCGCCCGGGCGGTGATCGCGTGGTCGGCGTTGTTGGTGGCCTTGAAGATGGCGATCTTGGTCTCGCCGATCTTCATGGTCTGCGAGCGCTGTTCGGGGACGAAGGTCCAGGGCACCCCGCGGACGTTGGTGTCGAAGCTGACCGTCACCTGCTGGGCGAGTTGCTTGTCGGGCGCGGCCTCGGCGCGGCGCACGGTGCCGCCGTAGCCGGTCGCCTGGCAGAAGGCGCGGTAGATCGGGACGGCGGCGTAGGCGGCGCCCACCATGCCGAAGAAGGTCGCCGCGCAAATGATCGCCACATTGCGGTTGTGGCGCAGCTGCGGGTCGAGCGGCGGACGTTTACGGGTGGGTTGCGGCATTGCCCCCGAGCCGGACCAGGGTGACGATGAAGACCAGGATCACGAACAGGATGAGCCCGAGCGCAAGCGCGATATTGCGGCCGCGCCGGGCCTTCCATTCGGTCGGGGTCTCCCGGTTTGGATCGCTCATTCAGAACAGCTCCCCAAGGAGGACGAGCGGCTTCACGCCCATCAGGTGCTCGACCAAGAGGGTGGCGAAGATCAGCGTGAGGTAGAGGATCGAGAAGGCGAAAAGATTGCGCGCATCGCGGGCCCCGGCGCGCACGTCATAGAGGCCGTCGGTGTTGCGCTGGCCGGAGGCTTCGCCGGCGTGGCTGCGGAACAGCCGCCAGGCCAGCAGCAGGAAGACCAGGCCGCCCGCGGCCGCCACGGCCAGGTAGACCGCCCCGCCCAGGCCGGTGAAGGCCGGGGCCAGGCAGACCGGCACAACCACGAAGGAATAGGCGAGGATCTGGCGCCGCGTGGAGGCCGGACCCTTGACCACCGGCATCATCGGCACGCCGGCCTTGGCGTAGTCCTCGGAGGTGTAGAGCGACAGGGCCCAGAAGTGCGGCGGGGTCCACAGGAAGATGATGGCGCAGAGCAGCCAGGCGTTGAGCGGCGCGGTCCCCGAGGCCGCCGCCCAGCCGATCACCGGCGGCAGGGCGCCGGCGAGGCCGCCGATGACGATGTTCTGCGCCGTCGAGCGCTTCAGCCAGACCGTGTAGACCACCGCGTAGAAGAAGATGGTGAAGGCCAGCAGGCCCGCCGCCAACCAGTTCAGCGCCATGCCCATCAGCATGACCGAGAACAGCGACAGGACGATCCCCAGGGCGAGCGCATCGGCGCCCTGCACCCGGCCCGCCGGCACCGGCCGTCCGCGGGTGCGGCGCATCTTCGCGTCGATGTCGGCGTCGTACCACATGTTCAGCGCGCCCGACGCGCCGGCCCCCACCGCGATGCAGAGGATGGCGACCGCGGCCAGCACCGGATTGATCGGCCGGCCCGCGCAGACCAGGCCGGTCAGGGCCGTGAACACCACCAGCGACATGACGCGCGGCTTCATCAGCTGGATGAAGTCCTGCCAGCGGGCGGGCGCCTGGGTTCTGGAAGCGGCCTCAGACATGGTCACGAGGATATACTCTCAAATGGGCGGGGGCGTGCTTCGAAGCCGAAGCACGCCCCCGAGGACGTCGTCGATGGACCTAAGCCCTTAGTGCACGTCGGGCTTGATCACCGGCAGTGTGTTGAACTGGTGGAAGGGCGGCGGCGAGGGAAGGGTCCACTCGAGCGTCGTCGCCCCTTCGCCCCACGGATTGGCCTCGGCCTTGCGGCGGGCGACCATGGCGTCGAGCAGGACCACCAGGAACACGCCGACGCCGACCAGGGTCACCGCGTAGCCGAACGAGGACACCTGGTTCCAGAAGGTGAAGGCCTCCGGATAGTCCACGTAGCGGCGGGGCATGCCCTGCAGGCCCAGGAAGTGCATCGGGAAGAAGATCAGGTTCACGCCGACGAAGGTGATCCAGAAGTGGGTGGCGCCCAGCCACTCGCGGTACTTCACGCCCCACATCTTCTCGAACCAGTAGTAGAAGCCGCCGAAGATCGCGAACACCGCGCCCAGGCTCAGCACGTAGTGGAAGTGCGCCACCACGTAGTAGGTGTCCTGGAATTGATAGTCGACGCCGGCGTTGGCCAGCACCACGCCGGTCACCCCGCCCACGGTGAACAGGAATATGAAGCCGATCGCCCAGAGCATGGGCGTCTTGAAGTCGATCGACCCGCCCCACATGGTCGCGATCCAGCTGAACACCTTCACCCCGGTGGGCACGGCGATCACCATGGTCGCCGCCACGAAATAGGCCTGCAGGTTCAGGCTCATGCCGGTCGTGTACATGTGGTGCGCCCACACCACGAAGCCGACGAAGCCGATCGCCACCATGGCGTAGGCCATGGCCAGGTAGCCGAACACCGGCTTCTTCGAGAAGGTCGAGACGATGTGGCTGACCATGCCGAAGCCCGGCAGGATCAGGATGTAGACCTCCGGGTGGCCGAAGAACCAGAACAGGTGCTGGTACATCACCGGGTCGCCGCCGCCCGCCGCATCGAAGAAGTGGGTGTGGAAGTTGCGGTCGGTGAGCAGCATGGTGATGGCGCCCGCCAGGACCGGCAGCGAGAGCAGCAGCAGGAACACGGTCACCAGGATCGACCAGACGAACAGCGGCATCCGGTGCAGGGTCATGCCCGGGGCGCGCATGTTGAAGATCGTGGTGATGAAGTTGATGGCGCCCAGGATCGACGAGGCGCCGGCCAGGTGGATCGACAGGATCGCGCAGTCCACCGCGGGGCCAGTGTGTCCGGATGTCGATAGCGGCGCGTAGAGCGTCCACCCTGTGCCGGCCCCCCGGCCCGGTCCTCCGTCGACGAACATCGAGGTGACCATCAGGATCCACGAGGCGATGAGCAGCCAGAACGAGATGTTGTTCATCCGCGGGAAGGCCATGTCCGGCGCGCCGATCATGATCGGCACGAACCAGTTGCCGAACCCGCCGATCATCGCCGGCATCACGAAGAAGAAGATCATGATCAGGGCGTGGGCGGTGACCACCACGTTGTAGCCGTGCTTGGAGCCCTCGATCAGGCCGATCTGGGCGATCCAGCTGTGCGGCTGGAAGATCTGTATGCCGGGCTCGGCCAGCTCCCAGCGGATCAGGCCGGACAGCGCCCCGCCCACCAGGCCCGCCATGATGGCGAACAGGATGTAGAGCGTGCCGATGTCCTTGTGGTTGGTCGAGAACAGCCAGCGGACCAGGAACGGCGGCGTGTGCGCGTAGCTGTCGTGATCGTCGTGGGCGGCGGCGTGGGTGGCCATCTTACGCTTGTCCTAGGATCAGTGCGTGGCCGGCGCCTTGGGCGCGGCCGTGGTGTTGGAGGCGATGGGCTCGGCCGCGCCGCCGACGGGCGCGGCGGGGTTCACCGGCGTGGCCCCGGCGCCCGGCGCGGCGGGCTGGATGGCCGGCGCGCCGGTCCCCAGCGTCTGGGCGGAGACCGTGGTCGGGGTCGCGGCGGCGACGGTGCCGTGCTTGGAGATCACCCAGGCGTCGAAGTCGGCCTGGCTCACCACCTTCACCTCGATGGGCATGAAGGCGTGGTCGATGCCGCACAGCTCGCGGCAGCTGCCGTAGTAGGTGCCGATCTGGGTGGGGTGGAAGAAGGTCTGGTTCACCCGGCCCGGGATGGCGTCCATGATCACCCCGAAGGCCGGCACGGCCCAGGCGTGGATCACGTCGGCCCCGGTGACCAGCACCTGGGTCGTCTTGTTCACCGGCACCACCAGCGGCTGGGTGGCGGCCAGGCGATAGGGCACGCCCTTCTTCTTGGCCTGGTCCTCCGGCAGGAGGTTGGCGACGAACTCGGGGATCTTCTGGTCGGGATATTCGTAGCCCCAGTACCACTGGTAGCCGGTGGCCTTCACGGTGACGTCAGGCCGGCCCATGTCGTGGTAGGCGAACAGCAGCTTGAACGAGAATATCGCGATGAACACCAGGATCAGCACCGGGACCAGGGTCCAGGTCACCTCGACCGCGGTGTTGTGGCTCCAGCGCGCCGGGACCGGATTGCGCCGCTTGTTGTAGCGGAACATGCACCAGCCCAGCAGGCCCATCACGAACAGGGTGATGACCGTGATGATCGGCATCAGGATGTAGTCGTGGAAAGCGATCGCGTCATTCTTCAGCGCGGTCACGCCCGGCTGCATGGCGATGCCGCCCGGCGTGGGCTGGCCAACGAGATCCCCGGCCAGGGCGGAGGCGCCCCAGAAGGCCGACATGGCGCCCGCGGCGAGCCCTAGCGCCAGCGTCCGCATACCCTGAAAGCTCGACTTCATGTCCCCTCGGTCTGGCTGGCCGGGCCGCAGCGCCCGTAGGCGCCGCGAACCGACGACAGAGGGCGCGCAAGCGCGGACGCGCTCGCCCGGCCCCTTCGCGGGGGTGCATACGCGTATCATCCGGCCTTGCCAAGGCGGTTCCCGTAAGCGGCGCGGCGATTGCGGGCGCGGGGCCTTTGCGCCGCGTGGACCAGGGCCTCCGCCGCCCTTGGCCGCCGTCCGCCGGAGACTCCCGTTCGGCCCGCCGGCGGCGGCCGGCCCGCGACGATTCGCGGGCCGGCCGCGGCAAGGAACGGCATATGCGCGGGTGACGCGGGGCCTCGCGCTTCCTATCTTGCGGCCATGAACGCTCACACACCCGCCCCCTCGATCCTGCAGTCCGCCGGCGTCGATCCCGATCGCGCCCGCGAGGTCCTTGGCGAGGCCCTGGCCGGCGCCGACGACGGCGAGCTGTTCGTCGAACGCTCCGAGAGCGAATCCTTCCTGTTCGACGACGGGCGGCTGAAGTCGGCGGCCTATGACGCGACCGAGGGCTTCGGACTGCGCGTGGTGGCGGGCGAGACCGCCGGCTACGCCCACGCCAGCGAGATCTCCGAGGCGGCGATCCGCCGGGCCGCCGATTCGGCGCGGCTGGCCAAGCGCGGCTATCAGGGCGTCGCCGCCGAAGGGCCGCGCGCCACCAACGCCAAGCTCTACGGCGAGGACGATCCCCTCGCCTCCCCCGGCTTCTCCGACAAGGTGACCCTTCTCCAGGAGATCGACGCCTGGGCCCGGGCCCGCGATCCGCGGGTGGTGCAGGTGATGGCCTCCCTGGCCGGCGAACGGCGGGTGGTGGAGATCCTGCGCGCCGACGGCCGGCTGATCCGCGACGTGCGCCCGCTGTCGCGGGTCAATGTCCAGATCACGGTCGAGCGCGATGGGCGGCGGGAGACCGGCTACACCGGCTCCGGCGGCCGCGCCGGCTTCGAGACCTGGATCACGCCGGAGAACTGGCAGGCCGCGGTCGATGAGGCGCTGCGCCAGGCGCTGGTCAACCTGGAGGCGGTCCCTGCCCCGGCCGGCGAGATGGACGTGGTCCTGGGCCCCGGGTGGAACGGCGTGCTGCTGCACGAGGCGGTGGGCCACGGTCTGGAGGGCGACTTCAACCGCAAGGGCACCTCGGCCTTCTCCGGCAAGATCGGCCAGCGGGTGGCCGCCCCCGGCGTCACCGTGTTCGACGACGGCACCGAGCTCGGCCGCCGCGGCTCGCTGACCATCGACGACGAGGGCACGCCGACCGAACGGACCATCCTGATCGAGGACGGCATACTGGTGGGCTACATGCATGACCGGATGAGCGCCCGGCTGATGGGGCTGGCCCCCACCGGCAATGCGCGCCGGCAGTCCTACGCCCACATGCCCATGCCCAGGATGACCAACACCGGCATGCTCGGCGGCATGACCCCGCGGGCCGAGATGATCGCCTCGACCAAACGCGGCCTCTACTGCGCCAACTTCGGCGGCGGCCAGGTGGACATCACCAATGGCAAGTTCGTCTTCCAGTGCACCGAGGCCTACCTGATCGAGGACGGCAAGGTCACCACGCCGGTGAAGGGCGCCACCCTGATCGGCGACGGCCCCTCGGCCCTGACCCGGGTGACCATGATCGGCGACGACTTCTGCTTCGATCCCGGCATCGGGGTCTGCGGCAAGGGCGGCCAGAGCGTACCGGTCGGCGTCGGCCAGCCGTCGCTGAAGATGACCGGCCTGACGGTCGGCGGGACCAATCTCTGAGCGGACGTCGTATTACGATTGTCAATCTGATCACCGGCAAGATTTCCGCGATTTAATCCACCTTACCGGCAATTAATTGGCCCTCATCGGCGACGTGGGCGATCTCCCATTTCAGGAGAGCAACACGCCCATGGTTCTGTTTCTGGTTCTCGCCCAGGCCGCTGCGCCTGTGGCCGTCGTTGCCGCGCCCCCGCCCGCCCAGCAGGGCGTGATCAGCTATCCCGCGTCCTACTTCGCCGCCGCCAACACCAGCAATGCGCTGGACATGGTGGGCCGGCTCCCCGACTTCAGCCTGAACACCGGCGACAGCGTGCGCGGTTTCGAAGGCGCGGCGGGCAATGTGCTGATCGACGGCCAGCGGCCGGCGGCCAAGAGCGACGCGCTGGATTCCATCCTGCAGCGGATCCCCATGAGCAACGTCGAGCGGATCGACGTGATCCGCGGCGGCGCGCCCGGCATCGACATGCAGGGCCAGACGGTGATCGCCAACGTCATCCGCAAGAAGGATTCCTCAGTGCGCGGCGTGGTGGCGGTCGCGAGCCAGCACGTCAACGACGGCCGCAATCTGGCGGGCCTCCGCATCGAGGCGTCCGGCGGCCTGCCCGGCGGCCGGACCTGGGAGTTCGGGACCCATCCCGGCGCGGGCCCCGACGACGGCGAGGGGCCCGGCCACAACACCATCCATTTCGCCGATGGCAGCCCGCCGTTCATCGCCACGCTGGGCGCCAAGGGCACCGACGTGCAGGGCGTGGCCACCGCGGCCTTCGAGACCCCGCTGCTCGGCGGACGGCTGCGGATCAACGGCCGCGTCAACCAGGACAAGTTCCGCGAGCCGGAGACCGACATCATCACCTCGCCGGGCCCCGACCTGGAGAATTTCGGCTACGTCCAGAAGACCGCCGACACCGAAGAGGGCGGCCGCTACACGCGCGACTTCGCCGGCTCGACCAACCTCGAGATCGTGGCGCTGCACAGCACCCGCCACCGCTCGGTGGATTCCAGCACCTTCGACGCCGATCCCAGCGTCACCGGCAATGACGGCTCCAGCGACTTCTTCAACGACCGCTACTCCAGCGAGTCGATCCTGCGCGGCGTGCTGAAGCACTCGTTCGGCAAGACCCTGTCGGTGGAGGTCGGCACCGAGGAGGCCGACAACAAGCTCGACAGCATCACCCGCTTTACCGAGAACGAGGTCCCCCAGCAGATCCCCGCCGCCAACGTGCAGGTGGAGGAGAAGCGCAACGAGACCTTCGTGAAGGCGGCCTGGCGGCCCTTCACGACCCTGACCATCGACGCCGCCCTGCACTATGAGAGCTCCGACATCTCCTCGAAGGGCGATGTGGTGCTGGAAAAGAGCCTGCAGTTCGCCAAGCCGCGCCTGACCGTGGCCTGGACGCCGGTCTCCGCCACCCAGCTGCGGTTCCGGGTGGAGAAGGTGGTCAGCCAGCTCAACTTCGACGACTTCGTGGCCTCGTCGAACCTGACCAACAGCGTCGGCGTCACCGCCGGCAACCCCGACCTCAACCCCGAGCAGGACTGGGTGGTCGAAGGCGAGCTGGAGCAACAGCTGTGGAGCGGCTCCTCCGTCACCCTGACGGCGCGCCACTACAAGATCACCGACGCCCAGGACCGCGGTCCCGTGTTCGCCCCCGACGGCACGGTGTTCGACCAGCCGACCAACATCGGCGCCGGCACCAAGGACGAGCTGGCCGCCACCGCGACCCTGCGGTTCGACAAATTCGGCTGGAAGGGCGCCATGCTGAAGGGCGACGTCACCCGCCGCTACTCGGAAGTGACCGACCCGACCACCGGCGAGAAGCGGGAGATCTCCAGCCTCCATCCGATCGACTGGGACCTGAGCTTCAGCCAGGACCTGACCGCCCATAACGCCACCGTCGGTGTCGACCTGTTCGGCGGCTGGCGACAGACGTCCTACCGCTTCAACTTCATCGAGACGGTGAAGATCAAGACCTACGTCCGCCCCTACGCCGAGTGGAAGCCCAGGCCCGACCTCAGCGTGCGCATCGAGGTGCCGCTCGCCACCCACCCGCAGGTCCGCCTGCGCGACGAGGTGAAGATCTTCAACGGCCCGCGCACCATCGGCGCCGAGCCCGACGCCGTACAGGAGCGGACCTTCACCTTCCCGCGCAGCTGGTACGTGCGGCTGATGAAGACCTTCGGCTGATCTAGGCCTTTCGGTCGGCGCGGATCGCCTGCGGGTTCACCGCCTGGCGCTCGCCGTCCAGGGTTGGCGCGATGGGCTCCGGCTGCTGGGGATGGGTGTCGCTCGCCCCGTGCGCCCACTTCTTGAGGAACGGCGACAGCGCCAGGAAGACGACGCCGGCGGCCACGCCCCACAGGCCGATCATCCCGAACACATGGACGTAGGTGCTGAGCGCCTTGCCGGGATCCAGCACCTGGCCGGCGATGGAGTCGGCGGCGGTGAGCTGGGCGACCTTGGCCGCCAGCCACTGGGCGCCCGAGGTGCCGAGGAACCAGGTGGCCATCAGGGTGGAGATCAGCGCCGGCGGCGCGAGCTTGGTCATCTGCGACAGGCCAACGGGCGAAAGGCAGAGCTCGCCGGTGGTCTGGGCGAGGTAGGCCAGGGCCAGCATCAGCAGCGAGATCTTGTAGGTGGGGCCGGCGAAGGATGCGGCGCCGACGATGACGAAGTAGCTGCCGCCAACCAGCAGCAGGCCGAGGGCGAACTTCAGCATCGGATTGGGATCGCGGCCGCGGCGGCCGAGCCAGGTCCAGAGCGCCGCCAGGACCGGGGCGAAGATCAGGATCCAGCTGGCCTGGAACGACTGGGTCTGGGCGGGCGTCATCGACTGTCCGGCCCACAGATGCAGGTCGACGTTGCGTTCGGCGAACTGGTTGAGCGAGGAGCCGCCCTGTTCGTAGAGCGCCCAGAACACCACCGAGCCGAGGATCAGCACGATGGCCAGCATCAGCCGCTCGCGCTCGGCCTTGGTGCAGCGGGCGGCCATGTACCAGCCGAGGTAGCTGAGGGTGGCGATCGCGCCGGCGCCCAGCAGCCAGCCGACGACGGCGTAACTCTGCACCACCACGAAGACCGCGCCCACACCCACCAGGCCCAGGAGGTAGATGGTCCATTCGCCGTTCAGCGGACCGAGGATCGGCTTCTTCAGCGCGACCGGGTCCGGCGGCTCGCCCTTGCCTTCGAGAAGCGGCTTACCGAGCACGAAGACCAGCCAACCCAGCGCCATGCCCAGCCCGGCCGCGCCGAAGCCGGCCCACCAGCCGATCTTCTCGCCCAGCGCGCCGCAGGCGATGGCCGCCCAGAACGAGCCGAGGTTGATGCCGAAATAGTAGAGGGTGAAGCCGGGGTCGCGGCGCGGATCGCCCTGCGGATAGAGCTGGCCGACGATCGAGGAGATGTTCGCCTTCAGGAAGCCCACGCCCATGATGATCAGGGCGAGCGCCAGGTAGAGGACGTTCTTGAACAGCGGGTTCGGGTCCTCGACGGAGAGCTGGTAGTCGCCCTTGGCGAGGTGGGCCGGGAGCGGCGAGGCGGCCGGCAGACCCTTGACGTCGAGGCCGCCGTCGGCGGCCGGCGCATAGGCGTAGGGCTGGCCGGCGACCAGCAGCTTCACGTCGCGGTTGTCGGCGCGGCCGGTCACCTGGAACTCGTAGCGGGCCCCGTGATAGCCGAGCACCTGGGTCGCGGGCTTGCCCTCGAAGGCCATGGTGGTGTGGCCGAGCACCAGCAACAGGGCGCCGAACGCCACCGCCTTACGCGAGCCCAGGAACCGGTCGGCCAGGAAGCCGCCGATCAGCGGCGTGAGGTACACCAGCGAGGTGTAGGCGCCGTATTGGCCGTTGGCGACCGTGTCGTTGAGCAGGAAGTGCTGGGTCAGGAAGAAGATCAGCAGGCCGCGCATGCCGTAGTAGGAGAACCGCTCCCACATTTCGGCGAAGAACAGGATCGACAGCCCGCGGGGGTGCTGGCGTAGCTGCCAGATGACGGGGATGGCCGTCACCACGGTCACCACGATGCCGGCTACGAAGACGATGTCCATGCGGGTCCTGAGATCCTGGGCTCCGGCGTCGATCCCTCCGCGAGGGCCGTTTCACGCGCCGGCTTGGGGTTTGGCGCGGAGAAGATCACGCGATCTTGCGCGGCACAAGCAAGCCCATGCCCCTAAGGACCCGGCATATGGTCTGATGCGTTCAATCCGCCGAGGAGGACACCCGCATGCTGAAGCCCGGCCCCGACCACCCTATCACCCTCACGCCGGCGAAGACGCGCTGGCGGGCGAAGTTCGCCGGCCACGTGATCGCCGACAGCAACGACGCCCTGATCCTCCAGGAGGCCAATTACCCGCCGGTGGTCTACTTCCCGCGCGCGGACGTCGGCATGGAGTACATGTCCCGCACCGAGCGGCAGACCCACTGCCCCTACAAGGGCGACGCCGCCTACTACACGATCCTGATGGACGGCCAGTTCGCGGAGAACGCCGTCTGGACCTATGAGCAGCCGTTCGAGGGCATGGACCTGATCGCCGAGCGGGTCGCCTTCTACACCGACCGGGTGGAGGTCTATGAGGTCGACGACGCGGCGGTGAACCCGCACCATCATGACGAGGACGTCGACGAGGTCGTGCAGCACACCGACGCCGGCGATGGACGCAGCCAGGGCGAGCACTGGGCGGCCAATGTCGACACCCCGGACCAGCCGGAGGGCGGGCTGCGCTGAGGCGTTTCCGAAGCGTCACACTTCCGCGCTTTCAGGCCTGACGACTTCGGGCTAGCGTTCCACCTATGGGTGGAAGAGCGGTTCTGTTCGCGTCTCTGGCGCTGGCCTTCGCGGCGTGGGGGTCGATGGCCGAGGCGGCGGCGCCTGAGCGCTGCGACCTCGGCAAGTTCGCAGAGCTGCCGGTGACCATGGTCGGCATGCGGCCGCGCGTGGACGTCAAGATCGACGGCGTCGACACGCCCTTCACGGTCGACAGCGGCTCGTTCTTCAGCGTCATGAACCGGGCCACGGTTCAGCGTCTCGGCCTGAGCACCAAGATGGCGCCGTTCGGCTTCGCGGTGCGCGGCGCCGGGGGCTCGGACAACCGCGTGGATGTGGCGACCGTCAAGCGCTTCGGCCTCGGCGCGATCGACGTGCCGGACGTGCCCTTCCTTTCCCTCCCCGATGTCGAGTCGAGTTCCGCGGGCCTGTTGGGCCAGAACGTCCTGTCGCTATTCGACACCGAGTACGACATCGGCAATGGCGTCATTCGGCTGCTGAAACCCTCTCCGGCCTGCGCGCACGCCAACGTCGCCTACTGGGCGGCCGGCCAGACCATCGGCGTCGTCGAGGTGGAAGCCATCAACAACGAGCAGCGGCACCTGCGCGGCACGGCGACCATCAACGGGCAGAAGGTGCGCGTGATCTTCGACACCGGCGCGTCGAGTTCGGTGCTCAAGCGCTCCACCGCCGAGCGGCTCGGCTTCCGCGTGGACGGGCCCGGCGTGCAGGCGCGGGGCGCGGCCCGCGGGATCGGGCCCCACGCGGTCGAGACATGGACCGCGCCGTTCGACGTCTTCGAGATCGGCGGCGAGCGGATCGAGCACACCCGGCTGCAGGTGGGTGACCTGGACGTGTTCGGCGATGACATGCTGCTGGGAATCGACTTCTTCCTGTCGCATCGGATCTACGTCTCCAAGCAGCAGCGGAAGATCTTCTTCACCTACAACGGCGGGCCGGTGTTCCGCCTGGAGCCGGTCGTCGGGCGACCCGCGCAGGCCGCCGCCGGACCGCCGCCGGTCGCCGCAGCCCCCGGCGCGCCGGCGCCCGCCGCCCCGGCGGACCGCTACGCCGACGCCCCGACCGACGCGGCCGGCTTCGTCCGGCGCGCCGAGGCTTCCATGGCGCGGCGCGACTTCACCGCCGCGGTCGCCGACTTCACCCGGGCCATTGAGCTCGAGCCCGCCAATCCGCAGCACTACCTGCAGCGCGCCAACGCCCACCTCGGCGCGCGCGCGCCGGTGCTGGCCATGGCCGACTTCGACCAGGTGCTGAAACTGAGGCCCGGAAATGCGGCGGCCCTGGTCGGCCGAGGGCGCCTCTACATGATCTCCCGCGACGTCGTCCGGGGCCAGGCGGATCTGGACGCGGCGGTGAAGGCCGACCCGGACACCGCCCTGCTGGTCGGCGCGATCTACGCCAACAACCAGCATTTCGAGCCGGCGATCACCAACTTCGACCTGTGGATCGGCCGCCATCCGGACGCGTCCGACATCGCCGATGCGCTGGCGACCCGCTGCCGGGTGCGCATCCTGTGGAACCACGATCTCGACAAGGCGCTCGCCGACTGCGAGGCGGCGATCCGGCATGGGCCACGGACCGCGGCGATGTTCGAGAGCCGCGGCCTCGCCCACCTGCGCCGGGGCGAGTCCGACCCCGCCCTGGCCGACTTCAACCAGGCCCTGAAGTTGCAGCCGAAGCTGGCCTGGGCGCTCTATGGCCGCTCGCTGGTGGAGCGGGCGAAGGGCCAGGGACCGACCGCGGACGTCGATCTGGCGGCCGCTGCCGCCATCGCGCCGCGGATGCCGCAGACGGCCCGGGAGTATGGTTTCGAAGGGCCTGCGCCGGCCGCCAAGGCCGCCGGCTAGATCAGTAGGCGAAGGCCTCGAAGGCCTTGCCCGCGTCGCCGGCCCAGGGGCCGTTATAGAGCTCGATCAGCCGTTCGGCCGGGGTGATCCCGCTGGCTGCGATCTCGTCCAGCTCGGAGAGGAAGCCGCTTTCGTCCACCAGGCCGCCGGACAGGCGGTTGCGACGCTTCAGCCCCTGACGGGCGATGGCCAGCATGTCCTTGGCGACGTCCTGCACGCTGCGGCCGGCGACCTCTGCCTTCAGGCCAAGCCGGGCCACGTCCTCACGCAGCCGTTCGTGGTCGTGGGTCTCCCAGCCCTTGCAGAGGTCCCAGGCGGCGGCCAGGGCGGCGCTGTCGTAGAGGATGCCGGTCCACAGCGCCGGCAGCGCGCAAAGCCGGCTCCACGGCCCGCTGTCGGCGCCGCGCATCTCCAGGTACTGCTTGAGGCGGACCTCGGGAAACAGGGTGGTGGTGTGGTCGGCCCAGTCCTTCAGGCTCGGCTTCTCGCCCGGCAGTTCGGCGAGCTTGCCCTCCATGAAGTCGCGGAACGAGCGGCCCGCCAGGTCGATGTAGCGGCCGTCGCGCTTGACGAAATACATTGGCACGTCGAGCGCGTAGTTGACGTAGGTCTCGAAGGTGAAGCCGTCCTCGAAGACGAAATCCAGCATGCCGGTGCGGTCGGCGTCGGTGTCGGTCCAGACGTTGGCGCGGGCCGAGACGAAGCCGGTCAGCTTGCCTTCCTTGAACGGCGAATTAGCGAACAGGGCGGTGGCGATCGGCTGCAGGGCGAGGCTGGTGCGGAACTTCGCCACCATGTCGGCCTCGGAGCCGAAGTCGAGGTTGGCCTGCACCGTGCAGGTGCGGAACATCATGTCGAGGCCCATCGAGCCGACCTTCGGCATGTAGTCGCGCATGATCTTGTAGCGGCCCTTGGGCATGAACGGGATCTGGTCGCGCCGCCAGGTGGGCGTGAAGCCCAGCCCCAGGAAGCCGATGCCCAACTCGTCGGCCACGACCTTGACCTCCTGCAGGTGGCCGCCGGTCTCCTCGCAGATGTCGTGGATGGTCTCGAGCGGCGCGCCGGAAAGCTCGAACTGGCCGCCCGGCTCCAGGCTGACGCTGGCCATGCCGCGTTCCAGCGCGATGATGTTGTCGGCCTCGTAGACCGGCTTCCAGCCGTAGCGGGTCAGGCCCTCGAGCAGCGCCTTGATGCCCTGCGGCTCATAGGGGACCGGCTCATGCGTCCCCAAACGGAACACGAACTTCTCGTGCTCGGCGCCCACCCGCCAGTCGGACTTCGGCTTGGCGCCGGCCTCGACCCAGCGGACCAGGTCCTCAAACACCAGCGGACGATCGTCGCAAGCGACCTCGGCCATACACATACCTCCCCAGCCCAACCCGGCTCGCCAAAACGTTCACGACCTTGGGCGAGGTTCCGCGTGGTGCAATCTTTACGCCGCCCAGGTAGGTGGGGGCAAATTCGCCAAGCTCAAGAGCGCCCCGTCACGACCGCCAGTCGCCGAGCGCCGCCTGCCAGAGGGTGAGCGCGCTGATCGCGGCGGTGTCGGCCCGCAGGATGCGCGGGCCCAGCGAGGCCGGGACGGCGTAGGCCAGCTCCCGCAGCCGGGCGCGCTCGGCGGACGAGAACCCGCCCTCCGGCCCAATGAGAATGGCCCACGGTTCCCCTCCCCCTTGCGGGGAGGGGCCTGGGGTGGGGGTGCGAGCGGCAAGCTTCGGAGTCGGATCGCCGTCGTGCGCGGAGCCGGCACCCCCACCCCCCACCCCCTCCCCGCAGGGGGGAGGGGAAAGCGCTGCTAGGATCGGCCTGGCGTCGCCGGCCTCGTCGCAGAACAGCAGCCGCCGGCCCGCCGGCCAGTCGGCGATCAGCCGCTCCAGCTTCACGGGCTCCATGACCTCCGGCACGTCCAGCCGGCCGGTCTGCTCGGCGGCCTCGACCGCGATGGCCTGCAGGCGCTCGACGCGGGTGTGGTCGGCGTTGGTCCGCTCGGTGATCACCAGGCGGACGCGGGCGGCGCCCAGCTCGGCCGCCTTCTCGACGATGGTCTCCAGCCGGGCCCGCTTCACCAGGGCGACGACAAGGTCGAGGTCGGGACCCGCCGCCTGCGGCCGCACCTGCGCCCGGACCTCCAGCGTCACGGCGCGCTTGGCGACGGCGCCCACGCCCACGCGCCACTCGCCGTCGCGGCCGTTGAAGGCCAGCAGCTCGTCGCCGACCCTCAGCCGCATCACCGCGGCCAGGTAACGGCTCTGGCCCTCGTCGAGGGTGATGGCGGCGCCTGGCGAAAGGGCGCCTGGAATGAACAAGCGGATCATCGCGGCCTTCTAGCCTCCCGGCGAGCTTGCGGCATAGGGTGTCGGCATGGCCAAGCATCCCCACTACGGCGACGAACTCCGCGCCTTGCAGATCGACCTCGTGCGCTACCAGCAGGAGGCGATCGAGAAGGGCCGCAAGGACCTGGTGATCTTCGAGGGCCGCGACACCGCCGGCAAGGACGGGGTGATCAAGCGGATCACCGAGCACCTGTCGGTGCGTAACACCCGCGTCGTCGCCCTGCCCAAACCCAGCGAGCGCGAGCGGACCGAATGGTACTTCCAGCGCTACGCCCGCCACCTGCCCTCGGCCGGCGAGCTCGTGATCTTCAACCGCTCTTGGTACAACCGCGGGGGCGTCGAGCCGGTGATGGGCTTCTGCACCGCCCAGGAGCACGAGATCTTCCTGCACGACGCCCCGGCCTTCGAGGCCATGCTGGTCGAGAGCGGCACGCGCATCGTCAAGCTGTGGCTCGACATCTCCAAGGCCGAGCAGGCCAAGCGCCTGGAGGCCCGCACGACCGATCCCCTGAAGACCCTGAAGATCAGCCCGCTCGACCAGGTCGCCCAGGAGAAGTGGGACGCCTATTCCGAGGCGCGCGACCAGATGCTGCGGCGAACCCAGGCCACCGAGGCGCCCTGGAGCATCGTCCACACCGACAAGAAGAAGGCCGCCCGCATCGCCATCATCCGCCACCTGCTGCGCACGCTCGCGCCGCGCGACGTGGCCCGCAAGGTGGACGCGCCCGATCCGGACGTGCTCTTCCCCTTCGAGATGCCGGCCCTCGCGGACGGGCGGCTGGAGCACTAGCTAAAGGAGCTGGCCATGGAACAGGTGCGTCTGGGATCGACCGGGCTGAAGGTGTCGCGCCTGTGCCTCGGCTGCATGACCTACGGGAGCCCGAAGTGGCGCAGCTGGGTGCTCGACGCCGAGCCGTCCAAGCCCTTCTTCCAGACCGCCATCGAGAAGGGCTTCACCTTCTTCGACACCGCCAACGTCTATTCGATCGGGGCCTCCGAAGAGGTCACCGGCAAGTGGCTGCGCGAATTCGCCAAGCGCGAGGAGATCGTGGTCGCCACCAAGGTCAACGGGCCGATGGGCCCGGGGCCGAACGAGAAGGGCCTCAGCCGCAAGTCGATCATGGCGCAGATCGACGCCAGCCTGAGCCGGCTCGGCATGGACTATGTCGACCTCTACCAGATCCACCGCTTCGACTATGAGACGCCGATCGAGGAGACGCTGGAGGCGCTGAACGACGTCGTCCGCGCCGGCAAGGCCCGCTACATCGGCGCCAGCTCCATGTACGCCTGGCAGTTCGCGAAGATGCTGAGCGTCTCCGACCAGAATGGCTGGAGCCGGTTCGTCTCCATGCAGCCGCAGTACAACCTGGTCTATCGCGAGGAGGAGCGGGAGATGCTGCCGCTCTGCAAGGCCGAGGGGGTGGGCGTGATCCCCTGGTCGCCGCTGGCCCGCGGCTTCCTGGCCGGCGGCCGCGCCGAGCCCAAGGAAGGCAATACCGAGCGCGCCCGGACCGACGAGTTCAGCCCCCGGCTCTATTTCCGCGACGCCGACCACAAGGTGGTGGACGCGGTCACCGAGATCGCCAAGGCGCGGGGGCTCTCCAACATGCAGGTGGCGCTCGCCTGGGTGCTGAAGAACCCGGCCATCACCGCCCCGATCGTCGGCGCCTCCAAGCTCAACCACCTCGACGACGCGGTCTCGGCGCTGGACGTCAAGCTCACCGACGATGAGGTCAAGGCGCTGGAGGCCAGCTACCAGCCCAAGCCGGTGCTGGACCACGCCTAGTTGGCCGCCCGTTCCGCGGTCACACTCGGTTAACCATGTCTGTTAACCATCCGTTAGTGGGTCTAGGTTCTCTTTTTGTTCTTGACTAGTCGATCCGCCTGAGGCATGATGGACGCGGTGCGGAGGGTCGTGTCGCGTAACTGACCGGGGACCGCGCTTCAGCCTGTTTGGGGAGTGCGGCATGGTGTTTGGGCCACTGCGGTCGCCCGTCGACGCGTTCGACGATGATGACGACATCGACGACTGGATGGCGCGACGGAATGTGCAGTTGGCCGCGCAGCAGGATGCCGAAGCCGCCGGCCGCGAAGCCTGGAACCAGGCGACACAGACCGGTCAGGATGTCACTGCGGCGACGCCGCATGACCTGATCCAGCTCGGCGCTCAGAAGCTGCGCGACGACAACGCGGGCGGCGACGCCGCACAGCCCGCAGACTCATCGTCGAGCGTCGGGTCGATCCACCCGGTGGAACCCGACGGGCCGCTCACGACCCCGCCCAATCTCCGCTTCGAGACGGCGCGGCCCGGCGACAGCATTTCGAAGCTCGTGGGCACGAGCGACCCCGCGGCGGTGGGCCGATTCCTCAGCCTCAACGGCATGGACCCGCGTAGCTCGACCATCCTGGCGGGCCAAAGCTACGCGGTGCCGACGCAGTTCGACGATGCGTCGGATGATGAGATGGCGGCCGGCGCCGGGGTGTTGCGGGCGGACAATGCCCGTCTCGCCGCGCTGCGAGCGCAACGAGCGGCCAGCAGCGGTGATCTACGGCAAACCCCGCTTGGTGCTGGCCAAGACCTCCAGCCTGGGTTCGATGCCGTGGCGCCGACTCCGATGAGTGCCAAGCTTGGCGGCTCTAGCGTTGACGACCTTGACGCGCGGAAGAATGCTGCGCTTCAGGGATATTTCGACGGCTTGTTGCCGGGCGCGTTCAGGGGTGGCGCAAACACCTTGAAAGGCCTCGCGCCGCTCGCCCATCCGATCGTCGGACAGGTCCTGGGAATTCTACAGCACTCGGCCGATATCGCGTCGGGCCATATTCCGGGCGCAGATTTTCCCACGCTCCCGGCCGCTTGGCAGAAGACAAAAGACCTCATTCACCACGCGAATGTCGAGCTAAACCCCCTCGCGTCGCCCCTCGCGTCAACACGCGAAGGCGCCTATCGGCAAGGCGAGCACTTCGGTGAGAACCACGGCGAAGTCTGGTTCGATGCCGCGATGCTTCCCGTCGGCGGCGAAGTCGCTGAAGCCGCAGAGGGAAGGGCCTTAGCAAGGACGGCTCTCGACGCCACGGGGTACGAGGCTAAAGGGACACCGCCTGAAATCGCCAAGTATTTCGCCCAACCCTACAAAGGCATGGGTTCGCACTTGATCGCACGAGACAGCCGTTTCCCGGGCTTCCTGGGCGGCGGTCCGCTGCCGTCGTGGTTCATCGACAGCCGCTACAACGTCTGGAAACCGGAAGGCGCTACGCGAGGCCAAGTGTTCCAAGGGCATGTTGAAAATGATCTTCGGTACAACGGAGGTCCGCTTCCCGGCCGTCGGGGGAAGGGCTCCGGCTGGAGCGGCCCGAAGCTGGGCTGGGAAAAGAACCCGCCTCTCGACCGCTTCATCAACCGTATGCCTGCCGTGACAAAGGGAACGCTTGGGGGCGCGATGTTGGCCGGGCTGAATTTCGGCTACGACGCCCTAGACCAGGACCAGCCGCAATGATTGCCACCAAGTACGTCTACCTCGCGCCGAGCTTCGAGGATGAAGGGATCGATGACGGGCACAACTGGATCGAATATCCGGGCCGCATCGTCGCCGGCGTGTTGTCCGAGATCCTGCAGGGGCTCGGATGCAAGGTCGACCCGATCTACAGCGAAGGCGAAAAGGGTTGGGAGTTCAACTTCGCCTACCAGCGCGTGCCGATGTGGAGTCGGGTTGGCGCGATCGAGGACTTCCTGATCGTCCTCTCCGCTTCGGGCTGGTTGGATTTGTCCGGCCGGAAGAAGAAGACTTTCGCTCAATTCCTCGAGCGGTTGGACGAAACGCTGCAGCGGGACCCTCGCTTCAGCAATATCCGGTGGTACACGCAGCAGCAGATGGACGCCGGCGAATGGGACTATCCCGGCAAGGACGAACCGGAAGCCGATCCCACGTGAGAGCCACCGCGTGAAGGACACTCTCACCGCCGGTGAGGCGCGGCGGATCGCGCTGGCTGCGCAGGGGTTCGCGACGGCGCGTCCCTCAGGTCCCATCGGCAAACGCCAGCTGGTCAAGCTGATCGAGCGGCTGGGCGTGGTGCAGATCGACAGCGTCAATGTGGTGTCGCGCACCCACTACCTGCCGGCCTTCTCGCGGTTGGGGCCCTATCCGCGGGAGCTCCTGGAGGCGCTGGCCTGGGAGAAGAAGCGGCCGCTGTTCGAATACTGGGCGCATGAGGCGTCGCTGTTGCCGCTCAGCTCTCAGCCGCTGTTCCGCTGGCGGATGCAGGACGCTCACGACGGGGTGGGCGTCTGGAAGGGCGTCGCCCGCTTCCTGCGCGAGCGGCGGGAGTTCGTGGACCGGGCGCTGGGCGAGATCGCCGCGCGCGGGCCGCTGGCCGCCTCCGAGCTGGAGATGGGCCACAAGGGCGAAGGCGGCTGGTGGGGCTGGAGCGAGGCCAAGCGGGCGGTCGAATGCCTGTTCTGGACCGGCGAGCTGACCACGGCCACCCGGCGCGGCACCTTCGAGCGGGTCTATGGCCTGCCGGAGAAGGTGCTGCCGAAGGCGGTGCTGGCGACGCCCACGCCGCCGCGTGACGAGGCGCAGCGGGAGCTGATTCGCATCTCCGCCCGCGCCATGGGGATCGCCACGTCCAAGGACCTGCGCGACTATTTCCGCCTGCCGGTGGAGGGCTTCAAGGCCCGGCTCGGCGAGCTGGTGGAGGCCGGCGACCTGGTCCCCGTGGCGGTGAAGGGCTGGCGCGAGACCGCCTACCTCGACCCGGCCGCGCGGCGCCCCCGCCGCGTTGACGCCCAGGCCCTGCTCTCGCCCTTCGACAACCTGATCTGGTTCCGCGAGCGCACCGAGCGGATGTTCGGCGTCCGGGTGCGGCTGGAGATCTACACCCCGGCCGCCAAGCGCACCCACGGCTACTACGTCCTGCCCTTCCTGGAGGGTGACGCGCTCACCGTCCGCGTCGACCTGAAGGCCGACCGCAAGGCCGGCGTGCTGATCGTCCAGGCCAGCCACGCCGAGCCCTGGGCCACCGACGCCACGGCCGGCCGGCTGGCGCAGGAGCTGAAGCTCATGGCCGGCTGGCTGGGCCTGGGCGCCGTGCGCGTCGAGCGCCGCGGGGATCTGGCCGCGGTGTTGGAAGCGGCGGTCGCCCGCTAGATCCACCCCTCCGTGACCGCGTGGAGCCGGGCGTAGGCGCCGCCGTGGTTGACCAGGTCGGCGTGGGTCCCCTCCTCGACGATGCGGCCGTTCTCGAACACCAGGATGCGGTCGGCGCCGCGGATGGTGGAGAGGCGGTGGGCGATGACGATGGTGGTGCGGCCGACCATCAGCTCCTCCATGGCCGCCTGCACCTGCCGCTCGGTCTCCACGTCCAGGGAGGAGGTGGCCTCGTCGAGCACCAGGATCGGGGCGTCCGCCAGGAAGGCCCGGGCGATCGCCACCCGCTGACGCTCGCCGCCCGACAGCTTCACGCCGCGCTCGCCGACCAGGGTGTCATAGCCCTTGGGCAGCCTGGCGATGAAGTCGTGGGCGCGGGCGCGCCGGGCGGCCAGCACGATCTCGTCCTGGGTGGCGCCCGGCCGCGAGTAGGCGATGTTCTCCGACAGGCTGCGGTGGAACAGGGCCGGATCCTGCGGCACCACGGCGATGGCGCGCCGCAGCGAGCCCTGGGTCACCCGGGCGATGTCCTGCCCGTCGATCACGATGGCGCCGCCCTGCACGTCGTAGAGCCGCTGCACCAACTTCACGAAGGTCGACTTGCCGGCCCCCGTGGGCCCCACCAGGGCCACCCGCTCACCGGGGGTGATGGTCAGCGAGAAGTCGTCGTAGAGCGCCCCTTCCGCCGACTTGTAGCGGAAGGTCACATGCTCGAACGCGATCCGGCCGAGGTCGGGGACGAAGTCCTTGGCGTCCGGCGCATCCACCACCTGCGGGGCGGTGGTCGCGTAGCGGGCCACGTCCTCGGCGTCGTCCATGCCGCGCTGGGTCATGCGGATGTTCTCGCCGATGTTGCGGAGGTAGCCGGTCATCAGCATGAAGGCGGTGATCACGAAGGCCACGTCGCCGGCCCGCGCCTGGCCCTTGGCCCACAGCGAGATCAGGAGGCCGGTCATCCCGGCCTGCAGGGCCACCAGCAGGAAGTTGTGCAGCAGCCAGAGGTTGGTGAATCGGCTCCAGGTGACGTTCACCGACTTGCGCCACAGCTCGGTGACGCCGCCGATGCGGCCCTCCTCGCGGCCCTCGGCGCCGAACGACTTCACCGTGGCGTTGGAGGAGATGGAATCGGCCACGGCGCCGCCGATCCGGCTGTCGAGCGCCACCGATTTCAGGTTGGCCGGCCGGGCGTAGAGCTCGGTCAGCCAGATGTTGGAGGCCACGAAGGCTGTGACGATCACTGCGGCGAACAGGCCGACCATCGGCCAGCGCAGCGCCATCATCACGCAGAGGCCCGCCAGCACCAGGAAGGCGGGACCCAGCCAGATCACCGCGGCGTCGGAGACGGTGTCGTAGCCCCACATGGCCCGCGACAGCCGCCGGACGGTGGCGCCGGCGAAGTTGTCGGCATGCCAGTCGGCGGAGAACGACTGAACCTTGTGGAAGGCCTCGTCGATGATCTCCTTCATGTTGCTGGCGGCCAGGGGGATCCAGGCCCGCATGGCGATGTTGCGGATGATCAGGCCCGCGCCGTAGACGCTGGCCAGCAGGGCCCAGGATCGCCAGGCCTCGCGCAGCTGGCCCGGGCCGTCGGCGACGGCGTCGACCAGCTTGCCGGCCGCCCAGGGCACGGAGAGGTCGAAGCCGATGGAGACCAAGGTCAGCCCAACGGTGATCGCCAGCAGCCATCGCCGCCTGAGCCAGTAGCCGCCCATGAAGGCGAGCACCTGGCGGTTGGAGAGCGTGCGCTCCTTCTGGTCGTCGGTATCCTCGTAGTGATCGGTCATTGGAATGGACTTCTAGGATGACCCGACGGGCGCCGCGAAGGGCCCGGCGTCCGGGCGGCGGCTCACGCGTCGGGGCGTGTGGAAATGACTGGGGTGAAGCAAGCCTGAGGCTCGCTTCGGAGGGCTGCGTGCGCGGGGCGGCGCCTCCGGCCTTGGCCTTGCGGCCGCGGCGGAGACAGGGCTGACTTAACGCGGTCGGCCGAACGCGGCGCCGAGGGCGGCTGGGATTGCGATCAGCATCTTCAATGCGCCCTCCTGTCTGCGGCCTGCGAGGATGCGGACCGTAGGCGCGCCGATTTTGGCCGTCAAGCGTGCGGTGGAACGCCGTTCGGTCGTCGTGCGCGAGGCTGGCGCAGGGCCGGCCACGCTCCTAAAAGTGATGCGGTGAGCTCCTGGACCCCCCTCCCCGACGCCGCGCCCGCCAACTGGGTCGACCGCCGCGCGCCGGTCTGGGCCCGGCCCTGGCTGCGGCTCGGCCGGTTCGACCGGCCGACCGGCATCTGGCTCTTGATGCTGCCCGGCTGGCAGGGGATCGCCCTTGCCGCCGCCGAGGATGGCCAGCCGCCCAGCCTGCGGCTCCTGATCCTGTTCCTGATCGGCGCGGCGCTGATGCGCGCGGCCGGCTGCGCCTACAACGACATCGTCGACCGCGACGTCGACGCCAAGGTGGCCCGCACCGCCGACCGGCCGATCCCGTCGGGCCAGATCAGCGTGCGGCAGGCCTGGATGTTCGTCGCCGCCTGCTGCGCCGTCTCGCTCTTGATCCTGATCAGCCTGGGCGGCCTGGCCATCTGGCTGGGGGTCGCCTCCCTGGTGCTGGTCGCCGCCTATCCGTTCATGAAGCGGATCACCTGGTGGCCGCAGGCCTGGCTGGGGCTGACCTTCAACTGGGGCGCACTTCTGGGCTACGCCGCAGTGACCGGGACGATCGAGGCGCCGGCCATCCTCCTCTACGTCGGCGGCATCTTCTGGACCCTCGGCTACGACACCATCTACGCCCTGCAGGACCTGGAGAACGACGCCCTGGCCGGGGTGAAGTCGTCGGCCCTCCGGCTGGGCGGGAACGTGCCGCGCGCGGTGCTGATCTTCTACGCGCTGGCCGTGCTGTTCGCCGTCCTGGCCGGGGTGCTGGGCGGGCTCGGCCTGCTGTTCGTGCCCCTGGCGGCGCTCTACGGCACCCACCTCTGGCGGCAGGCGACTCAGGTGAAGGTCGACCAGCCCGCCCTGGCCCTGGCGCTGTTCAGGCTCAACACCTGGGCCGGGGTGATCCTGTTCGCAGGCCTGGCGGTCGGCGCCGTGCGGCTCTGAGCCGCTTCCCCACGGTCATTCTGTTTCCGCTGAGCTTTCGGCGGTAGACTAGGTTCATGCCCGCCGCCGCCCGCGTCGATCCCAAGAGCTACTTCTCGCCGCAGGAGTGGGCGCCGCTCGCCCGTCGTTCGGCCTGGATCGGGCCGGCGCTGGTGGCGCACGGCTGGGCGGTGATCCTCGCGGCCGGCGCCATGGCGGTGGTCTGGCCGATCACCATCCCGCTGGCGATCGCGATCATCGGCGCCCGGCAGCTGGGCCTGGCCATCCTGATGCACGACGCGGCGCACGGGGCGCTGCATCCCGACCTCAAGGTCAACGACTGGGTGGGCAACCACCTGACCACCGGCGACCTGATGGCCTACCGGCCCTACCACCTGGGCCACCACAAGTACGCCCAGCAGGCGGAGGACCCCGACCTCGGCCTCTCCGCGCCCTTCCCGATCACCCGCACCTCGCTGCGCCGCAAGATCGCCCGCGATCTGACCGGGCGGACCTACTACAAGCTGAAGTGGTCAGGACTGGTGGCGCGTATCCGCGACCGCAAGCCGGGTGAGCCGCTGTGGCCGATCCTGAAAGACGCCGTGCTGCGCCGGAAACGGTTCTTCGCCGGCATGGTGGTGACCGTGGCGCTCACCGCGCCGTTCGGCCTCTGGTGGGTGTGGCCGGTGCTCTGGCTGGTTCCGCAGGCCACCTGGCTGCCGATGATCACCCGGCTGCGCAACATCGCCGAGCACGCCTGCGTGGGCAAGGACGAGCCGGACCCGCTGCGCCATGCGCGCTCGACCCACGCCAACCTGCTGGAGCGGGCGTTCCTGGCCCCCTACTGGGTCAACTACCACTGCGAGCACCACATGTTCATGCATGTGCCCTGCTACCACCTGCCCCGCGCCCAGCGAATGCTGAAGGCCAAGGGCGTGTTCCCGCAGATGCTGAGCGCGCCGAGCTACCTCGAGGTGCTGCGGCTGGCCTCCTCGAAGCCGGAGCGGGTCGCCGCCGTCGCTGCCTAGACCAGCCCCTGAGCGATCAGGCTGCGGGCGCAATCCAGCACCGTCTCCTCCGTCGACCGGGGCTTCCACGCCAGCTTGTCCTGCGCCTTGGCGGAGGAATGGTCGTGCTTGCGGCCGAGGCTGGGCGTCACCGAGCCGAGATCGCGGTCCACCAGCCCGATCAGGCGCACCACGAAATCCGGCACGTTGCGGGTCGGGATCTTCTTCGCCACCGAGGGCTCCAGCTTGGCGCGCAGCAACTCGGCGAGGTCGCGCATCCAGGCCCAGTGGCCGGCGGCGATGAACCGCTGGCCGGCCGCGGCGGGCACGGTCATCGCCCGGATGTGCAGGTCGGCCACGTCACGCACGTCGACGATGTTGAAGCCCAGGCGCGGCAAGCCCGGGATGCGGCCGGAGACCAGCCGCTCCACCACCTGGATGCTCTCCGAATAGTCGCCGCCCAGCACCGGACCGATGACCAGGGCCGGATTGACCACCGCGAGCGTGGTCTTGCCGCCCTCCGCCGCGATCAGCTCCCAGGCCGCACGCTCCGCCAGGGTCTTGGACTGGGCGTAGGCCGAGACGCCGCGCTGGTTGGGGTCGGTCCAGGTGGTCTCGTCGCAGGTCCAGTCGCCGGCGTGGTCGCTCAGGCTGGTGGCCGCCACCGAGGAGGTCATCACCACCCGCTTGGCGCCCGCCTTGATCGCCGCCCGGATCGCCCGCTTGGCGCCTTCGCGGGCCGGGGTGATCAGCTCGTTGGGGTCTTTCGGCTCGGCGACGCCCAGCGGCGAGGCCACGTGCAGGACGTAGTCGCAACCCTCGGCGGCCGCGTCCCATCCGGCGTCGTCCATCAGGTCGGCAGCGTGGAAGGAAAGCCGGTTGCCCGGGTCCGCCGCCTTGACGATGCGGGCCCGCGCCTCGGCCTCACGGGCCAGGTTGCGGATCGTGGTCCGCACCACATAGCCCTGCTGCAGCAGGCCGATCACGCACCAGCTGCCGATGTAGCCGGACCCGCCGGTCACCAGCACCACGCCCTTGCCGTCCATCGCGCCACCCATATGTTTACACTGCTAAGATAGACATTTCCGCGGCCAGGGATAGAGACCCTGTCCATGATCGTTCCGACGGCGGAGGCTCGCCGCGCCTTCATCCTGGCCAACACCGCCCTGGAGTCGCCGCCGCACACGCCGGAACTGCGGCTGCATCTGGCCACCGAGGTCACCCCGATCTGGAAACTGACCGAGGAGGCGCTGGCCGGGATCGGCCTGCCGCCGCCGTTCTGGGCTTTCGCTTGGGCGGGCGGCCAGGCCCTGGCGCGCTACGTGCTGGACCATCCGAAGATCGTCGCCGGCAAGGCGGTGGTCGACTTCGCGGCCGGCTCGGGGATTGTCGGCATAGCGGCGGCCAAGGCCGGCGCGGCGCGGGTGCTGGCGGCCGACATCGATCCGTTCTGCGGGGCGGCGGTGGCGCTCAACGCGGCGGCCAACGGGGTCATCCTTGAGTTCACCGACACCGACCTGCTGGACGCCCCGGCGCCCGCCTGGGGCGAGGTCATCCTGGCCGGCGACATCTGCTACGAGAAGCCGCTCGCCGAACGCGTGATGGCGTGGCTGGCGCAGGCCGCGGCGCGGGGCGCCCGGGTGCTGATCGGCGATCCCGGCCGCAGCTATTTCCCGCGCTCGGGCCTCACCAAGCTCGCCGAATACCAGGTGGTGACCACCCGCGAGCTGGAGGACTTCGCGGTCAAGAAGACCGCGGTCTGGGCGCTTGCCGACGAACGTAGGGACGCTGACTAGAGCGGCGGCCCGGCGCTCAGCTTGCGGTCCAGCACCACCTTGCCGCTCCGCCAGACCTTGACCTCGCCGCCATAGGCGCCGTGCGGCCAGCCGCCTGGGGGCCGCGCATGGGCGAGGGAGGCGTCGGACTGGTCGCGGTTGTGCGCCAGGGGCGGCAGGCGTCCGTGGGCCAGCACCGCGCCGCCCGGCCCGGTCAGGTCGATCTCGATCTCGTCGCCGGCCACTAGGCCGATCACCCGCGTGTAGCCGACCATCAGCGGCGCGGAGGCCGAGAACGGCGGCAGGTTCCCCTGCTCGATCTCCGGCGTGCCGGCCCGCTCCGAGGTGATCCCGGCCACCAGGACGTCGCCCTCCTTGTAGGTCAGCTGGCGGAGCGCCTGCGGCGTCCACAGGGGATTGCTGGCCGCGCAGGTCGGGTTGGGGCCGGGCTCTGGCGCGAACGGATCGACGAAGGTGTTCCCGTGCTGCAGCGACATATGCAGGTGGGGAAACTCGGTGCCGCCGGTCATCCCCACCTGGGCGATCGGCTGGCCGGCCGCCACCACGTCGCCGGCCTTGACCTTCAGCGTGCCGCGCTCGAGGTGGCAGTAGTCGGTGATCCAGTGGTCGCCGTGGTCGATGGCCACGCGGTTGCCGCATTGGCTGGCGGTCGGCAGCGGCGCGCCCGGCACATTGTCGGCCACCCCGTCCCGCACGGCGAGCACCCGCCCGGGCGCAGCGGCCAGCACATCCACCCCGCGGCGCATGGCGGCCATGTCCAAGAGGCGGATGTCGATGGCGTTGTGCGCCGGCTCGCTGCGGTGGCCGCAGTGGTAGTCCAGCATGCCGTGCGCCGGATCGCGGTCGAAGTAGTGCTGGATCTCGCAGGTCTTGCCGATCACGCAGGCCATGGGGAAGCCCAGCTTCGGCGCGGTGGGCGACGACTGGGCGAACGCCACCGAGGCGAAGGCGGCGGCGGTGACAAGCGCGAGGCGGCTGAAGCTGGGGCGTGGCATGCCGCACGCTACGCCGGGCTTTCCGGCCATTCTATGGCCGCGGCGCGGGCGGGCGCGCCGCATTGCCAACGCCGACGACGGCGCGTATCAGCCCGCGCAACCCGGCTGGAGGCTTGAGCCATGTTGGCGCTCGACCGCCAGTTCCTGTTCGTGCACGTGCCCAAGACCGGCGGCAATTCCGTGCAGAACATCCTGAGGGCCTATTCCGAGGACGAGATCGTCTGCCTGGAGCCCTACCAGGACGGCGTCGAGCGCTTCGAGCTGCGCAACCCGACCTATGAGCTCTCCAAGCATAGTCCTTTAAGCGACTACAAGACGCAGCTGCCGCCGAAGGTCTACGCGGGCCTGTTCAAGTTCTGCTGTGTGCGCAACCCGTGGGAGCGGGCGGTCTCGTTCTATTTCTCGCCGCATCGGCAGGTCACCGGCTTTTCCCGCGAGGCTTTCGCCGCCTGCCTGCCGACCGCGCCGGCCATGGCGCACTATCTTCGGGAGGAGCCAGACCAGCCGATCTCTGGCATACTTGCCAACTTCGACTATGTGATGCGCTACGAGTCGCTACAGCAGGACTTTGACGCGGTCTGCGACAGGCTGCAGATTCCACGCCAGACCCTGCCCCGCCGCAATCAGTCGGCCCGAGGAGCCGTTCAGGACTACTATGATGACGAAACGGTGGACTTGGTTCGGCGGCTCTTCGCAGAGGACATCGAGCTCTTTGGCTATGAGGTCCCCTGGGCCTGAGACTGCGCTCGCCGAGGCTGAGCCGCAGGTCACGCCTGAGGCGGCCCCGGCCCGCGGCCTGACCAACATCCGGTTTTTCACCGACTACCCGGTCTGCAACTACAAGTGCCCCTACTGCGTGGCCGGCCATGCGCCGCCCGAGGGACGCGGTCCCAGCCCCTGGGACGAGGACCGCTATCTGGCGATCATCGACAACCTTTGCCGGCTCGATTTCCCGATCAACATCCGGATCGGGGTCGGCGGCGAGTTCTTCATTTCCAAGACGCTGGTGGAGGGCGCGCGGCGCCTGGCGCAGGCCGACCACGTCCAGTCGATCAACCTGATCACCAACCTCAGCTTCCACCCCAAGCAGTACGCCCGGATCCTGCACGGCATCCCGAAGGAGAAGGTGGCGCTGGTGGCCAGCTACCATCCCACCGAGATCAAGAACGAGGACGCCTGGATCGCCGCGGCCCAGGAGCTCAGCACCTACTACGACCTGACCACCATGAGCGTGGCCTATCCGCCGTCGCTCAGGAACCTGCCGGAGGTGAAGCGCAAGTTCGCCGCCGCCGGCGTCGACCACTTCATCCAGCCGTTCATCGGCGAGTTCGAAGGCAAGATGTACCCGCAGGCCTATGACGCCGAGGAGCGGGCGATCCTGCGCGAGGTGATGTATTCGCGGCACGACCACGAGTTCCTGCTGAACCTCAAGAAGCCCGGCCTGTGCAACGCCGGGTTCAAATTCCTGTTCGTGGACCCGGTCGGGAAGGTCACCCAGTGCGGCGGCTTCCAGGAGGGCCAGCAGCTGGGCGACCTGGCGGTCTCGCCGGAGCTCGCTTTCTTCGACGGCCCGCGACCCTGCCCAGCCATGGTCTGCCAGTGCGACACCGAGAACATCAACACGGTGGCCTTCGAGACCCACTACAAGTACCTGGACAAGAACCAGCACCGCTTCGCCTACCGCTTCGCCGAAGAGGCCAAGCAGCATCCCTGGATGAGCGAGTGGGAAGTCCCGTACTAGGCGCTCGGGACGGCGGCCTCAGGGATCGGAACGGCGACCGGGACAGGAAGACCCAAGCATGAAGACAGTCATCCTGGCTGGCGGGCTCGGCACGCGGATCTCCGAGGAGAGCCACCTCAAGCCGAAGACGATGATCGAGATCGGCGGCCGGCCGATGCTCTGGCACATCATGAAGCTCTATTCGAGCTACGGCTTCGACGATTTCATCATCTGCCTTGGCTACAAGGGCTATGTGATCAAGGAGTATTTCGCCAACTACGTGCTGCACAACGCCGACCTGACCATCGACATGGCCAAGGGCACGGTGGAGCACCACGCGACCAACCACGAACCCTGGCGGGTCACCCTGGTGGACACCGGCGAGACCACCATGACCGGCGGGCGGCTGAAGCGCGTGGCGCGTTACCTGGAGCCGGGCGAGCCCTTCTTCCTGACCTACAGCGACGGGGTCGCCGACCTCGACCTGCGGGCGCTCGCCGACTTCCACAAGCAGCACGGCAGGACCGCGACGGTGACCGCGGTGACCCCGCCCGGGCGGTTCGGCGCGCTGGAGATCGCCGACGGCCAGGTGCGCCGCTTCGTCGAGAAGCCGGCCGGCGACCAGGGCCTGATCAACGGCGGGTTCTTCGTGCTCCAGCCGGAGGTGATCGACCGCATCGCCGGCGACGAGACGATCTGGGAGCAGGAGCCGCTGACCGGCCTGGCCCGCGACGGCCAGCTGATGGCCTATCCGCACGAGGGCTTCTGGGCCCCCATGGACACCCTGCGCGAGAAGAACGTGCTCGAGGCCCTGTGGGCCTCCGGCGAGGCGCCGTGGCGGCGGTAGATCCCGCCTTCTGGCGCGGCAAGCGGGTCCTGCTGACCGGCCACACGGGCTTCAAGGGCTCCTGGGCCGCCATCTGGCTGGCCCACATGGGCGCCGAGGTGACCGGCCTGGCGCAGACGCCCGACCAGACGCCCAGCCTGTTCGAGCTCGCCCGCGTCGGCGACCTGGTCGAGAGCCGCATCCTCGACATGCGCGATCCGGGGGCGGTGGAGCGCGCGCTTTCGGGGCGGACCTTCGACCTCGCGCTGCACATGGCCGCCCAGGCCATCGTGCGGGCGGCGATCGAATATCCGGTCGGCGCCTTCGCCACCAACGTCATGGGCACGGTCCACCTGCTGCAGGCCCTGCGCGAGCAGCCGGCGCTCAAGGCCGCGCTCGTGATCACCTCAGACAAGGTCTACGCCAACGCCGAGACCGGCCGCGCCTTCGCCGAGGGCGACGCCCTGGGCGGCAAGGACCCCTATTCGGCGTCCAAGGCGGCCTGCGAGATCGTCACCCAGAGCTATGCGCGCAGCTACTTCGAGCCGCGCGTACCGGTCGCCACCGCGCGCGGCGGCAATGTGATCGGCGGCGGCGACTTCTCCCGCGACCGCATCGTGGCCGACATCGTGCGCGCGGCGCGCGCCGGCGAGGCCGTGGTGCTGCGCCATCCGGAGGCGACGCGGCCCTGGCAGCACGTGCTGGACTGCGTGGCCGGCTACCTCACCTACTTGCAGGCGCTGGCGACCGAGCCCGAGACGCCGCGGGCGCTCAACTTCGGCCCCCGCCCCGGCGGCCCGCAGGTCACCGTTGGCGAGCTGGCGAGCCTGGGCGTCGAGGCGCTGGGCGGCCAGCCTTGGCGCCACGAGCCCGATCCGACCTCGCTGGAGGCCAGGTCGCTGGCCATCGACGCCGGCCTCGCCAGGCGCGCCATCGGCTTCGAAAGCCGCCTGGACGCCCCGGCCGCCGTGGCCCTGACCATGGATTGGTACCGCCGCCAGGCCGCCGGCGAGGACGCGCATCGCTTGTGCCGGACCCAGATCGAGGGCTACGAAGCCGGCCGATGACGTCTCCGCCCCTCTGCCGCTTCTGCCGCGCCCCGCTCACCCACACCTTCGTCGACCTGGGCGACCAGCCGCTGGCCAACAGCTACCTCACCGCCGACCAGCTCGCCGCGGGGACCGAGGCGGCCTATCCGCTGCACGCCCGGGTCTGCGCCAACTGCTTCCTGGTGCAGGTGGACGACGTTGTCCCGGCCGACGCCATCTTCGACGAGACCTACGCCTACTTCTCCTCCTATTCCGCGAGCTGGGTGGCGCACGCCCGGCGCTACGCCGAGGCGATGACCGAGCGGTTCGGCCTGGGGCCGGACTCCCTGGTGGTCGAGGTCGCCAGCAACGACGGCTACCTGCTGCAGCACTTCCTGGCCAAGGACATCCCCGTGCTGGGCGTCGAGCCCACCGCCAACACCGCCGAGGCCGCCCGTGCGAAGGGCGTGCCCACCGAGGTGATGTTCTTCGGCGCGCAGACCGGGCGGGAGCTGGCGGCCCGCGGCGGCCGCGCCGACCTGATGGCCGCCAACAACGTCCTGGCCCACGTGCCGGACATCAGTGATTTCGTGGCCGGGTTCCGCGAGATGCTGAAGGACGAGGGGGTGCTGACCTTCGAGTTCCCGCACCTGCTGAACCTGATCGAGAAGGTGCAGTTCGACACCATCTACCACGAGCACTTCTCCTACCTGTCGCTGCTGGCGGTGGAGCAGGTGCTGCGGGCCAACGGGCTTCGGCCCTTCGACGTCGAGCTGTTGACCACCCACGGCGGCTCGCTGCGGCTGTTCGTCTGCCACGCGGGCTCCGGCCGGGAGGAGACTCAAGGCTTGCGCGACCTGCGCGCCGCCGAGGCCAGGGCCGGCCTCGACCGGATCGAGACCTACGAAGGCTTCACCCCGCGCGTCGAAGCGGTGCGGACCAGCTTCCGCAAGTTCCTCGAGGACGCGCAGGTCGAGGGCAAGCGGGTCGCGGCCTACGGCGCTGCGGCCAAGGGCAACACCTTCCTCAACTATTGCCGCACGACCGCCCGCGAGATCGTCGCCGCCTTCGACGCCAACCCCGCCAAGCAGGGCCGCTACCTGCCCGGCAGCCACGTGCCGATCCTCAGCCCCGCCGAGGTCGCCACGGTGAAGCCCGATTATCTGCTGATCCTGCCCTGGAACCTGAAAGACGAGATCACAGGCCAGCTGTCCTACATCGGCGGCTGGGGCGGCCGGTTCGTCACCGCGTCGCCGGAGACGCAGGTGCTGGGCTGATGCGGTTCGCCGAGACCGAGATCGCCGGCGTCGTGATCGTGGACGTCGAGGCCCACGCCGACGCGCGCGGCTCGTTCGCCCGCCTTCAGTGCCCCGAGGACTTCGCCGCCGCCGGCCATCCGTTCGTTCCGGCCCAGACCAGCCTGTCGCGCAATCCCACGCGGGGGACCCTGCGCGGCCTGCACTACCAGCCGGCGCCGCATGCGGAGGTGAAGCTGGTGCGCTGCGTGCGCGGCCGGATCTTCGACGTCGCCGTGGACCTGCGCCGGGATAGCCCAACTCACCGCCGCTGGACGGCGACCGAGCTCTCCGCCGACAACGCCCGCGCGCTCTTGATCCCGGAGGGCGTGGCGCACGGCTTCCTGACCCTGGAGGCCGACACCGACGTGCTCTACCAGATCGCGCCGGCCTTCGAGCCCGGCTACGAGGCGGGTGTGCGGTGGGATGATCCGGCCTTCGCCATCGCCTGGCCTGAGACGCCCGCATTGCTCTCGCCGCGCGACGCGACCTATCCTGATTACGAATAGGGCCTGACGACGAATAGGGGACCGCGGCGGTGGCGCTCGAGATCGATCCGACGGCCAAGGTCTCGCCGCTGGCGGACATCGAGGAGTCGGTGCGCGGCACCCTGATCCGCATCGGCGCCAATACGCTCATCGACAGCTTCGTGAAGATCAAGCCGGCCGGCGGCATGGGCGACGTGGTGATCGGCGCCGACAGCGCCATCAACTCCGGCACGGTGATCTACACCGGCAACGGGGTGACCATCGGCGACGCTGTGGCGGTGGCCGCCAACTGCACCTTCGCCCCAACCAACCACGCTATCGCCGACCGCTCGAAGCGCATCCGCGACCAGGGCTTCCAGCCGTCGAGGGGCGGCATTGTCGTCGAGGACGACGTCTGGATCGGCGCCGGGTCCGTGCTGCTGGATGGCGCCGTGGTGCGCAAGGGTGCGGTGATCGCCGCGGGCTCGGTGGTGCGCGGCGAGGTCGAGGCCTATGCGATCTATGCCGGCGCGCCCGCCCGCAAGATCGGCGAACGGGGCGGCTGATGGCGGTCACCGTGGTCGGCGCCGAGGGCTTCGTCGGCCGCCGGCTCGTGCAGCGCTTGAAGGCGGCGGGCAAGGCGCCCTGGACGCCGCGCAAGGGCGATGCGGACCTGCTGACCCGCGACCTGGGCGTGGTCTACTACTGCGCGGGCCTGACAGCCGACTACGACAAGCGCCCGTTCGACACCGTCGAGGCCCACGCCAGCCTGGTCAGCGAGATCCTGCGCAGCGGTCGCTTCGAGCGGATCGTCTACCTCTCCTCCACCCGCCTCTACGACGGCCTGGCCAAGCCCGCGGTCGACGAGACCGAGCCACTGGTCTTCGATCCCCGCGACCCGCGCCGGGTCTACGACCTCTCCAAGGCCCTGGGCGAAAACCTGGTGATGACCCGCGCCGACGGTCGCGGCCGGGTGGCCCGGCTGGCCAATGTCTACGACTGGGAGGACGGCGCGCCGGGCTTCCTCTCCGAATGGCTGATCCGGGCGCGGTCGGCGCGCGACCTCACCCTGGACTCCAGCCCGGCCGTGGCGCGCGACTACATCCACCTGGACGACGTGGTTTCGGCCCTCATCGCTATCGCCGCGGCCGAGGCGCCGGACATCTTCAACGTGGCGAGCGGCGAACTGGTCACCAACGGCGGGATCGCCGAGGTGTTCGCCGCCTCCGGACGCCGCGTGCGCTTCACCGGCGACGCCCGCCCCACCCCGCCCCCGAACGCCGCCATCGCCCGGCTGAAGGCGCTTGGCGTGACGCCCCGGCCCGTGAAGGATGTGGTCCGCGCCTATCTGGAAGGGCTGAGGCCTTGAAGCTCCTCGATCACACCCGCGACAGCCTGGTGGCCTACATCACCGCCCAGTGCGCCGCCGTGGTCCCGGACGGACGCGACGCCGCCTTCCGGGCCGCCGTCGAGGCCCACATCGACGAGGCGCTTGAGCGGATGCACCGCTGCATCAACGCCTGCGCGCCCTGGCGGCCGGACGAGTTCAACGTGCTGCAATCCTCGCAGCACACCATCTTCCTCTACTTCCTGGCCAATACGATCTGGAAGCGTTCGGGGGACACGGCCGCGGCGACCCGCCTGTTCCTGATGAACAAGGCCTTCAACGGCATCGACCTGTTCTACGAGATCGCCATGCCGGAGGTGTTCTACATCGGCCACAGCGTCGGCATCGTCCTGGCCAAGGCGACCTACGGCAATTTCCTGGTGCTCTACCAGGGCGCCACGGTCGGGCGGCACAAGGACCAGATCCCGACGATCGGGGAGCGGGTGGTGCTCTATCCGCACACCGCCGTGGTGGGCCGCGCGGTGGTCGAGGACGACTGCGTCATCAGCCAGGGGACCCGGGTGATCAACAAGCACGTGCCGAAAGGCTCCACGGTCTTCGCCGGCGAGACGGCCGGGGAGCTCACGTTCCGCCCGCGGCCCGACGACCTGCTGCAGGAATATTTCAGACCTTAGCCGTCTCGGCGGGGGCGCCGGCCAGGGCCCGGGCGATCATGTCGTAGAAGTCGCGGGCGAAGTCGTCGGTGCGCCCGAGCGGGCCGGCCTTCATCCGCTCGCGCAGGGTCTGGCGAAGGTCGAGCCGGCGGGCGCGGTCGCCGGCCAGGGCCACGGCGATGTCCACGAAGGCCTGCTTGTCGGTGGTCGCCAGGTCGCCCGCGCCGGCGTTGGTGAGGATCGAATAGCTGAGCCGCTCGAAGAAGGCCTCGCCGATCAGGCTCACCACCGGCACGCCCATCCACAACGCCTCGGTGGTCGTGGTGCCGCCGGTCAGCGGCAGGGTGTCCAGGGTGATGTCGATCTCGTTGTAGAACGGCATGTGCCGGCCGCGGACCGGGCGGAACTCGATCCGGTCGCCGGCCACCCCCTGCGCCTCGAACTCGCGGGTGAGGTTCTCGCGGAACTTCACCGTGCCGCCCTCCGGCCGCACGAACAGGAAGCGGGAGCCCGGCGTGCGCTTCATCACCTCGGCCCACAGCGCCAGCATGTCGCGATTGTACTTGTGGGGGTTGTTGGCGGTGCCGAAGCTGATCCGGCCGGCGCGGTCCTCGGGCAGGCCGGGCGTGATCTCCAGGTTCTCGGAGAACACCATCCGGCCGAGCGCGATCCAGCTGTCGGGCATCAGCAGCGGCTGTTCGATCAGCAGGTCCGGCCGGGTCGGGCGGCAGTACGGATCGCAGATGAAATAGTCGATCGCCGAGAGGCCGGCGGAATGCGGATAGCCCAGCCAGCTCGCCTGCTTCGGGGCCGGCCGCCAGGCCATCACCTCCAGCTTGTTCATGTGCGTCGAGCCGCCCAGCTCGATCAGCATGTCCAGCTGGTCGTCGGCGATCATCTGGGCCGCGTCGCGCGGCGCCATGTCGGGATGCCACCGGAACGCCGTCACCTGGGCGGCGATATGCTTCTGCAGCCGGTCTTCCTGCCCCTGGTAGAAGGAATAGCAGTAGACCTCGAACCGCTCGCGATCGATGTGGTCGAACAGCGGCAGGGCGAAATAGGCCACCGGGTGGCCGCGCAGGTCCGAGGACATGAAGCCCAGCCGGATCTTGTCCGACTTGGGCCGCGGGGCCGGGCGGCGGATCGGATGCTCGGCCGCCTGGGCCTCGACCTGCCGGCCCCAGATGCGGTGCTGCTCGATCAGCTCCAGACGGTCGTCGTCGGTGCGCACGCGGGCCAGCTGCTTGAGCAGGGCGGTGTGGCGGCCGCTCTCCGCCCAGATGCGGCCGAGGTCGCGGAAGGTCCCCAGCCGGTCCAGGTCGTCGAAGGCGCAGACCCGGATCAGCACCTCCGAAGCGATCTTCAGGTGGGGCGACGAGGTCAGCGTCTGCTCGGCCATGACCGCCGACAGCCGCTCGTAGGCTTCCGCGATATTGACGGCCTCGTCGCCGGTGCGGGTCCGCTCCAGGCTCTCGATCAGCGCCATGCGGTAGTCGAGCTTGTCCGGCGCCAGTTCGAGGGCCCGGCGCAGCAGGATGTTGGCGCGCGGCCGGTCGTAGTCGACGATCGTCGAGCCGTATTGGTAGAGCAGCCAGGCCGCGTCCGGGAAGCGCGCCAGCAGCTCTTCCATATAGGCCTCGGCCTTGCGTGGCTCTCCTGCCCGCCGGAAGACGATGATCCGCGCTTCGTGCAGCCGGGGCTCGTCCGGATTGGCGGCGAGCGCCTTGTCGAGGATCTGGTGCGACTGCGCCTGGCGGTGCCGCTCGTTCATGGCCCCGGCCATGTCCAGCCAGGCGTCGATCATCCCCTTATTGAGCGCCACGGCCTGGCGCCAGCGGACCATGGCGGCGTCGATCTTGCCCTGCTTGTTCAGCGCCCGGCCCAGCTGGCGCTGGTGCTCCGAGTTGCGCGGCTGGGCGCGGACCAGCTTGGTGAACACCGCCTCGGCGCGGACGCCGTCGTCCATGTCGAGCAGCACATTGCCGCGGTTGACCTGCGGACCCTCGTGGCGCGCATCGATCCGGATCGACTCGTCGAGCGCCGCCAGGGCCTCCGGCAGGCGCTTGAGCTGGCGCAGGAAGACGCCGCGCAGGTTCCACATCTCGGGATCGCGCGGATGGCGTTCGACGCCGCGTTCCGACCAGACCTCGGCCTCGGTCTGGCGGCCGAGGCGATAGAGCTGGTGCAGCAACACGCGATAGACCTGCGGCGGGCGGTCCGGCTCCTCGGTCAAGGCCTGGATCAGCTCGCCAACGGCCTCTTCGGTGCGGCCCGCCTTCAGCGCCTCTTCCGCAGCGACCAAGCGCTGATCCATGCCCGAACCTTCTTCAGAACCCGCCCATTTCCGCCGGGCAGGACCCTTAAGCCCGGAGACGTTTGAAGGCTAGAGCCTGGGATGCTGCAGCGTCCGGCCGCTGAACTTCCACTTCAGCGCCAGGATGGCGGCCGCCATGCCCAGGCAGACCGTGTTGGAGCCCACCACCGGCCAGCTGGCGATCAGCACGCCGTAGGCGATCCACAGGGCGAAGCCTGTCACCGTCACCAGGTACATCCTGAGCGAGACGGACGAGGCGTCGCGCTCGCGCCAGATCTTGACGATCTGCGGGGCGAAGCTGGTCATCGAGCAGAGCGCGGCGGCGACGCCGACCCCATTGGCGAGGAGGTGGGCCAAGGCTCAGTCCACCCTCGGGAAGCGCAGCACGGCGCGGGCGCCATGATCGCGCGTGCTGAGCTGGAAGGTCCCGCGCAGTTGCTGGGCGAGCAGGGCGGCGAGCGTCGTGCCGAAACCCGCGGGGGCATCCCCAGCCAGACCCACGCCATCGTCGGAGACGCTGAGCTGGATCGCGCCGTCGTCGGGCCCGAACACCACCTCGATGGCGCCAGGCCGCTCGGGGAAGGCGTGCTTCAGGGCGTTGCGCACCAGTTCGCCGGTGATCAGCGCCAGCGGCCCGGCCTGCCGCGAGGGTATGGTGACCGGCGTCAGGTCGAAACGCACGCGCACGTCGTCGCGGCGGGCTGCGGCGGCGGCCTCCTCCGCCACGTCGCGGATCAGGCCGGAGGCCTCGAAGTGGGCGGGATCGTCGCCGACCTCCAGCCGGCGATGCACGGCGGCCACGGCGCTGACACGGTCCAGGGCGGCGCGCAGGCAGGCGCGGTCGGCGCCGTCAGGCAGCTTGCGCAGCTGCAGCACGAAGACCGAGGCGATCAGCTGCAGGTCGTTCTTGATGCGGTGATCGAGCTCGCCGAGCCGCGCGCGGGCGCGGACCAACTCGGCCTCCAATGCGGAGATCCGGGCGGCGGTCCCCGGGTCCTGCTCAGCCGTGATCGCCATGCGAAGGCCTCCACCCGCGCAAGCAACGGCGCCGCCAAGCCGAGGGTTCCATGCGTGGCCCGCGCCGCGACGGTGCGACGCAGCTTGACCGGGCGGGGCCGGGCCGCCTAAGCGCGGGGCCATGAACATCCTCCTGGTCGGCTCCGGCGGACGCGAGCACGCGCTGGCGTGGAAGATCGCCCAGTCGCCCCGGCTGTCACGGCTGGTGGCGGCGCCCGGCAACCCGGGCATGGCCAAGCTGTGCGAGACGCGGGCGGTGGGCGCGACGGACGTGGCCGGCCTGATGGCCCTGGCGCGGGAAATCGCCGCCGACCTGGTGGTGATCGGGCCGGAGGTGACGGTGGCAGCCGGCCTCGCCGACGAGCTGGCGCTGGCCGCGGTCCCCTGCTTCGGCCCGACCGCCCAGGCGGGCCAGCTGGAATCCTCCAAGGCCTTCACCAAGGCCTTCGCCGACCGCTATGGCCTGCCCACCGGGGCCTATCA
Organism: Phenylobacterium sp.; assembly: GCA_004799545.1. Taxonomy (GTDB): domain Bacteria; phylum Pseudomonadota; class Alphaproteobacteria; order Caulobacterales; family Caulobacteraceae; genus Phenylobacterium. The sequence goes on from SSMU01000005.1 coordinate 502,375, forward strand.
GGTCTGCGAGACGGTGGAGGCGGCGCGCGCCGCCCTGGACCAGTTCACCGCGCCCTTCGTGATCAAGGCCGACGGCCTGGCGGCCGGCAAGGGGGTGGTGATCGCGTCCACCCGCGAGGAAGCCGAGGCCGCGGTCGAGGATGCGCTCGGCGGCCGGTTCGGCGCGGCCGGGGCGCGGGTGGTGATCGAAGAGTTCCTGGAGGGCGAGATCGGCTCGCTGTTCGCGCTCTGCGACGGCGAGACCTCGATGCTGTTCGGCTGGGCGCAGGACCACAAGCGGGCCTTCGACGGCGACCAGGGGCCGAACACCGGCGGCATGGGGGCCTATTCGCCGGCCCCGGTGTTCACGCCGGAGCTGGTGGAGCAGGTGCGGACCCGCCTCGTCGAGCCCACCTTCGCCGGCATCGCCGCCGACGGCGCGCCCTATCGCGGGGTGCTGTTCGTGGAGCTGATGGCGACGTCCAGCGGCCCGCAGCTGGTGGAGTTCAACGCCCGCTTCGGCGACCCCGAATGCCAGCCGCTGATGCTGCGGCTGAAGAGCGACCTGGTCCCCTACCTGCTGGCCTGCGCGACCGGGACCCTGGCCGAGCTGCCGCCGCCGGAATGGCGCGACGAGGCGGCGATCTGCGTGGTGCTGGCGGCCCGCGGCTATCCGGGCACGCCCAAGCCGCACGGCGAGATCAAGGGCGCCGAGGCCGACTTTGGCCCCGATGTCGCTATCTTCCACGCCGGCACCAAGCGCGGCGGCGACGGCAAGCTCCGCGCGGCCGGCGGCCGGGTGCTGAACGTCTGCGCCCGGGGGCCCGACCTCGAGACGGCGCGCGACCGGGCCTATGGGGCGGTGGCGGCGATCGACTTCCACGACGGCTTCTGCCGCGCCGACATCGGCTGGCGGGCGCTCACCCGCGACAAGGCCTGAAACCCGCGCCTTGCTCGCCTCGCGTCACCCCCGGTAAAGTGGCGTCAAACAATCGTTAGAGGGGCAGGAACGCCATGGCCGCAGTCGAGACCGCCGAGCACCAGCGGGAAGAGGCGAACACCGGCACCAAGCCCGTCGCCGAGACCCACAAGTTCGACGAAGCCGCCCTGAACCGCTGGATGCAGGCCAATGTGGCGGGCTATGCGGGCCCCCTGGAGGTGCGCCAGTTCAAGGGCGGCCAGTCGAACCCGACCTACCAGCTGATCACGCCGGCCAAGAAGTACGTCCTGCGCCGCAAGCCGCCGGGCAAGCTCTTGCCCTCGGCCCACGCCGTCGACCGCGAGTACAAGGTGATCACCGCGCTCGGGACCACCGGCTTCCCGGTCGCCAAGACCTATGGCCTGTGCGTCGACGACGGGGTGATCGGCACCTGGTTCTACATCATGGATATGGTCGAGGGCCGCATCCTCTGGGACCAGAGCCTGCCGCAGTACGAGCCGGCCGAGCGGCGCGCCATCTACAGGGCCAAGATCAAGACCCTCGCCGACCTGCACAACACCGACTACGTCAAGATCGGCCTGGAGGATTTCGGCAAGCCCGGCAACTACATGGGCCGCCAGGTCGACCGCTGGACCAAGCAGTACAAGGCCTCCGAGACCCAGCAGATCCCGGAGATCGAGCGGCTGATCGACTGGCTGCCCAAGACCCTGCCGCCGCAGGAGCGCACCTCGGTCGTGCACGGCGACTACCGGCTCGACAACATGGTGCTCCACGCCACCGAGCCGCGGGTGGTGGCGGTGCTCGACTGGGAGCTCTCGACGCTCGGCGAGCCGCTCGCCGACTTCACCTACTTCCTGATGAACTGGGTCAACGGCTCGATCTCGCAGATCCCCGACCTCAAGGCGCACGGCATCCCGACCATCGAGGAGACCGTCGCCTACTACTGCGAGCTGACCGGGCGCTCCGGCCTGCCGGACCTCTACTGGTACTTCTCCTACAACGCCTTCCGGCTGGCCGGCATCCTGCAGGGCATCGTCGGCCGGGTCCGCGACGGCACGGCCAACCATCCCGATGCGGTCAACCAGGCCGATCGCGTCATGCTGCTGGCCCAGGCGAGCTGGCGCTTCGCCGAGAAGGCCGGGGCTACGGTCTAGAGGCCTGCTTTCGCCAGCAGGGTGTCCAGCGCCGCCGGATCGTCGAACTGCGCCCGCACCGGCCAGGCGGTGACGCGGGCGCGCCAGTCCGCGGGCAGGCGGACCCAGTCCTTCTCCGTGGTGATCAGGCCGGCGCCGAACTGGGCGGCGCGCTCGGCCAGGCGCGTGAGCGTCGCCTCGTCGTAGGCGAAATGGTCGGGGAAGGGGGCGAAATCGGCGAGCTCGCAGCCGGCGGCCTTCAGCGCCCGCTCCACCTTCCAGGGCTTGCCGACGCCCGCGAAGCCGACCTGTGGCCCGCGCGGCAGGTCGGCGGCCGGCTGCAGATGGGCGGTGCGCACCGGCGTGAAGCCGAAGGCGGCGACGAGTTCGGCGGCGGGCGCCGCGAGGTCGGCGGGCAGCAGCAGGATCACCGCGTCGGCGCGGGCCAGGCCGGGCTTCAGGGGTTCACGCATGGGCCCCGCCGGGAACACCCGGCCGTCGCCGAACGGCCACTCCTCGCCGCGGGTCTCGCCGTCGACCACGACCAGCGACAGGGCCTTCTTCACCGACGGATTCTGGTGGCCGTCGTCCATGACGATCGCCTGCGCGCCGGCCCTGGCGGCGGCGAGGGCGCCCGCTGCGCGGTCGCGGGAGACCCAGACCGGGAAATCGCGCGCCAGCATCAGCGGCTCGTCGCCGACCTCGGCGCTGGTGTGGGCCGCGGGATCGACCCGCAGCGGACCCGCGAGGCGTCCCCCGTAGCCGCGGGAGAGCAGGTGCGCAGCCACGCCGCGCGCGCCGAGGATGCGGGCGATCTCGCGCACCACCGGCGTCTTGCCGGCCCCGCCCAGGGTGACGTTGCCGACGCAGATCACCGGCACGCCGGGATCGACGGGCTTGGCGCGGGCGATCCGGCGGGCGGTCGCCGCGGCCCAGATCCAGGAGACCGGGGTCAGCAGGGCCCGGGTCACCGGCATGGTCCGCCGGCCGCGCTGGTACCACCACTCCGGCGTCGAGAGCTTCATGCCGGCAGCAGGGGGCTGAGCAGGCTCAGCGCCTGGTCGAGCGCAGCGCCCTGGCGCTCGGCATAGGTCAGGGCCGCCTGGCCGACCCGCTGGGCGGCCTTCGGATCGCCGAGCAGCAGCCCGATCTCGCGGGCCAGGGCGGCGGCGTCGGCGGCCTCCAGCGCTGCGCCCTCGGCGACCATGGCGTCATAGACCTCGCGGGCGTTGAACGCGTCGGGGCCGGTGATCATGGCCTTGCCGAGCCGGGCGGCCTCCAGCGGGTTGTGGCCGCCGACGCCGGGCACAAAGCTGCCGCCCATCACCACCACGTCGGCCAGCCTGAGGAACAGGCCCATCTCCCCCAGGGTGTCGGCCACATAGGCGGTGGTCTTGGCGCTCAACGCCTCGCCCACGGCGCGGCGCGCCACCTTGAAGCCCGCGGCCGTCAGCTCCGCCGCCACGGCCTCGCCGCGGTCGGGATGGCGCGGCGCGAGGACCACCAGCGGCGCGCCGGCGTCCCGCGCGGCGGCGGCGATCAGCGTCTCCTCGCCCGGATGGGTGCTGGCGGCCAGCACCACCTTGCGGCTGCCGACCGCCTTGCCGAGGCGCGCCACCTCCGCCGCGTCGGCCGGCAGGGCCTCGCCGACCAGCTTGAGGTTGAGGGCCGGCCCGACGGCCGCGCCCAGGGCGCGCAGCCGTTCGGCCGTGGCCGCGTCCTGCGGCATCACCAGGTGGAAGGCGCCCAGCAGGGCCCGCGCCGCGGCGGGCGAGCGCGCCCAGCCGCCGGCGCTGGCTTCGGTGATCCGCGCCGAGAGCAGGGCCAGGCGGACGCCGCGCGCTTGGGCGCCGAGGATCAGATTGGGCCAGAGCTCGCTCTCCACCAACAGGCCGGCGTCCGGCCCCCAGTGATCGAGGAAGCGGGCCACCGCGCCCGGACTGTCGACCGGGGCGAACTGGTGCAGCACCCCGCTCGGCAGGCGTTGGGCCAGCAGCTCTGCGGAGGTCACCGTGCCGGAGGTCACCAGCAGGGCGAGGCTGGGCCGTCGCGCCTTCAGCGCGGCGATCAGCGGCAGCAGGGACTGGGTCTCGCCGACGCTCACCCCGTGCAGCCAGACCAGCGGCCCGGCGGGACGCGGCTGGCTGGCGCGGCCCAGGCGCTCGCCGATCCGCGCGGGGTCTTCCTTGCCCTGGCGCGCGCGGGCCCGCAGCAGGGCGGGCGCGAAGGGCGCCAGGAGGCCGGTCGCCGCGGCGTAGAGGGCCAGCGGCAGGGGGCGGGACTTGCCGCTCACACCACCTCGGCCGGGGCGAGCCGGCAGGCCACCGTGGCGTCGGTCTCCAGCTGCAGGGTCGCGTGGCCGATGTTGAACCGGCGCGACAGGGCCTCGCAGGTCTCGTGCAGGAAGATGTCGCAGTCGCCGTTGGCCGGGCGGATCAGGTGGGCGGTGAGCGCGGTCTCGGTGGTGCTCATGGCCCAGATGTGCAGGTCGTGCACCTCCGCCACCCCCGGCCGGGCGCGCAGCCAGTCGTTGACCTCGCCGACGTCGATGCCGCGCGGCGCGGCGTCCAGGGCCAGGTCGACCGAATCGCGCAGCAGGCTCCAAGTGCCGATGATGATCACCACGGCGATCAGCAGCGACAGGGCGGGGTCGACCCAGAGCAGGCCGGTGAGCGCGATGATCCCCGCCCCGACGACCACCGCCAGGGACACCGCCGCATCGCCGGCCATGTGCATGAAGGCGCCGCGCACGTTGAGGTCGTCGCCGCGGCCGCGGAAGAACAACAGCGCCGTGGCGGTGTTGAGGATCACCCCAAGCCCGGCGGTCACCATCACCACGCCGGTGGAGATGGTGGTGGGTTCAGCGAGGCGCCGCACCGATTCCGAGACGATCACGCCCACCGCCACCAGCAGCATCACCGCATTGGCCAGGGAGGCGAGGATGGTCGCCTTGCGATGGCCATAGGTCCGCCGCCCGACCGGGGCGCGCTTGGCCAGCACCGAGGCGCCCCAGGCCAGGAGCAGGGCCAGGACGTCGGACAGGTTGTGGCCGGCGTCGGCCAGCAGGGCAAGTGAGGAGGAGAACAGGCCGGCCGCCACCTCGGCGACCACGAAGGCCGAGTTCAGCGCGACGCCGATGGCGAAGGCGCGGCCCATGTCGGCCGGGACGTGATGGTGGTGGCCGCCGATCCCATGGTGATGGGCGTGGCCATGGTCGTGCGCGTGGCCGTGGTCATGACCGTGGTCGTGCCCATGGTCATGGTGGTCGTGATGGTCGTGATCTTCCGGAGCCTTGGCCATGGGCCTATGTCTCACCGCTCTCCCCGCCGATCAATGCGGCGTTCGTCCGACCAGAGCTTCGGCGCGGCGTGTGGCGGCGGAAAGGCGGGCCGACCAGTCGGCGATCAGGCCCTGGATCGCGGCCTCGTCGGCTTCGGGCGGCACCCGCAGCGGCCCTTCCCAGACCACGGCGCCCCGGCCGAACGGCGCGGCGAACATCACCTTGTCCCAGGTGTCCATCTGGGTGGCGGGGCTGGCGGCGATGCCCATCAGGAACACCGGTTGGCCGGATCGGCGGGCGATCTGCAGGGCGCCGGGCGCGATCATCTCATTGGGGCCGCGCGGCCCGTCGGGCGTCACCACCAGGGCCCCGCCGCCCTCGACCCAGGTGACCGCCTCGCGGATCGCGGCCACCGCCTGGCGCGCCTTGGCGCTGTCGCCCTTCTTGGCCGAGGAGACGCGGATCGCCGGGAAGCCCGACATGGCCAGCGCCTGGGCGATGAACTCGCCGTCCGCCGAAGGCGAGACGAAGGCCCGCGTCCGCTTGCGCCACCATTGCGGGGCGGTGGCCAGGCACAGCGGGATGCGCCCGTGCCAGAACAGGGCGATGGCGCCGGAGTCGCCGACCAGCACCGGCTCCACGCACTGGACGTTCTCATGGCGCCAACGGACGGTCCGCAGGATCACCCTGAGATAGGTCCCCAGCACCCAGCCCAGCGCGGCCTGCACGCCGTCGTTCCTGAGGAGGTTCTTCAAGCGGCGGTCTCCGCCTCCAGGTCCTGGGTCTTGGCCAGGCGGGCGTAGAGGCCGCGCTTGCGCATCAGGCTCTCGTGGTCGCCGGTCTCGACGATGCGGCCGGCCTCGACGACGTAGATGCGGTCGGCGCCGCGGACGGTGGACAGCCGATGGGCGATCAGGATGGTCGTGCGTCCGGCCATCAGCCGCTTCAGCGCCGCCTGCACCTGGGCCTCGCTCTCGGTGTCGAGGGCGCTGGTCGCCTCGTCGAGCAGCAGGATCGGGGCGTCCTTCAGGAAGGCGCGGGCGATGGCGATGCGCTGCCGCTGGCCGCCGGAAAGCCGGGCGCCGGCCTCGCCCACCGAGGTGTCGTAGCCCGCGGGCAGCTGCAGGATGAAGTCGTGCGCCGCGGCCGCGCTGGCCGCCCGCTCCACGTCCGCCTGGCTGGCCTCGGGCCGGCCATAGGCGATGTTGGCCCGGATGGTGTCGTCGAACAGGAAGGGCTCCTGGGTGACCAGGGCGATCTGGTCGCGCAGCGAAGCCAGGGTCACCTCGCGCAGGTCATGGCCGTCCACGCGGACCACGCCCGAGGTCACGTCGTAGAAGCGCGGGATCAGGTTCAGGATGGTGGTCTTGCCTCCGCCCGAGGGGCCGACAAGCGCGACGGTCTCGCCGCGCCGGATCTCGAAATCGATCTCGCTCAGCGCCGGCGGTCCCGCCGCGCTGTAGGAGAAGCCCACCCGCTCGAAGCGGATCACGCCCTGGCTGCGGGCCAGGACCGAGGCGCCCGGCCGTTCGTCCACCTCCGGCTCCACGTCGAGGGCCACGAACAGCCGCCGCGCCGCTGACAGGCCCTCGGCGAACACGCCTTGCAGATTGGCCAGCTGGCGGAGCGACTGCGCGGCCATCAGGAAGGCCGAGACGAAGGCGATGAAGCCGCCCGGCGTCACCCCGCCGCGCCAGCCGGCGAAGGCGATCAGGCCGGCCAGGATGAGGCTGGTGGTGAGTTCGGTCGCCGGCGCCGCCCAGGCGCGGGCGTTGGCGCCCTTCACCAGGTGCCGCTCGCGGCGACCGATCACCTCGCCGACGCGGCCTTCCTCGAAGGCCTCGCGGTTCTCGATCTTGATCAGCCGGATGCCGTCCAGGCTCTCCATGATCGCGGTGGAAAGGGCCGAGGTCTCGGCCATGGCGCCCTTGGCGGCCTTGCTCGTCCGCTTGGCGAAGCGACCCATGGCGGCGCCGGCGGCGGGCGCCGCGACCAGGGCGAGCAAGGCCAGGCCCCAGTCGATGCTGAACATCACCCAGAGCCCGCCGACCACCATGAGGGCGTTCTGGGTGTAGTTGATCACCCCCGACGTCGCGGCCTCGCGGGTGAGGCCCGCGTCGTAGAGCACCGAGGAGACGAAGGTCCCCGAATGTTGGGCTCGCAGGCGCGACAGGTCGGCCCGGATCAGCCGCCCGAACAGCTGCCGCTGGATGTCGGCCACCACGCCGTTGCCGATGCGGTTGACCAGCGAGGCCTGCACCACCTGCACCAGGGCCCTGAGGATGGCCAGGCCGGCGATGGTCAGTGGAATGGTGATGATGGCATGCGGCTTGTGCCGGCCGAGCAGGTCGTCGACCGCGGGCCGGAGGATCTGCACCAGCCGGGCGGAGAGGGCGGCGGCCGCCACGGCCGCCAGCAGGGCCACGACCCAGCCCTTCCAGCGCGGCGCCATGTAGACGCGCGCGATCCGCGCCGCCAGGACGCGGGCGGAAAGCTCGGGCATGGCGGCCTCGCTCATCACCCCGAGGTCGGCCGATGCGTCCGCGAAGTCAAGACGGCGCCCCGACGCGCGGCGCGGCGACCCGCCGGCTTCCTTCCCGGCGATCGAAGCCCTAACTACGCGTGATGACCGGCGAAACCGTGCCCAATGGGTTCGACCTGACCACCGCCCGCGGGCGGCGGCGGGCCTATGCCGACTACCTCTTGAACGACCACGCCTTCCTGCGCCTGGGCTTCTCCAACGCCCACTGGATCTCCGACGAGCTGGTGCGCACCAACCAGCCCTGGCCGCATCAACTGGCCGCCTGGAAGCAGCGCGGCGTGAAGACCGTCATCAACCTGCGTGGCGGCTTCGACGGCAGCTTCTACGCCCTGGAGAAGGCGGCCTGCGCCAGGCTGGGGTTGGAGCTGGTCAATTTCACCGTCGCCTCGCGCGAAGTCCCGAGCCGGGCCCAGGTGCTGGGCGCCAAGGCGCTGTTCCAGACGATCGCCTATCCGGCGCTGATGCACTGCAAGTCGGGCGCGGACCGAGCCGGGGTGATGAGCGTGCTCTACATGCACTTCCGGCAGGGCAAGACGATCCGCGAGGCGATCGACCAGCTGGGCCTGCGCTACCTGCACGTCAAGCAGGGCTACACCGGCGTCCTCGACTACACCTTCGAGCGTTACCTGGCCGAGGGCGAGCCCGCCGGCCTGTCGTTCCTGGAGTGGGTGGAGAGCCCGGCCTACGACCCCGCAGGCATGAAGGCCCAGTTCCGATCGGAGATCTGGGGACGACTGCTCACCGAAACCCTGCTCAGGCGCGAGTGATCGCCCTTTAAGTGCGAAATCCGACAGACATAAGCCCCGGTTGCAGGCAAGCTGCTCCGGCAATGCAGGACGGGGCGGACATCATCGCGATCGAGGAAGTCTACACCCTGCTGGGCGTGCGGCGGGACGGCGTCGCCTCGGTGGTTGACCTCGTGGCCGATAGCTCGGCCCACGCCCATCACCGCGCCGCCACCCTGCTGCGCGAGCACGCCAGCTGCGAGGCCGTGGAGATCTGGCGCGACGGCGTCCTGGTCGAGACCGTCGGCCGCGAGGCCTAGCTCCAGCGCCTTAGTGATCGTGGTCGTGATGCTCGCCGTCCGAATCGGGATCGAGCAGCCGGTGCGCGTGGATGATGAAATAGCGCATCAGGGCGTTGTCGACCGTCTCCTGGGCGCGTGAGCGCCAGGCGCGGACGGCCTCCTGATAGTTCGGATAGGCGCCGACCAGGTCGACCTTGCTGAGGTCGCGGAATTCCGGAACCCCGTCGAGGGTCTTCATCTCCCCGCCGATGACCAGGTGGAGCAGTTGTTTGTCGGGCATGGCGGCTCGATTCGATGGGCTGGAAGTCTTGCCGCCCGGATAGGCCCCCGCCGCCCTGGGATCAAGCGCGCGAAATGTCCCTCAGAGGCCGGCGATGGCCAGCGAATCGACCAGCAGCGACGGCGCGTTGGCCGAGCCACGGATCTCCAGGTCCGAACCGGGCACCAGGCGGCCGTAGATGTCGATCAGATTGCCCGCCACAGTGATCTCGGCGACCGGATAGGCCAGTTCGCCGCCCTCGAACCAGAAGCCCGAGCAGCCCACCGACCAGTCGCCGGTGTTGCCGTTCAGCGAGGGGCCGAACATCGAGGTGACCAGCAGGCCCGTCCCGGCGTCCTTGATCAGCTCCGCCTGGCTGCGCACGCCCGGCTGCAGGGTCAGGTTAGAGGTCCCGACGCCCGGCGGGCCGGCCAGGCCGCGCGAGGCGTGGCCGGTGCTGGTGAGGCCGAGCTGGCGGGCCGAGGCCGAGTTGAGCAGCCAGGTGGTGAGCACGCCGGCCTCGATCAGCGCCCGCGGGCCGTTGACCACGCCCTCGTCGTCGAACGGGGCGGAGCCGAGGCCCCGCCGGCGGTGCGGATCGTCGGTGATGGTCACCTGGGCGCCGAACACCGCCTGGCCGAGCTTGTCCTTGAGGAACGAGGTGCCGCGGGCGATGGACGGCCCGGAGATGGCGCCGATCAGCGGGCCCATCAGGGAGGCGGCGAGCCGGTTCTCGAACACCACCGCGGCGGTGGTGGAGGCGATCTTGCGGGCCCCCAACCGGGCGGCCGCGCGGCGGCCGGCCTCGGCGCCGATCGCCTGGGCGTCCGGCAGGTCGGCCTGCCAGCGGACCGAGCGGCCCTCATAGCCGTTCTCCATGCCGGTCTCGTCGCCGGCGATGGCGGAGGCGCCCAGCGAGAAGCCGGAGGCCCGGTGGACGCCGGAGAAGCCGCCGCTGGTCACCATGGCCCAGTGCGCCGCCGACCAGGAGGCCGAGGCGCCGTCGGAATTGGTCACCTTCGGCACGGCGCGGGCGGCGTCTTCGGCCACCCGGGCCTTGGCCTCCAGGGTCTCGGGATCGGGCTCGGTGGGATCGTAGAGGTCGAGGTCGGCGTGGGCGCCCAGGGCCAGGAGGTCCCGATCGGCCAGGCCTGCATAGGGGTCCTCCGGCGCGAGCTTGGCCATGGCGACCGCGCGGGCGATCAGCTTGGCGCGCGCCTCGGCGCTGATGTCGGAGCCGGAGACGGTGGCCTGGCGGCGGCCCACGAACACCCGCAGGCCAAGGTCGCGGGCCTCCTCGCGCTCCACCTCTTCCAGCTCGCCCAGGCGCACGGCGATGGAAAGCGCCCGGCGCTCGGCGCTCACGGCCTCGGCGGCGTCCGCGCCGGCGGCGAGCGCGGCCTTGACCACGTCGTTCAGCAGGTTTTCGTCCATGGCCGCCATATGGCCGCCCGGACGCCTAGCGGCAAGCGACGTTCAGGGGATCGCGTAGAAGATCAGCGCCACGGCGGCCACGATGTAGGCGAGCCAGGTGGCGACCGCGCCTACCGCCCGCGGTATTGACGCCCCGCCGCTGCGCGACAGCCCCCAGGCATGCGCGACGCGGCCGGCGAACAGCAGCAGGCCCGTGGCGTGGACCAGCAAGGCCGGCGCCCCGAGCAGGGCCAGCACCACGATGCCGATCAGGGCGGCGGGAATGTATTCGGTGGCGTTGCCGAACGCCCGCACGGCCTGGGCGAGGTCGGGGATGTCGCCGTGCCCGAAGGTGACGGCGTGCCGCCGGCGCAGACGCACCACGCGGACCGACAGGATCAGCAGCAGGGCGAGATGCAGGCCCACCCACAGCGCGGCGGCGTGCGCGGACGGCGCGGCGTCCATGGCCAGTTCTCCCCTTCTGCGGCGGAGTAGCGCCCGGTTCGGCGGCGGTGGCAAGCGGACGACTTTTGTCCATACCGGGGCAACGAAAACCACCTTCGAGCGTATCAATAGTTATCGAGGTCTCCCGCTCGGCGCGACCGCCAACGGGTGAGGGGGCGGGGAGCCACGCGTCTTGGGAATTCACGGGTCTGATCGGCTGAAGCGGTCGCTGCTGGACAGCGAGCAGCGCAGCCTGGCCCAGATCTCCGCCGGCGCGCCGCTGGGCGATGTGCTGGAGACCTTGCTGGTCGGCGTCGAGGCTGAATCTCGCGGCGGCATGATGGCTTCGATCCTGCTGCTCGACGAGGCGGGCGAGCACCTGCTGCACGGCGCCGCGCCCAGCCTGCCGGCCGCCTACAACGAAGCGATCCACGGCGTCGAGATCGGCCCAAGCGTCGGCTCCTGCGGGACAGCCGCCTACTTCGGCCACCCCATCTATGTGACCGACATCGCCAGCGACCCGCTGTGGGTCAACTTCAAGGACCTCGCCCTGTCGCACGGCCTCAGGGCCTGCTGGTCGACGCCGATCGAAGGCGCCGACGGAAAGCTGCTGGGCACCTTCGCCATCTACCACCTCGCGCCACGCGGGCCGACGCCCGACGAAGTCGCCAGCATCAACATGATCATCAAGACCACCGCCCAGGCCATCGAGCGCCAGCGCGCCTGGACGGGCTGAGGCGCTCGAGGGCGGCGCGAAATTCAACCTAGGCGCGGCGAGTTCCCCAATAGCCCTCCTCCTCGATGGAGGAGGGAGGCGTAAACTCTGCGCCGCAGTGACTCCGCCCTAGTCCACGGGATCGCCGCCGCCGGGCAGGCCGAGCCGCGCCCACTTCTCGGTGACCGCTTCGATCGTCGCGCGGTCCATGCCCAGTTTCTCGCCCCAGTCGCGCCGGGTCTCGGGCGGCCACTTGTTGGTGGCGTCCAGGCCGATCTTCGAACCCAGGCCGCTCTCCGGCGAGGCGAAATCCAGGTAGTCGATGGGGGTGCTCTCGATGATCGTCACATCGCGGGCCGGATCCATGCGGGTGGAGATCGCCCACATGACGTCCTTCCAGTCGCGGGCGTCGATGTCGTCGTCCACGACGATCACCCACTTGGTGTACATGAACTGCCGCAGGTAGCTCCAGACGCCCATCATCACCCGCTTGGCGTGGCCGGCGTAGGCTTTCTTCATGGAGACCACGGCGATCCGGTAGGAGCAGCCCTCCGGCGGCAGCCAGAAGTCGACGATCTCCGGGAACTGCTGCTGCAGTAGCGGGATGAACACCTCGTTCAGCGCCTCGCCGAGCACACTGGGCTCGTCCGGCGGCCGGCCGGTGAAGGTGGTCAGGTAGATCGGGTCGCGCCGCATGGTGATGGCGCTGACCTGGAACACCGGGAACTTCTCGACCGAGTTGTAGTACCCCGTGTGATCGCCGTAGGGGCCCTCGTCGGCGTAGTCGTCCAAGAGGACGTGGCCCTCGATGACGATCTCGGCGTTGGCGGGCACCATCAGGGGCACGGTCTTGGCGGGGACCAGCTCCAGCTTGGCGCCGCGCAGCAGGCCCGCGAACTGGTACTCCGACAGGGTGTCGGGCACGGGCGTGACGGCGGCCAGGATGGTGCCGGGATCGGCGCCGATCACCGCGCAGGCGGGCAGCGGCTCGCGCCGGCCCTCGGCCTTCCAGCGGCGGTGGTGCTGGGCCCCGCCGCGGTGGGCGAGCCAGCGCATGAGGGTGCGGTCCTTGGCCGTAACCTGCATGCGGTAGATGCCGAGGTTGTAGTCGTCCTCGCGGCTGGTCGACGGGCCTTTGGTCACCACGAGCGGCCAGGTGATCAGCGGCGCGGGCTCGCCCGGCCAGCAGGTCTGGATCGGCAGCTTGGTCAGGTCGATGTCGCTTCCCTTCAGCACCACCTGCTGCACCGGCGCGCGCTTCATGATCTGCGGCCGCATGGCCATCACGGTCTGGGCCAGCGGCAGCATGCCCAGGGCGTCCTTCAGGCCGCGCGGCGGCTCGGGCGCGCGCAGGAAGGCCAGCAGCTCGCCCACCTCGCGCAGGTCGGCCGCCGTGGAGCGGGCGCGGCCCTCCAGGGTGACGCCCATGGCCACGCGCTTGACCGTGCCGAACAGGTTGGCGAGCGCCGGGATGGAGGAGACCTCACCGTCGGCGCGGATCGGCTTCTCGAACAGCACCGCCGGACCGCCGGTGGCCAGCAGCCGCCGCTGGATCTCGGTGATCTCCAGCACGGTGGAAACCGGCTCGGCGACGCGCACCAGCTCGCCCGCCGCCTCCAGCTTGGCCATGAATTCGCGCAGCGACCGGTAGGCCATCGCCCCTCCTCTTGCGCGGCGGAAGCTAGGGCCGAGGCGGCTCCGGGTCTAGACTTACGGCCATGACCCGCATCGACCTCGACGACCTGCCGCCGAAAGTCGCCGCCCAGCTGGCCGCCGTGGCCGAGGGCGAGGAGGTGTTGCTGGTGCAGAACGGCGCGGTGATCGGCCGGCTGACCGGCGGGGCCGAGGCCGCCTTCCCGCCGCCCGCGGCCGAGCCGCAGGTGGCGCCGGAGGAGCACGCCAAGGAGGTCTTCGAGCTGTTCCGATCCTCGATCGAGGACGAGTTCTAGGTCTCCTCCCTTCCGTGGGGTGAGCATGGACAGGGCCGCGCGCCCCGGCCCATGCTGGCGCAAAGAGCGGGAGGACAGCTGGTGACGGACATCCTTGACCTGGGCGGCCGCGTCGCCCTGGTGACCGGCGCGGGACAGGGCGTCGGGCGGCAGACCGCCCTGCAGCTGGGCGCTGCGCAAGGCAGCGGCGGCGTGGTCGTCAACGACTATGTCCTGGACCGCGCGGAGGCGGTGGCCGAAGAGGTCCGCGCGGCTGGCGGCAAGGCGCTGGCCCTGCAGTGCGACGTCTCCGACCACGCGGCCGTCAAGGCGATGGTGGCGAAGGCCAAGGCGGATCTCGGACCGGTCGGCGTCCTGGTCAACAACGCCGGCAATGCCGGCGCCACGCCCTCGGCCGACTTGGGCAAGCCGTTCTGGGAGACCGGGCCGGAGGTCTGGAACAGCTTCGTCGGGGTGAATTTCTACGGGGTGATCAACTGCACGGCCGCGGTGATTCCGGGCATGCTGGAGCGTCAGGCGCCGGGACGCATCATCACCATCATTTCCGACGCCAGTCGCTGGGGCGACGCGGGCCTGGAGATCTATGCCGGCGCCAAGGCCGGGGCGGCCGGCTTCATGCGCTCCGTGGCCCGCTCGCTCGGCCGCTACGGGATCACCGCCAACTCCGTCGCCATCGCGCTCACCGACACGCCGGCGGTGCAGCGCACGCTGCAGGGCGACCCCGAGCGGCTGAAGCGCACGCTGGAAAAGTACATCATCCGCCGGCCCGGCCAGCCGCAGGACATCGCCAACATGGTGCAGTTCCTGGCCTCGGACGCCTCCAGCTGGATCACCGGCCAGGTCTATCCGGTGAACGGCGGCTTCTCCTTCGCGCTCTGAGCGGCCTTAGCTCTCCGTCCCCGCCGCGTCCCGCTCCCTGACCAGCTTCTTCGGCGCGATCTTGCGCCAGCGGCGCTCGAGGAAGGCCTTGAGCGAGCCGGGATGCAGGGTGTCGATCCGGGCCAGGACGCAGGGGTAGTCCTTGTAGTGGGCGGTGAAGTGGAAGGTCTTGGGCTCGGCCTCCATCAGCATCTCGCGCTCGTCGAAGCTCACCTCCATCAGCACCATGGAGCCATCGTCGCGGCGCAGGCGGGTGAAGAACTTGCCGTTCACCTTGAAGGCCGGCGAGCCGTAGCTGACGCCCTTCTCGGCGCCGGGGAAGGCCATGACGATGGCTTCCATCTCCTCGACCGTCACGATGCGGGCCTCCCTGCTTCGCGGGCGAGCTTGGCGCGAACGGACGGTTTGTCAAAGTGCAGCCGCCCGGTCATCGCCCGCCCGTCGGTTTCAGCGAATCGATCCTGCGTTCCTCTGCACAGACCTCGATCAGCCGGTCGAGACGGCTGGCCCGGGTCTCCGGCCGCTTGGCCGCGGTCACCCGATGGATGTTGAGCTTGCGATAGCCGGGCGGGCAGGCCTGCCAGTAGGCCCACGCCGTCGCGTTCCCCTGGAACCGCGCCGTCTCCTCGGGGGAGAGCTCATCGGCCTCGCGCTCGTAGGAATAGGCCGACGGTCGGCCGGCGTCGAAGGCGGCCTGGCCGGCGGGGGCGACGAGCCCCAGCGCTTTCAGCTCGGCGAACCGCTTCAGGTTCACCTTGCTCCAGACGCTGTCCGGCTTCCGGGGCGTGAAGCGGATGCGATAGGCCTCGTCGTCGATCCGGTGGCGCACCCCGTCGATCCAGCCGAAGCACAAGGCCTCGTCGACGCTCTGCGGCCAGCTGATCGAGGGTTTGCCGCGGCCTGTCTTCCAGAAGCCGACGCTCAGCTCGGCCGCGGTGGCGTGGCTGGCCGCCAGCCAGGCGCGCCAGGCCGTCGGCGTCTCGAAGAAGACCGGCTCAGTAGCCAAGCGCCGTCCCGTCCTTGCGCATCTCGGTGGCGGCGGCGTAACGGCCGGGCCAGCGCTGGATGCACTCATAGCCGCCGAAGCCGCCGTCGGTGGGCCCGAGCTTCCAGCCGAGCGCCGCCAGCGCCGCCTTGGTGCGCTCCGGGACGCCGGTCTCCAGCCGGAGCACGCCCAGCGGATCCTGCGCCTCACCGGTCGGCTCGTGGCCGCCCTCGTGGTGCCAGCGCGGGGCGTCGCCCGCCTCCTGCACCGCCAGGCCGTGGTCGACCATGTTGGAGAGCACCTGGGCCTGGCCCTGGGGCTGCATGTCGCCGCCCATGACGCCGAACGCCAGCCACGGCTCGCCGCCCCGCGTGGCGAACCCCGGGATGATCGTCTGGAACGGCCGTTTGCCGGGCGCATAGATGTTGGGGTGGCCGTCCTGCAGGGCGAACAGCTCGCCGCGGTCCTGGAACATGAAGCCCAACCCGTCCGGCATCAGGCCCGAGCCCATGCCGCGGTAGTTGGACTGGATGATCGAGACCATCATGCCGTCGGCGTCGGCGGTGCAGAAATAGGTGGTGTCGCCGTGCGCCGGCGCCTGGCCCGGGTAGACCGGCATCAGGATGCGGTCGGGGCGGATCAGCCGGGCCCGCTGGGCGGCGTAGTCCTTGGAGATCAGCCACTCGGTGGGCTGGCGGTAGAAGGCGGGGTCGGCGTAGTAGCGGGCGCGGTCCTCGAAGGCCAGGCGCTTGGCCTCCACCTCGGTGTGGAGGGTCTGGGCGGTCTCGAAGCCCATCCCCTTGATGTCGAACTGCTCCATGATGTTGAGCAGCTGCAGGGTGACCACCCCCTGGCTGTTGGGCGGCAGGGCCCAGACGTCGACGCCGCGGTAGCTGCTGGTGACGGGCTGGACCCATTCGGAATGGTGGGCGGCGAGGTCGGCCTTGGTCATCCAGCCGCCGATCCGCTTGAAGTAGCGTTCGATCTGCTCGGCGATCTCGCCCTCGTAGAAGGCCCGGCCGCCGCCCTCGGCGATCAGCCGGTAGGTATGGGCGAGCTGCGGATTGCGGAACACCTCGCCCTCGCGCGGGGTGCGGCCGTCGGGCGCCCAGATGGCCTTGAAGTTGTCGGTCTCCTCGATGCCGGCGCCGGGCCTGGCGAACACCTGCTGCGAGCGCTCGACGTAGTAGGCGACGTTCTGGACGACCGGGGCCCCCTCCTCGGCCAAGCGGATCGCCGGCTGGAAGAGCTCGCGCCACGGCAGCTTGCCGTAGCGGCCGTGCAGCGACCACCAGGCGTCCACCGCGCCGGGCACGCTGACCGAGACCGCGCCATAGGAGCCGATCAGCCCGTTCCTGGCCCGCGCCCGCTGGGTCTCCAGGCTGAGGCCCCGCGGGCTACGGCCCGAGCCGTTCAGGCCCACGACCTTCCTGAGCTTCGGGTCCCACAGCATGACGAAGCAGTCGCCGCCGACCCCGGAGGAGATCGGCTCGCCATAGCCCAGCACCGCATTGGCCGCGATCGCCGCGTCGACCGCCGAGCCGCCGGCCTTGAGCACCTCGATGGCCGTCAGGGTCGCCAGCGGATGGGCGGTGGCCGCCGCCCCGTGCGTCCCCCAGGCGGCGCTGCGCGAGGCGAAGGTGGCGCCGTCGATCCGGTCGCCCGCATGTACGTCCGGCCGGTCGCGGTTGGGGGTCTCGCTGCGGCTGTCGGCGAGCGCCCGGGACGCGATGGCGGCCGCCGGCAAGGCGGCGAGGAAGGTGCGGCGGCGCATGGGCTCTCCAGAGCTGGCGGGACCGCCGGCACCTTAGGGCCAAGCCATGTGGCAGGGCTAGGAGGCGGGCGTCAGCGCCAGGCTCTTCAAGGCGTCGTCGATGGGGATGAAGAAGTTGAGGCCGATCGGCGTGCCGTCTGGCGCGACCCCCCAATCCGTGATGGCGATCACCGAGCCTTTCTGATCGAGCAGCGGGCCTCCGGAGTTGCCGTGGTTCACGCCTACGTCGCTCTGGATGAAGCGCTGCCCCTTTTCGACCCGCTCCGCCGAGACGATACCTTTCGTCATGGTGTTCTGCAGGCTGTCGTGAAGCGGCGTGCCGATGGCGAAAACCGCCTCGCCCTGCTGCACCGCGCCACGACGGAGCGCCAAGGCCGGACGACCGCTCGGGTCAGCCTTGATGAGGGCGACATCACGGCGCGCATCCGTGCGCACGACCTCGCCGACGGTTTCGGCGCCGTCCGACCACTTCACCTTCACGTATTTCGAGCCGCCGACCACGTGCTGGTTGGTGAGCAGATAGCCCGCGTTGGAGATCAGGAAGCCGCTGCCCTGGCCGTCGGCCGCGTAGATGATGGCGACCGACTTCCCGGCGTTCGCCACCGTGCCCGGCGCCTTCGGACCAGCGAGCGCAATCGGCTCTATCGCCAACGCCGCGGGCCGATCGGAGCCGCCGACGCCCGGAGATGGGTTGGTCACGACACGCCGGAACTCTTCCGATGCGAGGAGTTGGCGGACGTTTTCCCGGAAGCCTTCGAGCACGCCGGGCAAATAGCTGCCGGCGTATTTTTCTTGGGAATCGCCTGCCCCGCTGGTGGTGATCTTCGCAATCACCTTGCGCTCGAGAGTCGAATAGACCTCCCAATGGCCCGTCATCATCACCGACGCCGGCACGGACTTTCGAAGCCAGGCGCCGCCGCAGTCCCGACAGAAGCGGCCTTTCAGATCATCCACTAGGACCGCCACCTTGAGGTCCGCGGACTCGCTGTTGTCGTCGAACAAGCTGTCTGCAGCCTGCGCCGCAAACCCTGCTTTCGTCAGTTCCTCGTCGAAGACTCGGGCGAAGGGCGCGACCTTCTGTTCCGCCGCACCGCCATTCCACGGAACAAGCCGCGGCGGCGGCGGGGGATGGTCCGGATCGTAGACGGCGAGGGCGCCGTATTCGAGCGCCCACGCCCCACCATCCTGCGGGTGAACGATGACGCGGACGAGTTGCACCGGCCGTGGCTTCGACGCGGCCGCAAGAGGCGTCACCTGAGTCGGCGGGCCTCCATTGATGGCATGCAAGGTCTTGTAGTCCGCGCCTCGCGCCCCGCTCCCCAGCACCGAAACCGCAAGCGCCACTATAATGGCGATCGATCCTCGCATCGCTCCCCCCAAAACGAAGCCCAGCCCCGCAACCTTAAAGGGAATCTTTCCCCCTCGTCACCCCTCGCTCCAGACCGCCAGCTCGTTGCCGCTGGGGTCGGTGAAGTGGAACCTCCGGCCGCCGGGGAAGGCGAAGATCGGGCGGACGATGGCGCCGCCGGCGGCGCGCACCCTGGCCTCCATGGCCTCCAGGTCGCGGGCGTAGAGGATCACCAGGGGCGCGGCCGGCAGGGCGGCGGCGTCGGCCTGGAAGCCGCCGTCGAGGCCCTCACCGATCGCGGCATAGGTCGGGCCATAGTCGGTGAAGGTCCAGCCGAAGGCCTCGGAATAGAACCGCTTCAGCGGGACGAGATCGCCCGCCGGGAATTCCACGTAGTCGATCTTGCCGTCCTGGCGCATGGGCCGCCTCCGAATGTTCCCCTATTGTTCTAGTACATTCTCACCGCGGTGGGAAGCGCCGCCGTGAAGGCGGGATGGCGGCGGAATCCGGGCGAAGTGAAGGAAACGTGATGAGAGACCGGCTTCCGCACGGCCGAGCTTTGCGCTAAGAATGGCGGGTCAGCCTAGCTCTCCATGGCTGTGTCGCTTTGGCCGGGTGGCCGAACCTCAAGGTTCACCGCCCGGCCTCTCGCGTTTTGGGGCCCCGCTTTGCCGGACCGGGGTCTGGCCCCCCCTCAGCTTCACAGATCGATGGTGATCAGGCCGAAGCGCGCGAACCACAGCACGCCGCGCTGGACGAACGGCCGCCGGTGGGGCTCGACGATGGCCGCCACCTCCTCGACCGTGGCGCTGTCGCGGCCGGACAGGAACTCGATCACCTGGCGGGCCTCCGCCAAGGTGGGCCGGTGGAAGGCGCTGTAGCTGCCCAGGGGATGGGTCAGCAGGCGGTGGCCCTCCTCCCAGGTCATGCCGGGCGCGAGCGCCACCCGGGTGGTCGTCTTGAGATGATGGGTGGGGTAGCTCTGGAACAGGGTGAAGGGATCCGGGCGCAAGGGGTTGTCGCGGACCGCAGGCGCCGGCGGCGCGGCCAGGCGGCGCGCGTTCTGCTCGGCCCAGAGCGCCTGGTATTGCGGGATGACCGCGGCCCAGTCGAAGACCTGGCGGGCGCGGGCCTTGGCGGCCTCGCCCATCCGGCGTCGGACATCGGGGTTCTGCACCAGGGTGACGATGGCCGCCTCCGCCTGGGCATAGTCGATGGCGGTGAACTGGCCGGCCGAGCCCACATAGTTGTCGTAGGTCAGGAGGTGGTTGTCGAACCAGTAGGCGAGGTCCGCGCCATCGCCGGGCGATGGGGCGACGGTGGTGATGCGGAAGCCGTCCTCGCCTTCCCGCACGGTGTCCTTGTAGCCGTCCCAGTCGGTGACCACGCAGGGCAGGCCCGCGGCCATGGCCTCGGTGGGAGTGAGGCCGAAGGTTTCCTGGATGTTGTCGGAGAAGCTGATGAAGAAGTCCGCCACCGACCAGATCGAGAAGCGGACGTCCGGCGGCCGGCCATCGACGCTGCGGTACTGCACCGAGGGGCAGAGCTCACGCGTGCGGCCGTGGTAGATCTCGTCCTCCTTGGCGCTGGTCGCCCACCCGGCGTTCACCCAATAGATCGGCTTGCCGGTGCGCTTGGCGGCCCTCTCAAGGGCGAGCGCCATCAGCGCGGGGTTCATCTTCCCCTTGACGTTGAAGCGGCCCATGAACAGAGCGACCACGGCGTCTTCGGGGATATCGAGCCGCTCGCGCCAGGCTTTGCGCTGGGTCGGCGAGGTGGCGAAGTCCTCGGTGTTGACGCCCAGGGGGATGGTCACCCGCATCGGCTCGGGCCGCTTGCGCGGGCCGAACTCGGCGGCCAGGTAGTCGCGCATGGCGTCCAGCTGGGTGTCGATGCTGTGGCGCACCGCCTGCGAGGTGCAGATCAGGGCGTCATAGGCCTCGGTGGGTGAGATCAGCATGTCGGCCACCGCCTGCATCACCCGGTCCGTGGCCGTGGTGTGGGTGATTCCGCAGATCGCATAGGTGCGCGGACCGAACACCCGTCGCTGCCAGGCCTCGGTGGTCAGACCGGGGATCGGCATGTTGAGCACGCCCACCTGGCCGATGCCGCGCCGGTCGGTCTGGCCGATCCAGGTGATCGGCCTCTTGGGCGCCTCGATCCGCGTCAGGAGGGCGTCGAGCTCCTCCTGCGACCGGCCGTCGATGTTCCAGAAATAGTAGCGGTCGACGTCGGCGTGCCGGAGGTAGCCGCGCAGGAAGCTTTCACCCGCCGAGACCCGGCCGAGCAGGGACGGCCCGCTGGTGTCATAGCCGCCGGGGTGCAGGTAGAGAGCCGCGTTCGACATGTTGGCGAAGGCTGTAGCGGCCCTTCAGGCCCTGCGGAAGACCAAAAGGAGCGGGCCGCGCGAGGCGGCCCAGGCGGAAGGCGAAAAGAAAAGGGCCGCCCCGAAGGGCGGCCCTCGATAGTCCGTCGTCAGCCTTGGAGGCTTAGACGATGTTCGAGAAGTCGATGTCGGAGAGCGAGCGGCCAATCAGGACCACCGCGTCGTCCGACGCGTCCAGAGTGTGGTCGCCGTTGGTGTCCGCGAACACCACCACGTCCGTGCCGACCTGAACCGCCACCACCGTGAAGTGCTGGCCGAAGCGCGTGTTCGCATCGGCCGTGGCCGCTGCGTACGAGCTCGAGGTGTCCTCGACGTAGAGGGTGGCGGCCGTCGTGGCGTCCGGAGCCGTGACACCGGCGAAGTGCAGGACATCGATCGGCGAACCGGTCACCCCGCCCTGCCAGTCCATGATCCGGTCTTGTGTGCCGATCGTCCCCAGCGGGCTCGAGTCGCCAGCCGAGAAGTCGAACCGATCGTTGCCAGCGCCGCCCGACATGATGTCGAAGCCCTGACCGCCGTGGATGGTGTCGTTGCCATCGCCGGCGTTGATCGTGTCGTTGCCGCCACCACCGGTGCCGTTCAGGAAGATGCTGTCATCGCCAGCGCCCGAAGCGATCGAGTTGTTGCCGTGGTTGGCGGCCGCGGTGGTGATGGTGTCGTTGCCCGACCCGAAGTTGACGACATTGCTGCCGGCGCCCGTCAGGTTGAGGGTGTCGCCACCGTTGCCCGCCGTGATCGTGTCGTTGCCGGCGCCGAAGGTCAGCGAGTCATGGCCGTTGCCGACCGAGACCGTGTCATCCGAAGTACCGGCGGAGTTGATCGTGTCGTTGCCGCCACCGAGGGTGATGTGGTCGTTGCCGCCACCCGTGAGGGTCACGGTGTCGATGCCATCGCCAGCGGTGATGGTGTCGTTGCCGGCCGCCAGGGTGATCGTGTCATTGCCGCCGCCGACGAAGACGCTGTCGTCGCCCGTGGCCGTATGACTGATGCTGTCGTTGCCGCCACCCAGGGTGATGGAGTCGTTGCCGGCCCCAGTCAGGGTGAGGGTATCGACGCCCGCGCCGCCCGTGATCGTGCTGCCGCCGGTGGCCGCCAACGAGATGATGTCGTTGCCCGCGCCAACCGAGACGGTCGCTTGACCGGTGCCGTTGTCACCAATGCTGTCGTTGCCGTTGCCGAGCGTGAAGTGGTGCGCGCCCGTTTCAGCCCCGGTGTAGCTCAGGGTGTTGGTGCCGTCGCCGCCGGTGACGGTGTCGGAACCCGCACCCGAGGCCGAACTGACCTCGGTGTTGTTGCCGGTGCCCAGATCGACGGTGTTCTTCGCCGCCACGCCCGCGAGGTTGACGGTGTCGTCGCCGTCGCCGGCCTGGATGTTGTTCGTGCCGCCCGTGTCGGCGATCGAGTCGTTGCCGCCTTCACCGATCAGCGTGTCGTTGCCCGTGCCCGACGTGATGGCGTCGTTGCCCAGGTTGCCGTCGATGTAGGTCGCCACGTTGCCCGACGACTGGATCACGTCATCGCCCTGGCCGCCGGACAGCTGGATGCCGCCGGTGCCGGTGTTCGACGCCGTGATGGTGTCGTTGCCGACGTTGCCGTTCAGCACGATCAGGCCGGTGTTGGCGCCCCCCACGTTGAGGGTGTCGTTGCCGGCGCCGCCGAAGATGGTGGCCTTGTTGGCGACCGACGCGTTGATCGAGTCGTTGCCGGCGCCGCCGTCAACACTAAGCACCGAGACCCCCGCCGAAGCATCGATCGTGTCGTTGCCGTTTTCACCGAACACCGTGTCCGAACCGGTCGTGCCGCCGGTGGTGATCGAGTCGTTGCCGAGGTTGCCGTCGAGGTAGTCGTTCCCGGCGCCGCCCTTGATCGAGTCGTCGCCTTGACCGCCGAGCAGGGTGTTCGCCGTGCCCGTGGCGTCGGCCGAGTAGTCGATCGTGTCATTGCCGAGGTTGGCGTTGACGCTGTCGGACCCCGCCGTGGCGCCGCCGGTGATCGAGTCGTTGCCTTGGCCGCCCGAGATGGTGTCGGAGCCCTTGCCGCCGTCGATCGTGTCGTTGCCTTCGTTGGCGGCGATCAGGTCGCCACCGTTGCCGCCGGTCAGCTGGTCGTCACCAAGGGTGCCGAAGATGCCCGCGTTCGGGGACCCAGCCGGCGCCGCGATCGTGTCGGAGCCAGTGGTGCCGATGAACAGCTTCGAGGAGTCCGGGAAGATGAAGTCGTTCTCGCCCAGGATGCCGGTGCCGAAGGTGACGGACTTGCCGTCCGCCAGATCGGTGATGGTCACGCTGGTGACCGTCGTGCCGCCAAGCGAGGTCGCGCTCGGCGGGACGATCGTCTCGTTGAAGACCACCGAGACGTTGTCCGCCTTCGCGGACGCGTCATCGAAGATCAGGGTGTCATTTGCAGCATTGTAAGACGCGGCCTGATCGGCCGTGATCGTCTCGAAGTGAAAAGTCGCCATTAGTCTCTCCAGTCTGTGTCACACGGACCCCGGCGCGCCCGGCCCCCAAACCCATTGGAGCGGTCCCGGCGATCCATCTTCCCAAACGCCATAGCATGGCCGCGGCGCAGGTTAAACGAGCCCGGATGCAGACGTATCGGAAGCGTGCAATTTGCGCAACACCTATTAGGTGCGGCGAACCGCCTGCAATGCCCTGTTTCTGAAGGGCGACTACTGCTCGCGGAAAGCGTGGTGCATGGTGTCCGTGATGGGCGAGATGAGGAAGCCCATGAGGGTCCGATTCCCGGTCACGATCATGGCCGCGGCGTTCATGCCGGGCACCACCTTGACGTTCTTCTCGAGGCCGTGGAAGTCCTTCGGATCGACGCCCAGATCGGCCCGGTAGAACGAGGCGCCGGTCTTGTCGTTGGTGATGCGGTCCGCCGAGACGGTCTCGACCGTGGCGGGCAGGGCGCTGTTCCAGCGCGGATTCGGCCCGATCAGCCGCACCTGGGCCTTCATGCCCACGTGGACCTGGTCGATGTCCTCCGGCTTGACCATCACCGTGACCCTGAGCGGCGAGTCAGACGGCACGATCTCCATCAGCGGCTGGCCCGCCCCGGCGACCCCGCCCTCGGTGAACTGGGACAGGTTGAACACGTAGCCGTCGACCGGCGAAGTGACCTGAGTCGCGCCCAGCGCGTCCTTGGCCGCGATCAGCTTGGGAAGGGCCTCGGAGAGCTTCGATTCCGAATCACGCAGCTGCTCGGCGCCCTGGCTGGTGCGGGTGTCGCTGAGCGAGGCCATCTGCATCCGGGTCTCACCCATCTGCTGGTGCAAGCGGGCGATGTCGGCGAGCAGCGAGGCCTTGTGGCCCTGCAGGTCGGAGACCTGGCGCTCGTAGCGCAGGATCAGCGACTTCGGCGCGTAGCCCTTCTCGTAGAGCGTCTGGTAGCTGCCCATCTCCTCGACGGTCAGCTTGCGCTGCTCTTCCTGCGAATCAGCCTGGGCCTGGTCGCCCACCACCTGATTCTGGATCTGCTCGAGCCGCTGTTGCAGCACCGAGATCTGGCTCTGGAACAGCTGCTGGCGCTGGGTGAACAGGAATTCCTGGTCGCGCATAAGCCCCGCGACCTGCGGGTCCGCGGCGCGCGAGGTGAGGTCGGCCGGGAAGACGATGGCGGAGCGATTCGTCGCCTCGGCGTTCAGCCGGGCGATCTGCGCCTCCATGCTGTCGACCTGGCTCTGCAGGATGGTCACCGCGGCCTTCAGATCGGTGTCGTCGAAGGTCATCAGCAGCTGGCCCTGGCGGACCAGTTGGCCTTCCTTGACGAGGATCTTGCGGACGTTCGCGGTCTCCTTGTGGGCGATGGTCTTGGTGTGCGACTCGACGGTCACCTGGCCGGGCGCGGTGATGCCCGAGGCGAGCGGTGTCATCGTCGCCCAGGCGCCCAGGCCGAACACGCAGATGGCGATGACCGCGCCGCCCACCAGCATCGGCCGTCGCAGACGGCGGGTCAGCCGCGGATCCAGCGGCGCGTTGTCGTCGGGACCGAAGGTCGGCGCGACGTAGCTTGAGCGGATGGGTTCCAAGTCGAGCTTCATCGTCCGGCCTCGATCGCGCGCACTTCGGTTGGCTTCATCAGCCGGGCCATCACCTGATCCTTCGGCCCGAACAGGTCGATGCGGCCTTCACGCAGCACCAGGAGCTTGTCAGCCGAGCGGAAGATGCCGGGCTTGTGGGAGATCACCACGACGGTCGCGCCCTTGGCCTTCATGGCCTCCATCGCGTTCATCAGCGCGTCCTCGCCCTCGGCGTCGAGGCTGGCGTTGGGTTCGTCGAGGACGATGAAGGCCGGATCGCCCAGCATGGAGCGGGCCAGGCCCACGCGCTGGCGTTGGCCGGCGGAGAGCACCACACCGCCCTCGCCAACCTCGGTGTCATAACCCTTGGGCATCCGCAGGATCAGCTCGTGGACGCCGGCCAGGGTGGCGGCCTGCACCACCTCGGCGTCGGCGACCCCATCGCGGAAGCGGGCGATGTTGGCGCGCACCGTGCCGGCGAACAGTTCGGTGTCCTGCGGCAGGTAGCCGACGTAGCGGCCGAAGTCGGCGCGGTCCCAGGTGAAGACGTCCGCGCCGTCCAGCCGGACCGCGCCGTTCACCGGCCTCCAGATCCCCATCAGCAGGCGCGCGAGCGTCGACTTGCCCGCGCCCGAAGGGCCGATCACGCCGAGCATTTCGCCCGGCTCGATGCGGAAGTTGATGTTGGCCAGCACCAGCCTCTGCGCGCCGAACGGGGCGAAGTTGACGCCCTCGACGGCCAGCTTGCCGGTCGGCCGGGGCAGGGTCGTCGCCAGCACCGGCGGCTCGGCGTTCTCGAGCAGGTTCATGATCCGGCCGTGGGCGCGGGCCATGTTGTTCAGGGGCTCCCAGGCGCCGACGATCCGCTCGATCGGCTGCAGCGCGCGGCTGACCAGGATCATGTTGGCGAACAGCATGCCCTGGTGGATCTTGCCCTTCAGGATCAGGTAGGCGCCGACCGCGATGACCAGCACCTGGACCCCCATGCGGGTGGCCTTGATGAGGTCGGTGTAGAGGTTCGAGGCTTCGGCCGCCGCCGCGCCACGCTCGATGGTGACGGCGCGGTGGCGGGCCCAGGCGGCGCCAAGGGTCGGCAGCATGCCCATGGCCCGCACGACCTCGCCGTTGCGCAGCGCCGCCTCGGTGAAGGAATAGCTCTTCAGGGCCGCGTCGTTCGCCTCACGCGAGGCCGGCCGGATGGCCTTCTCCTGCATCAGGGCCAGGGCCAGCAGGGCGAAGCCGCCGAGCAGCGCCACCATGCCGACCAAGGGGTTGATCAGGAACAGCACGACGACGAACACCGGGATCCAGGGCAGGTCGAAGAAGGCCGCCGCGGCGACCCCGGTGAGCGTCTGGCGGAAGGTGTCGAGATCGCGCAGCGCCTGCGAGCGGGCCGAGGGATCGCCGCGCACCGCGGCGTCGAACAGGCCCGAGAAGATGCGGCCCGACACCCGCTGATCGAGCGCCACGCCGTAGTTGATCAGGATCCGCGCCCGGAAATCGTCGATGGCGCTGGACACGAAGAAGACGAACACGGTCATCAGCGTCAGCAGCCAGAGCGTGGCCTGGTTCTGGCTGATCATCACCCGGCCATAGACCTGGAAGGTGTACAGCGGCAGCGCCAGGTACAGGACGTTGGTGAAGAAGCTGAACACCGCCGCGACGATGAACGGCCGCTTGCCCTCGCCCAGCGCGCGGGTCAGCACGTTGTTCGGCTGGTTGGCCAAAAAGGTCAGGAACTTCATGCGCGCCGAGCCGTCCCGATCAAGAGGTCAGTCTAGGAAACAGATGGACCAAAAAGGATGAACGCCGTTCGACCGATTAGGATCGATCGGGTCCTCGCGGGGAACGCCCGGAGCGGTCGGAGAGATGCGCAGGGGCCCCACGGATGTCAACAATCCAGCCATTAGGTCGCAGCGTCGCCGGACAAGGCTGATTCGCAGGCGTGCTAATTCGCCCTGAACGGGGCAAAATTGCGCCGTTCGAAGGAATTTGCATGTCCAGGATCGCGATCATCGGCAGTTGCATTACCCGAGACCTGTGGCCGATCCGTGGCGATACCGAGCGGCTGCTCTATCTGTCGCGGACCAGCCTGCCGAGCCTGTTCGCGAGCCCGGTGAAGGGTTTCAGGCCGTCCGCCGCCCCACCGGCGGGGCTGGGCGGCTTCCAGCATCGCGCCATGGTCGCGGACCTGCAGAAGACCGGGCTTTCGGCTCTGGTCGACTTCCGCCCGACGCACCTGATCTTCGACTTCATCGACGAGCGATTCGATCTTCTGTCGGCGGACGGCGGGCTCGTCACCCACAGCTGGGAGCTGGACGTCAGCGGCTACCTGAAGGGCAAGGGGTTCCGTCGCAGGCGCCAGGTCCCGCGTCTGTCGGCGGCCTGCGAACGGCTGTGGCGGGATGGCGCGGCCGAGATGGCGGCCTTCGTGCGGGCCACGCCCCTGAAGGACGCCACCCTCATCCTGCATTCGGCCAGGTGGGCCGACCGCTACGGCGATGACGCCAGGCCCATGCCCACGGTGGAGATCCTGCCCGGCCGGGCCGAGGAAATCGCGCCGCACAACCGCTTGCTGGCCGACTACGAGGCCCAGTTCACCGCCCTGATGCCGCCGATGGCGCGGGTCGAGGCGCCGGAGCACTGGCTGGCGGACGATCGGCACAAGTGGGGGCTGAGCCCCTTCCACTACGTGCCGGCCTACTACGAGGCGATCCTTGCCCAGTTGGCAGACCTGGGCGTGCCGCGCGACCTCAGCGGACCTGCCGCCGCGCCCAGTGCTCGAGCGGCGTGATCCCCTGGCGGACCAGCTCGGGCGTGGCCGCGAGGTAGGCGGCCGTCGGGAAGCCCGGCCGGGCCTCGGCCACCGTCCAGGCGCCGCCCTGCAGATAGTCGATCAGCGGATTGGCGCTGGGCGCCAGGGCCTCGCCCCGCGCCGCCACATAGTGCGGGGCGTCGAACCAGGGACTGGGGCTGCGGCCCTCAGCGGCGCCGGCCATGACGAAATGGGCGAGCGGCTCATGGCCCGCCGCAGCGACGTCGGGATTCTGCGCCAGGTACCAGGCGGGATCGAACAGCGGGTGTGGCGACAGGCGCTTGGCCCAGCCGGCGGTGACGTAGTGCAGCAGCGGCGGCGTCTCGTGCGCCGAGCGCGGGACCTGGCGTCGGTACCAGGCCGGATCGAATAGCGGGTGCGGGCTTAGCCCCCACCGCCAGCCATCGCGCAAATAGTGGGTGAGCGGATCTTCGCCCGGCGCGATGTCGGTCGCCTGGGCGACATAGTGGGCGACGTCGAACAGCGGATGCGGATTGCGCGCCCGCGCCGCGCCGACCCGAACGAAGTGTTCGAGCGGCGTCAGGCCGTCGAGATCGTCGGCGTTCTGCAGCTGGTAGTAGCCGGCGTCGAACAGCGGATGGGGCTGGCGGCCTTCGCGCACGCCAGCCACCAAGTAATGCGCCAGCGGCGAGGCGCCGGCCGCGCCAACGTCGGCGTAGGCGGCCAGGTACCAGCCCTGGTCGAACAGCGCCGGCGGCTGCAGGTTGGGGTCGGCGCCGCGGCGTACGTAGGCGGCCATGTGGCGCAGGTCGAACAGCGGCCGCCCGGTTCCCCGCCACAGGCCGGAGCGGGCGATCACCAGGGCCTGTCCCGGCCAACGCAGACGTCCGAGCAGCCGGTCCACGCGGCGGCTGAACGGCCGGCGGCGCGCCGGCCGAAGAACGCCGGACTGGCGCGCCCGATAGCTTTCCAGCGCCGCGGCGCGATTGTGGGCCTGGGCCTCGGCGCGGCCGATCAGCGCCTCGCTGAGCGCCAGGGTCAGCTCGGTGCGGGTCAAGGCTTCGCGCACCTGGGCCTGATGGGCGAGGCCGGTGGCGTCGGCCAGCTCGCGGGCGGCGCGTTGGCGCTCGGCTTCCTCGGCGGCATGGGCCTCCGCCAGTGCCTGTCCGGCGGCGGCGCGCGTCTCGGCCAGCCGGGCTTCGGCGGCGCGGCCGCTCTCCGCCAGCTCTTCCGCCGCCGTGTGGCGGGATTCGGCGAGCTCCGTCCGCACGCCAGCGAGCTCGGCGCGCAGCTGGCCGATCCGCTGGCTGAACTCGCGGACGCGGCCCAGGAACCGGTTCGCGGCCTGCCGGGCGGCGCTGGATTGGGCTGGTTGGGCCACGACCTTGGCCGCGGCGTCCGCGGCCCCTCCCCCATGGGTCACCGCCGCTGTCTCCGGCCCGTCCGGCGCCCTGTCAAGGCGAGCGGGGCTCACGCGCCCTCCTGTTCGAGCCATTGCCGGTAGCTCCCGGCGCCGGCGATGAAGGGGTTTGGATAGGCGGCCTGCAGGTCGCTGCGCTGGCGGTAGAGCACCCGCTCGGCCTTCTGGATCGGCGTGCCGTCGGAGAACCGGTCAAAGGCCCAGTACCGGCCGGGGATGGCGTCGTCGGTCGCGGCCGCCACCTGGCGCTTGTACCAGGCCCAGATCTCATAGACCGGGAAGTTCTGGCCGGCGTACTTCTTGGTCATCACGTCGCCCAGCGGGCCGAGCTTGGTGAAGTGCCAGAACCGCAAGGGACTGCCGTTGACGGTGATGGCGCCGTCCTTGTGCACCGCCAGCGTCCGGCGGCTGAGGTTCCAGCTGGCGACGTTGTAGCCGGGATCGCGGATCACCTTGACCTTGTCGAACAGGGCCGGGACGTGGTCGCACCAGCGCTGGTCGACGAACAGGCCCGCCGGCATGTCGTCGTAGCAGTAGTCCAGCAGCCGATCGTTCCACCACTTGGCGAAGCGCGCGCCCTCGCCCGTGGTGCGGATCGCCACGAAGCCCAGGTTGAAAATGCCGGTGCGCGAGGCCGAGAGGTCGTTGTCGGCGATCGCCGCGGGATCGTCGTTGGGGTCGATCAGGTGGGGCGTCAGCAGGATGTCGTGCTCTTCGAGCCAGCGCTCCAGCGGCTCCAGGCTGCCGAACAGGGCGGTGTCCGGATCGAGATAGATCACCGCGTCGGCGCCTGTGGCGCAGGCCTGGTGCATGAACGGCCCCTTCACCGCCGTGCAGACCTCGACGACGTCGTGCTTGAAGAGCCAGCCCTCGAAGTTCGGGATGCCCAGTTCATGGGCCCAGACCACCCTGTCGAAGGGCTCCGTCGCCGGATCGAAGGCGAAGCCCTCCGGCGGCTCGTCGGTGACCAGGGCGACCAGCTTCCACTCCGGATGGAAGCGCCGCAGCGTCTGATAGAGCACGCGCGCCCGGTTCAGGTAGGAGAAGGTGAAGCTGGAATAGCAGAGCACCTTCATGCGCGGGCCTCACCGGTCGCGGTTTGGGGGGCGATCAGGTCCATGGTGAGCGCGCTGTACTCCAGATCGTAGAGCTTGGGGCGGCGGCGAGCCCGGGCAAGCTCCAGGATGTCGCCGGTTTCGAAGGCGGCCGCCAGGGCCGATTCGTCGGCCAGGACCGGACCGTGGCCGCCTTGCGCCACGAAGGCCGCGACATTGCCACTGTCGGGATTGGTGATGACCGCCGCGCCGGCGGCCACCGCCTCGTGCGCCGTGAACGAGAAAGTCTCCCGGCAGAGCGGCCAGATCAGGGCGGCGTCGATCTGCGCGGCTTCCAGGGCCCGGCGCATGGCCAGGGGCTCCGGACCGCCGGCCGACACCGGATGGAAGACGACCGGCAGGCCCGCGGGGGCCTGGGCGCCGAAGTGGTGGAATTCGTAGCGCGGATCGTCGGCATGGCGCAGGGCGAGCTCGCGGAACACCGGCCAGCCCTTGTGCGGCGCAGGGACGCCGGCGAAGGCGATACGCAAGGGGCGATCGGCGTCCGAGGCGGCCGCCGGGCCACGGGCGACGAGCCGGACGTGCGGGACGACGACCGCATCCCTGGCCGGGAAGGCCCAGGCCCTGCGCCAGAGGTCGAGCGCCGAGTCCGACGGGCTGACCACGGTCAGCTCCAGCG
>SSMU01000006.1 GCA_004799545.1 Phenylobacterium sp.
CGCAGGCGGGTGAGGCGAAACTGACTGAGGTCCTGAAGGGCGCAGGCTTCAGCCGCGTGCGCCGCGCCACCGAGGGCCCGTTCAACATGGTGCTTGAGGCGCGGCCCTGAGGTGGCCGGCGGGCCTCAGCGGTCTCTGATACCCCCAAAACGTTAGCGGCCGCACCCGGGAGGGGGGTGCGGCCGCCTTTGTCGCGAACCCTATCCGGGGGGAGGGGAACGGTTCAGCGATACTGTTGCAGACGCGTGGTCCGCAGACCGGCCATGCCGTGGCGGTCGATCGACCGCTGCCAGGCCAGGAATTCCTCGGAGGTCAGCGAGTACTTCTCGAGGGCGTCCTCGAGCGACAAGAGGCCGCCGCGGACAGCCGCAACCACTTCCGCCTTGCGGCGGATCACCCAACGGCCGGTGTTGGCCGGGGGAAGATCCTTCAGAGTTATGGGCGCGCCGGTGGGCCCGATGACGTAGGCTTCTCCCCGGCTGTTGGTGCGCACCTGTTGTTGTTGCAACATGGCTTCTAAGCTCTTCCCACCATCACTGTTGGCGGGGACCATAGCCCGTCGGCTCCTAACGGCCGCTGAATCGCTATAGTAAAGAAACGGCTAACCATATCCTCCCCGTGTAACGTTCTGGAACAATGCAAAAATCCGACAGACGTTAAGGATGATTAACTTCAGAATTATCGAATGATATTGATCAGCTCATCGAGCATTGTATCCGCCGTCGTGATGATCTTCGAGGACGCCGAGTAAGCTTTCTGCGTCGAGATCAGGCCGGTGAACTCGGACGACAGGTCAACGGTCGAGGCTTCGAGGCTCGAGGGCGAGATCTGGCCCGCGCCGCCCGCGCCCGGATCCTTCAACACCATCTGACCGGCCGGGATGGTGGTCTGGTAGGCGTTGCCGGCGGCGGGCTTCAGCCCGTCCGGGTTCGGGAAGGTGGCGATGGCGATCTGGGCGATCTGGCGGACCTGGCTGTTGTCGTAGATCGCCGAGACGATGCCCTGGTCGTCCACCTGCACGCCCACGATATTGCCGACGCCTGCGCCATCGTTGGAGATCGAGGTGACGGTCGAGCTGGTCGACTGCTGGGTGACCTTGGAGATGTCCAGGTTGATCGATTGCGCGCCGATGCCGAGGCCGGCGGCCCAGGACGGTGTCGTCGCCGAACTGGAGGCGGCGAGGTCGAGGGTGGCCGGGAAGGTGGTGTTGGCCGGGTTGGTGTCCAGTGTGCCGTCCGGATTGAAGCTCACCTGGCCCGAGGCGACCAGGCCGGGCGCGACGCCGGCGCCCACCGTGACGTCCGTGGCCGGCACCGCGTAGGCTTCCGCCTGCCAGGTGTTGGCGCCGGTCTTCAGGAAGGCCATCTCGATCTTGCGCGAGCCGCCTTCGCTGTCGGTGACGTTCATGTCGAGGGTGAAGTCGGGCTTGGTGCCGGTGACGACGCCGGCGGCGAAGTCGGCCATGCTCGCCCCGCCGGTGAGGGCGTAGGTCGGCGGGACGGCGGTCACCGCCGGCGAGAGCACCGTGGTGGAGTCGAGGTTGGCGCTGATGCCGACGCTGCCGGTCGCCTTCACCGCCGTGCCCAGGTTCTTGACGTTGATCGAGGCGAGCTTGGTGAGGTCCGACGGGTCGCTGGAGAAGGTCCCGTTGGCCTGCGCCGGCCAGCCCTGCAGGTAGAGGCCGGAATCGTTCACCAGGAAGCCGGAGGCGTCGACCGTGAACGAGCCGGAGCGGGTGAACTCCCGTGGGTCGGCCGCGGTCACGCCCGCGCCCTTGTTGGTGACCACGAAGAAGCCGTCGCCGGAGATCGCCAGGTCGGTGTTGGAGGTCGAGGCCTGGATCAGGCCCTGCTGGCTCACGAAGTGCTGGGTCACGCCCTGCACCCCGCCGGCCGAATATTGGCCGGCCACCGCCTGGGCGGTGACGAACTGCGAGAAGTTCACCTGGTTGCGCTTGTAGGCGGTGGTGTTGACGTTGGCGATATTGTCCGAGATCGCCGCGAGCGCCGACGAGTTGGCCACCAGGCCTGACACGCCGGCGAGCATTGCCGAATTGATGCTCATGGGTTCTTCCGTTCTTTACTGGAGGGCCCGCCTGCTGCGGATCCCGTACCGGACGCTTGGCCGGCCGGAAGGACGGCGTTTTGCCGTCGCGGTTTCAGGGATGCGCGGAGACGGCTCATGAGCCGCCCGTCGCGCTGGGGTTGGTGATGGTGGTGACCTGGTTCCACGGCACCTGGGTGCCGTTCACGGTGATCAGGGTCTGGCCGTTCGACTGCTCGACGGCGCTGACGTTGCCTTGCACGTAGGAGGTGGTGCTGATCGCCGTGCCGGTGGAGTCGGTGGCCGTGACCTGCAGGGTGTAGGTCCCGTCGGGCAGCTGCACGCCCCCCAGGTCCTTGCCGTTCCAGCTCAGGGTGTGGTCGCCGGCCGACATGTCGCTGGGCGCCTCGGCGTGCACCACCTGGCCCGCGGCGTTGGTGATGGTCAGCTTCAGGTCGCTGGCGGCGGTGGGCAGGTTGTAGGTCCACTGCGCCTGGCCGCCGGTCAGGTTGGCGGTGGCGCTGGTCGCCTTGACGTTCTTGCCGATCATGCTGACGGCGGTGGAGATGCCGGTGCCGGTGTTGTTGGAGATCGACTGCAGCAGGCTGTTGGCCTGCAGCTGCGCCTCGACGCCGCTCATCTGGGTCAGCTGCTGGGTGAACTGGTTGGAATCCAGCGGCGACAGGGGGTCCTGGTTCTGCAGCTGGGTGGTCAGCAGGCTGAGGAAGGTCTGGAAGTTGCTCGACAGCTGGGCGAGCGCATTGGTGCTGTCCGTCGCCGACGTCGTCGCCGGGGTCGGTGTGGTGGCGCCGGTGGCTGCTGGAACCGTCATCTCTGGCTTCCCATCAAATCCGTATGTCGACGCCGGAGGTTGCGCTGGCGCGCAGCCTCAGGCCGCCATCGGCCGCCGCCTGGATGGCGTCGTCCGCCATCCCCGACGCCGTCTGGAAGGCCCGGCCGCGGAAGGCGGCTGAGCCGGGATCGTTCTGGCCTTGGCCGGCCTGCTGGCCGCCGCCGCCCGCCACGTCGAAGGACAGGCCTCCCGAGACGTCGAAGCCGGCCTGTTCGAGGGCCTGCTGCAGCTCGCCCGATCGCGACTTCAGCTCCTGCGCCGCCTGGGCGTTGTCGCAGGCGAGCGCGGCGGTGACCTTGCCCTGGGCGCCGATCTCCACCCGCACATTGACCTTGCCGAGACCGGCCGGATCGAGCTCGACGTCGAAGCGGGTGGTGCGGTTGTCGAGGTTCTTGACGATCTGCGCCGCCAGGTTGGCGACGGTCTGCGGCGTGCTGCGCAGCGCCGCGGCGTCGGCGGGCGGCGCTTGCGGGGTGGCCACCTGGGTCTGGCCGGGCAGGGACGGCGTCGCCGAATTGTCGCCGCCGAAGCTGGCGGTGGCGTCGTCGGCGGCCGGCTCGGCGTCATCGGGCGCCTTGGCCGAGGCGTCGACCGCCGCCGCCTCCGGCGCGCTGGCGGCGGGCTTGGGCGGCGCAGCGGCGCCGGCGGCGACCGTCGCCGGCTTGTCGGCGAGCGGCTGGGTCTTGCCGAGCGCGGCCTTCGCCGCCGCGCGGTCGCGGGGGGTCGGCAGGGCAGGGGCTTCGGCCTTGGGCTGGATCACCGCGCCGGCCAGGGCCGGCTGCGCCGCGGCCGCCAGGGTCGCCTGCGGCGTCGGGGATTGAAGTTGCGCGGTGTCGGCCGGCGGGGCGTCGGCCGGGGCGGTCTGCGCGGCCGTGGAGGCGGGGGCGGCCGGCGCGGCCGGCGCCTGCGCCTTGCCATCGCTCGGCGCGGCGGCCGGGGTCGCGGCGGTTTGGGATGCCGGCGCCGATGCGGTGGCCTTGGCGGTCTGCGCCTTCGCCGGTGTCGCCGCGAGCCCGGGGGTCGGCGCAGCGGCCAGGGGCGGCGTCGCCGCCGGGGTCAGCATGTCGTTCGGCTGCGGCGCCGTGAGCGTATTGGCCGCCGTCGCGACGGGGGCTTGGGCCTGAGGCGTGGTCGGCGTCGCCGCCGCGCTGGCGGCCTTCGGATCGGACGGGGTCGGCGCGACCGCCGCGACGGCCGCACCGGGCGTCGGAACCGCGAGCTTGGCGGCGATAGCGGCGGCGGGATCGAACACCGGCGCGCTCGGCGCGCCCTGCGCCTTGCCCGTCCCCGCCTGGGTCGCATCCGGGGTCCCGCCGGCCGGCTGCGGCTGCGGCTGCGGCTGTGAGGCTGTCGTCGTCGGGGTGGGCTGCGGCGTCACGGCGGCCAGGGTCGCGGCCGTCGGATCCGGCGTGGCCGGGGTCGCCGGCGCGGTGGCGGCGGTCGCCGTCGTCGCCTGGACCCCGCCGTCCTTGGCCACATCCTTGCCGGCCTTGCTCTTTACGCCCGGGGGCACGGCCGCAGCTGCGCCGGGCGCGGCCGCGACGGTCGCCTGGGTGGACGCCATAGCCGGCGTCAGCCCGCTGGCCGCCACCGCATCCGCGCCGCCCTGGCCCGCGAACAGCGCCGCCAGCAGGGCCTCGAAGCCCGCCAGCGGCCCCGCCTTCACCGCCGCCGCGACGCCAGCCGCGACCGGCCCGGCGGTCTGGCCGGCGGCGGGGGTGGGCATGGCGTTGATCGCGGGAGCGGTCATCGGGGTCCTGGGGTGCAAGGCGCCGTGTTGCGCCGGGCTCGTCGGTCAGTCCGGAGCAACCTTTGCGCCACCTCGACAACCTATTGATTCCGCGAAGAAATGGGGTCGACGGCCAGGGACTCGCCAGGGGACCCAAGGGCGGAAATTGCCGGGCCGTTCGGGGTCGTATGGGGCGTTACCTGCCGCCCGCCGCGCCGGCCGGGCGCGACCGCCGCCGGCCCTGCATCGCGGACTGGCGCCGGTCTTGCGCGTCAGATCTCGAATGTATCGGGCCCAGAGAGGGACCATGTTGAAAATGCGGGATTTTTCGCGACGCCCCGCGTCTGCGTTGAGCATAGGCCCGGCAGATTCCGCCGGGTTGTGCGTCAACCCTTGCCGGGCGGAGGGTTAAGCCATGAGCTCCCTGAGCGTCGCCCTGTCGACCGCCACCTCGGGCCTGATGGCCGCCCAGACCGGCCTCAACACGGTCTCGGACAACATCGCCAACGTCAATACGCCCGGCTACGTGCGCAAGACCGTCGATCAGCAGCAGCTGAACGTGAACGGCATGGGTCAGGGCGTGCAGGTCACCGACGTCCGCCGGGTCACCGACCAGTACCTGCAGCTGGCCAGCCTGACCGCGGGCTCCGACTCCGGCCGCTATGACGTCTATTCGCAGTACCTGGACAACGCCCAGAGCCTGTTCGGCGACCCGTCATCGACCACCTCCTTCTTCAACGGCCTGGACACCGTCTATTCGGACTTCGCCTCGGCGGCGAACGACCCGTCCAACAACCTGCTGCGCAGCCAGGGGGTGTCCGACGTGCAGGACTTCCTCGGCCAGGCGAACCAGATCAACGGCCAGCTCAGCCAGCTCGGCTCGACGGTCGACACCCGCGTCTCCGCCGACGTCGACCAGGTCAACAGCCTCTTGACCCAGATCAGCGGCCTGAACTCCAACATCAGCCGCGCCAACCTGGTCAACGCCGACGCCTCGGGCGCGGAGAACATCCAGAGCCAGCTGCTGGACCAGCTCTCCACCCTGATCAGCGTCAAGGTCACCCAGCGCACCGGCGGCGGCGTCGACGTGCGCTCGCCGGAAGGCGTGCTGCTGGCCGGCGACCAGGCCGCGACGCTCGCCTACAACTCCACCATCTCGACCCCCGGCTACATCAGCGCGACGCCGGCTGGCGCGACCGGGACGGCCCAGCCGATCCAGATCTCCTCGGGCGAGATCCGCGGCCTGCTTGACCTGCGCAACACCGCCCTGCCGGGCCTCGCCGACCAGCTCGGCGAATTCACCACCCAGGCGGTGCAGCAGCTCAACGACGCCCACAACGCCTCCAGCGCCGTGCCCGCGCCCGCCACCCTGACCGGCCGCGACACCGGCCTCGACCTGCCGACCGCGGTCTCGAACTTCACCGGCCAGAGCACCATCGCCATCGTCGATTCCAACGGCGTCGTGCAGCACACCGTGGCCATCGACTTCGACGCCCAGACCATGAGCGTCGACGGCGGCGCCGCCACCGCCACCTCGCCCACCACCTTCCTCGCCGACCTGAACTCGGCGCTGGGCGCCAACGGCTCGGCCAGCTTCACCAACGGCGCGCTGTCGATCAGCGCCACCGGCGGCAACGGGGTGGCGATCGACGAGGGCACCTCGCAGAAGGCCGGCCGCGGCTTCTCCGCCTTCTTCGGCCTCAACGACCTCGTCCAGTCGAGCGCCTACGCCAACTACCAGACCGGCCTGCAGCCCACCGACCAGAGCGGCTTCGCGCCCGGCCAGCAGATCACCTTCCGGCTCTCCCAGGCCGACGGCAAGCCGATCCGCGACGTCACCGTCACCATGCCGGCCGGCCCGCTGATGAGCGACATGCTGACCGCGCTCAACTCCTCGTCCTCGGGCGTCGGCCTCTACGGCCAGTTCTCACTCGACGCCAACGGCACCCTGTCGTTCGCCGGCGGGCCGCCAACCAACGCCAGCCTCTCAGTGGTGGCCGACACCACCTCGCGCGGCGCCGGCGGGCCTTCGGTCTCGCAGCTGTTCGGGATCGGCGTGGTGCAGCGCTCGGCGCGGGCCTCGAGCTTCGCGGTCAACCCGGCCATCGTCTCCGATCCCACCCAGTTGGCCCTGGCCCAGCTCGACCTCACCGTCGCGCCCGGCGCCGCGGCCCTGCGGCCCGGCGACGGCTCGGGCGCCCTGGCGATCTCCGCCTCCGGCGACAACACCGCCACCTTCCAGGCGGCCGGCACGCTGGGCCAGGTGAGCATGACCATCTCCCGCTACGCCGCGGAGTTCGGCGGGGCGGTCGGCCGCCAGGCCGCTTCCGCCGCCACCCAGCAGCAGAGCGCCGACGCCATCCAGACCGAGGCCACCAACCGCCGATCCTCGGTGGAAAGCGTCAACCTCGACGAGGAGCTGGTGCACCTGCAGACCTATCAACAGGCCTATAACGCTTCGGCGCGCATGATCCAGGCGACGAGCGACCTGTTCAACACGCTCATGACGATGACGGCTGGAGTCTAAGCCATGGTCACCCGCGTCTCGACCATCGGGGCCTACAACACGGTCCTGGCCAACATGATGGTCGCCCAGCAGAACCAGATCGACGCCTCGGAGCGCGTCTCGACGCAGAAGAACGCGTCGGACCTCAAGGGCTACGCCGCCAACGACGAACTGCTCACCGCCATGCAGTCGGTGCAGATCCGGCTGACCAACTACCAGAACCAGAACAACCTGATCTCCGACAAGCTGACCACCCAGGACACCGCCCTGAACCAGGTGGCCGACGCCACCCAGACCGCGCGCACGGCGATCGCCGACGCCCTGGCCAGCGGCGACGGCACCACCCTGATGAGCGAGCTGCAGGGCGCCATGACCCAGGCGGTCGGCGCCATGAACACCAAGTACAACGGCACCTATCTGATGTCCGGCGGGGCGATCAACACCCAGCCGGTGACGGCCGTGCAGCTCTCCGACCTCACCGCCGGCCCGCCGGTCTCCTCCTTCTTCCAGAACGACCAGTTCAAGGCCCAGGCCCAGGTCGACGATTCCACCACCGTCACCACCGGGGTGCTGGCCGACAACGTCGGCACCGGCCTGCTCACCGCCTTCCAGGGCGTCGAGGCCTTCGCCCAGGGCGCCAGCGGCCCGTTCAACGGCACCCTGACCCCGGCCCAGCAGACCTTCCTGCAGAGCCAGCTCGCCACCTTCGATTCCGTGCACGCCAGCGTGGTCAACGTCACCGCCCAGAACGGCATGGTGCAGCAGCGGGTGACCTCGGTCGGCACAGACATCACCAGCCGCCAGAACACGCTGTCGGAGATGATGGGCAACATCACCGACGCCGACATGGGCAAGGCCGCCGCCGACCTGCAGATGGCCCAGACCTCCTTCGCCGCCGCCGCCCAGGTGTTCCAGTCCTTGAAGGACTCCTCCCTCCTGAGCCTGCTGCAGATCCAGTAGTCCCCTCCCCTGAGGGGAGGGAAACTCGCAATCGCGCGCCCCAGCGGCTACATAGCCCCCGATGAACGCGCCCGTGCTCACCCCCGGCGACCTGTCCGCCGATCTTCCGGGCGGCCTGCTCGAGGCCGCCCGCGACGCCGTGCGCCTGCCGGTGGGCGCCCGCGTGGTCGCCGCCATGTCCGGCGGGGTGGATAGCACCGTCACCGCCGCCCTGCTGGCCAGGGCCGGCTACGACGTGGTCGGCGTGACCCTGCAGCTCTACGACCACGGCGCCGCGATCCAGAAGAAGGGCGCCTGCTGCGCCGGCCAGGACATCTACGACGCCCGCATGGCCGCCGAGGCGCTGAACATCCCGCACTATGTCCTCGACTACGAGAGCCGGTTCCGCGAGCAGGTGATCGAGGACTTCGCCGACGCCTACCTGCGCGGCGAGACGCCGATCCCCTGCGTCCGCTGCAACCAGACGGTCAAGTTCCGCGACCTGGTCGACGTCGCCCGCGACCTGGGCGCCGCCGCCATGGCCACCGGCCACTACGTCCGCCGCGCCGAAGGCCCCGCCGGCCCCGAGCTGCACCGCGCCGCCGACCCGGCGCGCGACCAGTCCTACTTCCTGTTCGCCACCACGCCCGAACAGCTGGCCTACCTGCGCTTCCCGCTGGGGGCCTTGCCCAAGCCCGCCGTGCGCGCGGCGGCCGCGGCCCTGCGCCTGTCGGTCGCCGACAAGCCGGACAGCCAGGACATCTGCTTCGTCCCCGAGGGCCGCTACACCACGGTCATCGACCGCCTCAGGCCCCACGGCGCCGAGCCCGGCGACATCGTCCACCTCGACGGCCGCGTGCTCGGCCGCCACGACGGCGTCACCCGCTACACCATCGGCCAGCGCCGGGGGCTCAACGTCGCGGTCGGCGACCCGCTGTTCGTGGTGCGCATCGACGCCCAGGCCCGCCAGGTGATCGTCGGCCCGCGCGAAGCCCTGCTGACCCACGCGCTGACGCTGAAGGAAACCAACTGGATCGGCGATGGCCCCAGCATCGCCGCCGCCTGTGCGGCGCAGCGCCCGGTGCTCGCCCGCGTCCGCTCCACCCGCGAGCCGGTCCCCGGCTATCTGGCGATCGTGGACGCCGCCCCCGGCGTGCTCTTCGACGCCCCGGAAGAAGGCGTCGCCCCCGGCCAGGCCTGCGTCCTCTACGCCCCCGAAGCTCCCACTCGCGTTCTCGGCGGCGGCTTCATCGCCGGGGCTGTGCGGGCTTCATAAAAACCGTCATCCCAAGGTCAGCCGCAGGCTGATCCGTGGGACCCAAGCTGACTCTTAGGATGTGGCGACGCCGCTTGGGTCCTCCGGATCGCGCGTGCCGCGCGACCGGAGGATGACGGAGATGCGAAACCCCACCGCGCCCCCGCCAGTTATCTCCCCAAAGGAGACCTGCCATGGCCGAGAAGAAGAAATGGATCGCCGGCGCGACCCAGAAGAAGGGTGCCCTGCACGAGGCCCTGCACGTCCCCAAGGACGAGAAGATCCCCGCCGCCAAACTCCACGCCGCCGCCAAGAAAGGCGGCAAGGTCGGCAAGGAGGCGCGGCTGGCGGAAACTCTGAAGGGGCTGAACCACAAGCATTGACCGTCATCCCACGGTCGGCCGCAGGCTGATCCGTGGGACCCAAGCCGAGCCACAGGATATGGCCCCGCCGCTTGGGTCCTCCGGATCGCGCTTCGCATGACCGGAGGATGACGATGTGGGGGCGCATCGCTATATCCCGCCCATGACCCACACCCCCGCCGACCCCGTCGTCATCGCCAGCTACGCCCGCACCCCCATGGGCGGCTTCCAGGGCGTGTTCGCGCCTGTGAAGGCCACCGAGTTGGGCGCCGCCGCCGTCCGCGCCGCCGTGGAGCGCGCGGGCGTCGCCCCCGACGCCGTCGAGCAGATCCTGATGGGCTGCGTGTTGCCGGCCGGCCTCGGCCAGGCCCCGGCCCGCCAGGCGGCGCTGGGCGCGGGCCTGCCCACCTCGGTGGAGGCCACCACGGTCAACAAGATGTGCGGCTCCGGCATGCAGGCCGCCATCCTCGCCGCCGACAGCCTGGCGGCCGGCACGGTCGACGTGGTCGTCGCCGGCGGCATGGAGAGCATGACCAACGCCCCCTACCTCTCCAAGCAGCACCGCGCCGGCGCCCGCATCGGCCACGACACCCTCTACGACCACATGTACCTGGACGGCCTGGAGGACGCCTACGAGCCCGGCCGGCTGATGGGCTCGTTCGCCGAGGAGACGGCGAAGCACTACCAGTTCACCCGCCAGGCCATGGACGACTACGCCATCGGCTCGCTCACCCGCGCCAAGGCCGCCACCGCCTCGGGCGCCTTCAAGCGCGAGATCACCCCCTTCGAGGTGGTCACCCGCAAGGGCGCGGTGCTGATCGAGGACGACGAGCAGCCGATGAAGGCCGACCCGGCCAAGATCCCCACCCTGAAGCCCGCCTTCGCCAAGGACGGCGCCATCACCGCCGCCAACGCCTCCTCGATCTCCGACGGCGCCGCGGCCCTGGTGATGACCCGCGAGAGCGTCGCGAAGAAGCTCGGCATGACCATCGTCGCCCGGGTGGTCGCCCACGCCGCCCACGCCCACGAGCCCAGCCAGTTCGCCACCGCCCCGGTTCCGGCCATCCAGAAGCTGCTGAAGCGCGCCGGCTGGAGCGTCGACGACGTCGACCTGTTCGAGGTCAACGAGGCCTTCGCCGTGGTCGCCATGGTCGCCGAGCGCGACCTCGGCATCGACCGCTCGAAACTCAACGTCAACGGCGGCGCCTGCGCCCTCGGCCACCCCATCGGCGCCAGCGGCGCCCGCATCCTGGCCACCCTCCTCTCGGCCCTCGAAGCCCGCGGCCTCAAGAAAGGCGTCGCCGCCCTCTGCATCGGCGGCGGCGAAGCCACCGCCATGGCGGTGGAATTGGTCTAGCCCCCTGCCGTCATCCCACGGTCAGCCGCAGGCTGATCCGGGTGATGACGGGGATGGGGGACCACGGATTTCACGGATCGCCCGTCCGGCAGGCCCGAGGCGGCGTCGCCGTCCCGTTTTCAGCCACGAAAAACACGAAAAACACGAACGGGCCTGCCCGCTGCGCCGAAGGCGCGATCTGACCCGGCCGTGCAGGATTGGATCGCGCGCAGCCGCGCGCAGGGCGCGTTCGTGTTTTTCGTGTTTTTCGTGGCCAATCTAAGCGGCCTCAAAGCCGCCCCCACGCCTCCGGATCGCCCCATCCGTGAAATCCGTGGTCCCCCCTACTTCCCCAGCAGATTGATCCTCACCCCGCCCGGCAGGGTCATGTCGCCCGGCTGCATCCCCGCCGGACACGCCCCCATCCAGGCCGCGTCGATGACGAACCGATGCACGCCGTTCATCTGCGGCGCGGCCGCGCCCACCGTCGAGCTCTCGGCCCTCAGCTGGTACTTGGATGCGAAATCCCCGGTCGCCGTCCCCGCCGTGGTCACCTTGCCGCCGGTCCCCATGTCGCAGACGGAGGACACCGCCCACGCCCCGTCCGGCCGGTGGGTGAACAGGTTCTTCTGGCAGATGTCCTGCGTCGCCTGCTGCCCCCACCACGACAGTTTGGCGTCCACCGCCGCATCCAGGCAGATCCGCGTCACCTGCACATAGTCGCCGTTCGAGACCCGCTGCTCCCAGAGCCCGGGCCTGCGGGCCGGCGGCGTCATCTGCGGCGTCGCCGGTGCGGCGGCCGTGGCCGGCGCCGGCGTTACGGTCTCGGTTTTCTTCTGGCACCCGGCCGCCGCCAGCACGCCCAGTCCCAAAGCGATCCAGACCCTGCGCCCCATCTTGAGACTCCCCGCGCCAACGCCCAGTTTGCAGGCTAATCGGGATCAGGACAGGTCGCCACGCGGTTCCTGTCACCCCAAAGAGCTTGGCCCAGGAGGACCCCATGAGCGAGCTGCGCGATACGGGCGAACGCTATGAGATGGACGAGCAGGGCCAGACCTCCTGGGCCGACTACCGCCGCACCGGCGAGCGTCTCTACATCGATCACGTCGAGAGCCCGCCGGCCCTGCGCGGCACCGGCGCGGCCGGGCGCCTGATGGCCGCGCTTTCCGCCGACGCCCGCGCCAAGAACCTCCGCCTCACCCCCATCTGCGGCTACGCCGCCGCCTGGCTCCGCCGCAGCCGCGAGTTCCGCGACCTGGTGGGGTAGGGAACCACGGATTCCACGGATGGCCGGTCTGGCGAGGCCGAGGTGCGTCGCCGTCGCATTTTCAGCCACGAAAAACACGAAAAACACGAACGCTCACTGCCCGCTGCGCCGAAGGCGGGATCTGACCCGGCCGTGCAGGATTGGATCGCGCGCTGCCGCGCGCAGGGCGCGTCCGTGTTTTTCGTGTTTTTCGTGGCCAATCTAAGCAGCCTCGAAGCCGCCGCCACGCCGCCGGATCGCCCCATCCGTGGCTCCCTCTTTCTTCCGTGTATTCGGTGGTTCATGCCCCGCGCCGCCCATGAAAAAACCCGCCTCCCGGCGGGTCGATCGTGCTTAGCGGATGGGGTTAACGTCTGGGCGTTCGCCGTGGCCTCGCCGTGTCCGAAGGGCCCCGACGCCCTCCCGTCCCAGCGAAGCCCCCCGCCGGCTGGCCTGACCCCGGAAATCGCTTCCCTCGAGGCCAGCCGTGGCGGGACCGCCCGCGCCCCTCTTAGAGGGTGCGCGAGACGATGGCTTCCAGCGTCTGGACGCGGGCTTCGCAGTCTTCCACGAGC
This sequence comes from Phenylobacterium sp., assembly GCA_004799545.1. Taxonomy (GTDB): domain Bacteria; phylum Pseudomonadota; class Alphaproteobacteria; order Caulobacterales; family Caulobacteraceae; genus Phenylobacterium. The sequence goes on from SSMU01000006.1 coordinate 12,845, forward strand.
CGGCGAGCCAGGTCGCGGATGCCGGGCGGATAGGCTTCGCCGCCCTCGGCGATTTCGGCGGCCATCTGCTCGACGTTGACCATCGCGGCCGACAGCGACCGGACGTGATCCTTGGCCAGCTGCTTGGCTTCGCTTTGCAGCCGGCGGACCCGCTCGGCGACGGTCTCGGACTTCGGCGTAGACTTCAGGTCGTTATCGGCGACCACAGAGAGAGACGGTGACATTCGGTAATACCTCAAATCGCCAACCCAGGAATTCGGGCACCCCCCGCAGTCCCCGATGGACCACGTCTGAAGGGGTATCCAGTCCTGGCCCTCGGTTACGTACTAAGACGGCACAGGTTCCCTGACAGATACATGAACGGCGCCAACCGCGGCCGTTGAGCCCTGATGTGGGGATTCAAAGCCACACCGTAAAGTTAACGGCTGTGACCTGGGGCACGGTGGGCGCAGGGATATTTTCTGAGGGGGCGTGGAGGGAGGTTGAGAGCGAGTCGTTGCATCACCCATGGCGCGCTAACCCGCGCCGCCTGGACAGGCCTCACCCGCAGCGGCAACCTCGTCCCGCGCCAGGGGGCCATCATGCCGAAACCACCGTACGACAGCCTGGAACCGCCCCCGACCATGGGCGACCTGATCGCCGCGGCATGGCGGCTGGCGCGGCCGGTGGCGCCGCAGCTCGCGGGGGTGTGGCTGGTGCTGACGGCGGCCAGCGCCGTCTCGCTGCAAGCCTCGGCCAGCGTCGGGCTGGGGCCACGGCCGCTGTTCTCCGCCGCCCAGTTCGCCTCGACCCTGGCGCAGACCCTGGCGCTGGCGCTGATCTCGGCGGCCACGCTGCGCCTGCTGCTGCAGCCCGGCGCGGCGTGGCGGCGGGTCGACGCCGGCCTCGGCGCCTATGTGGCGGTCAATGTGCTGGTCGCCCTGCTGCCGCAGCTGGAGACCGTCGCCCTCAGGGCCATGACCTCGTCGACGGTCGGCCTCGCCCGGGGCATGAGCCTCCTGTCCCTGGCGAACACCCTCATCTATCCGCTGGCCATCTGGGTCTGCCTCCGGCTGCTGCTGTGGCCGATCGGCCTGCTGCTGGGCGAGGCCGCGGCGGCGCCCGGGCGGTCCTGGGCGCGGATGCGCGGCGTGGTCTGGCCGAGCGCGCTCACCTTCCTGGTGCTGGGCGCGCCCCCGCTGCTCGCCGGCACGCTCCCGCTCTTCCACTACATCCGCCTCCATGACCTGGCCTCGGCGCTGCTCGCGGCGCCCTTCCTGGCCGTCTACGCGGTGGTCGCCAACCTGATCCCCGCCGCGGTCTACCGCCTGCGCGCCCGCGGGGACGGTGGGATGGCCGCGGTGTTCGACTAGGCAAGCCGCTGATTCTCGGTGGGTTTCTTTCCCGCGCGCGGCAACCTGCGCCGTTTCGGGGCGTTAGGGGTATATGCCTCGCATCCTGACGACCTGCCCGACCACCGGAACCCTCGTGCCGACGGGCCAGCGCGCGCCGGCCTTCGACCTGACGACCATGGGCGAGGGCCACGCCTTCCGCTGCCCGGCCTGCGATAAGCCGCACGTCTGGCATGCCGAGGACGCCGTGGTGGAGGCCCAGATGTCCCTGCCGGCCTACAGCTCCGCCGCCTGACGAGGCTGGCTTCTGCACCAGCGGCCCCGCCGCGTGGGCCTTTAGGCCTCGTCGGCCCCAACATTGGCGAGGGCTTGCTCAAGCTCCGCCAGCGTCTGATGTAGTCGACTGCGGATTCGGTCGCGTCCCACCGCCTCGACCGGAAAGCCGCTTCCCAGCCGAACCTCGGTCGCCTCGATGCGACGCCGTACGTCCGCAATGGCGACTTCCAGTTCTCGGCGGAGGTCTGAAGCGGACTCCATGCCCGGAAGATAGCTCCGCGCCGGGCAGGGCGCCATACTTGTCAACGCCGGTCCGTGCGGGTCCGTGTTCCAAAAAAGGGATGAGCGGGGGAGGGGCGGCTACCGCCGCCGCTTGCGAAACTCCGCGGCCCGCTCGGCCCGCACCTCGGCCTTGACCTGTTTCACCGCCTCGCGATTGCCGGTCTCCCCCGGGGCGGCCAGGGCGTCCGAGGCGAACTCCAGGTCGAGCATCTTCAGCCGCTTGATCTCGTCGCGCAGCCGCGCGGCGGTCTCGAACTCCAGGTTGGCGGCGGCCTCGCGCATCTTCGCCTCGAGGTCCTTCAGCGTGGTCTTGAAGTTGTCGCCGAAGAACGGCTTGCCGTCCTCGGCCACGCCCACCGGCACCAGCACGTGGTCCTTCTCGTAGGGGCTCGCCAGGATGTCCTTGATCGAGGACTTGATGGAGGCGGGCGTGATGCCGTGCTCGAGGTTGTAGGCCTCCTGCTTCTCCCGCCGGCGCGAGGTCTCGGCCATGGCCCGCTCCATGGAGCCGGTGACCTGATCGGCGTAGAGGATCACCTTGCCGTCGATGTTGCGCGCCGCCCGGCCGATGGTCTGGATCAGGCTGGTCTCCGAGCGCAGGAAGCCCTCCTTGTCGGCGTCGAGGATGGCCACCAGGCCGCACTCGGGTATATCCAGCCCCTCACGCAGCAGGTTGATGCCCACCAGGCTGTCGAAGGCGCCCAGCCTGAGGTCGCGGATGATCTCGATCCGCTCCAGGGTGTCGACGTCGGAGTGCATGTAGCGGACCCGCAGGCCCTGCTCGTGCATGTATTCGGTGAGGTCCTCGGCCATCTTCTTGGTCAAGACGGTGATCAGGCTGCGGTAGCCCTTCGCCGCGGTCTCGCGCACCTCGGCGATCACGTCGTCCACCTGGCTGAAGCCGTCCTTGGCCACGGGCCTGACCTCGACCGGCGGATCGATCAGGCCGGTCGGCCGGATCACCTGCTCGGCGAACACCCCGCCGGCCCGCTCGATCTCCCAGGGGCCGGGGGTGGCGCTCACCGCCACCGTGTCCGGCCGCATGGCGTCCCATTCCTCGAACTTCAGCGGCCGGTTATCCAGGCAGGACGGCAAGCGGAAGCCGTACTCGGCGAGGGTGAACTTCCGCCGATAGTCGCCGCGGTACATGCCGCCGATCTGCGGGATGGTCTGGTGGCTCTCGTCGACGAACAGCAGCGCGTTGTCCGGCACATATTCGAACATGGTCGGCGGCGGCTCGCCCGGCCTGCGGCCGGTCAGGTAGCGGCTGTAGTTCTCGATCCCGGCGCAGGAGCCGGTGGCCTGGATCATCTCCATGTCGAAGGTGGTGCGCTGCTCCAGCCGCTGGGCTTCAAGCAGCTTGCCGTTGGCCACCATCCAGTCCAGCCGCGCCTTCAGCTCGTCCTTGATCGAGATGATCGCCTGGTTGAGCGTCGGCCGCGGCGTCACGTAGTGGCTGTTGGCGTAGATTCGGACGTTCGTCAGGTCGGCGGTCTTCTTGCCGGTCAGCGGGTCGAACTCGGTGATGGATTCGATCTCGTCGCCGAACAGGCTGATCCGCCAGGCGCGGTCCTCGTAGTGGGCGGGGAAGATCTCGATGGTGTCGCCGCGCCGGCGGAACGATCCGCGCTCGAAGGCGGCGTCGTTGCGCTTGTATTGCAGGGCCACGAGGTCGCCCAAGAGCTTGCGTTCGTCCAGCTTCTCGCCCGGCTTCAGGTCGAAGGTCATGGCCGTGTAGGTCTCGACCGAGCCGATGCCGTAGATGCAGGAGACCGAGGCGACGATGATCACGTCGTCGCGCTCCAGGATCGCCCGCGTCGCCGAGTGGCGCATGCGGTCGATCTGCTCGTTAATCGAGCTGTCCTTCTCGATGTAGGTATCCGTCCGAGGGACGTACGCCTCAGGCTGATAATAGTCGTAGTAGCTGACGAAGAACTCGACCGCGTTCTCCGGGAAGAAGCTTTTGAACTCGGAATAGAGCTGGGCGGCCAGGGTCTTGTTGGGGGCCAGGATCAGGGCGGGACGCTGGGTCTCCTCGATGATCTTGGCCATGGTGAAGGTCTTGCCGGAGCCGGTGACGCCCAGCAGCACCTGGTCGTGCTCGCGCTCGGCGATGCCGGCCACCAGCTCGCGGATCGCCTGCGGCTGGTCGCCGGCCGGATCGTAGTCCGAGACCAGCTTGAACTTCCGCCCGCCCTCCGACTTCGCCGGCCGGGCAGGGCGGTGCGGCTTCCACAGCACGCCGCCGCCTTCGCCATAGTCGAAATCGACCGGCATCTCGGCGACGCCCGGCCCGGGCGCGGGGGTGGTGACGGTGGTGCGCGGCATCGCCCGAAGGTAGGTTTTCCCACTCCTCAACGCCACCCCGCTGCGACATGTTGCTGACAGCGGGTTGGCAACAACCGCCCGCTGATCCTCGGAGCTGCCGATGCCCAGTCCCGCCGACCACCCCGCCGAGGTCGCCGCCGCCCAGGCCGTGCTGGACGACTTCCTGGCGGCCTTCAACGCCCGCGACATCCCGGCCTTCGAGAAGACCTTCAACTTCCCGTCGGTCCGGCTGGCCTCGCAGGGCCTGGTCACCCTCAACCCAGGCGACATGAAGCCCGAGCGCTACACCACCGGCGCCCTGGCCGAATGGGACCACTCCAAGTGGGACCGCCGCGAGGTGATCCACGCCGGCCCCGACAAGGTGCACATCGACACCCGCTTCACCCGCTACCGGAAGGACGGCTCGGTGATCGGCGGCTTCGACAGCGTCTATGTGATCACGCTGGAGGCCGGCCACTGGGGCGTGAAGATCAGGTCGTCTTACGCGCCCTAGGTTTGCGCTTGGGCTTCGGCTTTGGACTGACCAGCGGCAGCACCTTCTCCACCAGCTGGCGGCGGAAGGCGTCGGGGTGGGTCATGGGCGCCTCGTGGCCGGCGCCCTCGAAGATCTCGAGCGTCACGGAGGGCGCTTTTAGCTTGGCGGCCATCTCGGTGAGCAGCGGGGTGGGGGTGATCAGGTCGAGCTCGCCCTGCAGGAAGACCAGCGGCACGTCGAAGGCGAGGCCGCCGTCGGCCAGCCGCCATTCGGTGATCTGGCCCCAGAGCCTGCCCACGCTGAACAGCACGGCCGCCAAGTAGGTCGCCATGTCCTTTAGCTTGGAATCTGGCGCCAGCAGCAACCGCAGGGTCATCCCGCCCACCGCCTGGCGCTCGGCCTTGGGCATGGTGGAGACCAGCAGCTTGCGCTGCTTGCCCAGCGCCTTGATCGAGGGGTAGGGCGGCGGACCGATCGCCTCCAGCGTCTGGGCGGCCCGCTCGTCGCCCTTGGCCCGCAGCCGGTCGACGGCGCCGAAATAGGACATCTGCTCGCCGCGGACCATGTCGACCACCTGGCCGGTGCCGACGAAGGCCGCAAACAGGTCCGGCCGGGCGCGGATCATCTCCAGCCCCAGGAGGCTGCCCCAGGACCAGCCCAGCAGCACCAGCGGCCGGCCGGGGAAGCGCCGCTGCAGCTCTTCCGAGAGCTCTATCCCGTCCACCACCAGCCGGCCGATGGTCAGTTCGCCGCAGCCGGCCTTGCCGTTGCGGGCGAAGGTGCGGCCCGCGCCGCGCTGGTCCCAGTGGACGATGGTGAAATACTCGTCCCAGTGCGGCGAGACCTTGTGGGCCAGGAGGCTCAGCGCCGAGCCCGGCCCGCCGTGCAGCACCAGGATCAGCGGATTGGCCTCGTCGCGGCCGCGGATCGTCACCCATTGGTCGACGCCGCCCAGCCGGATCCAGGTCTTCTCGTCGATGCCCTCGGCCAGGTAGGCTTTCGCCCGGCCCGCCCGCTGGATCGCGCCGCGCACCACGAAGGCGCCGGCCACCAGGCCGACCGCCGCCAGCAGCGCCTTTCCGACTGTCGGTCTCGCCACGCCTACCTCCGCTGGTTCAGCCAATCGCGGATGGTCACATCGACCAGGGCCTCCGCATCATGCTGAACGAAGTGGCCGGCGGTTGGGACCATCAGGATCGTCGTATCGGCGGTGACATGCTCCCAGGTGCCGTTGTGGCCGGCGGCGTTGAGGGCGGTGTCCTTCATGCCGTGGATCACCAGCACCGGGACCTTGATCGGCGGGAAGGCGGGCGGCGCTGCGGCCGCGACCTCCGCGCCCGTGCCGCGCGGATAGTTGGCGCGGTAGTAATTCATCATCGCGGCGAAGTCGGAGCGCTGGAAGGCGGCGACATAGCCCGGCTTCTCCTTGGGATCCTGGACCCAGCGGGCGAGGCCCTCGGCGGTGAGCGCCTTCTCCGAGCCCTCCTTCTGGAAGTTGCGGGCGTAGTTGGAGCCCTCCTGCTGGGCCTTGTTGGTGGCGAGCTCGCGGGCCAGGCCGGCCGGATGGGGGACGGACAGGATCACCAGCTTGTTGACCAGCTCGGGCCGGGTCAGCACCACGTTCCAGGCGATCGCCGCGCCCCAGTCGTGGCCGATGACGATGGAATCCTTCTGGCCCTCGGCCTGGATCACCGCCGCCACGTCGCCCACCAGGTTCGGCATGGCGTAGGCCGCCACGCCCTTGGGCTTGTCTGAGAGGTTGTAGCCGCGAAGGTCCAGGGCCGCGGTCCGGTAGCCGGCGGCGTTCAGGGTCTTCATCAGGGGCTTCCAGGTCGCCCAGTAGTCGGGGAAGCCGTGGATCAGCACCACCAGCGGGCCCTTGCCCTGCACCACGTAGTGGATCTTCACCCCGCCGTTCTCGGCATAGCGGTCGGCGCCGGCGTGCGCGCGCGGCGCGGCGCTGGCGACGCCGGCGATCAGTAGGGCGGCGGCCAGAGCGGCCCGGAATAGATTGCTGTGGCGTCCCATGAGCTCCCCTCGCTTTGGAGGGGGAGCATAGCACGCGCGCCTAGAGCCCGCCTGCCGCCGTCGACAGCAGGAAGAGGCTGCCGGCCAGCGCGATCAGAGCGATGATGATGTGGCGCATGGCCGTGGTCCCTGTCCCGTTGCGGGAGGGAGATACGGCCAAGCTTGGATCTCGGATGTGACCGGGGTCACCGAACGCCGCGCCGGACGGCCCGGCGTTCGCGGCGGCCTACTTGCCCTTGTCGACCGCGACGCTGGTCGCAGCGCCGGCCGTCGCGCCGACCACGGCGCCCACCGGGCCGCCGACCACGGCGCCGGCCACGCCGCCCGAGGCGGCCCGTTGTTCCATGTCGTGCCCGCAGGCGGCCAGGGCCAGGGCGGCGCCCGCGGCGGCGAGCAGGGTCAGCGTCTTGCGCATAGGGTTAATCTCCGGTCGTCAGGTGACTGGTCAACAAACGAGGCGATTGCGGCGAAGGTTCCGGGATTCTCCGAGATGGCGTGGCTCTTGCGGGGGCAACGGCGAAGTGGATCGAATGGAGACATATGGTTAAGCCGGCGCGACACTATTGCTGCACTGCACAATAGGCTTGCAAGGCCCGCTCAATTCCTTCATAGACCGTTCATCATTTGCCGTCGCCTGCCCCCCTCGAGTCCCGGGCAGGCCTGCCGGCGGACGCTGCCAGCAAGTGCAGGAGCGACCGCGGCGACATCTGTCGGGGGGCATGTCGCCCTCGTCGTTTAGGACGAGATCATTTTGAGTTATGGAACGCAGGCGCGCGCCGATCGGCGCGTGTTGATGAGCGCCGCTTTGATTGGTTCAGGCGTTGGCCTGGCCCTGGGCGCGACCTATATGGCCGGCGGGATGGCGCAAGCCGCCACCGACCACGCCCGCGCCGAGCGCGTGGCCCAGGTCGCGGCCGGCGACTTCTCCGAATCCGTGGTCCAGCGCGAGGCCTCGGACCCCGTGGTGCTGCGCCTGGCCGCGGCGCACGATCCGTCGGCCGCCGACGACACCGCGCCGGACCGCCAGCTGCAGCTGCTCACCGACCGGCTGCAGGCCCGTGAGGCCCATCCCGAGCTGCTGCAGCAGGCCCGCGACCTCGATTGCATGACCGACGCGGTCTACTACGAGGCCCGCGGCGAGGCCGTGCGCGGCCAGCAGGCCGTGGCCCAGGTGGTGATGAACCGGGTGAAGAACCCGCGCTTCCCCAAGACCGTCTGCGGCGTGGTCTTCCAGCGCGCCAACGCCGGCTGCCAGTTCTCCTTCGCCTGCGACGGCTCGATGCGCCGCCGCGGCCGCGAGCAGGACGCCTGGGAAACCGCCCGCAGCGTGGCCGCCCGGGCGCTGTCCGGCTACGTCCTGCGCGACGTGGGCTCGGCGACCCACTACCACACCGCCGACGTCTCGCCGGACTGGGGTCCGAAGATGCTGCGCGTCGCCCAGGTGGGCCTGCACATCTTCTACCGCTTCAACCCGCATGCGCCGGACATCCAGGTCGAGCCGCAGCACGCGGTGTTCACCTCGCTGCCGGCCGACGGCGGCAAGGGTCCGACCCTGCGCCTGGCCGCGGCCCTGGTGCAGAAGGCCGACACCGCTCCGACGCCCACGGCCCAGGCCGGCAACAAGGACGCCAAGGCCGGGGTCAAGCTGCCCGACGCGCCGCCGCAAGGCCTCTCCAAGGCCAGCGACGCCGAACCCGCGACCAAGTCGACGGAGACCGCCGCCTCCTAGACCCGCGCCGCGCGGCGGATCGCCTGGGGCGGCTGGCCGAAGGTCCGCAGGAAGGCGCGCCGCATGCGCTCCGGATCGCCGAAGCCCACGGCCTCGGCCACCCGGTCGATCGGTTCGCCCGAGGTCTCGACCCGCAGCCGGGCCGCCTCCAGCCGCAGCCGCTCCACCGCCTTGGCCGGCGTCAGCCCGGTCTCGGCGCGGAAGGCGCGGGCGAAGTGGCGCGGGCTCATCGCCGCCTCGTCGGCCAGCTGCTCGACGTTCAGGGGCTCGCCCAGCCGCTCGCGGATCCAGTCCATCAGCTCGGCGAAGCGGCCATGCACGCCGCCGGAGTCCAGCAGGGCCGAGAACTGCGACTGGCCGCCCGGCCGGCGGTGATGCATCACCAGCTGCTGCGCCGTGCGCCGCGCCATCTGGGCGCCCAGGTCGTCCTCGATCAGCGCCAGCGCCAGATCGATGCCGGCGGTGATCCCGGCCGAGGTCCAGACCTCGTCCTGGCGGATGAAGATCCGGTCGGCCTCCAGCCGAACCCCCGGGTAGCGGCCGCCGAAATGCTCGGTGTGCGCCCAGTGGGTGGTCGCCCGGCGGCCCTCCAGCAGGCCCGCCTCGGCCAGGACATAGGCGCCGGTGCAGACGCTGGCGATCCGCCGGGCGGTCCGCGCCTGGCCCTTGAGCCACTCGAGCAGGCCCGCCAGCGCCGCGAAATCCCGCGAGCCCTCGCCGCCGGAGACCACCAGGGTGTCGAACGGTCCGGCGGGCAGGTCGGCCGCCATCACCGCGACGCCGGCCGTGCTCATCACCTGGCCGCCACCCGCCGCCACCACCTCGATCGAATAGGCGCCCGGCTGGTAGCGTGCGGCGATGTCGAAGGCGGCGATCGGGCCAGTGGCGTCGAGCAGCTGGAAGCCCGGATAGATCACGAAGGCGATGCGGCGGGTCATGGCAGGATCCGAGGGAACAACGGCATTCCGGCCGCAAGCTAGGCCCGCTAGATTGGTCCCGTCAAATCCTGGCGAGGCGTCCCATGCCGAAGACCGTCATCCTGATCGCCCTCTACCCGGGCGTGACCCAGCTGGATTTCACCGGCCCGCACCAGGTGCTGAGCCGCGCGCCGAACGCCGAGGTGATCACCGCCTCACTGGGCGCCCGCGACATCGAAACCGACGGGCTGGTGTTCGCCTGGCTCACCGACCTCGCCAAGGTCCCGGCCTGCGATGTCCTGCTGGTCCCCGGCGGCTACGGCTGCGCCGAGACCATGCTCGACGAAGCCTTCATGGCTGAGATCCGCCGCCTGGGCGCGACGGCGAAATACGTCACCTCGGTCTGCACGGGCTCGCTGATCCTGGCCGCCGCCGGCTTCCTGGCCGGCAAGCGGGCGGCCTGCCACTGGGCCTGGCGCGAGCTGCTGACCCCGTTCGGCGCCATCGTCAGCGAGGCGCGGGTGGAGCGGGATGGGAACATCATCACCGGCGGCGGCGTGACCGCCGGCATCGACTTCGGCTTCGTGCTGCTGGCTGAACTGGCCGGGCAGGCGCATGCGGAACGGGTGCAGCTTGGCCTGGAATACGCCCCAGATCCGCCGTTCCGCAGCGGGCGGCCGGAGCTGGCGCGACCCGAGGTGCTGGCGGAGGTCCGGGCCCGCATGGCCCCGCTGGTCGCCTCGCGCGCGGCGGCGGCGGAGGAAGCGGCGCGCCGCCTGCAGCCGGCCTAGGGCGCGGCGCGCGGCCAGCTCCGTCGGCCTTGACAGGCAACCAAATAGTTGCATATTAGCGCCATGAACGACGACGCGGTCTTTCGGGCGCTGGCGGATGCAAGCCGCCGGCGGTTGCTCGACCGGCTGCACGAGACCAGCGGGCAGACCCTGTCCGAGCTCTGCGAGGGCCTGAACATGAGCCGCCAGGCGGTGACCAAGCATCTGGTCCTCCTCGAGGCGGCCAATCTGATCGCCACCCGCCGCCAGGGACGGGAGAAGCTGCACTACCTCAATCCCGTGCCGATCCAGGGGATCGCCGAGCGCTGGATTTCGAAATTCCAGCAGCAGCAACTCGCGGCGCTCTCCGCCCTCAAGGCGGCGCTGGAAAAGCCCGACTGACACCCTTCAGAAGAGGAGGCCTCCCGATGGCCGAAAGCACCTTCATCTACGTCACCTACATCCGCACGACGCCCGAGAAGCTCTGGCAGGCGCTGACCGACACCGACTTCATCCCGCAGTGGTGGATGGGCGTCAGGACCGAGACCGACTGGCGGGTCGGCGGACCCTGGAAGCTGGTGCTGACCGACGGGCGCACCGCCGACACCGGCGAGGTTCTGGAGTTCGAGCCGCCGCGGCGGCTGGCGCTCAAGTGGCGCAACGAGTTCAAGCCGGAGCTGAAGGCGGAAGGCTGGTCGCACTGCCTGTTCGAGCTGGAACCGCAGGGCGAGGCCGTGAAATTGACCGTCACCCACTCCATCCCGCGCGACGCCTCGCAGCTGATCCAGGCGGTGTCCGGCGGCTGGCCGCAGATCCTCTCCAACCTGAAGACCCTGGTGGAGACCGGAAAGCCCCTGATCCCGCAGCGCGCGGCGGAGACGGCGCAGGCCTAGGGGGCGCTCAGACGGCGTCGAGGCCGATATCGAGGACGCTCACCGAGTGGGTGAGGGCGCCCACGCTGATCACCTCGACGCCGGTCTGGGCGACCGCGCGCACGGTCTCCAGGGTGATCCCGCCGGAGGCCTCCAGCACCACCTTGCCGTCCGTCCGGCCCACGGCGGCGCGCAGGTCTTCCAGGCTGAAGTTGTCGAGCATGATCACGTCCGGCGCTTCGGCCAGGGCCTCGTCGAGCTGGGCCAGGCTGTCGACTTCCACCTCGACCTTCATCAGGTGGCCGGCGGTGGCCTTGGCGCGGCGCACGGCCTCGCCCACCGAGCCGCAGGCGGCCACATGGTTGTCCTTGATCAGGATGGCGTCATCCAGGCCGAACCGGTGGTTCACCCCGCCGCCGCAGCGCACCGCGTACTTCTCCAGCGCCCGCAGGCCCGGCGTGGTCTTCCGTGTGTCGACGATCCGCGCACCGGTCCCGGCCACGGCGTCCACATAGGCCCGCGTCAGGGTGGCGATCCCGCAGAGCCGGCCGAGCAGGTTCAGCGTCGTGCGCTCGGCGGCGAGCAGGGCGCGCGCGTCGCCCTCGACCCAGGCCAGCTTGGCGCCCGCCGAGACCTTCTCCCCGTCGCTGACCAGCAGGCGGACGTCGGCCCTCGGATCGAGCTCGGCGACCGCCAGGCGGATGCAGGCGAGGCCCGCGATCACCCCGGACTTGCGGGTGGCGAACACCGCCGAAAGCCGCGCCTCGGCCGGGATGCAGGCCTGGGCGGTCACGTCGCCGGCGCGGCCGAGGTCCTCCGCCAGGGCGGCGCGGACGATCGGGGCGATGAGCAGATCGGGCAAGGGCTCGATCATTCCGCGGCGAACCGGAAGGGCGAGGCGCTCGGCAGGTCAGCGAGGCGGACGAAGGTGCGGACCGGCGCCTTCAGCTCCGGCGCGTCGGCGCGGAAGTGGCCGCCGCGGCTCTCGGTGCGGGCCAGCGCGCAGGTCGCGACCAGCCGCGCGGCGATCAGCGCCGGGGCCGCGCCATGGGCCGCCTCCAGGGCGTCGATCTCGGTCAGCAGGCGGTTGAGGCCGGCCGCGTCGCGCACCACGCCGGCGTCGCGGCTCATGGCCAGGCGCAGGGCCTGCAACCCGGCGTCCGGTAGGTCCGGCGCGGGCTGGCCGTGCAGGACCGGGGTCCCGGGGTCAGTCTCTTCCGCCGCCGCGCGGCCGGCGCGGGTCCCGAACACTGCGGCTTCCAGCAATGAGTTGGAGGCCAGCCGGTTCGCGCCGTGCACCCCGGTCGAGGCGCACTCGCCGGCGGCGTAGAGCCCGGCCAGCGTCGTGGCGCCGCGCTGGTCGGCGGCGATCCCGCCCATGTGGTAGTGGCAGGCTGGCGCCACGGGGATCGGCTGGACCCGCGGATCGACGCCGCCCGCCAGGCAGGCCGCGAACACCGCCGGGAAGTCCTCGGGGAAGGCCTGCCCCACCGCCGCCCGGGCGTCCAGGAAGGCCCCACGACCCGCCTCGCGCTCGGCGTGCAGGGCGCGGGCCACCACGTCGCGCGGGGCCAGCTCGGCGTCCGGATGGTAGCGGCCCATGAACCGCTGGCCGTCCGCGCCCACCAGCACCGCCCCTTCGCCGCGCAGCGCCTCGGTGGCGAGCGGCGCTGGGTCGCGGGCGATGTCGATGGCGGTCGGGTGGAACTGCACGAACTCCGGATCGCCGATCAGGGCGCCCGCCCGGGCCGCCAGGCCCAGGCCGTCGCCGGTCAGCTCGGCCGGGGTGGTGGTCACCGCATAGAGGCCGCCGATCCCGCCGGTCGCCAGCACCACCGCCGCGGCGGTGATCTCGATCGTCCGGCCCTTGGTCTCGGCGATCACGCCGCGCACCCGGCCGTTCGCATCCTGCAACAGGCCGCGCAGCCGATAGCCCACCCTCACCTGGATGTGCGGCGCGGCGAGGGCGGCCACCGTCACCGCCTCCATGATCGCCCGGCCGGCCTGGTCGCCCTTCACCCGGGCGATGCGGGGCCGCGAGTGGGCCGCTTCCAGGCTCTGGGCGAAGCCGCCGCCCTCCAGCCGGTCGAACGGCGCGCCGAGCGCCGCCAGCGCCCGCACCGCCGCCGGGCCTTCCTCGGCCAGCAGGCGCGCCATGGCCGGGTCCACCAGGCCCGCGCCGGCCGCCACCGTATCCTGTGCGTGCAGGGCCGGCGCGTCGTCGGCGGAGAGCGCCGCGGCCATGCCGCCCTGCGCCCAGGCCGAGGAACAGCCGTGGTTGAGCGGTGCGCCGGTCAGCAGCAGCACCTTGCGCGGCGCGGCGGCCAGCGCGGCCGTAAGGCCCGCCAACCCAGCGCCCACCACCAGCACGCCGTCGTGGCGCAGCCGCTCCATCAGATCAGCTCCACGTCGACGTGGTGGCGCGCCTTGACCAGGTCGTAGCGGGCCGGCCGGGCCGGCGGCGGCAGGTCGACCATCCGCTGCACGGCGAGCCGGGCGCGCTCCGCGATGGCCGGGTCCACCGTCACCTCGTGGCGGCCGTGCAGCAGGGCCTCGTAGATGTTCTCCAGGGTGATCCGCTTCATGTGCGGGCAGAGGTTGCAGGGCCGCAAGAACTCGGTCTCGTGGGCGTCGGCGGCGACGTTGTCGGCCATCGAGCACTCGGTGATCAGCACGACGCGCTTGGGCTTGCGCGTGAGCACGTAGTCGTTCATCGCCGCCGTCGAGCCGGCGAAGTCGGAGACCGCCAGCACCTCGGCCGGGCATTCCGGGTGGGCCAGCACCTCGGCGTCCGGATAGGCCGCCTTGATCTCCAGGATATCCTCGGCGGTGAACCGCTCGTGCACCTCGCAGCGGCCTTTCCAGGCGATGATCTTGATGTCGGTCTGGCGGGCCACATTGCGGGCCAGGAACTCGTCGGGGATCAGGATCACCCGGTCGACGCCGAACAGGCGGGCGGCTTCCTCCACCACCTGCACCGCGTTGGCGCTGGTGCAGCAGATGTCGGTCTCGGCCTTCACCTCGGCGGTGGTGTTGACGTAGGTGACCACCGGCAGGCCCGGATAGCGCTGCTTGATCAGCCGCACGTCGGCGCCGGTGATCGAGGCGGCCAGCGAGCAGCCGGCCCTGAGGTCGGGGATCAGCACGGTCTTCTCAGGGCTCAGGACCTTCGAGGTCTCGGCCATGAAGTGGACGCCCGCCTGGACGATCACCGCCGCGTCGGACCTGGCCGCTTCCTTGGCCAGCCCCAGGCTGTCGCCGACATAGTCGCCGACCCCGTGGAAGATCTCCGGCGTCATGTAGTTGTGGGCCAGGATGACCGCGTTCTTCGCCCGCTTCAGCCGGTTGATCTCGGCGATCAGCGGGGCCTGCGCCCGCCATTCCATCGGCGTGACGTGATGCTTCACCTTGTCCCACGCAGGCGCCGTGAGGCTCTCGACCTCGGGGGTGAAGGCGAACTGGAAACCGTCGGCGGCCATCGGAACCTCATTTATGCTCAAACTGAGCATTTCTCCGGCCTAAAAAGACGCCTCGAAGCGCTGGGCCTCGCGGCGCAGGTTATGCTCAATCCGAGCAAAACCGGGACAACACATATAACCCCGGAAGGTGTGGAGCAAGACCTAACCGCGAATTCACTGGTGGCGCTTGCCGCGATGGCGCCTAACCCCATATCGGGCGGCCACAGGACAGAGCAGGGGAGCTCCTTGTTTTCGCCCGGTTCTTGCGCGAAGTGCGCGGGCCGTCGGCAACAGAGGACAGGGGCCGTCAACAACTCGTGAGCCCGATCCGTACCCTTCCGACCGCGTTCGCACGCATGGCGGCGGTGGCCGGCGCCCTCTTGGCGCTCGCCGCCTGCGGCCAGACGCGCCATGAGCCCACGCCCCAGGTCCGCCTGACGGCCGCGCGCCTGTCGGTCGCCCAGCTGCAGAAGCTGGCCGGCGGCGCCGACCCGGCGAGCCTCGGCTTGCAGGCGCCTGGCCCGGTCAACGCCCTGCCGCCGGCCGAGAGCGTGCAGGCCCTCGGCGCCCAGGCCGAGGCGCTGAACGCCCAGCGCCCGTTCGCCGGCCTGCCCATCGAGCCCATGCGGCCCTTCGTCCTGAAGACCGACGCCGGCGATAAGGACCGCGCCGTCCACTGCCTGGCCCAAGCGATCTACTACGAGGCCGCCCGCGAGCCCCTGAAGGGCCAGGAGGCGGTGGCCCAGGTGGTGCTGAACCGCGTCCGCCACCCGGCCTATCCGAAGTCGGTCTGCGGGGTGGTCTACCAGGGCGCGTCGCTCGCGACCGGCTGCCAGTTCACCTTCACCTGCAACGGCGCCCTGCGCGGATCGCCGGAGCCGGCGCTGTGGTCGCGCGCCGTCACCGTCGCCAGGCAGGCGCTGTCCGGCTTCGTCGACAGGGACGTGGGCTCGGCCACCCACTATCACGCGGCCTATGTCGCGCCCTACTGGGCCCCGACCCTGGTCAAGATGACCCAGGTGGGCCAGCACATCTTCTATCGCTGGACGGGGACCTGGGGCGAGCCCCAGGCCTTCACCGGCCGCTACGAGGGCCGCGAGGCCCTGCTGACCGCGGCCGTGCTGCAAAGCATCCCCGAGGTGATCGCCCCGCCGGCCGAGGAGCACAAGGTGACGCTCACCACCGCCGACGGCCAGGCGCGCACCTACAAGATCGTCAATCCGGGCGAGACCACCGGCGATCCGGCCGCCGACATCGGCGCCCTGCACGCCTCCCGCCGCGCGCCCACCCGCGACGAGGTCCAGGCGATCAACGCCAAGCTCGCCGCCCTGGAGAGCGGGATCAACGGCGGGGCCGCGGCGCGGACCATGGCCCAGGCGGCTACGCCGGCCGCGGAGGCGGGTCGGGACTAGAGGCCTCGAAGGCCGCCGGATAGGCCACCGTCATCGGCGTGGCGAAGACGTCCGGCAGCAGCGCCAGCCCCATGAAGGCCGGCATCCCCTGGAACGGCGCGGTCACCGACGCCGCCATCTCCGCCGAAAAGCCGAACCGCGGATAGTAGGCGGGGTCCCCCAGCACCAGCACGCCCACCGCCCCGAACTGCGGCGCGCTCACAAGGCCTGCGCGGACCAGGGCGGAGCCCAATCCCGTCTTCTGCCGGTCCGGCCGCACGGCGAGCGGCGCCAGCGCCGCATAGAGGTCGTCGCGGTCGGCCCACAGGCGGCTGAACAGGATGTGGCCCTCGATCGTCCCGTCCGTCTCGGCCACCAGCTCGAACATCACGTCCTGGTCGGCGCGCAGCCGGGCCACTAGCTCCGCCTCGTCGTCACGGCCGAAAGCGGCGGCCACAACCTCGGCGATGGCGACATGGTCGGCGGGCTTGGCGTAGCGGATCATCCACCCAGCCTAGACGCACCCGTCAGCGGAAGGAACGTGGCTCCAGGGCGATGCGGGAGATCCCCTCGTCGTGCTGCTCGTTGCGGCGGGCCTCGAGCGCCAGCTTCCGCCAGCCCTCGGCGATGGTCTCATAGACCTTTCGCTCCGCCGGACTATCCGCACGCCCCGCCATCTTCAGGACCGTTTCGGCCTGCTGCATATATCGCTCGCTATCGCGCATAGTCGTCCACGACCCCACAACCTCTGGGGGTGTGGTCAAGTTTCTTGGACGTGCAGCGATTTCTCGGGCCTACCAGACCCCGATCTTCTCCGCCTCGGCGTGGCTGATCGGGTGGTGCGCCGCCCGGTGATCCTCCTCGGCCAGGAAGCGCACCGCCTCCAGCGCGGCCATGCAGCCCATGCCGGCCGCGGTCACCGCCTGGCGGTAGACGTCGTCGGTGACGTCGCCCGCCGCATAGACCCCCTCGATCGCCGTCGAGGCGGTTCCGGCCTTGATCTTCAGATAGCCCGCGGCGTCCATCTCCAGCTGCCCCTGGAAGAGCTGCGAGGCCGGGGCGTGGCCAATGGCGATGAACACCCCGTCGCAGGCGATCTCGCGGGTCTCGCCGGTCTTGACGTTCTTCAGCCGCACGCCGGTGACGCCCATCGGGTCCTGGGCGCCCAGCACCTCGTCTATGCCGTGGTCCCAGACCACCTCGATCTTCGGATGGGCGAACAGCCGCTCCTGCAGGATCTTCTCGGCGCGGAACTCGTCGCGCCGGTGCACCACGGTGACCTTCGAGGCGAAGTTGGTGAGGAACAGGGCCTCCTCGACCGCGGTGTTGCCGCCGCCCACCACCACCACCTGCTTGCCGCGGTAGAAGAAGCCGTCGCAGGTGGCGCAGGCCGAGACGCCGAAGCCCTGGTAGCGCTGCTCCGAGGCCAGGCCCAGCCACTTGGCCTGGGCGCCCGTGGCGATGATCAGCGTCTCGGCGAGCCAGACCTGGCCGCTGTCGCAGGTCAGCCGGAACGGCCGCTTGGAGAGGTCCGCCTCGACCACGATATCGGTGACGATCTCCGTGCCCACGTGCTCGGCCTGGGCCTGCATCTGCTCCATCAGCCAGGGGCCCTGGATCACCTCGGCGAAGCCCGGGTAGTTCTCCACGTCGGTGGTGATGGTCAGTTGGCCGCCGGGCTGGATGCCCTGGATCAGCACGGGCTGCAGCAGGGCGCGCGCCGCATAGACGGCGGCGGTGTAGCCGGCGGGGCCGGAGCCCACGATCAGGCAGCGGACGGCCCGCAGTTCGGGGCCGGGGAGGGAACGATCTTCAGCCATCGGGGTAATGTAGGAGAGATTCTGGAGCCATCCTATGGACGACCATCTGAAGACCTACGCCATCTGGGCCGGCCTGGGCGCCGCCCTCGGCGTCGGCGTGGCCGTGGGGCTCGGCCTGCGGGCCTTGGCCGCAGGGGCCGCGGTGGGTGTCGGCGCGGGGGCAGCCGTCGGCCTGGCCGGCACGCTGAAGCGCCGCCCGCCCGTGCTGCTGGAAATCCACGAAACCGCTCGCTGACCGCGCGCCTGAGGCCCTCAGGCGGTGGCTAGACCCACTCGACCTTGGTGATCTCGTAGGCCTTGGTGCCGCCCGGCGTGGTCACTTCGACCACGTCGCCGCTTTCCTTGCCGATCACGGCGCGGGCCAGGGGCGAGGTGATCGAGACGCGGCCCTGCTTCACGTCGGCCTCGTGCTCGCCGACGATCTGGTAGCGGGCCTCTTCCTCGGTGTCCTCGTCGATGATCGACACCGTGGCGCCGAACTTGATCTGGGCGCCGGACAGGCGCGAGACGTCGATCACCTGGGCGCGGGCCATGCGGTCCTCGATCTCGGCGATCTGGCCTTCGATCCAGCCCTGCCGATCCTTGGCGGCGTGATACTCGGCGTTCTCGGAGAGGTCGCCGTGCGCGCGCGCTTCCGAGATCGCAGCGATCACAGCCGGCCGCTCAGCGGTCTTCAAGCGCTTCAATTCGTCGTCGAGGGCCTTGTAGCCCTCGGCGGTCATCGGAACTTTTTCCATAAAGGTGAGGACTCGGATTCGCCTTGGAGAGATGACACAGCCGGGCCGCGGGCGCAGGCGTCCGGGGGCAACGAAGATAGAATTGTGCGCCGCAAAACTCAAGGGTTAGCCGAGCGCTGCTATCTATTGATCGTAGAATCCCGCCGATCCCCAGCGCTCAGGCCCTGGCCGGGCGGGACCGCAACTTGCTAAACGCCCCCCATGTCCGAGCCCGCCCCCGTCCCCTTGAGCGCGCTCAGCCTGCCGGACCTGGTGCGGCTGGCGGCCCAGTTGCGCCAGGCGATGCGGGCCGAGCCCACCGAGCTCGTCTACCGCGAGATCCTGCGCCGCGAGCCTGGCGACGCCGCCGTCCGCTGGGCGCTCGCCTGGCTGCTCCTGGCCCACGGCCGCTTCGAAGAGGCCTGGCCCTTCTACGAGGCGCGCACCGAGGTTCCGGCGACGCAGATCCGCCGGCCGGCCTTCAGCTTCCCCGAGTGGGGCGGCGAGCCGGTCGGCTCACTGTTGCTCTATCCGGAGCAGGGGCAGGGCGATCAGATCATGTTCGCCCGCTACGCGACCCTGCTGAAGGCCCGGGGCGTGCAGGTGACCTTGATCGCGCCGCCGGCGCTGGTCCGGCTGTTCGAGACCCTGGGCGTGGAGGTGGTGGCCGGCGCCGAGGGCCTCGCCGTGCCACGCCGCGACGCCTGGTCCCTGGTGGGCTCCCTGCCGCGCTGGCTGGGGGTCCAGGCCGCCGAAGCCTATCTGCCGGGCGCGACACAGTGCGGGCCGGGCGGGCAGGGGACCGGCGTGGTCAGCCGCGGCGCGGCGGCCTACGCCCGTGACCTCCAGCGCTCGCTGCCGCCCGAATTCGCCGCCGAGCTGATGGCCCTGCCGGGCGCGGTCAGCCTGGCGCCGGAGGACACCGGGGCGAAGGACTTCGAGGACACCCGCCGGATCATCGCCGGCCTCGAGCGGGTGATCACCGTCGACACCGCCGTCGCCCACCTGGCCGGGGCCATGGGCAAGCCCACCTGGGTGCTGGTCGCCCACGATCCCGACTGGCGCTGGGGCTGGGCGGGCGAGACCAGCGTCTGGTACCCCAGCGTGCGCCTGTTCCGGCAAGCCACGCCGGGCGACTGGGCGCCGGTCCTGCGGGCGGTGCGTGACGCGCTGGCCTAGGCGCTGGCGCTGACCACCGCGCCCTCCAGCTCGGCCGGTTCGGGCGCCTCGTAGACGCCCTCGATGAAGTCGAACAGGTCCGGGGTGACCTCGATGGCGAAGCTCTCGCCGCGCACCGTGTTGCGCCCCGCCACCCGTGCCCGGCGGACCTCTTGCGGCGCGTCGACGAAATGCCAGCGCAGGGTCAGGCCCGCGCCCTCGGCGATCGCCGCCACCCGCCCGCGGTCGGCCTTGCGCATCAGGCCGATGTCCAGGATCACCGGGGCGCCGGCGGCGAGCACCCCCGCGGCGCTCGACCAGATCTGCGCCTCGCAGCGGCCGACCCGCTCCAGCATCCAGTCGTAGTTCAGCGGCTCGGGCATGTCCGGCCCGAACAGCCGCGCCATCCAGTCGTCGAGGATGAAGGCCACCGCCCCCTCGTTGCGGGCGAAGGCGTGGGCGTAGGTGGTCTTCCCCGCGCCGCAGGGGCCGAAGATCACGTTCAGGACGGCGGTCATGGCCGCGCCTCTAGCGGACGCTGAGGCCTCCGTCGATCACCAGTTCGGCGCCGGTGACATAGCGGCTCTCGTCGGAGGCCAGCCAAAGGACGCCGTTGGCGATGTCCTCGGGGAAGCCCTTCACGCCCAGCGGCACCGCCATCTGCGAGAGGGCGTCCAGGTCCGGCGGGGTGTTGGTTCCGGCCTGCGGCATGACCGTCAGCCAGATCGGCGTCTCGATGATCCCCGGATGCACCGAGTTCACCCGGATACCGTCCTTGGCGGCGCCGCACTCCATGGCCACCGCCTTGGTGAAGAGGCGAACCGCCCCCTTTGTGGCGCAGTAGCCCGCCAGGTTCGGTGAGCCCTTCAGGCCGGCCACCGAGCTCATGTTGACGATGCTGCCACCGCCGCCCTGGCGCATCAGCGGGATGCCGTGCTTGCAGCCCAGGAACACGCCGTCGACGTTGACCGCGGTCTGCCGGCGGAAGTCGGCGAGCGGCATGTCCAACACCGAGGCCGAGAGCCCGATGCCGGCGTTGTTGACCAGGATATCCAGCCGGCCGTGCTGCTTGCGGACCTCGGCCATGACCACCAGCCAGGCGTCCTCGTCGGTGACGTCGTGGTGCAGGTAGCTGGCCTTGCCGCCGGCGCCCGCGATCGCCTGGACGACCTCCTCGCCCTTGTGGTCCTGCAGGTCGGTGATCACCACCGCCGCGCCCTCCGCCGCCAGCCGCTCGGCGCAGCCTCGGCCGATGCCGCTCGCCCCGCCCGTGACCAGCGCGACCTTGCCCTCAACACGTGCCGACATCCCGGCGTCCTCCCGTTTTCACGAGGCCTAGCGCAGGGCAGGGCCGCTCGCCAGGGCGACCCGACGTCAGCCGGCCACGGAAGGTCGGATTGGGGCGCGCAGGAACCTGGTCCACGAGGCCATGGCCCGTTGGGAGGTGCGGAAAGAGCCGCAAGATCAACCGCCGCCCGCGCCGACGTGCGGCGGGGTGGTCGGCGAGGAGGTCAAGATCGGCTAAGCGCGGTCAGCGACCGCGCGCTCGCCCATCCCTCTCGGTCGCCCGGCCTTGAGCTGGCCGGGGTCGCCCAAGCGTCAGCGCATCCAGCTCGGCGTGCCGGAGCCGGTGCTCACGACGCCATAGATCAGGCCGACCGCCAATATGGCGACGGCGACGACCATGGCGATCTGGATGTAGCCTTCGAAACGCTTGGCGATGTCACGATTACGACGGTGATGAACTTCACCGGGTTGTTCGGTAGGCATACAGGCGTTCCTCGCAATCCTACACAGAGGACTCTTGGGGTCCCCCACCGAACTGCGACAGGCGCCGCTAGGGACGCCGTTCCGGCCGCTCTTTCATCAGGGCCGCCGGAGCACGCCCTTATCGCCGCCTGTGTCAGTCAGGCGATAGGCGGATGGTGCGCTCCCGAAGAACGTCGGTCAATCAATTGGTTGGGTGCGGCGGCGTTCTCGCAGCCGGTGCGGCTTCGCGGCCATGGGGGCTTCAGATTTCGTTAACTTACAACGTCAGGGCTTGGGCGAGGTCGGCGGCAGGGGCGGTCGCGGCTCGTCGTCCGCCACGCCCATCCGGCGCCGCAGCTGGTCGATCACCGCCTTCTGCGGCGCATAGGACGTATCCGGGGGGGCCGGGTCCAGAACGTGGGCGGTGAGGAAGCGGAAGCCGTCGCGCAGTCGTCCGGAGAGCGTCCGCCCGAGGTGGTCGGCGCCATGGACGAGCCGGTACTCATGCGGGATCTGGTGGTCCCAGAGGACCCGGTGCAGGTACTCCACCCCTTCGTCCAGGTGGAACATGTCCCGGTCGCCCACCTCGATGTAGATCTGCAGGTTGTCGGCCAGGATCTTGGCCCGGTTGTCGATCGCCATGTTGGCCGGATTGGCGCGCTTCCAGTAGGCGCGGTCCACAGGCTTGCCGAAGATCTCACCGAAGAAGGCGTCGTTGCGCTGGAAGCGGTTGCGCATCTTCACCTCGTCGAAGCTGAGCGCCGGCTCGATCCCGGCCTCCAGCGCCGCCAGACCGCCGAACATCTCGGGATGGTCGAAACCGAAGCGCAACGCGCCAAGCCCGCCCATGGAGATTCCGGCCACCACCGTCTTGCTGCGCTCCGGCGATACGCGGTAGCGGCGGCGCACGTCGGGGATCAGCTCGCCCACGATGAAGCTCTCCCATTTCTGCGAGCCATCGCGGTAGTCCATGTAGAGCGAGCGGTGGGCGTCGGGTGTCACCACCACCACCGGTGGCAGGTCGCCGGCCGTCCAGGCCGCCTCGATCACCGGGCGCATGCGGGCGAGGAAGCCGTTGTCGCCGTCGCCCCCATGCAGCAGCAGGAGCATGGGCGCCGGCGCCTTGGCCTGGTCATAGCCGGGCGGCAGCAGCACCGTGTACCTGGCCGGCGAGGGGACCAGCCGGGTGGCGATCTCCACCGTCTCCAGCCTGGAGCCGTCCGCGAGCGCCGCCCGTCCGCCGGCCAGCGCCAGGACGAGCGCCGCCGCGACCGCCAGGATCATCCGCCCCATCGCCGTCCTCCCGTTGTTTTCCGGCACGGTAGCACGCCTGTTTCCCCAACCCTTCTGGGACCTTGCATAGAGCTTATTCATAGTTGGCCGGTAAGACGGAGGGTCTGAGTTTGTGCCTCGGCCCGGGTCCCAAGAAGCCCGGCCGCCGCGTCGGGATAGGCGATTGGGATGAGTGAAGCTTCCGCCGCCGCATCGCACCCCGCCTTCCTGGGCGCGCCGACGCACGCCAACGGCCAGATCCACAAGGCCGCCTCGGCGCTGATCGCCGACGAGGGCGTGGTGGTCTTCCGTCTGGCCCGTCTGCGGGACGCGCTGGGCGAGCGCTGGGGCCACAAGAAGCAGCAGGTCTGGGACTTCATCGACCGCTTCGCCAAGCGGATCCTCGGCCCCAGCGACGTCTTCATGCGGATCAACGAGATCGAGTACCTGCTGTCCTGCCCGGGACGCGGGGAGGGGGCGGCCCAGACGGTGGCCTTCCGCATCTCCGAGCAGACCTACAACTTCTTCCTCGGCGACACCGAGAAGCCGCCCGAGCACGAGGTCGTCTCCCTGATGGTCGCCAAGGACCAGGCGGCGAAGTCGCAGGTGGTCGCCGCCGAGCTGCCGCCGCCGGCGGTCGACGACGCGGCCCGGCGGTTCAAGGGCTACAGCTGGCGCCTGGTGCCGATCCGCACCATCCGCGGCCGTGAGCTGGAGGTGCGCTGCCGCGGCGTCGAGGTGATCCCGATCACCGGCTCGCCGCAGCCCTGGCTGAAGGTCGAGGTGCAGATCCGCGACGACATCGTGGGCCAGCTGCTGGACCGCAACGAACGCCTGGGCCTCGACCCCGAGGACCTGCTGCGCATCGACACCATATCGCTGGAATACGCCGCGGGCCTGGTCCGCTCACGCCCGCCGCGTCACGCCAAGAGCCCGGTGATGGTCGAGATCTCGATCCGCACCACCTCGCTGCAGACCCGCCAGCGCCTGCAGGCGCTGATCTCCGGCATCCACCAACGGCTGCGCCAGGAGATCAAGCTGGAGCTCGTCGACATCGGCACCCACATGCCGCCCGGCCGGATCAGCGAGGCCGTCGGCCTGATGCAGGGCTATGTGGACGAGATCATCCCGCGCACCGCGGGCGGCCTGGCGGACCTCAACTGCCTGATCGACCGCCGCTGGCCGGGCGTCGCCTTCCTGGGCTCGGAGCTGCGCGAGGGTTTGCGCACGCCGGCCGACATCAAGGCCTTCCGCCAGACCGTGGCCGAGCTGGCCCCCAACCTGATCGTCCACGACGAAGGCTTCGGCGGCATGGACCTGTGGCTGCAGATCGGCGCGACCCACATCTCGGGCCACGAGCTGCAGGAGATCTACGTCATTCCGGATTGATGTGGCCGGCCGGACCGGTGACGACGGCGGGTCGCTTAGGACCCCGTCTTGCGCACCTTGGCGCGGACCTCGTCCACCACCGCGCGGGCCCGCTCCAGCTCGGCGGAGATCGCCGCCAGCAGCAGTTCCGGCGTCACCGGCTTGGCGATGTGGCGGTCGGCGCCGGCCTCCTTCGAGGCCGCGACGTGTTCCGAGAGCGCATTGGCGGTCACCGCCAGCACCGGGGTGCGCCGGCGGTCGGTGGCGATCTCGTGCTTGCGGATTTCGCGGATCGCGGTCAGCCCGTCCATGACCGGCATCTGCAGGTCCATCAGCACCACGTCGAACTCTTCGGTCTTGAACGCCATCAGCGCCTGCTGCCCGTTCTCCACCGAGACGGCCGCCGCGCTCACCAGGTCGAGGATGATCTCGATCACCGCGCGATTGGTCGGATGGTCGTCGGCGACCAGCACCCGGAGCGGCCGTTCACTTTGGGCTTTCATCAGGTCCAGGTCCGTCGCAACGCTGTCGGCGCACCGCCGATCGATGACACGCTAGCGGCAACATCTCACCAATCGGTTGCCGAACCGTGACCGCGCGCGCCCATCCGCCTTGCACGCACCTGGCCGAGATCGCCCGCCGGCGCGGAACATGGTCACCTGAAATTAATCGGCGACCCCTAAGGCTCGAATTCAACGTAAACAGGGTCTTCACAGGCCGCCATGCCGAACGAACCCACGCCTCCGCGGCTGCTCGTCGTCGACGACGTCGACGACAACCGAACGATCCTCTCGCGCCGCTTCGGGCGGCTGGGCTTCGAGGTCATCGAGGCCGAGAGCGGCGAGCGCGCCCTGGAGATGATCAAGGTTCAGTCGTTCGACGTCGTGCTGCTCGACATCATGATGCCGGGTATCGACGGCCTGGAGGTGCTGCGCCAGCTGCGTGAGACCTACAGCCAGGACCAGCTGCCGATCATCATGGTCTCGGCCAAGTCGTCCAGCGAGGACGTGGTCGATGGCCTGCTGCTCGGCGCCAACGACTACATCACCAAGCCGGTGGACCTGAAGGTCGCCCAGGCCCGGGTCGAGGCCCAGCTGTCCCGCAAGCGGGCCGACGACGCCTCCCGCGCCGCCCAGCGCGAGCTGCAGCGCTCGCTGGAGACCCTGCGCGGCGCCCTGGCCTCGCCCGACGCCGTCGTCGACGGCGCGTCCCCGGCGCTGGGCGCCAAGCTGGAGATGGCCAGCGCCATCTCGCGGCTGTGCGAACGGCCGGGCTTCGAGGACATGATCGGCTTGGTGGACGGCGCCATCGGCCTGCTGCGCCAGATGTCCTCGACGCTGGAGCCCGAGGCCCCCGGCCAGGCGGCCCGCAGCGACGCCATCCGCATCCTCTCCATCGACGCCGACGCCCAGGACCGCGAGGTCGTGCGCCAGATGCTGTTCGAGGCGTCCCGCGCCGTCGAGGTCGTCGAGCTGACCGACGTGCCGTCCGACGAGGGCGTGCTGCAGGACCGCCGCTTCGACCTCTTGATCCTCAGCTGGCGGGCCGACGATCCGCGCAACGCCGCCTTCATCGGCACGCTCCGGGCCCGCGAGGCCAAGGCCGGTGAGCCGCGCATGCCGATCGTCGCCCTGTCCGACAACCACGAGCACAGCGCCGCGGCCGTCGCCGCCGGCGCCGACCTCCACCTGGTCAAGCCGCTGACCGCCGCCGGCCTGTTGAACGCCGTGGTCGGCAGCCTCTCCGAAGCCGCGCCGGGCGCCCGCGCCCGAGCCTAGCGTCATGGGCGCCCGCGCCCGGGCCTAGGCCCTACCGCCGCCTCCGCCCACGAAAAAGCCCGGCCGCTTGGCGGCCGGGCTCTTCGTGATGGTCGTTCTGGTCGTGGTCTAGAAGCGGTGCACCACGCCGAAGCTGTAGGCTTCCGGGTTCAGCCGCACCTTGCCGACCACCGGGGCGCCGAACAGGAAGCCCGTGGTGGTGGTCTTCAGCCAGGTCTGCTTGGCGTCGAAATAGACGCCGGTCTTCGGCGTGATCCAGTAGTCGGCGCCGGCCTCGACGGCCTCGCCGAGGTTGTCCTTGGCCTTCAGGTCGGAGACCGCGCCGTCCTTGGTCTTGAAGATGTGCAGGTAGGCGAGGCCCGCGCCCACATAGGGCTGGAACTTGCCGTCGCGGTTGAACTGGTAGCGGCCGGTCAGCGTCATCGGACCGAACACCGCCTGGCCCAGGGTGCCGAGCGCGGCCACCGAGCCATCGCCGTGCACGCGGGCGGTGGGCGGCAGGCCGCCGGTGAAGGCGATCGCCACGTTGTTGGTCACGAAGTAGCCCAGCTGGGCTTCCAGCGTGTAGGTCGGGTTGATCTTGACGTTCGCGCCCGGCACGGGGGCGCCGCCCATCGTGAAGGTCGCGTTCTCGTCCTGCGTGACCATCGCCGGACCCGCCTTGACGAACCAGCGGTCAGAGTCTTGCGCATGAGCTGCGGTCGCGCCGCAGAGAATACCTGCGGCCAGGACGGCCGTAAACTTTGTAATAACCATCACCCGAGTCCCTGTTCGTGTAGTCGTTGGGTGGATGATTAAGCGATAAACCTTAAAAAAGCCTCATGATGAACGGGGTTATCGGAGTGTCCCTGGCGATGCTCTACCCGTGCACGGTATATTAAGGCGGAGTAAGTTAAATCATCACGGTTACTATCGGATCGCGGGAAAATTAGGGATGGCGAGCGAAGACTCAACCCTCGGAGGTGAAGTCACCCCCTGGGCCCGAATCCTGATCGTCGACGACATTGCGGATAACCGCATCCTCCTCGCACGCCGCTTCTCCAAGCGGGGCGTTGAGATCGCCGAGGCGGAGAGCGGCCAGGGCGCCCTGGAGGCCATCGAGCGCGAGGCGTTCGACGTGGTCCTGCTCGACGTCATGATGCCGGACATGAACGGCCTCGAGGTGCTGAAGCGCATCCGCGCCAACCACTCCCAAGCCGAGCTGCCGGTGATCATGGTCACCGGCAAGGCCGAGTCCCAGGACATGGTCGAGGCGCTGACCGCCGGCGCCAACGACTACATCACCAAGCCCGTCGACTTCGCCGTCGCCCTGGTGCGCGTCAGCGCCCAGGCCGCCCGTAGGCGAGCCGAGGAGGAGGCCCGCCTCGCCCGCGAGCAGCTGTCCCGCGCCAACGAGGACCTGGAGCGCCGCATCGCCGAGCGCACCGCCGAGCTGGTGCGCACCAACGAGCAGCTGCGCGAAGCCAACAAGGCCAAGGACGAATTCCTGGCGATCGTCAGCCACGAGCTGCGCACGCCGCTCAACGGCATGATCGCCACCGGCCAGATCCTCGCGAGCACGCCGCTCGCCGCCAACCAGACCCGCCTCGTCGACATCATCAACGGCTCGGCCGGCCAGCTATTCGGCATCGTCGGCGACCTCCTGGACATGCTCGACCTCACCGCCGGCGGGGTGACCCTGTCGCCGGCGCCGGCGCGGCTCGACGAGATCGTGCAGGAGGCCGCCGCCGCCGCCCAGCCGAAGGCCGCCGCCAAGGGCCTGACCTTCCGGCTCGACATGGCCGCCATCGCCAAGATCGGCGAGATCACCGTCGACCGCCGCCGGCTGGTCGACATCCTCGCCCGCCTGCTCGACAACGCCGTCAAGTTCACCGACCAGGGCGAGGTCCGGCTGGGCGTCGTCCAGCGCGGCGACCGCGTCGCCATCGAGGTGACCGACACCGGCGTCGGCCTCAACACCGAGCAGGCCGCGCGCCTGTTCCGCCCGTTCGAACAGGCCGATAGCTCGCTCACCCGCAAGTTCGGCGGCCTGGGCCTGGGCCTAGCCATCACCCACGGCCTGGTCGGCCTGATGGGCGGCGAGATCACCGCCCAGGGCTGTCCCGGCGGCGGCGCGGTGTTCTGCGTCGAGCTCCCCAAGGCCGCCGTCGCCATCGCCGCCTGAGGCGGCGCGCCATCCCTTACGGATGGTTCTAAGTCGCTGCGGATCGGAACGTCAGAAGCCGTATCGCCTTGGCTCCGTAAGGATTGCGTTGGCGATCTCGTCGGCTTGGTGGGCCAGCTCTACTTCGCCCAAGACTTCGATCAGGCGAGCGCGATCACGCTGGCGGGCGGCCTCATTGAACGTGTCCAGAAGGCCCGCCGCATAGAGCCGTTCGTTCGTGGTCATTCCTGCGAACTCTGCGTCTGCCACGGCCGATCCTCCGCATCAGGCACAGCTTGGCACGGCTTTGCATTGGTCCGCCATGGTCGGGAGCCGGTGTCGTCGCGTTGCGGCCGCCGCGTCCAACGCAAAAAGGGCGGACCGAAGCCCGCCCTTTCGTACGCTTACTGACCTGAACCCCTAGGCGGTCTTGCGCAGGGGGGCGTCTTCGCCGGCGGCGTTGAGCCATTCGAACTCGGCGTTGCCGGCCTCGTAGGCGTCGCGGAGCGCCGCCACCGCGTCGCGGATGTTCTGCGGCGTGTGGTTGGCCATCACCTGCATGCGCAGGCGCGCCTGGCCCTTCGGCACGGCGGGGAACTCCACCAGGTTCGAGATCAGCCCGGCCTCTGGCAGCCGGCGGGCGACCAGCCGGGCCAGGGCCTCGGCGCCGATCTTGACGCAGACGATGGCCGAGGGGTCGCCATAGACCTCGAAGCCGCCGGCCGTCAGCTGCTCGCGCAGGCTGAGGATATTGGCCATCAGCTTGCCGCGCAGCTCGGCGCCGTCCTCGGTCTCGACGATCTCGAAGGCCTTCAGCACGGTCGCCGCCTGCATGGGCGACAGCGCGTTGGAGAAGGTGCAGGGCGGGGAGAAGAACCGCAGGTATTCCTTCACCTCGCGGTTGCGGCAGGCGACGAAGCCGCCGTTCGAACCGAAGGTCTTGGAGAACGAGCCCATCACCAGGTCGACCTTGCCGGTCATGCCCTGCAGGCCGATGTGGCCGCGGCCGTCCGGGCCGAGGTTGCCCAGGTCGTGGGCCACGTCGACCACCAGGGTGGCGCCGAACTCGTGGCAGAGTTCCTGCATCGCCTTGATGTCAGGGGTGTCGGAGTCCATGGAGAACAGGCTCTCGGTCACCACCATGACGCCGTTCTGGGTGTCCTTGGCGCGGATCTGCTCCAGCCAGCGGCGGCACTCGTCCACCCGGTTGTGGCGGAACAGGTAGATGTTCTTGGTCGCCGCGCTGGCGCCCTCCTGCAGGCAGGTGTGGGCGAGGGCGTCGATCACCACGTGGTCGGTGGAGCGCACCAGGCCCTTGATCACCCCGAAGCCCGCGGCCCAGCCGGTGGGGAACAGGATCGCCTCGGCCGTGCCCAGGAAGTCGGCGATCTTGCGCTCCAGCAGCACCGAGTGGCTGGTGTTGCCGATCAGGGCGGCGGAGCCGGCGCTGTGCACGCCGAAGGTCTCGATGACCTCCTGAGCCACCTGCTTGATCACCGGGTTGGTGGACAGGCTCAGGTAGTCCTGGCTGCCGAAATTGACGCCCTGGATCATGTTGCCCGCGTCATCGCGCGCCGAGGTGATCGTGGACGGGCTGTCCTCCGTCGAGCGCGAGAACGGCCACAGGCCATTCTGGCGACGCAGGTTCTGCCATTTGAAGAAACCCTCGATCCGGTCCTGCAGGTCGGGACCCCGCGGATAGCGGTAGTCGCGCATGCTTCCAGTGAGGGTCGCGGCAGGCACGTGCCTGAACTTGTCTGACATCCTTAAATCCCCACCCAGTTTTTATCTCTTGGGTTTCAGGGACCTATGTACAGAGTAAGTATTAAAAAATCGGTCTAAGCAACATTTACCGGAGGTTGAAGAGTAAGATTAACGCCGATTTACATATCCCGAAATGGTTGCAGTGAGATCAGGCGCGGTCGTCAACAAGTGAGCGTTCGGTCTCTGAATGCCGCCACGACGGCCGCCTTGGCTGGTCGTCTTGCCAAGCCGGTCGAACGCGGGGTTAATATTACGCCCGTCATCCGGAGGTGTCATGAGGCTGCTGTTCATCCTGCTCTTCCTGCTGCCGCTGGCCGGGGCCGCGGCGGCCCAGCCAGGCCCCGCGCCCGCGCGCCAGATCGCGGAGACCCGGGGCGACGCCCTATTGGCCGGCTTCACGCGCGACAAGCCCGGGCTGGCGGTGCTGGTGGCGCGCGGCGGCCAGGTGATCTACGAGCGCGACCTGGGTGCGGCGGACCTGGAGCACGCCGCCCCGGTGACGCCCGCGACGCGGTTCCACATCGCCAGCGTCTCCAAGCAGTTCACCGCCTTCGCCATCCTGCAGCTGGCGCAGGCGGGCAAGGTCGATCTCGACGCCGACATCCGCCGCTACCTGCCCGAGCTGCCCGACTACGGGGAGAGGATCACCGTCTCCGACCTCGTCCATCACACCAGCGGCCTGCGCGACCAGTGGGAGCTGGAGATTCTCTCCGGCACGGCCATCGACAGCGCCATCCGGCACAAGGCCATCCTGGCCATGGCCGCCAGCCAGAAGGGGCTGAACTTCGCGCCCGGGACAGACTTCCGCTACTGCAATACTGGCTACTCGCTGCTCGCCGAGATCGTCGCGCGCACCTCGGGCGTCTCCTTCAAGCAGTATATGCGCGAGCACGTCTTCGGCCCGCTGGGGATGAACGACACCCTGGTCTACGACGACGCCGCCGACCTGCTGCCCAATCGGGCCATGAGCTATTCGGTGGGCCCTGCGGGCGTCGTCCGCCTGGCGCGGCTGAACTACAGCAACTACGGCGCGACCAGCGTCCACACGACCACCCGCGACCTTCTCAAGTGGTCCCGCGAGCTACTGCACCCGGCGGTGTTCGACCCCGCGCTCGTCCGCGCCGCCGAACAGCCGGGTCGGCTGAGGGACGGGCGGCCGCTCAACTACGGCTTCGGCATGGCCGTCCTGCCGGTCGGCGGCCATCCCGCCCTCACCCATTCGGGCGCCGACGCCGGCTATCGCTCGCTGATCGCCAGCTTCCCGGCCGAGGATGCCACAATCGTCGTCCTGTCGAGCGGCGCGGCCGACGTCGGCAAGATCGGCGACGACCTTGCCGAGGCCTTCCTCGGCCCGGTCCCGCCGCCGGCGACCGTGGCTGCGGACCCGGCGCGGATCGTCAGGCTCGCCGGCTACTACGTCAATGACTGGACGCCGGGGTTCGAGCTCCGCCCCGACAACGGCAAGCTCTACTTCCAGCTGGGCCTGCTGCGCCGCGAAGTGAGCTTCCTGCCGGACGGGCGCTTCTATGTGTTCAGTCCGCTGGGGACCTACCGGCTGCGGCCGGACGGGACGATCGAGGAACACATCGCGCTGAGCGGCCTGACGGTCCTGCACCGGCCGGCGCAGCGGGTGACGCCGTCGGCGGCGGAGCTGGCGTCCCTGGCCGGCGCCTATCACAGCGACGAGCTCGACGTGACCTACCGGCTGGCCGTTCGAGGCGCGGCTGTGGTGCTGTCCAGCCTGCGGTCGGACCCGATCCCCTTCTTCGCCGCCGACGCCGACCACTTCGAGAATCCGCAGGCGCGGCTCACGGTCCTGCGGGACGCCTCAGGCAAGGTGACGGGCCTGACCATCGCCACCGGCCGCATCAAGGGCCTGGTCTTCGCGAGGACGCCGTAGGCGCCGGCCTCAGGCCGCCGTATTGCCCTGCAGGCAGGCGTTGATCTTCGACAGCAGCCGCGGCAGGTCCACCGGCTTGGTGTCGAAGTCGGCGCAGCCCACCTCGACGCTCTTCATCCGGTCGCTGGCCAGCGCGTGGGCGGTCAGCGCGATCACCGGGATGTTGGCGGTCGAGGCGCGGCGCTTGATCAGGATGGTGGCTTCCCAGCCGTCCATGTCGCCCAGCGCCACGTCCATCAGGATCACCGCCGGCTGCTCCTCCTCGGACATCCGCACGCCGGAGGGTCCGTCGGGGGCGCAGCAGACCTCGAAGCCATGGCGCACCAGGCGGCGGGTCAGCATGTCCCGGTTCATCTCATTGTCTTCGACGAGCAGGATCTTGGTCATGGCTGTGTCCCGGTGGGCTTCAGGCCGCCGCGCGCTTGGCGCGGGCAGGGGCCATGGAGGGGGTTGTGTCGGCGGTCTCGCGACGCTTCTTGCGGGCCGTGGCGGGCGCGGTCGGCAGGCAGACGGTGAAGCAGCTGCCCTCGCCATGCGTGCTCTGGACGGAGATGTCGCCGCCCATCAACCGGCAGAGCGCCAGGCTCAGCGCCAGGCCCAGGCCCGTGTCGCCGTACTTCGATGCGGTGGTGTCGTGCGCCACCGTGAACTTCTCGAACAGGTGCGGCAGCAGCTTCGGCGAGATGCCGACGCCGGTGTCGGTGATGCGGATCACGATGGTCTGCGGCGCCTTGCCGGGCGCGCGCTCGGCCGAGACGATCACATGGCCCTTGTCGGTGAACTTGACCGCATTATCGAGCATGCCGGCGAGCGACTGGCGCACCCGGTCGGTGTCCCATTTGGCCAGGCCCAGGTCGCCGGCCGGCTGGAAGCGCAGGGCGATGCCCTTGCCCTCGGCCTCCTGGCGCTGCTCCTCGACCACGGAGGAGAGGAACTCCGAGACTGGGACCTCCTCGCGGACCAGCTCCATCTTGCCGGCCTCGATCTTGGAAAGGTCGAGCACTTCGTTGACCAGCCGCAGCAGGTGCCTGCCGGCCTTGTGGATCTTGCCAAGGTCGTCCGCCGACTGCTCGTCGTGGTCGTCGGCGGCGTCCTCCAGCAGCATCTGGGAATAGCCGATCACCGCGTTCAGCGGGGTGCGCAGCTCGTGGCTCATGCTGGCCACGAACTCGGCCTTGGCGGCGCCCGCCCGGCCGGCCTCGGAGGTGGCGCGGCGCAGCTCGGCGGCGGTGGCCAGGTGGTTGCGCATCTCGGCTTCCAGCTCGACGCCGGAGTCCAGGATCCTGCGGTAGTAGAGGGCC
Organism: Phenylobacterium sp.; assembly: GCA_004799545.1. GTDB lineage: Bacteria > Pseudomonadota > Alphaproteobacteria > Caulobacterales > Caulobacteraceae > Phenylobacterium. The sequence goes on from SSMU01000006.1 coordinate 45,671, forward strand.
ATCATGCTGACGTAGCCCGCGCAGGCCAGCGTCGAGACGATGCCAAGCGCCTGCAGGCCGGCGGCCTCGCTGGCGATCTCGCGCGGCGGGGCGGGGACCAGCCGGTAGAACAGGAAGAAGATGGCGAAGTTGATGACATGCTGGGTCAGCGCCAGGCCGCGCAGCTTGGGCGACGGGCCGATGTAGAAGAAGGTCAGCAGCGGGATCGTCAGCACCCAGGGCAGGGTGGGCGAGGTCACGCCGCCATAGAAGTAACAGCTCCACAGGATACAGAACATCAGGTTCTGGACCGAGATGAAGCACAGCAGGTTGTAGTGGTTGAACCACTTCAACAGGAACGGGAAGATCCAGAACGAGGTGATCGAGGCCGCCAGGATCGCCATCGGCAGGCCCGGGTGCGGCTCCAGGAAGAACAGCGCGCCGGGCACCACGTTGCCGAGGATCGGGCCGAGCAGGTGGCTGACCAGGAACATCCGCGCCAGCTGGCGTTTCTCGCGCTGCGCGGCGAGCTCGGCTGGGATGAACCAGTCGATGAACCGGTCGAGAACCGAGCTCTCTTCCTGGACCTTGCTCATACGCCCCTCTTCGCCCCGAGGCGCATCGGCGACACAGCCGATTCGACACGCCTAGATTAGAAGAACAGACTTAGCTTTCCCGTATTAATAACGAGTTATTGCATCGCGACATTGATGTTTGCCTGATCTTAACTGGTGAGGGTCCACGTCTTCATCTGAACGCCACTGCGAGCGGGCGGGGGAAGCATGATGAATCCGATCAGCCGTTTGATGGACTGGTTCGTCCCGGACAGCGCGCGCCGCGAGCGGTCCGACCTGGGCCTGGCGCAGAACTACATCTTCACGCACCTCTTCGGGCCGCTGATGGCCCAGTCGATCTGCGTCTTCCTGTGGATGACCGATCCGCACCCGGGCTTCGTGGTCTGGACCATGTGCCTGGCGATCTGGTCGTTCTGGACCCTGCCCTTCGTGCTGAAGTTCACCGGCAACCTGCGCATGGTGTCGCTGATCTCGGTGGAGGTGCTGTCCTTCGCCTCTCTGTTCGGCTCGTTCCACTACGGCGGAGTCTCCTCGCCGCTGTTCCCGTGGCTGTTGATCGCGCTCCTGCTGGGCTTCTTCTACCTCGGCGACCGGCCGTGGCTGGTGCTCGGCCTGTTCACCGTCAACGTCGGCTCGTTCATCGCCGCCTACATGATCAACGGCGGGTTCGCCGAGCGCGTGCCGGCCTCGCACCTGACCATGCTGGGCTGGGTCTCGATCCTCTCGGCCACGGTCTACATGTCGTGGATGTGCCTCTACTACGTGTCGACCATCGCGCTCCGCTCCGACCTGGAGAAGGAGGCCGATCGGCACCGCAACACCTCCATCCGCCTGCGCCAGGCCAAGGAGCAGGCCGACCAGGCCAACCTGTCGCGCTCGATCTTCCTGGCCAAGATGAGCCACGAGTTCCGCACCCCGCTGAACGCGGTGATCGGCTATTCCGAGCTGCTGCTCGAGCACGGCCAGGACACCGGCGCCGACGAACAGAAGCTGTCGGACCTCAAGCGCATCAACACCGCCGGCCAGCACCTCCTGGCCCTGGTCACCGACGTGCTCGACCTGTCGCGGATCGAGACCAACAGCATGAACCTGACCGTCTCCACCTTCCCGCTCGATCAGCTGATCGACGACGTGGCGGCCACCTCGCGCCCGCTGATGGACAAGAACGAGAACCAGCTGGTGATCCGCGCCATCGGCGACCTGCAGGCGATCACCAGCGACCAGACCAAGCTGCGCCAGGTGCTGCTGAACCTGCTGTCCAACGCCGCCAAGTTCACCGAGGGGGGCACCGTCACCCTCACCGTGCGGCGCGAACAGCGGCCCGGCGGCGACTGGATCGAGGCCCAGGTCGACGACACCGGCATCGGCATGGCGGAAAAGGACCTGTCCAAGCTGTTCCAGGACTTCGCCCAGGTGAACGCCTCGACCAGCAAATATGGCGGCACGGGCCTCGGCCTGGCGGTCAGTCAGCGGCTCTGCGCCCTGATGGGCGGCGGCATCACGGTCACCAGCACGGTGGGCCACGGCTCGTCGTTCACGGTCCGCATGCCCGCCGAGATCTCCTCGGACGCCGTCGCCAACCTCCTGGCCGACCCCATCGCGGCCTAGCCACCTCTCCCTGCAAGCGGGGAGAGGTGAGAGCTAGCCGTAGCTCTGCAGCGGCCGGACTTCCAGCGGCGCCTTGGCGGTCTGCACGATCGCCTGGGCGGCGGCCAGCGCGCCCGCTGTGGTGGTGAAATAGGGGATCTTCATCATCAGGGCCGAGCGGCGGATCTCGAAGCTGTCCACCAGCGACTGCTTGCCCTCGGTGGTGTTGAACACCAGCTGCACGCCGCGGTTCTTCATGGCGTCGACGATGTGCGGGCGGCCCTCCAGCACCTTCTTGACGAACTCCACCGCGATCCCCTGCTCGCCGAGGAACTTGGCGGTGCCGGCGGTGGCGATGATCGTGAAGCCGTGCTCGGCGAGGAGCCGCGTCGGCTCGAGGATCCAGTCCTTGTCGGCGTCCTTCACCGAGACGAAGACGCTGCCGCCGGTGGGCAGGTTGACCCCGCCGCCCAGCTGGCTCTTGGCGAAGGCCCGGGCGAAGGCCGGCCCCATGGTCTCGCCCGGCCGGATCCAGTCCAGGCCCATCACCTCGCCGGTGGAGCGCATCTCCGGCCCAAGTATGGTGTCGACGCCGGCGAACCGGGCGAAGGGGAACACCGCCTCCTTCACCGCCACGTGGTCGTAGGGCTTCTCGGTCAGGCCGAAGTCGGCGAGGCGCTTGCCGGCCATCACCTTGGCGGCGATCGCGGCGATCGGCTGGCCGATGGTCTTGGCCACGAACGGCACGGTGCGGCTGGCCCGCGGATTGACCTCCAGCACGAAGATGCGCGGGGCCTCGCTGTGCGGCTCCTCGATGGCGAACTGCACGTTCATCAGGCCGCGCACCTCCAGCGCGCGGGCCATGGCCTCGGTCTGCCGCTTCAGCTCCGCGATGGTCTCGGCCTTCAGCGAGAAGGGCGGCAGCGAACAGGCGCTGTCGCCGGAGTGCACGCCGGCCTCCTCGATGTGCTCCATGACGCCGCAGACGAACACCGTCTCGCCGTCGCTGAGGGCGTCCACGTCCACCTCGGTGGCGCGGCTCAGGTACTGGTCGATCAGCACCGGTGAATCGCCCGACACCTGCACGGCGGTGCGGACGTAACGCTCCAGCTGCTCGTCGTCGCGGATGATCTCCATGGCCCGGCCGCCCAGCACGTAGGAGGGCCGGATCACCACCGGATAGCCCACCTGGTGCGCCGCCGCGAAGGCCTCGTCGCGGGAGCGGGCGATGGCGTTGATCGGCTGGGCGATCTTCAGCCGGTGCAAGAGCTGCTGGAACCGCTCGCGGTCCTCGGCCAGGTCGATGGCGTCCGGCGTGGTGCCGAGGATCGGGATCCCCGCCTCCTCCAGCGCCGCCGCCAGCTTCAGCGGCGTCTGGCCGCCGAACTGCACGATCACCCCCAAGAGCTCGCCGCGGGTGCGCTCCACCTCGATCAGCTCGAGCACGTCCTCCGCGGTCAGCGGTTCGAAATAGAGCCGGTCGGAGGTGTCGTAGTCGGTCGAAACCGTCTCGGGATTGCAGTTCACCATGATCGACTCGATGCCGATCTCGTCGAGCGCGAAGGCGGCGTGGCAGCAGCAGTAGTCGAACTCGATGCCCTGGCCGATGCGGTTCGGCCCGCCGCCCAGGATGATCGCCTTCTTGCGGTCGGAGGGCTCGCTCTCGCAGTCCGGCGCCTGGCCCAGCGCCCCGGTCTCGTAGGTCGAATACATGTAGGGCGTCTCGGCGCGGAACTCGCCGGCGCAGGTGTCGATGCGCTTGAACACCGGACGCACCCCCAGGGCCCGGCGCTGCTCGCGCACCTCCGTCTCGGTGGTGTGGGTCAGCCGGGCGAGCCGGGCGTCGGAGAAGCCCTGCGCCTTCAACCGCCGGAAGTCCGCGGCGCTGGCCGGCAGGCCCTCGGCCATGACGCGGGCCTCCTCGCGCACCAGGCTCTCGATCTGGCGCAGGAACCACGGCTCGTAGGCACAGGCGGCGTTGATCGCCTCGCAGGTCAGGCCCTCGCGGAACGCCTGGGCGATCACCAGCAGGCGGTCGGGGGTCGGCTTGCCCAGCGCCCGCAGGATCGGCTCGTGCGCCTCCTCGCCATCGGCGTTCTCGATGACCATCTCGTCCAGCCCGGTCAGGCCGGTCTCCAGGCCGCGCAGCGCCTTCTGCAGGCTCTCCGCGAAGGTCCGGCCGATGGCCATCACCTCGCCGACCGACTTCATCGAGGTCGACAGCGTCGCCTCCGCCCCCGGATACTTCTCGAAGGCGAAGCGCGGGATCTTGGTGACCACATAGTCGATGGAGGGCTCGAACGAGGCCGGCGTCGCGCCGGTGATGTCGTTCATCAGCTCGTCGAGGGTGTAGCCCACCGCCAGGCGGGCGGCGACCTTGGCGATCGGGAAGCCGGTGGCCTTCGAGGCCAGCGCCGAGGACCGCGACACCCGCGGGTTCATCTCGATCACCACCATCCGGCCGTCCGCCGGGTTCACCGCGAACTGCACGTTGGAGCCGCCGGTCTCGACGCCGATCTCCCGCAGCACCGCGATCGAGGCGGTGCGCATCCGCTGGTATTCCTTGTCGGTGAGCGTCAGCGCCGGGGCGACGGTGATGCTATCGCCGGTGTGCACCCCCATCGGGTCGATGTTCTCGATCGAGCAGACGATGATGCAGTTGTCCGCACGATCGCGGACCACCTCCATCTCGTACTCCTTCCAGCCCAGCACGCTCTCCTCGATCAGCACCTCGGTGGTGGGCGACAGGTCGAGGCCGCGCTCGACGATCTCGCGGAATTCCTCGACGTTGTAGGCGATGCCGCCGCCGGTGCCGGCCAGCGTGAACGACGGCCGGATGATCGCCGGCAAGCCCACGAACTCCAGGCCCGCCTCGGCCTCCTCCATATTGTGCGCCGCCTTCGACTTCGGGCTCTCCAGCCCGATGGCGTCCATGGCGTTGCGGAATTTCTGGCGATCCTCGGCCTTGTCGATCACCTCGGCGCGGGCCCCGATCATCTCCACGCCGTACTGCTCAAGCACCCCCATGCTCTCCAGCGCCAGCGCGGTGTTCAGCGCGGTCTGGCCGCCCATGGTCGGCAACAGGGCGTCCGGCCGCTCCTTCTCGATGATCTTGGCGACCATCTCCGGCGTGATCGGCTCGATGTAGGTGGCGTCGGCGACGTTCGGATCGGTCATGATCGTCGCCGGATTGGAGTTCACCAGCACGATCCGGTAGCCCTCGGCGCGCAGCGCCTTGCAGGCCTGCACGCCGGAATAGTCGAACTCGCAGGCCTGGCCGATCACGATCGGCCCCGCGCCGATGATCAGGATCGAGGAGATGTCGGTGCGTTTGGGCATGTGTCTCGCGCGCGAGAGCCGGCCGCGCGTCTCGGCGCGCCGACTCTGAGGTCAGAACTGCAGGTTAAGCGGGTGCATTAGAGACCCTGTCCGCCGCGCGCAAGCATGCTGTTCGAAGGGTGAATTGCAGTCTTTTCGGCAACCAATTCGCGGGTCACCCATATTGGTAGGGTGGGCGGCGACGACAGGCCCCCAGCATTCTGACGTCCTGAGGAGAACGGCGGCCCATGAGTCTCATCGAAAAGATCCCGACCATGAGCGACGAAGAGGTGATCAACCTCCTGGCCAACGCCCGGCGCCTCGCGGATTCCGGCGACGAGAAGCAGAAGGCCGCCGCCGGCGAACTGCTGCCCGCCCTTGAGGAGGCCGCCGCCGAACGCCGCACCACCAAGCTCGCCGCCGCCCAGGCCAAGCGCGCCGCCAGCCGCCGCCCGAAGGCCCAGGTCGCGGCCTAAAACCTGTTCGCAGAACGTCGGTTTGCCACGAGCGCCAGCTTGCGGCAGTCTGGACGCATGATCCTCAAGCCCCTCATCGTGGCCGCCGCCTTCGCCGTCGCCGGCGCCGCGGCGGCCCAGACGCCGCCCGCCCCCGTCACCACCACACTCCGGAGCCTGGACGCCACCAGCGCCGGCCAGCCCATCGTCATGCCGAAGGGCCGGCTCCGGGTCACGGTGTCCCAGACGGTGATCCCCGCCCACGGGTCGCTCCCGGTGCACAAGCACCCCTATCCCCGCTACGTCTATGTGGCTGAGGGGAGCATCCGGGTGACCAACCTGGTCACCGGCCAGGTGTTCGACATGAAGGCCGGCGACATGACCATCGATCCCATCGGCCAGTGGCACAAGGCCGAGGCCCTGGGCGACGCCCCCGCCCGCCTGATCGCCGTCGACCAGGCCCCGCCCGGCGCCGCCACCACCATCCGCCGCAACCCCTAGGCGCCTTCAACCTGCATCCGACCTCAGCCCGGCCGGCGTATTCCCCGTGCGGCGGCTTGCGAAAGCCGGCGGCCTCGGCCAGCTTGGCTGACCTTCACTGACGGGACGCCCCTTGGCCGACGCCGACACCCTCGCGCTGCTGATGCCGCAGATCGCCGCCGGCGACCGCGCCGCCCTGCGACGACTCTACGAGGCGACCTCCGCGAAGCTTTTTGGCGTCTGCCTCCGTATCCTCTCCGACCGCGAGGAGGCGGAGGACGTGTTGCAGGAAGTCTATGTCACCGTCTGGCGTCGCGCCGACCGCTTCGATGCGGGCCGGGCCAGCGTGGTGACCTGGATCTCGACCATCGCCCGCAACCGCTCCATCGACCGCCTGCGGGCTCGCGGCCCGCTCGCCCACGCCGATCAGGTTGACGAGTTGCAGATCGCCGACGGCGCGGCCAGCGCCGAGACCCTGCTGGCCGCCGCCGACGACGCCGGGCGGCTGCACGGCTGCCTTGGCGAGCTCGACGCGCGCACCCAGACGGCGATCCGCACCGCCTTCTTCGACGGCGTCACCTACGAGGCCCTGGCGCGGCGCATGGACGCCCCGCTGGGCACGGTGAAGAGCTGGATCCGCCGCGGCCTCGCCCGGCTCAAGGGATGCCTGGAGCGATGAGCGAGGCGCCCGACCTTTCCGAAGCCGAAGCCTTCGCGGCCGAGCATGCCCTGGGCGTGCTGTCCGGCGCGGAGCGCGCCCAGGCCGAGGCGCAGATGGCCCGCGACCCCGGCTTCGCCGCCGACGTGGAATCTTGGCGCAACCGCCTCGCGCCCCTGCTCGACGGCATCGCCGCGGTCGCCGCGCCCGCCCAGGTCTGGCCGCGCATCGAACGCGCCCTGCCGGCCAACGACAACGCCGGGTCGCTACGCTTCTGGCGCGGCGCCACCCTCGGGTCGCTGGGCCTGGCCGCCGCCAGCCTGGTGGTCGCCGTCATGCTGGCCAACCGGCCGCCCATCGTGCTGCAGCCGCCCGCCCCGCCGCCGATCCTCAACGCCAGCCTGACCAGTCAGGCCTCCGGCCAGCCGATGTTCGTCGCCGCCTACGACCCGGCGCGCCACGCCCTGATCATCACCTCCCTGGTGCCGCCGGGCGGCGATCCACGCCACGTCCACCAGCTCTGGCTGATCCCCGCCGACGGCAAGCCGCATTCCCTGGGGATGATCGCGCCCGGAACCTCGAAGTCCATGCCGATGCCCGCGCCCATGGCCCCCATGCTGCAGCCGGGCGCGACCCTGGCCATCTCCGTCGAACCGCCGGGCGGCTCGCCGAACAGGGACGCCCCCTCCGGTCCGATCGCGGCCACGGGCAAGCTTTCGAAAATATAAATCCGATCAGATCTGCGTCCGCCGAAGTCTAGATCCCGTAACTTCGCTGTCGTCGCCAATGACGGCAGGAATTCGAAGGACGACGGGAAATGTCACGCAAGATGATTTTGGCCGCTGCGGCCGGTTTCGCACTCGCCATCTCGGCGGGTGGCCTGGCCTCTGCTCAAATGGCGACCGACCACATGATGGCCGGCAAGGAAAAGACGGTGATGGTCGGCGGCGCCGCCATGTATCCGTCGAAGACCATCGTGCAGAACGCGGTGAACTCCAAGGACCACACCACCCTGGTCGCCGCGGTGAAGGCCGCCGGCCTGGTCGACACCCTGTCGAGCCCCGGTCCGTTCACCGTCTTCGCCCCCACCAACGCGGCGTTCGCCAAGCTGCCGCCCGGCACGGTGGACAGCCTGGTGCAGCCGGAGAACAAGGCCGCCCTCACCAAGATCCTCACCTATCACGTGGTCGCCGGCCGGATGTCCTCCGCCGACCTGATGGCCAAGGCGAAGATGGGCGGCACGCTGACCACCGTCGAAGGCGAGGCCCTCAAGGTCAGCGCCAGGAACGGCGCCGTCTGGCTCACCGACGCCAAGGGCGGCATGTCCCGCGTCACCGTCGCCAACGTCTACCAGTCCAACGGCGTCATCCACGTCGTCGACACCGTACTGATGCCCTGACGCACATTAGACAGGGCCGGCCCTCGCGTCGGCCTTGTTCTCTTATTGTTCTATTCCACGATAGCGGCTAAGCTTGAAGAATGAGCCACGAACCCGACGAACCCCTGTTGCACGCGGGTGAGGTCTTCAGGATCCAGGGCGCGGTGTTCGAGGTGAACAAGGTGCTCGGACCAGGCTTTCTCGAAGCCGTCTATCAGGAGTGCCTTGGCCTGGAGTTCGCGCACCGGAAGATACCGTTTCGCGCGCAGCCGCGGCTCGCTCTGACTTACAAGGACATCCTGCTGGAGCAGACCTATTCGCCCGACTTCATTTGCTACGAGAAGGTCATCGTGGAACTGAAGGCCGGCCGCGACTTGGCCGAGGTCCACCGGGCGCAGGTGCTGAACTATCTACGAGCGACCGGCCTGCGGCTCGGCTTGTTGGTGCATTTCGGGCTATCGGCCAAGGCCCGTGTCGAGCGGCTGGCGCTTTGAATTCAGCCACGAACCCACACGAAAAACACGAACGCTCATTGCCCATTGCGCCGCAGGCGCGAAAACCGATCGGCTCTGACTTAATTGCTCGCGTCCCGCTCGCAGGGCGCGTTCGTGTTTTTCGTGTGGGTTCGTGGCGAAAAACCTTACTTCGCCGCGTCCATGAACCCGGCGAAACGGTCGAAGAGGTAGAGGCTGTCGGTGGGGCCGGGCGAGGCTTCCGGGTGGTGCTGGACGCTGAACACCGGACGATCCTTGAGCGCCACGCCGGCGTTGGTGCCGTCGAACAGGGAGACGTGGGTCTCCACCACCGGGGCCGGCAGGCTGTCGCGGTCCACCGTGAAGCCGTGGTTCATGGAGACGATCTCCACCTTGCCGGTGGTCAGGTCCTTCACCGGGTGGTTCGCCCCGTGGTGGCCCTGGTCCATCTTCACGGTCCTGGCCCCCAGCGCCAGGGACAGCATCTGGTGGCCGAGGCAGATGCCGAACACCGGCACGCCGCTCTCCACCAGCTTCCGGATCTCCGGCACGGCGTATTCGCCGGTCGCCGCCGGGTCGCCCGGGCCGTTGGACAGCAGCACCCCGTCCGGCTTGCGCGCCAGGATGTCCTCGGCGCGGGTCGAGGCCGGTACGACGGTCGCCCGTGCGCCCACCGAGGTCAGGGCCCGCAGGATGTTGCGCTTCACCCCGTAGTCGACGACCACCACCTCGTACTTCGGCTTGCCGCCCTTCGCGAAATCCGGCTGGGCGTAGCCTTCGCCCCATTCCCACAGACCCTCCTCCCAGACGAAGGGCTGCAGGCAGGAGGCGTCCTTGGCGAGGTCGAGGCCCACCAGGCCGGTCCAAGCCCTCGCCTTGGCCACCAGGCCATCCAGGTCGAACGTCCCCTCGGGATGATGGGCGATCACCCCGTGCGGCATGCCGTGCTCGCGGATCGCCCGGGTCAGCGCCCGGGTGTCGACGCCGGAGAGGCCGATCACGCCGCGCCGCGCCATCCAGGTCTCGAGGTCGGTGTCGGCCCGCCAGCTGGCCGGCCGGGTCGGCAGGTCGCGGAAGATCGCGCCGCGCGCCGCCGTGGTCGCCGAGCCGGAGATCTGTTCCAGGTCCTCCAGGTTCACGCCAACATTGCCCACGTGCGGGAAGGTGAAGGTGATGATCTGGGCCATGTACGACGGGTCGGTGAGGATCTCCTGATAGCCGGTCATGGCGGTGTTGAAGCAGACCTCGCCCACCGCCTCGCCCACCGCGCCCACGCCGATGCCCTGCAGCACCGTGCCGTCCGCCAGCGCCAGGACGCCGGTCGCGCCGGGCAGGAGATCGCGGCTCATGGAGGGCATCCTTTTTGGAACGGGGCGCGGGCAGGGCGGCCCTGCGAACAAACGGCCGCGTAGGTAATGAAACGAGTCCTCAGGGTCAATCCGACGGCGGCCGGAAACGAGGCGCCTGCGTCCTTGTCGCAGCCGGCCGTATCTGGCGAGATCGTGGTCCCAAACGGAGGCTGTATCATGCTCGCCCTGCGTCCCAACTGCGAATGCTGCGACCGCGACCTGGCCGCCGACAGCCCCGACGCCCGCATCTGCACCTTCGAATGCACCTTCTGCGCCGACTGCGCCGAGACCCGGCTCGGCGGCGCCTGCCCGAACTGCGGCGGCAATTTCGCCCCCCGCCCGATCCGCCCGGCGGCCCTGCTCGCGAAATATCCCGCCGCCACCGAGCGGGTGACCAAGCCCCACGCCGCCCGCGCCGCCTAGTGGCTGGAGAGGGAAGCTGGCGAGGCCTTGCCGGCGGCCAGGTCGTTCGATCGACCACGGACGGGCGCGGACCCACACGGACGGCGCCCTGCGAGCGGAAGCGAGCGAAGTCCGCCGCCCATAGGCGAGGATCTATGGCGCCTTCGGCGCAGCTTCCCGTCCGTGTAGGTCCGTGTTGGTCCGTGGTTCAAAAAAGCGGCGGCGCCGCGCGGGTTCGGCTATCAGCCGGGCCATGCGCATCACCACGGTCGGCTTGGACGCCGACGACACCCTTTGGCACAACGAGACCCTGTTCCGGCTGACCCAGGACCGGTTCCGCGCGCTGATGGCCGATCATGCCTCGCCGGAGGCGCTGGACGCCAAGCTGGCCGAGGTGGAACGGCGCAACCTCGCCCTCTACGGCTACGGGGTGAAGGGCTTCACCCTGTCGATGATCGAGACGGCGATGGAGGTCACTGGGGCCGAAGCCCCCTCAAAGATCATCGCCGAGATCCTGGCCGCCGGCCGCGAGCTGCTGGCCCATCCGGTCGAGCCCCTGCCGGGCGTGCGCCAAGCCCTGGATGAGCTCTCCCGCGACTACCGCCTGGTCCTGATCACCAAGGGCGACCTGCTACACCAGGAGCAGAAGCTGGCCGCCTCCGGCCTCGGCGAACGGTTCGCCGCCGTCGAGATCGTCAGCGAGAAGGACGCCGCCACCTACGACCGGGTCTTCGCCCGCGACGGCGACGGGGCGGCGCGCGCGGCCATGTGCGGCAACTCCCTGCGCTCCGACGTGATCCCGGCGCTGGAGGCCGGCGCCTACGCCGCCCATGTCCCCTACCACGTTACCTGGGCCCACGAGCTGGCCGACCCGCCCACGGGCCACCCGCGCTTCGCCGAGCTGGCCAGCATCTCGGACCTGCCCGCCTGGGTGCGTTCGCTGGGCTGATGTCACAAGCCGCCGCCCTCCGCCGTCCTAGGGGCGAAACGGAGGGCGTTCGATGGCTCGGAGCCTGTCAGGCCTGCTCGCGCTGATCCTCGGCGCCAATGGCATCGCCATGCTGTTCGCCGGCCTCTGGTGGTACGGCCAGGTGCCCGGCGTCACCGCCACCGGCCCCTACAATCCGCACTTCGTCCGCGACATCGGCGCGGCCTACCTCGCGACGGCCGCGGCGCTGGCCGGCTTCGCGGCCCGGCCCCGCCAAGCCTGGCCGGCGCTGGTCCCGGCGGCCCTGTTCCTCACCCTGCACTCGGCGATCCACGTCTTCGACGCGGTCTGCGGGACCAAGCCCTTCGCCGACACCGTGCGCGACTTCGCCGGCGTCCACCTGCCCACCCTGATCACCCTCGGCCTGGCGCTCGCCGCCGGCCGCCAAGACCGCAAGGAGACCACTCATGCTCAAGGCCTGGCTTAGCCGCTGGATCGACGGCTTCGAGAAGACCTGGAACTACGACCCCAGCTACATGCGGCTGGTGCTCAAGGTGTCGCCCGCCAGCCTGCTCAAATTCTCCTTCGTCTCCTCCTGGGCCGACCGCCGGGCCGCCCCCAAGGAAGCGCTGGCCGCCGCGGGCTTCGTGGGCACCCTGGCCGAGGACTGCGGCCCCTGCACCCAGATCGGCGTCGACATGGCGCTGGCCGGCGGCATGGATCCCGAGATCCTGCGCGCCATCCTGGCCGGCGACGAAGCCGCCATGGGCGAGAAGGCCGCGCTGGCCTGGCGGTTCGCCCGCGCCAGCTTGGCCCGCGACATGGCCACCGCCGATCCCCTGCGCGACGAGATCGTCCGCCGTTGGGGCGAGAGGGCGCTCGTCGCCATCGCCCTGCAGCTCACCGCCGCCCGCACCTATCCGACGCTCAAGTACGCCCTGGGCTACGGCAAGGCCTGCTCGAAGATCACCGTGGCGGGCCAGCCGACCCCGGTCGCCCACCTGCCGCTGGCGGCCTAAGGTCCGCGCCATGGACGCCGCCAGCACCGACGCCTTCGAGGCCCAGCGGCCGCGCCTCCGGCGGCTCGCCTACCGCATGCTGGGCTCGGTGGCCGAGGCGGAGGACGTGGTGCAGGACGCCTGGCTGCGCTGGACCCGCGCGCCGGACGACGTCGCCGACTCCGCCGCCTGGCTGGTCCGCGCCGCCACGCGGCTGGCCATCGACCGCCTGCGGGCCGCCAAGGCCGAGCGGGCGGCCTATCGCGGCCCCTGGCTGCCCGAGCCGATCATCGAGCCGCTCACCGCCGATCCCGTGGAGCGGGCCGAGGACGTCTCGGTCGCCTTCCTGCTGGCCCTGGAGCGGCTCTCGCCCCTGGAGCGCGCCGTCTTCCTGCTGCACGACGTGTTCGACGAGGACTATCCGGCGGTGGCCGAGACCCTGCAGCGCTCGGAGGCCGCCGTCCGCCAGCTGGCCGGCCGGGCCCGCGCGCACGTCCGCGACGCCCGCCCGCGGTTCTCGATCGGCGCGGCGCGGGCCCTCGAGCTCGCTCAGGCCTTCGCGGCCGCCTCCGCCCGCGACGACGTCGGCGCGCTGGCCGCGATGCTCGCCGAGGACGCCATCCTGATCTCCGACGGTGGCGGCAAGCGCAAGGCGGCGCTGCGGGTCATGGTCGGCCGCGCCGACATCCTGCGGTTGCTGGAGGGCCTGAAGTGGCGTGGCGGCGACATGGGCGGGGTCCGGACGGTGACGCCCGCCTGGATCAACGGCGCCCCCGGCCTGGTCCTGCAGTTCCCCGACGGCCCGGCGACGCTCGCCGTCGAGCCCGACGCCGAGGGCCGGATCGCCGCCATCTACCTGGTCCGCAACCCCGACAAGCTCGGCCACCTCGCCCTTACCTGAATCGGGGGCCTGATCGGGTTGCGCCCGGCCCGGCGGCGCCGCAGAAACGCCCCGCCGCCTCCGGAGCGCCGATGAACCGCATCGTCTACAGCATCTATTCGGCCGGCGGCCTGCAGGGCGGTCACAAGGTGATCCTGCGCCACGTCGAGACACTCAGGGACCTGGGCTTCGACGCCGTCGCCTACACCGGCGCCCGCAACAAGATGCCCACCTGGTTCGAGCATCGCGTGCCGGTGCTGATCGAGGCCGAGGTGGGGCCGGACAAGGACGCCCTGGTGCTGCCCGACGACGCCGCCAACACCCTGCGCCAGCTGGCGGCGCTGCCCTACCGGGTCTTCGTCATCGCCCAGAGCCGCTTTGAGTTCGCGTCCAGGACCTTCGATCTGATGGACCGCTTTCCGCCCGAGCGCCTGCCGGTGTTCATCGCCGTCGCGCCCGGCGTCGCGGCGATGATCGCCAAGGCCTATCCGCAGGCCGAGGTGGGGCTGGTGCCCGCCTTCGCCGACGAGCGCCTGTTCCGCCCCGCCCCGGCGCGCCAGGCCGCCGTCGCCTACATCCCGCGCAAGCGCCCCCTGGAGGCCGCGGCGATCCGCGCCTTCCTGCAGAAATTCCATCCGCAATGGCGGGACCTGCCGTGGCGCGGCATCGAGAACGCCTCGGAGGCCGAGGTCGCCCAGGTGTTCGGCGCCTCCAGCCTGTTCCTCGGCCTGAGCCGTCTGGAGGGGCTGGGCCTGACCCCGCTGGAAGCCATGGCCTCGGGCTGCGTCTGCGCCGGCTTCACCGGTATCGGCGGCCGCGACTACGTGACGCCGCAGAACGGCTTCTGGGTCCCCGAGGACGACTGCGAGGCCGCCGCCGAGGCCCTGGCCGCCGCCGCCGACCTGGTCCGCACCGGCGGTCCCGCGCTCGCCCATCATCTGGAGGCCGGATACGAGACCGCCCGGCTGTGGTCCTACGCCGCCTTCCGCACCGCCCTGGAGGCCTTCTGGATGCGCCACGCCCCGGCCGCCCGCCTCAAGGCCGGCCCGCTAGACTGAACCGCCGCCGTCAGGCTGCCGGCGCCTGCGGATAGTGGTCGGTGAACGGCCCGAGCTTGCAGGCATAGCCCTCGGGCGGCGGGGTCATCTTGAAGCGCCTGGGGTCGGAACCCTTGGGATGCGAGGCGAGGGTGGTCAGGGCCCACAGGTTGAAGGCCTCGGTGTTCTTCTGCGGCCACATGTGCCCGTGGCTCGCGGTGCAGGCGATGTGCGTCACGTTCTTCATCGAGGAGAAATAGACCGAGCCCGCCTGGGTGGTCGGCCGATAGTCGGAGCACAGCACGCCGGCGCACTTCCACATGTCGTTCTCGCCGCCCCAGACGGTGATCACGATCATCGGCCCGAGCTTTGAGCGCAGCGGGTAGGGGCCCACGCGGCCCTGGTGGACCACGTCGGGCGCGGCGGCCACCGCCGCCCGCGCCGCCTCGAAGCTGAGCGCCGTCCCGTCGTCCTTGCTGACGTACCATTCGCCGGAGATCGGCATGCCGCCGGCCCAGAAGTCGGAGCGGAAGGTCAGCGCCCGGTTGGTCATGGTGCCGCCGGAGGAGATGCCGCCGATGTAGAGCCGCCGGGCGTCCAGCGGCCACCTGGTCCCGACGCACTTGACCATGGCGATCAGGAAGCGGCTGTCGGAGCCCTCGTCGGTCTTGAAGGGCTCGCCCGCCGGGCCGGCCGCGCGGCCCTCGTGCCAGGGGTTCCAGTTCCAGCCGTCGTGGCCCGGACCGTTGCAGACCCCGGCCCGCAGGTTCGGATCCTGGTTCGCGCACTCCCGGACCGGGCCGATGACCATGAAGCCGTGGTCGGCCAGGTGGGCGTTGGCGCCGCTCCGAAGGACGTTGAGATTGTCGTTGGTGGCCTCAACCGATCCGGTGAGCGGGACCCAGACCGGCGCCGGGCCCTTGGCGTCCTTCGGCGGGTTGACGATGAAGGCGCGCTTGGCGCCGTCGGCCGGGAAGTCGAGGTTCAGCCCCTCGTGGACCTGATAGCCCGGCGGGCACTCCCACATCTTGGCCGCAGCGGGTCCCGCCGCGAAGATCAGGGCGATCGCCGCGCCCCAGGTGCATAGCGCAAAGCGGACGCATCGCGCGAGGCTGGCGGCGGCTGTGGCGTGTCTCACGGGTTCGTCCTCACCGATCAGTGAAAGGTGAGACCATGCTTTAAGGGAAACCCATCGGAACCGGGAGTCCGATGATTCAAAAAATGGAAGCCAGGGCGTCCTAGGCCTTGGCGAAGGCCCGGCGCAGGTTTCCGGCGCCACGTCGCGCGGCGGCCAGCAGGGCAGTGGCCATCACCACCGCGAAGATGGCGAACCAGAACAGGTCGCGGGCCCAGGTCGAGGACGCGCCATGGCGCACGGCGTCGTCGCCCGAGCGGCCGCCGACCAGGGCGGTGACGCCGAGATAGTCGAGGCAGCCGAGGGCCACCCAGGTCAGCGCCAGGGCGCCTGCAACACGAACCCACATGATCATGGGCGCCTCCCCCTGCTGTGGCGCTTCACAGCCCTAAACATCGTATTTCAGGACCGTCACGTCAAATTACGGCTGCTCAACGGTGGTCCTTAGAGCCGCCATGCGTCGGCAAGAAGGCCGCCGAAACGCCACCCTTCGCATTGACCGCGACGCCGGCGCACTGGTCGGCCGCCATTCCTGGGGGCTATAGCTGGGCGCCATAGGGGGATGCCATTCCGGTGCGGTTCGACGAGCGGTTTCTCGACGAGATCAAGTCGCGGCTTCGGCCGTCCGACGTGATCGGCCGCACGGTCAAGCTCAGGAAGCAGGGCCGCGAGTTCGTGGGCCTGTCGCCCTTCACCAAGGAGAAGACCCCCTCCTTCTACGTCAACGACGACAAGGGTCAGTTCTTCGACTTCTCGTCGGGCAAGTCCGGCGACCTGATCTCCTTCCTGCAGGAGACCGAGCGGCTGAGCTTCGTCGAGGCCGTCGAGCGGCTGGCCGGTGAGGCGGGCCTGTCCCTGCCGGCGGTCGACCCGCGCGCCGCCGAGCAGGAGACGCGGCGCCAGGGCCTGATGGACTGGCTGGAGCTCGCCGCCCAGTGGTTCGAGGCCGAGCTGAAGCGCCCCGCCGGGCGCGAGGCCCGCGCCTACCTGGAGCGGCGCGGCCTGCCGGAGAAGGACTGGGCCCGCTTCCGCCTGGGCTTCTCGCCCGCCGGCCGCACGGCGCTGAAGGACTATCTGGTCGCCAAGGGGGCCCGGCCGCAGGAGCTGGTCGAGGCCGGCCTCCTGATCGCGCCGGAGGAGGGCGGCGCGCCCTACGACCGGTTCCGCGACCGGATCATCTTCCCGATCCTCGACGCCCGCGGCCGGGTGGTCTCGTTCGGCGGCCGGGCGATGGATCCCCAGGCCCGCGCCAAGTACCTGAACGGGCCCGAGACCGCGGCCTTCCACAAGGGTCATCAGCTCTATGGCCTCTCGGAGGCTCGCAAGGTGCTGGCCGCCGCCCCGGCCGGGGAGGAGCCGCCGCTGGTGGTGGTCGAGGGCTACATGGACGTCATCGCCTGCCTCAGGGCCGGCCTGCCCGCCGTGGCCCCCATGGGCACGGCGCTGGGCGAGGAGCAGATGGAGGTGCTGTGGCGCAACCATCCCGAGCCCACCTTGAGCTTCGACGGCGACCGCGCCGGCCGCCAGGCCGCGGCGCGGACCATGGACCGGGCGCTGCCGCTGCTGACCCCGGGCAAGAGCTTCAAGTTCGCCATCGTCGAAGGCGGCAAGGACCCGGACGAGGTGCTGCGCGAACACGGGCCTGTGGCGCTGAAGGCCCAGCTCGCCCGCACCACCCCCTTCGTCGAGGCGCTGTTCGTCCGCGAGCGCGACCTGGAGGCGCTGGACACGCCGGAGCGGCGCACCGCGCTCAAGGCCCGCCTGCGCAAGGCCGCCGCCCTGATCGCCGACAAGGACCTCAGCGCCGCCTACAAGGAGGACCTGCTCGGCCGCTACGAGCAGCTCTGGCCGACCCGCGAGGCCGTCTACACCGTGGGCGCCGCGGCCCGCGAGCTCTCCCGCCGGCGCTGGGACGGCCGCCGCGCCGCGCCCCTGGCCCGCTCGACGCCGGAGGGCAGGGACGCCGCGGAGCGCCTGCGCGGCTCCGCCCGGCCGCTGGCCGCCGCCCTGGCGCTCGCCGCCCTCAGGGACCCCGGGGTGATCGACGACAAGATCGAGCTGGTCGGGGCCCGTGGCTTCGGCGACCACAAGCTCGACGCCCTGGCCAACGAACTGGTGCAGCTCCGCTACGAGGCGGAGAACCTCGATTTCGACGCCTCCCTCCGGCGGCTCAAGGCCCGCGGCCTCGACGAGGCGCTGATCGCCAGGCTGACCACCGACGCGGCCCGCGCCGGCGTGTCGGCCCCGTTCCTCGACCCCGGCGCGGCCCGCGACCACGCCCGCGCCCTCTGGCGCCAGGCCTTCGACCTGCTGATGCAGCTGGAAAGCCTCGAACGCGCCGTCGAGACGGCGGTCCAGGACCTCTCCCGAGACCAGGATTCCTCGACCCTCGTGGCGCTGAAGACCGAGCGCGACACCCTCCGCCGGCTGGTCGCCACCGACTGGTCCGCCGAGACCCCGGAAGAGCCGGTCCTGCCGCACTGACCCATCATTTGAGGGGTGCGACAAAATGACTTAAGCTTTTCAAAGTCTTGAGCTTACCCGTCGATGTCGAGGAAAAGCCGGGCGTCACGCACTTGACATGGGGCGCCGTCAGCGCCATCTCGCACCCTGCGGATTTAGCGCGCTGTTGATAGACATCCATTGGGCCGTCGCGGCTAGCCGGGCGCGCCCCTCGTTCGAGCCAAATGATGTCTCCCTCGATGCGCGGTGATCCCAGTGCTCGCGGCCGCGGCTGTCCTCTGGGGGATGGCGGCGCCGGTTGACGCCGTATGCCGGCGTCCTGGCGTCTGTGGACCACGTCGCACTGAACTCGCACGATCAGAACGGGAACATCTTGGGGGCAAGACGGGTCGTATCGTCGCGGCCCCTCGATCGTTGTACCCCGGCCACCATTTTCGGCCCGCCGCTTGCAAGCGCGCGGAACCGATTTCGGAGATTTCGATGAGCACCAACACCGCCGAAGCGGAAACGCCAGAAACCACCGGCGGCGATGGCCCGCTGCTCGACCTGACGGACGCCGCGGTCAAGAAGTTCATCAAGCAGGCCAAGGCCCGCGGCTACGTCACCATGGACGAGCTGAACAAGGTCCTGCCGTCCGAGGAGGTCACCTCCGAGGCGATCGAAGACACCTTGGCCATGCTCAGCGAGATGGGCGTCAACGTCGTGGAGTCCGAGGAGGACGCCGACGGCGGCGAGGTGGTGGTCCGCGAGGAGACCCAGCTCGTCGAGACGGCCAAGGAGCCGGCCTACGACCGCACCGACGACCCGGTGCGCATGTACCTGCGCGAGATGGGCTCGGTGGAGCTGCTGTCCCGCGAAGGCGAGATCGCCATCGCCAAGCGCATCGAGGCCGGCCGCGACACCATGATCCGCGGGCTGTGCGAGAGCGCGCTGACCTTCGAAGCCATCATGGTCTGGCGTGAGGAGCTGGCCTCGGGCCGCATCCTGCTGCGCGAGGTGATCGACCTCGAACAGACCTACGGCGGCCAGGTGCAGACGGCCGAGGAGCTGCCGGCCGAGCCGGTCATCGAGGCGGCCGAAGAGAAGGACGAGGCCGAAGCCGCCGAGGGCGCGCCCGAGGGCGAGAGCGACGACGACTTCGACGACGGCGCCGGTCCCACCATCTCGGCCATGGAAGCCGAGCTGCGCGAAGGCGTCATGGCCGTGCTCGACGCCATCGCCGCCGAGTTCGAAGCCTTCCGCCTGCTGCAGGAGAAGCTGGTCCTGCAGAAGCTGCAGGGCGGGGACCTCACCGAGGGCGACCGCAAGGCCTACGACCAGGCGACCACCGCCATCGTCCAGCACCTCAAGGGGCTGAAGCTCAACAACAACCGCATCGAGGCCCTGGTCGAGCAGCTCTACGCCATCAACAAGCGCCTGATGGGCCTTGAGGGGCGCTTGCTCCGCCTTGCCGATAGTTATGGCATCAGCCGCACAGAGTTCCTGAAGGCCTACCTGGGCTCCGAGATGCGCCCAGGCTGGCACGACCAGGTCAAGGCGCTGGGCGTCCGCTGGACCAAGTTCGCCGAGAACGACCGCACCCAGATCGACGACATCCGCGGCGAGATCGCCACCCTGGCGCAAGAGACCGGCGTCGCCATCGACGACTACCGCCGCATCGTCCACACGGTGCAGAAGGGCGAGCGCGAGGCCCGCCAGGCCAAGAAGGAGATGGTCGAGGCCAACCTGCGCCTGGTGATCTCCATCGCCAAGAAATACACCAACCGCGGCCTGCAGTTCCTGGACCTGATCCAGGAGGGCAATATCGGCCTGATGAAGGCGGTCGATAAGTTCGAGTACCGCCGCGGCTACAAGTTCTCGACCTACGCCACCTGGTGGATCCGCCAGGCGATCACCCGCTCGATCGCCGACCAGGCCAGGACCATCCGCATCCCGGTGCACATGATCGAGACGATCAACAAGATCGTCCGCACCTCGCGCCAGATGCTGCACGAGATCGGCCGCGAGCCGACCCCGGAGGAACTGGCCGAGAAGCTCGCCATGCCGCTGGAGAAGGTGCGCAAGGTGCTGAAGATCGCCAAGGAGCCGATCAGCCTCGAGACCCCGATCGGGGACGAGGAGGACAGCCACCTGGGCGACTTCATCGAGGACAAGAACGCCGTCCTGCCGATCGACGCGGCCATCCAGTCGAACCTGCGGGAAACCACCACCCGCGTGCTCGCCTCGCTGACGCCCCGCGAGGAGCGCGTGCTACGCATGCGCTTCGGCATCGGCATGAACACCGACCACACCCTGGAAGAGGTCGGCCAGCAGTTCTCGGTCACCCGCGAACGGATCCGCCAGATCGAGGCCAAGGCGCTCCGCAAGCTCAAGCACCCCAGCCGCAGCCGCAAGCTCCGCAGCTTCCTCGACAGCTAGGCTTTTCCCTCCCCTTCATGGGGAGGGTGGCTCGCGCGTCAGCGCGAGCCGGGTGGGGAAGTCACGACCGGACGCGGCGCTGAACGTCTGGCCGATTCTTTTTTGCACAAAAAATTTGGCGATCTGCGGGATCGTGTGTTCTACTTTTGTTCATGTCCACCCAAAGCGACATGGCCGAACGCCGCCTCGCCATCCTGGGCGAACT
>SSMU01000007.1 GCA_004799545.1 Phenylobacterium sp.
TGAAGATCACGGGCGAGGCTCAGGCCGAGCTCGGAGAGCTCGCCCAGGATGGCGAGGCGGCGTTCGGCCATGTCGGCTTGGATCGACATGAACAAAAGTAGAACACACGATCCCGCAGATCGCCAAACATTTTGTGCAAAAAATTTGCGGTGACCCGCCTAGGCGCCCACCAGCGCCAGCCACTCGTCCTCGGTCAGCACCTGGATGCCCAGCTCGGCGGCGGTCTTCAGCTTGGAGCCGGCGCCAGGGCCGGCGACCACGATGTCGGTCTTCTTGGAGACCGAGCCCGAGACCTTGGCGCCCAGCCGTTCGGCCTGGGCCTTGGCCTCGTCACGGGTCAGGCGCTCCAGGGCGCCGGTGAACACCACGGTCTTGCCGGCCACCGCGGTGTCGGCCTTGGGCTGCTCGGCGTCCTGGACGGTGAGCTCGCCCTTCAGGTCGGCGACCATGGCGCGGTTGTGGTCCTCGGCGAAGAAGCCGGCGGCGGCCTCGATCACCGCCCCGCCGATCTGATCCATGGCGTCGAGCTCCTCGATCGCGTCGGCGTCGCGGGCGGCGACCTTGTCCATGGCGGCGAGGAAGGCCTCCACCGTCCCATAGCCGCGCGCCATGACCACCGCCGTGGTCTCGCCGATGTGGCGGATGCCGAGGCCGTAGATGAACCGGTCGAGGGCGATGGCGCGGCGCGCCTCGATGTTGTCCAAGAGGTTGCGGACGCTGGTCTCGCCGTAGCGCTCGGTCTCCAGCAGCTCGGCGCGCTTTTCGTGCAGGCGGAAGATGTCGGCCGGGGCGTTCAGCCAGCCGCGCTCGGAGAAGGCCACCAGCTGCTTCTCGCCCAGGCCCTCGATGTCGAAGGCGCGTCGGGACACGAAGTGGCGCAGGTGGGCGAGCTTCTGGAACGGGCAGGCGAACTCGCCGGAGCAGCGGCGGACCACGGTCTCCGCGCCCGAGTGGGTGGTCTCGCGCACCACCTCGGTGTGCAGCGGACAGGGGCAGATGTGCGGGAAGTCGAAGGGCTCCGCGCCCTTGCGCCGTTCGTCCAGGACCACGCTGACGATCTGCGGGATCACGTCGCCGGCCCGCTGGATGATCACCGTATCGCCGACGCGGGCGTCGAGGCGGGCGATCTCGTCGGCGTTGTGCAGGGTGGCGTTGGTGACCACCACGCCGCCCACGGTCACCGGCTGCAGGCGGGCGACGGGGGTCAGGGCGCCGGTGCGGCCGACCTGGATGTCGATGGCCTCCAGCACGGTGCGGGCCTGCTGGGCGGGGAACTTGCGCGCGATCCCCCAGCGCGGGGCGCGGGAGACGAAGCCCAGGCGGCCCTGCCAGTCCAGGCGGTCGACCTTGTAGACCACGCCGTCGATGTCGTAGCCGAGGTGCGGCCGCAGGGCCTCCATCTCGCGGTAGGCGTCCAGCAGGCCCCCGACGCCCTCGACCCGGCGGGATTGCGGGGTGATCTGGAAGCCCCAGGCCTTGAGCTTGGCGAGCGCCTGCCACTGGGTCTCGGCGAACGGGCCGCTGAGCTCGCCCCAGGCGTAGGCGAAGAACCGCAGCGGCCGGGCGGCGGTGATCTTCGGATCGATCTGGCGCAGCGATCCGGCCGCGGCGTTGCGCGGGTTGGCGTAGGTCTTCTGGCCGGCGGCGGCCGCGGCCTCGTTGAGCGCCGCGAACTCCTCGTGGCCGAGGTAGACCTCGCCGCGCACCTCGATGACCTCGGGCCAGCCGGCGCCTTTCAGGGCCTTGGGGATCTCGCCCAGGGTGCGGACATTGGCGGTGACGTCCTCCCCCACCCGGCCGTCGCCGCGGGTGGCGGCGCGGACCAGCTGGCCGCGCTCGTAGCGGATCGAGCAGGACAGGCCGTCGATCTTCGGCTCGGCGGTGTAGGCGACGGGGTCTTCGGAGAGCTTGAGGAAGCGGCGGACGCGGGCGTCGAACTCGGCGGTGTCCTCGTCGGAGAAGGCGTTGTCGAGGCTGAGCATGGGCACGCCGTGCTCGACGGGGGCGAACTGCTCGGAGCGCGCCGCGCCGACCCTGAGCGTCGGCGAGTTCTCGCGGATCAGGTGCGGGAAGCGCGCCTCGATCTCGCCGTTGCGCCGCTTCAGCGCATCGTAGTCGGCGTCGGAGATCGTGGGATCGTCCTGCTGGTGGTAGCGGATGTCATGCGCCGCGATCTCGTCGGCGAGGCGGGTCAGCTCGTCGAGCGCTTCAGCTTCGGTGAGATCGGCGGCGGGCTTCATTCTTCCCTCCCTTAATGGGGAGGGACAGGCCGCGCCAGCGGCCAGGGTGAGGGAGTCACGATCAAGCTCCGAGCTCAGCGCTTGACCCACACTTCC
The DNA here is from genome assembly GCA_004799545.1 of Phenylobacterium sp. Classification (GTDB taxonomy): domain Bacteria; phylum Pseudomonadota; class Alphaproteobacteria; order Caulobacterales; family Caulobacteraceae; genus Phenylobacterium. The sequence continues at coordinate 2,337 of SSMU01000007.1, forward strand.
CCACCCAGTCGAAGCTTCGCTTCGTCCTCCCTCCCCTCAAGGGGAGGGAAATCACACCGCCATCAGAGCCCTCGCCGCGGCGCGGGCGGCGTCGGTGATCTGGGCGCCGGCGAGCATGCGGGCGATCTCTTCCTCGCGGTCGGCGGCGGGGAGGGGTTCGACGACGGTGCGCAGGCGATCGCCCTCGCCGGCCTTGGCGATGCGCCAGTGGGTGTCGCCGCGGGCGGCGACCTGGGGGCTGTGGGTGACGACCAGCACCTGGGCTTCGCGCGCGAGGCGCTTCAGGCGCAGGCCGACGGCGTCGGCGACCGCGCCGCCGACGCCCTGGTCGACCTCGTCGAAGATCATCAGCGGTTGGGGGCCGGCGCCGCGGCCGGCCAGGGCCGCTTTCAACGCCAGGGCGAAGCGGGCCAGCTCGCCGCCGGAGGCGATGGCGCCCAGGTCGGCGAAGGGCGCGCCCGGGTTGGTGGCGATCTCGAAGGCGATGCGGTCGAGGCCGGTGGGGCCGGCGCGGTCCTCAGGCAAGGGCTCGACGGCGACGCGGAAGCGGGCCTTCTCCAGCTTGAGCGGCGCGAGCTCGGCCATGACGGCCGCGGACAGGGTCTCGCCGGCGGCGCGACGGGCGGCGCTGAGGTCGGCGGCGGCGGCGAGATAGGCGGTGCGCGCCGCGGCCAGCTGGCCTTGCGCGGCCTTCAGGGCGTCCTCGGAGGTCTCCACGGCGCGCAGGCGCTCGGCGAAGCGGACGCGCAGGATCGGCAACTCCTCGACGCTGACGGAAAGCTTGCGGGCCAGGCCGCGCAGGTCGAACAGCCGCTCCTCGGCCTTCTCCAGGCGGTCGGGCTCGAACGCGAAGGCCTCGGCCGCCGCGTCGATGGCGGCCTCCGCCTCCTGCGCCTCGATCAGCACCCGGTCGAGGGCGGCGGAGGCTTCGGTGAGGCGTTTCACGGCGGCGGTGTCCTCGGCGGCGCCGGCCGAGAGCGCCCGCTCCCGGGCCCGGTCCAGGGAGCGCACCGCCCCGGCCACGCGGGCGGAGAGGCCCTCGAACACCTCGCGCGCCGCGCCGATCTCGGAGAGCGCCTTCTCGGCGGCGCCCAGGATGGCCCGTTCGCCGGCCAGGTCCGCCTCCTCGCCCTCGCGCGGGTCGAGCCGTTCGATCTCGGCCAGGCGCAGGGTCAGTTCCTCGGTCTCGGCGGCGGCGCGGTCGACCAGGCGGCAAAACTCGTCGACCCCCTCGCGGGCGGCCCGCCAGGCCTGCCAATGCTCGCGCACCGCTTCGGTCCGCGCGGCCAGGTCGCCGAAGGCGTCGAGCATCGGGCGGTGGGTGCGGGCGTCCAGCAGGCCGACGGTCTCGTGCTGGCCGTGGACCTCCAGGAGCGCCTCGCCGACCTCCTTCAGGACCCCGACGCCGGTCGCCTGGTCGTTGACGAAGGCTCTGGAGCGTCCGTCGGCGGAGAGGGTGCGGCGCAGCACCAGGTCCTCGTCGCGGGCGTAGGAGAGGCCCTTCTCCTCCAGCAAGTCCCAGACCGGATGATCGGGCGAAGGCGCGAACACGGCGGAGGCCGCCGCCTGGGCCGCGCCATGGCGCACCAGGCCGGCGTCGGCCCGCGCGCCGGTGGCGAGGCCGAGCGCATCCAGGATGATCGACTTGCCCGCCCCGGTCTCGCCGGTGAGCACGGTGAGGCCCGGCCCGATGGACAGGTCCAGGGCCTCGATCAGGACGACGTCGCGGATCCACAGTCCGATCAGCATCGTGGGTCAGGATCGCCGGGAATCACCGCGCGCGGAAGTGCTGCGCGGCCACAGTTGATCACGATTTGTTCTAGAGATCCCTTCCCACTTGTGGGAAGGGGGGACCATCCGGGGAGCGAAGCGGACACCGGATGGTGGAAAGGGCGAGCCGCGGCGGCGATGCGCCCCGCCCTCCCTCTCCACCACCCGCTCTTCCCCCGGCTTTCGCCGGGGTCGGCGGGCGGTCCCCCTCTCCCGCTTCGCGGGAAAGGAAGGGCTATTGCGGGCTGGTCGCCGAGGTCGGTGTCTGGGCGTCCGAGGCGGCCGGGGCCGTGTCGTCGTCGTGGTGGATGAAGGGGATGTGGAACCAGCTGCGCTTCTTGGCCGGCGGCGGCGCGGGGGTGTCGTCAGCCGGGGCGGCGGCGACCGGGGTGGTCACGGCGGCCGGCTCGGCGGCGGCGGGCTTGGCGGCCATCGCCTGGGCCGTCGAGAGCGGCGGCTTGATGGTCAGCTCCTTGTCGTGGTCCAGCGGCTTGTGGAAGATCCCGCGCCGGCCCTTGGGCGTCGGGATGATCGCGGGCCTGAGGCCGTTGGAGGTCAGGAGCTTGTAGGCGTCCTGGTACCAGCGGTCGCCGGGGTAGTTGTAGCCCAGGACGGCGCCGTTCTTCTTGGCTTCGTCCGGCAGGCCGAGGGTCAGGTAGGCCTCGACCAGGCGGTAGAGCGCCTCCGGCGTATGGCTGGTGGTCTGGTAGCGGTCGACCACGCCCTTGAAGCGATTGATGGCGGCCAGCGTGTCGCCCTGGCGCAGGTAGTAGCGCCCGATGGTCATCTCCTTGCCGGCCAGCTGGTCGTTGACCATGTCGATCTTCAGCTTGGAGTCGCGGGCGTATTCGGTGTTCGGGTAGCGCTGCGAGACGTCGCGCAGGTTGTCGAGCGCCTGGCCGGTGGCGGCCTGGTCGCGGCCCACGTCGACGATCTGCTCGAAGTAGCAGACGGCCTTCAGGTAGCGCGCGTAGGCGGCCGCATCGTTGCCCGGATAGAGCTGGATGTAGCGGTCGGCGTCGGCGATCGCCTCGGCGTAGTTGTTGCCCTCGTAGTGGGCGAAGGCTTGCATCAGGATCGCCCGGCGGGCCCACTCCGAATAGGGGTGCTGGCGCTCCACCTCGCCGAAGTATTCCACGGCCTGGTTCCACAGCCGCTTGTCCATCATGTCCGCGCCCGTGGAATAGAGCAGCTCCACCGGCCGCTCTTCATAGGCGAGCTTCGGCTTGGACTTGGATTTGCCGGCGCATCCGGCGAGGGCAAGGGCGCAGAGGGCGGCGGCCAGCGCCGGGCGAGCCCACGAATTCCGAAGCAAGATCACCTTCACCTCAAAGAGACAGACGCGCGCCCCCACGCGAGTCATCGCTTCTACACCACGCGCCCTGTCGCGCAAACGGAACGGGGGGTCGCAGTCGCAGAGACATACATTTCCCTTCTCCCCTTGCGGGAGAAGGTGTCGGGCGAAGGCCCGACGGATGAGGGGTCGGAAGTCTTCCAGAAGTTCAGAACCACGGACGGACACGGACCCACACGGACGGCCAAACCGCGAGTCAGTGAAATTCCGTGTGGGTCCGCGGTTGAAAAATAGCGGCTGCGCCGCGGCGGAGGGGTCTGAGAGACCCCTCATCCGTCAGCTTCGCTGACACCTTCTCCCGCAGGGGGAGAAGGACGCTCTAAACGGCCTGCCGCAGGGGCTCGGCGAAGGTGCGGTAGCGCCAGGCCTGGCGGTTCTCGGCGACGGCGCGGACCAGGAGGTTGTTGATCGCGTGGCCGGCCAGCTCGCCCTCGAAGCGTCCGAGGATCGGCGCGCCAAGCACATAGAGGTCGCCGATCGCGTCGAGCGCCTTGTGGCGGACGAATTCGTCGGGGCGGCGCAGGCCCTCCGGGTTCAGCACCCGGTCGCCCTCGATCACCACCACGTTCTCCAGGCTGCCGCCGCGGGCCAGGCCCATGGCGCGCAGGGCCTCGACCTCGTGCAGGAAGCCGAAGGTGCGGCAGTCGGCCAGCTCCTCGCGGAAGGCCTCGCCGTCCATCGCCAGGTCGACGCTCTGGCGGCCGATGACGGCGGTGGGGAACTCGATGGCGAAGGCCACCTCGAAACCCTCGGCGGGCGAGAGCGAGGCGCGCTTGTCGCCGTCGATGACCTCGACGGTCTCCAGGATCTCGATGAACCGGCGGGGCGAGTCCTGGGTGCGGGCGCCGGCGCGGTCGAGGATGCGGATGAACGGCAGGGAGGAGCCGTCCATGATCGGCATCTCCGGCCCGTCGAGCTCGACCACCGCATTGTCGACGCCCAGCATGACCATAGCGGCCATCAGGTGCTCGATGGTGGCGACGGTGACGCCGGCGGCGTTGCCGATGACGGTGCCCAGCTGGGTCTTGCAGACGGTGTCAGGGGCGACCAGCACGCGGTTGTCGCGGTCGGTCACATCGGTGCGGACGAAGACGATCCCGGCGTCGACGCCGGCCGGGCGGACGGCCACGCGCGTATAGGCGCCGGTGTGCACGCCCACGCCCGCGAACAGGGCGGGAGACCGGACGGTGTGTTGAAACGCCTCTGCGGCCACGCTGGAAGCTTTCTGATCTGATCCGCCGGCCTAGCCGACTGAACTACGTCCCCAATCTTCCGGCTAAGGTGATTGACGCGCCGCAGCAAAACACTTGCTGTTTCTCAATGTTTCGGTTCCAGCAAGGTTAACGGCGCGGCCCCGCCCTATCCGTCGGAACCATAAGAAAAAGCCTCCCGGACGGACGCCCGGGAGGCTCGATTTCCTAAGAAATCCTGAAGCTTAGTTGGCGAGACGGCGGAGGAAGGAGGGGATCTCCAGATCCTCGGCGGCTTCGGTTGTGGTTTCCGGCTGGGCGGCTTCCTGCGGCAAGGCGCCGCCGCGGGTCGCAGCCGAGGCGCGGGGCCCCGGGGCCGCCGCGGGCGCGTCGTAGCGCGGACGGCCGCCGAACAGGCTGAGGAAGCCGCCGCGCGGCCGGCGGGTCTCGTAGGCCGGCTCGGCGAACAGCGGCTCGTCGTCCGCGTCGTCGTCGTCGGCCACGGAGGGATCGACGATGCGGGTGACAGGGGCGGTGATCCTGGGCTCGACCAGCGGCGGCGCGGCCGGCGCCGAATAGAGGTCGGGCTGCTCTTCGTCGTCGAGCGCCAGGGCGGCGGTCTCGGACGCCGCCTCCATGGCGGCCTCGAGGACCGGCTCGGCCACGGCGGGCTCGGCGTCCGGCGTCGCCGCCGGGTCGGAGATGCGCAGGGGCGGGGCGGTGAGCGAGCGGCGCTCGGTCTTCGGCTCGATGGCGGCGATCGAGGCGCCGTCCATGCCGGTGGCGACCACCGAGACGCGGATCATGCCGTCGAGCGACGGATCGAAGGCCGCGCCGAAGATGATGTTGGCTTCCGGATCGACCTGTTCGGAGATGGCGTTGGCCGCTTCGTCGACTTCCAGCAAGGTCATGTCGAGGCCGCCGGTGACGTTGACCAGCACGGCCTTGGCGCCCTTGAGCGACACTTCGTCCAAGAGCGGGTTCTGGATGGCGTTGTGGGCGGCCATCAGGGCGCGGTCGTCGCCGACCGCCTCGCCGGTGCCCATCATCGCCTTGCCCATCTCGGTCATCACCGTGCGGACGTCGGCGAAGTCGAGGTTGATCAGGCCCGGCAGCACCATCAGGTCGGTGATCGAGCGGACGCCCGAATGCAGCACCTGGTCGGCCATGCCGAAGGCTTCAGCGAAGGTGGTCCGTTCGTTGGCGACGCGGAACAGGTTCTGGTTGGGGATGACGATCAGGGTGTCGACATAGCGCTGCAGCTCGCCGATGCCGGCGTCGGCCAGGCGCATGCGGTGGCGGCCCTCGAAGTGGAACGGCTTGGTGACCACGCCGACCGTCAGTATGCCGCGCTCGCGGGCGCACTTGGCGATGATCGGGGCGGCGCCGGTGCCGGTGCCGCCGCCCATGCCGGCGGTGATGAACACCATGTGGGCGCCGTCGAGGTGCTCGCCGATCTCCGGGATCGACTCCTCGGCCGCGCTCATGCCGACCTCGGGATGGGCGCCGGCGCCCAGGCCCTGGGTCACCGTCACGCCGAGCTGGATGCGGCGCTCGGTCTTGGCGAATTGCAGCTGCTGGGCGTCGGTGTTGGCGACGACGAACTCGACGCCCTCGAGGCCTGCCTCGATCATGTTGTTGACGGCGTTACCGCCGGCGCCGCCGACGCCAAACACCACGATCCGAGGCTTCAATTCCGTCGCCCGGGGCGCTGAGAGTGCGATTGTCATGGGAGCCCTGTCGTCTGCCGAATGCCGCGAGAGCGCCAGGGCGACCCGCCTCGCCCGACGCTCCTCCTTAAGGATGGGTTACTAGGCGACTGACATCCCTAATGGAGGGTTAACCGCATAGCGTGAGTCGCGAATCCGGCGAGCGTCACAAACCGGAAAAATGTCCTTGTTCCACAAGGGCTCGGGCGAATTGTCGGATCAGCCCACGACGGTGTGTCAGGGGCTGCAACCGGGGGTTAGGGGCGAGGGATTTTTCGCCCGCTAAGGCCGCCCCATCGGGTCCGGGTTTGCGGTGCGGTCGAGGGGTCCGCAGGCGCGCTTCAGCCAGGCTGCGTCGGGCGCGGGGGCGGCGACTCCAAGCTTGCCGCCGAGGTCCAGCTCGAAGCGGGCGTTCAGCGCCCTCAGGAAGTTGAGGTTGCGGGTCTGCTGAAGGGCGGCGCGAAGGGTGGAGACGTCGCCGGGGAATGGCCGCTAGAGGTTCTCCCTGAGCCACGCCGCGGCCTTGGCGACCGGGTTGGCGCGGGGGTCGAGGGGTTCGCGGCGCAGGCGGGCGGTGGTCAGGGCCTTGGTGGAGACCGCCTCGCGGGGGCCGAAGGCGGCGCGGTGCAGGACGCCGGCCGTGGCGGTGAAGGCGGGGCCGGAGGCCGCGTCGGCCAGGTGCGGCACGCGGCGCGGACGGCCGAGGCGCACCGGGCGGTCGAACACCCGCACGGCGACTTCGCGGACGCCGGCCAACTGGCTGGCGCCGCCGGTCAGCACCAGGCCCGCGCCGGGCTCCATGGGGGCGCCGGAGGCCTTCAGCCGGTCGCGCAGCAGTTCCAGGGTCTCCTCGACCCGCGGGGCGATGATGCCCTTGAGCAGGGAGCGCGGCGCGACGACCGGACCGGCGCCCGGATCGTCTCCACGCGGCGGCGCCTCGATCATCTCGCGGTCCTCGTTGGCCGAGGCGATGGCCGAGCCGTGCAGGGTCTTGATCCGCTCCGCGCCGGCCACCGAGGTGGAGAGGCCGCGGGCGATGTCCTGGGTGACGTGGTGGCCGCCGACCGGCACCGTCTCCACGTGGACCAGGGAGCCCTGGTTGAACACCGCGGCGCTGGTCGAGCCGCCGCCCATGTCGATGCAGACGCTGCCCAGGTCCATCTCGTCCTCCTCCAGGGCGGCGAGGGCCGAGACGAAGGGGGCGGCGACGACGCCGTCCAGCTGCAGGTGGGCGCGCTCCACGCAGGCGCCCAGGGTGTGGAAGATGGATTCCGCGATCGACACCACCAGCAGCTCGACGCCCAGCGCGCGGCCGAACATGGCGCGGGGATCCTTGACCCCGCCCTGGCCGTCCACCGACCAGCCGACCGGCAGGATGTGCACGGCGCGGCGACCGGGCAGCTTGATCTGCGACAGGGCGTGCTGGATGGCGCGCACCAGATCGTTGTCGGCGATCGGCCGGGCGCCGATGGAGACGCGGCCGGCCACGCGGTGCGAGGTGAGCTGGCCGCCGCCGGTGGCGACGGTGACGCTCTGGACGGAGACCCCGGCCACGGTCTCGGCCCGCTCGACAGCCTGGGCGATGGCGTCCGAAGCCTCGTCGAGGTTGACGATCGCCCCGCCGCGCACGCCGCGCGACTGCACATACCCCACACCGGCCGTCGTGAGCGTCCGATCGGCCCGGCGCACGCCGTCGGGCTTCATGATGAAGCAGGTGACCTTGGAGGCGCCGAGGTCGACGGCGGCCACCACGGGCGCACGGCCGAGCGCGGCCTTGAGGCCCTCGCGGCCTTCCTTCTTCTCTTCGGGCTTGGGCGCGGTCTTCAGCATCTTGGCGTCACAGGTCCGTTCTTCAGGCGCCGGCCGGCGGGAGCTGGCCGGGCGGGAGGGGCTCGCGCGGCCGCACGGCCACCACGTCGGGGTTGCGCAGGTCGATGCGCTCGAAACCGAGGTCGAGGATGCGCGAGCGCTGATCGAGTTGCTCGAGCTGCATCAGGGCCTCCTCCTCGCCGACCGCGGGCAATTGGATCAGCGAGCCGTCCTGCATGCGCAGGTCCCAGCGCCGGTCGTCGACGCGGACCAGGGCGTCCATGCGTCCCATCAGCTTGGGGCGCTGGGCCAGCAGCGGCAGGATCTTCGGCGCGGCCTCGCCGCCGCCCTCGCCCACCACCAGCGGCAGGCTGGCGAAGCGGGCGGGATCGGCCTCCGGGATCGGCTGGCCGTGCTCGTCGATGACCGAGGTCTTACCCTCGTGCTGCCAGACGGCGAGCTGGCGGCGCTCGATGACCGAGATCACCAGGGTGTCGGGCAGCAGCCGCTCGATCCGCGCCTCCTTCACCCAGCCGACCGCCTCGACGTGCTGGCGCAGGGCCGGGAGGTCGAGGCCGAGCAGGGGCTGGTCCTTGAACACCCCGGCGGCGCGGACGATGTCGGCCATGGCCATGGGCGAGGCGCCCTCGACGCGCACCTTGCGCAGGCGGAAGCCGGCCTGGCCGAACTTGCCGTCGACGCCGGTCTGGACGGCGGTCGCGATCCGTTGCGCGCGGTGGCCGGTGGCCAGCACGGCGACGCCGGCCAGGACCAAGAGGGCCGCCGCGGCGCCCAGGATGAGTTTGGGAGAGGGACCGTGCCCCGGCGTCGGACGGCCCCTTGCCGGCGCAGCTGCGCCCGACGGTTTTGACCGGGGACGCTGTGCCGGTTTAAGGGGCGCCTTGGCCCGAGGTTTCGCCTTGGTCTGCGAGCCTCCCCGCACTGCCGCGGGCATACGCGTCCTCCGTAATCCAAAGCACCAGACGATCGAAATCCACGCCCTGCTGCGCCGCCTGCTCGGGGACGAGCGAGGTGGGCGTCATGCCGGGCTGGGTGTTCACCTCCAGAAGGACCAGAATGTCCTTAACGTCGTCATAACGGAGGTCGGCGCGGGTAACCCCTCGGCAACCAAGAGCGGCGTGCGCCATCTCGGACAGTTTCAGCGCCTTTTCAAAGGCATGCGGCGGGATCGGGGCCGGAACCACGTGCTGCGAGCCGCCCTCCCCGTACTTGGCCTCGTAGTCATAAAATCCGGTGCGCGGGATGATGTCGGTGACGGTCATGGCCTTGCCGTCCATGACGCCGACGGCGAGCTCCTTGCCGGCGATGTAGGGCTCGATCATCACCGCCTCGCCATAGGTCCAGCCCGGCGCGACGATGTCCTGCGGCGGGCTGTTGGCGCCCTCGAAGACCAGGAAGACGCCCACCGAGGAGCCCTCGGCGTTGGGCTTGACCACATAGGGCGGGGCCATGACGTGCTCGCGGGCCGCCTCGAACCGGTTGAACAGGCCGCCGCCCGGCACCGTCACGCCCGCCGCGGCCAGCACCGCCTTGGACTTGGCCTTGTCCATGGCCAGGGCCGAGGCCAGCACGCCGGAGTGGCTGTAGGGGATGGCGAGGGTCTCCAGCACGCCCTGCACGCAGCCGTCCTCGCCCCAGGCGCCGTGCAGGGCGTTGAAGCAGACGTCGGGCTTCAGCCGGGCCAGCACCTGGGCCAGGTCGCGGCCGGCGTCGACGCGGGAGACCTTGGCGCCCAGCCGCTCCAGGGCGTCGGCGCACGCGCGGCCCGAGACCAGGCTCACCTCCCGCTCGGAGGAGAGGCCGCCCAGGAGGACGGCGACGTGGTGACCGGACAGCGGCGCGCTCAACGGCGACTCCTGAGTGGGGCGAAAAAGCCCTATGGCGGGTGCGCCCGCCGGAGATTCCCGTCAAGCGGGGAGCATGGCGGCTTGCTGACACAGCCTTGTCAGCAGGGGCGGCGCAGGGTCGTGGCCTAGGAGAGCCGCCATGCCCGTCGCCACCGCCCTCGACGCCTTCCCCAGGCCGCCCTGCGCCGAGTTGCTCGGCTGGGAGATGATCCATGCCCGGCCCGCCGAGGGCTGGGTGCGGGTGAGCTTCCAGGCCAAGCCGCAGTTCCGCAATCCGGCCGGCTTCATCCAGGGCGGCTTCCTGGCGGCCATGCTGGACGACACCATGGGCCCGGCGGTGTTCGTGATGACCGAAGGCGCGCTCTACACCGCCACCATCGACATGAATGTCAGCTACGTGGCGCCGGCCAAGGTCGGCCCGATCTACGGCGAAGGCCGGGTGGTGCACCTGGGCAAGAGCGTGGGCTTCCTCGAAGCGGAACTGCGCGATGCGACGGGGTTGTTGATCGCCCGGGCGACGTCGACGGCGCGGCTGGTCCCGGCGGAGAAGGCGCTGGGGTGACCTTCCTTTCCCATTCATGGGAAAGGGGGACCGTTGGCCGAGCGTAGCGAAGAGCCAATGGTGGAAAGGGAGGGCCGCAAGCGCGGTGCGCGCCGCCTTCCCTCTCCACCATCCGGTGTCCGCTTCGCTCCCCGGACGGTCCCCCTCTCCCGCTGCGCGGGAAAGGAAGTTACGGCCTACCGATGCGCTTGATCTCCCAGTCGAGGTCGACGCCGAACTTCGCCTTCACGTCGGCGCGGACCGCCTCGCCCAGGCCCTCGAGGTCGGCGGCGGTGGCCTCGCCGGTGTTGATCAGGAAGTTGGCGTGCAGGGGGGAGAACATGGCCCCGCTGCCCTTGCCGCTGACGCTGAACGGCTTGCCGCGCCACCCGGCCGCGTCGACCAGCTTCCAGGAGGACTGGCCGGGCGGGTTCTTGAAGGTCGAGCCGCCGGTCTTCTCGCGGATCGGCTGGGTCTGCTCGCGCCGGGCGGTGATCTCGGCCATGCGGGCCTCGACTGCGGCCGGCGCGTCGGGGGTCCCCTGGAAGAGGGCGCCGGTGAAGATCAGCGGCTCGGCCGCCGCACGCGCCGACTTGCGGTAGCTGAAGCCCATCTCGGCGTTGGAGAGGACGACGCGCTGGCCGGCGCGGGTGATCGCGTAGGCCTCGATGAGCACGTCCTTGGTCTCGGCGCCGTAGCAGCCGGCGTTCATCACGCAGGCGCCGCCGATCGAACCCGGGACGCCGCGGTAGAACTCCAGGCCGCCGATCCCCGCCTTGCCGGCTTCGCGCGCCAGGATGGCGTCGAGCACGGCGGCGCCGGCGAAGATGCGGGGTTCGGCTCCAGGCTCAAGCCGGGGCTCGACCTTGCCGAACGCGCGGCCGGCCAGGCGGATCACCGCGCCCTCCACCCCGCCGTCGCGGACCAGGGTGTTGGAGCCGACGCCCAGCGGGGTCACCGGCACGGCCGGATCGAGGGCGGCCAGGAACTCGGCGAGGTCGGCCTCGTCCTCGGGCAGGAACAGCACCTCCGCCGGACCGCCAACCCGGAACCAGGTGAACGGGCCGAGCAGCTCGTCCCTCAGCAGCTTGCCACGGACGGCCGGGAGGCGCTCCCGCCAGCTCATTCGGCGGCCTGGCCCAACGCCTGCAGCTGGTCCGGCAGGGCGTAGGCCCAGCCGGTGATGTCGCCCGCGCCCAGCAGCAGCACCAGGTCGCCGGCCTTGGCTTCCTCGCGCACCAGGGCGGCCAGGTCGGCGGGATCGTCGAGGGCGATGGCGCGGCGGTGGCCGGAACGGCGCAGGCCCTCCACCAGGGCGTCGCGGCTGGCGCCTTCGATCGGCGCCTCGCCGGCCGGATAGACGTCGGCGACGATCACCACATCGGCGTCGTTGAAGGCGGCGCAGAAGTCGTCGAACAGGTCGCGCAGGCGGGTGTAGCGGTGCGGCTGGACCACGGCGATCACCCGGCCCTCGGTCACCGCGCGGGCGGCCTTCAGCACCGCGCTGATCTCCACCGGATGGTGGCCGTAGTCGTCGATGACCCGGACGCCGCCCGCGACGCCGGTGGTGGTGAACCGCCGGCGCACGCCGCCGAACCCGGCCAGGCCCTTGCGGATATCCTCCGGCGTCACGCCGAGCTCGCGGGCCACGGCGACGGCGGCGAGCGCATTCAGCACGTTGTGCTGGCCGGGCATCGGCAGGTGCAGGTCGTCGATGCGGGTGACGCCGTCCTCGCGCGGGGCGATCACCGCGTCGAAGCGGGCGCCTTCCGGCCCCATGGTGATGTTCTCCGCGCGGACCTCGGCCTGCGGATTGACGCCATAGGGCACCAGCCGGCGGTTCTCGACGCGGGACGTCATGGCCTGGACCTCGGGGTGATCGGTGCAGACCGCCGCGAAGCCGTAGAACGGGATCGCCTCCACGAAGTCGCGGAACGCCTTCTTCACCGCGTCGAAGTCGCCGTAGTGGTCGAGGTGCTCGGGATCGATGTTGGTGACCACCGCCACGGTGGCGCGCAGCTTCAGGAAGGAGCCGTCGCTCTCGTCGGCCTCGACGACGATCCAGTCGCCCGTGCCCACCTTCGCATTGGTGCCGTAGGCGTTGATGATGCCGCCGTTGACCACCGTGGGATCGAGCCCGCCGGCGTCGAGGATGCAGGCGATCATCGAGGTGGTGGTGGTCTTGCCGTGCGTGCCGCCCACCGCGACGGAGAACTGGAGCCGCATCAGCTCGGCCAGCATCTCGGCGCGGCGGACCAGCGGCAGGCGCTTGTCGCGGGCCGCCGCCATCTCCGGATTGTCGGCCTTCACGGCGGTCGAATAGACCACCGCCGCGGCGCCCTCGATATAGCCGGCGTCGTGGCCGATGAAGATCCTGGCGCCCAGCTTCTCCAGCCGCTCGGTGTTGGCGCTGGCCTTGGCGTCGGAGCCCTGCACCGCATAGCCGATGCGCAGCATGATCTCGGCGATGCCGCTCATGCCGATCCCACCGATGCCGATGAAGTGCACGGGGCCGATTTCGAAGGGCACAGGGCGTCGCGTCATGGCGTGGTGCTAGACCCTTCCTGGTTCAGGTGAAATCACCTGAACCAGAAAAGAAGGGTCTATCTCAAGAGTTTAGAGCGCGTCGGGCGGCGGAGCGCCGCAGCTGAGCCGGCCCGCGTGCAGGCGGCAGGCGACGATCAGGGCGTCGGAGAGGTCGTGGAAGCCGCCGACCCAGTCCTTCCCCTTCCGGTCGAGGACGAAGTAGCCGAACCGTCCGAGGGTGACGGCCTCGGTCTGCACGCCATCGACCGCGAGATGCAGGGTGGTGACCGGGGGCAGGTCTCGGGGGTCCTGGACGTCGCCGCCGGTGCCGACGATCAGCTCCGGCGGCCGATCGCCGGCGAAGTCGAAGCTGGTGAAGTTGTGCACGTGGCCGGCGATCAAGAGCTGGACGCCCTTCAGGCCGCTGGCCTGGGCCGCGGCGCGTTCGTTGACGTTGCCCCAGTCCCCGCCGAGCGTGGCGCCGTTGTGCGACAGGGCCCAGAGCGGCCGGTGGGTGACCATCCAGACCGGCGTCGGGCCCGGCGGAATGGCGGCCAGCGCCTTGGCGAACAAGGCGACCTCGTCCGGCTGCGGCTTGGCGTCGTCGGGCATGGCGCTGTCGAGGATGGCCAGGCGCACGCCGCCCAGATCCACCATGAAGGGCGTGCTGTAGCCGGTGGGGCAGGCCTGCGCCTCGCGGTCGGCGTCGAGCAGCCGGAACCAGCCCCGGCCACCGCGCTTGCAGTCCTCGTGGTTGCCGCGGGCGAAGATCCAGGGGGCGGCCTTGAGCAGCGGCGCGCCGGGGGCGAACAGCTCGGCCTTCCAGGTCGGCCAGCGGTCGCCGAACGGACTGCCCTGGCAGGCGGCGGCGCCGTCCGGGCACGGCTTCTCGCGGTAGTAGTAGTCGCCCACGTGGATCACCAGGTCCGGCTTCTGCGCCGCGGCCAGGGCCGCCACCTTGGCGAACGGCCAGCCGGCCACGGGATCGTTGCAGTTCTGGGTGACGCCCGCGCCGATCCGGCAGCCGCTGTCGCCGAGGATCACCAGCCGGTTGGGCCGGGCCTTGGGAACCGGCAGCCGCTGGCCCTCGACGGAGATCCGCCGGGCGGTCTTCGGCAGAGGCGCGTCACACATGCGATTGGCGAAGGTCTCGTTCGGCGCGGCGCGCTCGCGCATCCGCACGCGCCGGCCGTCGACGGTTAGCATCGGGCAGGTGTCGGCCTCGGTGACCGCGCGGACCTCGGCCCCGCGGCCGGTCACCTCGACCCAGGCGGCGAGCGGCGCGGCGGTGGCCGGAAGGCTGAAGGCGAGACTGAAGACCAAGCTGAAGAGGATGCTGGCTAACGCGCGCATGTCCGCCCCCGGAACGAGTGAGGCGCAAGTCATAGCGCAGCTTCAGTCGCGCAGGCCGATCTTTCCGCTGGCGGTCTGTTCGACCACGTCGGCCAGCCGCTCGGCGGCGTCGGGGATGGCGACCGAGCGGGAGGCCGCGGCCATGCGAGCGAGGCGCGCGGGGTTGGTGAGCAGCTTCTCCAGGGCGCCGGAGAGGCTCTCGACGGTGAGCTGGTTCTCGCGGGCGATCTCGGCGCCGCCGGCCTCGGCGAGCAGGCGGGCGTTCTGGCCCTGGTCGTCGTCCAGCGCGATGGCCAGCGGCACCAGGATGGCGGGCTTGCCGGCCACGGCGAACTCGCACACCGAGCCCGCGCCGGCCCGGCCGATCACCAGGTGGGCGGCGGCCAGGCGGCCGGCCATGTCGCGGAAGAAGGGGGCGATCTCGGCGTCGACCACGGCGTTGCGGTAGATCCGCCGGGCGGTCTCCATGGATTCCTGGCGGGTCTGCTGCTGGACCGTCAGCCGCCGCTTGAGGTCGTCCGGCAGGGCGGCCACGGCCTCGGGAACCAGCTCGGAGAGCAGGCGCGCGCCCTGGCTGCCGCCGGTGACCAGCAGGCGCAGCGGGCCCTCGGCGGTCGGCGGGGCGTAGGGGACTTCGGCCAGGGCGCGGATCGGCGGGCGGACCGGGTTGCCGACCACGATCGCCCGGCCGACGACCTTGGGCGGCGCCTTCAGGAGCGTCGGGAAGGCGCAGGCGACGGTGTTGACCCGGCCGGCCAGCTTGCGGTTGGCGCGGCCCATCACCGCGTTCTGCTCATGGATCACGGTCGGCCGCCTTTCCCAGAGCGCGGCCACCAGGGCGGGCGCGGACGGGTAGCCGCCGAAGCCCACCACCACGTGGGGGCCGATCTCGCGGTAGGCGGCGCGGGCCTGCAAGGCGCCGCGCATCACGGCGAAGCCGGCGCGGGCCATGCCGATCGGATCGCCCGGCTTGTAGGTGGCGGCCGAGAGCGCGATCCGCCGCTCGGCCGGGAAGTCGCCCGCGAAGCCCGCCACCCGCTCGTCGGAGGCCAAGACGATGGTCCAGCCGCGCGCGATCAGGGCCTCGGCGAGCGCCTGGGCGGGGAACAGGTGGCCCCCGGTGCCACCCGCGGCGACGACGGCGACCTTACGCATGATCTGGGCGGCGCATGATCGGGGCGCTTTAAGCGAACGCGCCGGCCTTGGCGAGGCCTTCGCTGTGGGTGTAGGCGCCGGGCCTGCGGCGGGTGAGCGCGAGCGCCATGCCCAGCGTCAGGCCCATGGCCAGCATGGAGGAGCCGCCGTAGCTGATGAACGGCAGGGTCATGCCCTTGGTGGGGATCATGTCGAGGTTCACGGCGACGTTGATGAAGGCCTGCTGGCCAACCATGACGAAGAGGGCGGCGGCCGCCACCTGTTCGAACGGGTCCGACAGCTTCATCGACCGGTAGAGGCCGCGGATCACCACGAAGGCGAAGAGGGCGATCAGCAGCAGGCTGAACAGCAGGCCGAACTCCTCGGCCCCCACCGAGTAGATGAAGTCGGTGTGCAGGTCGGGCACATGGCGCTTCATGATCCCCTCGCCCGGGCCGCGCCCGAACAGGCCGCCGGCCGCCTGGGCCATGGCGGCGGCGTCCACCTGATGGGTGTCGGAGCTGTCGGGGGAAATGAACTTCTCGACGCGCGAATGGACGTGCGGCAGCAGGAAGTAGGTCGACGACAGGCCCGCGACCGCCAGGCCGCCCAAGAGCATCACCCAGGAAAGCGGCACGCCGGCCATCCAGAAGGCGGCGCCGAAGGCGATGGTGATCAGCACCGTCTGGCCGACGTCCGGCTGGATCAGCAGCAGGCCGATGGAGAGGAAGTAGAGGCCGAAGGCGACCGAGACGCCGGGCACGCCGGCGCCCTTCTGCCCCTCGGAGAACATCCAGGCGACCAGGATCACCAGCGCCGGCTTCATGAACTCCGAGGGCTGCAGGGAGAAGCCGCCGAACTCCAGCCAGCGGGTGGCCCCCTTGGCGTTGTGGCCCAGGAACGGCAGGGCGATCATGATGGCGATGGCCGCCAGCCAGATGAAGAAGGCCGCCCGGCGGATGCCCTTCACCTCCAGCATGGAGACGCTGATCAGGATGATCACCGCGCCGGCCGCGAACACGCACTGCCGCACGGCGAAATGGAAGGGGTCGCCGACGTTCATCCGCGCCGCGGCGGCGGGACTGGCGGCGAAGGCCAGCGTCACGCCGATGGCGATCAGGATGGCGATGACGCCCAGCATCCAGCGGTCCACCGTCCACCACCAGACGCCGATCGGCGAGCGGTCGGAGCGCGGGAAGGCGTGGGCCTGGGACGAGGTGGTCAAGCCGCCCCTCTCGCCGTGTTGGCCAGGCGCTGGACGGCGGCGCGGAAGGCTTCGCCGCGCTGCTCGAAGTCGGTGAACTGGTCGAAGGAGGCGCAGGCCGGCGACAGCAGGACGATGGCCTCGTGGCCGGAGGCCGAGGCGTCGGCGTAGGCCTGGGCGGTGGCGGTCTCGATGGCGCCGGAGATCACGGCCGGCGCCTTGCCCCTCAGCACCTCGGCGAAGACGGTGGCGGCGTCGCCGACCAGATAGGCCTTCTCGATGCGGCCGAAGAGGTCCGACAGGACGCCGATGCCGCCCTCTTTCGGCTGGCCCCCGGCGATCCAGTAGAACTTCGGATAGCTCATCATGGCCTGGCGGGCGGCGTCGGCGTTGGTGGCCTTGCTGTCGTTGATGAAGCGGACCTTGCCGACGTGGCCGACGGTCTCCATCCGGTGCGCCAGGCCCGGGAAGCTCATCAGGTGCTCGGCGGCCTCGGCGGCGTCGATGCCCAGGCCCTTGGCGGCGGAGTAGGCGGCCGCGGCGTTCTGCCAGTTGTGCCGGCCCGGCAGGGATCGGGCGCGCTTCAGGTCGGCGACCTCGACGGCGCGCTCGCCGGTGGCGTCATAGAGCAGGCCGTCCAGCGCATAGACCCCGCGGCTCATGGCCTTGGAGGCCGAGACCGGCACGATGGTCCGGCGGTTGGCGGCGGTGATCTCGGTGCAGATCTGCTGGCCCCAGGGATCGTCGACCCCGATCACCGCGGTGTCGCCCTTGCCCTGGTTGAGCAGCACCCGGCGCTTGGCGGCGACGTAGCCCTCCATGCCGCCGTGGCGGTCCAGGTGGTCGGGCGAGATGTTCAGGAGGACCGCGACGTCCGGCTTCAGGCTGGAGGTCAGGTCGAGCTGGTAGGAGGAGAGCTCGAGGACATAGACCGCGCCGCCGTGCATGTCCTCCAGGCCCAGGACGCCGTAGCCGATGTTGCCGCCGATGCGCACGTCGCGGCCGGCCTGGGCGCAGATGTGGCCGACCAGGGCGGTGGTGGTCGACTTGCCGTTGGTGCCGGTGATGGCGACGATCTTCGGGCGCTTGTGCTCCGGGGCGGCGTTGACCGTGCGGGCGAAGAGCTCGATGTCGCCGACGATCTCGACGCCGGCGGCGCGGGCCTTGCGGACGGTCCAGTGCGGCTCCGGATGGGTGAGCGGCACGCCGGGCGACAGCATGATCGCGGCGAACCCGCTCCAATCGGCGCTGGTCAGGTCGACGAGCGGCAGGCCCTCGGCCTCGGCGGCGGCGCGGGCCTGGGGCTTCTCGTCCCACAGGGCGACGTTGGCTCCGCCGGCGATCAGGGCGCGCGCGGCGGCGAGGCCCGTGCGGGCCAGGCCGAACACGGCGACCGTCTTTCCCTCGAAGCCGCGGACCGGGATCATGACCTGGACGAGCCCTCCCCTACCGCAGCTTCAGGGTGGCGAGGCCCAGGAGGGCCAGCATGATCGAGACGATCCAGAAGCGGATGACGACGGTGGATTCCGACCAGCCGAGCTTCTCGAAGTGGTGGTGGATCGGGGCCATCAGGAAGATCCGGCGGCCGGTGCGCTTGAACCAGGCGACCTGGATGACCACCGACAGGGTCTCGGCGACGAACAGGCCGCCGACGATGGCCAGCACGATCTCGTGCTTGCAGGCCACGGCGACGGCGCCCAGCGCGCCGCCCAGCGCCAGGGCGCCGGTGTCGCCCATGAAGATCTTGGCCGGCGGGGCGTTGTACCAGAGGAAGCCGATGGCGGCGCCGATCAGGGCGCCGCAGAACACCCCAAGCTCGCCGACGCCCGGGACGAAGTGGAGCTGCAGGTAGTTGGCGAACACGAAGTTGCCGACCAGGTAGGCGATGAAGCCGAAGGCCGAGGCCGCGATCATCACCGGCACGGTGGCCAGGCCGTCCAGCCCGTCGGTGAAGTTGACGGCGTTGGCGGCTCCGACGATCACCACGGCGGCGAACAGGACGTAGAACCAACCCAGGTTCAGCATCACCTCCTTGAAGACCGGGAAGGTCAGCGAGGTGGCGAGGTGGGCGGCTTCCGGCGAGGGCTGGCCCCAGTGGATCATCATGCCCACGGCGGCCGCGGCGATCAGCGCCTCCAGCACCAGGCGCATCCGGCCGGAGACCCCCTCGGTGGTCTGCTTGGTGACCTTGGCGTAGTCGTCGAGGAAGCCCAGGACGCCGTAGCCGGCGGTGACCAGCACCACGGCCCAGACGTAGACGTTGGAGAGGTCGCTCCACAGCAGGGTGCCGACCAACAGACCCGCGAGGATCATCACCCCGCCCATGGTCGGGGTGCCGGCCTTCTCGATGATGTGGCGCTCGATGCCTTCCTTGCGGATCGGCTGGCCCTTGCCCTGCCGCGCCTGCATCCAGCGGATGAAGCGCGAGCCCATCGCCACCACGATCACCTGCGCCGTGAACAGCGCCATGCCGGTGCGGAAGGTCTGGTAACGCAGCAGGCGAAGGGCCGTGGAATGGCCGTGCACCTGCATTTGCTCGTAAAGCCAGTAGAACATCAGCCGCCGTCCCCGGCGTCGAGCGCAACGAGGGCCTGGGCGATCAGCCCAGCCTTCGATCCGTTCGAGCCTTTCACCATCACCAGGTCGCCGGGCTCTGCGGCTCGGACGACCAGCGGCGCTATCTCCGCCGCTGTTTGGGCGTACGCGCCTCGCCGAGTCGACGGAAGGGCGTCGAACAGCGATTTCATCAGCGGCCCGGCGCAGAAGACCAGGTCGACGCCGGCGGTTTCCAGAGGCTTTGCAAGCTCAGCGTGGAAGCGGGGGCCGTCGGCGCCCAGCTCCAGCATGTCGGTCAGCGCGACGATCCGCCGCCCTGCGGTCTTGCGGCCGCCGAGGGTGGCGATGGCCGAGGCCATGGAGATCGGATTGGCGTTGTAGCTCTCGTCGATCAGGGTGAAGGCGCCGCCCTTCGCGCGGACGGTCCTTTCCGCCCCGCGGCCGGCCAGCGGCTCGAAGGAGCCGAGCGCCGCCAGGCTGTCGCCGAGGTCGACGTCCAGCGCCTCCAGCATCAGCAGCGTGGCCATGGAATTCAGGCCCCAGTGCAGGCCGGTCTGCAGGATCGGGAAGTCGAGACCCTTGCCGTGAAAGCGCGCCTGGACGGCGGCGTGGTCGCCGGCCGGCTGGAAGTCGATCAGCCGGGCGTCGCAACCCTCGCCGGTCCCGAAGGTGCGGATCTCGGCGCCGGCGTCGCTCGCCGCCACCTGCAGGAAATCGAACCACGGATTGTCGGCGTTGAGCACCGCGACCCCGCCGGGCTGCAGGCCTTCGAAGACCTCAGCCTTGGCCTTGGCGACGCCCGCTTCGCCGTCGGCGAAGTTCTCCGTGTGGACCGGGCCGACCGTGGTCACGACGACCGCATGTGGCTGCACCATCTTGGCCAGCGGCCGGATCTCATCGGCGTGGTTCATGCCGATCTCGAAGATCGCCCGCTCGGTGTCGCGCGGCATGCGGGCCAACGTCAGCGGCACGCCGATGTGGTTGTTGTAGCTCTTCACCGACGAGTGCCAGCGGCCGGCCAGCTGTAGCCCCGCGGCGATGGCTTGGGTCACGCTGGTCTTGCCGACCGAGCCGGTGACCGCGCCGCGGCGGGCCCGGGGTGCGCGGTCGCGGGCGGCGGCGCCCAGCTTCTCCAGGGCGGCCAGGGTGTCCGGGACCATCACGGCCGGGGCGTCGATCGCCTGCGAGGCCAGCACGCCCGCCGCGCCGGCCGCCAGGGCCTGGCCCACGAACTCATGGCCGTCGCGGACCCCGCCCAGGGCCACGAACAGGTCGCCGGGCTCCAGGGAGCGGGTGTCGATGGAGACGCCGGTGGCCGCGAAGCCCCCGCCCGCCGGCTTGCCGCCGGTGGCGGCCGCGATCTCGTCCGAGGTCCAGAGCGGCTCAGCCATGGACCAGCTCCAGGGCCCTGCCGGTCTCGGTGACGTCGTCGAACGGATGCACCGTGGCGCCGACGATCTGGCCCTGCTCGTGGCCCTTGCCGGCCACCACCAGGATGTCGCCGTCGCCGAGCAGGGCGGCGGCCGCGCGGATCGCCTCGCGCCGGTCGCCGATCTCTCTTGCGCCGGCGGTCCCGGCCAGCACCTCGCCGCGGATCGCCGCGGGGTCCTCGCTGCGCGGGTTGTCGTCGGTGACGATGGCCACGTCGGCGAGCTGCGAGGCGATGCGGCCCATGATCGGCCGCTTGCCCCGATCCCGGTCGCCGCCGGCCCCGAACACCACGATCAGCTTGCCGCGGACATGGGGCCTAAGCGCCAGGAGCACGGTCTCCAGGCCGTCCGGGGTATGGGCGTAGTCCACATAGGCCTCGCCGCCGCGCGGGCCGGAGCCGACCCGCTGCAGCCGTCCGGCCGCGCCTTCCAGGGTCTCCAGGCCGCCAAGCACCTCATCCAGGCTGAGGCCGGCCGCCAGGCACAGGCCCGCGGCCACCAGGGCGTTAGAGGCCTGGAAGCCGCCGGCCAGCGGCAGGCGCGCCTCGCAGGTGCGGCCATCCACGCGCAGCTTCAGGCGCTGGCCGTCCGGGGTGAGGGTGCGGTCGATGAGCCGGATGCCCTGCCCGGTCTCGCCGACGGAAACGATCGTCTGGCCGGCGCAGACCGCCGCGGCCGCGAACGCCGGATAGGAGTCGCTATCGGCGTTGAGCACGGCCGTCCCGCCGCGCGGCAGAAGGGTCTCGAACAGGCGGAGCTTGGCGGCCCGGTAGGCGCCCATGGTGCCGTGGTAGTCGAGATGGTCCTGGGTCAGGTTGAGGAAGCCCGCCGCGGTCAGCTTCACCCCGTCGAGGCGGCGCTGGTCGATCCCGTGCGACGAGGCCTCCATGGCGAAGTGGGTGATGCCCATGCCGGCGATCCTGGCCAGCAGCTCGGCGACGTCGGCGGCGTCGGGGGTGGTGAGGCCGGCCGGTGTCAGCTGCTCGCTCGACCCATCCGGACGCGTGACGGTGAGGCCAAGCGTGCCCATGCTGGCCGAGGTGCGGCCAGCCTTGGCGAACAGCTGGCGGCAGAAATTGGCCACCGAGGTCTTGCCGTTGGTGCCGGTGACAGCGACGCAGACAGCCGGCTGGGCGCCCCAGAAGTTGGCGGCGGCCAGCGCATAGAGCCGGCGCGGATCCGGTGTGGTGATCAGCGGCACCGGCAGGTCGGACATGCCGCCATCGGCGATCACCGCCGCGGCGCCGGCCTCGATTGCCTTGGCGGCGAAGGCGCGGCCGTCGACCTTGGTCCCCGGCAGGGCGGCGAACAGGAAGCCCTTGGCGGCCTTGCGGCTGTCGGCGGTGACGCCGGTGATCTCCGGATCGGGGCTGAGCGGGCGGCGGACGACGTCGGAGAGCTTCACCGCTCCTCTCCCTGGTCGTCGGGGCTGGGCGGGCCGGGCTCGAACGGCACCAGGTCAGCGCGGCGCTTGACGCCCAGGAACGGCGCAATCCGCTCGATGATATGGCCCACGGCCGGCGCCGCGACGATGCCGCCGGTGGGGTCGGCGCCGGTCTTGTCCGGGTGCGGCTCGTCCATGAGGATCAGCACGAAGTAGCGCGCAGCGCTGGGCGGGCCGTCGGTGGGGAAGGCGGCGGCGAAGGAGGAGACCTGCTTGGTCTTGCTGTAGGTGCGGATCGCCGGGTCGTACTTGTCGCCCGTGCCGGTCTTGCCGCCGACGTTGAGGCCGGGGACGTTGGCCGACTTGCCCGATCCGCCGGTGACGTTGGCGCGCATCAGCTGCAAGACCTCCAGACTGGTCTTGTCGGATAGAACCCGCGGACCGGCCACCTGGGCCCCAGGATCGAGCTTCCTGATGGTCAGCGGCAGCAGATAGCCGCCGTTCAACAGGGCGCCGTAGGCTCGCGTCAGGGCCAGCGGGCTGACGTCGATGCCATGGCCGAAGGAGGTCGAGGCGATGGTGTCCTCGTCCCACTTCTTGGGCGTCAGCGGCCGCGCCGATTCCAGCAGCTCGACCTTGGCCGGCTTGGTGAGCCCGAGGGCGTCGTAATAGTGGCTGAGCCGCTCCGTGCCGATCGACTCGGCCAGCTTGGCGGTGCCGATGTTGGAGGAATGCTGGAAGACCTCGACCATGGTCAGGATGGCGTGGGTCGCGTGGTAGTCGGTGATGGTGCGGTAGCCGAGCTTGAAGGGCGTCCGCGCGTCGAAGGTCGACTGCGGCGTGGCGACCCCGGTGTCCAGGCCGATGGCCATGGTGAAGGCCTTGAACACCGAGCCCATCTCGAAGACCGAGGAGGCGGCGCGGTTGAGCCGGGCGTCGGGGCTGGCCTCGCCGGCGCGGTTGGGATCGAAGGTCGGCCAGCTGGCCAGGCCGAGGATCTCGCCGGTGTGGACGTTGGTGACGATGCCGACCGCGCCGCGCGGCTGGAAGGTGGAAGCGGCCTTGCCGAGCTCGTCCTCCAGCGCCGCCTGGATGCGCAGGTCGATGGAGAGCGGCAGGGCGGTCCCGCCGCCCGCCGCGGTGCGGACGTCCTCGTTGAACGCCAGCTCGGCGCCGGCCAGGCCCTCGCCGCCGGAATCGGTGAAGCCCACCAGGTGGGCCGCGGTCTGGTCCAGCGGATAGACCCGCTTGGACTCCGGCTCGAAGCTGACGCCCGGCAGGCCGAGGTCGTTGATCTTGTCGCGCGCGTCCGGCGTCAGGCCGCCGGACAGGAAGGTGCGGCGGTTGGCGCGCAGCGCCCGCTCCAGCCGCTCGGGGGTGACGTCCGGCAGGGCGGCGCCCAGGGCCCGGCGGGTCTCCGAGAGGTCCCAGATCTCGCGCGGGTCGACGTAGAGGCCGTAGTGCGGCAGGTCGACGGCCAGCAGCTGGCCGTTGCGGTCGACGAGGTCGGCGCGGGCCGAACCGACGGGCGCGCCGACCGCCTCGCCCTTGCCGGCGTCGGAGAACAGAGCCGCGTGCGTCGCGCCGACGCCCAGGACCACGAAGCCCACGGCGAACAGGGCCAGGACCACGAAGATGCGGATGCGGGTGTCGTCTTCGGCCCGGCCGGAGGCGCGGCTGCGCTCGAAGGCGTGCTCCACCCCCCACACGCGCCGCAGGACCCAGCGGTAGAGCGGCGAGCCGCCGAAGGTCTGCTGGTGCAGGCTCACGGCTGTGCCGTCGCGGCGGGCTTGGGAAGCGGGGCCGGATGCAGGGCGATCTCGGCCAGGGCGTCGGGCTCGGCCTCGCGCTTGATCGGAACCGGCTGCATGCCGAGGTAGGTCTCCGACAGATGCTCGATGCGGGCCGGCTGCTCCAGGTGGGCGACCTCGGCGTCGAGGGTGCGGATGCGGGCCTTCTCGGTGTCGATCTGCTTCTCGGCGGTGGCGATCTCGGCGCGCTCGCGCCCGGCGATGGTCTTGGCCAGGTAGACGCCCAGGATCAGGCTGACCAGCACCACCAGCGACAAGAGGTCGACCAGGCGGAAGCCCCGGATGCGGCGCGCGAACAGGCTCACGCCGCCGCCCTCCAGACGGGGGCCGCGGTCCGCACCGCCGCCCGCAGCTTCGCCGAGCGCGCGCGGGGATTGGCCGCCACCTCCGCCGCCGACGGCGTGCGGGCGCCGTTGAACAGCAGGCTGAAGCTGGGTTCGGCGCCCGCCTGTTTCGGCGGTAGGTGCCGCGATCCCGATGGTGTTTTCCCCGCCCGCAAGGCCAGGAAGGTCTTCACGATTCTATCTTCGAGCGAGTGGAACGTAACGACGCACAACCGCCCGTCCGTCGTCAGGACGCGCTCGGCGGCGGCGAGACCGGCCTCTAGTTCGGAGAGCTCCTCGTTGACCGCGATCCGCAGGCCTTGGAAGGCCCGGGTGGCCGGATGGGTCTTGGCGCCGCGGCGCCCGCCGAGCGCCTTCTCGATGAACTCGGCCAGCTCCAGGGTGCGGGTGAACGGCTGCTCGGCGCGACGCCGGGCGATGGCGCCGGCGATCCGGCGGCTCTGCCGCTCCTCGCCATAGACGAAGAAGATCCGCGCCAGCTCGACCTGCTCGGCGGTGTTGACCAGGTCGGCGGCGGTGGGACCCTGGTCGCTCATCCGCATGTCCAGCGGGCCGTCGCGCATGAAGGAGAAGCCGCGCTCGGCCTCGTCCAGCTGCATGGAGGAGACGCCGAGGTCGAGGGCCACGCCGTCCACGGCGGCCTCGCCCACCACCTCGGCCATCTCGGAGAAGCGTGCGCCCTCGAGCCGGAAGCGCCTCGCGTCGAGGCCCTCGGTGAACTGACCTGCGACGGGATCCCGGTCGAAGGCGATGACCGTGGCGCCGGCGGCCAGGAAGGCGCGGCTGTAGCCGCCCGCCCCGAAGGTGCCGTCGATGATCGTCCTACCCGGGGCAGGCTGCAGCGCGTCGAGGACCTCGGGGAGCAGGACAGGCGTGTGCGCGGCGCCCGTCATGAGCCGCTCCCGATCCGCGCGGCGCGCTGCTGGGCGCGGAGTTGGGCCAGGCCCTCGCGGGCGGTCTCCCGCTGGGCGGAACGGTGCGCCTGGAAGGCGTCCCTCGACCAGATCTGGAAGCGGTCGCCCAGGCCGACCACGGCGACCCAGTCGCTCAGGCCGAACATGTCGCAGAGGGTTTCCGGCAGGGTGATGCGGCCGGCGGTGTCGAAGGAGAGCCGGGCCATGCCGCCGAGCACCGAGGTCTCCAGCGCGCTCCTCAGCGGGTCGCCGAACTCCAGTTCCTCGATGACGGAGAGGTAGCGGTCGAACAGCGGCTTGCCGCCGCCCTCGATGCAGTCGGCCTCGATGGACGGGAAGCAGAACACGCCGTCGAACGGCCCCGCGGCGAGCGCGCGGAAGTCCTGCGGCACGACGATGCGCCGCTTGGCGTCCAACTGTTTCTCGAAGGTCGAGAGGAACATCTCGCCCAGCCCCTGCACCCGGCCGGGACATCCGGCCGCATCGCCTCCCACGGCCGGCAAGCGCCCCAACGCGGCCCGGCTTGGTTAGCGAATAGTGACTGGGGTATCATGGGATTAACTGGGACACAATGACTCCAGATGACTATTGCAGGCAAAATCAAAGCTCTGCGTCCAAGTATGGTTAACGCAAACTAGTTATCCACAGAACATACATTGAACAGTTAACCCTTTGGGCCGCAGAGCGGCATTCCGGCCCATCCGAAGGCCCGCCGGACACGTGTCGGGACTGTCGAACCCGCGGCGTCTTGCCGCCCCAGTCGGGGCTGGGCGATCTGGCGCGCCTCGGACGCCGAGCCCGAGGAGCGGCCGCTGCGGTCGGTGCGGCTCACGGGCTTGGCGCCCTCTTCTGGCGCCGGCTCCAGCGACTGGCGCAGCTTGCGCTGCTTGGCGCGGTCGGGCGGCGTCCAGGGCCGGGTCTCGACGGCCACCTGCTGCGGGAAGGCGAGGGCGCCTGGACGGGGCCCGCGAACCTGTGTTCGCTCCGGCGACACGCCAGCCCCTGAGTCGGTTCCCATGGATCAGCACGCCTCCGCCGCGCCCGCGCCCCAGGCGCAGCGCCTGCCGGGCCTCGACCTGCTGCGGGCCTGGGCGATCGTCTGGGTGATGCTGACCCACGCCGACGGGTTCAACCTGGTCTCCCACCAGAACTGGATCGTCCGCTTCGGCTGGATGGGGGTGGACCTGTTCTTCGTGCTGAGCGGCTTCCTGATCGCCGGCCAGCTGCTGCGTCCCTTCGCCCGCGGCGCGCGGCCGGACTATCCGCGGTTCTTCGTGCGCCGGCTGATGCGCACCCTGCCCGCCTTCCTGGTGGTGGCCGGGCTCTACTACCTCGCGCCCGCGGTGCGCGAATATCCGACGCTGCCGCCAGCCTGGCAGGTGTTCAGCTTCACCGGCAACCTGATGGCCGAGCCGGGGCGGGCCTTCTCCCACGTCTGGTCGCTTTGCGTGGAGGAGCAGTTCTACCTGGTGTTCCCGGCGCTGGTGGCGCTGCTGGCGCTGAAGCCGTCGCCGCGGATCGTTCTGGCCGCAGGCGTCGCCGTCGTGCTGCTGGGCATGGGCCTGCGCGGCTGGTTCTGGCTGCACGACGTGGCCGGCACGCCCTTCGACCTCACCGCCGAGCCCCGCGGCCGCGCCTACATGCACCTGATCTACTACCCGACCTGGACGCGGCTCGACGGTCTGCTGGCCGGGGTCGCGGCCGCGGCGATCCGGGCCTTCCGGCCCAGGCTGTGGGCGCGGATCACCGCACGGCCGAACCTGCTGCTCGCCGCGGGCCTCGCCGGGGTGATCGCGACGGCGGCCTTCTTCCGCGACCAGATCCCGGGCTTCTGGCCCTGCGTCCTCGGCTTCCCGCTGCTGTCGCTGAGCATGGCTTTGATGGTCGCCGGCGGCGGCGAGGCGCGCTCGCTGATCGGCCGGCGCGCGCTGCCCGGCGCAGGCGCGCTCGCGGCGGGCGCCTACAGCCTCTACCTCAGCCACAAGGCGGTGTTCGGCTGGGCGGCCTCGCACGCCCCGGCCGGCTTCGCCCTGCCCATCGCGGTCGGCGGCGCGCTGGTGGTCGGCGCAGCGCTCTACTGGGGCGTCGAACGGCCGTTCCTGAAGCTCCGCGACCGGCTGGGCGGTCGCAGCCGGACCCCGCTCGCCGCCGAACCCGCGACGGCCTAGGCCCCCTTCGCCATCTCCCCGGCCACGCCGCCGCCGGCCGGGCGCAGGCGCTCCCACGCATCGACGACGCCGCGCTCGGCGAGGCCGGCGAACAGGCGCTGCACGTGGCCGGCGTTGTCGCGGAACAGGCCGGCGAGCCTGGGCTCGGCGAGCGTGGCCTCGGTGATCAGCAAGCCCTGGCGATGGCGCTCGCAACGGCCCGCCTCGACCAGGCCGAGCGCATGGCGGCGGACGGTCTCCAGCGGCAGGTGCAGCCGTTCAGCCAGCGCGCTCATGTGGGTGGGCCGCGCCCCGTCCGGATCGGTGCTGGCGCACAGCACCGCCATGCCCACCAGGCCGGAAATCAGGTCGCCGAAGTAGCCGACGAACATGTCCGAGGTGCGCAGCAGGTAGTCGGAGACCAGGCGCACGGCGCCGCGCACCGGGATGCCGGCGTCGATGGGATAGCGGGACGGCGGCAGCTCGCCGATCAGGCCCAGGTCGCGCGCCTCGCGGTAGAAGGCCCAGATGCGCTCGTGCAGCACGCGGGTGGTGTCGAGGTAGGCCGGCGAGCCCAGGAACTCCTGCGGGATCACCGCGCCGCGCTCGGTGAGGGTGCAGGCGCCCTCGGCGGCCAGCTGCTTCAGCCGCCGGCGCACGGTCTCGTAGGGCAGCCGCAGGGAGGCGGCCACGGCGCTGACGCTCACCGGCCGGCGCTCTTCGTCCGGGGCCGGGGCGTCGAGGGCGCCGTAGCGGCTGCGGGCGTCGGGGTCGCGGGTCAGGGGGACGATGTTGGCCTGGTTGACCGCCATGATCAGCACGGCGTCCAGGGTCTTCAGCCCAGCCATGCCGTTGGTGGCCGAATCGATCACGAAGCAGAGCGACAGGTGCGCCAGCCGCCGCACGCCCGGCTCGGCAGCCTCATCTCCAGTCACGACGGCCGTCCCCACGACTCACCTCGGATGCCTTCATCTTAAGTCGGCCACAGCGCGAGGTAACAGACCTGCGCCAGGATCGACTCTGTCGATCCGATACGCGAGCGGCGGCGAACCGGATGCACGCGGCCGCAACGCCCACCGTATAGACCCGACGGCGGCGGCCGGCGACGCTTGCGAGAGGCCGCCGTCCTCCAGCGTCTTGAACGCCTGGGCTTGGCAAGCGGGTGCAGGACGGTTCCTTGTGGGCCCAAAAGACTGGGAGACTCCCCGATGATCAACGGCGCGCACGTCATCATCTACTCGAAGGACGCCGAGGCGGACCGCGCGGTCCTGAAGGATGTGCTGGAGTTCCCGCACCTGGACGTCGGCCACGGCTGGCTGCTGTTCCGCCTGCCCCCGGCGGAGGTCGCGGTGCACCCCTCCGACGAGAACGACAAGCACGAGCTCTATCTGATGTGCGACGACCTCGAGGGGACGGTGAAGACCCTGACCTCCCGGGGCCTGGTCTGTGAGCCGTTCAGCCAAGAGGGCTGGGGCCGCGTGACCCGCATCGGCTTGCCCGGCGGCGGGAGGCTAGGGCTCTACGAGCCGCGGCACGAGCGGCCCTGAGGCGCCTCAGGGGTCGCGGTTGAGGACCAGGCCGACCGCCGAGATGCCCTTCACCTTGCCGTCCGGCCCGCGCACCGCGTCAGCCGGGATGGCCTGGGAGGCGCCGTCGATAATGAACTTGTCGCCGCCCAGCGGGATCGCCTCGAACGTCTGGCCCGCGTAGCTCAGCATGATCCGACCGTCCGCCACCGCGACCTTCAGCGCGCCATGGCCATAGCTGCCGGCGAAGTCCTGCATCTGCGCCGCGCTCAGCGCCGCCGGCACGACGACCTGCGGCTCCAGGCCTTTCCAGCCGTACTCGTGGGCCACCGCCTGGGCGACCTCGTTGATCAGCGGCGTCGAGTCGTCGCCGTTGGCCATCACCACCACCGCGCGGCCGCCGGTGAACCAGCCGACCAGGGTGGTCTTGAAGCCCTCGTCGTCGCCGCCGTGCGAGAAGCGCCGGGCGTCGCCCTGGCCGTTCACCGCGATGCCGATGCCCCAGTCGCCGAGCCCGGGCGTCAGCATGGTCCGGGCGCTGGCCTTGGACATCAGCTTGGCGGACCTCCCGTCGTGGGCCCGCTGCAGGGCGATCGCCCATTTGGCGAGGTCGGTGGGCGTGGTCCACAGGCCGGCGGCGGCCATCTCCGGATAGGTGTGGAAGCGACCGGGCACCGGCTTGCCGTCCAGATGGTAGCCGGTGGCCGCGGCCCCGACGCGCTCCGGCGGCAGCGGCTGCTCATAGGTGCTGTCGGCCATGCCGAGCGGGACGAACACCCGCCGGCGCATCAAGGCGGGGAAGCTTTCGTGCGACACGTCGGTGATCATCAGCTGGGCGATGGTGATGCCGCCCCCGGAGTAGTTCCAGACCTTGCCGGGCGGCTGGTCGGAGACCACCGCGGGGGTGTTGGCCGGCGGCTTGCCTTCCAGGAGCTGGACCACGGTCGGCACCGGCTTGCCCGCCTCGTAGCCCGGGAAGCCATGCACGGTCAGGCCGGCGGTGTGGGTCAAGAGGTGGCGCAGGGTGATCGGGTCGCCCTGGGTGAAGGCGCTGTCGGGGATCTTCCAGCTCACCAGCTGGTCGTTGGCCGGCCGGTCGAGGACCAGCTTGCCCTCCTGGACGAGCTGCATGGCCCCGCTGGCCGCCACCGGCTTGGAGACCGAACCGGCCTGGAACAGGGTGCGCGTCGTGGCCGGGGTCTTGGCGGCCACGTCGGCGTAGCCATAGGCCCGGGCCCAGACGATCCGGCCGCCGTCAACCACCGCGACGCTGAGCGCCGGCGTGCGGTGCAACGCCATTTCCCCGGAGAGGGTGCGGGCCGTCATCGGCCGTCCGCGGACCTGGAGGGCCGGCAGCAGGTTCTGTTCAATGCGCGCGATGCGGGCGTCCTGCGTGGACTTGCCGCTGGCCGCCGCCGGCAGGGGCGCGAGGACGACAGCGACCAGGGCCGCCATGACTGCTATTCTCAAGGTCCATCCCCCGATCGTCGACGCCCATGGACGCTAGCGGCTTCGCCGAACGCGGTCACGTGAACGACCCGTCATCATCGGGGCGCCTCCGTTTCGCCCCGGATGGCGTAGAGTGGTGGGGACGATGGTTCCGGATGACCGCATGGCAAAGCCGCCTCACCTCTTCGTCGCCCTCGGCGCAGCCCTCGCCCTGACCGCGGGCGCGGCGCAAGCCCAGGCGCAGCTCCAGACCCCGGGCGCGAGCCTGCGCGACGCGGTGTTCCGGTCGGGCGCCAAGGCCTCGTCCGCGATGCTGTCGAGCCCGGCGCCGGCGATCGGCGTCGCCTATGCCCAGGCCCCGCCGGAGCGGCCGGCCGGCGTCGCCACGACCGCCATCGACCACAGCTTCGACCGCAAGGGCGTGGTCGGCTCGGTCGGCTTCCTCTGCGGCCTCGATTCGCGCCTCGACAACGCCGGCGGCATGGGCGCCTTCGGGACCGACCCGCAGGGCCGGTTCGTCGGCGCGAAGCTGCACCTCGCCTTTCGCTAGACGCTGTTCCGACCGGCTTGACTCAAGCCAATCCAGGCCTGCGGCGGATGCGCCCTCTAGATAGATGACGGCGACGGCGAACCAACGTAGGTCACAATGGTTCTATAGAACGCGCGTTCGACGCGAGAGACCCACCTGATGACCCTCCCCGACAAGTTCCGTGGCGCGCGCGAGATGCTGGCGCGCTACCAGCGGCCGAGCCTCGGCCGCAGCGTGGTGGAGATCGTCATTACGGCGCTACCGCTGCTGATCCTGTGGAGCCTGGCCCTGCTCGCCGTGCGGCTCGGCTGGTGGTGGCTGGGCGCGGCGCTCAGCCTGCCGGCCGCGGCCTTCCTGGTTCGGCTGTTCATGATCCAGCACGACTGCGGCCACGCCTCCTTCTTCGCCTCGCCGCGGGCCAACGCCTGGACCGGCCGGCTGATCGGGGTGCTGACCATGACCCCCTACGGCTACTGGCGGCGCACCCACGCCATCCACCACGCCACCTCCGGCAACCTCGACCGCCGAACGCTGGGCGCCGTCGAGACGCTGACTGTCGAGGAATACCGCGCCAAGGGCTGGCTGGGCCGGCTGGGCTACCGGCTCTACCGCAACCCGCTGGTGATGTTCGGCATCGGCCCCGGCTACATGTTCGTGCTGCAGCACCGGCTGCCGATCGGGCTGATGAAGGAGCCGCCGGCCTGGCTGAGCGTGCTCGGCAACACCGCGGGCCTGGCGCTGATCGTCGTGCCGCAGATCCTGCTGGGCGGGATCAAGGGCGTGCTCCTGGTCCACCTGCCGATCGTTCTGGTGGCCGCCGCGATCGGGGTCTGGCTGTTCTACGTCCAGCACCAGTTCGAAGGCGCCTACTGGGCGCGCAACGAGAGCTGGAAGCCGCAGGAGGCCGCCATGCTCGGCTCTTCGCACCTGCACCTGCCGCCGGTGCTGCGCTGGTTCACCGCCAACATCGGCGCCCACCACGTGCACCACGTGGGCGCCAAGATCCCCTTCTACCGCCTGCCGCAGGTCCTCAAGGACCATCCGGAGCTGAAGGAGGTCGGCAAGATCACCCTGTGGGATGGCCTCAAGGCGGTCCGCCTGGCCCTGTGGGACGAGGCCGGCGGCCGGCTGGTGACGTTCCGCGAGGAGCGGCGGGCGCGGCGGATGACGCTGGCGCTGGCCTAAGCCTAGCGCGCGCGGCCCGCGCCGCTACCATCACCCTATGCGGCGGATGTTGAGTCGACACCCGGACTGGGCCTGCGAGGCGGTGACCGCCATCGCGGCGGACGCCGAGCGTGGGCCGGGCGGCTGGCTCACCCTTCGCTACCGGATCACCGCGCGCCCCGGGCGCCTCGTCGTCCCACCGCCGGCCGCGCCGCAACGCACCGACGAGCTCTGGCGTCACACCTGCTTCGAGGCCTTCGTCCGGCCGGCCGAGGGCGAACGCTACTATGAATTCAATCTCGCCCCCTCCGGCGAGTGGGCCGCCTACAGCTTCGACGGCTACCGGGACAGGATGGCCCCGCTCGAGGGCGTTGCGGAGCCCCAGATTGGCTGGACCGTCGTGGAGGACGGATTCGAGCTTTGGACCGAACTGGAATTGCCACAGGCGGCCTTCGCGCCCTGGACCGTCGGGCTTTCGGCGGTGATCGAGGAAGCGGGGGGCCGCACCTCCTACTGGGCGCTTGCGCATCCGCCCGGCGAGGCGGATTTCCACCACAGCGACGGATTCGCATTGGACCTCCCTGCCTCATGAAATTCGGTATCGACCGGCTGCTTTCCGAGCCCGAGCTGCGCAGGCCCCTGGAGGGCCGGCGGATCGCCCTCCTCGCCCATCCGGCCTCGGTGACCGAGGGGCTGGTCCACTCCGCCGACGCCCTGTCTGCGATCGGCGACGTGCAGCTCTCCGCCGCCTTCGGCCCGCAGCACGGCCTGCGCGGCGACAAGCAGGACAACATGGTGGAGAGCCCGGACTTCAACGATCCGACACACGGCTTCCCCGTGTTCAGCCTCTATGGCGAGGTCCGCCGCCCGACCGGCCAGGCGATGTCGACCTTCGACGTGCTGCTGGTCGACCTGCAGGACCTCGGCTGCCGGATCTACACCTTCATCACCACGCTCAGGTACGTGCTCGAAGCCGCCGCCCAGCACGGCAAGGCGGTCTGGGTGCTGGACCGGCCCAATCCGGTCGGCCGCCCGGTCGAGGGCCTGACGCTGCAGCCCGGCTGGGAGAGCTTCGTGGGCGCGGGCGCCATGCCCATGCGCCACGGCCTGACCCTGGGCGAGCTCGGCCACTGGTTCATCAGGACGCTGAAGCTCGACGTCGAGTACCGGGTGATCGAGATGCAGGGCTGGGCGCCGGACCAGGGGCCCGGCTACGGCTGGCCGCTCGGCGAGCGGGCCTGGGTGAACCCCTCCCCCAATGCGCCCAACCTGTGGATGGCTCGGGCCTACGCCGGGACGGTGATGCTGGAGGGCGCGACCCTGTCGGAAGGCCGCGGCACCACCCGCCCGCTGGAGCTGTTCGGCGCGCCGGACATCGACGCGCGGGCGGTGATGGCGGAAATGCAGGGCCTCGCCCCGCAATGGCTGGAGGGCTGCCAGCTGCGCGACTGCTGGTTCGAGCCGACCTTCCACAAGCATGTGAAGCAGCTCTGCAACGGGGTGCAGATCCACACCGAAGGCCCGGCCTACGACCACGCGGCGTTCAAGCCCTGGCGGCTGCAGGCGCTGGGCTTCAAGGCGATCCGCCGGCTCTATCCCGACTACGACCTGTGGCGCGACTTCGCCTACGAGTACGAGATCGGCAAGCTGGCCATCGACGTGATCAACGGCGGCCCGGCGCTGCGCGAGTGGGTCGACGATCCCGCCGCGACGCCGGGCGACCTCGAGGCCCTGACCGCGCCCGACGAGGCGGCGTGGGCGGAGGAGCGGGCGGACTGCCTGCTCTACTGAGAGCCGGCGACGCTCGTCAGGCGGCCAGGGCGTCGGCGGCGGCCTGCATCGAGGCCTGCAGCGCCTGATAGGCGATCTGGTTGCTCATCAGCGCCAGGGTCGCATTGCGCTGGACGATCAGCGTCCGCACCTCGTCGAACTCCGAGGTGACGCCCTGCGGCTTCGGGAGCTGGGCCTGCGCAGCCGCGACGTCGGCGGCGACGGAGCGCTGGATCGGCTGGTTCGCCAGGACGCCAAGACCGACGTTCTGCGCATGATTGCCGTTGGGATGGACGTCGGCGTTATGAATGGGAAACTTGTAAACGGGGATAGTATGACAGTCCTTTTGCGGCGTCTCGAGGACGCCGGAGATCGGGGTGTCGATGTCGCCCGAAATATCCAGCCATTCTTCCCAGGTGCAGGCTTGAGGACCGAGGGTGGAACCGCGCCCGCCGCGATCGATCCGCCGGGACGCTGAGGCGATCGCCCGCTTGCCGTCTTCGATCTGCTGGGCGGTGGTGTTGACGAGGCTCGTCAGGCTGTCCGGGTTGGCCGGATCGAGCCAGGTCTTCACCGCTGGCAAATAGTTGAGTCGAAGGGCCCTCAGGTCGGGCTCGGAGAATCCTCTTAGTCTTGCGACCGAAACGAGCATCGCGACGCCGCTGGCGTAGGCGGTGAAGGCGACGAACTTGTCCTGCCCCAACCGGCCGCAGGTGTCCTGAAGCCTGTGCTGCAGGTCGGCGTAGTCCGACCGCCTGTTGCTAGACATCGTCGCCAGGAGGCCGCTGTAGGTGACCTTCTCGGCGTTCAGGTCGTGCAGATCGGTGTCCTGAATTAGATTCTTCACGGCGATCTTGAGATCGGCCAAATCATTCAGGATGACCTGCTGGGAATGGACGACGCCATCGAGCTTGGCGTCGATCCGTTGCAGGGCGGCCGCCTCGTCGTTGCCGCCTCCGCCCCAGCCAGTGAAGATCTCCTTGAGGCATCCAGCGACCTCGGCGGCGGCCTCCAGCATGCTGACCGGGTCCTGTGCGCGGGCTGTCGGCGGCAGGGCGAACATCGCACCTACAGCGAACACGCCGGCGAACAAGGCGCGTCGATCAATGGATTCGTGCACGCCCGTATGGGACGCGCCCCGCAAATCGACAGCAGGCATTTTGGTTTCCCCCGCCCCAGATAACGCTGGCGTCTATTGCCAAGCTTGTCCAGAGCTGCGTTTCGGAACGGCGGCTTGGAGCTCACTTCGCCCCGGGGGGAAGACGGACCAGACGGCCTGTAAGCCGGGTTCTGTGCCGCCGATTTGCATCGACGCGGCGATCATTCCTCTGGACCGGCCCTTGCGGACCGGTTCTCGCGACCTACCCGGGTCCCTGGGCCTACGACAGCCCTGCCCCCATTTCTGGGGACGCGGGACCCCTATTCGGTCTTGCTCCTGGCGGGGCTTGCCATGCCGTCCCTGTCGCCAGGAACGCGGTGCGCTCTTACCGCACCCTTTCACCCTTACCCTCCGAAGCCGAAGCCGCGGCGGGCGGTTTGCTTTCTGTGGCGCTATCCCTGGGGTCGCCCCCGGCGGGCGTTACCCGCCGCCATGTCGTCGTGGAGCCCGGACTTTCCTCGCCCCTCCCGAAGGAGAAGCGCGATCGCCCGGCCGTCTGGTCCGCCCCCAGGATAGCCGCCTCAGGCCCGGCGGACAACGCCGCCGGGCCCGGGGGTTGCTCAAGGCTTAGCCGGGGATACGGCCGCCGAGCTGGTTTTCACGCTGGTTCAGCCGGTGCTGTTCGGCGCGGCTGATGTAGCCGCCGTTGTGGCGCGACAGGCGGTGGTCGCGCATGGCGACGCGGCGGTCGGCGACCAGCAGGCGGTGGGCCTTGGCGTGGGAGATGCGGCCGGTGCGTTCGTCGCGGCGGATCTCGGCGCGCTGGTGGGCGGCGCGGGCGAGGACTTCCGACTGGCGCGGATGGCCGGGGTCGAGGGGTTGCGCCGAGGCGGCCGAGACGGTCGCCCCGGCGGCCAGGGCGCCGAGGACGGCGACGAGGGCGGTGCGCTTGAGGTTCATGGGACTTGCTCCAACTCTTTCGCGCTGGCGGGCGGGGATCGCGAGCTAGCCGGGGCAAGATGGTCGCTTGAGCTTGAACGGCCTCTGAGGGCCGGTGGTCGCTCGCCGTTCAGCTACGCGGCGGGATTGTGGCGGCCATCCGCCGGGCGATCTCGTGGTCGCCGAGGCCTTCGACGACACCGGCGCGGTCGGCCTCGCCCTTGTTCTGCGAGAGCTTGGTCGTCCCCTCCAGCCGCTCGACGGTGAGCCGCGCGCCGACGATGCCCCTCAGCATGGAGTCGAACAGCCCGGGGCGCATCTTGCCCCGGGTCCAGGGCGGCTTGGGAAGGAGCCTTGCCTCCTCCTGGGCGGAGAGGTCGTCGAGCAGGGTGACCAGGCCGGCCTCGTCGAGCGCCGCCACGGACCCCTCGGCCTCGACGGAGACGTAGTTCCAGGTCGGCACCTGGTCGGGGCTCTCGTACCAGTCCGGGCTGATGTAGGCCTCGGCGGCCAGGCTGACGGCGACGACCCGGAAGCCGGCCGCCAGGAAGGGCGCGAGCGCGTTGCCGCGCGACAGGTGGAAGTCGAGCGCCAAACCGCTGTCCAGCCGGCGGATGACCAGCGGCGCGTGGGCCGTTCGCGGCCGCCCGTCCGGCGCGGCGGCCAGCGTCGCGAAGGGATGCGCCGCGAGGTGGGCCAGCAGCGCCGCCTCGTCGGTCTCCAGGAAGGCCGCCGCCGGATGCATCAGCCGATCAGCCTGAGCAGGGCGATCAGCCGCGCGCGGGTCTCGCCGTCGGCGACGCCGTCCACCCGGGCCTGCCGCCAATGCCGCTGGAAGGCGCGGACCACGGCGGCGGTGTGGGCGTCGAACTTACCATCCGGGGCGCAGTCGTAGCCCAGCCGGGTGAAGCCGGCCTGCAGGGCGAAGACCGCGGCGCTCTCCTCGCCCTCGGCCAGGGGGGCGCCCGGCGCGGCCGGCGGCTCGGCCCAGAGGCCGTGGCCGGCCTCCGCTAGCCGCTTCCAGGGGAACAGCTCGCCGGGGTCCTCCTTGCGGTCGGGGGCGACGTCGGCGTGGCCTATGATGTCCACGTCCTCGATGGTCCAGCGGCTGCGGATGTCGCCGACCAGGGCCAGGACGGCGGCGACCTGCAGCTCGGGGAACGGGCGGTAGCCGAACTCGTGGCCCGGATTGACGATCTCCACCCCGATCGAGGCCGAGTTGACGTCGGTCTCGCCGCGCCAGGAGGACTTGCCGGCGTGCCAGGCGCGCCGCGCCTCGGGCACCAGGCGGAAGATGCGGCCATCCTCCTCGACCATGTAGTGGGCGGAGACCTGGGAAGCCGGATCGCGCAGCCGCGCCAGCGCCGCCTCCCCGCCCCGCATGCCGGTGTAGTGCAGCACCAGCATGTGCGGCGGCCCCTTGGTGCGGGGTCCGAAGTTGGGGGATGGGGCCTCGATGACGTCCATGGCGGCAGCTTTACTGGGCGCGGTTGCGGATGGCGAGCAGCAGGGGCGCCACCTGGTTGGGCCGCAGCGCGATGATCAGCACGCCGACCAGGGCCACGGTCGTGCCGACCAGCATCCGTGGGCCGAACGGATCGTGCAGCAGGGCCACGCCGAGGCCGATGGTGGCCAGCGGGGTCATCAGGGTCAGCGGCGAGATCAGGTTCGCCTCGTAGCGCCGGATCAGCAGGTAGTAGCCGGTGTGCGCGCCCACCGAGACCACCAGGCCGGAATAGAGGGCGGCCAGCAGGAACGGCCATCCGGCGGCGAGGCCCGCCTGGACCTGGCCGGGCTCCAGCCAGGCCGACAGGGCGGCCAGCGGCAGCAGGGAGGCGAGACCCACCCAGGCCTGGAACTGCAGCGGCTTCACGCCCTCCATCTGCTTCATCATCACCGCGCCCAGCGAGCCGGTGAAGGCCGAGCCGACCACGAACATGAGGCCGGTGGAGAGCGACAGGCCGCGGGGGCTCCACATCACCAAGAGCGCGCCGGCCAGCGTCAGGGCGATGCCCAGGCCGCGCCGCCAATGGATCCGCTCGCCCAGCATCAGCACGGACAAGAGGGTGGTGATCGGCACGCCCAGCTGGCCCACCACGGCGGCGGCCGAGGGCGTCGCGGTCTTCAGGCCGATGAACAGCAGGGCGAAATTGCCGCCGCCCATCAGCAGCGCCACCACGATCAGCCGCCAGCGCGGCCTGGGCGCGGGAAACAGCCACGGGAAGGTCGCCAGGGCCACCACCGCGAACCGCACGGCGGCGTAGAACAGGGGCGGCGCGGCCAGCACGCCCACCGCATATTTCGAGACGATATTGTTCGACGCCCAGACCAGGCAGACCAGCACCAGCAGTCCGAAGTCGCGCAGGGACATGATCCCTGCGCTTAAGGCGCGTCGCGCGGAGAGGGCAATATCGGTTTCAGGCGGCCTCTTCCCAGGCCACGTCGGCGCCAAGGCTCCGCAGGTTCTCCACGAAGCCCGGGTGGGCGCGGCGGATCGGGTCGGCGTTGAGGATCGTCGAGCGGCCCTCGATGGAGGCGGCGATCATCAGCAGCGCGATGGCGACGCGGATGATGTAGGGGCTCTCGACCTCAGCGGGCGTCAGCCGATGGCCGCCGAAGGTGATGATCCGGTGCGGGTCGCAGGTGACCGCGTGGGCCCCGAACTTGGCGAGCTCGGGGGTCCAGCCCAGGGCGCCCTCGTAGACCTTGTTCCAGAACAGGGTCTGGCCCTGCGACCGCGCGCCCAGGGCGACGAAGATCGGCAAGAGGTCGGCCGGCAGGTACGGCCAGGGCGCGGCTTCGACCTTGGCCAGCAGATGGCCGGTGAACGGCGGGCGGACGGCGAGCCGCTCCACCGGCAGGGTGCGCGACCAGCCGCCCAGGTGGCGCACCTCGACGCCGAACTTGCCGAAGGTGCGGGCGATCAGGGCGAACTGCTCGGGCGCGCCGTTGCGGACCTCCACCTGGCCGCCGGTGATGGCGCCCAGCGCCAGGAAGGTCGCCACCTCATGGAAATCGTCCTCGAAGCGGTAGGCGGCTCCGCCCAGCGACGGCCGGCCTTCGACCTCGAGCGTCGAGGTCCCGGCGCCGGAGATCTGCGCGCCCATGCGGGTCAGCACCTGGCAGAACTCCTGCACGTGCGGCTCGCAGGCGGCGTTGACCAGCTGCGACCTGCCGCCGGCCAGGGCCGCGCACATCAGGAAGTTCTCGGTGGTGGTGACCGAGGCGTAGTCCAGCCAGTGGCGCACGGGCGCGAAGACCTTGGGCGCGGTGACGATGACCGCGCCGCCGGAGCTCTCCACCTGCGCGCCGAAGGCCTTGAAGACCTCCAGGTGCGGATCGATCTCGCGGACGCCCAGCGTGCAGCCCTTGGCCTCGTCCTCCAGCACCGCGCGGCCGAACCGGCGCAATAGGGCCGGGATCAGCATGACCACCGAGCGCATGCCGGCCGGCAGGTTCGCGCCGGCAGGGTCCAGACCCTGGCCGTGGCGGAGGCGCACCAGCCCCGAGCTGAAGTCAGCCTCGACCTCGGAGCCGAGCTGTTCGAAGAAGGCCAACAGCTTGCGCACGTCGGTGACGTCGGGAACCCGCTCGAAGCTCACCGGCTCGGACGTCAGCAGGCTGGCGCAGAGGGCCGGCAGCACCGCGTTCTTGTTGGCTGAAGGCGTGATGCGCCCCGAAAGCGGCCGGCCGCCGTTCACCACCAGCTTCGCCATGCGCCCTCCCGGTCTGTCGCTGGGCGCGATGTCGCCATGGATTGGCGGGCCTCCGCAAACGATGATAGCTGGGCTCAGCCATTAGACGGATTGGGGCTTAGGCCGATGAGCCGCGCGCAACTGCCCCTCAACGCCCTGCGCGCCTTCGAGGCCTCGGCCCGGCACCTCAGCTTCACCCGCGCCGCCGCCGAGCTCTATGTGACCCAGGCCGCCGTCAGCCATCAGGTGAAGGCGCTGGAAGCGCGGCTCGGCGTGAGCCTCTTCCGCCGCCTCGCCCGCGGCCTGGTGCTGACCGACGAGGGCCAGGCCCTGTTGCCGGCGGTGGGCGACAGCTTCGACCGCATCGGCCGGGCCCTGCAGCGCTTCCAGTCGGGGGCGGTGCGCGAGGTGCTGAGCGTCGGCGTGGTCGGCACCTTCGCGGTGCGCTGGCTGCTGCCGCGGCTCGCCGCCTTCCAGGAAGCCCATCCGCTGATCGAGCTTCGCCTGCTGACCCATAACAACAAGGTCGACCTCGCGGCCGAAGGCCTGGACCTCGCCATCCGTTTCGGCGACGGCGCCTGGCACGGCGTGCGCGCCGAGCAGATCCTCACCGCGCCGCTCACGCCGCTCTGCACGCCCAGGCTCGCCGCCCGCTTGGAGAGCCCGCAGGATCTCGCGAGCCTGCCGCTGCTGCGCTCCTACCGCAGCCAGGAATGGCCGGCCTGGTTCGCCGCCGTCGGGCTGGAGGCGCCGCGCCTCTCGGGCCCGGTCTTCGACTCGCTCAGCCTGATGATCCAGGCCGCCGCCATGGGCGCCGGCGTCGCCCTAGGCC
This sequence comes from Phenylobacterium sp., assembly GCA_004799545.1. Lineage (GTDB taxonomy): Bacteria > Pseudomonadota > Alphaproteobacteria > Caulobacterales > Caulobacteraceae > Phenylobacterium. The sequence continues at coordinate 42,384 of SSMU01000007.1, forward strand.
CGCCCAGCCTGTTCGGTCGCGAGCTGCACGCTCGCGAGCTGGTGCAGCCCTTCCCGGTCACCGTCGAGGTGGGGAGCTACTGGCTCACCTCGCTGACGTCACGGCCGCTGACGCCCGCCATGGAAGCCTTCCGCGCCTGGTGCCAGGCCCCGGCGTTCCAGCAGGCGGCGTACGAGCCGGCCTAGCCGGCCCGGGCCCTGTTCAGCCAGGCGAGGATCTCGGGGTTCAGCTCGCGCGGATAGGTGTGCGAGAGGTCGGCGATCTCGCGGTAGGTGACGTCGGCGCCGGCGGCGGCCAGGGCGGCCTGCGCCTCGCGGGCCATCTCCACCGGGAACATCCAGTCGAGCGCCCCGTGCGCCACGTGGATCGGCAGGCCATTCAGCCGCTCGGGGTCGGCCATGGCCGCGAGCATCGGATGGAAGGCGGCGGCGATCGGCGCGAGGTGGGTGAAGGGCGACGCCGGCTCGAGGCCCGTCACGTAGCTGAAGGTGCCGCCATCGCTCATGCCGGTGAGCAGGATGCGCCCGGGGTCGATCCGCCAGCGTTCGCGGATCGCGGCGACCAGGCGCGCGAGGTTCGGCGTGTCGGGATCCGGGCCCGCGAGCGCCCAGGTCTGGCCTAGGGCGGTGGGCGCGGCGAGGATCGCGCCGCGCGCCCGGGCGTCGCGCAGCCAGCTCCACAGGAACGAGCGCCCGGACCCCGCCCCACCGTGCAGCGCCACGACGAGCGGCCAGTCGCGACCGTCGTCGTAGTCCTCTGGGACGTAGAGCGAGACCGAGCCCCGCGCGCCGGGCTCGCCGACCTGCATGACCCCGGTGTCGTCGCGGACCGGCGCGGCCGCGAGGCGCTCGATCAGCTCAGCATCGTCGCGCTTCGCCGGCTCCAGGAAGAAACGGCTGACCGGCGCGAGGCTGCCGGCCAAGGGGTAGAGCGCCTCCTGGGCGCGGGGCGCGCCGCGCAGCGCACGGTAGACCTCGCCCATGTCGCCGCCCGCCTCCGCGGCGGCGCGGAGGGCGGCGAAGGCCGAAAGCGTGTGGTCGCAGGCGGCCTCCAGGCAGGCGCGGGCCGCGGCGTCCGTCTCCGGCCAGCCGGCGAGGCGGGCGCGGGGCTCGGAAAGCGCGGTCTCCGGCTGGCCCACCGCCTCCAGCACCGCCGGCAGGTCCGGCGGGTGCAGGTGGCGCGCAATGAAGCCGAGGGCCTCCAGGGCGCCCAGCAGGGGCGGGAGCAGGCGGCCGAGGTCCTCGACTTGCCGGTCGTCCAACCGATCAGGCCGCCTGGCCCAGGCTGAGGAACTCGTAGCGGGCCAGGTGGTGGTCGATGTCGCCGAAGGCGGTCTCGATCAGGGTGGCGCGCTTGAAGTAGTGGCCGATCGCCAGCTCGTCGGTCATGCCCATGCCGCCGTGCAGCTGGATGGCGTTCTGGCCGACGAACTTGCAGGCCTTGCCGATCTGCACCTTGGCGGCGGAGACCGCCTTGGCGCGATCATCGTCCGCCTCGGCGAGCTTGATGTTGGCCATGTAGGTCATGGAGATCGACTGCTCGACGCCGATGAACATGTCGACCATCCGGTGCTGCAGCACCTGGAAGGCGGAGATCGGCTGGCCGAACTGCTTGCGCTGCCGGGTGTAGTCGAGCGTGCCCTCGTGCAGCTTGCGCAGCACGCCGACCGCCTCGCCGCAGGTCGCGGCTACGGCCTCGTCCACCACCTTCTCGATCAGCGGCAGGCCATGGTCGGCCGGACCGATCAGGGCCGAGGCGTCGACCTTGACGTTCTCCAGGGTGATCTCGGAGGCGCGATTGCCGTCGACCGTGGGATAGTCGCGGGTGGTGACGCCGGCCGCGCCCTTCTCGACGATGAAGACGCTGATCCCCTGCGCGTCGCGCGAGGCCCCGGCGGTGCGGGCGGTGACGATCAGGTGGGTGGCGAAGGGCGCGCCCACCACCACCGACTTCTTGCCGTTCAGCACGTAGGAGCCGCCGTCCTGCTTGGCGGTCGTGGCGACGTGGGCCAGGTTGTAGCGGCTGGTGGGCTCGGCCTGGGCGAAGGCGAAGATCGCCTCGCCCGCGACGATCGCGCCGATCAGCTCGGCGGCCCGCGGGTGGCCGGAGTGCTTCAGGAAGCCGCCGCCGATCACCACCGTGCCGAGGTAGGGCTCGACCACCAGGGCTTTGCCGAACTCCTCCATGACCACCATGTTCTCGATCGGGCCGCCGCCCAGGCCGCCCAACTCTTCCGAGAACGGCGCGCCCAGTATGCCGAGCTCCTCGGCGAAGGCCTTCCAGACAGCGGGGCTCCAGCCCGGCTCCTTGGCGACGATCGCGCGCCGCTGGTCGAACGCATAGTGGTCCGCCAGATAGCTCGCGACCGTGTCGCGCAGCATCGATTGCTCGTCGGTGAAGTTGAAGTCCATCGGGGGTCCCTGAAAGCGGCTATTCGGACGTCTTGAAGGTCAGGCGATAGGGCGTGGCGGAGCGGCCCTGCTCGTCCTTGAAGTTCTGGTAGTGGCCGGAATTCATCCAGACCACATAGGTCGAGTTCGGCTGCAGCTTCACCGCCAGGCTGAAGGTGCGGTGGTCGTCGGAGATCACCGGCCCGCCGTCGACCTCCGGGAACTGCTGCTCGCCGCCGGTGGTGAAGGACCAGCTCTTGTCCATCATCGGGCGGTCGTAGGTGACCTGGATCTGGCCGATGCCGGCCGGCACCAGGGACCCGCTCGGCGGGAAGGTGCCGATCACCTTGGGCGCGTCGGTCGGCGCGATCTGGTCCTGAGCTTGGGCGGCCTGCGCCGGGGCCGCCATCGCCAGGGCGGCGACGACAGCCAGCCCTCCGGGACGCATCAGAGCCCCAGCACCATCTTGGCGATGATGTTGCGCTGGATCTCGTTGGAGCCGCCGTAGATCGAGGTCTTGCGGCCGTTGAAATACTCGCCGGCCAGGCCGCGGGCGTAGTCGGGGCCGATGCCGGCGTTGCCGCCGATGTCGCGCAGGAAGGGGGCGCCGTAGTGGCCCACGGCCTCCAGCGCCAGCTCCTGGATCCGCTGCTGGATCTCGGTGCCCTTGATCTTCAGGATCGAACTTTCCGGGCCCGGGCCCTTGCCGCTGCTTTCGCCGGCCAGGGTGCGAAGCTCGGTGAACTCCAGGGCAGTCAGGTCGATCTCCAGCTCGGCCACCTTGCGGCGGAAGAAGGTATCGGCCAGGAGGGCGCCGCCGGTGTCCGAGCGCTCGGTGGAGGCGATCTCGCGCAGCTTCTCCATGTTGCGCTTCGAGCGCGCCACCCCGGCGATGCCGGAGCGTTCATGGGCCAGCAGCGCCTTGGCCAGGGTCCAGCCCTGGTTCTCGTGGAAGATGCGGTTCTCGACCGGCACCTTCACATTGTCGAGGAAGACGTCGTTGACCTCGTGGCCGCCCTCCAGGGTGATGATCGGCCGGACCGTGATGCCCGGGGTCTTCATGTCGATCAGCAGGAAGGAGATGCCGGCCTGCGGCTTGGAATTGGGGTCGGTGCGGACCAGGAAGAAGCCCCAGTCGGCGAACTGGCCCAGCGTCGTCCAGGTCTTCTGGCCGTTGACGATGTAGTACTCTTTGCCGTCGTCGGCGGTGATCCGCTCGGCCTTGGTCTTCAGCGACGCCAGGTCGGAGCCGGCGCCCGGCTCAGAGTAGCCC
>SSMU01000008.1 GCA_004799545.1 Phenylobacterium sp.
GGTTGCCGTAGAGGATGTTGTTGGAGGTGGTGGTGCTGATCAGGTCGTCGCCCTGGCCGCCCACCAGCCAGTCGCCGACTGCCGAATGGCCCACGATGGTGTCGTCCCCGTGGTTGCCGTTGATGTCGTTGAAGCCGGTCCCGCCCTGCACGGAGTCATTTCCGTCGCCAGCCCGGATCAGGTTGGTCCCCGCCCCGCCCGTCAGGGTGTCGTCGCCGGAGCCGCCGTAGAGCTGGTTGGCGCCCGGGCCGCCGGCCATCGCGTAGCCGCCGCTGTGGTCGAAGGTGAAGGGCGTGTCGTAGCCGGCGAACAGCTTGACGTAGGCCGAGACCGGCTCGCCGTTGCCGTCCACCGGATCGGTGACCCCGCCCGACTCCAGGAAGCTCTTCAGGCCCCAGACCCCCACCAGGTGGGCGCCGGCCAGCAGGCCCGAGCCGGTGATCGCGACGCCGTTCAGCGTCTGGCCCTCGTACTTCTCGAGGCCCAGGGTGTCGATGTCGGCGTCGACCTTCTGGAACCACAGGGTGGCCGCCGCGTCCTGCGCCGCGGGCGAGGCCAGGAAGCTCGCCTTGTCGTGCACGCCGAACGAGGCCGCGAGCGGGCCCCAGGAGCCGGTGAAGTCCAGGGCCGAGGTGGCGTCGCCGTTGTAGAAGCCGATCGCCTGCAGGGCCTGCTCGCCGAACTGGTAGTAGCCCAGGTAGCCCGGCGCGCTGACGTAGCTGTAGTTGTCACCGGACTCGATGTGGCCGAGCGCGACAAAGAAATCGGAATAGGCTCCGCTGCTCATGTCCACCCGGTCTCCCCAACTGGACCGCGCAACGGCGGTCGAGCGCAAGCTGTCGGCCACGAAGCTTCACCGGAAGCTGGGCCTTAATACTCAAGCTTGCTGTTTAGGCGGTGTGCCGCCCCCGACAATTCTCATGCGAGGCAAATAGGCCCGACGCGGCTTTTTTGCGGCAGGGCGCAATCCGCCGCAGGGCCCCGCGCCCGCCACACGCCCCTGAAAAAAGTCCTTGCCTTCGCTTTGGTGATATAGTTCACTAACACACCAGATCGGACGGGATGTCGGACGATCGTCGGCGCGGCTCTCGTAAGCGCCACCTGGAACAGACGATGGATCGTGAGTGGAATGACAGTCAGCCGATCTACCGCCAGCTTCGCGATCGCGTGGTCGCGATGATCCTCGATGGCGTGCTCAACGAGGGCGATCCCCTGCCGTCCGTGCGCAACGTCGCGGCCGAGTATCGGGTCAATCCGCTCACCGTGATGAAGGGCTACCAGCAGCTGGCCGACGAGCAGCTCGTCGAGAAGCGGCGGGGTCTCGGCCTGTTCGTCAACGCCGACGCGCGGCGCCTGCTGCTGCAGGGAGAGCGCCAGAAATTCCTCACCGAGCAATGGCCGGAGATCGCCGCCACCATCGAGCGGCTCGGCCTGACGCCGAAGGAGCTGCTGGCGGCCGCGGCTTCGGCCAAGACCGATGGGGAGCGCTGAACCATGGCCTGCATCGACGCCCGCGGCCTTCGCAAGACCTACGGGACCATGGTCGCCCTGGACGGGATCGACCTGAAGGTCGAGGAGGGCCGCATCCTCGGCCTGATCGGCCCCAATGGCGCCGGCAAGAGCTCGGCGCTCAACGCCATCCTCGGCCTCACCCCCTTCGAGGGCGAGCTGAAGGTGCTTGGCCTCGATCCCTGGACCCAACGCGACCAGCTGATGAGCGATGTCTGCTTCATCGCCGACGTCGCCGTCCTGCCCCGCTGGATGAAGGTCTCCCAGGCGCTGGACTACGTGGCCGGCGTCCACCCACGGTTCGACCGCGCCAAGGCCGAACGCTTCCTGGCCCGCACGACGATCAAGCGCACCAGCCGGGTGCGCGAGCTCTCCAAGGGCATGGTGACCCAGCTGCACCTGGCGCTGGTGATGGCCATCGACGCCAAGCTGCTGGTGCTGGACGAGCCGACGCTCGGCCTCGACCTGCTCTACCGCAAGCAGTTCTACGACACCCTGCTGAACGACTACTTCGACGGCAGCCGGACCATCGTGGTGACGACGCACCAGGTGGAGGAGATCCAGCACATCCTCACCGACCTGATGTTCATCGACCGCGGCCGCATCGTGCTGGAGACCAGCATGGAGGACTTCGAGGCCCGCTACCTGGAGGTGATGGTCCTGCCCGACCAGCTGGCCGCCGCCCGCGCGCTCAGGCCGATCCAGGAACGCGAGGTCTTCGGCCGCTCCATCCTGCTGTTCGACAACGTGCCGCGCGGTCAACTCGCCGCCCTCGGCGAGGTCCGCACGCCCGGTATCGCCGATCTGTTCATCGCCGTCATGGGCGCCCGCGAGAGCCGGGCGCAAAGGGGCCCCGCATGACCAACGCCGCCGACGCCATGGACCCCGCCGCGCTCGATCCGCCGGCGCGGCCCGCCCCCGCCAAGACCCGGCCGTTCTACTGGTCGGTGCGGCGCGAGCTGTGGGAGAACCGCTCCCTGCACATCGCCCCCCTGGCGGTCGCGGCCATCTGCGTCGTTGGCTTCGTCATCAGCGCCATCGGCCTGCCCGAACGGCGGCAAGGGGTGCTGGCGCTCGCGCCGGCCAAGCAGGCCACGGTGATCTCCCAACCCTACGACGTCGCGGCCGTCGGCCTGATGCTGACCGGTTTCGTCCTGGCGATCGTCTATTGCCTTGGCGCCCTGCACGGCGAGCGGCGCGACCGCAGCCTGCTGTTCTGGAAGTCGCTGCCGGTCTCCGACCTGACCACGGTCGCGGCCAAGATCAGCATCCCGCTGGCCGTCCTGCCGGTGATCACCTTCGTGATGGTGATCGCCACCCAGCTGGTCATGCTGCTGTGGACCAGCGTGCTGCTGGTGGCGCACGGGATGAGCCCCGCCTCCACCCGCGTCGACCTGATCCAGGGCTCCGTGGTCCTGGCCTACGGCCTGGTCACCTGCACCCTGTGGTACGCGCCGCTCTACGCCTGGCTGCTGATGGTCTCGGGCTGGGCGCGGCGGGTGCCCTTCCTGTGGGCCGTGCTCCCGCCCCTGGGCGTGGCGCTGCTGGAGAAGCTGGCCATCGGCACGACCCATGTCGGGAACCTGCTGCTCGACCGCCTGGCGGGGGGCTTCGACGCCGCCTACGTGCCGATGGCCGAGCGCGCCGCCAAGACGCACCAGGGCATCCCACAGATCAGTGTCGACGATCTCGACCCGGGCCGCTTCCTGACCAGCCCCAGCCTGTGGGCCGGCCTGGTCCTCGCCGCAGCCTTCCTCGCCGTCACCGTCTGGCTCCGCCGCCGCCGCGAACCGATCTGACCCCGCCACCACAGGGAGGCGATCCCATGATCCTGCAAATCAGCCACGACGCGCCGCTCCTGGTGCGCGCCGGCGCCGCGACCTTGCTCTTCCTGCACGTCGGCGGCGCCACGGGCGGCCTCATCTCCGGCACGGTCTCCATGGCGGCCCGCAAGGGCGGCCGGCTGCACCGGATCTCCGGCAACATCTTCTTCGTCTCGATGCTGATCATGTCGGGGATCGGGGCCGTGGTGGCGCCCTTCCTGCCGGACATCGGCTCGACCTTCGGGGGCCTGCTCACCTTCTACCTGGTGGCCACCGCCTGGCTGACGGTCATGCGGCCGTCCGGCAGCGTCGGGGTGCTGGATGTGGGCGCCTTCCTGGTCCCGGTGGCGACAGCCGCCGCCGGCCTCTGGCTCGGCTGGTTGGGCGCGCAGAACGCTGACGGCATGGTCGGCAGCCTGCCCTACCAGGTGCCGATCGTCGTGGCCCTGATCGCCCTGCTGGCCGCCGGCCTCGACCTGCGGGTGATCCTCAAGGGCGGCGTCTGGGGCGCGCATCGCACCGCGCGGCACCTGTGGCGGATGTGCCTGGGCATGTTCGTGGCCGTGGGTTCGCTCGCCGGCCAACCCATGGCCCTGCCGCCCGTCCTGCGCGGCTCACCGCTGATGCTGATCCCCATGCTGCTGGTGCTGGCCCTGATGGTCTTCTGGCTGGTCCGCACCCTGTCGCCCCGCCGCGCCAAGTCCCCGGCCAGGCCCGCCACGCAGGCCGCCGCCACCGCAACCCTCTCACGCGCCGCCTAGGAGGAGCCTCCCATGACCGCCAACCGGATCACCCCGCCCCTCGCCGCCCTGATCGCCGGGCTGGCGCTCGCCGCCGGCGTCGCCCACGCGGCCGAGTACCGCGCGCCGCGCACCGCCTTCGGGACCCCCGACCTTGAGGGCATCTGGACCAACACCGCGATCACCATGCTGCAAAGGCCGCCGCTGTTCAAAACCCTGAGCGCCACCGACAAGGAGGCCACGGCCTTCGAGGCGATGTTCGGCAAGTTCCTGGCCGCCAACGGGGTCAGCAGCGCGCCGGTCGATCCCAAGGCGCCGGCGCCTTCGGTGACCAAGGAGGTGCAGAACTCCGACTGGGTCGAGATGGACCTGCATATGGCCCGGGTGAACGGCCAGGTGCGCACCTCCTGGATCGTCGATCCGCCGGACGGTCGCGTCCCCTTCACCGCCGCGGCCAAGAAGGCCCGCGCCATCGCGGCCAAGGCGCCCGAGGATTTCGACGGACCCGAGGGCCGCGACACCATGGAGCGCTGCCTGACCGCCATCGGCTCGCCGGAAGGCCCGCCGATGATGAACACCGGCTTCAACGCCAACTACCAGATCCTCCAGACCCCGGACCACATCGCGATCCTGGTGGAGATGAACCACGCCGTGCGCACCATCCGCATGCGCGACCGCAACCATATCCCCGACGCTGTGCAGCCCTGGATGGGCGATTCCGTCGGCTGGTGGGACGGCGACACCCTGGTGGTCGAGACCGCCAACCTGAATCCCAAGGGCGCCCACGTCTATGCGCTGGGCGGCGGCTTCAACTATTCGCCCAAGGCCCACATCACCGAGCGGTTCACCCGCACCGCCAAGGACCAGATCCTCTACGAGTTCACCATCGACGATCCGGCCACCTTCACCCGGCCGTGGAGCGCCCAGATCCCGATGCGCACCGCCAAGGGTCCGATCTACGAATACGCCTGCCACGAGGGCAACTACGCCCTGCCCAACATCCTGGCCGGCGCGCGCCAGGAGGAGCGGGCGGCGGCGGCCGCGAAGGCCACAACGACGGTCGCGGCGAAATAGGCCGGCGGCGGCTAGCGGATCAGCACGTAGCGGACGCCGAGCGCGGCCTCGAACTGGTCCTTCGAGCCCAGGGTGGAGACGATCGGGCTTCCCGCGGCCGCGCCCATCAGGCGCAGGTATCCGGCCTCGCCCTGGACGCTCCAGCGCGGCGCCCAGCGGTACTCGGCGCTGGCCAGCACGCCCGCCGACGAGAAATCCCCGTCCGCCGCGTAGGGGCCGATGTGGAACGGGCTGCGCGCCGCGTCGGCCGCGCTGACGCTGAAATAGGTGCGCGTGAAGTCGCTGTCGGCCCAGTGGGCGCGCGGTCCGATCGACAGCACCCAGGGCCCGCCGCGGTAGACCGCGTCGGCGCTGACGTCGGCCATCCAGGCCGAGTTGCCGTTGACGCCCTTGCGCACCTCGCCATGCAGGCGCAGGCCCTCGCCCACCCACCAGTTGGCGAACACCCCCGGCTCGATCGCCCAGTCGACCTTGTCGAACCCCTGCAGGTCGCGCTTGTCGTCTCGCGCCCCGCGCCAGTTGGCCACCAGACCCGCGGAGAAGCGGTCGTTGCCGAACAGGCCGAGGCTGGGGCTGTCGTCCGGCGCGCCGAATTCCGGCCGTCCGCCGCTGCGGAAGATGGCGAGGCTGCCGGCCGGGACCACGCGGTAGTCGTTGGACCCCTGGTAGTCGGGCTGCACCCGCATCCGCACCGCCGCGGCCACCGACCAGCCGAAGAACCCGCCGCCAGGATCCGCGGCATCCTCGGCCATCGCCGGCCCGGCGATCAGGACAGCAGCGGCCACAAGGCTCCAGATGGGTCGCATCACGATCTCCACGACGACAGGCAGTTCTCTTGCAACGCACGACGGGGCCAGAGAGACGAACCGGGTCGACGGCGGCCCGATGGAGCCTAGCGCGCGGCCTTGCGCAGGCCGAGCTCGTCCATGGCGGCGGTCTCGCGCCGGGCCAGTTCCTTGAGCTCCAGGAGCCGCTGCTGTTCGGCGACCTGCTCGTACTTCTTCTGCTCCTCGAAAGCCGCGGCGAGGGCGTCGCGGGCCCCCTGCTCCTCCAGCTCGATGCCGGCGATCTCGGCGCGCGCCATCTCCTTGCGGTCGCGCAGGGCGGCCATGAAGGCCACCCGGTACAGGCCCGCCATCGGATCAAGGTCGGCGCGGGACATCTCGGCCAGGCCCTCGGCCTCCAGCATGGCCAGCTTCATCTCCGCCGCCTGCTTGCGGTCGCGCACCTCGGCCAGGCGCTTCTGCAGCATCTCCACCTCATAGGTGGCGAGCTTGATGAGCGACTGCGACCAGGTCATCAGGCCGGGCTCATCAGGATGTCAGCCAGGCGGGCGAAGGCCGCCTCCAGGCTCATGGCGTCGTCCTTGTCCTGCGACAGGAAGACCTCGAGCGCCGGATTGAGCACGATGGCCCGGTCGATCTGCGGATCGGAGCCGGCGCGGTAGGCGCCGATGCGGATCAGCTCCTCCATGTTGGAATAGGCCGACAGCGCCTGGCGCGCGGCGGTGACCAGCTCGCGCTCGTGCGGGTGCTGGCAGCCCGGCATGGTCCGGCTGATCGACTTCAGCACGTTGATCGCCGGGAAGCGGCCGCGCTCGGCGATCGCCCGCTCCATGACGATGTGGCCGTCGAGGATGCCGCGGACCGCGTCGGCGATCGGCTCGTTGTGGTCGTCGCCGTCCACCAGCACGGTGAACAGGCCGGTGATCGGCCCGGCCTTGGTGCCGTCGGGGCGGATCGGCCCGGGCCCGGCGCGCTCCAGCAGCTTTGGCAGCTCGGTGAACACGGTCGGCGTATAGCCCTTGGTGGTCGGCGGCTCGCCGGCCGCCAGGCCGATCTCGCGCTGGGCCATGGCGAAGCGGGTGACGCTGTCCATCAGGCACAGGACTTCCAGATCCTGGTCGCGGAAGAACTCGGCGACGGCGAGCGTCATATAGGCCGCCTGTCGGCGCTTCAGGGCCGGCTCGTCGGAGGTGGCGACCACCACCACGGCGCGCTTCAGGCCTTCTTCGCCCAGCGTCTCCTCGATGAATTCGCGGACCTCGCGGCCCCGCTCGCCGATAAGCCCGACCACGACGGCGTCGCACTCGGCGTTCTTGGCCAGCATGGAGAGCAGCACCGACTTGCCGACGCCGGAGCCGGCGAACACGCCCAGCCGCTGGCCGCGGCAGCAGGTGGTGAAGACGTTCATGGCGCGGACGCCAAGGTCCAGGCGCTCGCCCACCCGATCGCGGGCGTGCGCCGGCGGCGGGGCGGCCCTCAGGGCGTAGGGGACCAGGCCGTGGGGCAGCGGGCCCTTGCCGTCGATCGGCTCGCCGAAGGCGTCGATGACCCGGCCGAGCCAGGCCTTGCTGGGCCTGACGGCCGAGCCCTGCGGCTCGATGCGGATCGCCGCGCCCGGCGCGACGCCCTCGACCGGGCCGAACGGCATCAGCAGCGCCCGGGTCTCGCGGAAGCCGACCACCTCGGCCGGCAGCGGCGGTGCGCCATAGCGCTCGATCTCGGCCCGCGCGCCGACCGGCAACCGGCTAAGGCCGCCGCGGGCCTCGATGAGGAGGCCCTGCACGGCGGCGACGCGGCCCGAGACCGTCAGCGGATCGAGCCGCTCGACTGCGGCTATCAGGCTCTGCACGAACGCTCCCCGTACTCACCGGCCAGAATCCAGGGTTTCACCTTAAGGTGTTGTGAAGATCGGCAGGATTTGCCGGGTCAGAGCAGGACGGGGATGAGCCGGCCGCGGACCCGCCTGGCGTAGGCCTCATAGGCCGGCAGGTGGGCCCTCAGCCACCGCTCCTCGATGACGATGCGGGCCAGGGTCATCGCCAGGAAGCCCGCCACGCCGATGGCCGCCGCGAAACTGCCCAGCCACAGCGCCGTCCCGACATAGACCAGCAGCATGCCGGCATAGAACGGATGCCGGACCAGGCCGTAGAGGCCGGTCTCGATCACCTGCTGCCCCTCGGCCGACTGGTCGTGGATGGTGGGCGCCGCGAAGCGGTTCTGGGCGATGGCGGCATAGACGATCGCCATGCCGGCGATCAGCAGGGCGAGCCCCAGCCCCTCCACCGCGGCGGATGGCGTGGGCAGAAGGCGAAGCCGGAAGACATCCACGGGAATGAAGGCGAACCAGCCCAGGAAGAAGGCCATGTAGAGCCCCAGCCCGAGGGCGTCGATCAGCGGCTGACCCGCTCTCTTGCGCGCCACCCACTTCAGCTGGCGCACCGCGAAGCTTGCGGGCCGCAGCATGGCGAGCAGGCCTGAGGCGGTCATCGAGAACCCGCCGTACACGCCCACGAAAACCAGCGCCGTCGGCCAGGCCCAGACGCCGCCGACCGCGCCGGCGGTGACCAGCAGGTCGGCCGTAATCAGGGCCACCAGCGGCAAGGGCGACAGGAAACCTCGCACGAACGCCATGGCCGGCCCTCCAAGAATATACACTCTGTATATTATGCAGCCTGTATATTCAAGCGCATGGACTCCCCCGCGCCCGCCCTCTCCACCAAGCGCGATCGCACCAAGGCCGCCCTGGTCGAGGCCTTCTGGTCCCTGGTCGACGAGCAGGGCTTCGCGGCGGCGAGCCTCGAGGCGGTGGCGCGGCGCGCCGGCATGAGCCGCGGCGCGATCTATTCCAACTTCGCCTCGCGGGCCGAGCTGCTGCTGGCGGCCGCCAGCGCGCGGGGGCTGAACATCAACCGCGACTTCAGCCGGCCCGGGACCCTGGCGCAGCAGCTGGCTTGGTTCGCCGAGGGCCTGGTCGCCGCCCTGCCCAGCGCGCCGGGGACCCAACTCTGGCACGCCGAGCTGTTGCTGCACATCGCCACAGACCCGGCGCTGAAGGCCCATGTCGCGGAGGGCTTCGCGGGCCTCTTCGAGGTCATGGCCGGCCAACTGGAAGCCCAGCACGGGGGCCAGCTCGCCCTGCCCGCCCACAGCCTGGCGCTGGCCATCCAGTCCATGGCCATGGGTTTCGTCTATCAGGCGATCCTCAGTCCGCAGGCCGTCCCGCCCTCGGCGGTGTTCGAGGCCTATGCGGCCTTGGCGCAGGGCGCCCTGCGCAGGCCCTGAACCCCCGGCCACCCGCTTCGCCGACGCCGTCCAATCACAAAAGATTCAACGAGCCATCGAGTCGCGCCCCCACCGCGGCGGCTTGTACGCGATTCAGAAATCAGATTAACGATTCTCCGGGACGGGACATCACTCATTAACCAGTCTTAAATTAACTCGCTGGCAAGTTATGCAGCGAGGGTCGAAGCGGATTCAAAGAATTCGTGTGTCGTTGCGGGAATAGGGTAGGAGAGCCTGATGCGCGTACTGTTGATCGAGGACGACAGCGCAACCGCGCAGAGCATCGAACTGATGCTCAAGTCGGACGGTTTCAACGTCTATACCACCGACCTCGGTGAGGAAGGCGTCGACCTCGGCAAGATCTACGACTACGACCTGATCCTGCTCGACCTGAACCTGCCCGACATGAGCGGCATGGACGTGCTGCGCACCCTGCGGGTCGGCAAGATCAACACGCCGATCATGATCCTCTCCGGCACCTCCGAGATCGAGACGAAGGTGAAGACCTTCTCCGGCGGCGCCGACGACTACATGACCAAGCCGTTCCACAAGGACGAGCTGGTGGCCCGCATCCATGCGGTGGTCCGTCGCTCCAAGGGCCACGCCCAGTCGGTGATCAAGACCGGCGACATCGTGGTCAACCTCGACGCCAAGACCGTCGAAGTGAACGGCATGCGGGTCCACCTGACCGGCAAGGAATACCAGATGCTGGAGCTGCTCTCGCTCCGCAAGGGCACGACGCTGACCAAGGAGATGTTCCTGAACCATCTCTACGGCGGCATGGACGAGCCGGAGCTGAAGATCATCGACGTGTTCATCTGCAAGCTGCGCAAGAAGCTGGCGGCCGCCGCCCACGGCAAGCACCACATCGAGACGGTCTGGGGCCGCGGCTACGTGCTGCGCGACCCGCAAGAGGGCCAGGTCGCCGCCTGAACGAAGTACGACGGGGAGAGCTAGGGCGCCCGCCTCGCGAGAGGCGGGCGTTTTCGTTTTCCGCAAGTCCCCGCTAGGGTGCGCGCGTTCTTGGGGAGGGACGCCATGGGACGCCTGCTAGCGCTGGTCGCGGCCTTGATCGCGGCGGCGGCGATCGCCTGGACGGTCCAGCAGGCGCCGAAGCCGCTCCCGGCGACTGCGGCGGCCACCGCCTTCTCGGCCGAGCGGGCCATGGCCGACATCAAGGCCTTCGCCGCCGTCCCGCACCCGATCAGCACGGCGGCCAACCACGCCAGCCGCGACTATCTGCTCGGTCGGATGACCGCGCTCGGCCTCGCGCCGCAGATGCGCCGCGGCGTCGGCTTCGAGGCGCCCCGCTTCGCGCCGAACGTGCTGGTCGGCGGCAATGTGGAGGACCTGGTGGGCGTGCTGCCCGGGCGCGACCGCGCGGCGCCGGCGGTGGCGCTGATGGCCCACTACGACAGCGTGCCTGGATCGTCGGGCGCCGCGGACGACGGCGCGGGCGCGGCCTCTGCGCTGGAGATCGTGCGCGCGCTGAAGGCGAACGGGACGCCGGCGCGCGACGTGATGGTGATCCTGACCGACGGCGAGGAGGCGGGGCTGCTCGGCGCGCGGGCCTTCTTCGAGCGCGATCCCCTGGCCAGGCGCGTGGGCTACCTGTTCAACATGGAGGCGCGCGGCGACGCGGGCCGGGTGCAGATGTTCCAGACCGGCGCCGCCGCCGGCGGGACCATCGCGCTCCTGCGCCGAACGGCCGTGCGGCCGCAGGCGACCTCGCTCTCCAGCTATGTCTACGAGCGGATGCCCAACGACACGGACTTCACCGTGTCCAAGGCCGCCCACGTCCCGGGCATGAACTTCGCCTTCTCGGGCCGCCAGTTCGACTACCACGCCCCAAGCTCGGTCCCGGCGACGCTCGACGGCGGGACGCTGCAGGACATGGGCCAGCAGGTGCTGGCGCCCGCCCGCGCCGCGGCCTTCGACCCCGCGCTTCCGGCCGCGGCGCCCGACCTCGTCTACAGCCAGGTGTTCGGCGACCTCATCCTCGCCTATCCGCAGGCGGTGGGTTGGCTGGTCCTGCTGGCGGCGGCGGCGCTGATCGGCCTCGCCGTGGTGCGGGCCCGCCGCGTCGAGGCCTTCCCCTGGACCGACGTGGCCAGCGGCGCCGGCGCGGCCTTGTTCGCAGTGACCAGCGCCATGGCGGTGCTGCACTTCGCCCGCCGTCTGACGGGCTCCGAATTCGGCTACCTCGAGCAGCGCTTCCTGCTGGCCCAGGTCACCCGCTGGGAGATCGCGGTGCTGCTGCTGGGCCTCGGCGTGCTGCTGGCCGCCATCTCCGAGATCGGCCGCGGCCGACGCAAGATCGCCCTGCTGCCGCTGGCCGCCGGCCTGGCGTCCTCGGCGTTCGGCGGCTTCGACGCGGTCGGGCTCGGGATGGGCGTCGTCGCCGCGGTGATCGGCATCGCCGCCTATGGCCGGCCGGTCAGCCGCGCGGGCGCCTGGACCGGCGCCCTGGCCCTCGGCCTCGTCCTGGCGATCGCCGCCCAGATCGCCGCCTGGCCCATCGCCTTCGTCTTCGCCTGGCCGGTGGCGGTCGGCGCAGTCGCCGCGGCGCTCACCGACCTCTCGGAGCGGCGCCCGCCCCTGTCGCTGGTGATCCTCGCCGTGCTCTCGGCCCTGACCCTCGGCTGGCTGGGCGGCTTCGTGCACGGCGCCTTCATCAGCCTCGACCTCGTGGAGCTGGTCACCATCACCCTGGTGGGCGCGGCGGCGGTGATCTGGCCGCTGGCCCAGCCGGCGGAGGGCGCCCCACCCGAGCGGCTGATCGGCCCGGCGCTGATCATCGTGGGCCTCGCCGTCACCGTCGCCGTGCGGGTGAACGACCCCTACAATGCCCGCTACCCGCGGGTGACGGAGGTCGCCTACGAGATCGACCAGGACGCGCACAAGGCCTGGCGCGCCTCCTACACCTCCGACCGCGCGCCCTGGACCGCCGAGGTGCTGACTGCGGACGGCGGGCGCGTCGCGAGGAAGCCCGGGCTGCGCGGGCGAACCTATGACGCCGCGCCTGCGCCCTACATCGACCTGCCGCCGGCGCAGCTCACGCTCGCCAAGAGCGCCGACGGCGTGGTGCTGCACGTCGTCCCGCCGCTGGGGGCCCGGGTGGTCGACCTGAAGCTGAAGTCCGACACGGTCTTCGCCCTGGTTGGCGCGGACGGCGCGCCCACCAACCTGCCGGTCAAGCCGGGCGACGAGCTCTTGGTCCGCTGGTCGACCGCGCAGGACGGCTTCGACCTCACCCTGCGGCCGATCGGCCCCGGCAAGCTCACGGTGTCATACAGCGCGACGGTGGAGCGCTGGCCGGCCCAGGCCAAGCCGCTACCGCCGCGGCCGAAGGACGTCATGGCCTTCGACCTCTCTGACTCGACGGTGATCGAGGGCAGCCGGAGCTTTTCGTGGTGACGCGGGGGCGCTAGGGCTTCGCCCCATGAGCGACATCACCATCTTCCACAACCCGAGCTGCGGGACCTCGCGCAACACCCTGGCCCTGCTGCAGGAAAAGGGCCTCGCGCCCAAGATCGTGGAGTACCTCAAGGCCGGCTGGACCGAGCCGCAGCTCCAGGCCCTGTTCCGGCAGATGGGCGTCTCGGCGCGCGACGTCCTGCGGGTTCGCGGCACCGACGCGGAAGCCCGCGGCCTGACCGACCCCAAGGCCTCGGACGCCGCGATCCTCAAGGCCATGACCGAGAACCCGGTGCTGGTCGAGCGGCCGATCGTGGTCACCCCGAAGGGCGCGGCCCTGTGCCGTCCCGTCGAGCGGGTGCTGGACCTGCTCTGACGGCCGGACTATCCGACCGATCCTACGCTCTTGATTCTAGACCACGATTCAGCGACGGGCGTTTCCGCACCATCGCATCGTGCTCTAGGATGCGGTCATGGGGCTGAACGCCAGGATCTCGACATATGTGAAAGGGGCCGTCGCGACGTGGTCGGAAGAGCCCGACACGGG
This sequence comes from Phenylobacterium sp., assembly GCA_004799545.1. GTDB lineage: Bacteria > Pseudomonadota > Alphaproteobacteria > Caulobacterales > Caulobacteraceae > Phenylobacterium. The sequence continues at coordinate 13,178 of SSMU01000008.1, forward strand.
CGTCGTGAACACCCTGCTGCGGGTGCTCGGCCGCTGGCGACAGCAGCTGATCCTCGACGCCTACCTGCGCCAGCACGGCGCGATCATCTGGAGCGGCCCGTTCAAGGGCATGGAGTACGTCTCGACCGCCACCGAAGGCGCACTGCTGCCGCGGCTGCTGGGTAGCTACGAGTCAGAGCTGCACCGGCACCTGCAGGCCTTCGCGGCCGAGGATCTTGAATGCGTGATCGATGTGGGCTGCGCGGAGGGCTACTACGCCGTCGGCCTGGCGCGGATGATGCCCAAGGTGACCGTCTACGCCCATGACATCGCGGAGAAGGCGCTCATCGCCTGCCGCGAACTGGCCGCCAAGAACGGCGTGGCCGACCGGGTGATCGTGGGCGGCGAGTTCAAGCCCACGGACTTCGAGGCCTTCGCCGGCCGGCGGACCCTGGTCATGGTCGACGCCGAGGGCGCCGAGCTCGACGTCCTGCAGCCCGAGCTCAGCCCGGCGCTGGCGGGACTCAGCCTGATCGTCGAGACCCACGACGTCTACCGCCCGGGAGCGCTCGCCACCCTCGTGCAGCGCTTCATGCCGACCCACCACATCGTGCGGGTGGACCAGCACTACATGCCCTTCGAGCCGCCGCCGTGGTTCCGCGACATGCCGCACCTGGACCGTCTGCTGGCGGTCTGGGAATGGCGTCTCGCCCCGACGCCCTGGCTGGTCATGCGGCCGAAGGCGGCCTGAGCGCCTTCCGTCGCGGCGAACGCGGCGCCATGATGATCCTCCAAGGCGCGCGGACCAGACGCGCCGGGCGATGGAGGATGCAATGGCTGACGATCTGGCGCGCGCGCCGCGGGCGCTGACCGATGTGGTCCGGACGCGCGACGGACCGGTCCGCGGTTCCGTCGAGGACGGCCTGCAGGTGTTCAAGGGCCTGCGCTACGCCGCTCCGCCCATCGGGCTCGCCCGCTTCAAGCCTCCGGCTCCGCTCGCGCCCTGGACCGAGCCCGCCGAGGCCTCGGCCTATGGCGCGCCGGCCATCCAGTCGGGCCTGGCGCCCGGCGAGCGCCGCACCTCGCCCGCCGATCCGCCCGCGCCGGACGAACCCGCCTCCTCCGAGGACTGCCTGTTCCTCAACCTCTGGACGCCCGGGCTCGATGCGGCCAAGCGCCCGGTGATGGTCTGGCTGCACGGCGGCGGCTTCGCCAACGGCTCCGGCGGCGCGGCGATGTACGATGGCGCAGCCCTGGCCCGGCAGGGGGATGCGGTGCTGGTGACCGTCAACCACCGGCTGAACGTCTTCGGTTACCTGCATCTCGGCGAGGCGTTCGGGCCCGACTACGCCCAGTCCGGCGTCGCCGGCATGCTCGACATCGTCCAGGCCCTGGAATGGGTGCGCGACAACATCGCGGCGTTCGGGGGCGATCCGGCCAATGTCACCATCTTCGGCGAGAGCGGCGGCGGCTGGAAGGTCTCCCTGCTGCTGGCCATGCCGGCCGCCCGCGGCCTGTTCGCCAAGGCGATCATCCAGAGCGGCCCCGGCCTCACCGCCAAGCCAACAACCGAAGCCGACAAGGTGGCCCGCCAGCTGCTCGCCGAGCTCGGCGTCGAGACGCCCGAAGCCCTGGCGGCGCTGGCCACCGAGACGATCTCCTACGCCAGCGTGAAGGTCCCAGGCGAGGCCATGCGGCTCTACACGCCGGTGCTCGACGGCGCCGCCATCCCGCGCCATCCCTTCGAGCCGGACGCCAGCCCGCTGAACGCCGACGTCCCGGTGCTGATCGGCACCAACAAGGACGAGAACACCCTCTTCCTGTTCAGCCATCCGCGATTCGGCGACTTCGGGCCGGAGGACATCGCCAAGCTGGCCAAGAGCACGGTCGGTGACCGCGCCGACGACCTGGTGGCGGCGCTGCGCCGCGCCTATCCGGACTATTCCGACACCCACATCTACGCCGCCGTCGGCACCACGACCGGCATGTGGGGCAATTCGGTCAAGCTCGCCGAGCGCAAGGCCGCGCAAGGGTCCGCCCCCGCTTACATGTACCTCCTCACCTGGGAGACGCCGGTGGCGAAGGGGCGGCTGCGCTCGCCGCACGCGGTCGAGATCCCCCTGGTGTTCGACAACGTCGAGAAGGCCCGCAACTTCGTGGGCCGCGGCGAGGGGCCGGAGGTGCTGGCCCGGCAGATGTCGGCCGCCTGGCTGGCCTTCGCCCGCACCGGGGATCCGGGCTGGCCGGCCTATGACGCCACGACCCGCGCCACCATGATCTTCGACCTCGAGAGCCGGTTGGAGCCGGACCCGCTCGCCGAGGTGCGGCAGGTGCTGCAGGCCTAGGGTCCGACTTGGGGGAGAGCGATGCCGACACGCAAGGATGTCCTGCAGGGCGCGGCTGCGCTTGCCCTGAGCTCGTCGCCCGCGCTCACCGGCGCGGCGCGGGCGGCCGAGGCGGCGGGGTTCTCCGACCGGATCACCCGTCACCTGCCCGGCGCCGATCAGGTCTGGGCCTGGCAGAAGCAGCTCGCCGGTTGGGCGCCCTGCTTCACCGGCGGCGCGAGCCACAAGGCCTGGGTCGACTGGCTGGGCTCGCGGCTGCAGGCGGCGGGCGTCACGCCGCGCCGCCAGACCTTCCACTTCCCCTACTGGCAGCCGCACAGCTACGGCCTCTGGCTCGACGGCCAGCCGGTGCATTCCACCGGCTATCGGCCGCATTCCGGCGCAACCGGTCCGGCTGGCGTCACCGCCGACATGGCCTACGTGGGCCGCAGCCCGTCCGTCGACTTCTCAGCCGCGGCCGGCAAGATCGCCCTGGTCGACGTCGCGCCCCTGCAGCGCCCGGGCGCCGAGGCCATGACCACGCCGGTGCAGACCGGCATGGGCGCGCCCAACCTCGATCCGGCCGTCAAGGCCGGCGCCAAGGCGGTGGTCTACATCTGGAACGGCTTCTCCGACGCCAACGCCCAGTGGCAGATGCAGCCCTTCTTCGGCCCCCCGACCGCGGTCCCGACGCTGTGGGTCGGCCACGCCGCCGGCGAGCGGCTGAAGGCCGCCGCGGCCAAGGGCGCGAAGCTGAAGTTCGTGCTCGACGCCACGGTGCACGAGGACACCCCCTCCGACACCGTCTGGGGCGTGCTGCCCGGCGCCAGCGACGAGGTGGTGGTGATCAACACCCACACCGACGGCTGCAACGCCACCGAGGAGAACGGCGGCCTCGCTGTCACCTCGCTCGCTTGGGCGCTCTCGCGGCTGCCCAAAGCCGAGCGGCGCAAGACCTACGTCTTCCTGATGACCACCGGCCACTTCTCCCACGGCTTCATCCGCGGCGTGGAGAGCTGGCAGAAGGAGAACCCAGAGCTGATGGCCAAGGCCGTCGCCTGCATGACCTGCGAGCACCTGGGCGCCCGCGAATGGCGCGACGTGGCGGGTGTCTACAAGGATACCGGCGGCTTCACCCCGGGCACGGCCTACACCTGGACCCAGCCCATGGCGCGCCTGTTCACCGAGGTCGCCGAGGCCAGCCACGCCGCCCCGATGACCGCCGTCGATCCCACCGCCCCCGGCCAGCGGTTCTACGGCGAGGGCGCCGCCTTCTGGCGGGCCGGGGTGCCGACCGTCGCCTACATCACCGGCCCCGACTACCTGATGGCCGCCCCTCCGAAAGGCGGCGAGATCGACAAGCTCGACAAGGCCCGCCTGCACCAGGAGCTGGTGGTCTTCGCCCGCACGCTGGAGCGGATCGATCAGATGTCGAAGGCGGAGATCAGGGGGTAACCCCCGCTCATCCCGGCGAAAGCCGGGATGAGCGGATTGGGCTAGGCGTCGAACACTATGACCGAGCGCGCGACGGCGCCGGTCTTCATCTCGACGAAGGCCTCGTTGACGTCCTCGAGCTTGATGCGGCGCGAGATCATGTCGTCGAGGTGCAGCTTGCCGGACATGTAGAAGTCGACCAGGCGGGGCATGTCGACCGGAAAGCGGTTGGAGCCCATCAGCGAGCCCTGGATGCGCTTCTCGCCGAGGAAGGCCGCGCCCATCAGGCTGATGGTCTGGCCGACCGGGATCATGCCGATGATGTTGGCCGTGCCGCCGCGCCGGAGCATGTTGAACGCCTGCTCGGCGGTCTTGGAGAGGCCAATGGCCTCGAAGGAGTGCTGCACGCCCCCCTTGGTCAGCTCGATGACCTCCTTCACCACGTCGGTGTCCGCGGCGCAGATGAAGTCCGTGGCCCCGAACGACTTGGCCATGTTCGCCTTGCCGGGCGCCATGTCGATGGCGATGATCCGGCTGGCGCCGGCGATCGCCGCGCCATTGACCGCGGCGAGGCCCACGCCGCCGCAGCCGATCACCGCCACGGTGTCGCCCGGCCTGACGTTGGAGGTGTGCATCGCCGCGCCGACGCCGGTCATCACCCCGCAGCCGATCAGGGCGGCGCGGTCGAGCGGCATGTCCTTGCGGATCGCCACGCAGGCGTGCTCGTGGATCAGCATCTGCTCGGCGAACGAGGAGAGGTTCAGGTACTGCAGCATCGGCCCCTTGGCCGAGGAGAGCCTGGGCTCGTCGTCCGGCCCGCGCTTGGTGTCGGGTGAGACGCACAGGCTCATGTGGCCGGTCAGGCAGAACTCGCAGTGGCCGCAGAAGGCCGAGAGGCAGGTGATCACATGGTCGCCCGGCTTCACGGTGCGGACCTCCGAGCCCACCGCCTCGACCACGCCGGCGCTCTCGTGGCCCAGCACCGCCGGCAGCGGGTGCGGGTAGGAACCCTCGATGAAGTGCAGGTCGGAGTGGCAGACCCCGGCGGCGGCGGTGCGGATCAACACCTCGTGCGGGCCGGGCTTGTTGATCTGGACGTCTTCGATCTGAAGCGGCTTGCCGACTTCGCGCAGGACTGCGGCCTTCATGTCGTTCCTCCCCACCGTTCGAACATTTGTTCGTCTCCAGAAGCCTTATCGCCGTTCAGATGCGGCGGCCAAGGGGCTTTCGAGCCCGCGTTGCGGCAATTTAAGTCGACAGCCGCCGCCCCTTCGCCCCAAGACAGCAGGCGATGGCCGCCGCAGAACCCACCCTCGACCCCGCGCCAGCGCGGCATGTCGGCGAGGTCTTCCTGGCCTTCCTCAAGCAGGGCCTGACCGCGTTCGGCGGCCCGGTCGCCCACCTGGGCTACTTCCGCCGCGAGTTCGTGGAGCGGCGCGGCTGGCTCACCGAGGCCGCCTTCGCCGACCTGTTGGCCCTGGCCCAATTCCTGCCCGGTCCGGCGTCCAGCCAGCTCGGCATGGCCATTGGCCTCCGGCGCGCCGGCTGTGCGGGGATGCTGGCCGCCTGGATCGGCTTCACCCTGCCCGCCGCCCTGGCGATGATCGCCCTGGCCTACCTGGCGCCCGCGGTCAGCCAGACCTGGGGCGAGGGCTGGCTGCACGGCCTGAAGATCGCAGCCGCCGCCGTGGTGATCCAGGCGCTGATCGCCATGGCCCGCACCCTGGCGGTCGGCCCGATCCGCGCCGGCATGGCGATCGGGGCCGGCGTCGGCTTGCTGATCGCCCACGGGACCGGCTCCATCGCCCAGATCTTCGCCCTGGTGGCCGGCGGCCTGTTCGGCCTGGTCTGGCTGAAGCAGGACCCAACGCCGCAGACACCCGACGACCCGGCCACCCACTTCGTCCCGCGATCGGTCTCGATCGGCGCGCTCGTGGTCTTCGGCCTGCTGCTCGCGGTCCTGCCGTTCGCCGCCGCCTGGCTCTCCAGCCCGACGCTCGGCCTGGCCAGCGTCTTCTACCGCACCGGCTCGCTGGTGTTCGGCGGTGGCCACGTGGTGCTGCCGCTGCTGGAGCGCGACATCGTCGGCCGCGGCTGGCTGGACCAGGACACCTTCCTCTCCGGCTACGGCATGGTGCAGGCCCTGCCCGGGCCGCTGTTCGCCTTCGCGGGCTTCGTGGGGGCCAGCCAGGACTACGCCCGCGCCGGCTGGAGCGGCGGCCTGTTGGCGCTGGTGGCGATCTTCCTGCCCAGCCTGCTGCTGGTGCTGGGCGTCCTGCCGTTCTGGGACCGGCTGAAGGCCTATCCGGCGGCCAGGGGCGCCATGGCGGGGGTCAACGCGGTGGTGGTGGGCCTGCTGGGGGCGGCCCTCTGGCAGCCGGTGCTGACCTCGACGGTGGTCAGGCTCTCCGACTGGGCGCTGGTGGCGGCCGCCTGGCTGTTCCTTAGCGTCGCCAAGCTGCCGCCCTGGCTGGTGGTGATCGGCTTCGCCGTGGCCACTGGCGTGATGACCAAGGTCGCGATCTAGGACAAAGCCCCTAGATGCTGGCCTCGATGGCGGCCGGCTGCGGCGTGAAGATCGACGCGGCGCGGGGCATCGACAGCTTCGGCATCTGCGGCCAGCGGAAGGTCCAGGCCTTACGGACCGGCAGGCAGCCTTCCAGGGCGGCGATCAGCTCCTGGGCCGGGCCGTCGTTCAGGAAGTGGTTGGCGCCGCCGACCCGGGCGAAGCGGATCGGCCGCCGCGTCAGGGTCTCGTTGGCCAGCCGCTGGGCCGTCTCGATCGGGGCGAAGTCGTCCTTGTCGCCGTGGATCATGTGGATCGGCACGTTGACGCGGGCGAGCGCCAGCTTGGCGGCGGCCAGCTGGGCGCGTTGGCCGGTGGCCTCAATGACCGCGGCGCGCAGGTCGCGCGGGATCACCTTCAAGGCCCTGCCGCCCATGTCTAGCAACCACTTGGCCGTGGGACCCGTCTCGCCGAAGAAGCCGGAGAGCAAGACCAGGCCCGCGACCTTCCCGGGATTGGCCTCGGCCATCAGGGTGGCGATCGCCGCGCCGTAGGATTGGCCGACCAGCAGCACCTTCTGGCCCGGGCGGGCGTTCAGCACGGGCGCGAGCGCCTGCGCCTGCACGCGGATGTCGGTGACCGGATGCGACGGCTCAGAGGCGCCATAGCCCGGCCGGTCGACGACGATCATCTCGCGGTCCTGCGGCAGCTCGGCCAGGGTCTCGGCCCAGTATTCGGCCCAGGACGGCGCGCCGGTGATCACCACGATCCGCCAGGGGGCCGGGGTCTCGCGTGGGGTCTCCAGCGCCGAAATGCGCCAGCCGCGACCGCCGCCGGAGAGGAAGCTCGTCCGCCGCACCACGCTGTCAGGATAGTCTTCCGAAAGGGGCGTGTGTTCGGTCCGGCCCTTGGCCGCGGCCTCGATACAGGCCCAGCCCATGGCGAACACGCCTTTCGGCCGTTTGCGCGGCACTATCGGACCTCCTCAGTTCTAACCGTCACCTGAGATCGCAAACGCGCGATTCAAGAGGCGGTTCGCCCTGGGAGCCATTAAACGGCGGGTTCTGCTGTGACCGTGGTCAACCGGTCACGCAATTCGCGCTTCAGCACCTTGCCGGTGGGCCCAAGCGGCAGCTCGGAAACGATCCGCACCTCGTCCGGCGTCCACCACTTGGCGACCCGCTCGGCGACATGGGCCTTGAGCGCTTCGGGGTCCGCCTGCTGGCCCGGCCGCAGCACGACCAGGAGCAGCGGCCGCTCGTCCCATTTCGGGTGCGGCATGCCGATCGCCGCGGCCATGGCCACCGCCGGATGCGAGCAGACCGCGTCCTCCAGGTCGAGGGTCGAGATCCACTCCCCGCCGGACTTGATCACGTCCTTGGCCCGGTCGGTGAGCCGCAGGTAGCCCTCGGCGTCGATCGTGGCGATGTCGCCGGTGTCGAACCAGCCGTCGGCGGTGAAGGCGGCGGACCCGTCGTGCTTGAAATAGGCCTTGGCGACCCATGGGCCCTTCACCTGCAGGGCGCCGGCGCTCTTGCCGTCCCGGGCTAGCACCTGGCCGTCCTCGCCCACCACCCTGAGCTCGACGCCCCAAAGGCCCCGGCCCTGCTTGACCTTGCGCGCCGCGCTCACCACCGGATCCTCGCCCGCGTGGCGCGGCAGCGGCCGGTTGACGACGCCCAGCGGGCTGGTCTCGGTCATGCCCCAGATCTGGTGAACCACGCCGCCCAGCCGCGTCTCGATCCGCTCGATCAGCGCCGCGGTCGGCGCCGAGCCGCCGATGGCGATGGTCTTGACGGTCGAAAGCCGTTTGCCGGCCTGCTCCAGGTGCTCGGCCACGCCAACCCAGATGGTCGGAACGCCGAGCACGAAGGTGACCCCCTCCGCCTCGATCAGCTCGGCCACGGAGGCGCCGTCCAGGGCGCGTCCGGGCAGCACCAGCTTGGCCCCCACCAGCGGGGCGGCGTAGGGCGTCCCCCAGGCGTTGGCGTGGTACATCTGGGCGCAGGGCATGATCGCGTCGGCCGCGCCGAAGTTGAAGGCGTCGGGCAGGCCCAGGGCCATGGCGTGCAGCACCGTCGAGCGGTGCGAATAGAGCACCCCCTTCGGATTGCCGGTGGTGCCGGAGGTGTAGCAGAGCCCGCAGGCGGTCTTCTCGTCGAGCTCCGGCCAGGTGAACTCCGGCGCGGCTGCGGCAAGCAGGTCCTCGTAGACCAGGGTCCCGCCCGGGACGCCCGGCGGCACGTGCGCCGCATCGGTCAGCGAGACGAAAGTCTTCACCGTCCGCATCTGCGGGGCGACCTCGCCGACCAGCTCCCCGAAGGTGGCGTCGAACAACAGGACCCGGTCCCCGGCGTGGTTGGCGACCCAGGCCACCTGGTCCGGATGCAGCCGCGGATTGATGGTGTGCAGCACCGCCCCGATCCCAGTGGCGGCGAAGTAGAGCTCGAAGTGGCGGTGGGTGCTCCAGGCCAGGGTCGCCACCCGGTCGCCCGGCTTCACCCCGAGCGTGATCAGCGCATTCGCCAGCCGCTTCACCCGCGCCAGCGCCTGGGCATAGCCGTAGCGATGGATCGGCCCCTCGACCGTGCGCGCCACCACCTGCTGGTCCGGATGGTAGAGCGCGGCATGCTCCAGCAGGCTGGGCAGCGTCAGCGGCCAGTCCATCATCAGGCCCTGCATGGGGGCGCTCCTCCCGGATCGTCGGTCAGGCGAGGGTAAGGCCGCGGCCGCGACGGGAGCAACCTCGCTAGGCTTTCGCCGCCTTGCGCCTGCGGGCGGGCTGCGCCGCGGGCAGAGCCTTCGGCGCGTCCCGCACCACGGTCATCATGTAGTTCACGTCGGTGTCGTGGCTCTGCTTCCAGCGGCCGGACAGCGGCTCGAACACCACCCCGAACGGACCGTCGAGCGTGACCGGCTCGCCGTCCAGGAAGCCCGTGATCTCCTCTGGCTTCAGGAACCGGTTCCAGTCGTGGGTGCCGGGCGGCAGCCAGCGCAGCACGTATTCCGCCCCGACCTTGGCGAGCGCGAAGGCCTTCAGGGTGCGGTTGAGCGTGGCCACGATCATCAGCCCGCCCGGCTTCAGCAGCCGCGCGCAGCTCCTGAGATAGTCGCCCGGATCGGCGACGTGCTCGATCACCTCCATGTTGAGGATCAGGTCGAAGGGGCCTTCGCCCGCCGCCAGCAGGGCTTCGGCGGTGGAGCAGCGGTAGTCGATCGCGAGCCCCTGCTCGGCGGCGTGCGCACTGGCCGTGCCGATGTTGCGCTCCGAGGCGTCGACGCCGGTCACCTGGAAGCCCAGCCGGGTCATCGGCTCCGAAAGCAGGCCGCCGCCGCAGCCGATGTCCAGCAGGCGCAGGCCCTCGAACGGCCGCCGCGCCTGGGCGTCGCGCCCGAAGCGATGCAGCGCCTGCTCCCGGATGAAACCCAGCCTGACGGGGTTGAATTTATGCAGCGGCGCGAACTTGCCCCGCGGGTCCCACCACTCGGCGGCGATCTTCGAGAACCGCTCGACTTCGGCAGGATCGATGCTGGATCGGGCGTCGGCGTGGGTGGTCATGCCCCCTCATAGACCCACGCTCGCGGCGGGTGAAACGCCCAGGACGTTGCGGCCCCTTCACAGCGCCGTTAGAAGGCGCAGCCCTTCGCGGGCGCAACAGAACAAACGCGGGCTTCGACCAGGTCTAAATGTCTCGGCTGGTGATGAAATTTGGGGGCACGTCCGTCGCCGACCTGGAGCGCATCCGCCGCGTCGCCCGGCTGGTGAGCGCCGAGGTGCAGGCCGGGCGCCACGTGGCCGTGGTGGTCTCGGCCATGGCCGGCAAGACCAATGAGCTGGTCGCCTGGACCGATGGCGCGGGCGCCTCGGCCCAGGGCATCGCGCCCTCCGACGACGAGTACGACACCGTGGTGGCCTCCGGCGAGCAGGTGACCGCCGGCCTGCTGGCCATGACGCTGCGCAACATGGGCGTGCGCGCCCGCTCCTGGATGGGCTGGCAGATCCCGATCATCGCCGACGATTCCCACGGCCGCGCGCGCATCGAGGAGATCCAGGCGGAGAAACTGGGCGCGGCGATCGACTCCGGCGAGGTCGCCGTGGTGGCAGGCTTCCAGGGCGTCACCCGCGACGGCCGGCTGGCGACCCTCGGCCGCGGCGGCTCGGACACCTCGGCGGTGGCCGTGGCGGCCGCCCTCGAGGCCGAGCGCTGCGACATCTACACCGACGTGGACGGGGTCTACACCACCGACCCCAGGATCGAATCCAAGGCGCGGAAGCTCGCCAAGATCTCCTACGAGGAGATGCTGGAGATGGCCTCGCTCGGCGCCAAGGTGCTGCAGACCCGCTCGGTCGAGCTCGCCATGGCCTACAACCTGCCCGTCCGGGTGCTGTCCAGTTTTGTCGAACCCGGCGAGGCCCCCGGACCTGATGGGGAACTTCAGGGGACCATCGTCTGCGACGAGGAGGAGATCGTGGAAAAGCGGATCGTGAGCGGCGTGGCCTACAGCCGCGACGAGGCGAAGATCAGCCTCTTCGGCCTGCCCGACCATCCTGGCGTCTCGTCGGAGATCTTCGGCGCCCTGGCCGACGCCAACGTCAACGTCGACATGATCGTCCAGAGCCACGCCCGCTCGGCCGACACCGCCAACATGGAGTTCACGGTCGGCAAGCGCGACGCCGGCCGGGCCATGGAGATCGTCCGCGCGGTGCAGTCGCGGATCGGCTTCGAGGACGCCACCGTCGACGAGGAGGTGGCCAAGGTCTCGGTGATCGGGGTCGGCATGCGTAGCCACACCGGCGTCGCCAAGACCATGTTCGGCGCGCTCGCCGAAAAGGGCGTCAACATCCAGGTGATCTCCACCTCGGAGATCAAGATCAGCGTGCTAATCGACGCGGCCTACACCGAGCTGGCGGTGCGCGCCCTGCACGCGGCCTATGGGCTGGACAAACTCTAGTCGAAGTCGAACATCACCACGTCGTCCGGCGGCGGGCTGAGGCCGCCGGCGCTGGCGTAGAGCCGCATCGCGGCCTCGTTCCCGCGATTGGTGAACACGAACATCTCGTCCCAGCCGCGTTCGGGCATCAGCGCCTTCAGCCGCTCCAGCATGGCGCGGGCGACGCCGCGTCGGCGGCGCGCCTCGACGACATCGACGGAATAGATGAAGAAGCTCACCGCTTCGAAGCGGCGCAACACATGGCCATAGACGAAGCCGGTCACCTCGCCGGCCTCGATCGCCGCGACATTGACCATGGTATCGTCCGCCAGGTGGGCCGCCGCGCGCTCGGGCGTCAGCGCGCCCTCTTCGATCATCGCCACGGCGCGGATCAGCAGATCCTCGTCGCCCGGCGCGAGGACCCGGACCTCCACGCTCAGCCGCCGCGCGGCCCGAACGCGCGGAGGAAGGTCTCCACCGCGCCCGTCACCTCGGTCTCGATCTGCTCGGGCGTGAGTTCGGGCGCGTAGTTGGTGAGCCGTTCCTTGAAGTAGCGGTTCTGGCAGAGCGCCAGGAACTGATGCGCCGCGCGCATCGGGTCGTCGACCTGGAGCTTTCCGGCCGCCGCCCACTCGCTAATGTGCCTGGCGAGCCGGCCCGCCCCCTTCAGCGGTCCGGCCTCGTAGAAGGCGCGGCCGATCTCCGGCGAGCGCTCCGCCTCGGCGATGATCAGCCGGAAGTGGCGCAGGTTCTCGTCGGAGAGCACCCGGCCCACATAGGCGCGACCCAGGCGGGTCAGCACCTCGCGCGGCCCTTCGCCCTCGGCGCGCACTACGTAGATGTCGTCCAGGTTCAGCACGCAGCGGCGCAGGACGTAGGCCTCGAACAGTTCGTCCTTGCTCTTGAAGTAGTTGTAGAGCGTGCCTTTCGAGCCGCCGAGCCGGGCGGCGATGCTGGACATGGAGGCCGCGGCGAAGCCCTCCTCCAGGAACACGTCCTGGGCGACGTCGAGGATCGCGTCGCGCCGCGCGTCCCGATCCAGCCTGGCCTTGCTCAGCATTTTTTCCGAACCTGTCTTGACCCCCTACTGGGCAAGCTTATATGGCTCAAATATGACCGTACCGTACGGTTTGCAAGGTGATTTGGAATGGCTGCTCTCCCTCCCCGCCTTCGCACCGTTCGCAGCTTCGGCCGCGCGGCTCTGCTGGCCGGCCTGAGCGCCACCGCGCTGGCGGCCTGCGCCACGGTTCCAAGCCCGACGCCGACGCGTCAGGCCAAGGCCGCGTCGAGCTATGCGGCCACCGCCGCCCTCGCCGGTCCCGCCGCCGACTGGCCGACCGACCGCTGGTGGGCGGCCTACGGCGATCCGCAGCTGGACCAGCTGGTCCAGGAGGCGCTGGGCGGCTCCCCCACCCTGGCGGTCGCTGAGGCGCGCCTGCGCAAGGCCGAGAGCCAGACCGCCCAGGCCCGCGCCGCCGGCCTGCCCCACGTCTCCGCCACCGCCGGCGTCGAAGAGCAGAAGCAGAGCTATCACCTGGGCATCCCGCCGGAGTTCGTGCCGCAGGGCTACAACGACTACGGCCTGCTCCGCCTCGACTTCAATTGGGAGCTGGACTTCTGGGGCAAGAACCGCGCGGCGGTGGCCGCCGCGGCGTCCGAAGCCCGCGCCGCCGAGGCCGACGCCGCCGAGGCGCGGCTGATGCTCTCCACCAGCATCGCCACCGCCTATGCCGAGCTCGCCCGACTCTATGCCGAGCACGACGTGGACGAGCGCGCCGTCGACCTGCAGCAGCAAACGAGCCAACTTGTCCGCGATCGGGTCGCCAACGGCCTCGACACCACCGGCGAGCAGCGCCAGGCTGAAGCCCAGCCCCTGACCTCCCAGGCTCAGCTGGCCAGCCTCGACGAGCAGATCGCACTCACCAAGAACCGGCTTGCGGCCCTGCTGGGCGACGGTCCCGACCGCGGCCTCGCCATCGTCCGGCCGGCGACCGCGACGCTGAAGCCGTTCGGCCTGCCCGCCACCCTGTCAGCGGACTTGGTCGGCCGCCGGCCCGACGTGGCCGCCGCGCGCTGGCGCGCCGAGGCCGCCAGCCGTCGCATCAAGGTCGCCAAGGCGAGCTTCTATCCCAACGTGAACCTGGCCGGCTTCCTGGGCTTCCAGTCGCTGAAGCTGAACCAGCTGTTCGCCGACGGCTCCGACATCGGTTCAATCGGCCCGGCGCTGACCCTGCCGATCTTCGAGGGCGGCGCGCTCCGGGCCAGCTACCGCGGCGCGGAGGCCGACCGCGATGCGGCCGTGGCCAGCTATGACGCGACGCTGACCGAGGCCTTCCACCAGGTGGCCGACGCGGTCACCTCGGAGCGGGCGCTGAAGGCCGAGCTCGACAGCTCGCGTGCGGCGCTGGCCGCCAGCGAGGACGCCTACCGGATCGCCCGCCTGCGCTACCAGGGTGGACTCTCCACCTACCAATCGGTGCTAATCGCCGAGCAGGGCGTGCTCGCCCGCCGGCGGGCAGTGGCCGATCTCGACGCCCGCGCCTTCGCCCTCGACGTCGCCCTGGTGCGCGCCCTGGGCGGCGGCTTCCATGCCGCCTGACCGACCCCACATCAAAGCCTAGCCCCTCCGAGGCGCCCCATGTCCGACACCACCACCGCCACCGCCACCGGCGCCGCCACCTCGGCCCGCAGCGGCGCCCGCAGCTCCCGACGGCGGCTGCTCACCCTGCTGGCCGCCGTGGTGGTCGTGGGCGTGGTGGCCTACGGCGTCTACGCCCTGCTGTTCGCCGGGCGCAGCGTCGCCACCGACAACGCCTATGTCGGCGCCGAGGTGGCCCAGGTGACGCCGCTGGTCTCCGGTCCGGTGGCGCAGGTGCCGGCCAAGGAGACCCAGACCGTCCGGGCCGGCCAGCCCCTGGTGATCCTCGACGACGCCGACGCCCGCATCGCGGTGGCCCAGGCGGAGGCCGCCCTCGGCCAGGCCGAACGCAAGGTGCAGGCCTACGAGGCCAGCGACACCGCGCTCGCCGGCCAGCAGGCCGCCCGCCAAGCTGACCTGCAGCGGGCCCAGGCGGACCTCGCCCGCAGCCGTACCGACCTCGACCGCCGGCAGAACCTGGCCAGCTCCGGCGCGGTGTCCGGCGAGGAGCTGACCACCGCCAAGGACCAGTTCGCTCAAGCCCAGGCCGCCATCGCCCAGGCCCAGGCCAACGTGCACGCCGCGCAGGGCCAGCGCGAGGCCAATTCCGTGCTGATCGCCGGCGTCTCGCTTGAGCAGAACCCGGAGGTCGCCGCCGCCCGGTCCCGCCTGGACGCCGCCAAGCTGGCGCTCTCCCGAACCGTCATTCGCGCGCCGCTCGACGGCGTGGTCTCCAAGAAGACCGTGCAGGTCGGCCAGCAGGTGCAGGCCGGCGCCCCGCTGATGGCCGTGGTGCCGATCACCGCCGCCTACGTCGACGCCAATTTCAAGGAAGGCCAGCTGCGCAAGGTGCGCGTCGGCCAGCCGGTGACGCTCACCTCCGACCTCTACGGCGGCGGCGTGGTGTTCCACGGCCGTGTCACCGGGCTCTCCGGCGGCACCGGTTCGGCCTTCTCGCTGATCCCGGCGCAGAACGCCTCCGGCAACTGGATCAAGGTGGTGCAGCGCCTGCCGGTGCGGATCGCGCTGGACCCGCGCGAGCTCGCCCAGCATCCGTTGCGGGTGGGCCTGTCGATGAAGACCAAGATCGACATCTCGGACGCCCGCTGAGCCGTCGCGGCAGGAGCCTGACATGGCCAAGGACACCTCGTCCGAACCGGCCGGCCCGCAGCCCATGACGGGCCCGGCGCTGGCGGTCACCTCGATCGCCCTGGCGCTCGGCACCTTCATGCAGGTGCTGGATTCGACCATCGCCAACGTCTCCCTGCCGACCATCGCCGGCAACCTGGGCGTCAGCGCCAACCAGGGCACCTGGGTGGTCACCGCCTTCGCCGTGGCCAACGGCGCCTCGGTGCCGCTCACCGCCTGGCTGATGGGCCGCTATGGCGTGGTCAGGACCTTCGTGGCCTCGGTGGTGCTGTTCACCATCGCCTCCTTCCTGTGCGGGATCTCCTGGAGCCTGCCCTCGCTGATCGGCTTCCGGATCCTGCAAGGCGCGGTCTCCGGGCCGATGATCCCGGGGTCGCAGGCGCTGCTGATCATGATCTTCCCGCCGCAGAAGCGGGGTACGGCCCTGGCCATCTGGTCGATGACCACCCTGGTGGCGCCGATCTGCGGGCCGATCCTCGGCGGCTATATCTCCGACAACATCGCCTGGCCGTGGATCTTCCTGATCAACCTGCCGGTGGGGATCGTCTGCTCGCTGCTCTGCTGGCGGAACCTGCGCACCCGCGAGACGCCGACGCGCAAGATCCCCATCGACCGCACCGGCTTCATGCTGCTCTTGATCTGGGTCGGATCGCTGCAGGTGATGCTGGACACCGGCAAGGACGCCGACTGGTTCAATTCGCCGGTCATCGTGGCCGAGGCGATCATCGCCGCCATCGGCCTGGTCGCCTGGGCGATCTGGGAGCTCAACGACGACTTCCCGATCGTCGACCTGTCGCTGCTCAAGTCGCGCAACTTCGTGCTGGCGACGGTGATCTCCTGCGTGGGCTTTGCGATCTTCTTCGGGACCAACCTCCTGCAACCCCTCTGGCTGCAGACCCGGATGGGCTACATCGCCACCTGGGCGGGGCTGGTGGCCGCGCCCTCCGGCGTGGTGGCGGTGATCCTGACCCCGTTCGCGGCGCGCATCATGGGCAAGATCGACGCCCGCTGGGCGGCCAGCCTGTCGCTGGTGGCCTTCGCCTTCTCCTATTACCTGCGCTCGCGGTTCACCAGCGACGTCGACTTCTACGCCCTGGTGATCCCCATGCTGGTGCAGGGCGTGGCCATGAGCACCTTCTTCATCTCGATGGTGACGCTGACGCTGAACGGCGTTCCGGGAAACCAGGTGCCGGCGGCCTCGGGCCTCTACAACTTCGCCCGGATCACCGCCGGCAGCTTCGCCGCCTCGGTGGTGACCACCGCCTGGGACCGCTCCGCCGCCGCCCACCAGACCCGGCTCTCGGAGGTCATGGGCGGCTTCGACCCCAGCTTCAGCCAGGCGCTGGGCAAGCTGCAGGGGGTCGGCCTCACCGCCCAGCAGGCGCTGGCGGCGGTCACAAACCAGGTGGTCAGCCAGGCCTACCTGTTGGCCACCATCGACCTGTTCCGCATCGGCGCCATCCTGATCGTCCTGCTGATCCCGGCGGTCTGGTTCTGCGGCAAGGCCATGGCGCAGGGCGGCGCCGCCCACGCGGCAGACTAGGGCTAGGCGCGTTGGGCGGAGCCGGTCAGCCGGAACGCCGCCCAGGCGCCGACCACCCCTAGTGGGATCACCGCGGCGAACACCCAGACGGCCGAGGCGCGGGCGCTGTCCGGGGTCAGGCCGGCGGAAAAGCCCGCCAGGTTGGCCGCCGCGCCGGAGATCGCCGCGCCGGCCGCCGCGCCCGTCTGTCGCACGGCGGTGATCGCCGAGGAGCCGATCGCCCGGTCCTCCTCCGAAAGCGCCGCCAGCACGCGCCGGCTCATGAAGCTCCACGACCAGCCGAACGCCGCGCCCAGCAGCGCGCCGCCCAGCACCACCCAGACCATCGAGACCTGTGGCGTCGCCCAGGCCAGGATCACCAGGCTGACCGGCACGCTCACCGCCCCGATCCGCACCCAGCGGGCGTCCCAGCGCCCGGTCTGGTGGGCCACGGCGAAGGCCGCCAGGGTCCAGGCCAGCGACTCCGCCCCGATCACATAGCCGGCCCATAGCGGCGACAGGCCAGCCAGGCTCTGCAGGAGCGGCGGGATGTAGATGGCGAAGCCCATGGAGGCGGCGGTGAGCGCGAACATCGCCGCATAGCCGGAGCCGCAGATGGTCGTCAGGTCGCCGGCCCGGTGGGGCAGGAGGCGGACCCGGGCGCGGGCGTCGATCCACAGCACCGCGGCGAGCAGCAGCAGGCCCGCCGCCACCAGGCCGAGGGAGGCCGCGGCCCCCTTCGCCACGTCGGCCACGGCGACGGCGCCGACGCCCACCCCCAGCACGGCGAGCTGGGTCCAGGGGATGCCCGGACCGCCGGTCGCCGCCTTGGCGCCCCTGAGCAGGAAGGGCGCGGCGGCGCTGAACGCCAGCGACTGGGCCGCGAACAGCCAGAACACCTCACGCCAATGGCCGCCCACGGCGAAGACGCCGCCGATCAGGGGGCCGATCAGGGTGGCGACGCCCCACACGCCGGAGACCGAGGCGAACACCCGCGCCAGGTGCCGCTCGGGAAACAAGAGCGCGATGGCCACCATGGAGAAGCCGGAGATCCAGCCGGAGCCCAGGCCCTGGATCAGCCGGCCGGTCAGGAACAGGCCGATGTCGGGCGCTGCCGCGCTCAGCACGCAGCCGCCGACCATCACCAGGCCCGCCAGGGTCGTGGCGCGCCTCAGGCCGAACAGCTCCGAGAGCCGTCCGGCGCTGGCGCCGGCCAGGATCGCGCCCACCAGATAGCCCGCCGTCGCCCAGCTGAAGTAGCCGTAGCCGCCCAGCTCGCGGCCGACGCTGGGCATGATGGTGGCGGTCACCAGGCTGTCGGCCGCGTTCAGCCAGACGCCCAGGCAGATCAGGGCGAAGCGCGGCAGGCGCCCGTCGGCCAGCAGGTCGGCCCAGGTGCGCAGGCGCGCCTCCGCCTCATCCGACGCCATACGCTCACACCCCCCTAAGGCCAGGCCGGGCCCTCACATGGGAAGGGGCGCGGTCCGCGGCTACCGCGCGCGCGCGGCGCCCGGAATCTGCACCTTAAAGCCCGGATACCAGTGCGTGGCTGTGCCCGAGGTCACATACCAGGCGAGCAGGGCCGCGCAGATCAGCGCCCCCGGCACGTAGGAGTTGGTGCGCCGGTAGGTGAAGGCCGCGAGCGCGCCGAAGGTGGCCAGCAGCGGCACGAACTGGATCGCCACGATGGTGTTCAGCGGCTCGCTCGGGGTCGCCAGCAGGCCGGTCGAGAACAGCACGCCATACTGGATGGCCAGCAGGGCGATGAAGCCCAGGCACATGGCCAGCTTCCAGGCGCCATGCTGGACCAGGAACCCCTCCCCCTTCACCGCCAGGTTGGCCGCCAGCGCCCTGAGCGCGATCAGGAAGAACACCGCCCACAGCACGAAGTAGGGGATCGCCATCACCGCGTGGCGGGCGTCCAGCGGCTTCAGCCCCAGCACCCAGAAGCGGTAGTCGACGTGCCAGACGCCATTGACGATCGCCAGCGACAGGTAGCCCACCGCGATGGTCACCGCCGCGATCAGGACCCCGTTCACCCAGCGGTGGGTGAAGTTGGGCTTGCCGCCGCGCAGCACGAAGCTCAGCACCAGGGTGATCAGGCCGTTCAGCAGCGCCCAGACCAGCAGCTGGTTCTGGATGTATTGGGGGAACAGCCGCATCGGGAAGAACAGCTGCCCCCACTTCATGAACGGGTAGTAGGTCAGCGCCGGCACGGCCGCCGTCAGCGCGAAGGCCAGCCACCACTTCCACCCCCGCCGCTCGGCCACGGGCTCCATCGGATGGTTGAGGCTGGCGAACAGCGGCAGGGTGAGCAGCAGCTCGAAGGTCCCCATCAGCAGGATGATCAGGCCCACGAAGCCCAGCGCCGTGCCGATTTCCTTCCAGAGCCAAATCTGGTCATTCGGCGGCTTCGGCGAGGCTGCGCCGGTCAGCGTCCGCTGGAACCAGTCCACCGCCCCGCCGACCCCGGCCCGGGAGAAGTGCTCCCAGGGGTGGGTGACCGGCGGGTTGACCAGCCGCTTGGCCGTGCCATCGGCGGTCGAGCCGTAGATCTGGCCCTCGACCACCGGTCCGGTGACGCCGAACACCTTGGCGAGCTTCGGGGAGCTCGCGACCATCGAGCCCTTGGGCACGCCCCACATCAGTGGCGCGAACTCGTCGAACTGGCCGAACACCAGCTGGAAATTGTGGAACGACTTCGGCGCGGCGGCGCCCAGGAAGGCGGGCGTCGAGCCCTCGAAGACGATGGCCTTGTAGCCGTCCGGCTGGGCGGCCGCGGCGGCGCTGATCGGCACCCCGCCCATGGAGTGGCCCTCCATGCCGATGTTGGCCTTGTCGACGAACGGCAGGCTCTGCAGGTAGCGGAGCGCCGGTGGGCCGCCCATGTCGCGCGGCGCGAACACCGCGCCCTCGGAATAGCCGTGGCCGGTCATGTCCATGGCCAGCACCACGAAGCCGCGGCGGGCCAGCTCGATGGCGAACGGCGACTGCATCTCGCGGGTGTTGATGTAGCCGTGGCTGACCAGCACCGCCGGCGCCGGATGCTGCGCCGTCGCCCCGGGCGGCACGTAGAGCAGGCCGCTCTGCACGATCCCCTTGTCGCCGGCGAAGCGGACGTCCTCGATCCGCGTGCCGCCGGAGGTCTGGATGGCGTGGGCCAGGTAACTCCCCACCAGGATCAGCGCCCAGCCGAGCGCAAATAGTCCCCACTTCCGCATGACGCGTCCCCCCAGGACATCTCGTTGTTGTGGGCCGGACGATGATCCGGAAGCGGACAAAGCTCAAGCTTGCGGCCAAAACCCTTGGCTCGGCGTTGGGGCTCTGGCTTCCGGATCGATGTCGAGCACCTACCTAAGCTTCAGCCGTGGCCGCGCCGCCGGCTGTGCCTCGGGCATAGGCAGATGGCGCCAATCGCCGCGGCGGGCTCTTTTGCGTCTCGGTTCGTACACGTATTGCTGTTACGGAGCCGGCCGATAACGAACAGGGAGGCTTAGCGGCCACGAGATGGCGGTGCCGGGTGTAGCGATCCGAGGCCAGCGGAGCCTGCTGAAGCAGATCCGCGAGGCGCTCGCCTCCGGCGGCCCCGCCCAGGCGCGGCTGAACGTGGTCGTGCGGATCATCGCCCGCTCCATGGTCGCCGAGGTCTGCTCGCTCTACATGCGCCGGGCGGCGGGCGACATCGAGCTGTTCGCCACCGAGGGCCTCGACCCCACCGCCGTCCACGTCACCCGCATGAAGCCGGGCGAAGGCCTGATCGGCGACATCATGCGCCTGGGCCGGCCGCTGAACCTGGCCGACGCCCCGGAGCACCCGGCCTTCTCCTACCGGCCGGAGACCGGCGAAGACCCCTACCACGCCTTCCTGGGCGTCCCCCTGCTGCGCGGCGGCCGGGCGATCGGGGTGCTGGTCGTCCAGAACCGCACCGAGCGGGTCTACACCGACGACGAGGTCGAGGACCTGCAGATCGTCGCCATGGTGCTGGCCGAGATGGTGGCGTCCGGCGAGCTGATCTCCACCGACGAGCTGAAGGGCGTCGAGCTCGCCCCGCACCGGCCCGAGCGGGTGAAGGGCTCGAAGTTCTCCGACGGCCTCGCCTATGGCGTGGCGGTGCTGCACGAGCGGCCCATGGCGCCCTCGCAGCTGCTCTCCGAGGACGTGGTCGCCGAGGAAGCTCGGCTGAAGACCGCGGTCGAGGGCCTGCAGAGCCAGATCGATTCCATGCTGGAGGGCCAGGCCGGCCTGGTCGACGCCTCCTACGAGGTGCTCGAGAGCTACCGGATGTTCGCCCACTCCAACAGCTGGACCCGCAGCCTGGAGGACGCGGTGCGCAACGGCCTGACCGCCGAGGCCGCGGTCGAGCGGGTCCGCTCTGAGCACCGCGCGCGGCTGGGCCAGGCCCGCGACCCCTACATCCGCGAGCGGCTGCACGACCTCGAGGACCTCAACGACCGCCTGCTGCGCCACCTGTCCGGCGCCGGCCACGTGGCCCGCGAGCTGCCCGACAACGCCATCCTGATCGGCCGCAACCTCGGGCCCGCCGACCTGCTGGAATACGACCGCACCAAGCTGCGCGGCCTGCTGCTCGAGGAAGGCTCCGCCGCCAGCCACGCGGCGATCGTCGCCCGCGCGCTGGACATCCCCTGCGTCGGGCGGCTTTCCGGCCTGCGCGACCGGGTCTCCGAAGGCGACATGGTGATCGTCGACGCCGAGACCGGCGAGGCCTACCTGCGCCCGCGCAACGACGTGGTGAAGGCCATCCAGGCGCGGATCGACGTGCGCCGCCAACGCCGGGCCGAGTTCGCCAAGCTGCGCGAGACGCCGGCCTTCACCCGCGACGGCGCGAAGATCACCCTGCTGATGAACGCCGGCCTCGACGTCGACCTCGACATCATGGGCGAGACCGGCGCGGAGGGCATCGGCCTGTTCCGCACCGAGTTCCAGTTCATGGTCGCCGAGGAGATGCCGCGGCTGAACGCCCAGACGGCGCTCTACGCCCGGGTGATGGAGGCGGCCGGCGACCTGCCCGTCACCTTCCGCACCCTCGACCTCGGCGGCGACAAGGTGCTGCCCTACCTGGAGGCGGAACGGGAGGACAATCCGGCGCTAGGCTGGCGCGCCATCCGCATGGGCCTGGACCGCCCGGCCCTGCTGAGGATGCAGCTGCGCGCCCTGATCGCCGCCGCCCGCGGCCGGCCGCTCAGGATCATGTTCCCGCTGGTCGCCAACGTGGACGAGTTCCGCGCCGCCCGCGCCCTGGTGGACCACGAGGTCGCCTGGGCGGTGCGCCGTGGCCGCGCGGCGCCGGAACGGCTGGATGTCGGGGCCATGATCGAGGCGCCCTCGCTGATCTGGCACCTGGACGCCCTGCTGCCGATGACCGACTTCGTCTCGGTCGGCACCAACGACCTGATGCAGTACCTGTTCGCCGCCGACCGCGGGAACCCCAGGGTCTCCGACCGCTACGACCCCCTGTCGCCGCCGGCGCTCAGGGCGCTTGAGCAGATCCAGCGGGCCTGCGCCGAGACCGGCACGCCGGTCAGCGTCTGCGGCGAGATGGCCGGCCGCCCGCTGGAGGCCTTCACCCTGGTCGCCCTGGGCTTCGAGGCGCTGTCCATGCCGCCGGCCGGGGTCGGGCCGGTGAAGCGCATGGTGCTGTCCTGCGACCGCGAGGCCGCCCGCCGCGGTGTTTCCGCCCTGCTGAAAAGCAGCGCCGGCTCGGTTCGCAACGAAATTGAAACCCTCGCGCGCAAAATCTACCTGGCGGTCTGACCGCCTGTAGCTTCGACCAGTGACCGATCACCGCATTGAGCACTACCGGAGCGCGTGTTACGCGGCGTTGTCCTCAAGACTTCGCGTGACTGCAGGCGCTCGTCTCCGCCGCGATCTCTTCGAGGCCGCGCGCAAAAAGGAGTTCGACTAGCCATGCCGCTCGATACAGGCGGGCTCGGCGATCTGAGCGGACCGGCGGCGAACGCCGGCGAACCGCCGCGCGTGGAGACCTTCCCCCCCTCGATCCATTCCGGCGCCGACGTCGGCCAGGCCCTGCGCGCGATCCGCGCGTTCCGCGGCCTGACCATCGAGGACCTCGCCGAACAGACCCGCGTGCGCGGCGCCTACATCACCGCCATCGAGGAGCTGCGGCTGGCCCAGCTGCCGTCGCGGCCGTTCGTGGTCGGCTATATCCGCGCGCTCGCCCAGGCGCTGGGCGTCGACGCCGACGCCGCGACCGAGCGCTTCAAGGCCGAGGAGCCAGTGCTCGACGAGCCCCTGCCCGAACCGGTGGGCGTCGGCGGCGACCGCGATCCGCGGCTGGCCGCCATCTTCGCCGCCGCCGTGGTGATCATCGTCGCCATCGTCGCCTGGAACGTGGTGCAGAGGATCATGACCGAGACCGCGCCGGCCCCGGCGACCGCCTCGGATTCTTCGTCGCAGAAGGCGCTCGCCAACACCACCGCCGGTCCCATGACCCTCGGCGCGCCCCTGCCTGCGCCGGTCGAATCCACCACCCCGCCGCCCTATCTGACGCCGGGTCTCGACAAGGCGGTCAACGCCGACGGCACGCCGCTTGCGCCCCAGGAGCCGCAGGCCGCGCCGACGCCCGAGCTCAACCTCGCCGACAGCTTCAAGCCGCATGGCCAGGTCTACGGCGCCGCCAGCGGACCCGTGGTCCTGCAGGCCCTGAAGCCGGCCTTCCTGGTGGTCCACGGCTCCGACGGCTCGGTCTATTTCGCCCGCCAGCTCGCCGAGGGCGAAGCCTACCGCGCGCCGGGCATCGGGGCGCTGACCATCGACGTCTCCGAACCGGACGCCTTCCAGGTGTTCGTCGCCGGCCAGTCGAAGGGCGTCTTACCCAAGCCGCTGACCGACGTCGCCATGCTGCTGGGGATCGCGCCCGCGCCGAAGGCCGGGCAATCGGCCCCGAAGCCGGCGTCTTCGGCCGCCTCACCCAAGCCGGCTGCGCCCAAGCCCACGACCACCGCCTCTGCGGCCAAGGCCGCCGCCAAGCCGAAAGCCGCCGCGGCGAAGCCCGCCGACGACGCCCCGCCGTTCTAACTGCCCGTTGCTCCCCTGCGGGGGAGGAATTAGACCCGCCTTGGGGTTTCGCTTGAAACCGCCTATTTTCCGCGCGCCATGACCGCCCCCGTCAAGCACGACTCCGCCGCCCACCACCGCCCCTGGCGCGCCATCCAGCGCCGGCCGTCGCGCAAGATCCGCGTCGGCGACGTGGAGGTCGGGGGCGATGCGCCGATCACCGTCCAGTCGATGACCAACACCCTGACGGCCGATGCGGCGGCGACCATCGAGCAGGTGCGACAGCTGGAAGAGGCCGGGGCCGACATCGTCCGCGTCTCCTGCCCGGACGAGGCCTCCACGGCGGCGTTCGGCGCCATCGTCAAGGCGTCCAAGGTGCCGCTCGTGGCCGACATCCACTTCCACTACAAGCGCGCCATCGAGGCCGCCAAAGCCGGCGCCGCCTGCCTCAGGATCAATCCCGGCAACATCGGCTCTCCCGACCGGGTGCGCGAGGTGATCCAGGCGGCCCGCGACCATGGCTGCTCCATGCGCATCGGGGTCAACGCCGGCTCCCTGGAGCGGGAGCTGCTGGAACGCTACGGCGAGCCCTGCCCCCAGGCCATGGTCGAGAGCGCGCTCAGCCACGCCCGCATCCTGCAGGACCACGACTTCCACGAGTTCAAGATCAGCGTGAAGGCCTCCGACGTCTTCATGACCGTAGCGGCTTACCAGATGCTGTCCGAGGCCATCGACTGCCCGCTGCACCTCGGCGTCACCGAGGCCGGGGCGATGCGCAGCGGCACGGTGAAGTCCTCCATCGGCATGGGCGCCCTGCTCTGGGCCGGCATCGGCGACACCATCCGCGTCAGCCTCGCCGCCGATCCGGTGGAGGAGGTCAAGGTCGGCTTCGACATCCTGAAGTCGCTGGGCCTGCGGCATCGCGGGGTGAACATCATCGCCTGCCCGTCCTGCGCGCGGCAGGGCTTCAACGTCATCGAGACGGTGACCGAGCTTGAGGCGCGGCTGGCGCACATCTCCACCCCCATGAGCCTGTCGATCATCGGCTGCGTGGTGAACGGCCCGGGCGAGGCCCTGATGACCGACGTCGGCTTCACCGGCGGCGGCAAGGGCGCGGGCATGGTCTATCTGGCGGGCCGGCCCGACCACAAGATGGACAACGGCCAGATGGTCGACCACATCGTCGAGCTGGTCGAGGCCAAGGCCGCCGAACTGGCCGCGGCCGAGAAGACCCCGCTCGCGGCGGAATAGTCCCTGATCACAAAAGTGACGCCCGCGTCACTCTTGCGCGGCCCGCTCAACCGCGCTTAGGTGTGCCCCCAACACCCCGGGAGGGACGAGATGTCCGCGGACGGCAACTGGAAGATCACGATCAACACCCCGATGGGCGCGCAGACGGTGAATGCGGCCATCACGACCAGCGGCGACACCTTCACGGGTACGACCGAAGGCCAGATGGGCAAGCAGGAAGTCAGCGGGAAGGTCAACGGCGACACCCTGACCTGGAGCGCCAACATCACCAATCCGATGCCGATGACCCTCGAGTTCGAGGCCAAGGTCGACGGCGACAAGATGACCGGCAACGTCAAGCTCGGCATGTTCGGCAACGCGCCGCTCTCGGGCGAACGCGTCTAGGCCCTACGCGCCACGTCGCGCATCAAAGAGCCCTCCCCGGCGACGGGGAGGGCTTTCTGTTTCCCGCACCGCAGCGCGGGAAAGGACGCTACTTCTTGGGCGTCACCGCGCCGGCGACGCTGTCGGCGGCATGGCCGACGCTGGAGGCCGCCCCGGTCACCGCGCTGGTGCGCAGGTTGTCGTTGCGGGTCTGGGTCAGCAGGAAGAAGGCCACGATCGCCACCAGGGCCAGCACCGCGATCCCGATGATCACGCCGCCGAGGCCGGAGCCGCCGCGTTCGACGACGGTCGTGCCGCTATCGCGCTCCGTCACGCGCTCGGTGGTGCCGTCCGGATGTTCGGTGACTCGTTCGGTCGCCATGTCTCGTTTCTCCATATTACCGGCGCCGTAACCGCTCCGAGCCGGGCTCCGTTCCAATCCTGCAACAATCGGTGTCGAACGCGCCGTTTGGCGCCTTGGCCGCGGAAGGCTAGAGAAGCGTCCCGCCAACTCAGGGGCTCTTGAGACCGTTGCGACTTCCCCAGGCCAGGCTCGACCAGGTGCTTGATCGCTTCCGCGAGGTCGAGGCCCGCATGGCCGCCGCCACCGACGGCGCCGAGATCGTGCGGCTCGCCAAGGAGCACGCCGAGCTGAAGCCGGTGGCCGATGTCGTCCTCAAGCTCGAGCAGGCGCGCGGCGCCATCCCCGACCTCCAGGAGATGATCGACAGCGGCGATCCGGAGCTCGCCGAGATGGCCCGCGCCGATCTGGACCAGCTCAATACGGGCCTGCCGGACCTGGAGCGCGAGGTGGCCCTGCTGCTGGCCCCCAAGGACAGGGACGAGAACGCCTCGGCCATCCTCGAAGTCAGGGCCGGCACCGGCGGCGACGAGGCGGCCCTGTTCGCCGGCGATCTGTTCCGCATGTACCAGCGCTACGCCCAGACCCGCGGCTGGCGCGTCGAGCTCGAAAGCGCCTCCGAGGGCGAGATGGGCGGCTACAAGGAGGTCATCGCCTCGATCACCGGCGACGGGGTGTTCGGCCGGCTGAAGTTCGAGAGCGGCGTCCACCGGGTGCAGCGGGTGCCCGACACCGAGGCGCAAGGCCGCATCCACACCTCCGCCGCCACGGTCGCCGTCCTGCCGGAGCCCGAGGACATCGACATCGACATCCGCGACCAGGACCTCAGGATCGACACCTACCGCTCCTCGGGGGCCGGCGGCCAGCACGTCAACAAGACCGACAGCGCCGTGCGCATCACCCACCTGCCGACCGGCATCGTGGTGACCTCCTCGGAGAAGTCGCAGCACCAGAACCGCGCCCGGGCCATGAAGGCCCTGCAGGTCAAGCTCTACGACCAGCAGCGCGAGGCCGCCGACACCGCCCGCTCCGACGCCCGCAAGGCCCAGGTGGGCTCCGGCGACCGTTCCGAGCGCATCCGCACCTACAACTTCCCGCAAGGCCGGGTCACCGACCATCGCATCAACCTGACCCTCTACAACCTGCCCAAGGTCATGGAGGGCGAGGCCCTCGACGACGTCATCGAGCCGCTGATCGCCGAAGATCAGGCCGCCCGCCTGGCGGCGCTGGAGGAGGAGCTGGCCTAACCCGCCAGCGGGAAGCGGCCGAGCACTTGCTGGCGACCGGCCGCGGTGTGCAGCAGCACGAACTCGCGGACCCGCCAGACAATCGGATCGATGCGCCGCTCCGCCACCTCATGCTCGCCGCGCAGCAGGGTCAGGTGCGGGATGAACTGGCGCGCCGGGCCTTGCGCCAGGCCCGCGCGCCGCAGGACGCCATGGATCTCGCCCGCCAGCCGTTCGACGCCGATCGTCCCGTCTTCGCCGCGCAGCACCAGCGGGCGGCGGCCTGCAGACCCCTTCCAGCTCACCACCCGGTCCAGCGCGACGGTGAAGGCCGGCCGGGCGACCTGCGCCGCCCACCGGCAGGCCTCGGCGACGAGTTCCGCAGCCGGCGCCTCGGCGGTGTGGCCGAGGGAGATCAGCGAGATGTGCCACCGCGAGGCCGGCGCCGCCCGCGCCGCGCCCGCGAACCGCTTGGCCAGGGCCTCGCTCAACGGCGCGATCCGCTCGGCCGCCGGCCCGTCGGGCTGCAGCGCGTAGTACAGCCGATGGCCGTCCTCCGGCGGCAGGAGCCGCCGCCGCGGCTCGGCGGTGAGGGTGAACATGTTCATGTTGTGTTCTTATCGCAACCCAGCCGTGCGCACCACGGGAATCCTTGGCCCTTGCCGCGCGGCCCCCTCACCGGCTAGGCCTCCGCCATGACCGGCCACGTCGCGGGCATCTTCCGGCATCCTGTGAAGGGCTTCACGCCCGAGGCCCTGAGCGCGGTCGACCTGGCCCCCGGCCGCGGCTTCCCGCACGATCGGATCTACGCCGTCGAGAACGGACCCTGCGGCTTCGATCCCACCGCGCCCGCCTTCATCTCCAAGCAGAAGTTCACCGTGCTGGCCGCCCTGCCCAAGGTCGCCGCCGTGCGCACCCGCTACCACGAGGCCTCGGGCGACCTGGAGGCCACCGCCCCCGGCGCCCCGCCCTTCTTCGGCCGGCTCGCGGAGGAGGCTGGCCGCACCGCCTTCGCCGACTGGCTGGCCGAGATTCTCGGCGACGAGGCGCCGGGGCCGCTGAAGGTGCAGGCGGCGCCGGAGAGCTGGCGGTTCACCGACCATCCGCTGGGGCAGGTCTCGATCGTCAACCTGGCGAGCGTCGCCGACCTCGGGCGCCGGATGGGCGTCGAGCTCGACCCCTTGCGCTTCCGCGCCAACCTCTATGTCGACGGCTGGCCCGCCTGGGCGGAACACGGCTGGGCCGGCCGCCGGCTGATGCTCGGCTGGGCGGAGGCGGAGGTCTTCAAGCCCATCGTCCGCTGCGCCGCCCCCGACGTGAACCCCGACACCGCCGAGCGCGACATCGAGGTCACCAAGGCGCTGTTCGACGCCTTCGGCCACATGAACTGCGGGATCTATGTCCGCGTGACCCAGCCCGGCCGGGTCAGTCTGGGCGACGCCTGCACGGCTCCGCAGCTCAAGGCCGTCTCCGCGTCCTGAACCTTCGCCTCACTGGTTTTTCCAGAAGTCCGCCATAGCCGCCTGCACCTTGCCGCTGTCATCGGGGCGGTCGCGCCAGAGGGTGGAGTGCTCGTCGTGCGGCAGCCGTTCGTAGGTGTAGTAGTAGAGCGCCAGCGACCGGCGCACCCTGTCCGGCGGACAGGTCATCGGCTTCGGGTGGCCGTGGAAGGATATGTCGCTGGTCGAGAAGATGACCGCGCGGTTGAACAGCGGCGCTACGCGCTCGGCGCAGGCGCTCATGTCGCGGTTCCACAATTCGAGATCGCCGCCCCAGGCCTCCTCCCAACCCTCGTTGAAGTAGAGCAGCAGGTTCAGCCGGCGGTACAGCTGGGTGACGGGATGGATGTTGAAGTCGGCATGGATGGCCAGCTTCCCGCCGCTCAGGATCTGGTGGAACCCCGCGCCCCACATGTATGGATCGGGAACCAGGCCGGCCACGCCGGTGAGCGCGCTCAGGAACTCCAGGAACGGCCGGCCGGTCAGGAAGGCGATCAGCCGCGTGCTTTCGGGCCCGAGGTTCGGGACGTCGCGCCAGGCGAACTTGCGCTCCTGCAGGTGCTCCACGTCGGCGGTGAACAGCGAGTTGGGCGCGAGCGGCGACGGGATCTCGGCGGCGACGCGGCGCAGCAGGCCAGGCTCGAACCAGTCGTCGAGCACGATATGCTGGAACGGCTGGGCGTCGCGGTAGGCAGGGGCGAGCGCGGCGGCCTCTTGACCGAAATCGGCGCCCCTGGGCATGACGTCGAAATAGGTCGGCGTCTGCGGCGCGGACCAGCGGTCGTCTTGCGTGCGAGGCCAGAGATCTTTCAGCATGGTCGTTCTTCCCGGCGCTTCGCGTGTCCGGAATATAGGGGCGCGCTTCGAGGCGCGTCCACCGCCCGCGGGGGCGGCCTGAGCCGCGCGGGCGCGGCGCGATGACGCTCACCCTCCTGCAGGCCTGGCAGTCCGCCAAGAAGCGGCTGGAGGACGCCGGTCTCGCCGGCCCGGTGATCGACGCCCGCCTGCTGGTCGAGGCCGCCGCTGAGGCCACCCGCGCCGACATCGTCACCGATCCCCACCGGCCGCTGTCGCCGGCGCAGGAACAGACGCTCACAGACTACCTGTCCCGCCGCGAGCACCGCGAGCCGGTCAGCCAGATCCTCGGCCGCAAGGGGTTCTGGAAGATCATGCTCGGCGTGAACAGCCACGTCCTGACGCCGCGACCCGATACCGAGACCGTGGTCGACGTGGCCCTGAAGGACTTTCCCGAGCACGCGGCCTGGTCGGTGCTCGACCTGGGCGTCGGGTCCGGCGCCATCCTGCTCTCGATCCTCGCCGAGCGCCCGGCGGCGCGCGGGCTGGGCGTCGATATTTCGCCGGAGGCGATCGCGGTGGCGCGCGACAACGCCGCGGGCCTGGGCCTGGCGTCCCGCGTCGCCCTGCTGCGCGGCGACTGGACCTCCGGCCTGGCGGAGGCGAACTTCGACCTGGTGGTGGCCAATCCGCCCTATATCGCCACCGACATCATCGAGACCCTCGAGCCCGAGGTCAGCCGCTGGGAGCCGCGCCTGGCGCTGGACGGCGGCGCCGACGGGCTCGACGCCTACCGCACCCTGGCGCCGGAGATCCTGCGGGTCCTGAAGCCCGGCGGCCGCTTCGCCGTGGAGATCGGCTACGACCAGAAGGAGGCGGTCGAGGCCCTGTTCGGCGGCGCCGGCGCGGTCGAGGTGCGCACCGTCCGCGACCTCGCCGACCGCGACCGCGTTGTCGCGGGTGCGAAAAAGCCCTTGGAAAGTAAGGCCTGACTCGCTACGTAGAGTCTGTCTCCACCCAATCGTCGGCTTCAGGTCAAGTCGTCCGCCCCGGACGAACGAGACTCCCGGCAAGGCGCGACGCTTCTAAAAAAAGCCTCTCGCTGAACAGCTCAGGGCGGAAGACGGGGAACACCTAGCGTCTTCAACATCTGCCGGGCCATTTGCCCGATCCCGCTGAAGGCCAGGCGACCTCTCGCAAGGTCCGCTCGGGGAATGAGCCTAAGAACACGGTCGTAAAATAATGAGAGATTTCAAGGGTATGAAGCGCCAGCGTGGGCGCAACCGCGGTGGCGGCAGCAGCGGCGGCGGGAAGCCGCAGCAGCAGAACGCCAACCGCGCGTTCGATTCCAACGGGCCGGAGGGCATCAAGGTCCGCGGCAACGCCCAGCACGTCTTCGAGAAGTACCAGCAGCTGGCGCGCGACGCCGGCTCGGCCGGCGACCGGGTGCTCGCCGAGAACTACCTGCAGCACGCCGAACACTATTTCCGCCTGCTCCGCGCCCTGCAGCCGCAGCGGCCGCCGAGCGAGATCCTCGGACGCGACCAGTTCGCCTCCGGCTACGACATCGACTTCGAGGACGAGACCACGCCGCAGGGCGTCGACGGTCCGGACGAGAGCGAGACCTCCGAGGAGTCCGGCGAGAACCGCGACCGCGGCGGCTGGCAGGACCGGCCCCGAGACGACCGTCAACGCGATGATCGCCAACGCGACGATCGGCCGAGGGACGAGCGTCCCAGAGACGACCGACCCAGGGACGATCGCCCCAGGGATGACCGGCCGCGCGATGACCGCCCCCGGGACGACCGTCCGCGCAACGACCGCGGCCGCGACCGCTGGCGCGACGAGCGCCCCAGAGATGATCGGCCCAGAGACGACAGGCCCAGAGATGACCGGCCGAGGGATGATCGTCCGCGCGAGGATCGCCCTCGCGACGATCGCCAACGCGACGACCGCGTCCGCGCCGACCGCGACGACCGGCCGAGGGATGACCGTCCGAGAGACGAGCGCCCCAGGGATGAGCGTCCCCGCGACGACCGTCCGCGCGGCGATCGTTTCGAGCGCCAGGACCGCAACAGCGGCGAGCGCGCCGAGCGCGATCCGCTCGCCGTGGTCGAACCTCAGGCCGCGGCCCCGCTCGGCGGCTCCCCGGTGCTGCGCGACTCCGACGGCGGCGAAAGCCACGCCCCGGCCTTCCTGCAGGCGCCCACCCGTCGCGAGACCGCCAGCGAGGACGCCCCCGCCGCGCCCCGCCCCAAGCGCCGCCGCACCGTGCGCAGCGCCGACGGCGACCCGGCCGGTCCCGCCGCCAGCAAGACCGAAGAAGCTTAGGCGTCCATCCCTCCTCTTCGGGGGAGGGATGGCCCTCAGAACGTCTTGCTGACGCCGGCGTAGACCCCGCGCCTGGGCCCGAACTGCGGCGCGCCGACGCCGATCCCGGTGCCGTCGCGGATCTCGTAGGTCTCGTCGAACAGGTTGATGATGTCGGCGCGGATCGTCAGCCCGCCGGCGAGGTTCAGCGCCTGCGACGCGCCCAGGTTCACCTGCACATAGGACGGCACCTTCGAGCCGTTCGGAACCTCGCCGTCGCGCCGCAGCCCCGAGCCGTAGATCAGGTCCGCCGAGATCCGGCCGCCGCCCTCCGTCTTGTAGGCCGCCCCCGCCGAGGCGGTGATCGTCTGGTCGTGGTCCAGGTAGATGAAGTGGTCCCGGATATAGGCCAGGTCGCCGGGATCGAAGTTGAACTGGCTGGAGATGATGTCCTCGCCCTTGGCCTGGCTGACCGCCAGGTTGGCGTAGGCGCTGAGCGGACCCCGGACGTAGTTGGCCGAGAACTCGACCCCCTTGGCGTAGCCCTTCGCATAGTTGAACGGCGTCAGGATGATCGGCGCGCCGAACTGGCCCTCGTCGATCAGGTTCCTGGCCTTCTTGTAATAGGCGTCGACGCCGAGCGTCAGGCCGGCCAGCTTCTGCTCCACGCCCAGGTCGAAATAGTTGTCGCGCTCGCTGAGCGGCAGGTCGTTCCGGGTCCCCGGCTGTTCGGCGCTGGTGCCGACGAACTTGGCGACGGCGGTGGAGGCGATCAGCTCGAACGGCGGCGGCGTGAAGTAGCGCGCGTAGCCGGCGTGCAAGGTCGTGCCATCCAGCGGCGTCCAGACCAGGTTCACCCGCGGCGAGAGCTGGTTCTCGCTGCGGAAGGCGTCGAGCTGGTCGAAGCGCAGGCCGTAGTTCAGCGTCAGGGTGTCGGCCAGCTTCCACTCGTCCTGCAGATAGGCGGAATAGGTCCAGGCGTTGGCCTTGCTGTTGTCGAGGATGGTGATCGGCCCCGCGCCCAGCTGGGCGCCGTTGTCGTCGACCTCGAAGACCTGCGAGTTGGTGTCGCTCGTCGTGCGGTCGGCGGAGATGATCACGCCGCCACGGATCGTGTGGGCGTCGGAGAGCTTGTAGACACCCTCGATCTGGGTCCCCAACGACAGGTCGGTCTTCTTCGCCGCCTGGGCGATGCTGTTGAACAGCAGCTCGCCGGTGACATCCGGCGTGTAGGTCAGCTGCGAGGTGCGGGCGAACACCGACGCCTGGCCGGTGAATCGCTCGGTGCTGACCTGGTAGGCCCCGATCGCATAGCTGGTGGTCTCGCGCTGCCGCTGGTTCAGGTCCTGCGAGGCGAAATCGGTGACGCCGTTCACGCTAAAGCCAGCGTCGGGATGCAGGCCCGAGACGTTGGGGATCTGGAAGCTCTCCTGCGAGGTCCCGACGATGAACGAGACGCGGCTCTGGTCGTCGATGATGTGGTCGAAGTAGCCGAAGCCCTGGACCTGATCCGAATGGTCGTGGATCGGCGTGCCGCGCCCATCCGGGCTCTCGATGCCCACGTCCGTGCCAGTATAGCTCAGCGACCCGAAGGCGCTGTTGCGGCCCCAGGAGCCGCCGTACTCGACGGCCGGCTCGATCAGCCCATGGCTGCCGCCGTAGACCGAGGCCTCGCCCTCATCCTTGAAGCCGCTCTTGGTGGTGATGTTGATGATCCCGGCGGTGCGCAGGCCGTACTGGGCCGGCAGGGCGCCGGTGATCAGGTCGATGTTCGAGGCCAGCCTGGGCGACAGGGTCTGGCCGAACACTTGCAGCCCCTCGGGCAGGATGACGTTGTTCAGCCGGTACTGGATGTTGGCGTGGTCGCCGCGGATGTGCAGCTGGCCGAAACTGTCCTGCGCCGCGCCCGGGGCCTGCAGGATCACCTGGTTCAGCTGGGTGTTGGCGCCGGCCGGCAGGTTCTCGATGAAGGCCTGCGGCAGCACATAGCTGGTCGCCCCCAGCGCCGGCTCGACCGAGGAGCGGGCCGCATCGAGCCGCTGCGCCGTGACCACCACCTCGGAAACCTCGCCGGACGCCGGCGCCGTCTGCGCCGCGGCCGCGGTGGCGATCAAGGCGGCCGAGCCCACCGCGGCCAGGAGAAGGAAGGTCTGCGTCATCGCGGGCTCCTGGCCTTGACCAAGGCCATTTCTGTTACAACATAACAGTAGTGTTATGAAATAACATAACGCGTCGTCAAGCCTGTTGCGGCGCAGGAAGAACGCGCGTTAGCTGAGGGCCCATGCACACCGCGACGTGCGAGCACGACGACCACGATCATCCGGGCCTCACGGGTCAGGCCCTGCGCCGCGCCCTGGGCGCCGCGGAGCGCCGCTGCGCCGAGACCGACCAGCGGCTCACCGCGCCCCGCCGCCGGGTGCTGGAGCTGCTGCTGGAAGGCGACGCCCCGCTCAAGGCCTATGACCTGATCGCCGCCTTCGGCGAGGCCGGCGCGCCCGCCAAGCCGCCCACCGTCTATCGCGCGCTGGAGTTCCTCGAACGCCTGGGCTTCGCCCACCGCATCGAGAGCCTCAACGCCTACGTCCCCTGCCGGCTGGAGGGCGACAGCCACCAAGCGGCCTTCCTGATCTGCGACTGCTGCGGCGCCGCCGAGGAGTTCGAACCGGACTTCACCGCCCAGCTCGCCGCCGCCAAGGGCGCTGGCTATGCGGTCGAGAGCATCACCCTCGAAGCCCGCGGCCTCTGCCCCGCCTGCCGCAAGGACTAGCTTCCAATTGCTCCCCCACAGGGGGAGCTGTCGCGAAGCGACTGAGGGGGTTTCCACTCAGAACGCCCAGCTCGCGAGCCCGCTGAGGAAACCCCCTCCGGTCCTTCGGACCACCTCCCCCTCTTCGCGCTGCGCGCTGGGGGAGGAACTTACCCCCGTTGCCCCCGGCTCTGCGGCGCCGCATGTTCCTGATCGTTGATCAGGGAGGCGCGCCATGGACCGCACAAACAGCCGTGACCGGGCGCTGCGCGAGCGCGCCGAGGCCGTGATCCCCGGAGGCATGTACGGCCACCAGGCGGTGGGCCTGCTCCCCGACGACTATCCGCAGTTCTTCGAGAAGGGCGAGGGGGCCCACATCTGGGACGCCGATGGCCGGCGCTACCTGGACTTCATGTGCGCCTATGGCCCCAACCTGTTCGGCTACGCCAACCCGCAGGTCGACGCGGCTTACGTGCGCCAGCTGGGCCTCGGCGACACGCTCACCGGCCCCACCGCCCTGATGGTCGAGATGGCCGAGGCCATGGTCGCCCTGGTCAGCCACGCCCAGTGGGCGATGTTCTGCAAGAACGGCACCGACGCCACCTCCATGGCCCTGACCATCGCCCGCGCCCACACCCGGCGGAAGACCGTCATCCGGGCCAAGGGCGCCTACCACGGCGCCGCCGCCTGGTGCACGCCCCGGCCGGCCGGCGTCATCGAGAGCGACCGCGCCCACCAGATCTTCTGCGACTACAACGACCTGGCCTCCCTGGAGGACGCCGTCCGCCAGGCCGGCGACGACCTCGCCTGCATCTTCGCCGCCCCCTTCAAGCACGACGCCTTCATCGACCAGGCCGAGCCCGACCTGGCCTACGCCCGCCGCGTCCGCGAGGTCTGCGACCAGACCGGCGCCCTCTTGATCGTCGATGATGTCCGCGCGGGCCTGCGCCTCGCCCGCGACTGCTCCTGGTCGAAGATCGGCGTGCAGCCCGACCTCTCCACCTGGGGCAAGTGCATCGCCAACGGCCATCCGATCTCGGCGCTGCTGGGCTCCGACAAGGCGCGCAAGGCGGCGGCCGCCATCTACGCCACCGGGTCCTTCTGGTACCAGGCTGCGCCGATGGCCGCGGGGCTCGAGACGCTGCGGCTGGTGCGCGACACCGACTACCTTGAGCGGATCACAGCGCTGGGCCAGCGCCTGCGCGACGGCCTCGCCGAACGCGCCAAGGCGGCGGGCTTCAGCTTCCGCCAGACCGGCCCCGTCACCATGCCCCTCTTCCTGTTCGACGACGACCCGGACCTCCGGAAGGGCTTCTGCTTCGCCTCCGAGATGCTGGCCCGCGGCGTCTACACCCACCCCTGGCACAACATGTTCATGTGCGCGGCCCTGACCGAGCCGGACATCGATGGCGCGCTCGACGCCGCGGAGGGCGCCTTCGGGGTGCTGAAGCGTGAGGTCCGCGACCTGGCCCCGGTCGAGAAGCTGGCCTTCCTCTCCGCCGGAGCCCGTTGATGGACGACTATTCCGACTTCGACGGCGTCGGCCTGGCCGAACTGGTCCGCACCAAGGAGGTCACCCCGGCCGAACTGGTCGAGGCCGCCATCGCCTGCATCGAGCGGCACAACCCGACGCTGAACGCCGTGGTCTTCAAGGGTTACGACGACGCCCGCAAACAGGCGGCGGGCGAGCTGCCGGACGGCCCGTTCAAGGGGGTGCCCTTCCTGATCAAGGACCTCGCCATGCCGGTCGCCGGCTGGCCGCGCACCTCCGGCAGCCGGTTCGCCAAGGACGTCGTCGACACCGAGGACGGCGGCCTCACCGCCCGCTACCGCGCCTCCGGCGTCGTGCCGCTCGGCAAGACCAACACGCCGGAGTACGGCATCACCGGCACGACGGAGAGCGCCCTCCTGGGCCCCTGCCGCAACCCCTGGAACCCCGACCACATCGCCGGCGGCTCCTCCGGCGGCTCGGCCTCGGCGGTGGCGGCCGGCTTCGTGCCGATGGCCCACGCGTCGGACGGCCTGGGGTCGATCCGCATCCCCGCCGCCTGCTGCGGCCTGGTGGGGCTGAAGGTCACCCGCGACCGCAACCCGAACCTGCCCGACGGCTACGACTATGCGCTGGGCAATGTGGTCGACCACGTGGTCTCCCGCACGGTCCGCGACTCGGCCGCCATGCTCGACGCCACCGGCTGGCCGGAGCCCGGGTCTCCCTACCCGGCCCCGCCCAAGGCCCGGCCCTACATCGAGGAAGTCGGCGCCAAACCCGGGCGGCTGCGCATCGCCTGGTCGTCCGAGACCCCTAACGGCCGGCCCATCGACCCGGAGGTCCAGGCCGCCCTGGAGCGCACCGCGGACCTGTTGAAGGGCCTCGGCCACGAGGTGATCCCCCGCGGCCTCGGCATCGACTACCGCGCCCTCTACGCCTCCCGCGGCCCGGCCGGCGCGGCCAACTTCGCGGCCGGCATGGCCCGGCTGATCGACCAGGTCGGCCACGAGCCGGAGCCGGGTGAGCTGGAGCCGCTCACCTGGGCCGCGCTGAAGGGCGGCCGCCGGCAGACCGGCGCCGACGTCATGCGCTCCCTGCAGGAGACCCGCATGCTGAACCGCCTGACGCTGGCGGCCTTCGAGGACATCGACGTCTACCTCTGCCCGGTGATGGCCGAGCCGCCGCCCGCGATCGGCTTCATCGATTCGGTGAACCTGGAGCCCCGGGAAGCCAGCCGCCGCCAGGGCCGCATCTTCCCCTTCACCCCGCCGTTCAACTTCTCCGGCCAGCCCTCGATATCCCTGCCCCTCGAGCAGTCGGCGGCCGGCCTGCCGATCGGCATGATGTTCACCGCCAAGTACGCCGACGAGGCCACCCTCTTCCGGCTTTCCGCCCAGCTGGAGACCGAAGCGCCCTGGAAGGCCCGCCGGCCGCGGATCTGGGGCTGATGCGCGCCTGGCTGACGCTCGCCGCCCTGCTGGGCTTCGTCTGCGTCGCGGCCGGCGCCTTCGCCGCCCACGGGATCAGCGACCCGCGCGCCCAGGAGCTGCTGCGCACCGGCTCGCTCTACGGCTTCGTCCACGTGCTGGCGACGCTCGCCTGCGCCCCCTTGATCCAGGCCGGCGCATCGCGCGCCCGCTTCGCCCCGCCGCTGTTCCTCGGCGGGACCCTGCTGTTCTCCGGCTCGCTTTTCGCCCTGGCGCTCGGCGCGCCGCGGATCGTCGGCGCGGTCACGCCGCTGGGCGGCCTCGCCTTCCTCGCCGGCTGGCTGGCGCTCGCCTGGGCCGGGTGGGGCCTCAAGCGCGGTTAGGACGTTTCCCGCTCATGCCGGACCTCTTGCCGCTGGGCGCGCTGGTGCTGACCGCCGTCGCGGCGTACCAACTCTGGACCGCCTACAGCCGCGGCGAGGTCCGCGGCCGCTTCGGCGCGGTCTACGTTCGCAGCCAGCACCCGATCGCCTTCTGGAGCGTCGTCACCGGAAGCCTGCTTCTCCTGGTGGGGTCGATGGTGGTCTTGGCCCAGGCCTTGGTTCCTGGCCTTCACCGCCCGGCCCCGCGCCCGCAAACCGCCACGGAGCGCCGCGGGGCCGCCTATTCCACCTACTATCCCGACCGCGCCCAGCGCGCCGGAATCAGCGGGGCGGTTGTGGTCCGTTGCCGGGTCACGGACACCTTCGGCCTGGCCGACTGCGCCGTCGAATCCGAGCAGCCGCCCGGCTACGGCTTCGGCCAGGCGGCGCTCAAGATCGCCGCGACCACCATCCTGCCGACCAAGGACAAGGAGAATGTGTCCCCCGGCCAGGTGGTCCGCTTCCCGGTCCGCTTCAAGCTGCCGGCGAACGGCGGCGCGCGCTGGTAGCCGTCAGGTCTCCTGGATCGCCGAGAGCTTCCACGCGCCGCCCTGCGGCCTGACGAAGGTCCAGAGTTCGGTGGTGGTCGTCGGCCGGTTCGGGTCGCCCTGGATCACGGCGCCCGACTGGCGGTCGCGCATCACATCGATGCTCTCGTAGCGCAGGGCCATGGTGGCGAAGTCCATGGGACCTTCGCGCCAGGCCTCGGAGACGTCGGCCTGCAGCAGCCGCACCGCCGAGACGTCGTTCTTGCGGCCGTGGGTGGCGTTGTCGCTCAGCTCCTCGGCCAGATAGCCCATGACCTCCGGCGTGGTGATGGCCCGAAGCGCGGCATAGTCCTCGCGGCCGAAAGCGCCCTGCACATCCTCCAGCAGCCGCTCGAAGGCCGCGCGGTCGGTATAGGAGACGGCGATCTCGTCGGCTGGCGACGGATAGGCCGCCCCGCCGCCCCCGAAGCCGCCGCCCACAGGCGCGCCCCACGGCCCGGCGCCGGCTTGCGGACCGGCGTCGAACGGCGAGGCGAAGCCCGCGCCCGGCCCGGCCGCATAGCTGCGCCGACGGAACAGCCGCATCACCAGGCTGATCACGAAGCCGAGGATGACCAGCTGGAACAGCAGCGGCAGGAAGCCCCCGCCCATGCCGCCGCCCATCCCCCAGCCGCCGCCCCAGCCCCAGCCGTGGCCCATCAGCCCACCGATCAGGCCGCCGGTGACCAGGCCGGCCATCAGCCCGGTCCCGAAGCCCGGCCGGCGCGGGGCGTAGCCCAGGGCGCCGCCCGGCATGTAGCTCTGGCCGCCCGGCTGGAAGCCGCCCGGCGAGCCCGGCGTCATCGAGCGTTGCACCGGGGCCACGTAGCCCGGCGTGGTCGCGGTCGGCCGCGGCGCGGAATAGGTGCGCATGCCGCGGCTGCCGAAGCTGCCGCCGCGCCGGGCGTCGGCCGGCGCGGCCACGACGAGCGAAAACGCGAGCGCAGCGGTCAGCGCGCCCGTCAGGGTGGATTTCAGCTTGGTCATGGCCCTTCATTCCCGATGCGGCCCCGGCTTCGCGGGACTCGCGCTCATAGATGGGAATCCGTTGGCCTAGCGTCCAGCCTGCTTCGGCAGCGCCAGCCGGTGCAGCGAGAGGGCCGATCCCGCCAGCGCTACCGCCATGATCAGCGCCATTGGCCGGGGCGTGCCGTCGTGCAGCGCGCCGGCCAGGCCGGAGGCCAGCGCCCCCGTGCCGAACGACAGGCCGCCGAGCAGGGCCGAGATCGACCCGGAGCGCCGCGGGTCGACGTTCAGCGCGCCGGCCGTGGTGTTGCCGCCCATGAAGCCGTAGCTCGCCAGCACGCAGAACAAGAGCGGCAGGACGAGGTAACGCCCGCCGATCCCGCTCACCGCCGCCAGGGCCAGCAGCACCGCGAAGCCCAGGGCGACCAGGCTGGAGCGCGCCAGCACGCTGTCGGGCGTGGCGCGGCGCAGCAGGTGGCGGTTCACCTGGTTGGCGCCGATGATGCCCACCGCGTTGAGCCCGAACACCCAGCCGAAGGCCTGTGGCGGGATCCTGTAGGTCTGGATCAGCAGCTCCGGCGAGGCGGAGATGTAGGTGAACAGCGTCGCCCCGTTCAGGGCGCCCGACGGGCCATAACCCACCAGCCTGGGCTCCCGCGCCAGGGCCAGGTAGGCGCGCAACGGGTGCTCGGACCGGGCGTGGGCCGCGGTCTCCTCCGAGCGGCTCTCGCGCATCCTCAGCCACGCCGCCAAGCCGATCACTAGCCCGAAGCTGGTCATGAACCAGAAGTTCAGCCGCCAGCCGCCGAAGCTCAGCAGCGCCCCGCCAAGCAGCGGCCCGAGGATCGGGGCCAGGCCCATGATCAGCATCAGCAGGCTGAGCATGCGGGCCGTCTCCACATGGCTGAATCGGTCGCGGACCACGGCGCGGGAGACCACGCCGCCGGCGCAGGCGCCCAGGGCCTGGATGAAGCGGCCGGCGATCAGCAGCGGCGCGGAGGTCGCCAGCGCGCAGCCCAGCGAGGCCAGCACGAAGATCGCGATGCCCATGAGGATCGGCGGCTTGCGCCCCATCCGGTCCGAGGCCGGGCCATAGAAGAACTGGCCCACCGCCATGCCGGCCAGGAAGGCCGCCACCGTGCCCTGGGTCTGGCTCGAGGAGGCGTGCAGGCCGACGCCGATGGCCGGCAGGCTCGGCAGGTACATGTCGATGGCCACCGGGCCCATGGCTGTCAGCGAGCCCAGCAGGACCACCAGGCCCCACGGCGTCCGCTCCGGTTGCTCGGTCCCGCTCATCGGCCCTTCTTAGCGGTTTCGCTGTTCCTGCCGAGTTTGTTTTCCGGCAAAGCTGGCCGGCCAGATGGAGGGGCCCATCGATGTCCACCGCCGAGACCGACATGCCGCCTGTAAAGCGCGCCCAGGTGAATGGGATCGAGATGGCCTACTACGAGGCCGGGCCGCGCGCGGGCGTGCCGGTGATCCTCTGCCACGGCTTCCCGGAGCTGGCCTTCTCCTGGCGCCATCAACTGAAGGCCCTGGCCGACGCCGGCCGCTGGGTGATCGCGCCGGATCAGCGCGGCTATGGCCTGACCTCGCGCCCCGAGGCCGTCTCCGACTACGACATGGCCCACCTGACCGGCGACCTCGCGGGCCTCTTGGACCATCTCGGCGTGGAGAAGGCGATCTTCGTCGGCCACGACTGGGGCGGCATCGTGGTCTGGCAGATGCCGTTGATGCACCCCGATCGCGTCGCCGGCGTGATCGGGCTCAACACGCCCTTCCTGCCGCGCAGCCCGGTCGACCCGATCGTCATCATGCGGGCCCGTTTCGGCCCCGATATGTACATCGTCTGGTTCCAGACCCCGGGCGACGCGGACAAGGTGCTGGCCGCCGACGTGGACAAGACCATGCGCTTCTTCATGCGCAAGCCGCGGGCGCTGACCGCCGCCGCGGCCGAGCCTCCCGAAGGCGGCTCGACCTTCGCCTTCAAGGACCTGCTGCAGCAGTGGGACGGCGCCGACTATGACCAGGACGCCCTGCTGACCCCCGCCGAGCTCGCCGTC
This sequence comes from Phenylobacterium sp., assembly GCA_004799545.1. Lineage (GTDB taxonomy): Bacteria > Pseudomonadota > Alphaproteobacteria > Caulobacterales > Caulobacteraceae > Phenylobacterium. The sequence continues at coordinate 54,142 of SSMU01000008.1, forward strand.
TTCGTCGCGGCGTTCCAGCACAGCGGCTTCACCGGCGGCATCAACTGGTACCGCAACTTCACGCGGAACTGGGAGGCGTCCGAGGGTCTTGCTTCGAGGATCGACGGCCTTCCCTGCCTGATGATCACCGCCGAGAAGGACGCTGTCCTGACCCCGGCCATGGCCGAGCCGATGCCGGCCCTGATCGGTGACCTGGAAATGCACATGATCGCGGGCAGCGGCCACTGGACGCAGCAGGAAAAGCCGGACGAGGTGAACCGGCTCATGCTCGACTGGCTGACCAGACGTTTTCCCGCCTAGATCACCGCTTCCCGAGTAGATTGGCTCCCATGGAACGCAACACGCCCGCACCGGTCGTCTCAGCCCAGGGAGCCAGGCGCAGCCTGTTCCCGGAGAACGAGCCGTTCGCCACCGGCTGGCTGCCGACCGGCGGCCCGCACGAGATCTACTACGAGGAATGCGGCCGGCCCGACGGCAAGCCCTGCGTGATCCTGCACGGCGGCCCGGGCGGGGCGATCAACCCGACCATGCGCAGGTTCTTCGATCCCGCGAAGTGGCGGATGGCGCTGTTCGACCAGCGGGGCTGCGGCAAGAGCCGGCCCAACGCCAGCCTGCAGGACAACACCACCTGGGCGCTGATCGAGGACATCGAGCGGCTGCGCGAGCACCTCGGCGTCGAGAAATGGTGCGTGTTCGGCGGCTCCTGGGGCTCCACCCTCGCCCTCGCCTACGCCATCACCCATCCGGAACGGGTGACCAGCCTGGTGCTGCGCGGGGTCTTCCTGGTCACCGAGCGCGAGTTGAAGTGGTTCTACCAGGACGGCGCCTCGATGCTGTTCCCCGACGCCTGGGCCCGGTTCTGCGCGCCGATCCCGGAGGCCGAGCGCGGCGACATGATGGCCGCCTACCACCGCCGGCTCACCCACCCCGACCGCCGCGTCCAGGCCGAGGCGGCCGCCGCCTGGAGCCAGTGGGAAGGCGACACCATCTCGATCCGCGGGCCCGAGGCCCGGCCCTCGAAGTTCAACGAGATCGACTTCGCCATCGCCTTCGCCCGCATCGAATGCCACTTCTTCGTCAACCGCGGCTTCTTCGGATCCGACAACTGGATTGTCGAGAACGCCGACAAGCTGCAGGCCATCCCCGGCTGGGTGGTGCAGGGCCGGTTCGACGTGGTGACCCCGATGGAGGCCGCCTGGAAGCTGAAGGCCGCCTGGCCGCAGGCCCGCTTCGAAGTGGTCTGGGACGCCGGCCACGCCTCGACGGAGCCCGGCATCGTCGACGCCCTGGTGCGGGCCACGGACCAGGCGCTCGCCGTCTAGGACCATCGCCGTGCGCGTCTGCGCCTATCTGACGGCGATCGAGTCCTCGCCGCCGTCCACGCGCCTCACATCAGCGAGCCCTTGCCGCTGGTGACTTCCGAGTAGCGGTGGACGCGGACCGAGAGCACCAGGCCGAAGCCCACCATCACCGTCAGCATCACCGTGCCGCCGTAGGAGAGCAGCGGCATGGGCACCCCCACCACCGGGGCCAGGCCCATCACCATGGCGCCGTTGATCAGCACATAGAGGGCGAAGGTCACCGTGATCCCCGCCGCGGCCAGGCGGCCGAAGTGGCTGTGGGCGAGATAGGCGGTGCGCAGCGCCATGAAGATCACCGCCGCATAGAGCAGGATGATCGAGACGCAGCCCACGAAGCCGAACTCCTCGGCCAGCGCCGAGAAGATGAAGTCGGTCTGCTTCTCCGGCAGGAAGTTGAGCTGGCTCTGCGAGCCCAGGCCATAGCCCTTACCCAGCAGGCCGCCGGACCCCAGGGCGATCTCCGACTGGTGGATGTGGTAGCCGGAGCCGGAGAGGTCGCTCTCCGGGTTGAGGAAGGTCAGCAGGCGGGCCCGCTGGTATCCGTGCAGTCCGAACAGCACCACCGGCGGCACCAGGGCCGCAACGCCCAGGACGCCGGCGGTGATCACCCGCCAGGACAGGCCGCCGAGGATCATCACCACCCCGCCGGTCATCAGGATCAGGAGGGCGGTGCCGAGGTCCGGTTGCTTGGCCACCAGGGCGACCGGGGCGAGGATCAGGAAGGCGGGCCAGAGCAGCCACCAGGACCACCGCGCCGTCCGCGTGGAGGCGCCGTGGTAGAACCGCGCCAGCGCCAGGACGACGCCGATCTTCATGATCTCCGAAGGCTGGATCTGGATCGGGCCGGCCTGCAGCCAGCGCTGGGCGCCCAGCGCATGGTGGCCGACCACCAGCACGGCCAGCAGCAGCAGGAATCCCGCGCCATAGATCGGATAGGCCAGCGCGAACCAGACCCGCAGGTCGACCAGCGCCAGCAGGATCATCAGGCCGAAGAACAGCACGAACCTGGCCAGCTGCGGCGCGGCCCACGGCATCCAGCTGGAGCCGTTGATGGAGAACAGCATCAGGCCGCCGGCCCCGGCGATCAGGCACAGGGTCAGGCAGAAGATCCAGTCGATCTCGCCCAGCTTGACGATCAGGCGGTCGCGCTCGCCGGGGCGGGTGAGGGCCGAGACGGTCATGCGGTGGGGGTCCCCTGCGGCAGGCCAGGCTGGGAGTTCGGATCGACCGGCGTCGGCGGCAGGTCGGGCACGATGTCGCCGCTCTCCGGACCGGTCGGCGCGGCGGGCAGCGGCAGCGGCTTCTCGATCTTGGCCCGGAGCTCCGGGTCCTTCAGCAGGGCGACGCGCATGATCTCGCGGGCCTTGGGCGCGGCGGCCGTGGCGCCGAACCCGCCGTGCTCGACCAGCACGCTCATGGCGTAGCGCGGCTCGTCATAGGGGGCGAAGCAGATGAACCAGGCGTGGTCGCGCTTCTTCCAGTCGCCCACCGCGCCGTGCGCGCCGGTGCCGCCGCTATAGCCCTGGGCCTGGGCGGTGCCGGTCTTGCCGGCCATCTTGATCGGGCCGAGGCCGAGGTCGGAGGCCGCACCCATGCCGGTGGCGTGGGCGATGTGCTCGCCCGCCGCCCCGGTCACCGCCGCCATGCCGTTGCGGACGAAGTCGATGTTCTTTGGATCGAACGGCAGGTCGCCCCAGGCGGCGCCGGACTTCTGCTCCACGCCGCCGATGGAGCGCACCAGCCTGGGGTGCAGCGCCTTGCGGCCATTGCCGAGCCGAGCGGCCTGGACGCAGAGCTGCAGCGGATTGAGGTGGGTGTAGCCCTGGCCGATGCCCATGCTGGGCGTCTCGCCGGCGTGCCAGACCGGGTCTTTCGGGAAGGTGCGGCGCTTGTAGGCGGTGTCCGGCACCAGGCCCGCCTTCTGGCCCGGGATGCCGATGTCGAAGAGGGTGCCGAGGCCGAACGCCTTGGCGACCCTGGCGATCTTGTCCGGCCCAACCGAGAGCGCGCACTGGTAGAAGTAGATGTCGCACGAGGTGGCGATCGCCGTGTGCAGGTCCTGCACCCCATGCGCCTCGTCGCAGTGCCAGAGCCGGCCGCCCCAGAACCAGGTCTTATTGCAGACGTGCTGGGTCTTCGGGTCGTAGCCGTTCTCCAGCGCCGCCAGCGCCACCATGGTCTTGAAGGTCGAGCCGGGCGGATAGGTGGCGGTCAGCGCCTTGTTGAACAGCGGCTTGCGCTCGTATTCGGCCAGCGCCTTGTACTCCGCCCCGGTCAGGCCGCGGACGAAGCGGTTGGCGTCGAAGCTGGGGCCGGAGAACATGCACAGGATGTCGCCGTTGCGGCAGTCCATCATCACCGCAGCGCCGCTCTCCTCGCCGAACACCTGCTCGGCGCGCAGCTGGATGTCGGCGTCGAGGGTCAGCCGGATCTCCTTGCCGGGCACCGCCGGGACGTCGCCCGCCGGGTCCTGGCGCACCTCGCGGCCGTTGGCGTCCACCTCGACCTTCTGGGCGCCCGGCTTGCCGCGCAGATCGAGATCGAAGGCCTTCTCGACGCCCTGCTTGCCGATCCGGAAGCCGGGGTTGAGCATGATCGGATCGGAGTTGGGGCCGTCCGGGGTGATGTCGTCCTTGTTGACCTTGGCCACGTAGCCGATCACGTGAGCGAAGGCGCCGCCGTGCGGATAGACCCGCACCTCGCCCATGTCGGCCGAGACGCCGGGCAGCTCAGGCCCGCGCAGGTTGATCGCGCTGAACTGCTCCCAGGTCATGTCCTCCATGACCTCGACCGGCGCCCGCTTGGGGGCGTTGGCGATGTCCTTGATCAGCCGCGCCTGGCGCTTGTCGTCGAGCGGCACGAACTCGGCGAGCGTCTTCAGCGTGCCGGGCACGTCGGAGCCCTTGTCGCGCGCCACCATCAGCCGGAAGTTCGGCCGGTTCGAGGCCAGCACCACCCCATCACGGTCGACGATCAGGCCGCGCGGTGGCGGCATGAGCTTGAAGTTGAACTGGTTGGAGGCCGACAGCTTCTCGTAGCGCTGGGTCTCGATGAGCTGCAGCTGCGCCAATCGGCCGCTGAGCGCCGCCAGGCCGAGGCCGGCGATGCCGCCCAGCACAAAGGCCCGGCGATGGAAGATCCCCTGCCGCTCATTGACCTCTTCGAAGAAGATGGACGGTTCGGCCATCCAACGCCCCTATCGGAACCGCACGTCGGCGTCGTCGAACATGTCGATGAGCCGCTGGGCGAAGGGATAGAGCACGATTGTGGCGAGGTATTGCCAGCCGGTGGCGACCAGGCCGGGAAAGGCCTTGGACTTCACGCCGACCACCAGGAAGCCCACGGCCATGGCGACGGCGGTGACCACGGCGTACCAGGCCCACAGCGCCACCCGCCCCTGCCCGGCCAGCATGCTGCGCCCGCCAAGCACGATCCCGTAGGCGGTGAGCAGGCACAGCGCCCACAGGCCGACCGGCCCGCCCCAGAAGATGTCCAGGAACAGGCCCATGATGACGATGGCCAGGGGCGCCAGGATCGAGGGCCGGATCACCGCCCAGGCGAACACCGCCGCCATCGGGAACACCGGCTCCGGCAGGTGCAGGCCCCAGACCTGGATCGGGATGCCGAACAGGACCGTCACCCCCAGCACCTGCAGCATGGGGACCCCCAGCCAGCGCCAGGGCTCGAGCGAGCGGACCGCACTCAATGCGGCGGTTCCGCGGAGGCGTCGTCGGTCGGAGGCTTCGGCTTCGGCTTCGGCTTGGCGGCGGGCTTCGTGGCGTCTGGCTTGGTCGCCGTCGTCTTGATCCCCGCCGTCTTGGTCGTCGTCGTCTTGGCGGTGGTCGTCTTCGTCGTCGCGGCCTTGGCGTCCGTCTTGTCAGGCGTCTTCGCCGCGGACGTCCCGCTCTTGGGCTTTGCGGACGGGGTCGAGGCGCTCTTCGCCGCCATCGCCTCTCCCGCGGCGGGCTTGGCCTTGGCGGTCGTCGTTGTCGTCGTGGCGGTCGGGCCAGCGGCCGCGGCCGGCTTGGCGGCGCCTGGCGTGACGGCGGCCGCGCCGGGCTTCGGCGCCCCTGCGGCCGGCGTTGCCGCCACGGGGACCACGCCCACCGTCTCCGCCCCTTCGGTCGGCGGCGGGACGTGCTTCTCCTCCAGCTGCCTCTCGTTGACCAGCTGGGTGAAGTCCTCGAACAGCAGCACCCGGACGAAGTCGATCGGCGACTTGTCGGCGGCCAGCACCACGCGCCAGCGGCCGTCGAGGCCCTTCACGGCCGTGCCCACCGGCAGGCCGCGCGGCATCACCCCGCCGTCGCCGGAGGTCATCACCCGATCGCCCTCCTTCACCGGGTCCTGGCCGCGCAGGTACTCGAGCTTTGGGTTGGGGCCGCCGTCGCCGGTCAGGATGGCCCGCGCGTTGGTCCGGTCGATCATCACCGGGATCTTCGAGGCGGTGTCGGTGGTGAGCAGCACGCGGCTGGCGCCGTCGGTCACCCCGACGATCCGGCCCACCAGGCCGGTCTCGCTCATCACCGGATTGCCGACCTTGATCCCCTTCTCGGTCCCGGCGTTGGCCAGCCGGGTGGAGGCGAACGGCCCGCGGCTGTCGAGCACCACGCGGGCGGCGACCATCGGGATCGGCGGATCGGTCTTCAGGCCCAGCAGGGTGCGGTAGCGGCCGTTCTCGTTGCGCAGCGCCAGCGCCACGTCGCGCCACTGGCGCATCTCCTTCAGCTCGACCTTCAGCCGCTGGTTCTCGGAGATGGCGAAGAAGTACCCCTTGACCGTGTCGATGCCCGCGCCCGTCCAGCGGCCGGGCGCCGACAGCGCATCGCCCACCGGGATCAGCACCTGGTCGGCCACGCCGCGCGTGGCGCCATAGGCTTGCGAGCGGAAGGTCTCCCGGCGATCGGAGACCAGGATGGCGATCACCGCCACCACCGCGACGATCAGCGCGATCGCCGCCGTCCAGGTCAGCGGGACCTTGAGTTCACCGAGCGGACTGTCCCGTAAGGACACTTAGGCCTCGTTTCCAGCGGATCGCGACAGCCCCCGCCGCCCCGGCTGCAGGGTGAGTCGCCCAGGCCCTAAGCTAGCGTCGATTCGAGCACGCCCTTCATCCATTTCGGATGTTCGAGCACCTTGCCGCACCCGAGCGCGACGCAGGACAGCGGGTCGTCGGCCACGGTCACCGGCAGGCCGGTGTGGTCGCGGATCTCCGCGTCGAGCCCGCGCAGCAGGGCGCCGCCGCCGGTCAGCATGATGCCCTTGTCGGCGATGTCGGAGGCGAGCTCCGGCGGGGTGGCTTCCAGCGCCATCTTCACCGCGTCGACGATCTGGCCGACCGGCTCCGACAGGGCGTCTGACGCCTGCTTCTCGGAGATCCGCACCTCGCGCGGCACGCCCTGCATCAGGTCGCGGCCCTTGACCTCGATGGACAGGCCCTCGCCGTCGGCCGGAGCCCGGGCGGTGCCGATCTCCTTCTTGATCCGCTCGGCGGTGGTCTCGCCGATCAACAGGTTATGATTGCGGCGCATGTAGGAGATGATCGCCTCGTCCATCTTGTCGCCGCCGACCCGCACCGAGCGCGAATAGACGATGCCCGAGAGCGAGAGCACGGCCACCTCGGTGGTGCCGCCGCCGATATCGACCACCATCGAGCCGGTGGGCTCGTGGATCGGCAGGCCGGCGCCGATCGCGGCGGCCATCGGTTCGTCGATCAGGCCGACGCGCCGGCCGCCGGCGTTCAGGCAGCTGTCGTTGATCGCCCGGCGTTCCACGGCGGTGGCGCCCGACGGCACGCAGACGATCACCTTGGGATTCACGAACCCCTTGCGGTTGTGAACCTTGCGGATGAAGTACTTGATCATCTCCTCGGCGACTTCGAAGTCGGCGATCACCCCGTCGCGCATGGGGCGGATGGCTTCCATGTGGCCCGGCGTGCGGCCCAGCATCTGCTTGGCCTCGATGCCCACCGCGTGGACCACCTTGCGGCCGCCCACGTTGCGCAGGGCCACCACCGAGGGCTCGTTGAGCACGATCCCCTTGCCCTTCATGTAGATGAGGGTGTTGGCGGTGCCGAGGTCGATGGCGATGTCGTTGGAGATCGCGCCGAAGAGGGAAGAGATCATTCAGGGCCCTGAGGGACTGGGGGCGGGAAAGGTCCGGCCCGCTGCGGCTTTCGCGACGACCCGGATGACGCTCAAGAGTGTGCGTCGAGTCGCAACTTTTTCCGGCAGGCTTGTCGTTGATCTGCCCTGCACCGGGGTCTAATTCAAGGCTTAAACACGTCGTGCGCTCTCCCGTCGCGCGCGAGTTTTCCGGCAGAGGTTCGCCTCTCAGGCCATATTGCGGCGCGCGGCCCCTGCAACCGGGGGTCAGTGACCGGTGGCGCGGGGCGTGGTTCCCAGCCGGATGAGGCTGATTGCGCTCACCATCCGGGCCGAGCGGGCCGGCCGCACGTCGCCTTCGATGACCAGCTTGAAGGGACCTTCCTTGGCCGACAGCGGCGCGCCGTCGGAGCGGTCGGCGACGATGATCCGATTCGGCCGCGTGCCCGGATCGGCCTCCGCTAGGCCCAGCGCCACCTGGTAGCCGTCCATGGCGGTGACCAGGATCACGTCGGCCATCTCCCTGCCGCCCACCGCCTTGCCGGTCGGCGCGCCGACCCTGGCCATCAGGTCGATCAGCAGCGGGCCTTCATACTCGTGCTTCTGGCCGTGGGCGTCGAACACGAACTTCACCCGCGGCATGGCGGCGAGGTCGGCTTCGGAGACGACGGCGGTCCGCCCGTCCGGGCCGGTCAGCTTCAGGGTCTGGGCGAAGGCCGGCGCGGCCACGAGGGCGATCGCGGCGGCGAGGATCAAGGGGCGCATGGCGGGGGTCCTCATTCGACGGCCAGGATGACGTGGGGGGCCTTGACCAGGGCGGTGATCGGATCGCCCACCGCGATCTCCAGGGTCCGGGCGCTCTCCAGGGTGATGGTGGCGACCAGGGTCTTGCCGCCGCCGATGTCGACGGCGATCTCGCTGTTCACCGCCCCGTCCTCACGGCCGGCGACCTTGCCGGCGATCTGGTTGCGGGCCGAGGTGCGCAGGTTCTCGCCCTTGGCCAGCAGGACGAAGCTCGACTTGATCAGGGCGATGGCCGGGGCGCCAACCACCAGGCCGAGGTCCTCGACGCTGCGGCGGGTGAGGATGGCGACGATCTCCACCCCCTCGGCGATCTGCAGGCTGACCTCGCTGTTCACCGCGCCCTCGGTGATGTGGCTGATCTTGCCCCGCAGGGCGTTGCGCGCGCTGGTCCGCATGCCAAGGCTCCAAAACAGGTCTCTGGCGGTCTCGCCGGCGAAACCGGCCTCGAGCTTGGCCAGCGCCGCGTCGATCTCGGTCTGCACCCGATGGAAGGCGGTGACAACGTCATGGCCGCGCTCGGTGACCCGCGCCGCGCCGCCCGCCTTGCCGCCGGGCGCCGCCTCGATCAGCGGGGTGTCGAACAGGTTGTTCAGCCCCTGGACGATGTCCCAGGCGCCTTTGTAGCTGAGCCCCAGCCGCTTGGCGGCGGCCGTGATCGAGCCCAGCTCTTCCACCGCCTCGATCAGGGCCACCCGCTCCAGGCTGATCCGCGGCGACAGGCCCCGCTGCATGCTGACGGTGACGTTCAGGTCGCGCTTGGCCGTCATCTAGGGCTCCCAGTCCGGCGGCGGCCGCAGGCCGACGGCCAGGGCGGCATGGGCCAGGCCGCGGATCTGCGCCTCGCTCATCAGGGCCAGGGGATCGCGCGCCACGGCCGGCGCCTCGTCCGCGTCCAGCCGTCCGTTCGCCATCCGGATCACCCGGTCGGCCAGCCGCGCCACCTCGCCGGCGTCATGGCTGACGTAGAGCACCGGCAGGCGCAGCCGCCGATGCAGCTCCTCGAGATAGGGCATGACCTCGGCCTTGCTGGCGGCGTCGAGGCTGGACAGCGGCTCGTCCATCAGCAGCAACACCGGCTTGCTGAGCAGCGCCCGGCCGATCGCCACCCGCTGGCGCTCGCCGCCCGACAGGGCCTGGATCCCGCGCGGCAGCAGGTCGGCCAGGCCCAGCATCTCGACGACCTCATCAAGCGATGGCCCCTCCGCATCGGCCGGAGCCCGGCGCGCGGCGTAGCCGAGGTTCTGGCGCACCGAGAGATGCGGCAAGAGGCTGGGCTCCTGGAAGACGTAGCCGACGCCGCGCCGGTGCGGGGCCACAAACCGCTTCGCATCCTGCCAGACGGTCTCACCCACCGTCACCGTGCCCTCGGCCCGCGCCAGGCCCGCGAGGCAGCGCAGCAGGGTGGTCTTGCCCGCGCCGCTCGGACCCACCAGAGCGGTGACGCCAGAGCCGGGGAACGCCGCCTCGCTGTCGAGGTCGAAGCCGCCGAACCGGCCGGCGAGCTTGAGCCGGACCTCGTGCGGGGCGCTCACGACCGCTCAGCCGTGGCGCGCCGGTCGAGCAGCAGCAGGGCGAACAGCACCACGAAGGCGAAGGCGGTCAGGGCGGCGGCCAGCTTGTGGGCCTCGCCGAACTGCAGCGCCTCGACCAGCTGGTAGATGCGGATCGAGACCACCTCGGTCTTGCCCGGTATGCCGCCGCCGATCATCAGCACCACGCCGAACTCGCCCACCGTATGGGCGAACACCAGCACCGCGGCGGTGACGAACCCCCGCCGGGCGAGCGGCAGGCCGACCGAGACGAAGGCGTCGAACGGCGAGGCGCGCAGGGTCGCGGCGGCCTCCAGCGGCCGCGCGCCGATCGACTGGAAGGCGTTGCGCAGCGGCTGCACGGCGAACGGCAGGGAATAGATCACCGAACCGATCAGGAGGCCGCTGAAGGTGAAGGCCAGGGTGCGGACGCCGAACGGATGCAGCAGGGCCATCAGCGGGCTGTTCGGCCCGAGCGCGATCAGCACATAGAAGCCCAGCACCGTCGGCGGCAGGACGATGGGCAGGGAGACCAGGGCCGCGACCGCCTCCGTCCACCAGGACTTCCCCCGCGCCAGCCACCAGGCCAGCGGGGCTGCGATGACCAGCAGGATCAGGGTCGTCAGCGTCGCGAGCGCGACGGTGGTCCAGACGACCTCGGCCACGGCTCAGCGGACCTCGTAGCCGTAGCGCTTGATGATCGCCACGGCCTGCGGGCCCTTCAGGAAGGCCAGGAAGGCCTTGGCCGCGGGGCTCTTCTGGCCGGTGAACAGCAGGATCGCCTGCTGGTCGATGGGCGCGTGCAGGGTCGTCGGGACCAGCCAGCGCGAGCCGCCCGGCTCATTGATCACCTGCGACAGGGCCACAAAGCCCACCTCCGCCGCGCCGGTGGCCACGAACTGGTAGGCCTGGGTGATCGAGGCGCCCTGCACGATCTTCGGCTTCAGCGGCTCATAGACCCCCATCCGCTGCATCGTCTGGATGGCCGCCACGCCGTAGGGCGCGGCGGTGGGATCGGCGATCGACAGCTTGGCGAAGCGGCCGCTCTTCAGCACGCCGCCGCCGTCGTCCACCAGGCCGGGCGTCTTGGAGAACAGCACCAGCCGGCCGATGGCGTAGGTGAACCGCGCGCCGGGCACGCCCACGCCCTCCTGCTCGGCCCGCTTCGGCCGGTCGCCGTCGGCGGAGAGGAACACCTCGTAGGGCGCCCCATGGGTGATCTGGGTGTAGAACTGGCCCGAGGAACCGAAGCTCAAGATCGCCTTGTGGCCGGTGGCCGTGGCGAAGGCCGCGGCGATGTCCTTCGCGGGCTCCGTGAAGTTGGCGGCGACCGCCACCTGGACCTCGGCCGCCAGCGCCGGCGCCCCGGCCAGGCTGATAAGCGCCCCGAGGACGAGGCCGAACAGCGATGCGCGGCGCGTGATCATGGCGGGTCCCCTTAGGCTCAGAACGCCATCTGCGAGCGCAGGGCGAGGGCGTTGTAGTGCTGGCCAACCTGGGCGCCGGCCGGTGTCTGGAAGGTGGTCGCCGAGGGCGAGAGCCGGTCCACGCGGACGTCCTGGTACTCGACCATGAAGCGGATCACCGAGTTCATGTACCAGTTGACCCCGAAGGTGGTGATCTTCTGCTCGCCACCCCGCACCGCGTCGGCGGTGGGCGCCGTCCCGGCCGCGCCGGGGTTGTAGTTGAGGTCGATGTCCGAATAGCGGAGCGCCACTTCCCAGGCGCCCCAGGTGCCGTTCTCGACGCTGAACGGGTGGTCGACGGGCGGGGCGTCGAAGGCGGCGGTGTTGGCGTTGTAGCGTCGCCGCTCGCCGGTCACGATCCAGCTGCCCTCGACGTAGAAGCCGTTGAAGCTCGGGTCGGTCTGGCCGACCGCGGCGTTGCGGCGGTCGATGTCGAAGTGCTCGTACTCGCTCTCGATCCATAGGGTGCGCCACTGGGCGGCGGCCTCGACGCCCATAGTCGAGGCGTGCGCCGCGTCGATCGCGCCGGTGGAGATCAGGCGGGTGCCGTCGACCCTGAGCTCCGGCCGCTCCTGGATGGTGATGGTGTAGCGGGCCGCAGTTGGCGCGGTGTCCGGACCGCCGGCGTCGGCGGGGTGCTCCACATAGCTGCCGTGCGCGCCGATATGGACCAGGTAGTCTTCGCCCAGCGCCGGCAGGAAGGCGACCCGGCCGATCCAGGCCAGCTGGCTGTCGAACGGTTGCGAAACCCCCGTGGCGGTGGAATTGACCACGCCAACCAGGCGGCCGGTCATGGCGGCGTTGGCGTACCAGCGGTCGCCGCCGGCCCAGATCTCGGCCGACTCGCGGAAGTCGCCGCCGGCCACGCTGCGCGCCATGTCGGCCACCGCCGGACGCTCCAGGAACGGCGCGCCATTGGTCGAGGCCTGGTCCTCCAGCCCGATGGAGGGCGGATAGGCGCCGATCTTGAAGTGGAATGGCCTGAGGCCGGAATACTGCAGCCAAAGCTCCTGGATGTGGCCGGCGTCCTCCTCGCCCGCCCCGCCGAAGTCGAACAGCGCATTGTATTCGAAGTCGCCGAACACCTTGCCGTCGATGCCGATCCGGGCGCGGCGGAAATCGCTGCCGGAGGACAGGTCGCGGGCGTGCGCCGTGTCGGTGGAGGCCGCGCCGCGGCGGAAGTCGCTGGTCAGCGGCCCCGGATCGCGCTGGTAATACTGGGCGGCGTCGAACTGCATCACCGCGTGCAGGTTGGCGATGAACCGGCCATCGGCGCTCTGGATCGAGGGATGGCCACCGGCGATGCTCGCGCCGCCGGCGCTGGGCGGGGCGGGCGGCGGGACGGGGATCGTCTGGACGGCCGGCGCGGCCGCCACGGCCGGGCGGTTCTCCAGGCCCTCGACGCGGTCCTGCAGGGCCTTCAAGGTCTGCGCCTGGATCTGCAGCTGGGCCTTCAGGGCGGCGATCTCGTCGTCGCGCGGATCGGTGGCGGCCTGGGCCGCCGAGGCCATGAGCGCAAGGCTTGCCGTCATCATCAGAAGCCGCTTGCCCGCCATCGCCCACCCCTTCGATATGAACCCGTTCTGCATAACGGCGGGCGGCAAAGTCTGCAATGCTACGCTCGCCCGTCAGTTGCAGCCGCGGGCGATGGTCTAGCCGAGGGCGGTCAGAGCCACGCCGAGCGCCGCCAGCGCGCCGCCGGCCAGCTGCCGTGGGCTCAGCCGTTCCTTGAACAGCCGCCGCCCGGCGGCTGCGGCGATGGGCGCCTCGATGACTCCGATCGCCCGCACCGGGCCGGCCGGCGCGAGCGCCAGGGCGCCGAACCAGCAGGCCGAGGCCGCGGCCCCGAAGAAGCCGGCGCCCAGCGACGCCCGCCAGGATCGCGCCACGGCGAGCAGGGCGGCGGGCCGCAGCACCGCGAGCGCGGTCAGCAGGATCAGCGACTGCAGGGTCTGGGCGATGCAGACCGAGGCGGTGGCCGAGAAGATCGGGTGGCCCGGATCGAACGCCCGGCCGGCCTCGCGGAAGGCGTTCAGCGCCACGGCGAAGGCCGCCCCGGAGGCGAGCCCTAGGAGCACGCCCAGGCCCGCCCCCTGCATCTGCTCGCGCCGCGGCCAGGAGAGGATCGCCAGGCCCGCGGTGGCTGCCGCGATCCCGATCCAGGCGCGGGCGTCCAACCCGTCGCCCAGCAGCGCCCAGCCGAAGATCGCCGCGAACGGCAGGGAGGACTGCTGCATCACCGTCGCCACCGCAAAGCCCGAGCGGCGCATGGCCGCCAGCAGCGACGCGGTCGCCGCCATCTGGGCGATCGCCCCGCCGATCACGACGACCGCATAGCGCGTGGAGAGGTGCGCTGCGGCGCCCGGCGACAGGGCCGCCACCACGCCGAAGATCGCCAGCGAGAACGGCAGGCCGAACAGGAACCGCACCAGGGTCGCGCCCCACGGCCCGGCGTCGCCCACCAGCCCCCGCTGCAGCGCATTGCGCGCCACCTGCAACGGCGCCGCGGCCGCGGTGAGGAAGATCCAGAGCATTCGATAGAATTCCGCTTTTCCCTCCCCTTTATGGGGAGGGTGGATCGCGCGTCAGCGCGAGCCGGGTGGGGAAGTCACGACCGGGCGCGGAGCTTGAACCTTACTTCCCCACCCCGCGCGCCTGCGGCGCGTCGACCCTCCCCATAAAGGGGAGGGAAACGCCGCCTAGAACCCGCTCGCCACCCGGGCGGTCGGCGCGCTCTTCTCCTTGCGCGCCATGAGGTTGTTGAGCGCGTTGACGTAGGCCTTGGCCGAGGCGGTGAGGGTGTCGGTGTCGGCCGCCTGGCCGGTGGCGATACGGCCATCTTCCTCAAGCCGGACGGAGACCTGGGCCTGGGCGTCGGTGCCCTCGGTGACCGCGTGCACCTGGAACAGCCGCAGGATGGCGTCGTGTGGGAACACCGTCTGGATGGCGTTGAACACCGCGTCCACCGGGCCGTCGCCGGTGGCGTTTCCGGACTTCTCCTCGCCCTCGACGGTGACCGTGATGAAGGCCTCCTGCGGCCCCTCGGTGCCGGCGATCACCCTCAGGTTCCGCACCTGGATGCGGTCGGCGCCCGAGGCCAGGGCGTCGTCCACCAGGGCCACGATGTCGTCGTCGAAGACGTGCTTCTTCTTGTCGGCCAGGTCCTTGAACCGCTGGAAGGCCTCATTGAGCGCGTTCTGGCCCAGCTCGTAGCCCAGCGCCTTCAGCTTCTCGCGGAAGGCGTGGCGGCCGGAGTGCTTGCCCATGACCAGGTTGGACTCGATCTGGCCGACGTCCTCCGGCTTCATGATCTCGTAGGTCTCGGCGTTCTTCAGCATCCCGTCCTGGTGGATGCCGCTCTCGTGGGCGAAGGCGTTCTTGCCGACGATCGCCTTGTTGAACTGCACCGGGAAGCCGGTGATCGCCGAGACGTAGCGGCTGACCCGGGTGATGTGCTGGGTCTCGACGACGGTGTCGTAGGGCAGCTTGTCGCCCCTGACCTTCAGCGCCATGACGATCTCTTCCAGCGCCGCGTTGCCGGCCCGTTCGCCGATGCCGTTGACCGCGCACTCGATCTGCCGCGCCCCGCCCTGCACGCCCGCCAGGCTGTTGGCCACCGCCAGGCCCAGGTCGTTGTGGCAGTGGGTGGAGAAGATCACCTTGTCCGCGCCTGGCACGTTCTCGATCACGTCGCGGAAGATCTCGGCGTACTCGCTGGGATAGCTGTAGCCCACCGTGTCCGGCAGGTTGATGGTCGAGGCGCCGGCCTTGATGGCGGCCTCCACGCAGCGCAACAGGAAGTCGCGCTCGGTGCGGGTGGCGTCCTCGGCCGACCACTCCACGTCGCCGCACAGGTTGCGGGCGTGGGCGACGGACTTGGTGACCATCTCCAGCACCTCGTCGGGCTCCATCTGCAGCTTCCACTTCATGTGGACCGGGCTGGTGGAGATGAAGGTGTGGATGCGGCCGCGCTTGGCGCGCTTCACCGCCTCGGCGCAACGGTCGATGTCGGCCATGCCGGCCCGCGCCAGGCCGCAGACCGTGCTCTCGGTGACGATCTCGGAGATCTGGCGGACGGCCTCGAAGTCGCCGTTCGAGGCGATCGGGAAGCCGGCCTCGATCACGTCGACGCGCATCTCTTCCAGGATCTTGGCGAGCTCGAGCTTCTCCTCCAGCGACATGGAGGCGCCCGGCGACTGCTCGCCGTCGCGCATGGTGGTGTCGAAGACGATGACGTGATTGCGCTGTTCAGCCTGCGCAGGGGTGTCGGATACGGACATGAGGGGTCTCTTCGCGGAGGTTTTGGTCGGTCGGGCGAGGGAGATCGAAACCCCTGGACGCCCGGCCGCGAAGATCGCGCAGCCTAGGAGGTCGCCCAGGGGCGGCTAAGCCCCAGCGAGAGAAGAAGCAGGTTGCCGGTCCGCGCACACATGGCGCTGGATGTACTGAAAACCCAGCTGCGCCGCAAGCTTCTTGCGCCAATCGCGGCCTTAAGCCGCCCGTTCGGCAAGAACTTTCCTCACCGCGGGCCGCGCGCTCACCCGCTCTCGATGCGCCAGGACCTTCGGGAAGGCCGTCGGGTCAACCCCATCGCCCTCCATCCAGTCGGCCACGGTGAAGAGATAGGCGTCGCAGATCGAATAGGCCTCGCCGAGCACGAAGGGGCCCTTCAGCAGGCTCTGCTCGATCAGCCCGAAGCAGGCGGTCATGTTCTCGGGGACCTTGGCGGTCATGTCGGCGAACGAGGCCTCCTGGTCCGCCCAGCGGTAGCCGCGATGGCGGTGGGCATGGGCCACGTGCACGGTGGCGCAGAGATAGCTGTTGAACGCCTGGGCCTCGGCGAAGGCGAACGGGTCGTCTAGCGGCGCGAGCCGGGCCTCGGGGAAGCTCTGGGCCACGAAGGCCAGGATCGCCGGCGTCTCGGTCAGCACGCCGCGCTCGGTGACCAGGGCCGGCACCCGGCTCTTCGGATTGACCGCGAGGTACTCCGGCCGGCGTTGGTCGCCGGCCTTGGTGCTCATCACCACCAGCTCATAGGCCGCGCCCGCCTCCTCCAGCGCGATCAGCGAGGCCAGCGAGCAGGAGCCCCGGGCGTGGAACAGCTTCATGGCGCCGCCGCCTCTCTTTCATTTGCCGCCGCGGCCTGGGCCTCGCGGGCCTTCAGCCACTTGCGCGCGTACCAGCCGATGGCGAGCCAGATCACCACCACGGCGACGATGCCGGCGATCTGATTGACGCCGCCCTGTCCCTTGAACACGCGGGCCAGCGAGTTCCCGGCGAAACAGGTGAGCGCGATCTTCGGGATGATCCCGAGCCCGGTGCCGAGCGCGAAATCGACCACCCGCATGGGCGTCACGCCTGCCGCCATATTGACCACGATGAACGGCGCCGAGGGCACCAGCCGAACGATCAGGCTGGCGAAGAAGCCGTTGCGGCCGACGAGGTCCATGAACTGGCGCAAGCCTTCGCCGGAGAAGGTCTTGAGCGTCCGCGCCCCGGCCAACCTCCCTAAGTAGAAGCCGACCATCGAGGAGACCATGGTGCCGACCCAGCTGTAGGCGAAGCCCGCCCAGGCGCCGAACGCCACGACCGCCGCGGCGATCAACATGAACTGCGGCACGCCGAGGAAGGCCAGCACCGCGAACCCCGCGACGGCCACCGGCAGCGCCCAGGGTCCGCTCGCCGCGCCCAGCCACTTCTCGACCGTCGCCTCGCCGCCGAACCCCAGCACCTGGGCCCCGAACAGGAAGACGAGGCCCACGCCCCCGAACAGCACGAAAGATATGGCCAGCGCCCGCCAGGCCTTGACGTCCATGTTGGAGAGGAAGGCGAACAGCCGGCGCATCGGAGCGCTCGTCGCCGATCGGACCGAGGCGGTCAAGCTGCACTGCAACAAGCCCGGTTCCCCGAGCGGGCGGCTTAGGTTAAACCCCGGCCTATTCCATCCGCCCTCAGGTCCCGGGAGATCTCCCCGCCATGTCGCTCGAATCCGCTGCGCTCGCCCGCGTGAAGCCGTCCGCCACCATGGCGGCCGACGCGAAAGCGCGCGAACTGCGGGCGCAGGGGCGAAACGTCATTTCGCTGGCGGCCGGCGAGCCCGACTTCGACACCCCGGACAACGTCAAGGACGCCGCCATCAAGGCGATCCGCGACGGCAAGACCAAATATACCAACGTCGACGGCATCGTGGAGCTGAAGGAGGCGATCTGCGCCAAGTTCGCCCGCGAGAACGGCCTCACCTACAAGCCTTCCCAGATCAACGTCTCGCCGGGCGGCAAGCCGGTGATCTTCAACGCCCTGATGGCGACGCTGAACCCCGGCGACGAGGTCATCGTGCCGGCCCCCTACTGGGTCAGCTACCCCGACATGGTGGCCCTGGCCGGCGGCGAGCCGAAGACCCTGATGACCAGCGCCGAGCACGGCTTCAAGATCCAGGCCGCCGACCTCGAGGCGGCGATCACGCCGAAAACCCGCTGGATCATCCTGAACTCGCCGTCCAACCCCTCGGGCGCCGCCTACACCAAGGCCGAGCTGAGGGCGCTCGCCGACGTCCTGCTGCGCCATCCGCAGGTCTGGATTCTCACCGACGACATGTACGAGCACCTGGTCTACGGCGACTTCGAGTTCTTCACGATCGCCCAGGTGGAGCCCGGCCTCTACGACCGCACCCTGACCATGAACGGGGTCTCCAAGGCCTACGCCATGACCGGCTGGCGGATCGGCTACGCCGGCGGGCCGGAGCCCTTGATCAAGGCCATGGCCAAGGTCGAGAGCCAGACCACCTCCAACCCCTGCTCCATCTCCCAGTGGGCGGCGGTCGAGGCGCTGAACGGCACCCAGGCCTTCATCAAGCCGAACCAGAAGATCTTCGAGGAACGCCGCGACCTGGTGGTCTCGATGCTCAACCAGGCGAAGGGCATGCGCTGTCCGACGCCGGAAGGCGCCTTCTACGTCTATCCCTCGATCGAAGGCCTGATCGGCAAGACCTCGCCCTCGGGGACAGTGATCCAGACCGACGAGGACTTCGCCGTCGAGCTGCTGGAGCGCGAGGGCGTGGCCCTGGTGTTCGGCGCGGCCTTCGGCCTCTCGCCCTTCTTCCGGATCAGCTACGCGACCTCGACCGCCAACCTGGAAGACGCCTGCTCGCGCATCCAGCGGTTCTGCGCTGAGTTGAAGTAGCTAGGGCTGCATCCCGGGGTTCCAGGCCGGCTGGAAGTCGCTGTTCACCAGCCACGCCACCGGCCCGACCAGGGAGCCGATCACCTCGTCCATGAAGGCCATGTCCACGTGGGCCAGGTCGTCGGTCGGGCTGTGGTAGGTGGGCGTCAGCGGCCAGGCGCTGACGGTCTGGGCGACCACACCCTTCTGCGCCAGCTGGTAGTTGTCCGACCGGCGGAAGAAGTCCTCCTTGGGATAGGGGTCCGGCCCCACCTGCGCGCCGTGCGCCTTCAGCGCCGGGCCGAGGTTCGAGCGTTCCCAGCCGGTCATCATCAGCACGCCGGGCCGGTTGGGATCGACCACGCCGATCATCTCGAACTCCAGGTTGGCCGACAGGTCACTGAGCGCCATGGGGGCGTGGGTGCGGAAATACTCCGCCCCCAGCTCGCCCTCTTCCTCGCAGCCGAACAGGCCGAAGTAGACTGTCCGGTTGGGCCGCGCGCCGGACCCCAGGATGCGGGCGAACTCCAGCACCGCCGCGGTGCCGGAGGCGTCGTCGTCGGCGCCGTGGTAGATCACCCCGCCCCGGACCCCCAGGTGGTCGTAGTGAGCGCTGAGCAGCACCGCGTGGCGGTCGGCGTCGGCGTCGCCGCCCTGGATCACGCCCATCACGTTGTGGGTGGTGCGCAGCAGGTCCGGCCCACGCCGGGCGTCGAGCCGCGCCACCCCGCCGTCGAGGGCGCGCAGGGCCTCCATGACGTCGGGCTTGACCAGCACCACCATGGTGGTTCGAACCGGCGACGGCGGCGGCGCGCCGCCCACCTCGGTCGGGCCGGGGGGCCGGGCGGCGATCTGGTCCCAGGCCGCAAGGATGCGCGGGTTGGCGGGGCTGACCACGCCGATCGCTCCCGCCGCCGCCAGCATGGCGATGCCGCCCGCGTCGTATTCGCCGCTGTCGTAGACCACCAGCTTGCCCACCGCCGCCGCGCCGGCCGCGCGGGGGTCCTTCACCCGCAGCATCGGCGCCTCGAGGGCCGGCGGCGGATCGGTCAGCACCATGTCCTGGCCGTTGACCAGCCGGGTCGGCGCGCCGCCCGCTGAGATCTCCAGCACCGGCGGCGCGGCGTAGGTGGGGGTGAGCAGCGGCACGGACTGGATGTAGCCGCCGCCCGCGAAGGCGCCCGCCACCTTGGCGGCGCGAAGCTGGGCGATGATGAAATCCGCCGCGGCGGCCTCGTCGGCCGAGCCGCACTTGCGCCCGCGCAGCTCATCGCCGGCCAGACGCTCCATATTGGCCTTCACGCAGGCCGCGCAGACCGGGGTCGGTCCCGGGTCCGCGGCGTTCGAGGCCGGCGCGCCCGCACATGCCGCCAGGGCGGCCAGACCGAAAATCAGCGCCCTCACCCGAGCCTCCCCGATGCCGGGCCTTTCCGGCCGCATCGGGGGAGGCTGCCATGCGGCCGCGGGGACCGCCAGACCCTGTCCCGATCGGCTTGATAAAGCCGATCGGGATGAACAGGGTCGGTGTTATTCTTCGAGAGCCCTTCTTGGGCTCTCGGGGCGAGGGTTGATTGCTGGGCCTAGTGCTTCTCGCGCCAGCCGTCCTTAGCGGCGTCCTTGGTCATGTTCAGGCAGACCTTGTCGTCCTCGACATGGTCGACCCAGCTCACCGGGATCATGTGGTGCTTGAGGCCGCCGCCAAGGTCCATCTTGGCCAGCTCGATCTCTTCGCCCATCACGTGGTCGACCCGGCCGACGTGGCCGCCGTCGGAGCCCACCACTTCCATGTGTTCGCGGATCTGGGATGATTGCATCATGTCTCGTTCCTCGCTGTGTCAGCTGTGGGAAGAACGAGCGGGATCGCGGTGGAGTTTCTTGGCGTGGCCGAACCGATCAACCTGAACAGGGCGCGCAAGGCCCGCGCCGCCGCCGACGCCAAGCGCCAGGCGGCCGACAACCGCGTCCGCTTCGGGCGGAGCAAGGCTGAGAAGCAGGCGAGCAAGCTCGACGCCGAGAAGGCGGCCCGCGCCCTCGATCAGACCAAGCGCGAGGACTAGGCGCGGGCTTCCGGCGGGATGGAATTGTAGATCACGGCCGGCGCGAGGTTCAGCCGGTGGCGCGCGGCCTCCAGCGGCTCGGCCAGCAGGCGCTCGTAGTCCTGGCCGAGCAGCCACTTGGCCGCTTTGCCGCGCCGATAGCCTTCCCAAATCGCCCCGACGTAGGGATGGTCCTTCGCCTTGCGCGCCCGTAGCGCCGCGCCCGTGGCGATGAACGCCCAGCCGAGGCCCTTGGTCTGGGCGTAGGAGAAGGCCACCAGGCAGGCCTCGCCGACGCCGTCGCGGCCGTAGCCGGAGAGGATGTGCCAGATGTCGTGCACGTCGCGGGTGCGGCGGCCGAACCAGGCGTAGGGATGCGCCTCGTCCACATGGACCGCGTTCTGCCGGCTGATCTCCGCCAGGCCGTCGGCGGACAGCTGCTCGGAGCGGACGAAGGTCCGATAGGCGGCGCCGACGGAGCCATCGGGCAGGCTGTCCAGCCAGGCGTCGTCCATCAGCCGCTGGGCGAACTCGACCCGCTCATAGGCGATCCGGCCGCCCTGCGGCGTCGCCAGCAGCCGGTCGTAGCCCCGCGCGGTCGAGGCGCCGTTCAGCGCCCGCATGATCTCGAACACCTGGGTGGTGTCTTCCTTGTCCGCGAACAGCCGCTGCAGAGACCGGAAGGCATGCAGCCAGTTGGTCTTCGGCTTGCCCGGACGATAGGCGGCGCGGGCGGGCTGGATGGTGTCGGCCAGGGCCATGGAGACCTCTCATTCCGCGTGACGCTCTAAAGATGACGCATGCGTCATCTTTTTGCAAGGCATTTGATCGAACGGCGAAAGCCGGGCAGATCAGGCGCCATGCCCGGCTTGCGAAAACGCTCCGTCCTGCTCTCCGGCCACTCGACCTCCATCGCCCTGGAGCCCGAGTTTTGGGCGGTGCTCGACGAGATGGCCAAGGCCGAGGGCCTGAGCCTCGCCGCCCTGGTCGGCCGCATCGACGACGGCCGCTCCGGCCGCGGCCTCGCCTCGGCCTGCCGGGTGGCGGCCCTGGCCTTCGCGGCGCGGTGAAGCCCGGGCGCGGCGGGCGGCTGCGAATAAGCCTTGACAGGTGCGCCAATATATGTTCTTGTTTTGTTCTATGTCGGACGCCGCCGATCTTCACGATGCGACCCTCACCGAGCTGCTCGAGCTCGGCATGGCCGCCGCGCGCGAGGCCCAGACCCGGTTGCTGGCCGCCGAAGACGCCAAGGCCGTGGCCGACCTCAGCCTCGCCTTCAGCCGCGTCTCCCGCGCCGTCCGCCAGACCATCGCGCTGAAGGAAAAGCTCGCCCGCGAGCGCAGGCGCCAGGACAAGGACGACGCCGTCGAGACTCGGCGCGACGACCAGCGCCGCCTCGACCGCCGCAAGGCGCAGGTGAAGGCCGCCGTCGAACGCCTGATCTGGACCGAGCACGAAACCGACGACGCCGAACCCCTGCTCGACGCCCTCGACGACCGCCTCGACGAAGACATGCTCTACGACGACGTCCTCGCCGAAGATGTCGACACCCACATCGCCCGCATCTGCGAAGACCTCCAAATTCCTCCCCCAGCGCGCAGCGCGATCAGGGGGTCGGATCCGAAGGCTAACCCAGTGGGCTCACCGCAGGCGGGGGGGTCCGAAGGACCGGAGGGGGTTTCCTCAACGGCCTCCCAGCCCGACCTTCTGAGCGGAAACCCCCTCAGTCCCGGAGTTCATCCTCGGGCCGGCCGGGAGCCGGACCCGGGGGCGACAGCTCCCCCTGAAGGGGAGCAACTTCAGTGGCGCTCCTCCGCCTGACCTCCCTTCTCCCCCTGCGGGAGAAGGTGTCGGCGAAGCCGACGGATGAGGGGTCTCTCAGCCCCCTCCGCGCCCGCACGCCCCCGCGCGGGCCCCTCAGGCCAGACACCGACCTCACGGATGCGAAGTTCCGCCTCACGGGCTTAAGTCCGGCGGCTCGCGTGCTACATATGTTCCGATGTCCGACTCCTCCGGCCTGCCCTTCGATCCCCCCGCCCCCCGCGTCAGCGACCTGGCCCGTCCGCGCGGGCCTTCGGGCGACTACCTGGCCGGGCTGAACCCCGAGCAGCAGAAGGCGGTGGAGGCCACCGAGGGCCCGGTCCTGGTGCTGGCCGGCGCCGGCACCGGCAAGACCCGGGTGCTGACCACCCGCCTGGCCCACATCCTGGCCACCGGCCGGGCGCGGCCTTGGGAGCTGCTCACCGTCACCTTCACCAACAAGGCCGCCCGCGAGATGCGCGAGCGGATCACCGCGATCATCGGCCCGCAGGCCGAGGGGCTGCGCTGGCTGGGCACCTTCCACGCCATCGCCGCCCAGATCCTGCGCCGCCACGCCGAGCTGGTCGGGCTGAAGTCCAGCTACACCATCCTCGACGACGACGATCAGGAGCGGCTGATCAAGCAGGTGCTGGAAGCCGAGAACATCGACGCCAAGCGCTGGACGCCCAAGGCGCTGGCCGGGATGATCGACCACTGGAAGAACCGCGGCTGGACGCCGGACAAGCTGCCGCCGTCCGAAGGCGCCCACTTCGCCAATGGCAAGGGCGAGCGGCTCTACCGCCTCTACCAGGACCGGCTGCGGGTGCTGAACGCCTGCGACTTCGGCGACCTGCTGCTGCACAACCTGACGATCTTCACCACCCATCCGGATGTGCTGGCCGAGTACCACGGCCGGTTCCGCTACATCCTGGTGGACGAGTACCAGGACACCAACGTCGCCCAGTACCTGTGGCTGCGGCTGCTGGCCCAGAAGAACCAGAACATCTGCTGCGTCGGCGACGACGACCAGTCGATCTACGGCTGGCGCGGCGCCGAGGTGGATAACATCCTCCGCTTCGAGCGCGATTTCCCCGGGGCGACGGTGATCCGATTGGAGCGCAACTACCGCTCCACCAGCCACATCCTGGCCGCCGCCTCCGGCCTGATCGCCGCCAACAAGGGCCGGCTCGGCAAGACCCTGTGGACCGAGGCCGAGGGCGGCGAAAAGGTGGTGGTGCGCGGCGTCTGGGACGGCGAGGGCGAGAGCCGGCTGGTGGCCGACGAGATAGAACAGGCCAAGCGCAAGGGCCGCCGCTACCGCGACATCGCCATCCTGGTCCGCGCCTCCTTCCAGATGCGGGCCTTCGAAGAGCGCTTCGTCCTGCTGCAGATCCCCTACACCGTGGTCGGCGGCCCGCGGTTCTTCGAGCGGGCCGAGATCCGCGACGCCCACGCCTACCTGCGGCTGATCCAGTCGCCGGACGACGACCTGGCCTTCGAGCGGATCGTCAACGTCCCCAAGCGCGGGATCGGCGACACCACGGTCCAGAAGCTGCTGCAGGTCGCCCGGCTGAACGGCGTGCCCGCGACGACCGCGGCGCGCCAGATCGTGCTCACCGACGACCTCGCCGCCCGCACCCGCACCTCGCTGGCCAATTTCCTGCGCGATCTCGACCGCTGGCGGGCCCAGGCCGGCCAGGTCCCGCACCAGCGGGTCATGGAGCAGGTGCTGGAGGAGAGCGGCTACACCGACGCGCTCAGGCTCGACAAAGGCCCCACCGCCCAGACCCGGCTGGAGAACCTCAAGGAGCTGGTCCAGTCGATGGGCGCCTTCGAGACCCTTGAGGCCTATCTGGAGCACGTCTCCCTGGTCATGGACCTCGACCGCGGACCGGCCGCCGACGCGGTGCAGATCATGACCCTGCACTCGGCCAAGGGGCTGGAGTTCCCGCTGGTCTTCCTGCCCGGCTGGGAGGAAGGCGTCTTCCCCTCGCAGCGGTCGATGGACGAGAAGGGCGAGAAGGGGCTCGAGGAGGAGCGCCGCCTGGCCTACGTCGGCATCACCCGGGCCCGCGAGGAGGCCCGCGTCTCCTTCGCCGCCAACCGCCAAGTCTATGGGCGCTGGACCAGCCAGCTGCCCAGCCGGTTCGTCGACGAGCTGCCGCTGGCCAACGTCGAGGCATCCTCCGAAACGGGGTATTACGGCGGCGGCCCTGGCATGCAGCAGCACGGCAGCCGCTGGGACGAGCAGCCCAGCTTCGGGGCCGGCTATTCCTCCCCCGGCTGGCGCCGCGCCCAGGCGGCCGGCTATCGCGGCAGCCATCCGGGCCGTCAGCAGGTGATCGAGGGCGAGGGCCGGCTGGTCGCCGTCTCCGAGCCGTCGGCGTCCAGCGACTTCAAACGCGGCGACCGGGTGTTCCACCAGAAGTTCGGCTACGGCCAGGTCACCGGCATCGAAGGCAACAAGCTCACCGTGATGTTCGAGAAGGCCGGCGAGAAGAAGGTCATAGACAGCTTCGTCGAGAAGAGCTGAGGCGCCGCCGGTCACAGCCAAACGAACTCGACCCTGAACCAATCCCTCCGCCACGCGCTTCTAGGCCGCGTTGGAACGGAGATATCAAGTGAGAGCCTTGGTTTCGGGAGCAGCGATCGCCGCGGTGGCCGGCCTGCTGATGGGCATGGCGGCCAAGCCCGACCTCGCCTCGGACGACCGTCCCGCCGGCCCGCAGATGCTCTCGACCAGCGGCGGCGTGCGCTCGGCCGGCCCGTTCGCCGACGACAGCACGACCTTCGCCAGCTACGCCGGCAAGCTCCCCGACTATGTGCTCGGCACCGACGCCACCAAGGCGATGAACATCTTCCCGACCGCCTATGTCCCGCCGCCGATGAAGATCGCGGTGCGCGACGACCCGCCGCCGGAGCTGCCGCTGACCCACGTCGCCTATGACGACACGCCGGCCGCCGCGCCCAGCTTCCCCTCGATGGACGGCGGCAAGTCCGCCGGCTCCGACCTGCCGCCGCCGGCCCCTCCGGCCGCCGCCGCCCAGGCCGATCCGTCGCCCGCCGCGGGCTGAAGGCCCCTCGCCTTTCGCCGAGGCGCCCGCTAGAGGGGCGCCATGACCGAGCCGGCCGTCCAGATCGTCGCCCGCGGGCCCCGCGCCGAGGCCGAGGCCGCCGCCGCCGCGCTCGACGCCGAGCCGGCCACCGAGGCCCTGACCTACTCGATCCTGGAGGAGGACGAGGCGCACGACGTCTGGCGCATCGACGCCTTCCCCACCGAGGCCAGCGAGCAGACGGCCATCACCGCCGTGCTCGCGCGATTCAAAGGCCTGCGCGTCGCCGTCGAGACCCTGGCCGACGCCGACTGGCTGGCCATGTCCCTGTCCGGCCTGCCGCCGGTCCGCGCCGGGCGGTTCTTCGTCTATGGCGCCCACGACCGGGGCCTGGCGCCGGCCAACACCGTCAACCTGCGCATCGAGGCGGGCGCCGCCTTCGGCACCGGCCACCATGGCACCACGGTCGGCTGCCTGGTCGCCTACGACCGGCTGCTGAAGCGGCGTGGCTTCGGCCGGGTGCTGGACGTCGGCTGCGGCACCGGGGTGCTGGCGATCGCGGCGGCGCGCACCGGATCGGCCGTGGCGCTGGGCACCGACATCGACAGGCCCTCGGTCCGCATCGCCAACGAGAACGCCGCCCTGAACGCCGCCCGGGCCCGCTTCGTCCACGCCATCGGCCTGGACGCCGCCGTGGTCCGCGACGACGGCCCCTACGACCTGGTGTTCGCCAACATCCTGGCCCCGCCGCTGGTGGCCCTGGCGCAGGACATCAAGGGCGCGCTGAAGCCCGGCGGCTTCGCCATCCTCTCAGGCCTGCTGCGCACCCAGGAGCGCCGCGTGCTGGCGGCCTACGTGTCGCGCGGCTTCCGGCTGGAGCGGCGGCTGCACCGCGACGCCTGGGCGACCCTGACCTTGCGCCGGCCTTAGCCGGTCACCTTCCTGGCGCCGAGCGTCTCGCGCCAGCGCTTCTCGGCGTCCTTCAGCATCAGGTCGATGGCCAGCGGGCTGTGGTCCCGGTCCTCCAGCACCTCAAGGCGCTCGAAGGCGAAGGCCGCCTCGCCGTGCGCCGCCCAGGCCGCCTGCAGCGCCCGGTTGGGATGCGATCCCAGCCTCAGGCCGAACCAGACGCCGTTCTGCTGCTGGTCGAGGTTGCGCGAGGCCGCCACCCAGACCTCGCCGCTCGCCGCGCAGCGCACCGCGAACACGCCGATCGCCGGCTTCTTCTCCTTGTACTGGCGAAGCGCTTCGCGCCGGCTCTGCTTGTCCATGGCCGCTTCCTAGGCCGCCCCGGTGTCGGCTGTCAATTTTATCCGGGTGAAATAAGCGCGCGCCCCGCGGCCTTTGCCCCTCGCTACGGAAGGGACTACATCGCCTGCCATGCGTCAGACCTTCGATGAATCCACCGACCGTTCCTTCGGCTCCAAGCATGTGCCGCTGATCCGCCAGGCCATGGCCCAGCAGGGCCTGGACGGGGTGCTGGTGCCGCACGAGGACGAGCACCAGAATGAATACCTGCCCGCCGCCAACGACCGGCTGGCCTGGGCCACCGGCTTCACCGGCTCGGCCGGGGCGGCGGTGATCCTGAAGGACAAGGCCGCGGTCTTCGTGGATGGCCGCTACACCCTGCAGGTCCGCGACCAGGTGGACGGCTCGCTGTTCGAGATCCGCGACCTGGTGGAGGGCGGCGTGCCCGCCTACCTGGAGAGCGCGCCGGCCAAGGGCGCCCGCATCGGCTACGATCCGCGCCTGCACAGCCCCGACGCCCTGGAGCGGCTGAAGGCCGCCGCCGCCAAGGCCGGCGCGGAACTTAGGCCCGTGAGCCTGAACCCGATCGACCAGGCCTGGGGAGCGCAGCGTCCGCCGCAACCCACCGCCCCGGTCGTGCCGCACCCGCTGCAGTATGCGGGCGAGGAGAGCAGTTCGAAGCGCCATCGGCTGGGCGAGGCGTTGACGGCGCGCGGCGCCGAGGCGACCGTGCTGACCGCGCCGGCCTCCATCGCCTGGCTGTTCAACGTGCGCGGCGGCGACGTCATCCGCTCGCCCCTGCCGTTCGGCCAGGCGATCCTGAATTCCGACGGCTCGGCGCGGCTGTTCATCGATCCGCAGAAGGTGACGCCGGAGCTCAGGCCCTGGCTTGGCAACGAGGTGCGGCTGGAGACCCCCTCCGACCTGCCGCAGGCCCTGGCCGAGCTGAAGGGCAAGCGGGTGGTGGTCGATCCGGCCCAGTCCTCGGCCTGGTACTTCGAGGCGCTGAACAGCGCCGGCGCGGAGGTGATCCGCGCGGAGGACCCCTGCGCCCTGCCCAGGGCCTGCAAGAACCCCATCGAGATCGAGGGCAGCCGCAAGGCCCACGCCCGCGACGGCGCGGCGCTCACCCAGTTCCTGCATTGGCTGGCCACCGAGGGCCAGGCCAACCCGCCGGACGAGGTGACCGCGGTCGCCAAGCTGGAGGCCTTCCGCGAGCAGACCGGCCTCCTCAAGGACCTCTCCTTCGACACCATCGCCGGCGCCGGCTCCAACGGCGCCATCGTCCACTATCGGCCGACCAAGCGGCTCAACCGCCGCAGCGAGGCCGGCGCCCTGCTGCTGGTGGATTCCGGCGCCCAGTACCTGGACGGCACCACCGACGTGACCCGCACCGTGGCGATCGGCGAGCCCAGCCAGGAGATGCGCGAGCGCTTCACCCTGGTGCTGAAGGGCCACCTGGCCCTGGCCCGGGTGCGTTTCCCGGCCGGCACCACCGGCTCGGCGCTGGACGTCCTGGCGCGCAGCGCGCTCTGGGCCCACGGCCTCGACTACGACCACGGCACCGGCCACGGCGTCGGCTCCTACCTCGGCGTCCACGAGGGTCCGCAGCGGATCGCCAAGGCCCCCAACGCAGTCGCGCTGCGCCCCGGGATGATCGTCTCCAACGAGCCCGGCTACTACAAGGAAGGCGCCTACGGCATCCGCATCGAGAACCTGCAGGTGGTCACGCCCGCCCAGGAGATCAAAGGCGGCGAGCGGCCGATGATGGCCTTCGAAACCCTGACGCTGGCCCCCCTCGACCGCCGGCTGATCGCCGTCGAGATGCTCTCCGACGAGGAGCGCCATCAGGTCGACGCCTACCACGCTCGGGTGCGTGCGGTGATCGGGCCGCAGGTCCCGGCCGAGGTGAAGGCCTGGCTGGATGAGGCGACCGCGCCGCTCTAGGCGGAGGAACGGCGGTCCTCAGATGCTCCCCCACAGGGGGAGCTGTCCCGGAGGGACTGAGGGGGTTGAGGGGCAGGGCGGTGGGGAGGCTCGTGGGCTGCAACCCCCTCCGGTCCTTCGGACCACCTCCCCCTGATCGCGCTGCGCGCTGGGGGAGGATCTGGAAGACCTAGGTCTTTGCAGATCCTGGCGATGTGAACGTCCACA
>SSMU01000009.1 GCA_004799545.1 Phenylobacterium sp.
GACACGTCGCGGGTGATCGAGGGGTTGTCCGACTTGCGGCTGATCTTGTCGACCTCGTCGATGTAGACGATGCCGCGCTGCGCCCGCTCGACGTTGTAGTCGGCCGCCTGCAGCAGCTTCAGGATGATGTTCTCGACATCCTCGCCGACGTAGCCGGCCTCGGTCAGGGTCGTCGCGTCGGCGACGGTGAACGGCACGTCGATGATTCGAGCCAGCGTCTGGGCCAGCAGGGTCTTGCCGGTGCCGGTCGGGCCGACCAGCAGGATGTTGGCCTTGCCCAGTTCCACGTCGTTGTTCTTCGAGGCGTGGTTCAGGCGCTTGTAGTGGTTGTGCACCGCGACCGAGAGGACCTTCTTGGCGTGGTCCTGGCCGATCACATAATCGTCAAGGACTTCGCGGATCTCCTTCGGGGTCGGGACACCGTCCTTCGACTTGACGAAGGAGATCTTGTGCTCTTCGCGGATGATGTCCATGCACAGCTCGACGCATTCATCACAGATGAACACCGTCGGACCGGCGATAAGCTTGCGGACCTCATGCTGGCTCTTGCCGCAGAATGAGCAATAAAGGGTGCTCTTCGAATCTCCGCTCGCGGCCTTTGTCATGGTCGTTTCTCACTCTCTAGGCGACCCGGGGGGCCGGCGAGCCCCTGCATCGCCCTTCGGGGTGGTCTCACCCCATCAATGCAGAATACGCGCCGCGGGTTGTCTAAGTCTTGACATTCCCCGATCCGCCTAAGGATCACAAGCCTTCGCTCATGGGAGCGACAATTGGCGACGTGGCGCCCCATCCCAGGACGCACCGTGGTTCTAAATGGGAATCGCCTCGAAATGGCACAAGATCGTCGCCGAACCGAAGTAAATCGGCCGCAGCCCCCGCTGGTGGCCTTCGACTTCGACGGGACGATCACGGTCCGGGACAGTTTCACGGCCTTCCTGAAGTGGCGGGCGGGCCCGCTGCGCTACGCCCTGGGCGTGCTGCGGCTGGCCCCCGGCCTGATCGGCTATCTCGTGCATCGCGACCGGGGCCGCTTAAAGGCCCAGGCGGTCCGGGAGTTCCTGCAAGGGCTAGGCCGCGAGGCGCTGGAGGCCGAGGCCCGCAGCTTCGCAGAGATCTTTGGGCCCCGCCTGCTGCGTCCCGACGCCCTGGCCGCCTGGCGTCGCTGGCGGGCGGAGGGCGCGCGCCTGGTCATCGTCTCGGCCTCGCCCAGCGTGGTGGTCGCTCCGTTCGCCGAGAAGCTGGGCGCCGACGCCCTGATCGCCACCGAGCTGGCCTACGACGTCCAGGATCGGGTGGCGGGCGCCTTCGCCACGCCCAACTGCCGCGGCCCGGAGAAGATCGTCCGGCTGCGCGCCGCCTTCGGCCCCGACATGGCGCTGAAAGCCGCCTACGGCGACACCTCCGGCGACCGCGAGATGATCGCCTTAGCCGAGATCAAGGGCTACCAGGTGTTCCGGGGGAAGCCATGAGGACGCCGGCATGAGGCACGCCAGACCTGAGGACCTCGGTCCGCTGGAGCGACTGCTCGCGGACCTGCGCGCCCTGCCCGGCCTCACCGAGCGGTCTCCCGGGACCTTCTACCGGAAGGCCCGCGCCTTCCTGCATTTCCACGAGGACCCCAAGGGCCTGTTCGCCGACGTCCGCGGGCCGGACGACGGCCCCTTCGAACGGATCGACGTCACGGGCGCGGAAGGTCAGGCCGAGCTGCTCCGCGTGGCGCGGGAGCGGCTGGCCTAGACGCCGTTCTCCCGCAGGGGGGAGAAGGAAGCTTACTTTTCGTCGCCCTCGCGGCGCTCCCACACGTGGTCGACCAGGCCCCAGGCCTTGGCCTCTTCGGCGGTCATGAAGAAGTCGCGGTCCAGCGTCTCCTCGACCACCTCGATCGGCTGGCCGGTGTGCTTGGCGTAGAGCTCGTTCAGCCGCCGCTTGGTCTTGATGATGTCCTCGGCGTGCCGCTGGATGTCGGTGGCCTTGCCGGAGAAGCCGCCGGAGGGCTGGTGGACCATGATCCGCGCGCTCGGCAGCGCGATGCGCTGGCCCTTCTCGCCGGCCATCAGCAGGAACGAGCCCATGGAGGCCGCCATGCCCATGCACAGGGTGATCACCGGGCTCTTGATGTATTGCATGGTGTCGTAGATCGCGAGGCCGCTGGTGACGATGCCGCCCGGCGAGTTGATGTACATCTGGATCTCTTTTTTCGGGTTCTCCGCCTCCAGGTGCAGCAGTTGGGCGCAGACCAGCGCGGCCATGCCGTCCTCGATCGGGCCCGCCACGAAGACGATCCGGTCCTTCAGCAGGCGGGAGAAGATGTCGTAGGCGCGCTCGCCGCGACTGGTCTGTTCGAC
The DNA here is from genome assembly GCA_004799545.1 of Phenylobacterium sp. Lineage (GTDB taxonomy): Bacteria > Pseudomonadota > Alphaproteobacteria > Caulobacterales > Caulobacteraceae > Phenylobacterium. The sequence continues at coordinate 2,346 of SSMU01000009.1, forward strand.
CACCATCGGAACCAGGCCGAGCGCGGTTGTGGGGTCACGCATATTGGGGGAAGCCCTTCTGGAGATGTCTTCGGCGGGCGTCGCACGAACGCCCGCGCTGTCCCTCCGATATCGCGTGCCTGACGCGTCGGCGCAAGGTGAGCGTCGCCGCAGGCCCCCTTGCGCCAGGGTCCCGCCCGCGCGACAGCCAAGCCTGGCCCGGATCGGGCGGGAGGGTTCCATGCGTAAGACCTGTTTCACAGCTACGGCCGCCGCCGCCCTGTTGGCTTGCGGCGCGGCGGAGGCGGCCCCCAAGGACGCCAGGATGTGGGCCGCGGCCGAGGCCGCCCGCCCGGCGCAGCTCGCCCTCCTGCAACAGGTGGTCGACATCGATTCCGGCACCGGCGACGCCGAGGGCGGCCGCAAGGTCGCCGGGGTCCTCACCCCTCGCTTGCAGGCGCTCGGCATGAGCGTCGAATCCGTGCCCGCCGAGGCCGAGGGCCTGCCCGACAACCTGGTCGCCCGGCTCGATGGGACCGGCAAGGGCCGCATCCTGATCATCGCCCATATGGACACGGTGTTCGGCCCCGGCACGGTGGCCAAGCGGGCCTTCCGCACCGACGCCGAGCGCGCCTATGGCCCGGGCGTCGGCGACGAGAAGGGTGGCGTGATCGAGGCCCTCACCGCCCTCCAGCTGCTGCACGACCAGGGCTTCAAGGACTTCAAGCAGGTCACCTTGCTGATCGAGACCTCGGAGGAGCGCGGCTCGCCCGGGACCCAGAAGCTGATCAGCCGCCTGCTCCAGGACGCCGACGTCGAGCTCAACATGGAGCCGGGCGACGCCCCGGACATGCTCACCGTCTGGCGCAAGAGCTCGTCCACCTTCCACATCGTGGTGAAGGGCCGCGCCGCCCACGCCGGCATGGCGCCGCAGGACGGCCGCAATGCCGCCGTCGAGCTGATCCACCAGATCCAGGCCGACGACGTCTTCCCAAAATCCGGCGACGGGCTGACCGCCAACCTCACCGTCATCACCGGCGGCACGCGGGCCAACATCATCCCCGAGGACGCCGAGGGCCAGATCAACGTCCGGGTCCGCGACCTCAAGCAGATGGACGAGGTCCAGGCGGTGCTGGTGAAGAACGCCCAGACCACCGTCATCCCCGACACCAAGGTGACGATCTGGCGCGAGGGCGCCTTCCCGCCGCTGCAGGTCAACCCGGCGACCGAGGACCTCGCGGCCCGCGCCAAGGCGATCTACGCCGGGATCGGCCTGACGCTCGCGGAGGGCGGCAACGGCGGCGCCTCGGAATCGGCGCTGGCCGCGGCGGCCGGCGTCCCCGCGCTCGACGGCCTGGGCCCGGTCGGCGGCGGCTTCCACTCCGACAAGGAATACATCGAGCTGAACACCGTCACGCCCCGGCTCTACATGCTGACCAAGCTGATCCAGGACCTTGGCCGCAACCCGCCGCCCCGCATGAAGTGAGCCGCCGGGACGGTTTTGTCGGCCGCCGTCCGGCCGGCGCGTCCTAAGGCTCGAGGCGGGGATGGCCCGCGAGACGCATCAACGAAGGAGACACCCATGGCGAAGTTCCTGGCGATCTACACCGGCCAACCCGGCGCCGGCGGCCCACCCGATCCGGCGACCATCGCCAAGGGCATGCAGGCCTGGACCGACTGGATGAGCCGCCACGCCAGCCAGGTGGTCGAGGGCGGCGGACCGCTCGGCAAGACCAAGCGGGTCACCAAGGCCGGCGTCGCCGACGCCCAGAACACCATGGCCGGCTATGTCATCGTCGAGGCCGACGACCACGCGGCCGCGGCCAAGATGTTCGAAGGCCACCCGCACTTCGCCATCTTCCCGGGCGACGGCGTCGACGTGATGCCGGTCATGCCGATCCCGGGCGCCTGACCGCGGGCGGGTTACGGCGGCGATAAAACAGACCGGTTGCTCAAAAACGCGGCTAGCCACCCGGACGATCCCGGGGTTAACCTGCCGGCCAGGCCGTCAGGGAGCCGCACCATGTCCGTCGCCGTCCGCCTCGCCGCGCCAACGCCCGACCTCGACGAAGCGCGCCGCCAGCTGGACGCGCTGGGCTATTGCGTCGTGCCGAACGTGCTCTCCGCCGCCGAGGTCGCCGCCCTGAAGGCCCGGCTGGTCGAGCAGGCCGAGGGCGAGCGGGCCCGCGGCGTCGCCTTCCGCGACGGCGGGCCGTCGCAGCCGAACCAGCGGATCTGGATGCTGCTTAACAAGGGCCGGGTGTTCCGCGACCTGATGCTGCATCCGATCGTGGGCGCCCTGATGGGCCACCTGCTGGGCCCCGACTTCCTGGTCTCCAGCTTCACCGCCAACATCGCCCATCCCGGCGGCGAGCCGATGGTGCTGCACACCGACCAGGGCTACGTCGGCTTCTGGACGCCCTCGCCGGTGGTGGCCAACATCGCCTGGATGCTGGACGACTTCACCGAGGCCAACGGCGGCACTCGCCTGGTCCCCGCCAGCCACCTCAACTCGGCCGCCACCCCGCGCTCGTCGGCCTATGCCCCGGCCGAGCCGGCCAACATGCCGACCCTCGAGGACACGATCGGCGCGGAGGGCAAGGCCGGCTCGATCCTCTGCTTCGACGGCCGCATCTGGCATGGCACCGGCGCCAACCGCACCGACGAGCCGCGCCACGCCCTGCTCAGCTACCACTGCCGTCCCTACATCCGGCAGCAGGAGAACATGGTGCTGGGCCTCGATCCGGCCGTCCGCGCCGCCGAGCGCCCGGCCCTGCTCAACCGGCTGGGCTTCGCCACCTGGGCCGGGCTCGGCCGGGTCGAGAGCCCGCGCCCCGCCACGCCGCTGTTCGTCTCGTCCGGCGCCGTGGGGCCGCTCGGCGCCGACGGCGTCCCCATCGACGCCTGACCGCCGGAGACCCTAAGCTCATGACCCTCCGCAAGCTCGGCTCGACGGGCCTCTCCATCGGCCCCCTGGGCCTGGGCAGCGTCAACTTCTCCTGGCTGACCGACGAGCCGCACTCGTTCGCCATCCTCGACGCCGCCTTCGAGCGCGGGGTGAACCTGCTGGACACCTCGGACAACTACAACGCCGGCCAGAGCGAGGCCCTGATCGGCCGCTGGTTCGCGCAGGGGAACGGCCGGCGCGAGAAGACCGTGCTCGCCACCAAGGTCTATTCCGCGCCCATGGAGTGGGGCTCGCCCGACCCGGTGAAACGCTCCGGCTCCTGGGTCGGCCCGAACCAGAAGGGGCTCTCGGCCAAGCACATCCGCGAGGCCTGCGAGGCCAGCCTGAAGCGGCTCAACACCGACTACATCGACCTCTACCAGATGCACCACGTCGACCGCGGGACCCGCTGGGAAGAGATCTGGCAGGCCATGGAGGTGCTCGTGGCCCAGGGCAAGGTGCTCTACGTGGGCTCCTCCAACTTCGCCGGCTGGCACATCGCCCAGGCCAACGAGAGCGCGAGGCGCCGCGACTTCCTGGGCCTGGCGTCCGAGCAGAGCGTCTACAACCTGATGAAGCGGACCGTGGAGCTGGAGGTGCTGCCGGCCTGCGCCGCCTACGGCATGGCCTTCCTGCCCTACAGTCCGCTGGCCGCCGGCGCGCTCGGCGGGGCGCCGAAGGGCAATGACAAGGGCCGCCGCGCCTACGTCCAGAAGGGCGAGGCCGTGGTGGCCTTCGAGGCGCTCTGCGAGACGCTCGGCCGCGCGCCCGCCGACGTGGCCCTGGCCTGGCTCGCCCACCGCCCCGGCGTCACCGCCCCGATCGTCGGCCCGCGGACCCTGGAGCAGTTCGAAGCCAACCTCGCCGCCGTCGAGCAGCCGCTGGAGCCCGACACCCTCGCCGAGCTCGACCGCATCTTCCCCGGCCCCGGCGGCCCCGCCCCCGAAGCCTACGCCTGGTGATCCAGGCCTAGGCCGCGATCCGCCGGATCCAGTCCTTCAGCACGCCCACGACATCGTCGGGCGGAGCGTAGCCGCGGGTGACCACGCCATAGACCCCGGCCTCGTTCGGCCCGCCCACCAGGGTCGGGAAGGCGGTGACCCCGGCCCGCTGCGAGACCGCGTAGTCGCGCCAGGTCTCCTGCTTGGCCGCTTCCGAAGTCCACTGCTCGAGGAAGCTGATGCGGTCGACGCCCAGCTCCTCGGCGAGGTCGGCCAGCACCTCGCCGGAGGTCAGGTCCCGGCCCTCGGCGTAGAAGGCCTTCTGGGCGCGGGCCAGGTAATTCACCGCCAGCTCCTCGCCCTCCCGGCGCACCACCACCACGGCCCGCGCGCCCGGATCGGTGTCGTAGACGAAGCCTGCGCGGTCCATGGCGTGGGTGTCGAACGGCAGGCCGGTCGCCTCGTGCACATGGGTCCAGTGGTTCAGCACCTCGCGCTTGGCCGCCTCGGTCATCGGCTCGGCGGTTCCGGGCCTGAGGCCGCCCATGATGGTCCGAACCGGCAGGCCGCGGCCGAACGCCTTGCGGATCGCCGCGATCACCGGCGAGAAGCCGTAGCACCAGGAGCACATGGGATCGGCGAAGTAGATCAGGTGCGGCTCGTCCATGACTGGCCTCCTCAATCCCCAAAGCATCGCGCCGAACGGCCGCTCCGTCACGCGAAACGCTTCACAGCCGGCGGCGCTTCCGCCACTCTCCGCCCGCCATGGCCCACGACCACCACGACGACCACGATCATCATCACGATCACGAGCCCGGCCAGCACCCGCCCTCGGACATGGAGCTGCGGGTCAAGGCGCTGGAGTCCCTGCTGGTCGAGAAGGGCCTGGTCGATCCCGCCGCCCTCGACGCCATCGTCGACCACTTCGAGCATCGGGTCGGCCCGCGCAATGGGGCCCGCGTGGTGGCCCGCGCCTGGACCGATCCGGCCTATCACGCCCGCCTGATGGCCGACGCCACCGCCGCCATCGGCGAGCTCGGCTACGACAGCCGCCAGGGCGACCACATGCGGGCGGTCGAGAACACGCCGGGCGTCCACAACATGGTCGTCTGCACCCTGTGCTCCTGCTACCCGTGGCCGGTGCTGGGCCTGCCGCCGGTCTGGTACAAGTCCAACGCCTACCGCTCGCGCGCGGTGATCGATCCGCGCGGCGTGCTGGCCGAGTTCGGCGTGACGCTGCCGTCCGGGACCGAGGTCCGCGTCTGGGATTCCACCGCCGAGCTCCGCTACCTGGTGATCCCCGAACGGCCGGCCGGGACCGAGGGCCTGGGCGAGGACGCGCTCGCCGCCCTGGTCACCCGCAACGGCATGATCGGCACGGCCCGGCTGTGAACGGCGTCCACGACATGGGCGGCATGGCCGGCCTGGGCCCCCTCGCGCCCGAGGCCGGCGAGCCGGTCTTCCACCATCGGTGGGAAGGCCGCGTGCTGGCCATGACCATCGCCTCCCCCACCCGCTCGAACATCGACGCCGGCCGGCATCAAAGGGAGCTGATTCCCGGCCCCGACTACCTGGCCATGACCTATTACGAGAAGTGGTTCCGCTCGCTCAGTGAGCTGGTCTTCAAGCACGGCCTGGCGACGCCGGAGGAGATCGCCCGCGGCCGCGCCGCCCCGGGCTTCGAGGCCGCCACGCCGCACCTCCAGGCCGCCCAGGTCGAGACCATGTTCGCCACGCCGGGCGGCTACCGGCGCGAGGTCGCCGCCGCCCCGGCGTTCAAGCCCGGCGACGCGGTCCGTGGCCGCAACCTCAATCCGCCCGGCCACACCCGCCTGCCGCGCTACGCCCGCGGCCGGACCGGCGAGGTGATCGCCTGGCACGGCGCGCATGTGTTCCCGGATTCCCACGCCCACGGCCTGGGGGAGGATCCGCGCCACCTCTACACCGTCCGCTTCGCCGCCTGCGAGCTGTGGGGCGAGGCGGCCGATCCGCGCGACAGCGTCAGCCTCGACCTGTGGGAGCCCTATCTTGAGCCCGCCTGACCTGCTCGCCCTCCCGCAGCTGCCGAAGGACGCGCCCCAAGACTCTGGCGGTCCGGTGTTCGCCGAGCCCTGGCAGGCGCAGGCCTTCGCGCTCGCCCTGCGGCTCCACGCGCAGGGGGCCTTCACCTGGCCCGAATGGGCGCAGGCCCTGTCGGAGGAGTTGAAGGCGGCGGGTCCTATGGACGATCCGGCGTTCTACTACGAGCGCTGGCTGGCGGCGCTGGAGCGGCTCGCCATCGCCAAGCGTCTGGCCGGACGACAGGCCCTCGCGGACCGCAAATCGGCCTGGGCCGACGCCTACCGCCGGACGCCGCACGGTAAGCCGATTACGCTGTAAATCCGGCCCCAACCTGGGCGATCCATCAACTGATGGCCACGGTTCGTGAGCGGCCGAAGAGATCGCAGGCATCGCCGGGCGCCCCGATCTGATCTTGTGGCGCCCCTCGTCTTCTCGACACCTGGGACTCAGGTCAGCAATCGACGCTCGGCGCCGCGCCGGTCCTCCCTGCACCTGCGGGAACTTTCGCGCGGCGTAGACGCTGAAACCTCCGCGAGGGATATGCCGAATGGTCCAATACGCGGTGACGCTGAAGGAAGGCGACTGGACCGTCTTCAAGGACGGGGAAGCCATCGAGAGCGGCCTTAGCCGCTCAGCCGCCGTGCAGCTGGCCAAGGACCTCGCCTTCGACGCCGAGGAGACCGGCGACACCGTCGAGCTGCTGATCCAGGGCTACTACGGCGACCTGTCCCGCCGCCTCACCGGCGGCGGGGGCGACTAAGCGCCAGCCAGCAAAAGTGGCTCGGTCAGTAGGCGGCTAGCGGCGGGCCGCCGACTTCGCTTCGCGCCGGGCGCGGGCGTCGGCCTTGGCGGCCGCCTTGCGGTCCTTGCGCTCGTTGCGCTTCAGATCGAGCTGGTGCTGCTCGTCGTTCTCCAGCGCCAGCCGCTGGGCTTCCGCCTCGGCTTCGGCGCGCAGGCGGGCCTCTTCCTTGTCGGCGACCCGCTTGGCGCGGACCTCTTCCAGTTCGCGCGCCTTGCGCTGCTCGCTGGTCTCGAAGGTCACCGGCCGGATGGTGGGCTTGGGCTTGAACTTCTCAAGCAGCGCCTTCTTGGCTTCGGCCTGATCGGTCAGGCGATCGGAAAAGCTTCCGAGTTTCATCGCACGCATATTCAAGTGGGTTGGGTTCCTTGTTTCGCGCCAGAACACCCCGGGCGCGGTTCGGGTTGCTCGGAAGCGTGAACTTCCGGGCTCTCAAGGGAGGGGTGGGCTTAGCCGACGATCTCGTCGTCGGTGAAGAACTGGGCGATCTCGAGCCGGGCGTTGTCCTGGCTGTCGGAGCCGTGGACCGAGTTCTCGCCGACGTTGTTCGCATAGAGCTTGCGGATGGTGCCGTCCGCCGCCTGGGCGGGGTTGGTGGCCCCCATCACTTCGCGGTACTTGGCCACGGCGCCCTCGCCTTCCAGCACCTGCACGACCACCGGGCCGGAGGTCATGAACTCCACCAGCTCGCCGTAGAACGGCCGCTCGGCGTGGACCTCGTAGAAGGTCTTGGCCTGGGCGTCGCTCATGCGGATGCGCTTCTGGGCGACGATGCGCAGGCCGGCGTCTTCGATCACCGTGTTGATCTTGCCCGTCAGGTTCCGCTTGGTGGCGTCGGGCTTGATGATCGAGAAGGTGCGTTCGGTCATGGGGCGGTCTGGACTTCCAAATTCAGGGAATCCCGGGCGCGAAGCGCCGCGAGGTGGCGGGCTCTATAGCGGCAAGGTCCGCCCTCGCCAAGCACCGCGGCGACACATATGGGAAGCCGCGACGTCTTCTGCTATGCACCGCGCCGGATCAGGTGGCGGCCCGGCTTCATTCATCCTGATCCTTCCGCCCATCCCGCAGTCCTGCGCGAGGCGCGCTGTCGCGCCCGCCCGATCCCCTACCCGTCCAATGCTTCAGATCCACGACCTTGTTTTCGACGCCTGGGGCCGCCGGTTCCTGGACCACGCCACCGTCACCCTGCCGCGCGACGCCAAGGTCGGGCTGGTGGGCCGCAACGGCGTGGGCAAATCGACCCTGTTCAAGCTGATCCTCGGCCAGCTGACCCAGGGCGACGGCGACATCGGCCTGCCCAAGGACGCCCGCATCGGCTCGGTGGATCAGGAGCATCCGGCGACGCCCGTGCCGCTGCTGGAGACCGTGCTCGCCGCCGACGTCGAGCGCGACGCCCTGCTGACCGCCCTGGAGACCGCCGAGCCCGAGCGCCTGGGGGAGATCTACGACCGGCTGCTGGCCATCGACGCCGACCGCGCCCCGTCGCGCGCCGCCGAGATCCTGGCCGGCCTCGGCTTCACCCACGCCGACCTGACGCGGCCGATGGCCGAGTTCTCCGGCGGCTGGCGGATGCGGGTGGCGCTGGCCGCCTCGCTGTTCGCCGAGCCCGACCTCCTGCTGCTCGACGAGCCCACCAACTACCTGGACCTGGAAGGCGCCCTGTGGCTGGAGGCGCGCCTGCGGAAGTATCCGCACACCGCCATCATCATCAGCCACGACCGCGAGCTCTTGAACAACTCGGTCGACCACATCCTGCACATGAAGGACGGCAAGCTCACCCTCTTCGCCGGCGGCTACGATTCCTTCGAGCTGCAGCTCTCCGAGAAGCTGCGCCTGCAGGAGGCCGCCCGCGTCAAGGTCGAGGCCAAGCGCGCCCACATGCAGTCCTTCGTCGACCGCTTCCGCGCCACGGCCTCGAAGGCCCGCCAGGCCCAGTCGCGGCTGAAGGCCATCGCCAAGCTGCCGCCGATCTCCGCGGTGATCGAGGAGCACGTCGCCCCCTTCACCCTGCCCTCGCCGGACCGTCCGCTGGCCCCGCCGCTGCTGCGCCTGGAAGGCGCCACCGTCGGCTACGGCGGCCCGCCGATCCTGCGCAAGATGGACCTGCGCCTCGACGTCGACGACCGCATCGGCCTCTTGGGCGTCAACGGGGCCGGCAAATCGACCTTCGCCAAGCTGGTCGCCGGCGCCCTGAAGCTGGAGGCCGGCCACATGCACCGGTCGGCCAAGATGCGGGTGGGCTGGTTCCACCAGCACCAGATCGAGGCGCTCGATCCCTCCGACACCCCGCTGGAGATCATCCGCCGCGCCCTGCCGGAGTCCTCGGAATCGCAGCGCCGCTCGAAGCTGGCGCAGTTCGGCCTCGGCTTCGCCAAGCAGTCCACCACCGTCGCCAACCTGTCCGGCGGCGAGCGCGCCCGCCTGCTGCTGAACCTGGTGGCCATGGAGGCCCCGCACCTCTTGATCCTCGACGAGCCAACCAACCACCTGGACATCGACAGCCGCCGGGCCCTGCTCGAGGCGCTGAACGACTACGAGGGCGCGGTCATCCTGATAACCCACGACCGTTCGCTGATGGAGCTGGTCGCCGACCGGCTGTGGCTCGCCGCCGACGCGACCATCACCCCGTTCGACGGCGACATGGAGGACTATGCCCGCTTCGTGCTGGACCGGGCCCGCGCCGCCGGCCGCGCGCCGACCCAGGTCAGGGCCGAGCCGGAGCCCGAGCCGCCGCCCCCGCCGCCAACGCCCGCCGGCCGCAAGCCGCCGAGCGGCAACGCCCGGCGCCGGGTCGAGGCCGCCGAGGCCGCCCTGGCCCGCGCCGCCGAGGCGCTGGAGGCGATCGACGCGGTGCTCACCGATCCCAGGACCTTCGCCGGCGACCCGGCCCGCGCCGCCGAGTTCGGCCACAAGCGCGGCGAGGCCCACGCCGCCCTGGAGGCCGCCGAGCGCGAATGGCTGGCCGCCCAGGAAGCCTACGAGACGGTCAAGCCCGCGAGCTGATCCGCCTCCGCGGCCACCGGCTCGGTCTCATGCATGCGGGTGAGGTCGAGCTGCACCGCGCCGTCCGGGAGGTCGGTCAGGATGTGCGCGAACCTGCGCCCGACCTCGATATCCTCCGGCAGGTAGCTGTGCCGGTCATTGATCTGCGAGGAGATCGCCTCGTCGAATCCGCTGATCGATACCATCAGGCGCGGCGTTTCCGCCGCCATCCGCTCCTTGGTCAGGTGGAACAGCGGGCTCGCTTCATCGATCGGATGGATCAGGGTCCAGGACAGCGACAGCACCGGGTTCTCGTTGCGCACCAGCTTCAGGTCGTAGAACCGCCTGAGGTTGCCGCCGCCCTGCAGCTCGATGGTCTTCAGGTAGCTGATCCGGCCGCGCACCTCGCTGATCGCGTGGATCCGCCGGCTTGCCACGCGCACCATCAACGCCCGGCCGCCCTCGTAGGGCGCGATCACCGCCGTGCGGCTGAAGATCAGCCGCGGCTGCGGCCGGGCGAACCGGGCGAAGAATCCGCCAGTGACGAAGGCGGTGAGGAACAGGCCGACCAGGATCTCGATCGTCGAGACCACGTGGCCGTAGCCGTTGGCCGGCGTCATCTCCCCGTAGCCCACCGTCGCCAGGGTCTCGACGCTGAAGAAGAAGGCGTCGGCGTAGCTGTGCGGATGGGCGTTGGCCAGCGACCCAGGCGCTAGCCAATAGAGGACCGCGAAGATCACGTTGACGCCCAGGATCAGCGCCACCACGGAGAGCAGGAAGGCCCGCCAGCTCATCGCCAGGATCAGGTAGTAGGGATCGTCCAGGCTGAACCGCGACGTGCCAAGCTTGACCGTCGAGAAGCCGTTCTGGTCGAGGCGGGCGGAGCGCTGTCGCATGGCTGAGCCATAGCATGCGGCCCCGCAGGCGATGCAACGCCTGGCCGTTCGGCGGGGGTCGCGCGTTCAGGCTTGAGCGTGCGGGCCGGAACCGCGGGCGACGTGCGGGCATTGCCGCCCGCGTCGGACACTTAGGGGACCCCTTGCATGGCGCGGCTCATTCGCAGGCTGCTGTTCGACGCCGCGCCGATCGCCGTGCTGGCCGGCGTCGGCGTCCTGGCCCTGCGCCGGCAATCCCCCGACGCGCCGAGCCCGGGCGCCCGGGTGCGCTCGCCGCTGCGTATCTCGGCCCGGGCCTGGAAGGAGATTCTGCTCCGCGCCCAGAAGGAGTTCATGGACGACCAGATCCCGCTGATCGCGGCGGGGGTGAGCTTCTACAACCTGCTGGCCCTGTTCCCCGCGCTCGTGGCCTTCGTGGCCCTCTACGGCCTGTTCTCCGACGTGCAGCACGTGCAGCACCACCTGCAGGTGCTCAGCATCTTCCTGCCGGGCGCGTCGCTGACCTTCCTCGGCGACCAAATGATCCGCATGGCGGAAGCCCAGAAAGGCGGCCTGTCGCTCACCCTGGTCATCGGCCTGCTGACCTCGATCTGGAGCGCCAACGGGGCGGTCAAGGCCCTGATGACCGGCCTCAACATCGCCTACGAACAGCACGAGACGCGAAATTTCCTCCACAAGACTCTGCTTTCATTGGTCTTCACCCTCGGCCTCATGGCGTTCAGCCTGACCGCCCTTGGCGTGCTGGGCGCGGGCCCCGCCGCCGAGGCCTTCGTCGGCCACCACGCCGCGGTCATGCTCAACCTGGTCAGCTGGCCGATCCTGGTGGCGGCGCTTGGCCTGTTCATCGCCCTGCTCTACCGCTATGGCCCCAGCCACCGGCCCGTGCCCTTCCAATGGGTCAGCTGGGGCAGCCTCGCGGCCCTGGCCGCCTGGATGGCGCTCTCGGCGGCGCTGTCGCTCTACGTCGGCAACTTCGCCCACTACGACAAGACCTACGGCTCGCTGGGCGCGGTGATCGGCTTCATGATGTGGAACTGGCTGTCCAACATCGTCATCCTGGCCGGCGCCGAGCTCAACGCCGAGGTCGAGCAGCAGGCCGGCCTGGATACAAATGCGGGCGCGCCCGGCCCCAAGAAGAGCCTGCGGCGCGCCCTGAAGAAGGCCTAGGCCCCCCAGATCGTCTTGGGGCTCAGGTGATGTGCTTGGGGCTGATCGGGTCGGAGCCCGGGAAGGTCTCCTCGATCGCCTCGTCCAGCAGGGCCTCCTGGCGGTCTTCCGCACGGGCTTCCTTCTCGGCCAGCTGGTCGTGCTTCTCGCCTTCCGCCAGGGGTTCGGCCGGGCGCGAATGCGGCACGTCGATGTGGCGATCCTCGTGCTTCACGGAGCCCTCAACGGCCATGTCGGCGTTGGCGCCGCTGGAGCCGTGGGTGAAGTGCTTATCCTCGGGTTGCTTCTTGCGCATGCGGTCGTCTCCTCGGGGTCGATCGGATGGATGGGGATGGCTATTTCTTCTCGAGCAGCAGCTGGCCTTCCTGCTGCAGGCGGCCCTTGAGCTTGCCGGCCATCATCGCCAGCAGGTTGGGCAACAGGATGTGCAGGGTCACCACCCGGTCGGCCACGTCGACGCCGCCGGTGACCGCCTGGCCCATGGCGGAGAAGGCGAACGACAGCCGGTCGCCGTTCCAGCTCTTCGACACGGCGCCCAGGCCGCCGAGATGGCGCGACAGGTCGCCGAACCCCGCCTCGACGCGGCGGCGGGCCTCGGCGGCGCCGAGATCGTGCGCGATGGTGACGGTGACAGGCCGGCTCATACCTCTCTAACGGCCGGGAGTTCGGAAGGGGTTCCGCATCCGAGCGAAGCTGCCTAGCTTTCCGCCATGAGCGACGCTGGCCCGCAGGCGGAGGACCGCACCTTCTTCGGCGACGGCCGCTATCCCGACACCGGCCTGCTGGCGATCCTCGCCCGGCTGGCCTTCCTGGGCACGCTGCTGGCCGTGGTCGTCGCGGTGTTCCTGCCGCGCAGCCTGGTGCCGGAGTTCCTGCATTCCCACTACCTGGAGCACTTCGCGGCCTTCTACGTGGCGACCCTTTTCGGCATGGCGGCCATGCCGCGCACCCAGCTGCGCCGCATCGGCCTGGGCTACCTGCTGTTCGCCGCCATCCTGGAGTCGACCCACCTGCTGGCCGGGGCCGAGTTCCGGCCGCTGCTCGACAAGTGGGTGGCCGACGCGGGGGGGCTCACCGCGGCCGTGGCCCCGGTGGTGGTGGAGCGCTTCCGCCGCCGCTTCCCGCGCAAGCCGAAGCGCCAGAAGCCGGCCGCCTAGAGGTTCTAGAGGAACGTCCAGCGGCCGCGGTCGCGGACCCGCAGGTTGTTCTGCACATGGCGCACGCCGCGGACATCCGAGACGTCCTCGATGCGGCGCTTGTCCTCCTTGTTGCGGACGGTGCCGTTCAAGGTCACCTCGCCATCGTCCACCCGCACCTCGACGTCGTGCAGGTCGAGGCCGCGCTGCGCCTTCAACCGCTCGGCGATCACCGTCCAGAGCACCCGGTCGGAGGGTCCCTCGCGGCGGCGCGCGCCGCCGAACCAGGAGCGCGGCTCGCGCTCGGTCTCGGCGGGACGGACGTTCGGGTCCTCCTCCGAGAACCGCCGATAGGGGCCGGTGTCGGGATCGTAGCCGTAGTCGCGGGAATAGTCGGCCTGGCCGAAGTCGTCGCGCCGCTCGACGCGGTCGGCGCGATAGCCGCTGCGGGCGGCCGGGTCGTAGCCGTAGTCGCTGGAGTAGTCGGCCTGGCCGAAGTCTTCCCGGTCGGGCCCATCGCCGCGAGGTCCGTCGTCGCGACCGCGCGAGTCAAAACGGGGCATGACACATCTCCTTGCGCCGTGGGGTGCTCTAGTTGACAACCTGCGCCCTCACGATCGGTTCCACGCCGCGCGACCGGGAACCGCCGCCCCGCCCGCCGCTTAGTGATCACCGCGACTCGACCGAGACTTGAGGCCGACGTGCTGAAACCCGCTTCCCCGACCGGCGCCTCGACCCCCGAGGCCAAGCCGCCCCAAGGCCTCGGGCCCCAGGGCCTCGGGCCAAACCCCGTCGAGGACGAGCTGGCCAAGGGCTTGCCGGCGGTGGAGGCCCATCCCCTGGCCCGCGTCACCAAGCTCGCCCTGCGCATCGTGCCGCTGGTCCTGCTGGTGGTCGCCTTCTTCGTGCTGCGCCACGAGTTCCGCGGCCTGAGCTGGACCGCCGTCGCCAAGGCCATGGACGGCTGGGGCCATCCGGCCATCGCCGCGGCCATCGGCCTGTCGGTCTTCAGCTTCCTGCTGATGGGGATCATCGAGCAGCTCGGCCTGCGCTGGGTGGGCGCGCGGCTGCCCTGGCGCGTCGCCATCGCCGGCTCCTTCCTGGCCAGCGCCATCGGCCACGCCATCGGCGCGAACCTGCTGGTCGCCGGGGCCATCCGGGCCCGCCTCTACGACCGCTACAACGTGGGCCTCACCCAGGTCGCGGCCACCACCCTGTTCGGCGGCATGTCCTTCGCCGTGGGCCTGGGCGCCCTGGGCGGCGGCGGTCTGATCCTGGCCACCACGGCCGAGCTGTCGGCCACCGCCATTCCGCTCTGGCTCGCCCGCACCGCCGGCGCCCTGATGCTGGCCGGCGCCCTGGGCTGGATCGCCATCTGCTTTATCCGCCACGAGAAGCCGATCAGCGCCTTTGGGCGCAGCGTCCGCCTGCCCTCGACCCGCGACGCGGTGATCCAGCTGGTCATCGGCGTGATCGACAACGGCGTCGCCGCGGCCATCGTCTGGGTGCTGCTGCCGCACGGGACCACCAGCTACGCGAGCTTCGTGGGGGCCTACGCCGTGGCCTGCGTGGCCGGCCTGATCTCCTCGGTGCCGGGCGGCGCGGGCGTGTTCGAGAGCGCCATCACCACCCTCCTGCCCTCGGCCAACGCCGCGGCCCTGGCCGCCGCCTTCCTGGGCTACCGCCTGGTCTTCTACCTGGCGCCCCTGGTCATCGCCGCCGTGGCCCTGGCCGCCGACACGGTGTTCCGCTCGCACAGGCGCTGAGCGCGCCCGCTAGACCTTCACCATCCGCTTGCCGCGGTTCTCGCCGTTCAGCAGGCCGATCAGCGCCGCGGGCGTGTTCTCCAGCCCTTCCAGGATGTCCTCCTGCACCTTGAGCTTGCCCTCGGCGACCCAGGTCTGCAGGTCCTTCAGCGCCTGCTCGCGCTTGTCGTCGAAATCCATCACCACGAAGCCCTTGAGCGTCAGCCGCTTGGTGACGATCAGGCCGGGCACGCCGCGCGGCCCGTGCGCCGGCGCCGCCCCGTCATACTGCGAGACCGCCCCGCAGCAGGCGATCCGGCCGTGGAGGTTCATGGCGAACAGGCAGGCCTCCAGGATGTCGCCGCCGGTGTTGTCGAAATAGACGTCGACCCCGTCCGGGCAGGCGGCCTTCAGCTGGCCGCGCAGGTTCCCGGCCTTGTAGTCGATGGCCGCGTCGAACCCGAGCTCGTCCACCAGCCAGCGGCCCTTGGCCTCGCCGCCGGCCACGCCGACCACCCGGCACTCCTTGATCTTGGCGATCTGGCCGACCAGCGAGCCCACCGAGCCCGCCGCGGCCGAGACCACCACCGTCTCGCCGGCGTTCGGCCGGCCGCATTCCAGCAGGCCGAAATAGGCGGTCAGCCCCGCCACGCCATAGACGCTCAAGAGGTGGGTCACCGGCTCCAGGGCCGGCAGCTTGGCCAGCCGCTTGGCCGGGGCCACGGCATATTCCTGCCAGCCCACGTCGCCCCACACCAGGTCGCCCGGCTTCAGCGACGGATCGCGGGATTCCACCACCTCCGACAGCGACCCGCCGGCCATCACCTGGCCCGAGGTCAGGGCGGAGCGGTAGGTCGCGCCCTGCATCCAGGCGCGGTTGGCGGCGTCGAGGGAGATGTAGCGGGTGCGCACCAGCACCTCCCCGTCGCCGGGATGCGGCACCGCGGCCTCGACCAGCTTGAAATGCTCCGGCCCCAGCTTCCCCTGCGGGATCTGGTCCAGGACGATCTGCCGATTGGTTTCGGCCATGGCGCGCCTCCCCGGCTTGCGGTGTGTTCGCCGAACCGAGCGCACGACCTCAGCGGTGGGTCAAGGCCGCGACCCGGGCCAGGGCGTCGGCCTCCAGGTCGCCGTAGAACAGGTTGTACGGCGGGACCTTCCGCCGGTCGGCCCAGGAGCCGGTGCGCTTGAAGACGCCGGACTTGGGCTCGCTGACCTCCAGCACGCCCGCCTTGCACTGGGCGCCCACCTGGCGGGCCAGGAAGGCCGGCCGCGCGTCCCACTCCAGCCGGGTGGCGTTGGCCGCCCCGAGGTTCAGCCGGGCCGGCGCCGGGGCGTCGGTCACCACCCCCAGGATCGGGTTGAAGCACAGCGGCGTGCGCCCGTTCAGCGTCACCAGCTGGCCCTCCGCGTCCCAGGCCAGCGGCCGCTCCGAGAGCACCTGCCCGCGCCCCAGCTCGCCCGCGAAGGCGCTGACCCAGGCCGCCAGGCAGCCGGTCTGGCCCTTGCGGACGCAAGGCGGGATCGGGGCGGCGTCGGCCGGCACCACGGTCTCCACCAGATAGGCCGCCACCAGTCGGCCCTGCACCGCCGGGTTCGCCGCCACCGCGTCGGTCAAGAGGCGTGAGCCCAGCGTTCCGCCCTGCTCAACGCCCACCAGGATGAACGGCCGGCCCTGGTTGTAATGGCTCAGGTAGAAGTCGAACGCCTGGGCCACGTCGCCATAGGCGAACTCGCGGGCCGCCACGGCGTCTTCGCGGAGCGTCAGCTCGGTGTAGAGGCTGGCCTGCCGGTAGCGCGGCGCGAAGATCCGCCCCACGCGGACGAACGGCCCGGCGTAGTTGGGCGCCATGGCCCGCTCGAACAGCTTGCCGCCCTTGCGATCGTCGATCGGGGCGTTCCACTGCTCGCCGCCGTCATAGGTGGTGGGCGACAGGAAGAAGATGTCCGCCGCCGGCGACGCCGCCCCCACACTGCTGGGGTCGGTCGGCATCAGGTACCAGGCCTTGCGCTGGGCGTAGTCGGGGGCCCTGGTCGGCTTGTAGGTCTGGAAAGGCAGCTTGGGATCCAGCGCATTGCGCTGCAGGTCGTCCCAGAACACCGCAACGCCCGCCGCCAGCACCAGCGCCACGGCTGCGAGCACGAGCGCCGGCCAGCGCCAGCGGCGCAGCTGGGGCTCGGCCACCGGACTACCGGTAGGGGTCGGGCTGGGCGAGGTAGTGGGTGACGTAGTCGCCGATCCCCTCCTCCAGCGGCGTCATCGGCTTGCCGTAGCCCGCGGCCTTCAGCCGATCCATCCGGGCCTCGGTGAAATACTGGTACTTGTCGCGGATCGCCGGCGGCATGGGGGTGTAGTCGATCTTCGCCGGCTTGCCGGCCGCCGCGAACACCGCCTTGGCCATGTCCTCGAAGCTCCGCGCCTGGCCCGAGCCCAGGTTGAAGATGCCGTTCACCGTGGGCGTCTGCAGCAGCCACTCGGTCACCTCGGCGGCGTCGCGCACATAGACGAAGTCGCGCTTCTGGCCGCCGTCGGGCACGTCGTCGCGGTAGCTCTTGAACAGCTGCACGCCCTCGCCCTTCTTGACGTGCGGCCAGATCTGCGCGGCCACCGACTTCATGGAGCTCTTGTGCTCCTCGTTGGGCCCGTAGACGTTGAAGAACTTCAGCCCCACCCACTGCGGCGGCGCGTAGTCGCGCAGGGCCTGGCGCAGGGCGAACAGGTCGAACAGCGCCTTCGACCAGCCGTAGGTGTTGAGCGGCCGGAGCCTGGCCAGCGCCTCATAGTCGTTGTCGTCGTCGAAGCCGTTCTCGCCGCCGCCATAGGTCGCCGCCGACGAGGCGTAGACCAGCCTGCGCTGGCGGTCGGCGCACCAGCGGAACAGGTCGCGGCTCAGGGTGAAATTCGAATGGACGATCTTGTCGGCGTCCGGCTCGGTGGTCGAGGAGACGGCGGCCATGTGGACCACGATCTCCACGTCGCGCCAGCGCTTCTCCAGCCAGTCGAACATGTCCTCCGGCGCCACGAAGTCGCCGATCGGATGCTTGGCGATGTTCTTCCACTTGCCGAGCTCGGCCTCGCGCAGCCGGTCGCAGACCACCACGTCCAGCGTCCGGTCCTCGGCCAGCTTGGCGGCGATGTTGGAGCCGATGAACCCGGCCCCGCCGGTCACGAAGGCGATGCGGCGGGTCATTGCGAAGACACCTTGGGGGCCTTCCGGCTCATCTTGGCGATGGCGGCGGTGGTGGAATAGCCCTCGACGATGGCCGCGAGCCGCACCTCCCCGCCCCAGGACCGCACCTCCTTGCCGCCCACCACCTCCTCCTCGGAATAGTCGGCGCCCTTGACCAGCACGTCCGGACGCGCCGCTTCGATCAGCGTCAGCGGCGTCGCCTCGTCGAACGGCACGACCAGGTCCACCGAGCCCAGGCCGGCCAGCACCAGGGCGCGGCTTTCCAGGTCGTTCACCGGCCGCCCCTCGCCCTTCAGCTCGCGCACGCTGTCGTCGGAGTTCAGCCCGACGATCAGCCGGTCGCACCAAGCCTTGGCCTGGGCCAGATAGGCCACATGGCCCTTGTGCAGGATGTCGAAGCAGCCGTTGGTGAACCCGACCCGGAGACCCCGCGCCCGCCAGCGCGCCACCTCGTCGGCCATCCGCTGCAGGGTGGCGATCTTGGCCTCGGCAGGCGCCAGGTGGGCCGAGATCGCGGCCTCCACCAGCTCTTCCGGCGAGACCGTCGAGGTGCCGGCCTTGCCGACCGCGACGCCGGCCGCCAGCTGGGCGAAGGCGATGGCCACCTCCGTCGCCACGCCGGTGGAGAGCGCCAGGCCCAGGGCCGCCAGGGTCGTGTCGCCCGCGCCGGAGGCGTCGAACACCTCGCGCGGCACGGTCGGGAAATGCCGCACGCCCGCGCCGCGCACCGCCAGGGAGACGCCCTTGCCGGCCCGGGTCACCAGGATCGCCTTGGCCTCCCAGAGGCTGAGCGCATGGGCCAGGGCCGCCTCGACCTCGGCGTCGGTCTCGGCGGGCAGGCCGGTGGCGTGGGCCAGCTCGGCGGCATTGGGCTTGATCAGGTCGACCGCGCCATAGCGGGCGAAGGAGCGGGCCTTGGAATCCACCACCACCTGACCGCCCCCGGCCGCCGCGGCGTCCAGGCAGGCGGCGATCACCGCGTCGGTCACCACCCCCTTGCCGTAGTCGGAGATCAGGATCACGCCCGCCCCGTCCACCGCGTCGCGGATGGTGCGGACCAGGCGCTGCTCGACGCCGCCGGTCACCGCCCGGCTCGCCTCCAGGTCGACGCGCAGCAGCTGCTGGTTGGCCGAGACGAACCGGGTCTTCAGGGTCGTGGGCCGTTCGCCGTCGGTGATCAGATAGCCCTCGACCGCGGTCTCCTCGCCCACCAGCCGCATCGCCTCGTGGCCCTCGGCGTCGCCGCCGATCACGCCGACCAGGGCCACCGCCCCGCCGAGCGCCGCCACGTTGCGCGCCACGTTGCCAGCCCCGCCCAGCATCACCAGCTCGCGGGTGCGGGCCAGCACCGGGATCGGCGCCTCCGGCGACACCCGCGTCACCTCGCCATAGACGAAGCGGTCGACCATCAGGTCGCCAACGCAGACCACGCGCCGGCCGGTCGACTGGCTGAGCAGGTGCTGGAGGGCGGAAAGGTCCATGCCGGTCAGGGTGTGCGGCGGGTCGGCCAAAGGGTCAAGACCGGGCCACCGCGGCGTGGACGGCCTTCAGCGTCGCCAAGAGGTCCCTGGCGCTATCCAGCGGCAGGCAGCTCGGCCCGTCGCATAGCGCCTTGTCCGGCTCCGGATGGAATTCCAGGAACACCCCGTCGGCGCCCGCCGCCACCGCCGCCTTGGCGATCACCGGCACGCCGCTCCGTCGCCCGCCCGTCGAGGCGGCGTTGGTGCGCGGATCGGCGCCCGGCAGCTGCACCGCATGGGTGGCGTCGATAGTCACCGGCACGCCCAGGCCCTGCATCTCCTCGATGCCCAGCATGTCGACCACCAGGTTGTTGTAGCCGAACGAGGCGCCGCGCTCGCAGAGGATCAGGAAGTCGTCCCCCGGCGCGGCCTCGCGGACCTTGTCGCGGATGTTGCGGCAGTCCCAGGGCGCCAGGAACTGGCCCTTCTTGACGTGCAGCCAGCCGCCTGCCGCCCGGGTCGCCCGGGCCGCGGCGGTCACCAGGTCGGTCTGGCGGCACAGGAAGGCGGGGATCTGCACGATCTCGGCGACGGCGGCGACCACCTCGGCCTGCTCCGGGGTGTGGATGTCGGTGGCGATCGGCACCTGCACCTGCCGCTTCACCTCGGCCAGCACCCGCAGGCCCTCCTCCAGGCCCGGCCCGCGGTAGCTCATGATCGAGGAGCGGTTGGCCTTGTCGAAGCTCGCCTTGAACACATAGGGCAGGCCGAGCTCGGCGCAGACGCCTTTCAGGTGGTGCGCGGTGGCCAGCGCCAGCGCCTCGTCCTCGATCACATTCAGGCCGGCGATCACCAGCAACGGCCGGCCGTCGCCGATCGCGAGGTTCCAGCGGTCCAGGGTCAAGACGGCCATGGCGGCTCCGAAGCGGGATTTCAGACCGGCGCTAAGTGGCCCGGCCCGCCCGGCTTCACAAGCGCCGATCGCCGCGTCCGGCCCGCGATCGCGCACGTAGGTGTTGCGAAAACGCCGCGCACGCGGCTGACTAAGGCTGTTATGGTCCTTGTCGGGATCAAGGGGGGACGCGATGAGCTTGGCTCATGAGACGTCGCTGGCGAGCTTGGCCTTCGATCGGAAGGCCTTTCGGCGCTTGCCCGAGCTGATCGGCGCGCCGCGCGCCTTCCGCGCCGCGCTGCGGCTGATGGCGCGCAACTGGATGGCCGGCGCGCTGACCTTCGTCACGCCCTCGGGAGGCGAGCTTCGGCTGGTCGGCGAAAAGCCGGGCCCGTCGGCCCGCCTGGTGATCCACGACTACCGCTTCATGCGCCGGGTGCTGGCCACCGGCGACATCGGCTTCGCCGAGGGCTTCATGGCGGGCGAGTGGGACACGCCGGACCTCTCCGCCGTCCTGCACGTGCTCACCCTGAACGTCGACCGCCTGCAGCGGATGCTGCACCGCAATCGCGCCGCGCGGATGCTGAACCGCGTCCGCCACGCCCTGCGGGCCAACACGCGCATCGGCTCGAAGCGCAACATCCACGCCCACTACGACCTGGGGAACGCCTTCTATTCGCGCTGGCTCGACGCCACCATGACCTACTCCGCGGCCCGCTATCAGCGCCCCGGCCAGGCCCTCGACCAGGCGCAGACCAACAAGTACCGCACGCTCGCCAAGGGCATGGCGCTGGGCCCCGACCACCACGTGCTGGAGATCGGCTGCGGCTGGGGCGGCTTCGCCGAGTTCGCCGCCCGCGACGTGGGCGCCCAGGTCACCGGCATCACCATCTCCCAGGAGCAGTACGACTTCGCCAGGAAGCGGATGTTCGACCAGGGGCTGGCGGAGCGCGCCGACATCCGGCTGATCGACTACCGCGACGTCGAGGGCCGCTTCGACCGGGTGGCCTCCATCGAGATGTTCGAGGCGGTGGGCGAGCGCTACTGGCCGGCCTATTTCGAGAAGATCTCCGAGACCCTGGCCCCCGGCGGCCGCGCCGGCCTGCAGATCATCACCATCCGCGACGAGCTGTTCGAGGGCTATCGCCGCCGGCCGGACTTCATCCAGAAGCACATCTTCCCGGGCGGCATGCTGCCCTCGGAGGCGCGGCTGAAGGCCGAGACCGACCGCGCCGGCCTGGCCTGGGCCGGGATCAGCCGCTTCCCGCAGCACTACGCCGACACCCTGGCCGAATGGGCCAGCCGCTTCGAGGCCGCCTGGGACGACATCCGCAAACTGGGCTTCGACGAACGCTTCCGTAGGCTCTGGCGCTTCTACCTCAGCTACTGCGAAGCCGGCTTCCGCAGCGAACGCACCAACGTCGTGCAACTGACCCTGTCGAAGGCCTGAACCCCCTTTCTCCCCTTGCGGGAGAAGGTGTCAGCGAAGCTGGCGGATCAGGGGCCACTCAATCCTCTCCGCCCGCGGCGCAGCCGCAAGCCTTCGAACCACGGAAACACACGGAAACACACGGACGCGCAGCTTCCCTGTCCGTGTTCGTCCGTATGCGTCCGTGTTCAAGAAACCTGGGATGCCGCACCTCACGCCTCCGCCGTCGCGCGCGCCTGGCACATCAGGGCCATCGGCTGGCCTTCGCTGTCGCGGAACTCCGCCATCCATTCCTCGGTGCCGTCGGGATGGCGGTGGAGCATGTGCGGCGCATTGATGAAGCCGACGCCGCGGCCCTCCAGCTGGCGGTGCGCCGCGTGGATGTCCTCCACCCGGAAATAGAGGATGGATTCGGCGGCGGCCGTCTCGGCCTGCTGCAGGTAGAGCCGCGTCTCGCCCAGCCGGAAGAAGGCCATGCCGGGAAAGGCGTAGAGCAGCTCGAGGCCGAGCACGTCGCGGTGCCAGGCCTTGGCGCGCTCGAGGTCGGCCACATGGCGGCCGATCTGGGCGAGCGGACCGAGGGAAACGGGGTCGGCCATGGCCGGATCCTTCCTCTTCAGGGCGCTGTCGCGGCGCACGCCGTCCCAGCGCTTGAGCTCCGCGCGGCTCGTGAGGCCGAGCTTCAGGAGCGTGTTGCTCACGTGGTACTTCACCGCGTCCAGGCTGACGCCGAGCCGCGCCGCGATCCGCGGATTGGTCAGGCCATGGCGCACGGCCTCCACCACCCGCCACTCGGCCGGCGTCAGCACGTCGCCGTATTTGGGCCGGCCGCGGGGGTTCCGGTTGGCCAAGGCGGGGCGCCTCCTCATGCCGTGAGCGCAAGCTAGGCCACGGCGGCGCGAATTACCCTACCCGACGGCGCCCCCTCTATTCGATCGCGCAATCGCCCCTTAAGTAGCGACCATGGAGATTGCGCGCAGCGTCCTCGACGCCATCGGGAACACGCCCCTGATCCGCCTGCGGCGCGCCAGCGAGCTCACCGGCTGCGATATCCTGGGCAAGGCGGAGTTCTGCAACCCCGGCCAGTCGGTGAAGGACCGCGCCGCCCTCTTCATCATCCGCGACGCCGAAAGCCGCGGCCTGCTGCGCCCCGGCGGCCGGATCGTCGAAGGCACCGCCGGCAACACCGGCATCGGCCTGGCCATGGTCGGCAAGGCGCTGGGCTATGCCTCGACCATCGTCATCCCGCGCACCCAGAGCCAGGAGAAGAAGGACGCCATCCGGCTCTACGGCGCCGAACTGGTGGAGGTGGACCAGGTCCCCTACGCCAGCGAGATGAATTACCAGCACGTTTCCAGACGCTTGGCGGCGCAACTTGATGCGGAATTGCCGAACGGCGCGGTCTGGGCCAACCAGTTCGACAACCTCGCCAACCGCGAGGCCCACGTGCAGACCACCGGCCCGGAGATCTGGGCCCAGACCGACGGAAAGGTCGACGGCTTCATCTGCGCCATCGGCTCCGGCGGCACCCTGGCCGGCGTCGCCCAGGCGCTGCGCGAGCGCAGGCCCGACGTCCAGATCGGCCTGGCCGACCCGCACGGCGCTTCGCTCTACAGCTACTACACCGACGGCGAGCTCCGCTCCGAGGGGACCTCGATCAGCGAAGGCATCGGCCAGGCGCGGATCACCGCCAATATCGAGGGGCTGACCATCGATCGTCCCTACCGGGTCTCCGACGAGGACATGCTGCTGGCCCTCTATGACCTGGTGGAGCACGAGGGCCTGGCCATGGGCGGCTCGACCGGGATCAATGTGGCCGGCGCGGTCCGCATGGCGCAGGACATGGGGCCCGGCCACACCATCGTGACGGTGCTCTGCGACCACGGCTCGCGCTACCAGTCGAAGATCTACAACCCGCTGTTCCTCAGGGAGAAGGGCCTTCCGGCCCCGCCGTGGATCCCCGCATGAGCGACCCTCTCGTCTCCACCGCCTGGCTGGCCGAGCGCCTGGGATCGCCCGATGTGCAGGTGGTCGACGCCAGCTGGCACATGCCGGCCGAGGCCCGCTCCGGCCGGGCGGAGTTCGAGGCCGCCCACATCCCGGGCGCGGTGTTCTTCGGCATCGACGACATCGCCGACAAATCCACCGACCTGCCGCACATGCTGCCCTCGCCCGACGCCTTCGCCGAGGCCGCGGGCGCGCTTGGCCTGCGCCGCGACGCCGACATCGTGGTCTATGACAGCCACGGCATCTTCTCCGCCCCGCGGGTCTGGTGGACGCTCAAGGTCATGGACTTCCCGACGGTCCACGTGCTCGACGGCGGCTTCAAGGCCTGGCGCGCGGAGGGCCGGCCGGTCGAGAGCGGCGCCGCCGCCCCGCAGCCGGCCGCCGTGGAGGCCGCCTTCCGGCCGGGCCTGGTCCGCAACCTCGACGACGTCCGCCGCCTGGTCGCCGGCCGCGCCGGCCAGATCGTCGACGCCCGGCCCGGCGGCCGCTTCCGCGGCGAGGTCTCCGAGCCCCGCGCGGGCCTGCGCGCCGGCCACATGCCGGGCGCCCTAAGCCTGCCGTTCGGCGAGCTGCTCAACCCCGACGGCACGATGAAGTCGGCCCACGAGATCCACGCCGCTTTCCAGGCCGCCGGCGTCAACCTCTTTCGCCCGATCGTCACCACCTGCGGCTCCGGCGTCAGCGCCTCGCTGCTGGCCCTGGCGCTGGCCCGGCTGGGCCGCGAGGACGCGGCGGTCTACGACGGTTCCTGGACCGAGTGGGGCGGCCGGGCCGACACCCCGGTCGTCACGGGAGCCTGAGGCATGCGCGACGAGACCCGCCTGATCCGCGCCGGCGGCTCGCCCCAAAAATCGGGAAAACAGCTGGCCAAAACCGTCGGCCCGCCGATCCAGAAAGGCTCGACCGTCCTGCTGCCCGACGCCGCGGCGCTCTACGACGACGCCCACCAGGTGACCTACGGCCGCCAGGGCCTGGCCGCTCACGACGCCCTGCGCGAGGCCCTGGCCGAGCTGGAAGGCGCCAAGGGCGTGACCCTCTATCCCTCCGGCGTCTCGGCGCTCGCCGGCGCCCTGCTGGCGGTGCTCGGGGCCGGCGACGAGATCCTGGTCACCGACGCGGTCTACAAGCCCATGCGCCGGTTCTGCGACCAGATGCTGAGCCGGTTCGGCGTGAAGGTTTCCTACTACGACCCGCGCATCACCCCCGAGGCCCTGGTCGGCGAGGCCTCGGACAAGGTCCGGCTGATCCTCATGGAGAGCCCAGGCTCGCTGAGCTTCGAGATGCAGGACGTGGCCGCCGTGGCCCGGCTCGCCAAGGGCCGCAAGATCCTCACCGCCATCGACAACACCTGGGGCGCGGGCCTGATCTACCGGCCCCTGGCGCACGGCGTCGACCTGTCGATCCAGGCGCTGACCAAATATGTGGGCGGCC
The DNA here is from genome assembly GCA_004799545.1 of Phenylobacterium sp. Taxonomy (GTDB): domain Bacteria; phylum Pseudomonadota; class Alphaproteobacteria; order Caulobacterales; family Caulobacteraceae; genus Phenylobacterium. The sequence goes on from SSMU01000009.1 coordinate 27,409, forward strand.
ACTCCGACCTGTTCATGGGCTCGGCCGCGGCGTCCGACCCGAAGCTGGTGCGGGCGCTCACCGACGGCGTCATCCACATGGGCTGGAGCGTCTCGCCGGAGGACGCCTACCAGATGCTCCGCGGCCTGCGCACCCTGCCGGTGCGCATGGCCCGCCACCACGAGAGCGGCCTCGCCGTCGCCCGCTGGCTTGCCGAACAGCCGGAGGTGACCCAGGTCCTGCACCCCGCCTTGCCCGGCGCCCCGGACCACGCGCTCTGGAAACGCGACTATTCCGGCGCCTGCGGCCTCTTCGCCTTCGTCCTGACGCCCGGCCCGAACACCGCCGTCGACGCCTTCCTGGACGCGCTCGCCCTGTTCGGCCTGGGCTTCTCCTGGGGCGGCTTCGAGAGCCTGGCGATCAACTGCGATCCGCAGCTCAAGGCCCGCAAGCTGGCGCGAGACTACGGCGGCCCGCTGATCCGCCTGCACATCGGCCTGGAGGACGCCGGGGACCTGATCGCCGACCTCCGCCAGGCCCTCGACGTCTACGCCGCCAAGCTCTGAGCGATGGACGGGCTCGAGGCCTTCCTGGCGGCGGAGGACCTGCCGCCGGCCTTCCGGCGCACCGTCGAGCGGGTCTGCGAGCCCCTGGCCGACCGGGCGCAGGCGGCCCACGCCCGGCTCGGTCGCACCGCCGTCATCGCCCTGTGCGGCGCCCAGGGCTCGGGCAAGTCGACGATCGCGGCGGCCACACGGGCGATCCTCATCCAGCGCGGGGTCGATGCGCTGGTCCTGTCGCTCGACGACCTCTACCTGCCGCACGCGGCCCGCGAGCGCCTGGCCCGCGAGGTCCATCCGCTGCTGATCACCCGCGGCCCGCCCGGCACCCACGACGTCGAGCTCGGCCTGCAGGTGCTGGCCGCCGTGGCCCGCGACCGGACCATCGCCCTGCCCCGCTTCGACAAGGCCACCGACAATCCGGCCCCGATCACCGAGCGGCCCGCCTTCGTCGGCCCGGCCCAGGTGGTGCTGTTCGAAGGTTGGTGCGTCGGCGCCCGCGCCCAGCCGCGCGAGGCCCTGCGCGCGCCCATCAACGCCCTGGAGCGCGACGAGGACCCGGACGGCCGCTGGCGGCGGTTCGTCAACACCGCGCTGGCCGCCGCCTATCCCTCCCTCTTCGAACGCCACGACGAGCTGGTGCTGCTGGCCGCCCCCAGCTTCGAGGTGGTGGCCGGCTGGCGGGCCGAGCAGGAGGCGAAGCTGCGCGCCCGCACCGGCGGCGGCATGTCGCCCGAGGCCATCGCCCGCTTCGTCGCCCACTACGAGCGCCTGACCCGCTGGATCCTCGAGGAGATGCCGGCCCGCGCCGACTGGACCGTGCCGCTCGGCCCGGACCGCGCGCCAGCCTAGCGCCCATGCGCCCGGGTCACCGTGACCTGGGTCACGCCTCCGGGCCGTGCGCCGGTGATAGGCTCCCCGGGTTCAGTGTCGATCCAGAGTTCGGCGCCCCGCGCCGGACGGACGAGCCCGCTCGCGCCGCCCGCCGCCGTGCGCCCGCCGATCCCCGTCGCCTCAAGCGCGCCCCGCGCGCGACATCCAGGAGCCTCCCATGGAAGCCGGACACAGCAAGATCCAGGGCAGCGAACGCCAAGCCCCCGCCGCCGCCTACCTCCACGCCGCCGCCGCCGATGAACCGGTCGAGGTCAGCATCTACCTGAAGGACCAGGAGCCCGATCCCCTGGCCCCGGGCTATCGCCCGCAGACCGAGGCCGAGCTGGGCCAGGCGCGCCAGGCGCTCTACGGCCCGCAGCTCGCCCAGCTGTCCGAATTCGCCACCCAGCACGGCATGACGGTGCTCGACAGCGACCCGATGCGCCGCCGGCTGAAGGTGACCGGCCCCGCCAGCGCCCTGCAGACGGCCTTCGGCACCCAGCTCGGCTACTACCGCGCCGACGGCCAGGCGCCGTTCCGCGCCCGCGTCGGCGTGCTCTCCGCGCCCAGCGACATCGCCGCCAACATCGAGGCGGTGCTGGGCTTCGACACCCGCCCGCTCGCCACGCCGAAGCTGCGGCTGGCCGAAAACCCGCACGCGGCGACCCAGCTGACCCCGAACGTGGTGGCCAAGCTCTACCAGTTCCCGGTCGCCAAGGCCGCCAACCAGTGCATCGGCCTGATCGAGCTCGGCGGCGGTTTCCGCGCGAGCGACAACAACCGCGCCTTCAAGGCCATGGGCCTGCCGACCCCGAAGGTCACGGCGGTCTCGGTCTCCGGCGGCAAGAACCAGCCCGGCGTCAACACCAACGCCGACGGCGAGGTGGCCCTGGACATCCAGGTGGCCGGCGGCGCCGCGCCCGGCGCGGCCATCGCGGTCTATTTCGCCCCCAACACCACCCAGGGCTTCGTCGACGCCATCACCCACGCGGTGCACGACCAGCAGTTCAAGCCCTCCGTGCTGTCGATCAGCTGGGGCTCTTCCGAGAACGGCTGGACCCAGCAGACCATCAACGCCATGAGCTCGGCCTTCCGCGACGCCGCGCGCCTCGGCGTCACCGTCTGCGCCGCGGCCGGCGATAACCTCGCCCCCGACGGCCAGACCGACGGCAAGGCGCACGCCGACTACCCGGCCTCCGACCCCTACGTCGTCGGCTGCGGCGGCACCTACATCACCTTCGAGGCCAATGAGATCACCAGCGAGGTGGTCTGGAACCGCGGCGATTCCGGCACCGGCGGCGGCTATAGCGCCCTGTTCCCGAAGCCGCCCTACCAGCAGGCGACGCCGGGCGTGGCCCAGGCCCACCGCGGCGTCCCCGATGTCGGCGGCGACGCCGATCCCAACAGCGGCTACGACATCGTGGTCGGGGGGGTCGGCGGGGCGATCGGCGGCACCAGCGCCGTGGCGCCCCTGTGGGCCGCGCTCTTCGCCCTGATCAACCAGGACCTCGGCAAGCCGGTCGGCCTGCCGCACGCCGTGCTCTACGCCTCGCCCAAGGCCTTCCGCGACATCGTCAAGGGCGACAACAAGGCGGGCGGCGTCGGCTTCAGCGCCGCCCCGGGCTGGGATCCCTGCACCGGGCTCGGGGCGCCGATCGGCGGCGCCGTGCTGACCTCCTTCCGCGCGGCCGCCACCACCACCACCACGGCGCCGGCGAAGGTCAACGCCGACTGATCGCCGGGCGCGGGCGTCCCGCCCCGCAAGGGACGTCCGCGCCGCTGGCGAAGCCGCCGGCCGGCCGCTACTAAGGCGCCATGACCCCAGCCCGGCCCCGCGTCGTCTTCGCCTATGATTTCGACGGCACGCTTGCGCCAGGCTTCATGCAGAACCACGCCTTCATCCCCGACGAGCTGGGGCTGAACCGCGGCGAGTTCTGGAAGGAGGTCAACCTCCTGGCCCGGGCGCAGCGCGGCGACGAGATCCTCGCCTACATGCACCTGATGCTGGCCAAGGCCCGCGAGAAGGGCTTGGAGCTCAGCCTGGAGAGCTGGCGGCGCCGCGGCGCCACCCTGCAGCTGTTCCCCGGCGTCGAGGACTGGTTCGAGCGGCAGAACGCCCGCGCCGCCGCCCTCGACCTCGACCTGCGCCACTTCATCATCTCGTCCGGCAACCGCGAGCTGATCGAGGGCTCGCCGATCGCCCGCCACTTCGAGCGGATCTACGCCTCGGCCTTCATGTTCAACCCCGAAGAAGACGCCATCGGCATCGCGCTGGCCGTCAACTACACCTCGAAGACCCAGTACCTGTTCCGGATCAACAAGTGGACGCTGGAGGAGTGGGACTCCTCCACCCTCAACCGCGCCCAGGAGAAGGACGAGCGGGCGGTGCCCTTCGACCGCATCGCCTATTTCGGCGACGGCTTCACCGACGTGCCGACCATGCGCCTGGTCACCGACCAGGGCGGCTACGCCGTGGCGGTCTACGACGCCGACGAGAAGACCAGCCAGGCCGCCGCGGTCAGCCTGCGCGAGGAAGGCCGCGCCCGCCTGGCCGGCCCCGGCGACTACCGCGAGGGCGCCACCCTCGACCTGCTGGCCGAGGCGATGCTGAAGGAGATCGGCGCGCGGGCCCATACCCCCGCCCTGGTCCGCTGGCCCGACATCGACCCCCAGCCCGAACTGCCGCTGGACGACTAGAGCCTGGCGCGCCGGATGGAGGTCAGTCGCTCGTGGTAGCCGATTCTGTACGCGACCCGCGCGAAGCGGAGGTCCACTTCAGGCTACCGATCGTCAAATCCCAAAATATATCGCGACCATCCGCCAGGATCGCGTAAGCGATGGTGAACGGAAACTCCGAGCCCCGCAGGTATCTCGATATCGACCAGGCTGCGTCGAAAACCTGCCGGACGATCCTCGAAGAAGGAGGTGGGTCCTCAGTAAAAAGGCAAGTGTTCCCCGTCGTCACGAGCATTTCCACGATCTGGGATTGCGTCATAACCCTGCCTTGACCGTGAAAGAGGTCTACAAGGCTATCAAGCCTAGCGTGTACGCGAACGTCGTGCGGTACGTCGCTAAGCTCTCTTCTCAATATGGATCGACCACCGCTCGCCTTCTGTTCAAACGACGAGGCGGAAGCGGACCAAATCCATTGTGGCGCGACAAACCCTCTCTGGAGATCCGAGGTGTCGAACCCACAACCCAATCCTTCTGCAGCCCATGCGCCGGAAACATCGAGCGTCGCATTTATGCTGAGCCGATTTGAGAAGCGATTCGTGGGTTCCAGAAGAATGACCGCCCGACCCTCCCGAAGAAACTCGTCGGCCGCCACCACGGCTTCCGCAACCGGATAGGTAAGCCCTCCGCGACGATAGGAAGTCGATTCAACCCCTCCATCCGACCGAACCAGAACGGCGTCCTGCCCTATGGCGTGAGCGAACGCCCGTACGGCTTGGACCAGGGTTGGGTAGTCAGCGACCGCAGGAATAAACGCCGCATTCAGGGTCTTCAAACCTGCCAGCCGAAGGAGGCATAGCGACCACCACTTCGGATAGTCCCGTCGGCTCGCCTGCTCCATCAAGGCATCGCCGTCCAAGAAGCTCAAAATCATCGCGATGGCATCTCTGATTCTTGCTCGTAATCCATTGCATATCGCAACAGGAGCGCCGTGCGCCGCATGTTCTCGCCGAACGGATAAGATCGCCAATCGAACATCTTCGGCTGGCCCAAAGCGCCGGCGGTTGCTCGCCTAATAAACTGCCTCTGGAATCGTGCGGCGTTATCCCAGACCAACCATTCCCCCGGACTCAACGAAAGCGACAGATACGATCGCCCTGCATAGGTGCGGAGTTCCTCGAACCCAGTGAGGCGCTTTCCCTGCCCCCCTCTGCTTTCGTATGTTTTGAGTACTTCTAGGGAAGCATCTTCCACAGGAATGAAATGCATGTGCGCGTGCTCGCAGCACGCCGCAGTTGGATCTGTTGGTTCGCCAGAGCCATGCTCCGCAACGACGATAGGTCCACAAGCCGCGACAACGGCCGCGCGCACGCGCTCCACGAATTCCGAAAGTCGAAGTATTGCGTCTTGATCCAGATGAGCCATGCTATTGATGTGGGCACGCGAAACAACAAGGCTGTAGCCGACCACGAAACAGCCGAGCGTCGGAAGGGCTATGTGCTCTTCGCTAGAGGCGAAGCTAAGACCATCGTTTGCGCCAACTCGATTTACCTCATCGCAAAAGCTGCACTCCATCGATTCCATCCACTATTTTTGGGTCGGATAGCTTTGGTCGCCTCAGGATACAGCGAGAAGGGTCTATGACAACAAATTCGCGCGAGGCGCCACAGAGCAACTCAGCCAAGACAGCAAGTCCGAAGAGATCGGATGAATTTGAATTGGAAGTCTTCAAGCAATTGTCTGAAGATTTCCGACAGCTGAATCAAATTTTCTGGCAGGCTCCAGTCATCATTATAACAATCACTGGAGGACTCGGAGTTGCTATAGCTAGTTTGGATGTAACCCGGAGTCTTCGGGTATTTTTACTAATTTTTGCCGGTATATGCAATATATCTTGGATAATTATCCTTGTTCGACTAAGAATGGTAGTAATGTCAAGATTACTTGATCAGATACATCAATTTTCTCACGATTATTTTCCAGAAGAGAAAAAATCTCCTGCCTCTAGGCATGTCGTAATGTATATGTTTTGCTTCTTGTTATCGATCACGGGAGTCGCGTGCTTCTACGGGGCCGCAAACAGCGGCGAATTCTTTTCCAACAAAGGCAAAGAAAAAGGCGCGGCAGAGTATCACGTGACCGTAGTCGTCAAGAAATAACTCGGGAATTCCTGGCGCGCCCGGCAGGACTCGAACCTGCAACCACCAGCTTAGAAGGCAGGTGCTCTATCCGGTTGAGCTACGGGCGCTCGCTCCAGGAATTCAATGCGTCCAGGGGACCTTGCGGTTGAAGGCGAAGTTGTCGGCGTAGGCCTTGATGATCCGTTTGGCAGGCTTCGGATCGAGCAGCTGGAAGGCGATGCCGTGCTGGTCGGCGTAGCGCACCGCCTCCTCCTTGCTGTCGAACCACAGCTGCACCTGGGTGGAGGCGGTGTCGGCGGTCACCGTCCAGCCCATCAGCGGGTCGGAGCGCAGCGCCGATCTCGGCTCGAACTCCAGCACCCATTCCTGGGTCTTGGCCTTGCCGGACTGCATGGCGGTCTTGGAGGGGCGGAAGATGCGCGCGAGCATAGTGGTATCCCAATCTCCTCCCAGTCGTGGTCGGGGCGGCAGGATTTGAACCTGCGACCCTCTGCTCCCAAAGCAGATGCGCTACCAGGCTGCGCTACGCCCCGATCGGACCGGAAGCCCTGCGATATAAGCGTTTTCGCGCCCGCGCAAACTTGCCGTGGAGTTGCACACAACCTCCGTGCCGTGGACAGGCCCGGAGCGGCCCCGCATCTCTCGGCCCATGACGTTCCTGGCGCGACGAGGCATTTCCGGCGGCCGGCTGCGCACCACGCAGTGGAAGAAGCGCGCCCGCGAGAAATTCTGGATCGAGCATCGCGAGACGGTCCACATGGTGCTGATCGGCGGCGCGATCGTCGTCGCCGCCAGCTGCGTCGCCTTCGTGGCTCTGGGCTAGCGCGCCATCAGCTTGAACACGCCGGAGGCGCGGACCACGTCGTGGCCGCCGACGTAGGCGCGGCCCTCGGCGAAGGCCACCTCCTGCGTCGCGCGGGTCAGCCGGGCCTCGCCCATCACCCATTCGCCGGTCCGGGCCATGTGCAGGAAGTCGATGGACAGGTGGATGGTCACCGCCCGCCGCTGGGCGCTGCGCCAGACCGCGCCCGCCAGCACTCCGTCCATGAAGGCCGAGAGCATGCCGCCGTGCACCAGGCCCACGCCGTTGCAGTGGCGCGGCAGGGCGAAGAACGCCTGCTCAACGAGGCCGCCCTCAGACGGCGGCTTCGTGAAATAGGGGCCATTGTGGGTGGAGAACAGCCCGCGGCCCTCGGCGAGGACGAACCCCTCCGGCGGCGCGGGCGCAGCCTCGCGCGTCACCGACCGAAGATCCGCTGCTCCACCTTGTCGCCCGGCTGCAGGCCGAGCTCGGCGGCGCGGCCGGCGCGGATCTCAAGCACCGCGCGGATCGTCCCGCCAGCCGGGATCGGGCTCTCGTCCAGCGGCGCGGCGTTGCGGGCGATCGACAGGATGGTCCCGTCCGGCCGGATGTAGACGATGTCCAGGCCGATCAGGGTGTTGCGCATCCAGAAGCCGACGTTGTCGGTGGGGCCGCCGAAGTCGAACAGCATGCCGCGGTCGCCGGCCAGCGCCTTGCGGCACATCAGGCCGAACTCCTGCTGCATCGGGGTCATGGCCATCTCGACCATGAACCGCGCCGCGCCCTTGGCGCCCACGATGGTCAGCGGCTGCAGCGGGGTGATCTCCGCCTGGCCGCGGCAGTTGGCCGGATCCTGCCTGGGCAGCTCGGCGTGGGCGGCGGGCGGTTGGGCGCAGGCGCCGAGCACAAGCGCCAGGGCCAGCGCGGCCAGGCCGCGCCGGGCGATCGGTAAGGAGGTTGGCAAGCGAAACTCCGGGCTCGAATCTAGTCCGGATCAGACGCCTCGATCTCGGCGACAACAAGACCCTTCGGGCCCTCGCCGAACCGCACGATGACGTCCTCGCCGGGCTGCAGGTCCTCCATCCCGGCGCGCCTGAGCGTCTCGATGTGGACGAAGATGTCGCCCGGCTCGTTGTCGCGCACCACGAAGCCGTAGCCCTTGGTGCGGTTGAACCACTTCACCTTGGCCCGTTCGCGGGGGCCGGTGGCCTGCAGGGGCTTGCGAGCCGGCCGGGCGGTGGCGAAGGAGGTGTTGTCGCGCGCCTCGCGCGGCCGGCGCTCGGCCGGTGGCGTGGCGGAGGTCTCGTCGAGGTCGAGCACCTCGGCCACCTGCCAGCCCTTCGGCCGGCGGACCACGTCGCAGGTGATCATCGAGCCCTCGAGCGCGTTCTCCCGCCCGCAGCTGCGCAGCGACGTCACATGCAACAGAACGTCTTTGAGATCGGTCTGGCCCGGGTCGTCGGGAACGACGAACCCATAGCCCTTGCCTGCGTCGAACCACTTGACGCGCCCGGTGATCCGCAGCGCAACAGCGGCTGCTTCCACCTGGTCAAATTCAAAACCCGCCATATGCCCCTCGGCCCATCACACGGCCAAGAAGAACACTGTTCTCGTACGGGGCTTTTCGTCAATGATGAATTTCAGGCAAGCAACATCGCAGCGAATCGCTGGATCGCCGCGGGTCCGGGTTCGCGTGGCAGTCCCTAGGGGAGTCGAACCCCTCTTTTCAGGTTGAAAACCTGACGTCCTAACCGATAGACGAAGGGACCGCGGGACGCGAAGGGCGGCTCTATATCCGCCTTCCCCCAGGGGCGCAAGACGCGGCCGTTCAGCGACCTTGGGCCTGGCCCACGCAAGCCCTTCCCCTCGATGGGGAAGGGTTGGGATGGGGTGTGTACGCCGAGGCGAAGGCTGGCCCAACCGGCGCCTGCGCCATCAGCGCCCTTCACCCGATCCCTCGCGCACACCCCAATCCCCGCCCTTTCCCCATCGAGGGGAAAGGGGGAGCGCTCACCACCGCGCCCGAAGCGAGAATGATTGGTCGGACCTAGACTTGCCGCGGATCGGCGACGTCCTCGATCTCCAGCTCGACGCCTTCGCGGCCCCGCCAGTCGTCGGGCTTGAGCCGGCCGACCACGTGGACGGCGCCGCCCTCCTGCAGCAGCCGGCGGCCGGTCTCGGTCTCGGCGACCCGCCAGGCCACCGCCTTCAGCCTGCCGCCCGAGCCGTCGGTCAGGGTGCAGCGCACGTGGCCGCCCTTCAGCGCCATGGGCCGCTCGACCCGCGCCGAGGCGGCGGCGAACACCGGCTCCGGATTGCCCGGGCCGAACGGGGCCAGCCGCTGGAAGTCGCTCCACAGCGCCCGGTCGCAGGCCCGGGTGGTCACCAGGGCGTCGATCTCCAGGGCGTCCTCGGCCGCCGCGACGTCCGCCTCGTCCTTCAGCCGCGCGCAGAGGAATTCGCGCAGCTCCGGGATGGTGTCGGGCCGCACCGAAAGCCCCGCGGCCATGGCGTGGCCGCCCCCGGCCAGCAGCAGGCCCGCGTCGTAGGCCGCCTGCACCGCCCGGCCGAGGTTGACCCCCGGCTGCGAGCGGCCGGAGCCCTTGCCGACATTGGCGGCGCGGTCGACGCCCACCACGATCACCGGCTTGCGATAGCGTTCGCGCAGGCGCCCGGCGACGATGCCGATGACCCCCGGATGCCAGTCGTCCTGGGAGACCAGCAGGCAGGCGGCGTCGGCCTGGTTGCTCTCGCGCTCGATGACCCGGACGGCGGCCTCGACCACCTCCTTCTCCACCTCCTTGCGCGAGGCGTTGAGCGCGTCGAGCTCGGCGGCCAGCGACGCCGCCTCCTCCGGATCGTCGGTGGAGAGCAGGCGGGCGCCCAGGTCGGAGCGGCCGATCCTTCCCCCCGCGTTGATCCGCGGACCCAGGATAAAGCCCACATGGAAGACCGAGGCTGGGCCTTGGCTCTTGGCCACGTCCATCAGCGCCTTCAGCCCCGGATTGCGCCAGCCGGACATCACCTTCAGGCCCTGCGCCGCCAGCGCCCGGTTGAAGCCCGTCAGCTGGGTCACGTCGCAGATCGCGCCCATGGCGGCCAGGTCGAGCATGCTGCGGATGTCGGGCTCGGCCCGGTCGCCGAACAGGCCGCGCTTGCGCGCCTCGCGGTTCAGCGCCGCCAGCAGCACGAAGGTCACCCCCGCCGCCGCCAAATGCCCCTGCCCGGAGACGCAGTCCGGACGGTTGGGGTTCACCAGGGCCGCCACCTTGGGGATCTCGTCGCCGCGCATCAGGTGGTGGTCGATCACCACCACCTCCAGGCCGATCTCGCCGGCGCAGGCCAGGGCGTCGTGCGCCGCCGCCCCGCAATCGACGGTGATCACCAGTTCCGCGCCCTCAGCCTGCAGATGCCGGAAGGCGGCCGGCGACGGGCCATAGCCCTCGGTGATCCGGTCGGGGACATAGATCGGCAACTCGTGGCCCATGGCCCGGAACCAGCGGACCAGCTGGGCCGCCGAGGACGCCCCGTCCACGTCATAGTCGGCGAACACCGCCATCGGCCGCCGCCGCTCCAGCGCATCCACCAGGATCTCCGCCGCGCGGTCCATGTCCTGGAAGCTGGAGGGATCGGGGAACTGGGTCTTCAGGCTGGGGCTGAGGTAGACCTCGCCTTGCCCGTCCGCGATCCCGCGGGCCGCCAGCGCCCGCGCCAACGGCTCCGAGAGTCCCAGCGCATGCTGATGCCGCCGCACCGTCTCCGCGTCGGCCGGCCGCTCCCGCCATAGCCGCCCGCTCAGCGAGCGCGTGACCCCGAGGTAGCCATCGATTGGTCCGCCGCCGTCCGGCAATCGCCGCTCCCCTGATCCGCGCCGAGGCACTATCGCGCCGAGTCCGCGACCTCCGCCAGCGTGGCATGGCCGCCCCCTGCGTCAGATCCGGACGCCCCCTTTCCCTCCCCTCGAGGGGAGGGACGGACCGCGCAGCGGTCAGGGTAGGGACGTCACGACCGGGCGAAGACTCGGAGCTTGGCCCACACTTCCCTACCCGGCCGACGCTTTCGCGTCGTCCTCCCTCCCCTCGAGGGGAGGGAAAGCTACACCGGCCGCTTCATCCGCACTTCGCGCACGGTCCGCGTGGCGGAGTTCATCACCAGCGTATGGGTGTGCACGAAGCCCGCCTCGATCTTCACCCCGTCCAGCAGCGCGCCCTTGGTCACCCCGGTGGCGGCGAAGATGGCGTCGGCGCGGACCATCTCGTGCAGGTCGTACTTCTTATCGAAGTCGGTGATCCCGACGCGGGCGGCGCGGGCCCGCTCGTCGGCGTTGCGGAACACCAGCCGCCCCTGGAACTGGCCGCCGACGCACTTCAGCGCCGCGCAGGCCAAGACGCCCTCCGGCGCCCCGCCCTGGCCGACATACATGTCGACGCCGGTGGTCGGATCGGCGGTGTTGATCACGCCCGCCACGTCGCCGTCGGTGATCAGGTGCACGCGCGCGCCCACCTCGCGCAGGCTGGCGATGATTTCGGCGTGCCGCGGCCGATCCAGCACGCAGACCGTCACCGCTGAGGGCGCGACGCCCTTGGCCTTGGCCACCGCCCTGACGTTCTCGGCCGGGCTCTTGTCCAGGTCGATGACCCCCTTCGGCAGGCCGGGGCCGCAGGCGATCTTGTCCATGTAGGTGTCGGGCGCGTTGAGCAGGGTGCCCTTCGGCGCCCAGGCCATCACCGCCAGCGCATTGGCCATCGCCTTGGCGGTCAGCGTGGTGCCTTCCAGCGGGTCGAGGGCGATGTCGATCTTGTGCTTGCCGCCCTTGCCCACCTTCTCGCCGATGTAGAGCATCGGCGCCTCGTCGCGCTCGCCCTCGCCGATGACGATCTCGCCCTCGACGTCGAGGTCGTTGAGCGCGGTGCGCATGGCGTCGACGGCGGCCTGGTCGGCGGCCTTCTCGTCGCCGCGCCCGACCAGCTCCCAGGCGGCCACGGCGGCGATCTCGGTCACCCGCACCGCGTCCAGCACCAGGCTGCGATCCAGAACTTCAGAACTCATATCGACTGCGTCTCCTCGGGCGCCGGCGGCGCGGGCTGTGTTCGTCCCTCAGATGCGCGCAATGCGCAACAACCTTGGACGGTCGATCACCGCCGGCAGGCCCGCGATACGATCTATGGCGGCCTTCAGCACCGATTCCGCGACAGCGTGGGTGGTCAGCACGATCGGCACCCCGTCGGCGTTTTCCACCGGCTTCTGCAGGAAGCTCTCGATGCTGACGCCCGCCTCGGCCAGGGTCTCGGACACCGCGGCGATCACGCCGGGCTCGTCCTTCACCAGGAAGCGCAGATAGGCGCGGCCGACGCTCTTCGACGGATCGACGGGCGTGAACGGCGCCAGCGACTTGGCCGGGCCCTGGAACACCGGCCGCACAGCCCCGGTCATCACGTCGGCGATGTCGGCGGCCACCGCCGCGGCGGTCGGGCCGGCGCCCGCGCCCGGCCCCTGCAGGAAGATGCGGCCGATCCGCGTCCCCTCGATGAACAGGGCGTTGAGCGCCCCGCCGGCCTGGGCCAGCGGATGGTTCAGCGGCGCCAGCGACGGATGCACCCGCACCAGCACCCCGTCCGGCGAGCGGTCGGCGGAGGCCACCAGCTTGATCCGGTAGCCCAGGTCGCGGGCCAGGCGGATGTCCAAGAGGTCGATCGCCTCGATGCCCTCGATCTCGGCGGCGGCGAAATTGGGGGCGCAGCCGAACGCCAGGGCCGCCAGGATGGAGATCTTGTGCGCCGCGTCGAAGCCGCCCACGTCCATGGTCGGATCGGCCTCGGCGTAGCCCAGCCGCTGGGCCTCGGCCAGCACCTCGGCGAACGGCCGGCCGGTGGCCTCCATCTCGGTCAGGATATAGTTGCAGGTGCCGTTGAGGATGCCGGCCACCGACTTGATCTCGTCGCCGACCATGGCCTCGCGCAACATCTTCACCGCCGGCGTGCCGCCCATCACCGCGGCCTCGAACAGCAGGGGCGCGCCGGTCTCTTCGGCGAGGGCCGCGAGTTCCGCGCCATGCTCGGCGATCAGCGCCTTGTTGGCGGTCACCACCGGCTTGCCAGCCTTCAGCGCCGCCTCGACCGCCGCCTTGGCCGGCCCGTCCGAGCCACCGATCAGCTCGACGAACAGGTCCACATCCGGGCTGTTCGCCAGCGCCACCGGATCGTCGAACCAGGGCAGCTTCGAGATATCGAACGGCCGCGGCCGCGACCGCGACCGCGCCGACACGCCCGTCACGCCCACCTTCCCGCCGGCCGGGGCGAAGTCCGGCCGCTCGGCCAGGAAGCTCAGCAGCCCCGCCCCCACCGTCCCCAGCCCCGCGACGCCCACGCGCCAGGTCTTTTGAGAATTGCCAGTCATTCGCCAGTCTTCTCCCCTCCCCTCGATGGGGAGGGGTCAGGGGTGGGGTGTGGCCTCTGAGCGCCGGAAAGGCCCGCACGAGACGTCAGCGCCTCTCGCGCGCTTCGCCCCAAGGCTGTCGGCTCACCCCAACCCAACCCTTCCCCATCGAGGGGAAGGGCGAGATGGTGCTTCACCCGTTCGACCACGGCAGAGACGTCTGCTTCAACTTCCCGGTTCGTGAACCGGACCACCGTGTAGCCCTGGCTGCGAAGCCAGTCACTCCGCTCCCGATCGCGCAGCGCGACCTCGGCTAGGCGCTCATGCAGTTCGCCATCCACCTCGATGACCAGCCGCCGCGAATGACAGGCGAAGTCTGCGACGTAGGAGCCGATGGGCGCTTGGCGACGAATATGAGCGTCCAGCTTCCGGAGTTCGCGCCAGAGCGTCTGCTCGGCCGGCGTCATCGCGTTGCGCAGGCGCCTCGCGTGAGCGACAGAGCGCCTGGGATTGCCCTCCCGCTCGAACATCATTGCGCCGCCAGGGTGTTGTGGGCGCGGCCGAGGATCTCGTCGGCGCCGGAGAGGAATTTCTTCACGTTGCGCGCCGCCTGGCGGATGCGCTGCTCGTTCTCCACCAGGCCGATCCGCACATAGCCCTCGCCGTACTCGCCGAACGCGATGCCGGGCGCCACGGCGACGCCCGCTTCCTCGATCAACAGCTTGGAGAACAGCATCGAGCCCGCCTCGCGGTATTGCTCCGGCAGCGGCGCCCAGGCGAACATCGAGGCCGGCGGCGAGGGGATCTCCCACCCGGCCCGCGCCATGGCGTCCACCAGGGTGTCGCGGCGCTTGCGGTAGATGCCGCGGATCTCGGCCACGCAGTCCTGCGGCCCGTTCAGCGCCGCCGCCGCCGCCACCTGGATCGGGGTATAGGCGCCGTAGTCGAGGTAGGACTTCACCCTGGCCAGGGCCGCGCACATCCGCTCGTTGCCGACCACCATGCCGACCCGCCAGCCGGCCATGGCGTAGGTCTTGGAGAGCGAATTGACCTCCACGGCGATGTCGCGTGCGCCGTCGACCTGCAGGATCGAGGGCGGCGGGTTGTCGTCGAAATAGATCTCCGAATAGGCGATGTCGGAGAGCACCAGCATCTCGTGCTTCTTGGCCAGCGCCACCACCTCCCGATAGAAGTCGAGGTCGACCCATTGGGCCGTCGGGTTGGACGGATAGCTGACGATCACCACGCTGGGCGGCGGCGCGGAGTGCTTCACCGCCCGGCTGATGCCGGCCAGGTATTCCTCCGGCGTGGGCGCGGGCACGTGGCGGATCACCCCGCCAGCCATGATGAAGCCGTAGGCGTGGATCGGATAGGCCGGGTTCGGGCAGACGATCACGTCGCCGGGCGCGGTCAGCGCCTGGGCGAGGTTGGCGAACCCCTCCTTCGACCCCAGGGTGGCGATCACCTCGCGGTCCGGATCGAGCTTCACGCCGAACCGGCGGTCGTAGTAGCCGGCCATGGCCTTCCTGAGGCCCGCGATGCCCTTGGAGGCGGAATAGCGGCCCGCCTTGGGATCGCGCGCCGTCTCGACCAGCTTGTCGACGATGTGCTTCGGCGTCGGCATGTCGGGATTGCCCATGCCGAAGTCGATGATGTCGACGCCCTCGGCGCGCAGTCGGGCCTTGATACGGTTGACCTCCTCGAAGACGTAGGGCGGGAGGCGTCGGATGCGGTGGAATTCGGGAGTCATTTGAAAGCTCTGGCGCCGCGGGATGCCCAGGTGCGGCTGGAGGGAGCTGAGACGTCGGGCATGGATAGTCTCCGGGCGGGAGCCAGCCAAGCCATGGTGCGAAAATTCAGCCTCCGCGGGCCCCTCAGTTCGGGGGCGGCGGAGGCGGGGTAGCTCGCTTCCGCTGGGTGTTGGCGAAGTCGGCGGTGTCGCCGCTGGCGGTGGGCGCCGGCTCGTCGCCGGCTTCGGCGCGGGCCTTGGCGGCGAACGCCTCGGTGTCGCTCAGCGACCAGGTCTCGGGCGCCGTCTGCCGCTCCAGCTGGGCGCGGGTCTTCTCCACGGCCGCGGCGTCGCGGCCGTATTGCTTCACCGGCCGCACGTCCTTCGGCATCGCCGGGATGCCGGCGAAGGTCGGATAGGTGGTGTTGGCGGGCACGATCCTGGCCACCTCCGCGGCGACCGGCGAGCTGGGATCGATCTGGGCGTCACGGAACGGATTGCCGACGCAGGCGCTGACCAGGGCGCAGCCGCCCACGCCGGCCATCAGCCGGACGAGGGTGCGAATCTGACTCCGAATCGCAAAAGGGCGCGCGGTGGCATACATTTCAGCCTCGGTCTTATGCGATGATCGGGGCCGTTGGAAGGGCGCGCGCCATCGCGTCCCCTCAAGAAAGGGCGCGCCATGAGTGAGCAGACGCAGGCTCCCGACAAGGCCCCCTCTCCGGGCAAGGCGGGCAAGCGCACCGAGCCGGCGCCCGACGGCGAGGCGCCCCAGGCCACGGCGAAGGCCGCGCCTGAAACCGCCTCGGTCGCCCAGGAAGCCCTTAGCTTCACCGCCGAGCAGCGGGCGCAGATCGAGAAGATCTCCATGAACCTGGCCCGGGTGGCGATGAACGCCCAGGGCGCGCTGGCCGAAATGGCCCTGAAGAACGCCGAGCGCCCCGCCGCCCTGACCCCCGACCCGTTCCACGTCACGCCCGCGCTCACCGAGGTGATGGGCCGCCTCGCCGCCCAGCCGGACAAGCTGATGCGCGCCCAGGCCGACCTGTTCGCCCGCTACCTCGACCTCTGGCAGTCCGCCGCCCGCCGCATGGGCGGCGAGACCCCCGAGCCGGTGGCCGCCCCCGCCAAGGGCGACAAGCGCTTCGCCGACCCCGACTGGACCGACAACCCGGTCTTCGACGTGATCAAGCAGTCCTACCTGCTCACCTCCGGCTGGCTGAACGGCCTGGTGGAGGGCGTCGAGGGCGTCGATCCGATGACCAAGCGGCGGGTCGAGTTCTTCATGAAGATGCTCACCGACGCCTTCTCGCCGACCAACTTCCTGGCCTCAAACCCGGCGGCGCTCAAGGAGCTGGCGGCCTCCGGCGGCGACAGCCTGGTGCGCGGCATGGACAACTTCATGGCCGACCTGGAGCGCGGCGGCGGCCAGCTCTCCATCGCCCAGACCGACTATCAGATGTTCAAGATCGGCGAGAACGTCGCCACCGCCCCCGGCAAGGTGGTGTTCCGAAACGAAATCATCGAGCTGCTGCAATTCTCTCCGACGACGGACGAAGTCTACGAGATCCCGCTGGTGATCTTCCCGCCGTGGATCAACAAGTTCTACATCCTCGACCTGCGCCCCGAGAACTCGATGATCCGCTGGCTGGCCAGCCAGGGCGTCACCGTCTTCGTCGCCTCCTGGGTGAACCCCGACGCCAGCCTCGCGGAGAAGACCTTCGAGGACTACATGCGCGAGGGCATCTACGCCGGCGTCGCCGCGGCCATGGAGCAGTGCGACGTCCCGCATGTGAACACCGTTGGGTATTGCATCGGCGGCACCCTGCTCTCCTCCACCCTGGCCCACATGGCCTCGCGCAAGGTCGAGCCGATCGCCTCGGCCACCTTCTTCGCCGCCCAGCAGGACTTCTCCGAGGCCGGCGACCTCCTGCTGTTCACCAGCGAGGACTGGCTGAACGACCTCGAGAAGAAGATGGACGAGGGCGGCGGCGTGCTCTCCGGCCAGACCATGGCCGACACCTTCAACGCGCTTCGGGCCAACGACCTGATCTGGTCGTTCTTCGTGAACAACTACCTCTTGGGCAAGGAGCCGAAGCCCTTCGACCTGCTGTTCTGGAACTCCGACCAGACCCGGATGCCCAAGACCCTGCACCTCTTCTACCTGCGCAAGTTCTACGGCGAGAACGCGCTCGCCAAGGGCGAGCTCACCCTCGACAACGTCCGGCTGGACCTCAAGGACGTGAAGACCCCGATCTACGTGCAGTCCTCGAAGGAGGACCACATCGCCCCGGCCCGCTCGGTCTACAAGGGCGCCCAGCTGTTCGGCGGCCCGGTGACCTTCACCCTGGCCGGCTCCGGCCATATCGCCGGCGTGATCAACGCCCCTGTCGCCAACAAGTACCAGCACTGGACCAACGCGGACCTGCCGCCCACCCTCGCAGAGTGGCAAGCCAACGCGGTGGAGCATCCCGGCTCCTGGTGGCCGCACTGGGCGACCTGGCTGAAGGCCCGCTCCGGCCAGCTGGTCCCCGCCCGCGACCCCGCCAAGGGCAAGCTCAAGCCGCTCGGCGACGCGCCGGGGACCTACGTCAAGGTGAAGAGCTGAGGGCTAGCTTTCGTCGTCCGAGCGCCGCGGCTTCACGCTGAGCTCGCCATGACCGGTGGCGGGATCCAGCGGCCGGCGGAACGCCAGCTCATCCAGCTCCCCGATCACCAGCTCGGCGGTGGTGTTGACGATGCAGCCGGAAACCAGGTGCCCGCCGATGCAGGCGCCGTCGCCGCGCGCCAGGCTGATGTGGACGTGCATCCCGTCCGGACCCAGGGTGCCGGCCAGCGACACGATCTCCATCGGCTCGACGAAGGTCCGGAAGTCCTCCGCCTCGCCCGCGGCGCCAGCCATCCTCAGCCGCGCCCGCGAAAGGCTGCCCACGCCGGACAGGATGCAGCCGGCGCGCAAGCCCTGCGTTTCGGTCAGCCGCGCCAGCTCGGCCTTCAGATCGGTCCCCGGCGTCAGGCGGAAGGCGAGCGTACGCATGCCCCCAACCTATGCCATCGTCCCGGCGACGATAGAAGCACAGGTGGGTTCGGCTAGGCCGGCTCCGACACAGCCTCGTCCGGCGCCGCCCCGAAAACCTCGAGGCCGGGGGGACACGGCAGCGTCTCGTCTCCCGTCATGCGGCCGAGCAGGTAGGCCACCGCCTTCGCCACGTCCGCGGGCGTGTAGGGCTTCGGCAGGGATCCGATCGCGTCGGTCCGCGCCGACCTCGCCCGGCCGGTCTGGCCGCTGATGAACAGGCTGGGAACGCCGAGCCCTTTCAGGTCGCGGGCGAGGGCAATGCCGTCGTCACGTCCCTCGAGCTCGATGTTCACCAGGGCAAGGTCCGGCCTATGGTCTTTCGCCGCCTGGAGCGCCTCCTGGCGGCGGCCGGTGAGGTCGAGCACGTGATAGCCGGCGTCCTCGAGCTCGTCCCGCAAGCTTATCGCAGGCAGGACGTCGTCCTCGACGATCAAGAGGGTCTGGCCCAGGCCAGACGTCTTCGTGTCCATTGCTGGACTCCATTTTCAGTTTTCGTAGCCCGCAGATCGCTAGGCTGCGGGGCGCGCGACAGCCTGTGTCATGCCATCGCGCTCGGCGTCGTCTTTCACGAGCGCGATTTGCGTGTGGGCTATCACTACACGAGTACCCGGATGCGCCGGGCCGATGTCCACGCTGGCCTCCAACTGCTTGGCCAGGGCTTCGACGATGCTGGTGCCCAACCCCGTGCGGATCAGCGCCGGGTCGCGGGGCATTCCGACGCCATCGTCGGTCACCGACAGTGACCAATTGGCGTTGCGGAAATCGCAGTCGACGATGATCTTGCCGACCCGCCCGTCCGGGAAGGCGTGTTTCAGCGCGTTGATGACGAGCTCCGTGACGATCAGGCCGAGGCTTGTGGACACCCTGGCGTCCACGATGCCGCCTGGCCCGGTCACGGTCAGCGCATGGGGTTCGCTGCGGCCGATCATCGAGGCGGCGATGCTGTCGCAGAGGTTTTTGAAGTAGGCCCCCAGTTCCACGTCACCGTCGCCGGAACTGGCAAGTTGCCGTTCGAGCGCCGCGACCGACATCACCCGATCATGCGCGTCGCGCAGATGACCGCGCGTTTCATCGGACTCCGTCTTCCGGGCGTTCTGCAGCAGGACGCTGGCGATGATCTGCAGGCTGTTGGCGACCCGGTGGCGGACTTCCTGCAGCAGCACGAGGTTCTGCCGCAGGGCCTCCTCCTTGATCTTCTCGTTGGCGCGCGCGTCCGTCACATCGGACACGGCCATGAGGACCCGCCGGTTGTCGAGGTCGAGATAGATCAGCTTCTGGGCATGTATCACCAGTCGGCGTGTCCCGTGGCCGGGCCGCCTGAGGTCGATTTCGTAGGCCTCGATCTTGGCCGCGCCGGTGAGCGTGGCGTCCAGCAGCGAACGGAGCTGGGGTTCGGCCCACTCGCCCACGCCGAGGCTGGACAAGGGCTGACCGGTCGCCGCGGCGCCATCGACCTCGAAAACCTCCGAGAACGACGTGGACGCGGCGACGATGTTGAGCGCGCCGTCCAAAAGCAGCAGCGGCCCCGGCGACGAAACGACGACAGCCAATGTCAGGCTGAGTGCGGCTTCCTCGGTATAGCTTGATGTTCGGTCAGCCACGGCCGGCTTTCAAATACTGGAGGCTTTCGAGACAAAAACCTCACCCAGGTAAATATTCCAGTAGATCGTTAAAGACAACGCGTGGCGGTCATTTAGGCGCCCCAGATGTCATTAAGTTTTCAGATTTAATTTTTGTTACAATCCTCCCCCAGGCCTCGGCGCCGTGCATGCCGAGCGATCGTACCGCGCCGCGCGTCAGGCCGGCTTCGCCGCCAGATCGGCCAGCACCACGCGGGCCAGGCTGGCCGTGCGCAGCCGCAGGTCCGGCACGGCGACGGCTTCCCAGAAGGCCCCCCGGGTGAGCGGCCCCACCGCGTAGAGGCCGGGGCTCGGCGCGTCGCCGCCGCCGGTCAGCCGCCCCGCCGCATCGACGGCCAGCCCGAGCCGCAGGGCGTCCGGGTGGGCCAGGCCGCGCGCCAGCAGGTCGGCCAGCAGCGGGTTCGACGGCAGGTCGCCGGTCGGCCCCATGCAGTTCACCACGGCGCGGAACAGGCGGGTGATCGGATGGCGCTGGCCGCGCGGGCGCAGCGTCGCCTCGAAGCCGCCCTCGCACGGCTCGAGCCGCAGGATGCGGCCGGCCAGGATCTCCAGCCGCTCGCCCCAGATGGCCGCGCCCAGCTGGCTCGCCACCCAGGGCGCCATCCGGTGCCGGTGGACGTCCCAGCGGGCCCGCAGGTGGCGCAGGAAGCGGCGCTGCTCGGCCTCGGGCCAGCTCCGCCAGATGGCCGTGGTGGCCGGGCGGATGCTGTCCACGGCGCTGCGCCAGCCCACCGCGCGGGCGTGGGCGCGGAGCGTCCGCAGCGCCCGCCGCGGCGTCTCC
This sequence comes from Phenylobacterium sp., assembly GCA_004799545.1. Lineage (GTDB taxonomy): Bacteria > Pseudomonadota > Alphaproteobacteria > Caulobacterales > Caulobacteraceae > Phenylobacterium. The sequence continues at coordinate 48,041 of SSMU01000009.1, forward strand.
ATCGGACCCTCGGGCGGCGCGACGGTCGCCGCCGAGGCGTGGGTCTGCGGCAGCAGGCCGTGGCGCGACAGCACCGTGAATTCGCGGCCCGGCCGGTCGAGGCTCAGCAGCACGTCGATCATCGTCAGGCCCGAGCCGATCAGCAGGATCTCGCCCTCCGGCAGGCCGGCCAGGTCGCCCCGCCAGGGGTCGCCCACATAGTCGCGGCGGCTGAGGATATCGGGGGGCGCGAAGGCCGGCCGGCCGGGCGGCCCGAACCCGACGGCCAACACCACCGCATCGGCGCGGAAACTGCGGCCGACGGAGAGCCGCACCTGATAGCCGCCGCCCCCGCCTCCGCCTCCGGCGTCGTCATCGTCCGGGACGACCGCCACCGCCTCGTCCTGCTCCAGCAGCAGCCGGCCCCGCGCGCCCGGCCCGCGCATCGCGGTGCGCAGCAGGCCTTGCAGGTAGTCGCCATAGCGCCGGCGGCTGACGAAGGCGTCCGGGCCGGCGTCCTCGCCCTGGGCGGCGAGCCAGGCCTGGAACTCGCCCGGCCGGTCCGGGAAGGCGCTCATGTTCGCCGCCCGCACGTTCAGGAGGTGGTCCGGATTGCCCACCGCATAGGCCCGCCCGCGCCCGAACCGCGGCGCCCGCTCCACCAGGCGCACGATGACCGCCGGGTCGCGCTCCAACAGGTGGATCGCGGTCAACAGCCCGCTGAACCCCCCGCCCACCACCGCCACGGTGCGCGCCGCTCCCCGTCGATCCGCCATCTCGCCTCCAGACTCGCGCGCAGACTAACACCTACTCAATTTGTAGGAATTCGAAATCACCTTCGCGTCCCGCCCCGCTAGACAGTATCGCCCGCCCGGTTCAGCCTCGGCGGGCAACTCGGGGGGCTCGCATGTCAGATGGCGCGACACACGCCGTGCGGGGCGGGGCCATCGCGCCGGCCGTCGCCCGCGCGATCCGCAACGCCCCCGGGGTCTTCCTGATCCTCTGGGCGACCCGCTGGGCGCTGGGCGCCCTCACCCCGGTCCTGCAGGCCCAGGGCGCCGTGCCGCCGGCGGCCGGCCACGGGACCTGGCTCCTCCTGCCCTGGCTCGCCGGCCTGGGCGTGGCCGCCGTCGACGCCCTGGTGATCCGCTGGCTCCTGGCGCCCCGCCGTGAGAGCCTGCGCCCCGACCTGGGCCTCGCCGCCTATGTCGTGCTGATCGCCCTGTCCAACCTCCCGATGTGGCTGCTGATCCGGCTGCTACGGCCGACGCCGGGCGGCGTCGGCGCGCTCTCGGAGATGGCCAGGCGCGCGGTCCTGATCACCACGTCCACCATCGGCTGGGACCTCATCCTGGCAACCCTGGCGCTCTGGCCGATCGCGCTCCTGATGGGTGACCGGATCTCCCTGCCCCGCGCCGTGCGCCTGATGGGCCCGGCCTACCTCATCTGGATCGCGGCGCTGATCGTTCTGTTGCTGCCCAGCCTCGCCTGGACCTGGCTCCCCATCCTGCTGCATCACGTCCATCGCAGCCTGACCGATCGGCTGATCAGCACGGCGATCAGCACCTTCACCGGCGCGCTCGGCGTCTTCGTCCTGGCCTACATCTACGCCCGCCGGGTTCGCGGCGCGGACCTGCCGGCCGCCCTTCCCTCCCTTGATGGGGAGGGACAGACCGCGCAGCGGTCAGGGTGAGGGAGTCACGACCGGGCTCGGTGAGGGTCGGCTGAAGCCTACAGCGCCGCGCCCGCCCTAGCGGCCGTTGCGACGCTCCTCCCGCGTGAGCTCGACGATCGCGAGGCCCATGACGCGGCGGCCCCAACTGGTGAGCATGCCTCTGGCGAGCCGCTGCTGAGCCGCTTCGAGCGCCAGCGCCCCGTGCCGTCGCTTCAGGAGCTCGACCTCATCGCGTGCTTCCGCGCGGGCCCGCTGGCGCCGTCGCCACCATCTCAGCATAAGACGCCCACGGCACGCGCAAGCTGCGCCGGCTCCAGATCGAGCCCTCCGCGTCCCACATATCAACGTTCCGCCGACCCTCGCCACGCCGCTCCGGTTGTGGGGGTCCGGCCCTGCATCTCACAGATTGCCGCCTGCCCCCTTCCCTCCCCAAAATGGGCAGGAACAGACTGCGACTCCACTCCTCAGGGGTGGCTTGCGAAGCAAGGGGAGACCGGGTCGCGACGCGACCCGGCGGGCGGTCAGGGTGAGGCAATCGCGACCGGCCTGGGAGGGCCCTGGGTGGAAGAGCCTCCTCCCCTACGGTGGCAAAAGCCGGACAACCCGGCTTCCTACCGTCCCCCACCCCATGCTTCTATGCCCGGACAACAGGGGGCGCAGACATGTCGCGGGTGCTTCTGGTCGGGCTCGTGCCCGAGACGGTGGACTTCACGGATCCGGCCCTGCCGCCGGGGATGACCCCTGAGAAGATCCATGTCGGCGTGGCGCTCGCCATGCAGCAGATGGCCGAGCGCGGGTGGCAGGCCGAGAACCTGATGTTCCACCCCGAGACCGCCGCCGAGGAGCTCCGGGCGAAGCTGGCCGGCCAGGCCTACGACTGCATCGTGGTCGGCGGCGGCGTGCGCCTGCCGCCCCGGAACTTGCCGCTGCTGGAGACGGTGCTCAACACCCTCGCCGTGGCGGCCCCCGGGGTGCCCATCGCTTTTAACACCACGCCCCACGACAGCGCCGACGCCGCCGCCAGGTGGCTGGGCCGCCGCTAGTCCCCGCTCCATCCCGATATGCAAAATCCTTGACTCCCGCCGCCCCGTATGTTCTTCTTTTGTTCCATGTCGGACGACCCCGAACAGACCCAGCGGCGGATGGCCATGCTGCAGAGGCTGGCCGAGCTTGCGATGCGCTCGGCGGAGGACCTGTGCGCGCGCCAGCTGGCCGCCCAGACGCCGGCCGAGGCCGCGGCCCTGGCGTCGGCTCTGCACCGGATGAGCCGCACGGTCCGCCAGACCCTGCTGCTGGAAGCCAGGTTCTCCCGGGACGACCGCAGCGAGGCGCGCGAGGCTGAGGGCCAGGCCCGGGCCGACGCCGCCGAGGCGGCCAAGGCGCTGCACCGCGACCGCAAGGCCCGGGTGCGCCGGGCCATGGAGGAGGTCCTCTGCGAGCGCTGCGAGACCCAGGAGGAGGTCGACGACCTGGTCCTGGAAATGGACCTGCGGCTCGACGACCACATCCGCGCCCACGACTTCGAGACGGCCACCTTCGAGGCGCTGATCGACGGCCTCTGCCGCTCCCTGGGCCTCGACCTGCTGGCCGACGAGGACGAGGCCGAGGCGGACGAAGACGCCGACGAGACCGGCGACGAGACCCCCGCGGCGACGCACGAAGCGGCGTTCGACGCCGCCCCCGCGCCGCCCCCCGGCCCCCACCTCGTCCAGATGCCCGACTGCGGCTGGGCCGCGGCGCCAGACAGCTCCTTAGGGAACCACGGATTGCACGGATGGCGCTTCGCGCCGCTTTGCCACGAACCCACACGAAAAACACGAACGGCGCCCTGCGAGCGTCAGCGAGCGCGCCTTTCCTGCCGCCTCGATCTCATCGCGCCTACGGCGCAGTCCATACGGCCTGTTCGTGTGCGTTCGTGTGGGTTCGTGGCCAATCAAAAAGCCGCGCCCCAACCGCCTCAAACCCGCCGGAAAACCCCCATCCGTGAAATCCGTGGTTCCCTCCCTTCCCCTCCCCGCCCACGTCACCCTGCGACGTTACTAAGGTTTAATGCCAGCTACCTTGCATAACCCACTACCTTGCGGTACTCACCGGCCCACAAGGAGAGCTTGGCCGTGCCCGAAGGGATCGAGATCCAACTGAAGAAAGGGGTGCTGGACCTCTGCGTCCTGGCCCTGCTCTCGCAGCACGACAGCTACGCCTATGAGATCGCCGCCCGCCTGGCCGACGACATCGGCATGGGCGAAGGCACCATCTACCCCTTGATGCGCCGGCTGCAGAACGAGGGCCTGGTGGAGACCTACCTCGAGGAGAGCCCGTCGGGGCCCTCCCGCAAATACTACCGGCTGAGCGACGCCGGCCGCGCGAGCTTCGTCTCGCAGAAGTTGGCGTGGGCCTCCTTCGCCCACGCCGTGGAGAGCATCCTAGGAGGGGCGCAATGACCCGTCAGGCCTTCATGGCCCGGCTGCGGGAGGGCCTGCGTGGCCTGCCCGCCCAGACCCAGGCCGATATCATGGCCGACTACGAGAGCCACTTCGCCGACGGCCAGTCCGCCGGACGCTCCGAGGCCGAGGTGGCCGCGGCGCTCGGCGATCCCGACCGGCTGGCCCGCGAGCTGCGCGCCGAGGCCGGGCTGAAGCGCTGGGAAGAGGCGCGCAGCCCCTCCTCCGCGGGCGCCGCGGTGTTCGCGGTGCTGGGCCTTGGCGCCATCGACATCATCTTCCTGCTGCCGATCCTGATGGGGGTGGTGGGCGCCCTGGTCGGCATCGCCGTGGCGGTGCTCGCCGTGTTCTTCGCCGGCGGGGTGATGTTCGCGGCCGGCCCGTTCACCGATCCGCCGGGCGGCGCCGTCGCGGCCCTGATGGGCGGCCTCGGCCTGATGGCCGGCGCCACCTCGGCCGGCGCGGTCCTGACCATTGTAAGCATCGGCCTGCTCAACGCCCTCGTCTGGTACGGGCGGCTGCACTACCGCCTGCTCAAGCCGGCCCTCGAGCCGCAAGCGCAAGGAACGCTCGCATGATCCGCGTGCTCGCCATGATCGCCGTGTCCGGCTTCGTGCTGGCCACCGTCTGCCTCTCCGTCGCCGTCGGCCTCGCCGGGCCCGAGGCCGTCGCCCAGGGCTTCGCCTGGAGCTGGGGCGACCACGACTGGGGCGACCACCACGGCGACGGCCGCCATGGCTGGAACTGGACCTATAGCCACTCCACCACGGACGGGCCGGGCGAGAGCCGCGACCTGGCCTGGACCGGCGGCGAGGCCCTGGACATCGACGTCCCGGCCGAGGTCACCTTCACCCAGGCCGCGGGGGCCGGGAAGCTGGTGGTCCACGGGCCGAAGGACGAGATCGACCACCTGGTGGTCGAGAACGGCCATATCCGCTTCAACCAGCCGATGTCCGAGGTCTCCGACCTGACGATCGAGCTGACCGCGCCGAAGATCACCCGCTTCGCGCTGAACGGCAGCGGCAAGCTCGACATCCACGGCTACCGGCAGGACGCGCTCGACCTGAACATCGCCGGCTCCGGCGAGGCGACGGCGGAAGGCTCCGCCAAGCGCGTCGGCCTGACGCTCGCCGGCTCCGGCGGCGCCGACCTAGCGGGCCTGGCGACCGATGGCGCCGACGTCACCATCTCGGGTTCGGGCGAGGCCAAGGTCGGCCCGAAGCGCTGGGTCAAGCTCGACATCTCGGGTTCGGGCAACGTCACCCTCACCAGCCACCCGGCGCGCCAGGAGACCCACATCTCCGGCTCCGGCCACATCGAGCAGGACGACGGCTCGGACGAAAGCTCGGACTCCGGCGATAAGACCTAGGCGGGCACGAACTTCAGCGCCACGCCGTCGTTGCAGTAGCGCAGGCCGGTGGGCCGGGGGCCGTCCTTGAACACGTGGCCCTGATGGCCCAGGCACTGGGCGCAGTGGTACTCGGTGCGCTCCTCGAACGGCAGGCCGTGGTCGGACTTCTTGGCCAGGGCCCCGGGAATCTCGGTGTAGAAGCTCGGCCAGCCGGTGCCGCTGTCGAACTTCCAGTCGGACTTGAACAGCGCCAGTCCGCAGCCGGCGCAGGCGAAGGTCCCCTTGCGGTGCTCGTTCAGCAGCGGGCTGGTGCCCGGCCGCTCGGTGCCCTCGTGGCGCAGCACATCGTAGGCCTCCGGCGACAGCTTCTTCTTCCATTCCGCGTCGGAGACCTTGCGCCAGGGCGAGGCGGCGTACTTATCGGCCGGGTCGGCGAGCGCCGCGGCCGGCAGGAGGGCGGCGCAGGCGGTGGCCATCAGGAAGGTGCGGCGGTCGGGATCGAGCTGGCTCATGGCTTGATTACGTACGCCGCCGAGGCGCGGATGCAAGGCCGGCCGCCGCGATCAGGGCCGCCATTCGTACAGCGCGTCCGGCTCCTTCTCCTCGTTGCCGGCGCCGTCGGTGAGCTCGATCAGCTTGAAGCCGCGGTCCTCGTAGAACTTCCGGGCGCGGGTGTTCTTCTGGAAGGTCCACAGCCGCCGCGTCTGGCGGTACTGCAGCGGCTTGGACAGGAGTTCCGGTCCCAGCCCCCGCCCCTGCCAGTCCGGGTGGACATAGAGGTGGTCGATCCAGCCCTCGCGGAAGCCGATGAAGCCGGCGATCGCGCCGCCGCCCACCTCCACCACCCAGACCTCGTCGCGCACCAGCATCTGCTCGCGCACGAACCACAGGTCCTCTTCCGCCGTGTGCAGCTCCGGCAGGAAGGGCAGCGAGACGCGGAAGGCGGTGCGCAGCACCACCGCGATCGCCTGGGCGTCCTCCGCTGTGGCCCGCCGCAGGATCAAAGCCCCGCGCCCTCCTCCAGGCCGAGCATCAGGTTGAGGTTCTGGACGCAGGCGCCCGAGGCGCCCTTGCCCAGGTTGTCCAAGAGCGCCACCAGCCGCGCCTGGCCGCGGGCCGGATTGCCGAACACGAAGAGGCGCATCCGGTTGGTGCCGTTCAGCCCCTCCGGATCGAGCCCGGCCACATAGCCCCCGGCCCCGGCCCGCGCCTGGGCCAGCTCGGCGCACTCCGCCGCCGAGGCCACCTCCACGAACCGCTCGCCGGCGTAGTAGTCGGCCAGCGCCTCGCGCAGCCGCTCCGGCTCCGGCGTGGAAGGCAGCGCCCAGAGCTGCAGCGGGACCTCGACGATCATCCCCTGGGCGTAGCGGCCCACCGCGGGCGCGAACAGCGGCGGATGGTCCAAGCCCGTGCGCAGCTGCATCTCCGGCACATGCTTGTGGGTCAGCGCCAGGCCGTAGGTGCGGTAGGCGTCGGCCACGCCCTCCGGCGCCGGGCCCTCCATCTCCGCGATCAGCCCCTTGCCGCCGCCGGTGTAGCCGGACACCGCGTTGCAGGTGACCGGCCAGTCGGTGGGGATGAAGCCGCTGTCGATCAGCGGCCGAACCAGGGCGATGAAGCCGGTCGAATAGCAGCCGGGATTGCTCACCCGCTTCGAGGCGCTGATCGCCTCGCGCTGGCCCTTGGCGAGTTCCGGGAAGCCGAACGCCCAGCCGGGCGCCACCCGGTGCGCCGTCGACGGATCGACCACGCGGACGCTGTTGGAGGTGATCAGCTCCACCGCCTCGCGCGCCGCGTCGTCCGGCAGGCACAGCACCACCGCGTCGACGCCGTTCAGCAGCTCGGCGCGGGCCTGCGGGTCCTTGCGCTTCGCCGGGTCGATGGAGACCAGCTGCAGGTCGCGCCGGGCCGCCAGCCGCTCCCGAATCTGCAGGCCGGTGGTGCCGGCTTCGCCGTCGATGAAGATGGTGTGGGCCATGGTCCGGTCCGAAAAGAGAAAGGGCGCTCCGGTCTCCCGAAGCGCCCTGATCCGTTCGCGAGCTTTCGCTCCGCGGCTTAGCGCTTCGAGAACTGGAAGCTGCGTCGGGCCTTGGCCTTGCCGTACTTCTTCCGCTCGACGATCCGCGGGTCGCGGGTGAGCAGGCCGTGCGGCTTCAGCGCCGCCCGCAGGCCCGGCTCGTAATAGGTCAGCGCCTTGGAGATGGCGTGGCGGATCGCGCCGGCCTGGCCGGAGAGGCCGGAGCCTTCGACCGTGGCGATCACGTCGAACTGGCCGGCGCGGTCGCTGAGCTGGAACGGCTGGGCGAGCATCATCCGCAGCACGGGACGGGCGAAGTAGACCTCCTCGTCGCGGCCGTTGATGGTGATCTTGCCCTTGCCCGGCTTGATCCAGACGCGGGCGATGGCGTTCTTCCGCTTGCCGGTCGCATAGGCGCGGCCCTGGGCGTCGATCTTCGGCTCGCGGACGATCTCTTCCGAGGCCTGCGTGCCCATGCCCTTCAGGGCGTCGAAGCCTTGGGCCTCGGGGGTGGGGGATTCCGACATCGCTCTTACGCGCTCCGCACGTTCTTGGCGTTCAGATCGGCGAACGCGATGGCTTCGGGGTTCTGCGCCTCATGGGGATGCGCGTCGCCGGTGTAGATGCGCAGGTGCGTCATCTGCTTGCGGGCGAGCGGGCTTTCCTTGGGCAGCATGCGCTCGACGGCCTTCTCGAGCACGCGCTCGGGATACTTGCCGCCGAGGATCTGGCCGGCGGTGCGCTGCTTGACGCCCCCCGGGTGGCCGGTGTGCCAGTAGAACACCTTGTCCGACAGCTTCTTGCCGGTGAACCGCACCTTGTCGGCGTTGAGCACGACGACGAAGTCGCCGCAGTCGACGTGCGGGGTGTAGTCGGGCCGGTGCTTGCCGCGAAGACGCATAGCGATGAACGAAGCCAGGCGGCCGACCACGGCGTCCTTGGCGTCGATCACGATCCACTTCTTCTCGACCTCGGCGGGCTTCAGCGAAGCCGTGGTCTTCATCATGGGAAAGGTCCGTAATAGCTGTCGGGACGGATGGCCGCCCCGAGGTGAGCGGCGCATATGCCGACATCGCGCGAGAGTGTCAACTCGCGATCACGGGCAAAGCGTCAGAGATTTGAATTCGCTCAATTTTCCGAGCAGGGTAAAATACTACCTCGGCCGAGCCGCCTCGTCCTTCAGGTAGTTGGCGCTCAGCGTCTTCATCGCCTGCGCCTTGGGCAGCAGCGTCGGGTAGAACTGCACGAAGGTGGTGTCGACCGCCGCGTGGGCCTCGTGGCAGGCGATGCAGCCCGCCTTGGCGGGGATCATCGCGGCGGGCTTCTCGCCCTGGAAGCCGAAGAACGCCCAGCCGCCGGTGTCCTTGAAGCGCGCCACGTCCTTCACGTGCACCTCGTTGGCCATTCGGATGGCCTGGAAATGGCCGCGCTTGTTGATCGAGCCGTTCTGTGTCGCCAGGCGGGCCTCCAGCACCATCACCGTCTTGTCGGGCCAGGTCCCGGTCTTCTGAAAGACGTCATAGGCCTCGCGGTTGACGAACACGCTGTCGAACATGTGCATGTTCGGATCGTCGGAACCCTCGGAGTAGGACATGTCCATGCCCGTGGAGAGGTAGATCCAGGTCCGATAGTCGGCGGGAAATTCCATCTTGCCGTCGGCGGTGTAGCGGACAGGCCCCTCAGGCGCCGCAGCCCGCGAGGCGGCCGCGACCATCAGGCCGCCGGCCAGCGCAATGGCGCCGGCCATGATGAACAGCTGAAGACGCGCTTTCCGGGTCATCGCCCACCCCCTAGGTCGCTCTGCAAGTGAGTCCTTGTCGCGCCGAGGCGGCTGGGCCGCAATGACGGCTATCCCTCTTTTCCAGCCACGGCCGGGGTCAGACGCGCCGCACCCGCCAGGCGAAGGCGACCGCTAGGCTGAAGACCGCCGCCGCCATCAGCTGGTGGATCATGCCGAGCGCGAAGGGCACGGCGGCCATCAGGGTGGCGATCCCCAGCAGGGCCTGGATGATCACCGCCCCGGCCACGACCGCGCCCAGCACCTTGCTCTCCTGCGCCAGATGGCTGGTCCGCCAAGCCATGACCGCCATCGCGACGGCCACGATGAGCACCAGGTAGGCGACCATCCGGTGATCGGCCTGCACGGCGCCCAGGCTGTGGGCGAGCGTGCCCCAGAGCCCCGCCCCCGCGTAGTCCGCGGGCCACAGTCGGCCGTTGAACAGCGGCCAGTCATTGTAGACCAGGCCCGCGTGGTTGCCGGCCACGAGCGCCCCCAGCAGCACCTGCAGATAGATCAGGCCCACGAGCCAGAGCGCGCGGGCGCCCCAGGAGCTGGGCAGGGTCTGCCGCGCCCAGCCGGCCCAGGCGTCGAGCCCCGTCCAGACCAGGGCCCCGAGCAGGGCGAAGGCCAGGCCCAGGTGGATCATCAGCCGCTCCGGCGCGACATAGACCCGGCCCTCCAGCCCGCTCGCCACCATCCACCAGCCGACCAGGCCCTGCAGCCCGCCCAGGACGAAGAGGATCGCCAGCCGCCAGGCCATCCGCCGGTTGATCTGCCTGCGCCAGGCAAACCAGACGAACGGCACGAAGAACGCCACCCCCAGCAGCCGGCCGAGCAGTCGGTGCGACCACTCCCACCAATAGAGCGACTGGAATTCGCCAAGGCTCATGCCGCGGTTCAGCAGCCGGTACTGCGGGATCTGCTGGTAGCGGGCGAACTCGGCCTGCCACTCGGCGAGGCCCATCGGCGGGATCACGCCCTTGATCGGCTTCCACTCGGTGATCGACAGCCCCGACCCAGTCAGCCGCGTCGCCCCGCCGACCACCACCATGGCGGTGACCAGGGCCGCCACCGCGAACAGCCAGATGGCCACGGCGCGCGTACGGTCGGATTTCAGGAAGGACGTCATGGACCCGGCTTAAAGGCTCCAATCGGGCGGAACCAGGGCGGCTAACGCCAAACGCGCCCCGCGTCCATGCTTCCGCCGGCCGTCGGCGCCCGCTATGAGGCCGCCATGAGCGCGCGCGTCCGCAAGCTGATCGGCATGGTCGGCATCCTGGTGTTCCTGACCGCCTACGTGGTGGCGGTCGCCACCCTGGGCGATCGGCTGCCGAAGCTGTGGTTCGTCCAGGTGCTCTATTACAGCGTGGCCGGCATCGTCTGGGGCCTTCCCCTGTTCCCGCTGATCAGCTGGATGAACCGCGGGCGCTAGATCACTGCGGCTTGGGATAGACGATCGTGAGGCGGGCGCGAGCATGCGCCGGTGACTGTCCGTCGGGTAAAGGGGCGGCGCTGATGTAGTGATCCTTCGCCATCCGGAGCGCCGAGTCGTCAAAACCCCAGCCGACGGGAAACGCCGAGAACACGGTGCAGTCGTTGAGCGCGCCATCGTCGTTGACGCGACAATCGACGACCGCGGCTCCCGGCACGCCCGCCCGGGCAGCCGCATCTGGATAGTAGCCGCCTGGTGGGCCGAGCCCGGCGACCGCATGTGTGGTCTTGTAGAGCACCTGGCGATCCGGGGGCTCGACCGGAATGACGCGCGGAGGTCCCCCAGGCCAATCATCCTCGTCTGCCAGGGACCGCGCGGCGAAATCCACCTCGAATGTCCACCAGAGTTCCGCCTGCTCAGATGCGCCCGGCGGCAAGGGCGCGGCGGTCATCCAACCGCGCGCCGCCATCCGCAGCACGGCGTCGCCGAAGCCAAGACTGGGCGCGGTGTCCCAAACCAACCGACATGCCTTCAGCTTGAGGTCCGCCGCGACCTGGCATTGGATGGTTACGTGGCCACCCTGATCCAGAAGAAGCGCGCGGTCAGGCCAGTATGGACCCGCCGGAGCGAACTTGCGGAAACGCCGCTCCGGAATTTTATACACCGCTTCGCGGTGACGCTCGTCCGCCGCCTCGGCCGGAAGAGCAAAGCGGATCGGAATGCGCACCCCGTGGGCCTGCGCCTCGGAACAAGGTGGGGTCGTGCGGATCAAGCCGGCGAGCTTCAAGGCGGCCGCGCCGAATTCGTATTGCGCTGGATCTTCAGACTCGACGACGCAGCCGGCCAGCGATCCATCCGCTTGAGCAGCGCACTGCAGGATCGCCAAACCCTTCACGCCATCCTTCCGCGCCTTAGCCGGATAGGCAGCGATCATGTCGTCGGCTGAAGGTACGCGGGTCCAACTCGGAGAGGGGCAGGACGTCTCGGCGAGCGCGCGAGCGCTCACCAAACTGAAGATCGCCGACGCTAAGGCCACCCTGGCCAGCGGCGCCGCCCCAGCTATCCTGGAAATCTTCATGCCCATCCCCACACGACTTCGCGGCCAATTTAGCGTTTGCCGCCGCACCGCAAGCGGCTAGAAGACCGCCCTCGCCGCCTGGGCCCGCGGAGCGTGGCGCAGCCTGGTAGCGCACTTGACTGGGGGTCAAGGGGTCGCAGGTTCGAATCCTGTCGCTCCGACCAGCGGCCCGGCGGCGAGACTTCCCGAGAGCTCAGGCGTCGTCGCGCAAGGGCGCAGCGACCACGGCGTCCGACGCCGACATGCCGAGCGCGTCGGCGAGCTTGGCGTCCCAGCCGTAGTGGTCGGCGGCGAAGCGCACCTCGCCCTGGTCGACATAGGCCGTCTCATAGACCAGGCGCACGGGCACGTCGGCGCCCAGCGACACCGAGCCGGTTTCGCCGGTGGCCAGGCGGTCGTCGAAGCGGTCCGCGGCGCCGAAGGCGTCGGCCACGATACGGGCGAAGCCCACGGCGTCCTCAACCCGGATACAGCCGTGGCTGAGGTTGCGGTTGCTGCGATCGAAGGCCGCCTGCACCGGCGTGTCGTGGAGGTAGATCGCCTGGTCGTCGTTGAGGTCGAACTTCACGCGGCCAAGGGCGGAGTCGGGACCCGGGTCCTGCACGACGCGACCGTTGACCAGGCGCATATCGTGGCGGGCCATGTAGCCCGCGCCCTTCGGCAGGATCTCGCGCTTGGCGATGTCCGGCGGCACGGTCCAGCCGGGATTGGTGACGATCCGCCGGAAGCTTGCCTGCAGCAGAGGCGTCTCGTGGCCGGGCGCGCCCGCCACAACCTTGCGGGAATCCAGCAGGATGCCGTCCTTGAAGAACCAGAGCCTGGTCGCGGCGACATTGACGTCGATCCGCGTCGGGGCCGCGCCGCGGGCCAGCCAGCGGCGCCGTTCCAGGTTCAGCGCCAGGGTGCGCGCCTTCAAGTCGAGCGCCTTGGACCCCGGATGCCGCCCGGCGGCCGCGCGGGCCTGCAGATAGGCCTCCGACAGGGTGCGGTAGTCGTCATCCTGCGGGGCGAGGCTGGCGAGCCAGGGGCCGAGCCGGTCCTCGCGCAGCGCCTGGGCAAGCTCGGCGTCCAGGGGCCGGCGGTTGGTCTCCAGGCTGAACACCACATTCAGGCGCCGGGGATCGACCATGCCGAGCGCCAGGGCGCGGGCGTAGGTCAGGGCGATGCGGTTGAGCCGCGTCGCGTCGCCGGGACCGGCGGCCTCGACCGCACGGGCCAGGTCGGAGGCGTCCAGGCCGTGGGCGTCGGCATGGCGCAGCGCCGTGGCCAGGGCGGCGGCGCTGGCCGGCGTCCAGGCGGCGGCGACGGGCGCGGCCGCGACGGTCTGGGATTGGGCGAGCACAGCGGTGGGAAGGCCGCCCAAGGTCAAGGCCGCCAGGGCGGTGAGGCCCAAGCTGTTGTGGCGGAATATCTTTCGGCGGGCGGCGAACATCGCCACCGGAAACTCCGGCGGCGCCATCGGGATGCAACAGCCGAGCTTCAGCGCGAACGATTTCCGGCCTTACCGCGCCAGCACGGCGTCCAGTCGCTGCTTGACGCTCTCCAGCTCGTCCAGGATCTCCAGCAGCCGGTCGCGGCCGATCCGGTCGGCGTGGAGGTCGCTCGGGAGCGCGTTGTCGGGCGCCGCTGCGATCGTCGAGGCGCCCTCGCCCGATGCGACCAGGCGCTTGGCGCCCTCCTCGCGATACAGTCGCTGGACGCCCTTGATCGTGTAGCCCTCGTCGTGCAGCAGGCGGCGCACGCCCTTCAGCACGGCGATGTCGCCGGGCCGATAGAATCGGCGGCCGCCGGCCCGCTTCATGGGCCGGATGAAGGCGAACTTGGTTTCCCAGAAGCGCAGCACATGTTGCGGCACATTCAGCTCGTCGGCCGCCTCGGAAATGGTCCGAAAGGCTTCCGGGCCCTTGGCCACGAGCCTAGCGGGTCCTCACCGCGCCAGCGCCCGGTCGACCCGGGCCTTCATCACCTGCGAGGCGCGGAATCCGATCACCCGGCGGGGTTCGATCGCCGCCGGCTCACCGGTCTTGGGATTGCGGCCCATGCGGGCCCGCTTGGCGCGCACCTGGAACACGCCGAAGCCCGAGAGCTTGACCTGTTCACCGCGCTCCAGCGCCTGGGACATGAGCTCGAGGACGCGCTCGACCAACTCGCCACAGTCCTGGCGGGTCAGTCCCACTTCCTCGTGGACCGCCTCACAGAGATCGGCCCGCGTCACGGTTTCACCCTTCATGCTCGCCCGTTCCCCCGAAGCGATTTGTGCAGCCTGCCCTGATTGTCTCATTAGGTCAAAGACTTCAAGCTCTGGTTTGCGGTCCGTGCTTAACGGCCCCAAATCGCTTGGCCGGTGTCACAAGCGCAGCACGCAGGCGCCCCAGGTCAGGCCGCCGCCCATGGCCTCCAGCAGCAGCAGCTGGCCGGGCTTCACGCGCCCGTCCTTCACCCCTTGGTCGAGGGCCAGGGGGATCGAAGCCGCCGAGGTGTTGGCGTGCTGGGCGACGGTGGAGATCACCTTGTGCTCGTCGATGCCCACCCGCCTGGCGACGCCTTCCAGAATGCGCTGGTTGGCCTGGTGGGGGATGAACCAGTCGACGCTGGCCACCGGGACGCCCGCGTCCTCCGCCGCGGCGTGGATGGCCTCGGAGATGTTCACCACCGCGTGGCGGAACACCTGGTTGCCCTGCATCCGCAAGAAGCCGCGGGTGCCGGTGGTGCCCGGGCCGCCGTCCACGAACAGCAGGTCCTGCTTGGTGCCGTCGGCGCGCAGGGCGAAACCCAGGAGGCCGCGGTCGCTCACCGCCCCCTCGCCGTCCTGCGGCTCCAGCACCACCGCGCCGGCCCCGTCGCCGAACAGCACGCAGGTGCCGCGGTCGTTCCAGTCCATCAGCCGGGTCATGGTCTCCGAGCCGATGACCAGGGCGCATTTCGACCGGCCGCGCGCCACGAAGCCGTCGGCCACCGAGAGGGCGTAGACGAAGCCCGAACAGACCGCCTGGACGTCGAAGGCGATGCCGATCGGACAGCCCAGCTTGCGCTGCACCAGGGCCGCGGTGGCCGGGAAGGTCAGGTCCGGGGTGGTGGTGGCGACGATGATCAGGTCGACGTCGTCCGGCGTGCGGCCCGCGGCCTCCAGGGCGCGCTGGGCGGCGATGACCGCGAGGTCGGAGGCCGCCTGGTCGTCGTCGGCCTTGTGGCGCTGGTGGATGCCGGTGCGCTCGCGGATCCATTCGTCGGAGGTGTCGACGAACATCGCCAGGTCCTGGTTGGTCACCACCTTGTCCGGCAGATAGCCGCCGACGCCGGTCACCACGCTACGCAAGACCTTCGTCACTTAGGCGGCTCCATCGGCAGGCTCGGGACTCGCCTCGGCGAGCGCGGCGGGCAGCCGTCTCATATTGCGTTCGATCTCTGCGGCGAAGTCGCTTCGGGCCAGATCGGCCGCGACACGGAGCGCCTGGCCGAAGTCGCGGCCGTTCGCCCCGCCGTGGACCTTCAACACCAGGCCATTGAGGCCGAGGAGAGGCGCGGCGGGTGGTGGGTTCAGCTTCTCACGGAACTTGCCGAGCCCGCCGCGGGCGAGCAGGGCGCCGAGCTTCGCCGCCGGGCTCGATGTCAGCGCCGTGCGCAGCTCGCCGGTGATGAAGCGCAGCGCGCCCTCCATGGACTTCAGCGCCACATTGCCGGTGAAGCCGTCGGTGACCACAACGTCCACCGCGCCCTTGGTGATGTCGTCGCCCTCCACGAAGCCGCGGTAGTCCATCTCGAAGCCGCCCGCGCGCAGCACCCGGTTGGCCTCGCGCACCTCCTCGTGGCCCTTCATCTCCTCGGCGCCGACATTGAGCAGGCCGATGCTGGGCCGCGCCTTGCCGTGGGCCGCGCGATGGTAGGCCTCGCCCATGATGGCGAACTCCACCAGCCGCTCGGCGTCGCAGTCGACGTTGGCGCCCACGTCCAGGAAGGTGGTGGCCCCCTTGGGCGTCGGGATGCTGGTCACCAGGGCCGGCCGGTCGAGGTCGGCGCTCATCCGCAGGATCAGCATGGAGATGGCCATCAGAGCGCCGGTGTTCCCAGCCGAGACGGCGGCCGCCGCCTCCCCTTCGCGGATCGACTCCACCGCGTTCCACATGGACGAGCCCTTGCCGCGGCGCATCGCCTGGGCCGGTTTCTCGTCCATGCCGATCACCTTGTCAGCATGGCGGATGGTGACGCGGCCCGCGGCGCCCGGATGCTGCGCCATCCCCGGCGCCAGGACCGCCTCGTCCCCATGCAGCAGGAAACAGATGTTGTCGGGCAACTCGGCCAGGGCCCGGGCGACCGCCGGAATCACCACGGACGGGCCGTGGTCGCCGCCCATGGCGTCGATCGAGATGACGAGGGATTGGGTCAAGACGGCGCTGTCGGGTCCTTGGGCGACGGGCCGCCCGGAATCGGCTGGACGATACGCCGCTCGGACAGGGCGATGCAAACCACGGCGAAGTCCTTCAGCGGTCGCGGTCCTTGAGCTTCTGCAGGGCGGCGAACGGCGACTCTTCCGCCGTCGGCGCGTCATATTCGAACGCCACGCCGGGCTTGCGCGGGAAGGGATCGATCTCCAGAGCCAGGTGCTCGACCACATAGGCCGCCAGGTCCACCGCCTCGCCCGGCAGGACGTCCGGCGGATCGGGCGTGTCGGGATTGCGCTCGATCTCGCCGCTCACCTCCTCCGGCGCGTTGACGCTGCCGACCGGGACCACCCGGACGTCGATCTCCCCGCTCAGCGGCTGTTCGAAGGGCTCCAGCGACACCGAGCACAGCTGCGCGACCACCGCGTCGAAACGCCCGGTGATCGCCGCGCCATCACGCCAGGCGCGCACGGTGAGCTGGGCCGTCAGGCTGGGCAGGGCCTCGAGACCCAGGTCCGCCGCGACCTTGGCCCGCTGGTCGGCGTCCGGCTCCAGCTTGAACCGCAGCGCGGTGCGGCCCAACTCGCGGAGCTTCAGAGGCGTCGCCCAATCGGCGTTCGGGCCGGCGCTCATGCCGGTCCCCAACAGGCCTGTCCGGCTAGCATCCGCTCGATCGGCTCCGCGGCCAGGGCCTCGCGCTGGGCCAGCACGTAGGCGGCGAGCTTGTGGGCCAAGGTGGCGTCGTGGCCCTCGTAGATCGTGCGGACGAGCAGGGCGATCAGCGGTTCGGCGTCAGGCAGGGCCGCGAAGGCCGCGTCATAGGACTTGCCGCGGCCATAGAAGGCCTCGCCCAGCTTGCGCATCTTCTTGCCGACCGAGAGGTCGCCGACGCCCATCTCGCGCAGGGCGTCGTCGAGGCCCTTGAGATAGGTGTCGAACAGCGCCTGGGCGGTCTCCGCCGCCCGCCCGCCGCCCGCGGCCCGCAGCCGCTCCAGCAGCAGCACGAGATGCAGGGTGTAGAGCTCGAATCGCCCCTCCACCGTATCGGGCGCGCCGAACGCCTCGTAAAGCTCCGGCCGGCGGGCCTGCTCGACCACCTGGGCGTAGAGGGCCCGGCCCATGGTCTGGGCGGGTTTCGGCCGGAACAGGCGGTCCAACACCATCAAAGCCTCTATTTCGCCCGATACCGTGACTAAAGGCGGCATTGAACTAAGGGGCGGCGACGGATAGGTCAAAGCCTCTTGCCGCCAGAACGGACCCGTATCTGCAGATGTTTCGCGCCCTCGCCTTCGCCGTCGTCGTTGTCGGCTCCCTGAGCCTGGGCGCCTGCGCGCCGATCAGCACCTACTCCGGCTTCCAGACCGTCGAGTCCGATCCCAAGGATGTGAAGGTCGGCCAGGACACCAAGTCCACCGTCCGCGGCAAGCTGGGTTCGCCCTCCGCCACCTCGACCTTCGACAACAACACCTGGTTCTACATGAACCAGATCAAGGAGCGCGTGGCGTTCCGCAAGCCAACGGTCATCGCCCGCAACGTCATCGCCATCGCCTTCGACAAGGACAGCGAGGTCGTGCAGAGCGTCCACAGCTACACGCTGAAGGACGGCAAGGTGATCGCCTACAACGATCGCGAGACGCCGACCCGTGGCCGCGAGATGACCATCCTCGAGCAGATGATCGGCTCGGTCGGCCACGGCGGCATCCTGCCGCGTGACCAGGAAGACGCCGGCATCCCCGGCAACCGTCCGGGCGACCGGCGGAACTAGCTTCCCATCCCTCATGGAGAGGGAAACGAAAAACGCCCCGGAGATCGCTCTCCGGGGCGCTTCGCTGTCTAGGGGCTGACCGCGATCAGTGGATCACGCCGTGGGCCAGCACCGCCAGCAGCAGCAGGGCCACGATGTTGGTGATCTTGATCATCGGGTTCACGGCGGGGCCCGCCGTGTCCTTGTAGGGGTCGCCGACGGTGTCGCCGGTCACCGCCGCCTTGTGCGCGTCGGAACCCTTGCCGCCGTAGTTGCCCTCCTCGATCAGCTTCTTGGCGTTGTCCCAGGCGCCGCCGCCGGAGGTCATCGAGATGGCCACGAACAGGCCGGTCACGATGACGCCCATCAGCATGGCGCCCAGCGAGGCGAAGGCGTCGACCTTGCCGGCGATCGCCTTGATCACGAAGAACAGCACGATCGGCGAGACCACCGGCAACAGGGACGGCACGATCATCTCGCGGATCGCCGCCTTGGTCAGGATGTCGACGGCGCGGCCGTACTCCGGCTTCACCTCCCCGGTCATGATCCCGGGGTTCTCCCGGAACTGGCGACGCACCTCGGCGACCACGGCTTCCGCCGCCCGGCCGACCGCGGTCATGGAGAGGCCGCCGAACAGGAAGGGCAACAGGCCCCCGAACAGCAGGCCGACCACGACGTAGGGGTTCGACAGGTCGAAGGCGATCTGACCGATGCCGTCGAAGAAGGTCCCCGGCGCCGCATTGGCGGCGAAGAACTTCAGGTCCGAGGTGTAGGCCGCGAACAGCACCAGCGCGCCGAGGCCCGCCGAACCGATCGCATAGCCCTTGGTCACCGCCTTGGTGGTGTTGCCAACCGCGTCGAGCGCGTCGGTGGAGACGCGCACTTCCGCCGGCAGGCCGGCCATTTCGGCGATGCCGCCGGCGTTGTCGGTCACCGGGCCGAAGGCGTCGAGGGCGACGATGAAGCCGGCCAGCGACAGCATGGCGGTGGTGGCGATGGCGATGCCGAACAGGCCCGCCAGGTTGAAGGCGACGATGATGCCGATGATGATCGACAGCGCCGGCAGCGCCGTCGATTCCAGCGACACCGCCAGGCCCTGGATCACGTTGGTGCCGTGGCCGGAGACGCTGGCCTTGGCCACCGACTTCACCGGGCGGTAGCCGGTGCCGGTGTAGTATTCGGTGACCACCACGATGGCCGCGGTGACCCCCAGGCCGACGATGCCGCACCAGAACAGGCGGTCGGCGCCGAAGGTGAGGTCGCCGATCGAGACGCTGGCCGGGACCAGCTTGTGGACCACCCACCAGATGGCGCCGACGGACAGCACCCCGGTGACGATCAGGCCCTGGTAGAGCGCGCCCATGATGTTGCGGCTCTTGCCGAGGCGCACGGCGAAGGTGCCGATGATCGAGGTCACCACGCAGACCGCGCAGATGGCCAGCGGCAGCAGCATCATCGGCCGCACCACGTCGGGCTGGTCGCGGAAGAAGATCGCCGCCAGCACCATGGTGGCGACCGTGGTCACCGCATAGGTTTCGAACAGGTCGGCGGCCATGCCGGCGCAATCGCCGACGTTGTCGCCAACGTTGTCGGCGATGGTCGCGGCGTTGCGGGGATCGTCTTCCGGAATGCCGGCCTCGACCTTGCCAACCATGTCGCCGCCCACGTCGGCGCCCTTGGTGAAGATGCCGCCGCCCAGACGGGCGAAGATGGAGATCAGCGAGGCCCCGAAGCCCAGCGCCACCAGGCTGTCGATCACGTCGCGGCTGGTCGGGTCATAGCCCAGGACCTGGGTCAGGATCGTGAAATAGACCGAGACGCCGAGGAGCGCGAAGCCCGCCACCAGCATGCCGGTCACCGCGCCCGAGCGGAACGCCAGGGACAGGCCCTTTTCCAGGCTCTCCGAAGCGGCCTGGGCGGTGCGGACGTTGGCGCGCACCGAGATCAGCATGCCCGCGAAGCCCGCCGCGCCCGAAAGCACCGAGCCGATCAGGAAGCCGATCGCGGCCAGCGGCCCGAGCAGCAGGTAGCCGATGATCAGGATCACCACGCCGACGATGGCGATGGTCATGTATTGCCGGCGCAGGTAGGCGATGGCGCCTTCCTGGATGGCGGCGGCGATTTCTTGCATCCGCGCCGAGCCGGGCGAGGCCCGGAGCAGCGCGGCGGACTGGGCGATGCCGTAAAGCACCGCGAGCAGTCCGGCTGCAATGACCCACGTAAGCGTTGAACTCATGTCGTGCGCGTCCCTCTCCCTGGCGCGGAAAGCGAACCGGGACGCCGAATCATGGCGACCGGTGCGAACCCAGCCCTTGGTTTCCTAAGATGAATGGGGGCGCGAACACCCGCGCCCCCGAATTAGGCGGCGCGAAAGTGCCAAAGATGGCCGGCGCACGCAACCTACCGCGGCGAAGCTCCGGTCACGACTGGGTTTTTCAGCTTCGCGGAACCGCGATGCGGTGCTGCGGCGCCTGGGAGGTGACGACCACGGTGCGGATCGCCCCGGGCCCGGCGATCACCGAGGCCTCGCGCATCAGGGCGGCGGTCAGCTTGCCCTCGTCGATCCTGTTGAAGTCGGCCGGATCGGTGAAGGGCGTGCGGTGGGCCATGCGCACCAGGGCGTCTCGGAAATAGGGCTCCTTGTCGCGCAGGGCGGTGGCGTCGGCCCCGGCGCTGAGGTTCAGCCGGATGTAGACGAAGACGTAGTTGACCAGGTGGCCCTTGGCGACGATCGGCAGGCCGACCGGCTGCAGCTCCACGTACTGGCCCACCGTCGCCGGGCCGCCGCCGGCCGGGGCCGCGGCGGCGGTCGAAGCCAGGAGGAGCAATGGGGCGGCGGCGATCAGGGCGCGTCGGAACATACGCCGACCCTGCCAGCCCGAGGTTTCCGCAAGGTTGAAGCTACAGCGTTTCGTGAAACGAGAACGGTGGTATCCTAGGCAGAGTAAAGTCGAGGTGCCGCGATGCTATTCAACCGTCGACACGCCGCCCTGGGCCTGATGGCCGCCGCGGGCGGCGCCCTGCCCCTCAGCAAGGCCTGGGGCCAGACCCCAGCCCTCGCCGGGCTCATCCCCGGCGCCGCGCCCGCCGTGGCGGCGCCCGCCGCGGCCGAGGAGGCGGCGACGCAGATCGGCGCCACCCGCGACAAGTTCGAGCACCTGCTGGCCCCCGTCGACATCAATGGCCAGGGGCCGTTCAACTTCATCCTCGACACCGGCGCCAACGTCAGCTGCGTGTCCCGCGAGCTCGCCGACCGGCTGATGCTGACCCAGGCCGGGCTCGCCCCCGTCCACACCATGGTCGGCGTCCGCAACCGGCCGAGCGTGATGATCGACACCCTCTCGATCGGCGCCCGCCATCGGAAGGACGTCCGCGCGCCGGCCCTGCCGGCGTTCGGCGGCCAGGTGGACGGGCTGCTGGGCGTCGACTGGCTGGGCGGCCAGCGGCTGGTGCTCGATATCCGCAACAAGAAGATCGAGATCACCCCGTCGCGCACGGAGTACGCCACGGCCAGCCGGGTGATCGTGCCCTGCCGTCGCCGCCTCGGGCAGCTGACCATCGTCGACGCCGACCTCAGCGGCCACCGGATCAGCGCGATGATCGACTCCGGGTCGCAGGTGACCATGTGCAACTTCCCGCTGCACGAGATGGTGCTGACCATGGAGGCGCACAGCCCGTTCGTGCGCGAGCACCAGCCGGTGAAGCTGGAGACCATCGCCGGCGAGCCGTTCTCGGGCGAGATGTTCTACCTGCCGTTCCTCAGGCTCGGCGGGCTGCAGCTCGGCAACGTGCCGGTGGTGTTCTCCTGGCAGACCGAGGTGTTCGACGTCTGGGGCCTGAAGGACACGCCCGCGATCGTGCTCGGCATGGACCTCTTGGCCCAGTTCGAATCGGTGGCGCTCGACTTCGGCCGCAACCAGGTGCGGTTCGATATCACCTAGCGGTTCAGCCTAGACGTCGTCGGTCTCGGCGAGGTCGCCGCGCAGCGCACGATTCTCCAGGCGGATGCGGATCCACAGGATCGAGCCGTTCAGCACGCTGAAGACCAGGGCGTAGATCCACAGGTGGAAGACCAGCGGCAGGACCGCGATCTCCGCGGCCACCACCATGTAGTTGGGATGCGGCGCGAAGCGGTAGGGCCCGCGCCGCACCAGGGGCTCACCGGGCAGGCTGATGATCCGCGTGGTCCAGCGCGCGCCAAGGCTGGCGATGGTCCAAACCCGAAGGCCCTGCAGGACGATGTAGACGCCGAGCCAGATCAGGTCGGCGGGCCGGTCCCAGGCCACCCACCAGAGGCCAGCCAGCCAGGCGCCGTGCAGGCCGACCATGATCGGATAGTGGTCCGCCCCGGTCTCCACCGCGCCGCGGGCCAGGAGCCGGCGGGTGTTGCGGTGGGCCAGCACCAGCTCGCCCAGCCGCTGCAGGGTCACCAGGCTGAGGATCACGATCGAGAGGATCATGCCGCGCGCAAGGTCACCGTGCTGGCGGTGAAGCCGGGCCCCATGGCAGTCAGCACCGACTGCTTCGGCATCCCGCGCCGCCGCAACCGGTCGAGGATGAAGAGCACGGTGGGCGCCGACATGTTGCCGTGCGCCGCCAGCACCTCCCGCTCGACGTCGAGCGCGCCCTGGCCGAGGTCGAGCGCCGATTCCAGGGCCTCGATGATCTTCGCCCCGCCCGGATGGCAGATGAACCGGTCCACCTCGCCGATCGCCAGGCCCTGGGCGGCCAGCATGGCGTCCATCGCCGGGCGCAGGTGCTTCTGCACGAAGGGCGGCAGGTCGGACTTCAGCACCACGCCGAGCCCTTCGGCGTCCATCTTCCAGCCCATGACGTCCAGGGTCTCCGGCCAGGTGTGCTCGGCGTAGCTGACCACCTCGGCGAAGCCCTTGGCGCCCGCCTGCAGGACACAGGCGGCGGCCCCGTCCCCGAACAGGGCGGTGGCGACGACGTCGGTGGCGCTGACGTCCTGGTTGCGGAAGGCGAGCGTGCAGAGCTCGACGGTCACGAACAGCACCGTGGATCCGGGCTGGGCGGCCGCCAGCCGCGCCGCCAGGGCCAGGCCCGTCGCCCCGCCGGCGCAGCCCACGCCGAACAGCGGCACGCGGGCGGTGTCCGGCCGGAAGCCGACGCGCTCCATGGCGCGGGCCTCGAGGCTCGGCGTCGCGACGCCGGTGGTCGAGGCGGTCACCACCAGGTCGACATCGGCCCCGGTCAGGCCGGCGCTGGCCAGGGCCTTGTTGGCGGCGTCCACGAACAGGTCGAGGGCGGAGTCCAGATAGACCTTGCTGCGCGCCGGCAGGTCGCGCGGCTCCAGGTACCAGGAGATCGGCCGCACCGCCTGGCGGGTGCGGATGCCGGCGTTGGTGAACACCGAGGCCAGCCGCTCGACCATCGGCACGCGGGCGCCGAAGTGGGCGAGCACGGTCTCGCGCACCTCATCCTGGTCGAGCTCGAACGGGGGCGAAGCGGTTTCCAGGGAAACGAGCCCAACGGGCGTAGGCATGCAGGAAGGCTCCGGCCGCGCGCGGACGCGTCTCTAAGCGCAACCCGCGGCGTGCGCCGCAGTTCCTTGCCCTCAGATGTGGCGCCAGCCGCCGGCCCCGGCGTCGAGGATGCGGCCGCCCGCGCGCACCTCGACCCGCTCGCCCGCGGCGGCCTCGCCGATGGCCGTGAAGCCCTCCAGAGCGGCGTCCGACGGCGCGGTGCAGACGATCTCATAGTCGTCGCCGCCGGTCGCGAGCTTCAGGCGCGCCGCCGCGGGATCGGCTTGCAGGTCCACCCAACGGCGCGCGGCGGCCGACAGCGGCAGGCGGTCCAGGTCGAGGGTTAGGCGCACACCGCTGGCCTCGGCGATATGGCGGGCGTCGGCGACCAGCCCGTCGGAGACGTCGGCCGCGGCAGTCGCGCTCCCGCGCAAGGTGTCTCGCAGGTCCAGCCGCGGGGTCGGACGCCGATATCGCTCGGCGAGATCGCCCTCTGGATCGTCGACCTCACCGCGCACCGCCGCCAGGCCCAGGGCGCCGTCGCCGATCGTCCCGCTGACCCACAGCACATCGCCGGGCCGCGCGCCGGCCCGCCGCACCATGCGCCCCTCGGCCACCCAGCCCAGGGCCGTCAGGCTGGCCCAGAACGGCCCGGACGTCGCGACCGTGTCGCCGCCCAGCAGGTCGACGCCGAACCGGCGCAGGTCCTCCCCGAGGCCCGCTGCGAAGGCTCCCCGCGCCGCCGGGCCGAAACCTTGCGGCCAGGCGACCGCCAGGAAACAGCCGAACGGCTCAGCGGCCTTGGCGGCCAGGTCCGACAGGTTCACCCGCACCAGCTTCTGGGCGATCAGGCCCGGCGCCTCGCCCACCGGGACATGCACGCCCTCGACCACCGCGTCCTTGGTGATCACCAGGTCGAAGCCGGGCCGCTGTGGGACAACGGCGGCGTCGTCCAGCAGATCGAAGGCGCCGGCCTGCCCGCCGGTCAGCGGCCGGAATAGGCGCGCGATCTCGCCGAACTCGTCAGCTCCAGGGTCTTCAGGCCCGGACATCCTGCGCCACCGCGTCCAAGGCGCCGTTCACGAACCCCGGCTCCGGGCCTTCGAAGAAGGATTTGGCCAGCTCGACATATTCGTCGATCGCCACCTCGGTCGGCACGTCCGGCCGGTGCGCCAGCTCGTAGGCGCCGGCCCTGAGCATGGCCCGCACCGTGGCGTCGATGCGCTCCAGCCGCCAGCCGGCCGCCAGCCGCTTGGCGATGGCGTTGTCGATCTCGCCCTGCCGCTCGACCACGCCGCGCACCAGGTCGGCGAAGAAGGCCTCGTCGGCGGCGGCCAGGGTCACGTCCTCGCCGGCGTCCTGTTCCTGCGGCATGCCGCGGTCGAAGCGGTGCTCGGTGAACTCGCGGATCACCGTCTCGGCGCCCACGCCGGAGACCTCCATCTGGTAGAGCGCCTGGACGGCCGCCAACCGCGCCACCGAGCGCGCCTGCTTGGGAAGCTTCGCGCTCATCGCTTGTGGCCGAGCAGCCGCTGCTTCAGCGCCACCATCTCCAGCGCCGCCTTGGCCGCGCCACCGCCCTTGTCGCCTTCGCTGGCGCGGGCGCGCGCCAGGGCCTGGGCCTCGTCCTCGACGGTCAGGATTCCGTTGCCGATGGCC
Source organism: Phenylobacterium sp. (assembly GCA_004799545.1). Lineage (GTDB taxonomy): Bacteria > Pseudomonadota > Alphaproteobacteria > Caulobacterales > Caulobacteraceae > Phenylobacterium. Next base: position 73,062 of record SSMU01000009.1, read on the forward strand.
AGCCGCCGGCCGATCGACAGGTCCATCAGGCCGCGGGCGCTTTCGTTGGAAACGATCTCGAAGTGGTAGGTTTCGCCGCGGATCACCGCGCCCAGGGCCACGTAGCCGTCATAGGCGCCGACCCCGGCCGGCCGATGACCGCCCTCCTCGGCGAAGGCGATGGCCGCGGGGATCTCCAGCGCGCCCGGCACCGTGACCACGTCATACTCGGCCCCGAACGCCTCCAGCACCGCCTTCGCGCCGTCCAGCAGGGCGTCGGCGAGGTGGTCGTAGAAGCGGGCCTCCACGATCAGGATGCGGGTCTTTTCGTCGCTCATCGGCTCTCCGGGCGCTGTTCGCCCGCCCGCTTTAGGCCGTTTCGCGCCAGCGGGCGAGATAGCGCGCGAGCATGTCGATCTCGAGGTTCACCCGCGCGCCGGCTTTGAGCTCGCCGAGCGTGGTCACGTCCCAGGTGTGCGGGATCAGGTTGACGCCGAACACCTCGTCCTCGACGTCGTTGACGGTCAGCGAGACGCCCTCGAGGGTGATCGAGCCCTTCGGCGCAATGAACCGGTGCAGCGGCTTGGGCGCGCGGATTCGCACCCGGTGCGAGCCGCCCTCCTCCGCCACCGACAGCACCTCGCCGATACCGTCCACGTGGCCGGAGACGATGTGGCCGCCCAGTTCGTCGCCGACCTTCGCCGCGCGCTCCAAGTTGACCCGCCGGCCCTCGGCCCAGTCGCCCAGCGTGGAGACCTCAAGGGTCTCGCCGGAGACCTCGACCGCGAACCAGCCGGGCCCCTTCTCCACCACCGTCAGGCAGCAGCCGGCGTGGTTCACCGAGGCGCCGATGTCGATCGTGGACGTGTCGAAGCCGGTCTCGATCTCGAAGCGGCGGTCGCGGTTGGTGTCGCGGATGGTCCGCACGCGGCCCACGTCGGTGACGATCCCGGTGAACATTCAGGCTCTTTCGTACCGTTCCCAGAGGTCGTCGCCCAACTCGCGGACCTCCACCCTGCGGAAATGGGGCGCGGCGGCCAGGGCCGCAACAGCCAGGGCCCCTATGACCGGCCGGCCCTCTCCGCCGATGACGATGGGGGCGCGGAACCACTCGATGACGTCGACCAGGCCGCAGCGCAGGAAGCTCGCCGTCACCTGCCCGCCACCCTCCACGAACAGCCGGGAAAGCCCTTCGTTCTCAAGTGCTTTCACCACCGTCTTCAACTCCGGCCGATCCTCGCCGACGGCGCGGACTTGCAGCACGCGCACCCCGGCGTCGGTGAGCACAGGCTCCGGCGGCGTGGTGGAGACGACGAAGGTGGGGATCTCGCGGGCGCCGGCGACCAGCTTGCAGTCCGGCCTCAGGCGCTGGCGGCTGTCCAGCACCACCCGAGCGGGCTGGGGGCCATCGTAGCCGGGCGTGCGGACGGTGAGCTGCGGATCGTCGGCCAGCGCTGTTTCGACGCCGACCACCACCGCGTCATGCTCCGCGCGCAGCTTGTGAACCTGGTCGCGCGCCGCCTCGCCGGTGATCCAGCGGCTTTCCCCGCTCGCCGTGGCGATCCGGCCGTCCAGGGAGGTCGCGAGCTTGAGCGTGATCACCCTAGCTCCGCCCGTCCTCCGTGGCGGCCTCGTTCAGGCCCTCCTCGCCGAGGAACTTGGCGAAGTCCTGGGTCTCGCGGAAATTCCGGTAGACCGAGGCGTAGCGGACATAGGCCACGTCATCGAGCTGCTTCAGGTGCTTCATCACCAGCTCGCCGATCACCGAGGACGGCAGCTCGGTCTCGCCCGTGCTCTCCAGCTGGCGGACGATCGAAGAGATCATCTGCTCGATGCGCTCGGGGTCCACCGGCCGCTTGCGCAGGCCGACCATCACCGAGCGGGCGAGCTTATCGCGGTCAAACGGCGTGCGCCGGCCGGATCGCTTGACGATGGTCAGTTCGCGCAGCTGGACGCGCTCGAAAGTGGTGAACCGGCCGCCGCATTCCGGGCAAAGCCGACGGCGGCGGATCGCCGCCGCGTCTTCCGACGGTCGGCTGTCCTTCACCTGGCTTTCGGCATGGCCGCAAAACGGGCAACGCATGATCTAGCCCCCTTCCCGGCCACTAAACCCTATTAGCGGTAGCTGGGGAAGCTAGCTGTAGATGGGGAAGCGCTTGGTCAGCGCCAGGACCTCGGCGCGCACCTTTTGCTCGACCGCGGTGTTGTCGCCGCCGTCCTTCAGCCCGTCGAGCACCTCGCCCATCCACTTGCCGACCTGGCGGAACTCCGCCGGGCCGAAGCCGCGGGTGGTGCCGGCCGGCGACCCCACCCTGAGGCCCGAGGTCTGCATGGGCGGCAGCGGGTCGAACGGGATGCCGTTCTTATTGGTGGTCAGGCCGGCCCGCTCCAGGGTCACCTCGGCGTCGGCGCCGGTCACGCCCTTGGGCGTCAGGTCGACCAGCATCAGGTGGCTGTCGGTGCCGTTGGAGACGATCTTGAAGCCGGCGCTCTGCAGGCTGTCGGAGAGCGCCCGGGCGTTCTCGATCACCTGCCGCGCATAGAGCTTGAACTCGGGGCGCAGCGCCTCGCCGAACGCCACCGCCTTGGCCGCGATCACATGCATCAGCGGCCCGCCCTGCAGGCCGGGGAAGACCGCGCTGTCGATCTTCTTGGCGAGCTTCTTGTCGTTGGTCAGCACCATGCCGCCGCGCGGGCCGCGCAGGGTCTTGTGGGTGGTGGTGGTGACGATCTGGGCGTGCGGGAACGGGTTCGGATAGACCCCGGCCGCCACCAGGCCCGCGTAGTGGGCGATGTCGGCCATGACGATGGCGCCCACCTTGTCGGCGATCTCGCGGAAGCGGGCGAAGTCGATATGCCGCGAATAGGCGCTGCCGCCGGCGATGATCACCTTGGGCCGCTCGGCCAGGGCCACCTCCTCCGCCTGGTCGTAGTCGATCAGGTGGTCCTGGGGGCGCACGCCGTAGTGGACCGGCCGGAACCACTTGCCCGACTGGTTGATGTTCTTGCCGTGAGTCAGATGGCCGCCCGCCGCCAGGTCCATGCCCATGAAGGTGTCGCCGGGGACCATGGTGGCCATGAACACCGCCTGGTTCGCCTGGCTGCCGGAGTGCGGCTGGACGTTGGCGAACTCGCAGCCGAACAATTCCTTGGCCCGCGCCCGCGCCAGCTCCTCGGCGACGTCGACCACCTCGCAGCCGCCGTAGTAGCGCTTGCCCGGATAGCCCTCCGCGTACTTGTTGGTCAGCACGCTGCCCTGCGCCTCCAGCACCGCGCGGGAGACGATATTCTCCGAGGCGATGAGCTCGATCTGCTCCTGCTGCCGCGTCAGCTCGGCCTTCAGCACCTTGCCAAGCTCGGGATCGCTGGCGTCCACGCCTTGGCGGAAGAAGTCGTCGGTGTTGGGCTGGGCTTGCACGTGCAGGGTCAAAGGGCGGACCTCTCGGAAGGGCGGCTTGGGTTGAGTCTTGGGCGGCGGGAACCGCCTTCTACGCCCTTCCGCGGCGCCTTCCAACGGCGGCGGGAACGAAGGTTTCGATCCAGCGTTACCCGCTAGCCTGAGGTGCAGCCGAAAGCCTGCGCCCGGCCCGGTATGAAGTGGACAAAGGGGGACATGATGAGCGTAGGACCCGACCCCGAAGTCCAATCGGGCGAGGATCTGCTGCGTATCGGCGCGGGTATCGTGGCGGCCTACGTCAGCCGCAACGCCGTCTCGGCCGACGCCGTGCCCGACATCATCCGCACCGTGCACCAGACGCTGGAGACCATCACCCGCGGCGCGCCGGTGGCCCCGGAAGAGCGGCCGAAGGCGGCCGTCCCGGTGGGCCGTTCTGTGCAGCACGACTACATCGTCTGCCTCGAAGACGGCAAAAAGCTGAAAATGCTGAAGAGATATCTCCGTTCGCGCTACAACATGAGCCCGGACGATTATCGTAGACGTTGGGGCCTGCCGCCGGACTATCCGATGGTGGCGCCCGCCTATGCGGCTCGACGCTCGGCTTTCGCCAAGCAGATCGGGCTCGGCCGCGGCGTCCGGAGGCGCAAGTAACCATGAGCACGCTTCACCGAGACCCCGAGCTCCGGTCGTTCAACTCGAGCGGCTACGAAATCCTCGGCGATGGCATCGCCCGTGGCGAGGTGGTCATCTGGTCGGTCGATCCGGTGCGGCCGCGGATCGGCGACATCTTCCTGATCGAGAGCGGCGGACACGCCTACGACGCCGCCGTCGAACAGCTCACCGAGCTGAACGGCGGCTGGAGCGCCCGGTGCCGCGCCGAGCCGGCCTGAACTTCTGGATCATATTCCGCGGCCCCTTGATTAGCCGCGCGGAGGCCCCATTTGAGGCCCCGCTCCGAACGACCGACCTGGGTATTTGAGTCAAGCGGCCCGCCTGATCAACGGACCCGCCCAGACGACGTCCTCGAGCAAGCCAGAACAGCGCGCAGCGGCCTTGGAACCGCCTCGTCCCACCTCGGGATGCCGTCTGTTCTGGCGACGGGGCGCTTCGCCATAGCTCAACGTCGGCTTCTCGACTAACCTGCCGCCCGCGGGCCTCGGGGGGAATTGGGCATGCGTGGCGTCGGCCGGCTGATCCTGTGCGTTGTGCTTGCCTATCCCGTGCTTGCGTATCCGGGGGCGGCGGCGGCCCAACCGGACGCCAAGACCCGCCTGCTCACCCAGGCCCGGGCCGCCTACTACAGCCTCAACCGGCAAGGCTTCGCCGGCGCCCGCTGCCAGGCGACGCCAGACTGGGCCATGGTGCTCGGCCATCCGCGGTCTGATCCGCAGTTCAAGAGCGCCTTCGCCATCCTCGACGCCCTTCAATTCTCGATTTCCGTCAACGCCGACGGCGGCGCGACGATCGACAAGAAGGATTCCGGCGCACCGAGGCCCGCCCAGACGGCGGCCTCCATCCAGCAGCTGTTCGCCGGCCTCGACCAGGAGCTGACCGGCTTGTTCAGCACCTGGTCGTTGTTCGCGATCAAGCCGGCGACCCCTGATCCGACCCAGGCGGTGACGCTCACCCCCCGGCCCGGCGGCTATCACCTGAGCTACAAGGACGGCGACGCCGCCGTGGACATGGACACCAGCGCGCAGGGCGAGATCTCACGCGTGGACGTCCGCTCCGCGGGCTTCGTCTCCAACATCCTGCCGCGTTTCCAGCACGATCCGACAGGCTGGATCCTGACCAGCTATGTGGCCGACTACGTCCCGGCCAACAACGGACCGGGCAAGACCCACCTCACGGTGGACATCACCTACCAGACGATCAACGGGATGAAGTTCCCGAGCACGGTCGCAGTGGACACCATCTATGACGGCGCCTCGGCCAAGAACCGGGTCGCCTTCTCGGACTGCCAGCTCACTCGGAAATAGACGGCCCGCCCTAGGCGGCGACGCCGCCCACGCGCTTGACGTTGCAGCGGACCCACAGCGCCTCGAGGGCGCCGGCCAGCTCGTCCATCATCGCATCGGTGTGGGCCGGCGACGGGGTGAAGCGCAGCCGCTCGGTGCCGCGCGGCACGGTCGGATAGTTGATCGGCTGCACATAGATCCCGTGATCCTCCAGGAGGATGTCGGAGATCAGCTTGCAGTGCACCGCATCGCCCACCAGCACCGGCACGATGTGGCTGACCGAGGGCATGACCGGCAGGCCGGCCTTGATCAGCTTGGCCTTCAGGGTCGCCGCCCGTTCCTGGTGGGTCTGGCGCACCTCGTCGTGGGCCTTCAGGTAGCGGATCGAGGCCGCCGCGCCCGCGGCCAGGGCCGGCGGGATGGAGGTGGTGAAGATGAAGCCGTCGGCGTAGCTGCGGATCGCATCGACGATCACCGCGTCGGTGGCGATATAGCCGCCCATCACGCCGAACGCCTTGCCGAGCGTGCCCTCGATGATGTCGATCTCGGCCATGACGCCGTCGCGCTCGGCGACGCCCGCGCCGCGCGGCCCGTACATGCCGACCGCATGGACCTCGTCGAGGTAGGTCATGGCGCCGTAGGTCTTCGCCAGCGCCACCGTGCCCGCCATGTCGGCGATGTCGCCGTCCATGGAATAGACGCTCTCGAAGGCGATCACCTTCGGCGCGGCCGGATCGGCGGCCTTCAGCAGCTCTTCCAGGTGCTCGAGGTCGTTGTGCCGGAACACGTGGCGCTCGCAGCGCGCGCCGCGGATGCCGGAGATCATCGAATTGTGGTTGAGCGCGTCGGAGAAGATGATCAGGCCGGGCAGGATCTTCGACAGGGTCGAGAGGGTCGCCTCGTTGGACACGTAGCCCGAGGTGAACAGCAGGGCGGCTTCCTTGCGGTGCAGGTCGGCGAGCTCGCGCTCCAGCTCGACATGGTAGTGGGTGGTGCCGGAGATGTTGCGCGTGCCGCCCGACCCGGAGCCCGCTTCCTCGATCGCCTGGTGCATGGCGTCGAGCACCACCGGGTTCTGGCCCTGGCCGAGGTAGTCGTTCGAGCACCAGACGATGACGTCCCGCTGGCTGCCGTCGGGGCGGGTGTAGGTGGCGCGCGGGAACTCGCCGCGATGCCGCTTCAGGTCGGCGAACACCCGGTAGCGACCCTCGGAGCGCACCTTCTCCAGAGCGACGTGGAACGCGGAACGGTAATCCATCGACTTCCTGCCCTCGCAGACGCTCGACGATCGCGCGCCCGGACGGCCCCCTTGCTTGGCCGGCTTTTCGCACCGGCCGTCCCTATTGTCCACCTGACGAAGCCCTTGTGCGAGTTGATTTTCGGCAATCTTCAGGCGTCGTGCGCGGCGGCGGCTTGGTTCGTTACGTGAGCTCACCCCGGAACAGGTTCAAGATGGCCGAGAAGTCCTTGCCGCCGTAGCCGAGGCGGTCGAACAGGGCATATAGCCCCTCCGCCTGGGCGCCGAGCGGCGCGGCCGCGCCGCTCTTCGCCGCAGCCTCCTGCGCCAGCTTGAGATCCTTGAGCATCATCGCCGTGGCGAATCCGCCCTCATAATTGCGGTTGGAGGGCGCCGCCGGCACCGGGCCGGGCCACGGGCAATAACTGGTCAGGCTCCAGCACTGGCCGGAGGACTGCGAGGAGATCTCGTGGAACTTCACCGGGTCGAGGCCCAGCTTCTCGGCCAGGGCCAGGGCCTCGCAGACCCCGATCATCGAGATGCCCAGCACCATGTTGTTGCAGATCTTGGCCGCCTGGCCTGCGCCGTGGTCGCCGGCCCTGAGGGTCACCCGCGACATCGGCTTGAGCGCCTCTTCGACCGCAGCGAAATCGGCCTCGTCGCAACCGACCATGAAGGCCAGCGTCCCGGCCTCGGCCGCCGCCGTTCCGCCGGAGACCGGCGCATCGGCGAAGCGAAAGCCCGCCGCCTTGGCCTGGGCCGCGACGGCGCGGGCGCTCTCCACGTCGATGGTCGAACAGTCGATCAGCAGCGCCGTCTTGGGCGCCTTCGGCAGGATCTGCTCGGCATAGACCTGACGCACGTGCGGACCGGCCGGCAGCATGGTGATCACCACCTCGGCGTCCTTGACCGCCGCCGCCACCGAGTCCGCCGCCGAGCAGCCCGCGCCTTGCGCCTTCTCCAGCGCCGGCTTGGAGAGGTCGAACGCCATGACCGCACGCTGCGCCTCGGCCTGGTTGGCGGCCATGCCGCCGCCCATGTTGCCCAGGCCGATGAAGGCGATGCGGGTCATGGCGTACTCCCTTGGATACTGACGCTTACCTGGGCTTGCGGAACTTGTAGATGAACTGATCCGTCTGGCCCTGCGAGAAGCCGTCGCGGATGCCCTTGGTGTGGTCGTCGGCCGGGTTGTGCAGGACGGTGCTCTCACCCTCGAACTTGAAGCCCGCCGCGGTCACCTCCTGCTTCACCACAGCCGGGTCGATGCGGTGCAGGGTGTGGGTGACGTTCGGATCGCCGGGATTGGCCACGTGGTCGAGCACAATGAACACGCCGCCCGGCTTCAGCGCCGCGTAGATCGCCTTGTCGAAGCCCAGCATGTCGACGTTCGGGATGTTGTGGACGTCGTGATAGTTCTGCGAAGTCCAGACCACGTCCGCCCCGGCCGGGATGGCGAAGGCCGTGAACGGCACGTGCACCGACTTGACGTTGGCATAGTTCGCATCGGCCGCGATGACGTCCTGGGCCGGCGTCGGCGGCGGCTTGGCCGGGTCGGTCACCGGGCGCGGCGGGCCGCCCACCGCATAGACCGTCCCCTTCGGGCCGACGGCCTTCGAAAAGAGCCGGGTGAAGTAGCCGCCGCCGGGGATCAGGTCGACCACGGTCATGCCTGGCTTGACGCCCGCGAACTCGAGCATGGCGGCGGGCTTGCGGTCGGCGTCGCGCTTGGTGTCGGCTTCGGGCCGGGCCTTGTCGGCCACCGCGGCGGCTATGTAGGCCGGCGTGGCCGCAGCCGCGACGCCCGCGGTCAGAACAGCGGCCGCAGCGGCGGCCAACATCAGCTTGGATTTCATTTGCATCCTCCCGTGGGGACGCCTCGTCCGGGCGCCGCCTACGGTCAAGGTAGGGGCGTCCAGGCCTGATCGGAAGGCAGGGCAGCGAAAATGGCGTCCACCGCCGCCTCGCTAACCGCCTCCAGGCTGGCCGGCCGCCACTTCGGCGCATTGTCCTTGTCGAGGATCACCGCGCGGACGCCTTCCAGGAAGTCGTGGCTGACCGCCAGGCGGTGGGCGATCCGGTACTCCATGGCCATCACCGCGTCGAAGGCGCCCATGGTCGCGCCGAGCTGCATCTGGCGCAGGGCGACCTTCGAGGAGAGCGGCGACTTGGTCGCAAGGATCTTCCGCTGCTCGCGCGCCCAGTCGGTCCCGGCGTGATCCAGGGCTTCGGCGATCGCCTCGACGCTTTGGCCGGCGAACAGGCGGGCGATCTCGTCCTGGTGCTGGCTAAGCGGCGGCCGGCCTGCCTCGGCCTCGAACTCGGTGAGCAGGGTCTCGATGGCGGCCGGATCCTTGACGATCCAGCTTTTCATCTCGGGCAGGTCGGCGGCCTCCACATAGTCGGTGATCACGCCCACCAGCTCACAGTCGGCGGCCTTCAGCCGGGCGCCGGTCAACGCCAGCCAGGTCCCGATATGGTCGGGCATCCGCGAGAGATACCAGCTGCCGCCGACGTCCGGGAACAGGCCGATGCCGGTCTCCGGCATGGCGAACACCGTGCGCTCCGTCCCCACCCGGAACCGGCAGGGGCGCGAGATCCCGACCCCACCGCCCATCACCGTGCCGTCCATGATCGCCACCACCGGTTTCGGGTAGTGGAACAGCAGGGTGTCCAGCCGGTACTCGGTGAAGAAGAACTCGTGGTTCGCCACCCCGTCGCCGCGGGCGCTCTCGGCCAGGGTGCGGATGTCGCCGCCGGCGCAGAAGCCGCGGTCTCCGGAATGGTCCAGCAGCACCAGCTCGACGCCCGCATCGTCGCGCCAGGCGGTCAGCGCGGCGATCATCTCGCGGCACATGTGGGTGGTCAGCGCATGCAGCGCCTGCGGCCGGTTGAGCGTCAGGCGCCCGACCCTGCCCTCGACCTGGATGATGACGTCGGCGTCTTCGTTCACCGGAACAGCTCCCGGGCGACGATCACCCGCATGATCTCGTTGGTGCCTTCGAGGATCTGGTGGACGCGGAGATCGCGGACGATCCGCTCCAGCGGGAAGTCCCGCAGGTAGCCGTAGCCGCCGTGCAGTTGCAGGGCCTGGTTGGCGACCTCGAAGCCGGCGTCGGTGGCGAACCGCTTGGCCATGGCGCAGTACTGGGTGGCCTTCGGGTTCTTCTGGTCCAGGGCGTGGGCCGCGCGGCGCACCATCAGCCGCGCCGCCTCCAGCTCCGTCGCCATGTCGGCGAAGCGCCACTGCAGGCCCTGGAACTCCTTCAGCGCCTGGCCGAACTGTTTGCGGCTTTCCAGGTAGGCCTTCGCCGTGTCCAGGGCGAACCCCGCGCCGCCCAACGAGCAGGAGGCGATGTTGATCCGCCCGCCGTCCAAGCCCGCCATCGCGATCTTGAACCCCTCGCCTTCGCCGGCGATGCGGTTGGCCTCCGGCACGCGGCAGTCGTCGAAGTTCACCTGGGCGGTCGGCTGGGCGTTCCAGCCCATCTTCCGCTCCTGGGCCCCGAACGAGATGCCCGGGAAGTCCTTCTCCACCACGAAGGCCGAGACGCCCTTGGCGCCCTCCCCGCCGGTCCTGGCCATCACCACGTAGACGTCGGAGGTCCCGGCCCCGGAGATGAACGCCTTGGCGCCGTTCAGGACGTAGTCGCCGCCATCCTTCCGCGCGGTCGTCTTGAGCGCCGCGGCGTCGGAGCCGGCCCCCGGCTCGGTCAGGCAGTAGGAGGCGATCTGCGCCATGGACGTCAGGCCCGGCAGGTATTTGCGCCGAAGCTCGTCGGACCCGAACCGGTCGATCATCCAGCTCGCCATGTTGTGGATCGAGATGAAGGCCGCGGTCGCCACGTCGCCATAGGAGAGCTGTTCGAAGACGATCGAGGCGTCGAGCCGGCTGAGCGCCGAGCCGCCCACATCCTCCTGCACATAGAGGCCCGCGAACCCCAGCTCGGCGGCCTTCCGCAGCACGTCGACCGGGAAATGCTTCTCCTCGTCCCAGCGCGCGGAGTTGGGCGCGAGCTCGGCGGCCGCGAAGGCGCGCGCCGCGTCCTCGATCGCCCGCTGGTCGTCGGAGAGCGTGAAATCCATGGGCGCCGGACTCGCGCCGACCGGCGTTCAAGTCAACCGGCGAGCGTGCACGCCTGCGTGTCGACGCGTGCTAAGGTCACGGCGAAGCTGTGGAGGACCGAGATGGTGGACGCCACTCCCAAGAAGCCCCGTCGTGCGTGGCCCTGGCTGGCGGCGCTGGCGCTGGTCCTCGGCGTCGCCGTCGGCCTCTGGGCGCGACCCGCCTTCGACGTCACGCGAATGTACTTCAGCCACGAGCATCAGATCGCCTGCCTGGCCGGCAAGGCGCCGCACCAGGCGATCTGCGCCGGCGCGCCCCTGGCCGATGCGCGGATGCCGGACGCGGTCGGCGGGGTGACCGCGGTGATGTGCGGCGACCTCAGCCAGGGCGCCAACCGCACCACCCTGCTGTTCCCGGAGTTCCTCGGCCGCGCCTGCGGCGGCAGCTCGATGACCATTCTGGCCGCCGACCGCCGCACCCAGACCCGGATCGAGGTGCGGAACGGCGTCATCGCGGCCATCTACCAGGGCCCGCGCCACGCCTTCGGCGGCTGACGACGGCCTTGCATCGCCGCCTCCAATGGGTCACAGCGCCGGAATGACCAAGGCCCCGCTCGCCGCCTATCCGGCGCTCCGCCTCCGCAGGCTCCGCCAGGCCGACTGGATCCGCCGCCTGGTGCGCGAGACCGTGCTGACGCCCGCCGACTTGATCTGGTCGATGGTGGTGCATGAGGGCGAGGGCCAGGTCCCGGTGGGATCCATGCCGGGGATCTCGCGCCTGTCGGTGAAGGACGCCGCCGCCGCCGCCAAGGAAGCCCGGTCGCTGGGCATCCCGGCGATCGCGGTCTTCCCCCACATCGACGGCGCCAAGAAGAATTCCACCGGCTCGCTGGCCCACGACCCCGACGGCCTGGTGGCCCGCGCGGTGAAGGCCATGAAGGACGCCGCCCCGGAGGTCGGGATCATGTGCGACGTGGCGCTCGACCCCTTCACCGACCACGGCCACGACGGCCTGATCGAGGGCGGCCGGATCGTCAACGACGCCACCGTCGAGACCTTGGTGGCTCAGGGCTTGATGCAGGCCAGGGCCGGCTGCGACATCCTCGCGCCCTCGGACATGATGGACGGCCGCTGCGGGGCGCTGCGCAAGGCGCTGGAGGCCGAGGGCCTCACCGACGTGATGATCATGTCCTACGCCGCCAAATACGCCTCGGCCTTCTACGGCCCCTACCGCGAGGCGATCGGCTCCGGGAAGCTGGGGACCGGCTCGGTGGAGAACCCCGGCGACAAGCGCACTTACCAGATGGACCCCGCCAACCACGCGGAGGCGCTGCGTGAGGTGGCCCTCGACATCGCCGAGGGCGCCGACATGGTGATGGTCAAGCCCGGCCTGCCCTACCTCGACATCGTCCGCCAGGTGGTCGACGCCTTCGCCCTGCCGACCTTCGCCTTCCAGGTCTCCGGCGAGTACGCCATGCTGATGGCCGCCGCCCAGAACGGCTGGCTCGACGAGGAGCGCGCCATCCTGGAAAGCCTCGGCGCCTTCAAGCGCGCCGGCGCCGCCGGCGTGATCAGCTACTTCGCCCCGCGCGCGGCCAGGATGCTCGGGGCCTAGGTCGTGAAATAAGCGCTGGGTTCGTCGTGGCCCGGCAGGTCCATCATCTGCACGAACCTCAGGCCGATCTTCTCAAGCACCCGCTGCGAGGCGGTGTTGTCCGGCGAGGTGATCGCTGCGACCTTGGCGAGCCCCAGGGTCTCCCGGGCATGTTTCAGCACCACGCGGGCCGACTCGGTGGCGTAGCCCTTGCCGGAATGGCGGGCCAGGAAGGCGTAGCCGATGTCCGGGCTGTCCAGGCCGTCGCGCTGCTGGACGATGCCGCACATGCCCACCGGCTCGCCCGCGCCGTCGCGGACCACCAGCCACAGGCTCTTGGAGAACCGGTCGGCGATATAGGCCCGGGCGTCGTCGAGGGTGCGCACGCCGCGGTCGCCGATGTTGGCGATCCAGCCCGGATCGTTGAGCAGCTCCAGCACGAAGGCCGCGTCCTCGGCGGTCGGCGGCGTCAGGCTGAGCCGCTCGGTGGTGAACGTCGGCGTCAGGCTCACTTGGCCGGCGCCCCGAGCCGCGCCACCAGGCTGGAGGTGTCCCAGCGGCTTCCGCCCATGGCCTGCACCTCGGCGTAGAAGCCGTCGACCATCCGGGTCATGTCGAGCTTGGCGCCGTTGCGCGTCGCCTCGTCGATCAACAGGCCCAGGTCCTTGCGCATCCAGTCGACCGCGAAGCCGAACTCGAACTTCCCCTCGCTCATGGTCTTCCAGCGGTTGTCCATCTGCCAGGACTGCGCCGCCCCCTTGGAGATCGCCTCGTAGACCTCCGCCGGATCGAGCCCCGCGCGTTTCGCGAAGTCGAGGCCCTCGGCCAGGCCCTGGACCACGCCGGCGATGCAGATCTGGTTGACCATCTTGGTCAGCTGGCCGGCCCCCGGGCCGCCCATCAGCCGCGTCGCCTTGGCGTAGGCGGCGATCACCGGCTGGGCCTTGGCAAAGGCCTCCGGCGTCCCGCCGCACATGATGGTCAGCTGGCCGTTCTCGGCGCCGGCCTGGCCGCCGGAGACCGGCGCGTCGACGAAGGCCCGTCCGCCCTGCGCGGCCAGGGCCGCCATCTCGCGGGCCACCACCGCCGAGGTCGTTGTGTGGTCGACCACCACCCCGCCCGCCGCCATCGCCGGCAGGGCCTCGGCCGCCACCTGGCGCACATCGTCGTCGTTGCCGACGCAGAGCACGAAAACCCCGGCGTCCTGCGCCGCCTCGGCCGCGGTCGCGCAGGCCTTGCCGCCGAACGCCTCGGCCCACCGCCGCGCCTTCTCCGGGCTGCGGTTGAACACCGCCATCTCATGGCCGGCCTTGGCCAGATGCCCGGCCATTGGGAAGCCCATCACGCCCAGCCCCGCGAACCCCACCTTCATCCTGACCGCCTCGTCCTTTTCGTTAACCGCAACGCCATTTTAACGGCCCGCCCTCAAGCTGCCGCCAGTCATTGCGCGTCCCGGGGTTTTGCCATGTCGGTGGGCGATCAGCCGATCCTGATCAAGAAGGTCAAGAAGGTTGTGGGCGGCGGCCACCATGGCGGCGCCTGGAAGGTGGCCTATGCCGACTTCGTGACGGCCATGATGGCCTTCTTCCTCCTGATGTGGCTGATCAACACCACCAGCCCCGAGCAGAAGCGCGGCATCGCCGACTATTTCGCCCCGGCCTCGGTGTCGGAGACCACCTCGGGCTCCGGCGGCATCCTCGGCGGCACTTCGCTCGGCCAGGACGGCTCAAAGGCCGCCGGCTCCTCCTCGGTGATCCAGGAGCTGGCGCCGGACTCGAGGAACCCCAACGACGGCAAGAACAAGGACGCTTCCAAGGCCAACGCCCAGGAAGCCTCCACCGAGGCCCTGCGCAAGGAGCTGGAGAAGCGTGAGGAGGCGGCCTTCGCCTCGGCCGCCCAGTCGCTGCGCCAGGCGCTGCAGGACATGCCCGAGCTCGCCGACCTGTCGAAGAACATCATCATCGACCAGACGCCGGAGGGCCTGCGCATCCAGTTGGTCGACCAGGAAGGCCGCTCGATGTTCGACCAGGGCTCGGTGAAGCCCAACCCGCGCGCCACCCTGTTGCTGCGAGCGGTCTCCAAGGTGATCAACCAGCTGCCCAATCGAATCAGCATCTACGGCCACACCTCGGCCAACGTCGGCGGCGGCAAGGCGGAGGGCGACTGGACGCTTTCGGCGGGGCGCGCTGAAGCGTCGCGGAAGGTGCTGCAGGCCTCCGGCGTCGATGGCGACCGGATCTACCAGGTCTCCGGCAAGGCCTCCTCGGAGCCGCTTTACCCCGACGATCCCAGCCTGCCCGGCAACCGCCGCATCGCCATCGTGTTGTTGCGAGAGGCGCCGGTTCTGCCACCGGATTCAGGTCTCTAGCTTGGGCGTGGCCTTGCGCAACCGCCCCGCATGACGCCTAATCCGTGGGAAGCCGCGCAGCAGGCAAAGGCGACCGCAGGTCCGTGACGCAGCACTTCCCGACACGACAGCTCCGGTTCTTCCTGACCGCGCCCTCGCCGTGTCCCTACCTGCCTGAGCGCTACGAACGGAAAGTCTTCGCCCACCTGCCCCTGGCCGACGGCGCCGCGGTCAACGACAGCCTGACCCAGGTGGGCTTCCGCCGCTCCCAGAACATCGCCTACCGCCCGGCCTGCGAGAGCTGCCAGGCCTGCGTCTCCGCCCGCATCCCGGCCGACGACTACGTCTTCTCCCGCTCGGAGCGGAAGACGCTGGGCCGCAGCGAGGACCTGGAGCGCCGGCTGGTCGAGGCCGAGGCCACCATCGAGCAGTTCGACCTGCTGCGCCGCTACCTCACCACCCGCCACGCCGACGGCGGCATGGCCGAGATGACCTGGCCGGACTACGTGGCCATGGTCGAGGACACCGCGGTCCGCACCCACATCGTCGAGTACCGGCAGAAGTCCAGGGACCACGGCCCCGGCGACCTGATGGCCTGCGCCCTGGTCGACGTGATGAGCGACGGCCTGTCCCTGGTCTACAGCTTCTACGACCCCGACAAGAGCCGCCGCAGCCTGGGCTCTTTCGTGATCCTCGACCACGTGATCCAGGCGGCGTTGGCCGGCCTGCCCTACGTCTACCTGGGCTATTGGGTCCGCGGCTCGGAGAAGATGGACTACAAGGTCCGCTTCTCGCCCATCGAGCTCCTGAAGCCGGAAGGCTGGACCCTGGTGGCCAGCCGCGACCTGCCGCCGGCCTCTCGCGACCCCGGCTAAGTCCACGCTCCACCTGTGAAAGTCGGGGAATGGGCCCGCCTCGGGTAGCGCCTGTCACAATGCGCCTGCTAAACTGATCCGGTGATCCTTCCCCACGGACGAGGCGCATGGCGCGACAGCTTCGGCTGAGGCTGGATCGCTCAGCCTCCCATTCCCGCGAGACCTTCGTGGCCGGGCCGTCCAACGCCCAGGCGACGGCGGCGCTGGACGCCTGGCCGCGCTGGCCGTCCGGCTGCCTGGCGCTGGTCGGCCCCGAGGGCGTCGGCAAGACCCACCTGGCCCGCGCCTGGGCCGAAACTGTGGGCGCCCGGGTCCTCGATCACCACCACGCCGACGTCGCCGCCACCGCCGGCCGGCCGGTCCTGCTGGAGGACGTCGACCGGGGCGTCTCCGAGGAGGGCCTGTTCCACCTGATCAACCTGGCCCCGCTCCCCGGCGGCGGCCTGCTGCTCACCGCCCGCACCCCGCCCAAGGCCTGGCCGGCCAACCTGCCGGACCTGCGCTCGCGGCTGGGCGCCCTCTACGTCGCCGAGATCGAGGAGCCGGACGACGAGGTGCTGTCCGGGGTGCTTGAGCGGTTCTTCCAGGCGCGCAACATCCGCCCGGCGCCCGACCTCTACCCCTACCTGCTGCGCCGCATGGAGCGCTCCGCCGTCAGCGCCCGCGAGATCGTCCAGCGGCTCGACGAGGCGCCGGACGAATTGAAGCCGGTTTCCCGCGTGCTTGCCCGCCAGCTCCTGGAGCGCGATTAACCAAATATCTGGCCTTTCGCGCTAAGGTTCACACGCCAGTCAAGTTGGGCGGGTATGCTGTACGGCCCGCGACTGCCCCGGAGACCCTGTTGATGACCTACGCCGCGCCTGTCGCCTCGCATATCGCGATCGAGGCCGAGCGTGTCGCGCATGGGTGGGACGAGACGCTGGCGGAAAGCCCGGCGCGGTTCTTCAACCGCGAGCTCTCCTGGCTCGAATTCAATCGCCGGGTCCTCGCCGAGAGCAAGAACCCGCGCCACCCGTTGCTGGAACGGCTGCGCTTCCTGGCGATCAGCGCCAACAACCTCGACGAATTCTACATGGTCCGGGTGGCCGGGCTGAAGGCCCAGGTCCGCCAGGGGGTGCAGGTGGTGAGCCAGGACGGCCTGACGCCGGCCGAGCAGCTCTCCCGGGTGAACGAGGAGGCCTCCGACCTGATGAACGACCAGCAGGTCCGCTGGCGCGATCTCTGCGAGGAGCTGACCGGCGCCGGCCTGCATGTGGTCTCCGCCGCCGACGTCAGCCCGGCCGAGAAGGAAGGGCTGGAGGAGACCTTCCTCAGCCAGCTGTTCCCGGTGCTGACCCCGCTGGCCATCGACCCGGCGCACCCCTTCCCGTTCATCCCGAACCTCGCCTTCTCCCTGGTCCTGAAGCTGAAGCGGCTGTCGGACAGCCGGCTGCTCTACGCCCTGGTGCCGATCCCGGCGCAGGTCGCCCGCTTCTGGGAGCTGCCGGCCCCCAAGGCCTCGCGCCGCAAGCCGGAGCGGCGCTTCGTGTCGCTGGAGGGCTTCGTCTCCCTGTTCATCGACCACCTGTTCCCCGGCTGCGACATCGAGGGCGGCGGCGTCTTCCGCCTGATCCGCGACAGCGACGTGGAGATCGAGGAAGAGGCCGAGGACCTGGTCCGCGAGTTCGAGGCGCTGCTCAAGCAGCGCCGCATGGGCTCGGTGGTCCGCGTCGAGATCGAAGCCGCCATGCCCGAGGAGCTGCGCGGCTTCATCTGCGAGAACCTGCACGCCGAGACCCAGGACATCCTCTTGATGGACGGCCTGCTGGGCCTGGATGAGCTCACCCAACTGATCCCGCCGGACCGGCCGGAGCTGAAGTTCAAGCCCTTCGAGCCGCGCTTCCCGGAGCGGATCCGTGACCATGCCGGCGACTGCTTCGCCGCGATCCGCGAGAAGGACATCCTGGTCCACCACCCCTTCGAGAGCTTCGACGTGGTGGTGCAGTTCCTGCGTCAGGCGGCGCGCGACCCGAACGTGCTGGCCATCAAGCAGACCCTCTACCGCACCTCCAAGGACAGCCCGATCGTCGCCGCCCTGATCGAGGCGGCCGACGCCGGCAAGAACGTCACCGCCGTGGTGGAGATCAAGGCCCGCTTCGACGAGGAGGCCAACCTCAAGTGGGCCCGCGACCTGGAACGGGCGGGGGTCCACGTGGTCTACGGCTTCATCGAGTACAAGACCCACGCCAAGCTCTCGACCGTGGTCCGCCGCGAGGGCGAAGCCTTACGCACCTACTGCCACTTCGGCACCGGCAACTATCACCCGGTCACCGCGCGCATCTACACCGACCTGTCGCTGTTCACGACCGACCCGGCGCTGGGCCGCGATTCCGGCCGGCTGTTCAACTATGTCACCGGCTACGCCCAGCCGGAGGGCCTGGAGAAGCTCTCCTTCTCCCCGATCACCATGAAGCGCGACCTGCTGCGGCTGATCGGCCAGGAGGCGGAGAACGCCCGCGCCGGCCGGCCCGCCGCCATCTGGGCCAAGCTCAACGCCCTGGTCGATCCGCAGCTCATCGACGCCCTTTACGAGGCCAGCCGCGCGGGCGTCGGCATCGACCTGGTGGTGCGCGGCATCTGCTGCCTGCGGCCCGGCGTCGAGGGGCTGTCGGAGAACATCCGGGTGAAGTCCATCGTCGGCCGCTTCCTCGAGCACGGCCGGATCGTCGCCTTCGCCAACGGCGCGGCCATGCCCTCCTCCGAGGCGCGGGTGTTCATCTCCTCCGCCGACTGGATGCCGCGCAACCTCGACCGCCGCGTCGAGGCCCTGACCCCGATCGAGAACCCGACGGTGCACCAGCAGGTCCTGCAACAGATCATGTTGGCCAACCTGAAGGACGAAGCGCAGAGCTGGACGCTGGACGCGGAAGGCCGCTATACGCGGGACCCGTCCTGGGACCATCCGAGCGCCTTCTCCGCGCACGAGTACTTCATGACCAATCCCAGCCTGTCCGGACGGGGCCAGAAGGTGAAGGACATGCCGCGCGCGATCGATGATGTGGCCCCGCGCGGATAGCCGAGGCGAGCCTCGCCAGGCCGCAGTCATCGACGTCGGCTCCAACTCGGTCCGCCTGGTGATCTACCGGCTGGACGGGCGCGCCATCTGGACCGTCTACAACGAAAAAGCCCTGGCCGGCCTGGGCCGCGACGTGCCCGCCGCTGGGCGCCTGTCGCCGGAAGGCGTCGAGGCGGCGATCACCGTCCTGCGCCGGTTCCGCGCCCTGCTGGACGGCTGGAAGGCCGAGGAGGTGCTCACTGTCGCCACCGCCGCCGTGCGCGATGCGGCCGACGGGCCGATGTTCCTCAAGCGGGTGCGCGACGAGACCGGCCTCAGCGTCCGACTGCTCACCGGCGAGGAGGAGGCCCGCTACGCGGCGCTCGGCGTGCTGGCCGGGGATCCGGGCGCACAGGGCGTGGTCGGCGACCTCGGCGGCTCCAGCCTGGAGCTGATCCGGCTCGACGGCCAGGCGCCGGCCGACGGCGTCAGCCTGCCGCTCGGCCCGTTCGCGCTCGGCGCGCCCCGTCCGCTGACCATCGATCGCACCCGCCGGGTGATCGAGGCGGCGCTCGCGCCCCACGCCGCCCGGTTCTCCGGCCGCGAGTTCCATGCGGTGGGCGGCGCCTGGCGCAACCTCGCCCTGCTGCACATGGAGCTGGCCGGCTACCCCCTTCGCGTCGCCCACCAGTACGAGATGGGCCGCTCCGACGCCGTCGACCTCGCCCGCTTCGTCGAGCGCCAGTCCAAGGCCTCCCTGCAGCGCATCGAGGGCCTGTCGAAGCGGCGTTTCGAGACCCTGCCCTACGCCGCCCTGGTGCTGGAGGAGGTGATCACCTCCCTGCGCTGCGAGCGCATCGTGGTCTCCGCCTTCGGCCTGCGCGAAGGCCTGTTGCTGGAATCCATGGAGCCGGAGGTCCGCCGCCGCGATCCCCTGATCGAGGGCTGCGAGGTGCTGACCGCCGTGCGCGGCCTCTCCAGCGACCTCGGCGGGGCCCTGGAAGCCTGGATCGCCCCTACCTTCGAGCACCTCGGTCCGATGTTCGGCCTGCGCGACCCGGTGCTGTTGGCGGCCGCCTGCCGGCTTGCCGACCTCGGCGCGCGCCTGCACCCGGACCACCGCGCCGACATCGCCTTCGAGCAGGTGCTGCGCGCGCCGGTCGCCGGCATGAACCACCCCGAGCGGGCCTTCCTGGCGAGCTGCGTCTTCTCCCGCCACTCGGCGGCCGCGGCCACGCCCGAGGAAGCCACCATCGCCCGCATCCTGACGCCGGAGCGCCGCCAGCGGGCCCGCGCCCTGGGCGCGGCCATCCGGCTGGGCTGCGACCTCTCCGGCCGCAATTCGCGCCTGCTGGAGCGCTCCAGCCTCGCGGTGCGCGGCGACCGGCTGCTGCTCACCGCCTCGCCGGACTGGGAAGACATGCTGCTCGGCGAACAGACCACCAAGCGCGCCGGCACGCTGGCCGCCGCGCTCAGGCTGAAGCTGGAGCTGGGTTAGGGCCTAGCGACCCTCAGGTCCCCGGCGCGCCGCGCTTCAGCTGGATGTCCACCCCGCTCGAGCGGTGCGAGACGAACAGGCTGTTGCTCCATCGGTTGAAGGCGATGATCGCCTGGCCGTCGGCGCCCACCAGCTGCATGCCGTCATGGGTCGGCTGCCAGGCCACCGGATTGCCCTGGATGGTGTCACCGCAGGAACCGGCCTTCACCCCGTAGCCGCTGCCGGACTTCTGGCCGCTCAGGGTCAGGACGCAGATGTTGTGGCCGCCCGACTCCACCGTCCAGGCGCCCGCGGCCTCGGCCGGGGTCAGCGGCACGCCCGCCTCGTGGTCCTCGGCGGCGGCCATAAACGGATAGGACACTAGCCCGGCGCCGATCAGGCCCGCGGCGATCAACGTCGATCTCATGGCGTTCTCCTTCATACGATCAAGGAGAACGCGGGTGTGTCAGGCAGGTTGCCGGTTGAGCCGGCGCGGCGCTTGGCCGATGGCGAGCGCGCATAGCAAGAGGGCGACGGTCCGGTTGCCCGATCCGCCGCCCTCTGAACCAGATCCGTTGGGGGATCTAGGCCTTCAAGGTCCGGAGGCGCTGGCCGCGCCGGGGTCACCCCCTCCGCGTCTCGCCACCCCCGGCGCCTCAGTTCCGGAAGTTCTCCAGGTCGCCCCTTCGAACCGCCTTTCCTGAGAGCCTCCCACTCGCTTCCGACCCGGTCTCCCGTGCCGCCGCGCCGCAGTTCCTCTCGGCAAAATCAGGTTCGCCGATCCCCGGGCCGGCTGCAAGCGCCCCTTGCAGCCCCCCTGTGGGCGAACGGCCCGCGACCCCGTGGATGGGCGGTGGATAAGTCTGTGACGGCGTCAAAAAACCGAAGCTATTCCGACACCTGATCTTATCCCCCGATTCCGGAGGGGCCGGAGCTCAGGCCAGCCGTCCCACCTCCACATCGAACTGCAGGACCTCGACCCGGTCATAGAGGCCTGCGTGAACGTAGGGGCTGGCATGGAGGAAGGCCTCCGCGCGATCGAAGCTCTCGGCCTCGATCAGGCCCATGAGCGCGGTTCGCGCCCCGTCCCGGTCCCGCAGATAGCCGGCGAGCGCGATGCGCAGCGTCGGCTGCGCAAAGTGTTCATTGAGATCCGCCTGCAGTTCCGGCGGCGCGGTGTCCACGTCCGGCTTGAAGAAACCTATCACGGCGAAAAGCATCGGCTGTCTCCTGCCCTGGGACCAGACGCAGCCTATCAGAGGTCGGGCCTTCGGGGGATCAGCCGGCCGAAGCCGCCTTCGGGGCCCGCCGCACCTCGACCACCCGCACCCGGGCGCCGTCCAGCACCAGGGCCAGCTCGCCGCGCTTCAACCGCAGCGCATCCTCGCCGAACGCCTCGCGCCGCCAGCCCTTGAGGGCCGCGGAGTCGGCCTTGTCGTCGTTGGCGATCAGCTCGAGGTCGGAGACCGTGGCGATCAGCTTGGAGGCGACGCCCGCCTCCTCCGCCCGCGCCTTCAGGAGCACCTTCAAAAGCTCGACCACCGCGCCCGCGGCCGGCGACGAGGATTGCCGCGTCCGCTCGATCACCGGGGCATAGGCCTCCGGGTCGCGGAGCGCCTCGCGCACGGCGGCGATCAGGTCGGGGCCGAAGCGGGAGCCGGAGAAGCCCTTGGGCACCGAGCGCAGCCGGTCGAGCGCATCGGCGTCGGTCGGGGCCTGCGTCGCGATCTCGTCGATCGCCTCGTCCTTCAGGATGCGGCCCCGCGGCTGGTCGCGGAACTGTGCCGTGCGCTCGCGCCAGGCCGCCACCGCCCGATAGACCGAAAGGTACTTGGCCGTGTGCCGTCGGGGCTTCAGCCGCCGCCAGGCGTTCTCCGGCTCGACGTCGTAGTTGGCCGGATCGGCGAGGCTCGCCATCTCGTCGCCAACCCAGCCCAGCCGGCCCTCCTGCTCCAGCCGCTTGCGCAGCATCGGATAGACGTTGGCCAGGTGGGTCACGTCAGCCAGGGCGTAGGTGAGCTGGTTGTCGGAGAGCGGCCGGCGCGCCCAGTCGGTGAACCGGCTGGACTTGTCGAGCTCGATCTTCAGGGTCTGGCGCACCAGGGCGTCATAGGCGATCTGCTCGCCATAGCCCGCCGCCATGGCCGCCACCTGGGTGTCGAACAGCGGCTTGGGCATGGCCTTCAGGTTGTTGAAGATCTCGACGTCCTGGCGGGCCGCGTGGAACACCTTGAGGATGCTCTCGTCGCGCATGATCTCCAGGAAGGGTTCGAGGTCCATGCCCTCGGCCAGCGGGTCGATCGTCGCCTCGGCGGACGCCGCCGCGGCCTGGATCAGGCACAGCTTCGGCCAGTAGGTCGTCTCGCGCATGAACTCGGTGTCCACGGCGACGAACGGCTGGCCCTTCAGTTTGTCGCAGAACGCCGCGAGGTCCGCGGTGGTTGTGATCGGCGTCATCGATTAGCTATAGCCCCGCGCGCGACCGAGTCTGCAAGCCCGCCAGAGCGCATGGCTTAACTTTCTCCCTAAGGGGTTCGACCTACATGAGCGACCGGCCGAACGGAATGACCTATGCGCAGGCCGGCGTGGATATCGACGCCGGAAACGCCCTGGTTGAACGCATCAAGCCGCTTGCGCGCTCCACGGCAAGGCCCGGCTCCACGCCATCGCTCGGCGGATTTGGCGCCCTGTTCGACCTGAAGGCCGCCGGCTACGACGATCCGCTGCTGGTCACCACCACCGACGGGGTGGGCACCAAGCTCAAGCTGGCCATCGAGACCGGCCGCCACGACACGGTGGGGATCGACCTGGTGGGCATGTGCGTCAACGACCTGTTGGCCCAGGGCGCCGAGCCCCTGCTGTTCCTCGACTACTACGCCACCGGCAAGCTGGAGGTGGAGGCCGCCGCCGCGGTGATCGCCGGCATCGCCGAGGGGTGCCGCCAGGCCGGCTGCGCCCTGGTGGGTGGCGAGACGGCCGAGATGCCGGGCATGTATTCCGGCGGCGACTACGACATGGCGGGCTTCTGCGTGGGCGCCGTGGACCGCGCCAAGGTCCTGCCCCGGCTCGGCGACCAGAAGCCGGGCGACATCATGATCGGCCTCGCCTCCTCCGGGCCGCACTCCAACGGCTATTCGCTGATCCGCCGGATCGTCGAGCGCTCCGGCCTCGCCTGGGACGCGCCCGCCCCCTTCGCCGAGGGCCAGAGTCTGGCCGAGGCCCTGCTCACCCCCACCCGGATCTACATCAAGACCGTCCTGCCGCAGCTGAAGGCGGGCTATGTCGAGGGCTTGGCCCACATCACCGGCGGCGGCCTGACCGAAAATCCGCCCCGCGCCATCGCCGAGGGCCTGGTCCCGCGCTTCGACTGGAGCGCCTGGACCCTGCCGCCCGTCTTCGAATGGCTGCAGCAGACCGGCGGGGTCTCCGAGGCCGAGATGCGCCGCACCTTCAACTGCGGCTTGGGCCTGGTCCTGATCGTCGACCCGCACCAGGTCCCCGACGTCCTGGAAGGCCTGGCCCGCGCCGAGGAGGACGCCTTCGTGGTGGGCGAGCTCGCCGCCGCCTAGTGGCTCGCGATCCAGCGGTCGATGTCGGGCAGGGCGTCGCGACGCACGCGGCCGTTCAGCTTGATCGAGCCCACCGCGCTTTCGATCGGACGGCGCGCATCCGGCGGGATGTGCGCCGCGCCATAGGCTTCGATGTCGGCGATCCGCTGCGGGTCGGCGGAGTTGGCCGCAACCCCCGAGACCACGATCCAAGCCTCCTCCTCGTCGATCGGCAGCTTGCCGGCGAGGTGCGGCTTCAGCGCCGCCCAGGCGGCGTCGGGATTGGCGATGCCGGCTGTGAACAGCAGGCCCGGCGCGGCCCCGGCCGGGACATCCGGCCCCAAGGCCAGCTCCACCAGACGCGCCGACAGCGCCGGATCGTCGACCCTGGCCAGCGCACTGAATATCCGCGCCTTCTCCTGCGGGTCCTGGGTCGCCTTGGCCCTGGCCAGCAGGGCGTCGAAGGTCGCCGCGTCGGCCGTCTGCGCGACGATGACGAGCGCCGCGCGCCTGTCGGCGGCGGAGCCCTCGTTCGCGGCGAAGATGCGCCGCGCCCGGGCCACGGCTTCGGCGTCCCCGAACCGCGCGCGGGCGGTCCACAGGCTCGCCCGCAGGCTCGCGACATTGCCCGCCTCATCCGGCCTCGGCGCGGCGCCCACGTAGCCGCTGACCCGGTCGAGCAGTTTCAGGGCCCCGGCCCGGAAGGCGGCGCGGGCCGGCGAGCCGGTGGGATAGTTTGAATCGATGTCGGTCAGCAGCGCCACGGCGCGCAGCCACACCACCGGCTCGGCCTCCGGCGGCAGCCGCGAGAGGAAGGCCAGCGCATTGGAGGCTGGCGCATAGCCCGACTCGCCCAGCGCCCAGGCGTCGTTCATCAGGTTGATCTGGTCCATCGCTGAGAGCTCGCCCATGCGCTCGGCGAGCGCCCCCGCCAGCGCCGGCGGATAGGCGACCCGCGCATAGGCCAGGCCACCCGCGTTGATCAGCGGCGCGCCGCCCGGCACGGCGGCCGAACCGGCGAGCAGGATCCGCTGCGGCGCCGCCCGTCGTGCCGCCACCATCAACGGGATATGCCAGGTCTGTGGCGGCACGCCTTTCAGGCTCGCCGGATCCTCCGCGAAGCGGCCCTCGGTGAGCTCGACGCCGTCCTTGCCGGCCGCGACCTTGATCAGCGGAACCCCAGCCTGGCGGGTGAAGTCGCGCTCCACCTGCAGCACCGGCTTGCCGGCCACCGCCTGCACCTCGCTCCAGAGGTCGCTGTCGACGGTGTTGTGGAAGGCGTGGGCCTTCATGTAGCGCCGCACGCCGTCGCGGAAGCGATCCGCGCCCACATAGTCCTCGAGCATGGTGATGACCGAGGCGCCCTTGTCGTAGGTGATGCTGTCGAAGGCCTGCAGCGCCTGCTCGGCGGTGACCACCGGCTGCAGCACCGGATGGGTCGCGGTCTGGGCGTCGGTCCGCTTGCCGTCTTCGAAGATGTTGGCCGCCTGCAGGCCGGTCTTCCACTCCGGATGCAGGGCGTCCGCGGCGTGGGTCTGCATCCAGCGGGCGAAGCCCTCGTTGAGCCAGAGGTTGTCCCACCAGGCCATGGTCACCAGGTCGCCGAACCACTGGTGGGCCATCTCGTGACTGACCACCAGGAAGACCTCCTGCCGCTCGCGCTCGGTGGAGGCCTTGGGATCGAACAGCAGGTGGTCCTGGGAATAGAAGATCGCCCCCCAGTTCTCCATCGAGCCGCCCTCGATCTGGCCCGGCGCGGCGATCAGGTCGAGCTTCGGCAGCGGATAAGGTACGCCGAAATAGCCGTTGTAGTAGTGCAGCAGGGCGCTCGCCTGGCTCAGCGCGTACTGGGCCTTCGCCATGTCGCCGCGCTTGAAGACGATGCCCACATCGACGCCGTCGACCTGCTGGTGGATGCGCTCGTAATCGCCGCTTCCGAAGAAGAACAGGTAGGTCGACATCCGCGGGCTCTGCGCGAACCGCACGCGCTTCAGCCCGCCCGGCAGCGGCGTGGTCGCGGCCGCCGGCATGTTGCCATAGGCCTGCTGGTCGGCGGGCACGTCGGCCGTCAGCGTCATGGTCGCCTTCAGCGCGGGCTCGTCCCAGCCGGGGAAGACCTGCCGGGCGAAGGTCGGCTCGAGGTTGGTGGCGAGCGTCCGCCGCTTCCCGGCCGGGCTGTCGTAGTCCATGGCGAACAGGCCGAGCGTGCCGGTAGTGATCGGGCCGTGGTAGGCGATGGCCAGCCTGTGCGGCCCCGCCGCGGCAGGCTTGGCGAGCCGGATCACCGCCCGGCCGAGCTTGGGCTCCAGCGTCACGCCCGCCGCCTTCACCCCATCCAGGGTCACGGCGTCGAGGGTCAGGCCCTTGGCGTTCAGCACGATCCGCGTCGTCGGCTTCGGCGCGTCGCCGGTCACCGTGATCTCACCCTTGAAGGTGAGATGCTCGGCGTCGGGCATGAGGTGCAGATCGTAGTGGGCCGGGACCAGGGTGACGGGCAGCACCTGGCGGACGTCCGCGGACGGTTTGGCCGCCTTGGGCGCCGCCACCGCCGGCGAGGCGAACCCCAAGAGCGCGCACGCGCCCAGCACTCGGAACAACTGCATGATACCGCCCCCAACGAGCCAGTCGCCTTAGTCGCATGCAGACCCGGGTGCGCAAACCTTCTTCAGCGAATTTGCGCGCGCCGGGCCGCGGCTAGTCGCTGCGCGGCGCCGGCGCGGGCCGTGCGCCGAGGCCATGCTCGGCGATCTGACGCCAGATTGGCAGGAAGATGTAGGCGCTCGCTGGTCGGCCCCGCAGCGGGATGAACACCACGCCCGTTGTTCGGTCCTGACCGCACAACTCGATCGGCCAAATCTCCACCCACGCTTTCGACAGGTCGAGACTTTGCCGTTGGGATTCCACGGTCTCGGGCAATCGAAGATTGAACCAGCCCGCGCCATGGTGGCCGGCCGGGGCGGACGGCGCCGGCGCATCCACGTGGCCCGGCCTCGCCGCGACATAGACGTCGTCCACGCGCTGCCCCGTGCAGCCCTCCGGCAGTTCGACGCGGGCCTGGGTGACCGCCGCGGGCCAGGCGCTCTGCTGCAAGGTCATGTCCGCGAGGGTCTCCCCGGGCAGCCCAGCGACCATCAACCAGGGCGGCGCGCCCGCCATGCGGCCGACGTTCACGTTCACGGTCAGGCTGTGACCGCATCCGGCTACCGCGAGCTTTTCTCGCAAGGCCGGGACTTCCGGATGATCGTTGATTTTGACGGCTTGGCTCGACAGCCGCTTGATCGTGACGTCCGCGCAGGGGGCGCCCGCGAAGTTCTCCGCCGTCTCGCTTGCTTGCTTGGTCAGTTGAGCTTCATAGGCGCCAACTTCGTTCGGGTGGACGGTAGCGCCGGTCAGCGTCCCGGCAAGCGCCAGCGCGGCCAGCATCATCGAGCAGTCACCGCAGTCCGGCGTTGATCTTGGCCAGGGCGGCGGCCCCCGGCACCAGCTCCGCCTCGCCGAGCTCGTTCAGCGGCGTGTCGACCGTGCCCATGGCCTCGTGCAGGTCGCCGGCGTTGGGGTCAACATAGAGCAGGCCGGTGACCACCTGGCCCCGCGCCTGGCGGGCCTGCAGGTAGCCCAACGCCTGGGCGCGGTTGTTGGGATTGTAGAGCTCGGCCAGCTTGTGCAGCGACAGGATGGAGCCGTCGTGCTGCTGCACCCGCACGCTCTCGCCCGGCGCGTAGTCCACGCGGATCGGCGCCCGGGGCGTGATCACGTCCAGCCGGTTCACCGCCTCGTTGTGCTCGCGCACATAGTCGAAGCTCTTGGTGGAGCCCACGTGGTTGTTGAACTGCACGCACGGCGAGATGCAGTCGATGAAGGCCGCGCCCTTATGCATCAGCCCGGCCTTGATCAGCGGGGTCAGCTGGTCCTTGTCGCCCGAGAACGAGCGGCCCACGAAGGTCGCGCCGAGCTGCAGGGCCATGCCAACCAGGTCGATGCCGGCGTCGTGGTTGACCACGCCGCGCTTGGACTTCGAACCCTTGTCGGAGGTGGCGGAGAACTGGCCCTTGGTCAGGCCATAGACCCCGTTGTTTTCGACGATGTAGAGCATGTTCACGCCGCGCCGCATGGCGTGGGCGAACTGGCCGAGGCCGATCGAGGCGCTGTCCCCGTCGCCGGAGACGCCCAGGTAGATCAGGTCCTTGTTGGCCAGATTGGCGCCGGTCAGCACCGAGGGCATGCGGCCGTGCACGGTGTTGAAGCCGTGGCTGTTGCCAAGGAAATAGTCCGGGGTCTTCGACGAGCAGCCGATGCCGCTCAGCTTGGCGATCCGGTGCGGCGGCAGCTCCAACTCATAGACCGCCTGGATGATCGACGCCGAGATGCTGTCGTGGCCGCAGCCGGCGCAGAGCGTCGAGACCGAGCCCTCATAGTCCCGCCGGGTGAACCCCAGGGCGTTCTTGGCCAGCCCCGGGTGATGCAGTTGCGGCTTGGTGATGTAGGTCATTCAGCCGCCTCGATGACGGAGCCGATCGCCATCAGCTGGGCGATCTGGCCGGAGATGAAGCGGGCGGTGATCGGCGTGCCGTCGTAGTGCAGCACCGGAACCAGCTTGGCCGGATCGACCCCGCCCTCGTTCATGATCAGGGTCCGCAGCTGAGCGTCACGGTTCTGCTCGACCACGAACACGCGGGCGTGGGCGGCGATGAACTCCAGCACCTCGTCGGCGAACGGGAAGCCGCGCACCCGCAGCGCGTCGAGGTGGCGCCCCTGCCCCTCCAGGGCCTCGAGCGCCTCGTGCATGGCCCCGGTCGTCGAGCCGAAATAGATCACCCCGTCCGTCGTCTTGCGCTTGGCCTTGCGCACCACCGGCGCCGGCACGATCGCCTTGGCGGTCTCGAACTTGCGCAGCAGCCTTTGCATGTTGTCGACGTAGACCGAGCCCTCTTCCGAATAGCGGGCGTAGGGATTGCGCGAGGTGCCACGGGTGAAATAGGCGCCCCGCGTCGGGTGCACGCCCGGATAGGTGCGGTAGGGGATGCCGTCGCCATCCACGTCGAGGTAGCGGCCGAAGTCGCGGCCCGCCTCCAGCTCGTCGTGGGTCATCACCTTGCCGCGGTCGAGCGTCCTGGCGTCGTCCCACTGGAAGGGCGCGGTGAGCCACTCGTTCATGCCGATGTCGAGGTCCAGCATGACGAAGATGGTGGTCTGCAGCCGGTCGGCGAGGTCGAAGGCCAGCGCCCCCATCTCGAAGCACTCGCCCGGATCGGCCGGCAGCAGCATCGGATGCTTGGTGTCGCCGTGGCCGGCGTAGGCCGCGCCGATCAGGTCGGCCTGCTGCGTGCGGGTCGGCATGCCGGTCGAGGGCCCGCCGCGCTGCACGTCGAAGATCACCGCCGGGATCTCGGCGAAATAGGACAGGCCGATGAACTCGGTCATCAGCGAGACGCCGGGCCCCGAGGTCGCGGTGAAGGCCCGCGCCCCGTTCCAGCCGGCCCCCACCACCACGCCGATGGAGGCGATCTCGTCCTCCGCCTGCAGGATGGCGTAGCGCGCTTGGCCGGTCTCCGGATCGGTCCTGAGGTCCTGGCAGTAGCCGGTGAAGGCCTCGGCCAGCGAGGTGGACGGCGTGATCGGATACCAGGCGCAGACCGTGGCCCCGCCATAGACCGCGCCCAGGGCGGCCGCGGCGTTGCCCTCCACATAGATCCGGTCGCCGACCTTATCGGCGCGGCGGACCTGCAGGGCGAGCGGCTTCAGGTTCTGCCCCACATAGTCGTAGCCCATCTGCAGGGCTTCGAAGTTGGCGTCGATCAGGCGCTGGCGGCCGGCGAAGTCCTCGGAGATCAGCTCCTGGACGGCGCTGGTCTCGATGCCCAGCAGGGCCGCCAGCGCGCCGACGTAGACGATGTTCTTGAACAGCTGCCGTTCACGCGGCAGCTCGTAGCGCGCATTGCACAGGGCCGTCAGCGGCACCCCCACCACGGTGATGTCGTCGCGGAACCGGGTCGGCGGCATGGGCTTGGTGGAATCGTAGAACAGCACCCCGCCCGTCTCGATCTCGGCCAGGTCGCGGTCCCAGGTCTGCGGGTTCATGGCGACCATCAGGTCCACCCCGCCGCGCCGGCCCAGGTGACCCGCTTCGGTGATCCGGACCTCGTACCAGGTCGGAAGGCCCTGGATGTTCGACGGGAAGATGTTGCGCGCCGCCACCGGCACGCCCATCCGGATGATCGCACGCGCGAACATGCCGTTGGCCGAGGCCGAGCCCGAGCCGTTGACGTTGGCGAACTTGACGACGAAGTCGTTCACCCGGGGCTGTTTCGCCCGTTCAGCCATGCCGCCCCCCGGCGTGGGTCATCTCGATCAGGAACTTCTGCATGTCCCAGGCGCCGGTGGGGCACCGCTCGGCGCAGAGGCCGCAGTGCAGGCAGACGTCCTCGTCCTTCACCATCACCCGCCCGGTGGCCAGCGTCCCGGAGACGTAGAGGTCCTGGGTCGGGTTCTCGGCGGGCGCCTTCAGCCGGCCGCGGAGGTCCTCCTCCTCGCCGTCCTCGGTGAAGGTGATGCAGTCCATCGGGCAGATGTCGACGCAGGCGTCGCACTCGATGCACAGCTTGTCGGCGAACACCGTCTCCACGTCGCAGTTGAGGCAGCGCTCGGCCTCCTTGAAGCCGAGTTCGCGGTCGAAGCCCAGCTCGACCTCCAGCCGCACGTCCTTCAGCGCCACGACCTTGTCGCGCAGCGGCACCCGGTAGCGCTGGTCGTTGGAGATGTCGTTGTCGTAGCTCCACTCGTGGATGCCCATCTTCTGGGACACCAGGGAGAACTCCGGCGGCGGCCTGAGGCTGACGTCCTCGCCGCGGCAGAACTTGTCGATCGAGACCGCGGCGTCGTGGCCGTGCGCCACCGCCCAGATGATGTTCTTCGGCCCGAACGCCGCATCGCCGCCGAAGAAGACGTGCGGCAGGCTCGACTGCATGGTGAGCGGGTTGACCTGCGGCATGCCGATGGCGTCATCGAAGGCCAGGCCGGCGTCGCGCTCGATCCAGGGGAAGGAGTTCTCCTGGCCCACCGCCACCAGCACGTCGTCGCACTCGTAGTGCTCGTCCGCGTCGCCCGAGGGGACCAACCGCCGGCGGCCGCTCTCGTCGTATTCGGCGTGGACCACCTCGAAGGTGACGCCGGTCAGCTTGCCGACCTCGTGGGTGAAGGCCTTGGGCACCCGGAAGTTGAGGATCGGGATGTCCTCGTGGATCGCGTCCTCCTTCTCCCAGGGCGAGGCCTTCATCTCCTCGAACCCGGAGCGGACGATCACCTTGACGTCCTCGCCGCCCAGCCGGCGCGAGGTGCGGCAGCAGTCCATGGCGGTGTTGCCGCCGCCCAGCACGATCACGCGGCGGCCAATCTTGTCGATGTGGCCGAACGAGACGCTGGAGAGCCAGTCGATGCCGATGTGGATGTTGGCGCGGGCCTCCTCGCGGCCCGGCAGCTCCAGGTCGCGGCCGCGCGGCGCGCCGGAACCCACGAAGATCGCGTCGTAGCCCTCGGCGAGCAGGGCCTTCAGGCTATCGATGCGCGAGCCCATCCTGAGCTCCATCCCGCCGAGCGCGGTGATGTAGCCGACCTCCTCGTCGATCACTTCCTCGGGCAGGCGGAAGCGCGGGATCTGGCTGCGGATCATGCCGCCGGTCTTGGCCTCGCCGTCGTAGATGGTGATCTCGTAGCCGAGCGGCGCCAGGTCGCGCGCCACGGTGAGCGAAGCCGGGCCGCAGCCGATCAGGGCGACGCGCTTGCCATTGGACTGTTCGGCCGGGCTCGGTAGCCGGGCCGTGACGCCGGCCTTGTTGTCCGCCGCCACCCGCTTCAGCCGGCAGATCGCCACCGGCTCGTCCTCGACCCGGCCGCGCCGGCAGGCCGGCTCGCACGGCCGATCGCAGGTCCGCCCGAGGATCCCCGGGAAGACGTTGGACGTCCAATTGACCATGTAGGCGTCGGTGTACCGGCCTTCCGCGATCAGGCGGATGTATTCCGGAACCGGCGTATGCGCCGGACATGCCCACTGACAGTCGACGACCTTGTGGAAGTAATCTGGCCCCCAGTTACTCGTCCGTTGCAAAACGCTTTCCTTCCCGCGACGCTCTACTCTCGCGAAGGCCTGGCGGCTGCTTACAAGCAGACGCCCCTTGCCTGTCGCGACGCGGCGTTGAGTGCCAAAGGTTACGTCCCGGGGCCCGGCAAAGCCAAGCCTTTCCTGATCGTTGTTCGCTGATTCCAATTCCGCGAGAAGCTTCCCTGGCGGCGCCCGAGGGCCGGGCAGAGGGCCGGCCGAGGGCAGATCGCCTCAAGCGAACGTGACTCACGGGATCGTTTTACCGGCGGGGGGAACCCTGGCGGCCCCCAGAGGTAAATGATACCTTAATCCACGGGAGATCCCTGCTGTCCTGCAGGGACGGGAGAACCGAGCCATGACGCCCGAAAGCGACGTCTTCGACCCGACTCAGTCCTTTGGCTATTCCGCCGCCGCGCGCGCCGACGTCCCGCCGCTCGACGAGGAGGCCGGGCCCGCCGCCCTGTTCCAGGAGATCAACGAGCGCCGCGCCCGGATCGAGAACGCCGAGCTGCTGCGCCACCTCCGCGGCCTCTAGCGGCCGTCCAGAATTGACCTGAAAGCCCCGCTGAGGCGGGGCCGGCGCCTGCCCGCGCCGCTTTCGCCATGAAGCTTTCATGACCTGCGCGCGGGGCCGCTTGACCGCCCACGCCCCTTGGGTCATTCCCCCGACAGGCGCGCGGGCCCGCTCGTGCGCCCTCCATCCCAGGATCCTCAAACCCAATGCCCGGCGAAAGTCCCAGTCGACCTAACGCGCCGCGGCGGGCGCCTCGGTAGCCCCGTCCTGACGGGCTTGCCGGGCGGCTCTCGCGGCCGACCTCGAAGGTAAGCCCATGGTGTTCCTCTTCGGAGACCGTGACAGCCTGCGCCGCCTGCCGCGGCTCTTGCCGGCGCAGGTCGCCCCGTCGTGGGCCGACCTGATCGCCTTCGTCGCGCTCGCCGCCATCGCCGTCTCGATCCTGCGCGGCGCGCACGAGATGGGCGCGCCGCTGAGCGCGCTGCAGGCGCGGCCGGTGACGCTCAACCCGGCGCGGCTGCCGGAATACGCCCTGCTCACCACGCTTCGGATGTTCGCGGCGCTGGGCGCCTCGCTGCTGTTCACCTTCGTCGTCGCGACGCTGGCCGCCAAGAGCCGCAAGGCCGAGCTGGTCATCGTGCCGGCGCTGGACATCCTGCAGTCGGTGCCGGTGCTGGGCTTCCTGACCTTCACCGTGACCTTCTTCATGGGCCTGTTCCCAGCCCGTGAGCTGGGGGTCGAGCTGGCGGCGATCTTCGCCATCTTCACCAGCCAGGCCTGGAACATGGCCTTCAGCTTCTACCAGTCGCTCAGGACCATTCCAAAGGACCTGGACGAGGTCGCCCGCCAGTTCGCCTTCTCGCCCTGGCGGCGGTTCATGCGGTTGGAGCTGCCGTTCGCCACGCCGAGCCTGGTCTGGAACATGATGATGTCCATGTCCGGCGGCTGGTTCTTCGTGGTCGCTTCCGAGGCGATCACCGTCGGCAAGACCACCATCGCCCTGCCCGGCATCGGCTCCTGGCTGTCGCTGGCGATCGAGCAGAAGGACATGAGGGCGGTGGCCGCCGGGGTGGCGACCATGGGCGTGGTCATCGTGCTCTACGACCAGCTGCTGTTCCGCCCGATCATCGCCTGGGCCGACAAGTTCAAGTTCGAGCAGACCGCCTCGGGCGACCGGCCGCGCTCCTGGGTCTACGACCTGTTCCGCCGCACCCGCGTCCTGCGTCTGACCGCCGCCCCGCTGATGTGGCCCGCCCGGCTGCTGACCATGATCGACTGGCCGCGCGCGCGCCGTCCGCAGATCCGCCTGACGCCCACCGCCGAACGGGCGGTCAGCTACGCCTGGATCGGCCTCGTGGCCCTGGGCGCGCTGGCCGCGATGGCCTTCATCTGGTCCTTCGTCAGCCGCACGCTGACCTGGCACGACGTGCTGATCGCCTTCGGCCTGGCGGTCCTGACCCTGGTGCGGGTGCTGGTGCTGATCGCCATCGCCAGCGTCATCTGGGTGCCGATCGGGGTCTGGATCGGCCTTCGGCCCCGCTGGTCGGCCCGACTGCAGGCCCTGGCCCAGTTCCTGGCCGCCTTCCCGGCCAACGTCCTCTTCCCCTTCGCGGTCGCCCTGATCGTCGGCTGGCGGCTCAACCCCAACGTCTGGCTGTCGCCGCTTATGGTGCTGGGCACCCAGTGGTACATCCTGTTCAACGTCATCGCCGGAGCGGGCGCGATCCCGGGCGACCTCAAGGAGGCGGCCGGGGTGTTCGGCCTGAAGGGCTGGCAGTGGTGGCGGCGCGTCAGCCTGCCGGCCATCTTCCCCTACTATGTGACCGGCGCGATCACCGCCTCGGGCGGCTCCTGGAACGCCTCCATCGTCGCCGAGGCGGTGAGCTGGGGGAACCAACACATCGAGGCCGCGGGCCTCGGCTCCTACATCGCCAAGGCCACCGTAGCCGGCGACTACGCCCGCGTGGCGCTGGGGGTGGGCGTGATGTCGGTCTTCGTGATCCTGCTCAACCGCGTCCTCTGGCGACCGATGTATGCGTTCGCCGAGCGCCGCCTGCGTCTCGACTGAGGAGGCCCAAACATGTCTGTCGCCCTGCAAGGCCAGCCGCTCGTCGAGGTGAAGAACCTGCGCCACCTCTACGGCAAGCCGTCGGACGGCGAGCTCCTGGTCCTGGACCAGGTCAACCTGGCGCTAGGCGAGAACGAGATCGTCGGCCTGCTCGGCCGCTCCGGCTCCGGCAAGTCCACCCTGCTCCGCTCGATCGCCGGCCTGATCACCCCCACCGGCGGCGAGATCGACTTCGCGAAGAACCCCGATGGCAGCGGACCGGTGGCGGTCTCCATGGTGTTCCAGAGCTTCGCCCTGTTCCCCTGGCTCACCGTGCAGCAGAACGTCGAGCTGGGACTGGAGGCCAAGCACGTCCCCGCTGAGACCCGCCGCAAGCGGGCGCTGGCCGCCATCGACCTGATCGGCCTCGACGGCTTCGAGAACGCCTATCCGAAGGAGCTGTCCGGCGGCATGCGCCAGCGGGTGGGCCTGGCCCGCGCCCTGGTCGTGGATCCCGATATCCTCTTGATGGACGAGCCGTTCTCCGCCCTCGACGTGCTCACCGCCGAGACCCTGCGCACCGACCTTCTCGACCTCTGGTGCGAGGGCCGCATGCAGATCCGCTCGATCCTGATCGTCACCCACAACATCGAGGAGGCGGTGCTGATGTGCGACCGCATCCTGGTGTTCTCCTCGAACCCCGGGCGGATCATCAGCGAGGTGCGCGTGGACCTGCCGCAGCCGCGCAATCGCCAGGACCCCCGCTTCCGCATCCTGGTGGATGATATCTACACCCGCATGACCCAGCGGACCGCGGGCGACGAGGCGCGGCGCAGCGACGGCCTGTTCCCCGGCGTCGGCATCGGCATGTTGCTGCCGGAGATCTCCACCAACGCCCTGGCCGGCCTGATGGAGGCGGTCGCCGCCGAGCCGTTCGGCGGCAAGGCCGACCTGCCGGAGCTGGCCGCCGCCCTGCACTACGAGGCCGACGAGCTGTTCGGCGTCGCCGAGACCCTGCAGCTGATGCGCTTCGCCGAGGTCGAGGGCGGTGACATCCGCCTTTCCGCCGCGGCCCGCCGCTACGTCGAGGCCGACACCGACGCGCGCAAGCAGCTGTTCGCCCAGCACCTGCTGGCCTATGTGCCGCTCGCCGCCTACATCCGCCGCGAGCTGGACAATGACGCCGACCATGAGTTGCCGGCGGCGCGCATCCGCGAGGAGCTGGAGGAGATGATGTCGCCGGGCTACGCCGAGCAGACCATCCGGGCCGTCGTCGCCTGGGCGCGCTACGCCGAGGCCTTCGCCTACGACGAGGGCGCCGGTCTGTTCACCCTGGAGAACCCGAGCTGAGGTTGCAGTGCGGAAACTATTTGCCGGCTAGGGCGTATGGAGCGGAGCCATGGGGCGGTCGGCCCGGCGCCGAGGAGTGAGGGGACGATGAGGGGCATCCGGACTGGGCTCGCGCCCGCCTGCGCGGTGTTTGTGGGGCTGGCCTGCGCCTCGGCGGCCTTCGCCCAGGACAACCCGCCGCCGCAAGCCGCCTCGACCTCCAAGTCCGTCGAGCCGGAGCGCTGGGCCCTCCACCTGCAGGGCACCGACATCCTTCAGTACTACCCCTCGTTCCACTCGCCGTTTCAGGGCCCCAACAGCTTCCGGCCGCAGGCGACCTGGGGCAACACCGTCGATGCGACGCTCTACGCCGGGGTCAGGCCCTGGTCGGGCGGCGAGGTCTGGCTGAACCTCGAGGCCTATCAGGGCTACGCCCCCAACAACACCCTGGGCGCCGCGGGCTACATCAACGGCGATGGCGCCAAGGTCGGCCACGCCCACCCCTACGGCCGCATCGCGCGCCTGTTCTTCCGCCAGACCATCGACCTCGGCGGCGAGGCCGACAACCAGGAGGCCGACCTCAACGAGCTGGCCCAGAACCGCACCAAGGACCGGATCGTGGTCACCGCCGGCAAGCTCAACGTCACCGACATCTTCGACGCCAACAAATACGCCCACGACCCGCGCGGCGACTTCATGAACTGGTCGATGATCACGGCGGGAAGCTTCGACTACGCCGCCGACGCCTGGGGCTACACCTACGGCGCCGCCGCCGAGTGGTATCACGGCGACTGGACCTTGCGCGGCGGGATCTTCGACCTCTCGATCCTGCCCAACAACGCCGTCCTGACCTCGGACTTCCACCAGTTCCAGCTGGTCGGCGAGGCCGAGCGGCGGATCAGCTGGAACGGCCATCCGGGCGCCATCCGGCTGACCGGCTTCCTCACCCGCGGCAACATGGGCCGCTACGACGACGCCACCGCGCTCGCGGCGCGCACCGGCCAGCCCGCCGACGTCGCCCTGGTCCGCCACTACGCCAGCCGGCCCGGCGTGCATGTGGGATTCGAGCAGGAGGTGGCCGATGGCGTCGGCGTGTTCGGCCGGCTCGGCTGGTCGGACGGCGACTACGAGTCCTACGAGTACACCGACATCGACGGCACGGCGCAGCTCGGCGTCTCGCTCTCCGGCGACCGCTGGGGCCGCAAGACCGACAACATCGGCCTCGCCGCCGTCGCCAACCGCCTGTCGCACGCCGGCGAGCGCTACCTCGACGCCGGCGGCCTCGGCATCCTGGTCGGCGACGGCCGCCTGCCGCATCCGGGCGAGGAGCAGATCCTCGAGGCCTTCTACAGCTTCCAGCTTTCCCGCAACCTGCACCTCAGCCTCGACGACCAGTTCGTCGAGCACCCGGCCTACAACCGCGACCGCGGCCCGGTGAACGTCGTCGGCCTGCGCCTGCACTTCGAAGGCGCGGCCAAGCCCTAGGGGGCGGCCGATCCCGATGGCCGCGCCACCTTCCATGGCGTACGATCAAGCTTGCTGGAGGGCGGGGGGACGGGCGATGCTTCGATTGGTGCTGCTGATCGCGGGCTTGCTGGCTGCCTGTCCCGCCGCGGCCCAGGTCACACCCTTTCCGCCCGACTTCCGCATCCAGGACATCCCCACCAATGGCGCCGTGATCCACGTGCGGGTCGGCGGTCACGGCCCGGCCGTCGTCCTGCTGCACGGTTTTGGCGACACCGGCGACATGTGGGGCGCCATGGCCGCCGACCTGGCGCGCGACCACACGGTGGTGGTTCCCGACCTGCGCGGACTGGGCCTTTCCTCCAAGCCCGCCGGCGGCTTCGACAAGAAGACCCAGGCCGGTGACGTGGCCGGCGTCATGGACGCGTTGCACGTCGCCCGCGCCGACCTGATCACCCACGACATCGGCAACATGGTGGGCTTCGCCTTCGCCGCCCAGCATCCGGACCGCGTCACCCGCTTCGTGCTGATCGATGCGCCGGTGCCTGGCGTCGGGCCCTGGGAGGAGATCCTCAAGACTCCGCTGCTTTGGCATTTCCACTTCGGCGGGCCGGACATGGAGCGCCTGGTGGCGGGCCGCGAGCGGATCTACCTCGACCGCTTCTACAACGACTTCGGCGCCCACCCGGAGCGCATCACCGAAGCGACGCGCAACCACTACGCCGCGCTCTACGCCTTGCCGGGCGCCATGCACTCCAGCTTCGCCCAGTTCGCGGCCTTCGATCAGGACGCGATCGACGACAAGGCGATCCTGGCGGCGAAGGGCAAGCTGACCATGCCGGTGCTGGCGCTGGGCGGGGAGAAGTCGTTCGGCCTGACCATGGCCGAAGTCATGCGCGCCGCCGCCGTCAACGTGCAGCCGGGCATCATCCCGGATTCCGGCCACTGGATCATGGACGAGAACCCGAAGGCGACCATCGCCGCAGTCCGCGCCTTCCTCGACGCCGGCCCGCGGCCCTAGCGGCGCGCGAAAAAGGCCCCGGATCGCTCCGGGGCCTCCGTGTCTTCGCGTCTCAGTACGAGCGTCAGTAGCCGGCCGGCAGGTCGTCTTCCTTCATCAGCTCGTCCTTCGAGACCTTCTTGTCCTTCACCTTGGCCTTCTCGACGATCAGGTCGACGACCTTGTCCTCGAACAGCGGCGCGCGGATCTGCGCCTGGGCGTTGGGGTTGTTGCGCAGCAGGTCGAAGATTTGCTGGGCCTGCTGGCCATAGCGCATGGCCTCCTGGCGCATGGCGTTGGCCAGTTCCTGCTCGGTGACCTGGACGTTGTTGGCCCGGCCGATCTCGGCCAGCACCAGGCCCAGCCGCACCCGCCGTTCGGCGATCTTGCGGTACTCGGTCTGCAGTTCCTCGTCGGTCTTCTTGACGTCGTCCTCCGGCAACTGGCCGGCTTCCTTGTCCTGTTGCACCTGCTGCCAGATCGAGGCGAACTCGGCCTCGACCATCTTCGGCGGCAGCGGGAAGTCGTGCTTCTCGTCGAGCTGGTCCAAGAGCGCCCGCTTCAGCTTGAAGCGCGTCGCCCCGGCGTATTGCTGCTCGAGGTTGGTGGTGATCAGCTCGCGCAGCTTCTCGAGGTTCTCGACGCCCAGCCGCTCGGCGAAGGCGTCGTCGGCCTTGGAGTCCACCGGCGCCTTGACCTCCTTCACCTTGGTCTCGAACTCGGCTTCCTTCCCGCGCAGGTTCTCCGCCTGGTAGTCGTCGGGGAAGCTGACCTTGACCGTCATGTCGCCGTCCGGCTTGGCGCCCACCAGTTGGGCCTCGAAGCCCGGGATGAACTGGCCGGAGCCCAGCACCAGCTCCACGTCGTTGGCCGTGCCGCCCTCGAAGGCCTCGCCGTCGATCCGGCCGATGAAGTCGATGACCACCATGTCGCCGTCCTTGGCCTTCACCGTCTTGCCGGTGCGGGTCTCATAGGTGCGGTTCTGCTTGGCGAGCTCGTCGAGGCTCTCGCCGACCTCCGCGTCGGTGGGCTCGTAGACCGGGCGGGTCAGGGACAGCTTGGTCAGGTCGACCGGCTCGAACTCCGGCATCACGTCGACGGCGATCTCGTAGGCCAGGTCCGCCTTGCCGTCGATCACCTGGGAAAGGTCGCCTTCCGGCTTCAGGTCGGGCTCGCTGGCTGGCCGCACCTTGTTCTCGTCGAGCACCTTCTGGGTGGTCTCCGAAAGGGTCTGCTCCAGCACCTCGCTCATCAGGCCCTTGCCGTAGAGGCGGCGCACGTGGGCGGTCGGCACCTTGCCGGGGCGGAAGCCCTTGATCCGCAGGGTGGGCGTGATCTCCGCGATCCGCGCCTCGAGCTTGTCCGCGAGGTCCTTGGCCGGCACCGTCACGCCCCAAACGCGGCTCAGCCCATCGACCGATTTTTCAACGACTTGCATCGACATTCTTAAGGTTCCGGAGCCTTCCGGGGATCGAGGTCCCCGCGCTCCTCTGATGGTGGAAAAGAGGCGCCCGCCGGTCTCCCGGCGGCGCGAGCGCGGACTTATGTCACGCCGCCGGTCGCGGTCCAAGCCCCAACCCCCTCGCGGCCGGTCCCCTAAGGACTTGACGCGGGCCGCCTTCGCCGCGACAGCAAGCCCCGCGCGGATGTGGCGGAATTGGCAGACGCACTGGATTTAGGTTCCAGCGCCGCAAGGCGTGGAGGTTCGAACCCTCTCATCCGCACCAGCCCCTGACGCGCCGGGCTGTGTTCCGCCCCCTGGCCCCGCCCCTAGCCCTGGCATCGGGGCAGGTGACAGCCGGCGCCGATCCCGGCAAAAGGACCCGCTCATGGCCGGCGTCCTCTTCGTCCACAACAACTTCCCGGGTCAGTTCCGCGACCTCGCCGAACAGCTGGTGGCGCGCGGCGTGCGCTGCGGCGCCTTCGCCCAGGCCCACGCCGTCGAGGAGCTGCCCGGCGTCCCGATGATCCGCTACAGCCTGGATCGCGGCTCGACCTTCGGCATCCATCCGCTGGCCGTCCGGGCCGAGGCGGACTTCATCCGCGGCTCGCGCACCCTGGCCGCGGCGCGCAAGGCCAAGGAGCAGGGCTTCAATCCCGACGTCATCATCGGCCACACCGGCTGGGGCGAGACCCTGCTGCTGAGCGAGGTGTGGCCCGAAGCCCGCCAGGTGCTCTATCCGGAGTTCTTCTATTCCGGCCACGGCCGCGATATCGGCTTCGACACCGAGTTCAAGCCGCTGACCGACGAGGCCGTGCTGCTGGGCAAGGCCAAGAACGCGACCATGTCGCTGTCGCTCACCGACGCCGACGCCATTGTCTGCCCGACCCAGTATCAGGCCTCGACCCTGCCGAAGGTGTTCCAGCCCCTGGTGCGGATCATCCACGAGGGTGTCGACCTGCAGGAAATCCGGCCGGGCCCGGCGGCCCCCTTCGCGCTCGACAACGGCCAGGTCATCCCGCCGGGCACACCGGTGATCACCCACATCAACAACAGCATGGAGCCGCTGCGCGGCCTGCACATCTTCGCCCGCGCCCTGCCCCGCCTGCTGGCCGAGGTCCCGGAAGCCCAGGTGCTGATCATTGGCGACCATCAGTCCAAGCACGGTTACTCCGGCTCGGCGCCCGACGAGAAGACCTGGAGCGACGTCTGCTTCTCAGGCGTGGAGATCGATCCGGCGCGGGTCCACCTGCTGGGCCGGACGCCGCACGAACGGATGCTGGCGGCCCTGCGGCTGTCCACCGCCCACGTCTACTACACCTACCCCTTCGTGCTCTCCTGGTCGCTGTCCGAGGCCATGGCCAGCGGCTGCTACATCGTGGCCTCCGACACCCCGCCGCTGCACGAGGCGATCGAGGACGGGGTCAGCGGCCGGCTGCTACCGTTCTTCGATCCGGCGGCCCTGTCGGAGGCGCTGATCGCCGCCTGCCGCGATCCGGACGCCAGCGCGCCCTTCCGCGTGGCGGCCCGCACGACCGCCGAGCGCCTGTTCAATCGCGACGAGAGCCGCGCCGCCTGGCTCGTCCTGCTGCGAGAGATGGGACTGGTGATCCCGGCCTAGCCGCAGCGGATCTGGCGGATCAGTCCGCTCTCGGCGTCGAAGAAGATGTTCAGCCGGTCGGGCCTGACGTCCTCGGTGATCGGACAGGTGGTGCAGGCCACCCGCGTGCGGTCCGGATAGATCGGCGCCGGGATTTCCGTCCGCGGCCGGCCGATCAGGCTCTGCAGCTCAGCAGCCCCGCAGGCGTCCCTGGGCGAGGTGGGCGCGCTGGTCACGGCCGAGACCGGCGGCGGCGCGGCGGCTGGCGCCTCGGCCCTGGGGGCTTCGGCCGGCGGACTGGCGCAGGCGCTGGCCAGCAGCAACGCCCCCGCCATGGCGGCCAGGCGCCTCACGCCTGCTTCTCCCAGCCGCGGCCCTGCTGCTTCCAGTAGGACACCGGGAAGCCCTCGCCCTTGATCCGGCTCCACAGGCCGCGCGCCGCCGCCAGCTGGCCCTCGTCCCCGCCGTCGAACAGCACCACGCAGCGGGCGAACCCCTGGAGCTCACCGGGCTCCGCGCCGTCCACCAGGAACAGGGCGTCGGCCGCGTTGGGATTGTCGAATTCGGTGGTCAGCAGCACCGGCTGGCGCTCGGCCTGCGGCTCGGACGCTGGGGCGTGCGGTAGGAAGCTCTCGTCGCGGTAGCTCCACAGCCAGCCGTCCAAGTGCTCGATACGGTCGGGCTGAGCCGTGCGCACCAGCGCCTTCCAGCCCCGGGCCAGGGTCTTTTCCAGCAGCTCCGGCAGCGCCTGGTCGAGGCCAGTACGCTCCAGGTGGTAGAACCAGACTTCACAGGTATCGGCGGCCATGAGCTGAAGTCTCTACCCCGCATCACGAGGCTGTGGGAGGTCGCAAGCTCAATTTATGACGACGCCCGAACCCGCCGGGTGTAGGGGTCCGTCATCACCGGCACACATCTGGGCGGCCGGTGGCTGAGAACGCGCAAGCGCTCCCGCCTTCTGGTGAGCGTTGTCATGTCCGCGACGATCGAGCCGTTCCCAAGGCCAAGGCAGGTGACCCCGCGCGGCACGGACGCCGCGATGCGCTATTTCCGCCGCGCCCGGGAAGCCTTCGAGCTGCTGTCCGCCGCCAGCACCGACATGGAGCGCGCTACGCTCTGCGACATCGCCGAGATCTGGCTCGACATGGCCGAGTCCGCCCTACCCGCCCAGGCCTGACGGCCACCGGCGATCAGGCAGCCTGGCCCCCGGTCAGCGACACCTCGACCACCAGCACCTCGGCCCCGGCCTCGTCGGCGACCTCAAGGCGCAGCTGGCCGGTGTCCCACAAATCCTGCGGCTGTTCCTTGAGCAATTCGCCAATGATCCGGGTGGCCTTTGCGCGCACCGCGGTCATGTCGGGCAGGTCGGCGCCGTCCTCATCTGGGTAACGCCGCCCGTCCACGGTGTTGAAGAAGTATCTCGCCATGCTGAAATAACGGGCGCCGCGCCGCCATCGTTCCGCCACAGCCGGATAACGTCGCCCTGCGAATTCAAGGCTCTAGCGTGACGCGTTACGGCACCGCTTGATGACGTCTTCCAGTCGCGCGAGCCGCTGCTCACGCAGGATGCGCCCCGCGGCCAGCAGCTGGTAGCGGTCCGCGGCGCCGCCGGCGTCACGCAGGGCCCCATCGCTGTCCGGATAGGCGGGTGGCGGGCCGAGGTCTTCCGGCACGCATTTCACGGGCTTGGGCACGTAGACCTTCACCACATGGGTGGCGGGGACCGCGGCCGCCGGCGGCGTCGCAGCGGCGGGGGCCGGAGGCGGCGGAGCCCTTGGCGGCAAGGCTGCGCAGCCGGCCAGCGCGGCGGCGGCCAGCATCGCGCCGCAAAGCGCGGGGCCTCGGCTCATCGTCGATCCAGGGTCTTCAGCACCGCCTGGTCGGCGCTCTCCATCCGGGCGCAGACGTCGAATCCGGCGGGCGGATTGCTCACCAGGCTGGCGGCCGTGGCGTCGCCGCCGACCGCCTTGACCCGCATCGTATGCGGCGTATCGCCGGCCCGCGGCGCCGCAGCCGAGAGGGCCGCGGCGTAGGCGCGATTGCTGGCGTGGCAGCTGCCCAACTGGGCCTGCAGCTGCGAGGCGTCATGCGTCGCCAGGGCCGCGATCCGGTTCCGCAGCAGTTGCTCGTCGCGGCGCGTCTCGGCCGTGGTCACGGCCAGAGCGACCGCCAGACCGACCGTGGCGGCGGCGAACGCCCATCCCGCGGTCCGGTGGCTGACGATGCGGGCGATCCCGCGCAACATGGCTAGCCTCCCTCAACGCTCGGAATGAAACAAAGCCTAGCTGTGCGGCGGCAATGCGGCGAATCGCCGGAACGCGGCGACGCAGGCTCAGAGAAGTCCAACGAGCACCGCCAGGGCGCCGAGCGCGGCCAGGCTCCA
Organism: Phenylobacterium sp.; assembly: GCA_004799545.1. GTDB lineage: Bacteria > Pseudomonadota > Alphaproteobacteria > Caulobacterales > Caulobacteraceae > Phenylobacterium. The sequence goes on from SSMU01000009.1 coordinate 116,443, forward strand.
GGCCAGCCATCTGGCGCGCCGGTCGGTCACCGCCAGGGCCACGGCCGCTCCGATCACCATGGCCGCGCCGCCCAGCCGCGGCGGCCAGCTCTGCGCCAGCGCCGCCCCGGCAAGACCGGCGACCATCAACGGGGCGCTGACCGCCAAGGCCGCCAGTTCCCGGGTCATTCTCACGTTGCGCGCCCGCCCATCATTCAACCCCCGGCTGCGCAGCTTAAGCAGAGGGCGGGTCGAAGACCAGCTAACTTTCGCGAAGCAAAACTGCACGTTAGGCGCGCGGAGGGATCGAATTCACTTTAGACGAGAAGTTTTTACAGATGCGCGCGACGCGCTAGGCCCCGGTCATCAGGGTGTCGAGGATCGCCAGCAGGGCGTCCATGGCGAAGGGTTTGGCCAGTGTCGCATCCGCGCCCAGGCGCTTGGCGAGGCTGAGGACGTCCAGGGCGCCGATCATCTGGCGGCCGGAAATGGCGACCACCTTCACCCCTGGCTGCAGCCCTTTCATCTCGGGAATCAGCTCGATACCGTCGCGGTCGGGCATCACGATGTCGCAGACCACCACGTCGGGCGGCTCGGCGCGGAACACGCGAAGGCCCGCCTCGCCGTTCGCCGCCGTCAGCACGGTGTGCCCGGCCGCGCCGAGCGCACGGCTGATTACCTGGAGCAGCTCGGCGTCGTCCTCGACGACCAGTACGTTCACGCCAGTCATCGCCCCTCAACGCTTACTCAAAATGGGGAATCACCGCGAGACCTTAGCCCGCGCCCGTTTTCGGGGGTACTCAATTTGGGTGAGATTCGCGAGGGCCGGCCTGGCGCGCGACTCAAGCATGGTCCGCGTCATCCAGCAGAGTCTTCACCTGCTCGGCCAGCTCCGTCGCGTTGAACGGCTTGGGGAACATCACGCCCTCCTCCACCCCGAACCGGTCCAGCCGCGCCGCCTGCCCGGTGATGTAGATCACCCTCAGCCGTCGGTTCAGCTGCCGAGCCCGTCGCGCCACGTCGAAACCGGTGGTGCCGACGCCCAGGTTGATGTCGGTGATCAGCACGTCATAGGCGCCGGCCCGCTCACCTTGCAGCGCGGCGTAGGCGCCCTGGTCGGTCAGCGCCGTGGTGACCTCCAGGCCCACGTCCTGCAACGCCTCGGCGATCAATTCCGCCACTTCGGCTTCGTCCTCGACGAGAAGCACGGCCGCCATCAACTCAGCCCCTTCAGCGAGCCCGTCGCGCCGGACCTCGCCCCTGAAACGCAAGCCAAAGCTCAACACACGACGATGGCCCCGCCGTGCTGCGAACGGCGGGGCCGTGCTGCGGTTTGGAACGGGTTCCGCGTCGCTGCGCGGCGTAAACGCGGGAATCCAGTGTCGGGTTCCCGACTTATAAGGTCAAGCTTGAGGGCGGGCCCTGGCGGGCGCTAGAGCGCGTCAGGCGAAAGTGGATACCGGTTTCGCCGTCCGACGCGCTCTAACGGCTAAAGACAGACCCTTCTTGTCTGGTTCAGATGACTTCACCTGAACCAGGAAGGGTCTAGGCTGGCCGGCGGGAGGTCCGCTCATGGCCGCCGACGCGCCCTTCGTGGTGAAACCCCTGCCCGCCAGCTTCGGCGCGGTGGTCACCGGCCTCGCGCTCGCCGATCTGGACGAGGCGGCCTTCGCAGCCCTCTACAGGACCTGGCTGGACTATGCCCTGCTGATCTTCCCGGGCCAGCACCTCGATCGCGATCAGCAGATCGCCTTCGCCCGCCGGTTCGGGCCCCTCGAGTTCGATATCGCCCCGATCAGCAACGTCCGGTCCGACGGCTCGGTGCGGCCGGACGACGACGCCGACGACGTGGTCAAGGTGCTCAAGGGCAACATGGGCTGGCACTGCGATTCCACCTACATGCCGGTCCAGGCGAAGGGCGCGGTGTTCACCGCCCACGTGGTGCCGGAGGACGGCGGCGAGACCGACTGGGCGGACATGCGGGCCGCCTATGACGCACTGGATCCGGCCATGCGCCGTCGCATCGAGGGCCTGAGCGCCTATCACTCCCTGCGTCACAGCCAAGGGAAGCTCGGCCACGTCCACAAGCCGGGTAGCGCCTATTCCGGCTATGGCATGACGGTGGAAGCGCCGCCGCTCCGCCCGCTGGTGAAGGTTCATCCCGAGACCAGCCGTAAGACCCTGATGGTCGGCCGCCACGCCTACGGAATCCCGGGGTTCGAGGACGCCGAGTCGGAGCGGTTGCTGGACGAGCTCGCCGACTTCGCCTGCCGGCCGCCGCGCACCTGGCGGCACAGCTGGACGCCGGGCGACGCCGTGATCTGGGACAACCGCGCCCTGATGCACCGCGCCTGCCCGTGGGACATGACCAGGCCGCGGGTGATGTACCACTCCCGCCTGGCCGGCGACCCGGTCGCCGAGTTCGCGGCCCCGGCGTGAGGCGGCCGTGAGGACCCCCGGGAAAAGCCTGCCGCGCGCCCTCGGCCTGGCGCTCATGGCTTGCGGCGCCCTGGCCGCCGCGCCGCAACGCGCGCCCGTCAATGTCCGCCCCGTGGGCCAGATCGTCGCCTGGGACGCCGCGCGAGACGGCAAGGCCGCGACGTACCGGATAGGACCCTACCAGCTGAGCCTCAGCGCCCTGCGCGACCCTGACGACACCGGGCCGACGCCGGAGCTGACGGTCAGCCGCGCGGACCGCTCCGACGTGAGCTACATCGGCCTCGATCGGGGCGTCACCCTCGCCGGGGTCGCCGGCTTCCCCACCGCGCGGGCGACCTTCACGGTGATGCGGCTCGATCCCGCCGCCGCCGAACCGGCCATTGTCCTGACCACCTATTCCGGCGGCGCCCACTGCTGCACCGATATCCAGATCGCCAACCCTACGCGGAACAGCTGGATCGTCACGCGGCTAGGTCAGCTCGACGTCGACCCCTTCTATCAGGCGCCGAGGGATTTTGACGGCGACGGCGCGCTGGAGCTGGTCATTCCCGACGACCGTTTCGACTATCAGTTCGACGCCTTCGCGGGGAGTTGGCAACCCGTGCGCGTCTTTGGCGTCCGCCACGGCGTCGCGGTGGATCGCTCCGCCGAACCCGGATTCCGCAAGGTCCTGGCCGACGACATGCAAAAAGCTGGCGCTGCCTGCCGCAAGGGCCAAAGCGGGGCCTGTCCGGCCTTCATCGCCGACGCCGCCCGCATCGGCCGCTTCGCCGAGGCCTGGGCCGTGATGCTCCGGTCCGTGCGGCCGGACTTCGAGTTCCCCAGGACGCGCTGCGGCGCTCACGTGCTCGTCTTGCAGTGCCCGAAGCGCGAGGCGCAGCCCGTTTCCGACTACCCGACGGCCGTTCGCCTGGCGCTTGTCGAGGCCGGCTATCCCGTCCCGCGGTCGCCGGCCAAGCGCTGAGGCCTCAAGCCGGCAACGCGGCTCGCATCTGCATCAGCGGGTTGGGCGTCGGCTCGGCCACCTTGGCGAGCCGGTTCACATCGCGGTGCTGGAACAGCTCCGAGCGCCCCCGCACGGCGAGCATGGTTTCGGAGACGTAGGACCAGCCGCCGTCGGCCTCGAAGCTCACCTCCAGCTGATAGCTTTCGGTGCGGAAGGCGTACTCCAGGAAGGCGGTGGAGCAGATGCCGTACTGGGTCTCGCCGCGCCGCGCGCTCAGCGTCAGCTTGTCCGCATCCGCGGTGGACTGGCCCGAAGCGATCGCCACCTGGCCACGCGGGATGGCCACGGTCTGCAGCACCAGGCCGGTGGCCGGCTCCCACAGCCAGTAGCCGACCTGGTCGTGGAAGGTGGCGTCCTCGTCGGTCGCCAGGATGTGGGTGTGGTAGCGCAGGCCATAGAACAGCTGTGGCCCATTGGCCTGCGGGTCGATCGGTTGCAGCACGATGCGCTCGATGAACTCGCGGCGTTCCGGCCCCTCGGCCTTGGGGTTGAGGTCGACGCCCTTGCGGCCCTCCCAGATCCCGGCCAGCCGGCGCAGCGGCCCGAGGTTGGCCAGCGTGTCCGGATCGACGTCCGCCGGTTCGGTGAAGATGTCTTCGGGAAAGGGGTTCATGGCCGGTCTCCTTGGCCGAAATCTAGGACGCGAAGCGGCGGCCCGCCACCATCGCGGGCAGGAAATCCTAGCGCCAGCCGGCCAGCGTCAGGGCGACCGCCACGCCACCGCCCAGCCCCAGCACCCACAGGGGGTTCCGCTTGGCGAACAGGATCCAGGCGGCCCCGGCCGCCGTCATCGCCCAGGCGACCAGGTCCGGATCGGCGGCGCGGGCGATGGCGACGCCGCTGGCCAGGATCAGCCCCACCGCCACCGGCGCCAGGCCGAGCTTCAGCGCCCGCACGAAGGTGGTGGCGTGATAGCGCAGGGTCAGCCGGCCGAGCAGCAGGCAGAGCGCCGAGGACGGCAGGAGGATCGCCGCGGTGGCGACCAACAGGCCAAGCACGCCCGCCACCTTCCAGCCGATCACGCTGGCGATCATGATGTTGGGGCCAGGCGCCGCGCGGGCCACGGCGTAGAGCTGCAGGAAGTCCGCGTCGCTCATCCAGTGGCGGCGCAGCACCACCCCGTCGCGCAGGGCCGGGGCGATGGTCGCCGCCCCGCCGAACGCCGCCAGCGACAGGATCGCGAAGTCGGCGATCAGGGCCAGCAGCAGGCCGCGGCTCACGCCGCCGTCTCCTGCCGCAGCGCCCAGGCGGCATAGACCATGCTGGCCGCCCCCACCCCCAGCGCGGTCCAGGCGAGCGGCGCATGCAGCCCGGCCACCAGCCCGATCGCCGCCAGGCCGAACAGCAGGCCGACCGCGCGCCGCCTGAGGCTCCAGGCCATCCGCAGACCCGTTCCGAACACCAACCCCGCGCCGGTCGAGGCCATGCCGGCCAGAGCCGCGCGGACCAGCGGCAGGCCCTCGATGCGGTCATAGACGCTGAGGATGACGATCAGCAGCACCAGCGGTGGCGCAATCAGCGCGCCCATGGCGGTGAGCGCGCCCGACAGCCCCTGCGCCTCGTCGCCGATCAGCACAGCCAGGTTGACCGTATTGGCGCCCGGCAGGGTCTGGCCGAGGCCGAGGTATTGGGCATAGGCCTCGTCGTCGAACCAGCCGCGCTCCTCGACAAGCACCCGACGCGCCATGGCCGCCACCCCGCCGAACCCCAGCAGGCCGATCTTCAGGAAGGCGCCGGCGAGCTCGGCGTGGCTGTGCGCATGCGGCGCTGGCGCGAGGACGTCGTCGGATCCCATGCCTCCGGCTTCGCCGCCGGCGCGCGGGGCGTCAACCCTTAGGGATCGAGCTCGGGGTAGTGGCGGAAGATGCCGTCCTCGTTGAAGGCGATGCGCCGCTCGCTCGCCAGGTAGGCGGCGATGTTCGGCAAGGCGCGCACCCGGTCGGCCAGGTCGACCAGCTTCGGCGTGGCCTTCAGCGTCTTGGCCGCCGCCTTGGGGAAGGCGTAGCGCAGCCCCTCCGTCACCTGGAAGGCCGAGAGGTCGGCGTAGGTCAGCCGGGCGCCCACCAGCCACTCAGGCCCGGCCGGATTGCGCGCCAGGACGGTCTCCAGCCAGCCCAGGAACTTCGCGATCCGCTTGCCGCGAAATCCCTCGGCGCGCCGCGCGGCCTCCGGCTTCTGGTCCTTGTAATAGGCCTCCAGGTCCACCGGATGATGGGTGTCGTGCGCCTCGGCCACCAGGTCGGCGATGGTCAGCTGGATCTGGTCGAGCCAGGCGCGGTCGGCCGCGGCCTGCGGCGCCAGGCCCAGCTTCGGGCCGAGATAGGCGAGGATCGCGGCGGTCTGGCCGACCATCACCTCGCCGTCCCGCAGGAAGGGCGGCGCAAAGGACGGCCGCGTCACGGCCTGGTCCTTCATCAGCCGCATCATCGCCTCGACGCCCTGCCCCGGGCCCTTCAGCCGCGCCATGTCGAGATAGTCCGCGCCGGCCTGCTCCAGGGCCAGGCGCACGAACTCGCCCCGCCCCTGGATGGTTGGCCAGTAGTAGAGCTCGCAGGCCATGCGCCCTTGCCCTCCGTCAGGATCCGGACGCCGGGCCCTGGCCCTCGCCCGCCGCGCCGCGGCCTTTCACCAGCCGCACCCGCAGCGGCTCGCCGGTAACCGCCTTAGCGGTCCAGCTGTCGCCCGACGGAAGGCCGGTGCAATAGCTCATCGGCATGGGGATCGGCCGGGACTGCTTCAGGCAGACCATGTCGCCGGAGAGCTTCCAATGACCGCGCGAGGGATCATGGCGGCGGCCCATGGCCTGGTAGTCGCCCGAGGGCTCGAGCCACAGCTCGGCCGTGCGCCCGTCCGGATAGGTCGAGATGATGGTGTTGCCGAACGCCCGATCGAGCGGGGCGGCCTGCGCGCCAGCGGCCGACAGCACGAGGACGACGGGGAGGCCTGCGAGGACGAGCGACCGGGACATGGGCATCTCTCGGGTCCGGCCCGCAAGGTGGGCCGTCCCCGGAACGTGCGGGCGCCGGAAACGTGCCGTGGCGTCTAGCGCCGCCCGGGCGGATCCAGCAGTCCGCAGTCGCACTGGTCCGCCAGTTCGATGGTGGCCGGCGCCGCCAGGCCGCCGAAGCTGTCGTCGATCGCCACCAGCAACTTGCGCGCCGAGTCGCGCTGGCCCGCGGCGAGCAGCGCCTTCACCCGCGCCAGCGCCGCGTCCAGCTCGCCGGCCTTTTGCGAACGGCAGGCGTCGAGCCGTCCCGGATCGGCGACCGCAGGACGATCCAACGCGGCGATCGCCACCGACAGCGCGCCGGCGTCGGGGACCGTGTGCCCGACCGAGCGCATGACCTTCGCCTCGGTGTGGAAGACGCACCAGGCGTGCAGCGAGGCCAGGCTGGCGCCATCCAACGCCAGGTTCACCTCGTCGGCCGAGCCCGTCACGTAGAACAGCCGCGTCCGCGCCTGGAAGGTGCGGAACAGGGCTGCGGCCGGCAGCGGGATCGGCGGCGCGCCGATCGGGTCGCTGCCGGCGTTGAGCAGGGCGCCGCGGAACACGTCCGGATAGGCGAGCGCGATGCGCAGGGCCACCCGCGAACCGCCGGAGAAGCCGCCGATGTAGACCCGCGCCGGATCGAGCGGGTAGCGCCGCGCCATGTTCTGGTAGGCCAGCAGGGCCAGCGGCGCGCGCCGGGTGACCAGCTTCTGGTCGTTCCCGGACGCCGCGGCGCTGACATAGATCATCCCGAGCCGGTCGAGCGCCAGCGCCCAGCCGGCCGGCAGCGCCGCCTCGCGCCACGGCGGCACGAACACCAGCAGGCCATAGCCCGACGGCGGCCTCGTGGGCGGCACATAGATCGTGAACCGCGCCGTCGCCGGATCGACAGGCTGGCCGGCCATCGTCACGCCGGCCCGGCTGAGCTTGCGCCGGGCGGCCTCGGCGGCCAGCGGGTTCAGGAAGCGGGTCAGCAGCTCGGCGTTGCTGGCGAGTTCGGACGAGTCCGGGAGCGTCACCTCGGCCTGCAGCCCGACGGGGGCGGCCGCCGGCGCCTCGGCGCGGGCCGGCGCGACCGCGGCCAGCATCAGGGCGATGAGCGCCGAAACCGTGGGTCTGCGCCGCCGGGGCACGCGGGGCCTCCTTCCAGGCTTGCCCGCCGACCCCTAGGCCCTTCCTGGTTCAGGTGGAATCACCTGAACCAGATGAGAAGGGTCTATCTTCAAGAGTTTAGAGTGCGTCGGGCGGCGAAACCGGTATCCACTTTCGCCTGACGCGCTCTAAGCGCTGGCGGCGGCGGACGTTTCAGGGACGGCTGTAGCATCGCGCCGGGCGGATTCATCTGGGCAAGCATGCGGCGCGCCGATCTCCCGGGCCGCTCGCGCGTTGTTGCGCGATGCGGATCGCCACCTACAACGTCAACGGGGTCAACGGCCGCCTGCCGGTGCTGCTGCGCTGGCTTGAGCAGGCCAGGCCTGACGTCGCCTGCCTGCAGGAACTGAAGGCGCCGGACGAGAAATTCCCCCGCGCGGCGATCGAGCAGGCCGGCTACGGCGCGATCTGGCATGGCCAGAAGAGCTGGAACGGCGTCGCCATCCTGACCCGTGGCTGCCAGCCGGTGGAGACCCGCCGCGGCCTGCCCGGCGATCCCGACGACCTCCACAGCCGCTACCTCGAGGCGGCCTGCTTCGGCCTTGTCGTCGGCTGCCTCTACCTGCCGAACGGCAATCCCGCCCCGGGGCCGAAGTTCGACTACAAGCTGCGCTGGTTCGATCGGCTGGCGCGCCACGCCGCCGGCCTGCTGGCCCAGGACGTGCCCGTGGTGCTGGCCGGCGACTACAACGTCATGCCCACCGACCTCGACGTCTACAAGCCGGAGCGCTGGCTGGACGACGCCCTGTTCCGGCCCGAGGTCCGCGCCGCCTACCGCGACCTGGTCGCCCAGGGCTGGACCGACGCCCTGCGGACGCTGCATCCGGGCGAGCGGATCTACACCTTCTGGGACTATTTCCGGAACGCCTACGGCCGCGACGCCGGCCTGCGCATCGACCACCTGCTGCTCAGCCCGAGCTTGGCGCCCCGCCTGCAGGCGGCCGGCGTCGACCGCGAGGTCCGCGGCTGGGAAAAGACCAGCGACCACGCCCCGACCTGGATCGAACTTGCCCCGGCCCGCGGCTAGAGCGCCTTCGTCACCACCCGCATCAGCACTGGCCGCCGCACCACAAACCCCAGGCTCTCGTAGAGCCCGATGGCGCCCAGGTTGGTCGCATAGCTGTGCAGGAACGGAATCTCGCCGCGCGCCAGGATGCGCCCTGCCACCACCCGGATCAGCCCCGCCGCATAGCCGCGCCCGCGGCTGCCGGGATGGGTGCAGACCCCGCTGACCTCGGTGAAGCCCTCCGGCTTCATCCGTTCGCCGGCCATGGCGACCAATCGGCCGGCCTGCTTCACCCCCACGAAATCGCCCAGCCGATGCGTCAGGCTGGAGAACGGCCCCGGCCGGGTCAGCTCGGCCAACACCCGCATCTCCGCCGCGTCCGCCTCGCCGAGGTCGACGATCTCGAACCGGGCTGCGCCACCCGCCCCGCCGTCCGCCGCCAGGCCGGCCATGGTCATCTGGGTGAGCTCGGCCTCCTGGGCCACCGCGACGCCGGGCGGCAGCGGCGTGCGCGCCGCCTCGACGACCGCGACCCCACCCTCCGCCGGGATCAGCGCGGCCAGCGCCGCCAGGCTCGCCTCCGAGCCGTCCGCCGCCGCCCCGAACGGCCCATACGCCGGCGCGAACCGCAGCGCCCGGCCGTCGCCCAACGCCAGTCCCCGCTGTCGGCTGGTCAGCGCGCGCCACACCGGACGGTCGAGGGGATGGTCCATGGCCGCCTTATCCGGCGCCGCAGCCCTATTGTGAACACGCTTGCCGGCTTGCGTCCGCGCCCGCATGACCTCGCCGCACATGACCTCGCTCGCCCGCGCCTTACTCCTCGCCGCAGCCCTTGCCCTGACAGCGCAAGCGGCCCACGCCGCCCAGACCATCGGCTATTCCCCGGCCGCCCAGCGCGTGCTGACCCGGGCCCGCGCCGCGGCCGGCGGCGCCGGGTGGAACATGCTGCGTGGCTGGCATGAGGTCGGCCGCAGGGGCGGCGTCCGCTACGAGGCCTGGCTCGATCCCCTGCGCTACGGCCTGCGGGTCGAGGTCCACGATCCCACTGGCCTCGAGGTCCACGGCTTCAACGGGGCCGGCGAATGGCGCATCCGCCCGACCGGCGAGGTCACCGGCGTCGACGTCCGCGGCCAGCGCTCGGCCGCCCGCACCGAGGCCTTCTTCGACATCCACGGTTATTTCTATCCCGGCCGTTTCGACGCCAGCGCCGACGACCTCGGCGTGCGCACCGCCCACGGCCGGGCCTACGACGTGGTCCGGGTGAAGCCCTGGGGCGGCACGGCGCGCGAGCTGTGGTTCGACCGCCGCAGCCATCTCCTGGCCCGCATGGTTGACCGCAACGGCCCGGCCCCCGTCGCCCTGGCTGTCTCCGACTACCGCAAGGTGGGCCCGGTGCGGGTCGCCTTCCACCTGACGCCGGAGGACGCAGCGTCCATCCAAGCCCCGGACCGCGAAGTGGAGAGCCTCGACTTCGGTCCCGCCGACCGCGCCCGCTTCAGCCTGCCGCGGCCCACCGCCGAAACTGCCGCCCCGCCGGCGCCCGCGGGCCTGTAGCGGGCCGCCGCGGGTCCGGACAAAAAGAAACCCCGGCCATTGCGACCGGGGTTTAAGAGCGAGATGAACGCAGTTGGCGTAACACGTTCGCCGAACGAACTCAATGAAACAACGGCGAAGCTTGCGTGTTCTCCGGATTACCAGGGCAGCGGCGCGCCGGCGTAGTCGCGGAAGGCGCCGCTGATGGCCGGCGTCAGCTCGGCGATCCGCTGGCGCAGGCCCCGCACGCTCTGCGCCGGGGTCACTGGCGCGCCGGCCCCGCCCATGTCGGTCTGCACCCAGCCGGGGTGGTAGATCCCCACCAGGATCCCCTCGCCGGCCCAGTCGCGCGACAGGCCGCGCATGACGTCGTTCAGCGCCGCCTTCGAGCTGCGATAGGCGTAGCGCCCACCGGAATTGCCGGCGATCGAGCCGAGCTGGCTGGTGATCGCCGCCAGCTTCTTCTCCGTCCCCGCCTTGAGGTTCGCGTGCAGCGCCTGGGCCACCAGCACCGGCGCCAGGGTGTTCACCCGGAAGGTCTCCAGCCAGCCCTCGCCGTCGATCTCGTCCGCCGACTGGCGCCTCGGGCCGCTGATCCCGGCGTTGTTGACCAGGATGTCGATGGCCTGTCCGTCCAGCGCGGCCTTCAGCGCCGCGATCGAACCCGCGTCCGCCACGTCCAGCGCCAACACCCGCACCCGACCGCCGCGCGCCGCCGCCAGCGCCGCCAGCTCCCCCGCCCCCGCCGGGTCGCGGCAGCAGGCCAGCACCTCAGCCCCCTCGCCCGCATACTGCCGCACGAACTCCAGCCCGATGCCGCGGTTCGCGCCGGTGACGAGGACGGTGGTCATGATGGGGGCTCCTTGCTCGAGCTCTTCCCTACTCCAACACCACCCGCGGGAAGTAGAACCCCACGACCCAGTTCGGTTGGTCGACGATCTCGCTGATCCGCAGGTCGCCGCAGACCGAGCAGAGCATGTAGGCCTCGACGGGCGCCATGCCGGTGCGGGCGGCCAGCATATCCACCATCCGCGCCACCGCCTCGCGCGCCGCGGTCATCAGGTCGGGGCCTATGCCGGTGGTCACCTCATAGCCCTTGGCGTCCAGGTGGCGGGTCACCGGGCCAGGGGTGGTGTAGCGGGGCGCGGCGAGACGGGCGTCCTTCACCAGGTCCAGGGTCAGCACCACCGACATCGGGCTCTCGATCGCCGTGCCGCAGATCTCGCCGTCGCCCTGGGCGGCATGGGTGTCGCCCACCGAGAACAGGCCGCCCTTCACCTCCACCGGCAGGTAGAGCTCGACGCCGGACGTGAGGTCGCGAATGTCGAGATTGCCGCCCACCCGCCGGGGCGGCACCACCGAGTGCCGGCCGGGCTCGGCCAGGGCCAGGCCGATGGTCCCGGCGAACGGCTTCAGCGGCACCCGGCCGACCGGCGAATAGGCCGCCGGTCCCATCGCCCGCCTGTCGTAGGTCCACAGGTGCAGCGCCGGCTCGGTGAACTGGTCGGCCAAGAGGCCGAAGCCCGGGATATTGGCGGTCCAGCCGAAGCCGGAGGGGGCGAAGGCGCCGATGGTGATCTTCACCGCATCGCCCGGCTCCGCGCCGTCGATGTAGACCGGGCCGGTCACCGGATTGATCCGGCCGAAGTCGAGGGTCCCGACGTCGGCCACTGTGCTGGTCCGGGTCAGCTGCCCGCCCGAGGCGTCCAGGCATTCGAATTCGATCGTGGTCCCCGGCGCGACGGTCAGGACCGGCGGGATGGCGTTGTCCCAGCCGACGTGGTGGCAATCGCCATGGATCGTATGGCCGGCCTTCGCTGACATGCTGTTCGCCCCGGGACGGCCTTGCGCCGTCCGGTCAGCCTGCCGCCCGCCTCGGCCCGAGGCAAGCGCACACGGCCACCGTCAGCGCGACTCCGCGCCCACCGAGATCGACGTGCCGCTATAGGGGCCGCGGCAGCCAAGCCCCGCGCCGAACGCCGACCAGCGCTCCGCCGGCGGCTGGTCCGAATGCTGGGTCAGGCAGGGGGCCGAGCTCGGGTCCTGCGCCGCCGCCGGGCCGAGCGCCAGGTCGCCGGCCAGGCTCTGGCCGCGCCAGCCGCCGTAGCGGCCCTGGAACCGGCTCTGGTCCACCGCGATGCTCAGCGTGCCGGTCTGGCCGAGCGGAATGTCGGCGCCCACGAAGGCGTGGCGATAGCCGCTGGAGCCCGCGCCCACCTCGACAACCCCGTGGATGCGCCGCTCCTCGGGACCGCTGGTGGTGGCGCCGGCCGGGCCGTCGTTGGGCAGGTCGGGCACCGGGGCGGCCTTCAGGAAGGCGCTGATCTGGTCGGCGGTGGAGACCGGCGCGGCGCCGGTTCCCCCGGCCGAGGGCACGGGGTCCGCCGCCCAGGCCGCGCCTGCCGCCCCGAACGCGGCGACCAAGGCGGCAATGCAAAGCTTCATACCGGACGCTCCAGACTCGCCGCGACGGTGGACGCCATATGCGGCGGCCGCAAGGCGGTTCGTCGACGGGTCCGACGCCTCAGACGGTCTCGCCCAGCAACCCCTCGACGAAGGGCGGCAGCCACGGGTTGCGCCCGGGCTTCATCCGTTCGGCGCGATAGATGTGCACCAGTTCGGCGTAGGCGCTGTCGAAGTCCTTGTTGACCACGACATAGTCGTACTCGTCCCAGTGGGTGACCTCGCGCCGGCCGAGCGCCAGGCGCTGGCTGATCACGTCTTCGCTGTCCTGGGCGCGGGCGTGCAGGCGGCGCGACAGGTCGCTCCAGGTGGGCGGCAGGATGTAGATGCGCACGCTGTCGTCCGGCGCGCTCTCGGCCACCTGCCGGGCGCCTTGCCAGTCGATGTCGAACATCACGTCGCGGCCGGCCTCCAGGGCGGCCATCACCGGCGCCTTCGGCGTGCCGTAGAGGTGGCCGTTGACCTCCGCCCATTCCAGCAGCTCGCCCGCGGCGATCATCGCCTCGAACTGCTCGCGGGTCTTGAAGAAGTACTCGCGGCCCTCCTCCTCACCGGGGCGCGGCGGCCGGGTGGTGGCGGAGATCGAGAGCCGCATGCCGGCGAAGTCGGCGACCAGGCGGCGCGACAGCGAGGTCTTGCCGGCGCCGCCCGGGCTGGAGACCAGCATCAGCAAGCCCCGGCGCACGGTTTCCCAGGGCTTCAGGTGATCGTCGGCGTCGGGGCTACTCAACGTTCTGCACCTGCTCGCGGAACTGGTCGATCACGGCTTTGAGGTCGAGACCGGTCGAGGTCAAGGCGCTGGACGCCGACTTCGAGCACAGGGTGTTGGCCTCGCGCATGAATTCCTGGGTCAGGAAGTCGAGCCGGCGGCCGACGCCGCCGTCGCCGGCCAAGAGCTGCCGCGCCGAGGCCACGTGGCCGGCCAACCGGTCCAGCTCCTCACGCACGTCGGCGCGGGTGGCCATGGCGGCCGCCTCCTGGACGATCCGCGCCTCGTCGGCCCCTTCGCCGATCAGGTCAGCCATGCGCTTGGCGAACCGCTCCTTGATCGCCGCTGGCTGCCCGCCGGCCACGCTCTCGGCCTGCGCCACCAGTTCGGCGATCCGGTCGAGGAAGCCGGTGAGCACGCCCGCCAGGGCCGCCCCCTCCTCGCGCCGGGCCGCCAGCAGGCCGTCCAGCGCCACGCCCAGGGCGGCCGTCATCGCCGTCTCCAGCTCGGCGCGCGCCTCGGCGTCGTCCACCGCGTCCTCGACCTCGATGACGCCCTTCAGGGCCAGCAGGCCGTCGAGGCTCGGCGGCCCCGCCTTGCCGGCCGCCAGATAGGGCGCGCCGGCCGCCAGATAGCGCTCCAGCTGTTCCAGGTTGATGCGCACGCCGCCCACGCCCTCGCGGCTCTTGGCCTGCACGCCCACCGTCACCTGGCCACGCTGGAACCTGGCCTGCGCCAGCTCCCGGCTGGCGCGCTCCAGCCCGTCGAACCCCGGCGGTCCGCGGAACCGGACCTCCAGGTTGCGGCCGTTGACGCTGCGGGCCTCCACCGCCCAGCTCCATCCGCCCAGCGCGCCCTCCGAGCGGCCGAAGCCCGTCATGCCGGAGATCATCGGGCGCCTCGCGCGGATCGGTTCACTTCGCACCCCCTGCCGCTCGGGCGCGTTCGATCTGGCGCCATTTGGCGACGTTCTTCTCGTGCTCGGCGTAGGTCGGGGCGAACACGTGGCCGCCAGTCCCGTCGGCCACGAAATAGAGGTCCTGGGTGGGCGGCGGGTTGAGCACGGCGGCCAGCGCCGCGCGGCCCGGATTGGCGATCGGCGTCGGCGGCAGGCCGGCGATCTTGTAGGTGTTGTAGGGCGTCTCCGCGGCCAGTTCGCTGACCGTCAGCCCACGGCCCAGCGGCAGGCCCTTGGAGATCCCGTAGATCACCGTGGGATCGCTTTCCAGCCGCATGCCGGTCCGCAGACGGTTCTCGAACACGGCGGCGACCCGGGGCCGCTCGGCTGCAACACCGGTCTCCTTCTCGACGATCGAGGCCAGGGTCACCGCCTCGGCGGGACTGGCGAACGGCACGCCGGGCTTGCGCGCCGCCCACAGCTGGTCGACCAGCTTGTCGCGCGCCTGCTCCATCCGCTCGATCACCTTGCCGCGGTCGTCGCCGCGCTGGACCTCATAGGTCTCCGGCAGGATCGACCCCTCCGGCGGCGCGGCGGCGAAGCCCACCAGCACCGGCGAGGCGTTGACCGCATTGGCCGCCATCTCGCTGGTCCAGCCCTCGGGGATGGTCACGAAATGGCGCACCACCCGGCCGGCCTTCAGGTCGCCGAGGATCGAGGCCATGCTCTCGCGGCTGGCGATGGCGTATTCGCCGGCCTTCAGGCTCGAGCCGCCCGCGGTCAGCTTGGCCATCACCATGAACACCGTCTGGGAGCGGATCACCCCGGCGCGGGCCAGGACGCGGGCGATCCCGGGCGTCCCGCGGCCGCGCTCCAGGACCACCGTGGTCGCCACGCCTTGCGGGGCGCGCGGCCCTGGCCCCGCATACAGGAAGGCCAGCACCGCGGCCGCTGCGAGCAGCAGGATCAGCAGCAGGCCGCCGAAGCCGCCCCGGGCGGTCAGGGCCGACCCGCGTGTAGAGCGTCGGCGCGGACCTCGGCTCACGAGACCTTCTTAAAGACCACGGAGGCGTTGGTCCCGCCGAAGCCGAAGGAGTTGGACAGCGCCACGTCGATCTTCATCGGCTTGGCCTTGTTGGGGACCAGGTCGATGGGCGTCTCGACGGAAGGGTTGTCGAGGTTGATGGTCGGCGGCGCGATCTGGTCGCGGATCGCCAGGCAGCTGAACGCCGCTTCGATGGCCCCGGCCGCGCCCAGCAGGTGGCCGGTCGCCGACTTGGTCGAGCTCATGGAGACCTTGGAGGCGGCATTGCCCAGCATCCGCTCCACGGCGCCCAGCTCGATCTCGTCGCCGAGCGGCGTCGAGGTCCCGTGGGCGTTGATGTAGTCGATGTCGGCGGGCGTGATGCCGGCGTCCTTGATCGCCGCCTTCATCGCCCGGAAGCCGCCGTCGCCGTCAGAGGCGGGGGCGGTGATGTGGTAGGCGTCGCCCGCCAGGCCGTAGCCCGCCACCTCGGCGTAGATCTTCGCGCCGCGCGCCTTGGCGTGCTCGTACTCTTCCAGCACCAGGATGCCGGCGCCCTCGCCCATCACGAAGCCGTCGCGATCCTTGTCGTAGGGGCGGCTGGCCTTCTCCGGCTGGTCGTTGAAGCCGGTGGACATGGCGCGGCAGGCGATGAAGCCGGCGATGCCGACCGGGCAGATCGAGGCCTCGGCGCCGCCGGCGATCATCACGTCGGCGTCGCCGTACTTGATCAGCCGCGCCGCGTCGCCGATGGCGTGCGCGCCCGTCGCGCAGGCGGTGACCACCGAATGGTTCGGGCCCTTGAAGCTGTAGCGGATCGAGACCTGGCCGCTCGCCAGGTTGATCAGCGCCGAGGGGATGAAGAACGGGCTGACCCGGCGGGGGCCCTTCTCGTAGAGCTCGATGGAGGTCTTCTCGATGGCCTGCAGGCCGCCGATCCCGGAGCCGATCATCACCCCGGTCCGCTCGCGGCTCTCCTCGTCCTCCGGCATCCAGTCGGCGTCACGCACAGCCTCGTCGGCCGCGGCGATCGCATAGAGGATGAAGTCGTCGACCCGCCGCCGGTCCTTCGGCGACATGGTCTTCTCGGGGTCGTAGGACCCGGGCTGGTCCGGGCCGCCGCCGCCGCGGCCGTCGACGCTCGGCACCTCGCCGGCGATCTTGCAGGCGTATTCGGTGGTGTCGAAGGTGGTGATCCGCCCGAGGCCGGACTTGCCGGCCAGGATCTGCGCCCAGCTGTGCTCTGTCCCCTGGCCCAGGGGGGTGATCAGCCCGATTCCGGTGACGACAACTCGGCGCATGACCTACCTCAAACGAAGACCGCCGCGGCTGGGGTTCCCCGAGCGACGCGGCGGCCTGAATTCTTCAGCCGAATCAGCTCCTTAGGAGCCGAGGCGCTCTTGGATGAACTTGACCGCGTCGCCGACGGTCTGGATGTGCTCGGCCGCGTCGTCCGGGATCTCGATGTCGAATTCTTCTTCGAACGCCATCACCAGCTCGACGTTGTCGAGGCTGTCGGCGCCCAGGTCGTCGATGAAGCTGGCCTTCTCGGTGACCTTCTCCGGATCGGCGTCCAGGTGTTCGATAACGATCTTGCGGACGCGCTCTAGGACGTCGGACATCAGGTAGGTCCCTCTAAAAGTTCAAGCTCTGCATCGGCGAGCCGGCTGGCGAAGTCAACCGTCCGGATCGGCCGCAATTCAAGTCGGTGGCGCGTTAGCATGTTCCAACTGGGCGCGCGAGCCTCAGATCATGGCCATCCCGCCGTTGACGTGGAGGGTCTGGCCGGTGACGTAACCCGCCTCCTCGCTGGCCAGGTAAACGCACGCCGCCGCCACGTCCGCGCCCTGTCCCAGCTTGCCCGAAGGGATGGTCGACAGGATCTGCGCCTTCTGCTGTTCGGTGAGCGCATCGGTCATCGGGCTCTCGATGAACCCGGGCGCCACGCAGTTCACGGTGATGCCCCGGGTCGCCACCTCCTGGGCCAGGCTCTTGGAGAAGCCGATCATCCCGGCCTTCGAGGCCGCGTAGTTGGCCTGGCCGGGATTGCCCATTACGCCGACGATCGAGGTGATGCCGATGATCCGGCCGTGCCGGCGGCGCATCATCCCCTTGGTGGCGGCGCGCGACAGCCGGAAGTAGCTCTCCAGGTTGACCTTCAGGACGGCGTCCCAGTCGTCATCCTTCATCCGCATCAGGAGGCCGTCCTTGGTGATCCCGGCGTTGGCCACCAGGATGTCGAGCGGCATGCCGGCCGCCGCCTCGGCGGCCTCGACCAGCCCGTCGACCGCCGCCGGATCGGAGAGGTTGGCCGGAACCGCTGAGGTGCGCTCGCCGAGCTCGCTCGCCAGCGCCTCCAGCACGGTCTCGCGGGTGCCGGACAGCACCACATGGGCGCCTTGGGCGTGGAAGGCCTTGGCGATCGCCGAGCCTAGGCCGCCGGTGGCCCCGGTGACCAGGGCGGTCTTGCCGGTCAGGTCGAACATGGCGCGGTCCTTATAGAGTCTTGGAGAAGGCTTCGAGGTCGGCCGGCGTATTCAGCGGCGTCGCCTCGGCGTCGGGCGCGATGCGCTTGGCCATGCCGGACAGCACCTTGCCGGCGCCGGCCTCGGCGAACCGGGTGACCCCGCCCTCGCCCACCAGCCAGAGCACGCTTTCCCGCCAGCGGACGCGGCCGGTCACCTGCTCGACCAGCATCCGGCGGATGGCCTCGGGATCGTTGGTCGGGCGTGCGGTGACATTGGCCACCAGCGGGGCGCGCGGCGAAAGGATCATGGCCTCGGCCAGGGCCGCGGCCATCTCGTCGGCGGCCGGCTGCATTAGCGGGCAGTGGAAGGGCGCCGAGACGTTGAGCGGGATCGCCCGCGCGCCGAGCTCCTTGGCCTTCTCGATCGCCGCGTCCACCGCCGCCTTGGCGCCGGAGATCACGACGTTGCCCTGGTTGTTGTCGTTGGCGACGACACAGACGCCGAACTTGGAGCCCGCCGCGGCGGCTTCCTCGGCCAGGGCCACGTCGGTCTTCGGCCCGATCAGCGAGGCCATGGCGCCCGCCCCGACAGGCACGGCCCGTTGCATGGCCTGGCCGCGCAGCTTCAATAGCCGGGCGGTGTCGGCCAGGCTGATCGCGCCGGCGGCGGCCAGGGCGGAATATTCTCCGAGGCTGTGGCCCGCGACGAAGGCGGCCTTCTCCACCCCGATCCCGAACTCGCGCTCCAGGGTGCGCATCACCGCCAGGCTCACCGCCATCAGCGCCGGCTGGGCGTTCTCGGTGAGGGTCAGCTGATCCTCCGGCCCCTCGCGCATCAGCTTGGCGAGGTTCTGGCCCAGGGCGTCGTCGACCTCTTGAAACACCTCGCGCGCGGGCGCGAAGGCCTCGGCCAGTTCCGCGCCCATGCCGACCGCCTGGCTGCCCTGGCCGGGGAAGAGGAAGGCGAGGCTCATGCGACCGCTCCGTCAGGTCAAAAATCCGAGCGGCGAGGGTTAGGGGATATGGCTATCGTGGGCAAGCAGCGGGGGAGGACGCCATGCGGGCGGTCGTACGACGGAACAAGCAGCTGGTCTGCGACGAAATCGAGGAGCTCGCCCCGGCCGAGGGCCAGGTGCTGGTCAGGACGCTGGCCTGCGGGATCTGCGGCTCGGACCTGCATGCCCTGCATCACATGGAGCACATGATCGAGCTGGGCCGGCGCGGCGGCGGCGGCGACAACGGCTTCGATCCTACGGCGGACACCGTGTTCGGCCATGAGTTCTGCGCCGAGGTGCTGGACTTCGGTCCGGGCTGCGGCCGCGCCCTGAAGGCCGGCGCCCGAGTGGTCAGCATTCCCGTCACCCTGACGCCCGGCGGCGTCGAGATGCTGGGCTTCTCCAACCGGCTGCCGGGCGGGTTCGCCGAGCGGATGCTGCTCAGCGAGGCCCTGCTGCTGGAAGTCCCCAACGGGCTGCCCACCGACCAGGCGGCGCTCACCGAGCCGTTCGCCGTCGGCGCCCACGCCGTCGCCAAGGCGAAGCTGGACCGGGACTCGGTGTCGCTGGTGGTCGGCTGCGGCCCGGTCGGCCTGGCGGTGATCGCCGGGCTGAAGGCGGCGGGCCACGGCCCGGTGATCGCGGCGGACTTCTCACCTCGCCGCCGCGCGGCCGCCGAGCGCCTGGGCGCCGACGTGGTCGTCGATCCGGCGGCCGAGTCGCCGCACGACCGCTGGGAGGCCTTCGGCGTGCCCAAGGCGCGGGCGGCCCAATCGATGATGCGGATGATGGGCGGCCGCTTCGGCCAGCCGGTGATCTTCGAGTGCGTCGGCGCGCCCGGTGTTCTGCAGGGCCTGATCGAGGCCGCCCCGGCCGGCGCCCAGATCGTGGTGGCCGGCGTCTGCATGGAGACCGACCGCATCGAGCCCTCCATCGCCATCACCAAGGAGATCGAGCTGACCTTCGTGTTCGGCTACACGCCCGAGGAGTTCGCCGCCACCCTGCGCCATCTGGCCGACGGAGTAATTGACGTGGCGGGCCTTGTTACGGCAAAAGTCGGCCTCGATGGCGTGGCCCAGGCCTTCCGCGACCTCGGCGACCCGGAGGCGCACGTCAAGATCCTGGTCCAGCCAGGGCACTGACATGCCCATTATGGGGAGGATTTGGGGTCAGAATGTCGCGCATGGCGCGGCGCGGCGCCCGTTGCGTACCCATTCTTCGATCCGCCGATCCCTTTTTGGTACACGAACGCCACTATTCAGGCCCGGATTGGAACGATCTCAGAGCTGAGCCATTGATATCGAACGTCGAGTACGTCACACGCTTCCCGTTTCAGGCGTCTGAATAAAGTGCAGCGTGCATGTGGCACGCCTCCTGCATCAGCGTTTTCGACTGTAACGTCTTGAGGACAACCTGATCTAACGCAGTATGCTGTACGAGCACTTCAGCTCGGATCGCGACCACCCTCCACTATAGTTACTGGCCGTCAACTATCTTGACAGTCGGAGAACGTGGTTTTAGAGGGCGGGGCAATCACGAATTGAAGCGGATCAATACAACCAGAAGTTTCCCAAGTGCAAAACACACTTGATCCGAGACTTCTGAACTGCGTCGATACGTCCACCAAGACGAACGATCCTCTTGAGTAGTATTAACCCACCGCAACACCACAGAGCCCTGGGGGCACAGATGAACACTTCTCGTAAGCTTCTTCTCGCTGGCGCTGCCGCGATCTCGCTGACGGCGATGGCCTCCTCGGCTTTTGCTCAAGCTTCGGCCACCGGCACTGGCACGGCTTCGGCCGCGGTCATCCAACCGCTGACCATTGCTGACACGACGGACCTCGCGTTCGGCCGCGTCACCACCTCGGCGGCTTCCGGCACCGTGACGGTCAGCGCGACCGGCACCCGCGGCTTCAGCGGCGGCGTGACCCTGGCTGGCGGCACCGCCACCAACGGTCTGTTCACCGCCAACGGCGAGCCGAACCAGGCCGTGACCGTGACGCTCGTCTCGGGCGCCCTGACGCTGCATGGCACGACCAGCGCCACCAACACCCTGACCGGCACCGTCGCCTCGACCGTCGCAACCACCGGCGGTGCGTCCACGACGCTCGGCGCGGCCGGCACTGGCACCGGCGCGACGTTCGGCAATCTGCTGATCCCGATCTCCGGCGCCCTGACGATCCCGGCTAACGCCGCGAGCGACAGCTACACCGGCACCTACCAGGTCACCGTCGCCTACAACTAAGACGGACTAACAGTCTTTCTGCACGGCCAGCGCCCCCTGAACGGGGGGCGCTCGGACGCGCACGTCCAGACTGCCACCAACCTCTTGAACCTGCTCACTCCCGCCAAACGAATGCCCTGGGGCACAGATGAACACGTCTCGTAAGCTTCTTCTCGCCGGCGCTGCAGCGATCTCGCTGTCAGCGATGGCCTCCTCGGCCTTCGCGCAAGCCACGGCGACCGGCACGGGCACCGCGTCCGTCGTGGTCATCCAGCCGCTGTCGATCGCCGACACGACCAACCTGTCGTTCGGCCGAATCACCACGTCGGGCGCTTCCGGCACCGTCGCGGTCAGCGCCACCGGCACGCGCACCGTCACCGCCGGCGTCAGCGCCGCGGGCGGCACGGTCAGCAACGGCCTGTTCACCGCCAACGGCGAGCCGAACCAGGCTGTGACCGTCACCCTCGTCTCGGGCACCCTGACGCTTACCTCAGGCGCCAGCACGCTGTCCGGCACGGTGGCCTCGACGGTCGCGACCACGGGCGGCACCTCGACCGTGCTCGGGGCCGGCGGCACCGGCACGGGGTCCACCTTCGGCGGCCTCCCGATCCCGATCTCCGCTTCGCTGACCATCCCGGCGAACACGGTGAGCGGCACCTATTCCGGCACCTACCAGGTCACCGTCACCTACAACTAGGCGGGCGGGGCTCGCGCCCCGCGCAGGCAATCCCCCCTAGGGGGCGTTTAGTGCTAGGGTAACGGTTCGTAGGCACAAGCTGAGACGATGAAGAGAACCATTCTCCTGACGGTCGCAGCCCTCGCCGCCTTCGGCGTCTGCGCGCATAGCCTGGCCGCCGTCACCGGCGAAGGCCAAGCCAGCGTGCAGATCGACCAGGCGGCGAGCATCAACATCGTGACGCCTCTCGTCTTGCCGACCGTCTCCACCACCGCCGTGGTCAATACAGCTGTGGTCAATACGTCTCAGGTCAACACCGCGTCGTCGAGCGCGACGTCCGGCTCCGCCACGACCTCTAGCGCGCCGAGCAATGCCACGTTAACCATTTCCAGCCAATCTGGCGATGCTGTGTCGGTGGCTGTGCCGGAGACGTTCCAGGTCACCCGCACTGGGGGGGCTGAGACCTTGACTGTGAAGACGAACACCAACTCGCAATACAACGTGGCCAACAACGGGGTCATGGTTGGCGGCAGCGCCGACACCATGAGCGTCAATGTCGGCGGAACGCTTTCTCTGGCGTCCGCGGACCAGCTCGTCCCGGGGCCGTACGAGGGCCTGCTTGTCGTCGTGGTTCAATACAATTGAACCGCGCGGCCGTTGCGGTCGTCCTGGCGCTGTCTGCAGCGCTCGCGACCTCTAACGCGCAGTCGCAACCTGCGCCCGCGCCCACCCCCGCCGTCACCAACGTCGGGGCCAACCTCAACATCACGCCCAAACGCCTGACCTTCGACAGGGCTCGACGGTCGGCGACGGTGTACATCTATAACCAAGGCAACCAGCCGGCGACCTTCGACATCGCCCTGGTGGACCGCGTCATGCTGCAGGACGGGCAGATCATCACGGTCAATGACGCCGACGCCGCCGCGAAGCCCATCGTCGCCCAGCTGAAGTCCGCCAAGGACCTTCTGCTGGTGTCGCCGCGTCGCGCGACGCTCGCACCCGGCCAGGGACAAACGATTCGCCTGCGGATCGGCAGCGTCCCGGCCGACGCCGCGGGCGAATACCGCACCCACCTCACGGTGACCACGATCCCGCCGCCCAGCGCGGGCGTCTCGGCGGAAGCCGCGGCGGCCGGCGGGCGGGGCGAGCTCAGCTTCCAGATCAACGCCGTCTTCGGGATCTCCATCCCGGCGATCGTGCGCTTCAGCGATCCGGATCCGCGCGCCGCCATCGAGAACGCCCACATCGAGCAGGTCGACATGGCGCTTGACGGCAAGACGACGAAGCGGACGCCCGTGATGGTGTTCGACCTGACGCGCCAGGGCACGAGTTCGCTGTTCGGCAACATCGAAGTCCGCGGCCGTAACCAGAAAGAGGCTCTCGGCTTCGCCCGGGGTCTCGGCGTCTATACTGAAATCGCCAAGCGTACCGTACGCATACCCCTGACGCGTGAACCCGGCAGCGGTGAAAAACTAGAGATCACCTTCACAGACGACGACACGTCTCCGGGCAAACTGCTTGCGAAATTGGACATGTAGCCGCCTTGCTACGACCGCCGGCGCAACATTTTCTCTGCTGATCCTTTCGACCGCCGTCGCACATGCTGCGACGGCGCCTGCTTCCCCTTCGCCGCGTCGGTGCGCCGACGCGGCTCCGCCCTGCGACGCACCGGCCGCCGCACCACTCAGCCCCTCCGCCAAGATCGACCCTGAGAACCTGCTGCTGTTCTCGGTGGAGATCGACAAGCTCACCCTTACCGAAGGCCTCGCCGCCTATGGCGAGCCGGACGATCCGCTGATCCCGTTCGGCGAGCTTTCCCGGCTCCTGGAATACGACGTCGACGTGCTGCCCAACGAGCGGCGCATCGTCGGCCGCCTGGGCGAGGCGCGCACCTCGCTGATCGTCGACCTCGCCACCGGCACGGCCCGGGTGGGCGCGAAGGCGATCCCGCTTTCCCCCGCAGACGTCGCCGTCACCCCGACCGAGATCTACCTGCGCGCCTCGGCGGTGCAGCGCCTGTTGCCGCTGACCATGAAGGTCGACCGTGAGGCGCTGGACATCGTCATCACGCCCCTGGCCCTGCTGCCGGTGCAATCGCGCCTCGAGCGCCTGGCCCGCGACCGGCAGGCCAGCGGCCGCCCCGGATCGGGTCCGGAAAGCGTCCTGAAGGCGCCCTCGGGCTACCAGGCCTTCACCATGCCCAACTTCGACGTCTCCCTGTCGCTCGGGGCGGGCTCGGGATCGACCACCCAGGGACCGCAATACCCCCTGCAGTACGAACTCCGGGCCGGCGGCGACCTGGCCTACATGGGCTACAAGGCCTACGTCTCGTCCGACCAGAGGGGCGTCCCCTCTTCCGCCCGCATCACCCTGGAGCGGCGCTCCCTCGAGGGGCATCTGCTGGGCCCGCTGCACGCCCGCGACATCAGCTTCGGCGACGTCTTCACGCCCGGCCTGACGATCGGCCCGCACAGCCTGGAGGGCCGCGGCTTCACCCTCTCCACCGTGCCGCTCGACACGACCAACATCTTCAACCGCATCGACCTGCGCGGCGAATTGCCGATCGGCTACGACGTCGAGCTCTACATCAACGACGTGCTGCAAAGCGGCCAGAACACGCCGAACAAGGGACGCTACGAGTTCCTCAACGTGCCGCTGCAGCGCGGCGTCAACGTTATCCGCATCGTCACCTACGGCCCGCACGGCGAGCGCAGCGAGGACACCCGCGTCGTCAACGTGGGCGGCGGCCAGCTCGAGAAGGGCGAGATGACCTTCGAGTTCGGCGCCGTCCAGCAGGAGAAGTCGGTCATCAACCTGACCGACACCAGCGGCACCGACTTCATCAGCCCCGACGCCGGCAAGCTGCGCGCCGTCGGAACCGTCAACTACGGGCTGACGACGCTGATCACCTTGTCAGCCGGCGTGGGGTTCATTCCCTCCACCACCTCCTCGACCGCCACCTCGACCACCACCTCGATAGACCCGACGCTGCCGCCCGTCACCACGACGGCCCCGGCCAAGATCAGCACCGAGACCGCGCGGACGGTCTACACCGCGGGCGCCCGCACCTCGCTGTTCGGCTTCCTCACCCAGCTCGACGTGGGCGGCGACACCAACGGCGGCTCCGCGGAGGGGATCGGCCTGGCCGGCCAAGTGCTCGGCGTCTCGACCGTGCTGCGCTATCTGCAGTTCCAGGGCGGCTTCGTCGACGAGAACGGCCCGAGCGTCGACTTCACCCGGCCGCTGGCCAGCCGTGGCGAACTCAGCTTCGACGGCAACAGCCAGATCTTCGGCCGCGTGGTCCCGCTGTCGCTGCACGGCACGCGGACGGTCTACGAGGACGGCGAGATCGACATCACCGGATCGATCCGGGGCTCGGCGACCCTCGCCTCCATCCTGTTCTCGGCCGGCTTCGACTACACGAACAACTACGGCGCCGGGGCTTCGGTCAATACGCTCAGCGGCTTCTTCACCGGATCGACCTATCGTGACTTCAAGTGGCAGATCCGCAGCACGCTGGACTACGACATCGTGCCCGACTTCAAGCCGCGCGCCCTGGCGATCACCGTCGACCGCGACCTCTCCGACAAAGCCAGCCTGCGCTTCGGGATCGGCGAAGAGCTCAACGACTTCAAGAGCTTCAACGTCACGGCCTCGGCGATCGTCCGCACCCATCTCGGCGACCTGTCGCTCACCAGCGACTACAACAACGCCGACCACAGCTGGCAGCTGGGCGCGCAGGTCAACTTCGGCCTCGCCTACGACGGCGCCAAGAACAGGTACGGCGTGGTCCGCGCGGGCCCCGGCACCGGCGGCTCGATGGCCTTCCACGCCTTCATCGACAAGAACGGCAACGGCAAGTGGGATCCCGGCGAGCCCGGCGTGCCCAATGTGGTCATCGAGGGCGGCGGCGCGGGCAAGGTAGTCACCGACGCCAACGGGCGCGCCTTCGTCACCGGTCTCGGCGCAGGCCCGACCACCCGGCTGACCGTCAACCTCGATCGGCTCGACAACCCATCGGTCAAGTCGCCGCCGCTCGCCCTGCAGCTGTCGCCGCGGGCCGGCCAGATCGTCAACATCGAGTTTCCGATGCAGCCCACCGGCGAGGTGATGGTCCGCATCCTGCTGCGCCGGCCGGACGGCAATCGGATCGGTATCTCGGGCGTCTCGGCCCAGCTGGTCGCCGACGGCGGCCGCATCGCCGAGGCCAAGACCGAGTTCGACGGCTCGGCGAGCTTCGAGGACCTCACGGCCGGCGTCTACCACCTGCAGCTCGACCCCGAGCAGGCGAAACGGCTGCGCATGCATCTCACGGCGCCGCTTGCGGTAACCATCAAGGGCGATGGCGGCTTCACGCCGGACGCCACAGCAGAAGTCACCTTCGATCCACGTCCCCAAGATGAGGATAAAGGTTCGAAACCCGTGGAATAGCGGTCCCATTCGTGCGATGCACCGGAACCGCCCTGGGAAGTCGGTCATCTCGTGAATATCTACAATAGAACGCAACCTCTGCTTGCCATATCGGCAGTGCTCGCAATGGTTCTCGGTGCGTCGGAGGCGAGCGCCGCGAATCTGACGGCGGCGACCACGCAGTCGCCGACCATCGGCAAGGTCGCCGCGGCATCCGGCTCGGCCACGACCAATTTTCCGTTGAGCGACAGCGGAACCCTCGGCACGCCTTCCGGCGGCGGCTCGAAGGTGTCGGGCACGCCCAAGCAGGCCATCATCACGATCACCTGCGTGAAGAACACCAACTGCCAATCCAAGCCGGTGACCATCACCATCACGGCGACAGGCGGCTCGGGGCGCGGCGCCGGGACCAACCTGTCCAGCTTCACCTCAACGGCAAGCCCGACCTCCGGGACGGTCACGGGCACGTCGACCTTGGTCCTGCCAAGCGGAATCGGGCCCAAGAGCACCACCACCAACTCGGCCGTCGCGGTCGATGTCGGCGCAACCTTCCCGGTCCTGGGTGACACCGCCAGCTCCGCCACCACGGGCTCCTGGACCTTCACGATCAGCGCCTCGGACACCTTCGGCGACAGCAGCACCCCGCTCACGGTGACCGGCACAGCGACCGTGGAACACGGCCTTAGCGTCACCGCGACGACGTTGAGCTTCGGAACGATCGCTTCTTCGGCCGGGGGCGGCGCAGTGACCTATCCGGCCGGGACCGGGACGCTTACAGTCCCCGCCGACACAAAAGCGCTCGGCAGCCACAGCCTGGGCTCCGTCAGTGTGACGGGCGAAGCCGGACAGGTCATTTCGATGACCGTCACAGCCACGACGATGGTCGATCAGAGCAGCACCGGTGTCAGCGTCACCTTGACGCCGAGCATTTCGCCTGGCGGAAGCCAGCTGATCCCCGGGACCGCGGGGTCCGCCGGCACCAAGACCTTCGCCGTCGGCGGTAACTTTACCCTTCCCGCGCATACCGTGCCGGGAACCTACAAAGGTACTTATTCGGCCACCGCGCTGTATAATTGAGGTTCGGCGCCTTTTGCTCCCGAGCATCTCAAACGCCGGTTGATACCCACTATCGGTAGCTCGTCGCCTCACACGACAGCGCTAAAGATGTTTTGCAATCGCCGGTAGCTTCACATTGCGCGCCCATACTGTAACGGGACCTCGTCGGGGCCGCCTACGCGGCCGTGGTGCGACATAACTGAGCTGCGGCCTGTCTCTTGCTGCTCAGCATTTCACGTAGTCCAGGGTGTGCCGCTTCGGAACGACGCGGGCGATCGCGTCGTGAAGCTTCACCGGGACCTGTATTGGGCTGACAGAGGACGGGACTTTCGAAATGCCACTTCCTACGCCTAATCCGAGCGCGCTGACCTCGGCGCCGCCGATGGCCAACCCCGATAGCTTCACGGTCGGGGCCGAGCAGACGATCACGTTCGATCCGCTGACCAACGACAGCGACGCCGGCCAGACCGGGGTGTTCCTGGATCCCATGGGGAACACCTTCTTCCAGGTGAACAGCTTCACCCAGCCGGTGGACGCGAGCGGCAATCAGCTCGGGGAGCTGACGCTCACGCCGGGGCCGAACGGCTATCTGATCTTCGCCTATACGGCCGATGACCCGAGCCTGGACACCGGCACCCACACCCTGACCTTCACCTATACGATCTCCGACGAGAACCAGGCCACGAGCACGGCGACGGTCACCCTGACCGTGACCGGAAACGTGATCCCCGGCGAGACGATCAACGGTTCGCTGTTCCACTGCAACACGATCACCGGCGGCAACGGCAACGACGTGCTGAACGGTGGCCTGCTGAGCGACACGATCAACGGGGGCGGGGGCGCCGACACCATCCACGGCGTCGCGGGATTCGACTCCCTAAACGGCGGCGCGGGCAACGACAAGCTCTACGGCGATCTCGGAGGGGCCGACACGCTCGACGGCGGGAGCGGCGACGACACCCTGACCGGTGGGCTGATCGGCGACAACACCTTCGTGTTCGGGTTCCACTCGGGCCACGACGTGATCACCGATTTCACGCCGGGCTTCTTCGTCTACCAGACCGTGACCGTCTACGATAAGCACGGCCACCCCAGCCACGAGCAGCAGCAGGTGTTCGTCAACGAGGACACGATCCACGTCAGCGTCGCCGACTGGACGGGCTTCAGCGACCTCATCGCGCATTCGCAGCAGGTCGGCACCAGCGCCGTCTTCACGAGCGACGACGGCCAGGATACGCTGACGTTGCAGCACACCCTGGTGACCAGCCTGCACTCCGGAGACTTCGTCTTCGGGTGACAGCGTAAGTCGAACGCCCGGTTGACAGCCCTCGGCGGCAAGGCATCTAAGCTCCTCCCGAGTTGATCTCGGGAGGACGCCATGAAGACTTTCGCCGCACTGACCGCCGTCGCCACCCTTGCGGCGCTCGCCGCGAGCCCGGCCCTGGCCGACCTGAAGCCCGGGACCAAGGCGCCCGACTTCACCGCCCAGGCCTACCTGGCCGGCCAGCCCTTCACCTTCAAGCTGGCCGACGCCCTGAAGAAGGGCCCGGTGGTGGTCTACTTCTTCCCCGCCGCCCACACCTCGGGCTGCAACCTCGAAGCGCACCTGTTCTCCGACGCCATCGACCAGTTCAAGGCGCAGAAGGCGACCGTCATCGGCGTCACCGCCGGCAAGGTCACCGAGCTCGCCGACTTCTCGAAGGAGACCGAGCACTGCGGCGGCAAGTTCCCGGTGGCGGCCGACCCCGGCGCGACCATCGCCAAGTCGTACGACAGCGTGCTGGCCCAGAAGCCCGACTGGTCGAGCCGCACCTCCTACGTCATCGCCCGCGACGGGACGATCGCCCACGTCTACGACAACCTGAACCCCAACGACCACGTCACCGAGACCCTGGGCGCCGTGAAGGCGCTGAACGGGGCCAAGTAGCCGCCGAGGCGCAACGCAGGGCCCAATGCGGGGCAAGGCGAAACCCCTTGCCCCGCCAGCCTTTTTCCCCTATCTGCCCGCCTCTTCATGGAAGGCGGTCTCACGCGGACGCTTCATCGACCGGGACCTTCCCGGCCGCCGCGCCTGAGAGCCATCGTATCCGACGGACTTCCGCCGCCGGACACGCCGCCTTCCAAACCGGAAGAAGGAAAACATGGCGCTCTACGAACACGTCGTTATCTCGCGGCAGGACATCTCGCCGCAACAAGCCGAAGCCCTCAACGACAGCTTGAAGACCCTCATCGAAGGTGGCGGCGGCGTCGTCGCCAAGATCGAGTACTGGGGTCTGCGCAACCTGTCCTACCGGATCAACAAGAACCGCAAGGGCCACTATTCGCTCCTCGCCATCGACGCGCCTTCCGACGCCGTCAAGGAGATGGAACGGCAGCTGTCGCTGAACGAAGACGTGCTGCGGTACCTCACCGTCCGCGTCGACGAGCTCGACCTGGAGCTTTCACCCATCCTCGCCCGCCGCGATCGCGATCGCGAACGCCGCGACGACGCCCCGCAATTCTAGAGAAAGGGGACATCGACATGACCGACGAAACCACTGTCGCCCCAGACGCCGGGACGGCTGCCGGGGCCTCCGCCGGCGGCGCCCGCCGCCCGTTCTTCCGCCGCCGCAAGGTGTGCCCGTTCTCCGGCGCCAACGCGCCGAAGATCGACTACAAGGACGTCAAGCTCCTGCAGCGCTACGTTTCCGAGCGCGGCAAGATCGTGCCGTCGCGGATCACCGCGGTCTCCGCCAAGAAGCAGCGTGAACTGGCCCGCGCCATCAAGCGCGCCCGCTTCCTCGCCCTCCTCCCCTACGTCGTGAAGTAAGGGAGCGACGCACATGAAAGTCATTCTGCTCGAACGTGTCGAGGGCTGGGGCGCTCTGGGCGACGTCGTCAACGTCAAGGACGGCTACGCCCGCAACTTCCTGCTGCCGCGGCAGAAGGCGCTGCGCGCCAACTCCGCGAACCTCAAGGTCTTCGAGGTGCAGCGCGCCGAGATCGAGGCCCGCAACGACAGGGCCAAGGAAGCGGCCGGCAAGTCCGGCGAGAAGCTGGACGGCGCCTCCTACATCCTGATCCGCCAGGCGGGCGAGAGCGGCCAGCTCTATGGCTCGGTCTCCGGCCGCGACCTGGCCGATGTGATCAACGCCGCGGGCGGCAAGGTGGAGCGCGCCATGGTCGTGCTCGACAAGCCGATCAAGACGCTGGGCCTGCACGAGGTGAAGGTCCGCCTGCACCCGGAAGTCACCGTCACCGTCACGCTCAACATCGCCCGCAGCGCGGACGAGGCGGAGCGCCAGGCCCGCGGCGAGAACGTGATCAACGCCCAGTTCGAAGAAGAACGCATCGCCTCTGAAGAGGCGGCCGCG